>CAZYUD010000015.1:79640-87350 GCA_964650505.1 uncultured Hydrogenophaga sp.
CTCGACCTGGTGGGCATGGCCACCACCACCGGCGCCAGCTGGGCAGCTGCAGGCGCCTGACCTGGTGGGCACCGCCACCACCACCGGCACCGGCTGGGCAGCTGCAGGCGCCTGACCTGGTGGGCATGGCCACCACCACCGGCACCAGCTGGGCAGCTGCAGGCGCCTGACCTGGTGGGCATGGCCACCACCACCGGCACCAGCTGGGCAGCTGCGGGCCTGACCTGGTGGGCATTTTCTGGCGTGGCACATGCCCCCATTTCCTGCAGCGATGCCCCCGAAAATGCCCCCGCTTGCCCCCGGATGTTGTTAGACTTCAACACACCGTAATGCACCCCGCACGGGGCTAAGCCACAGGGAAAAACAAAAAAGCCGGAAGGCTTTGAACCGTTCCGGCTTTGAGTGTGGCACCACCAACAGGAATCGAACCTGTATCTAGCGCTTAGGAGGCGCTCGTTCTATCCATTGAACTATGGCGGCACGGCCTGTGTGCTCAGGCGTGGCGCATTGTAGCGGCGCGGGTGGCGGGCTCAGTTGTAGCGCAGGGTGAAGATCAGGTCAACGGCCTGGGTGTTGCCGGCTTGCGCGCGCAGCGTGAGGCGGCGCGACAGGTCGTAGAGCATCGACAGTGTGCCCAAGGTGCCGCCCAAGCTGTGTTCGTAGCTCAGGTAGAGCTTGTCGCTCAGGCGTTTGCCCAGGGTCAGGCTGGCGGCCTGGGTGCTGCCGTCGGCTTGTTCGCGTGGGCCGCGCAGATTGAGTTCATCGAGCCCCAAGCGCAGGGCGATGTCGCCACCCGGGCCACCGCCTTGGCCCAGCAGCAGGGCGAGCGCGGCTTGTTGCAGGATGGCGGCTTCGGCGCCTGCGCCAGTGGCCGGGCGGCCCAGCACCAGCCAGGCGAGTTTTTCGCTGTCGGGCAGGTTGGGCTCGGACACCAAGGTGGCGCGCGGCGCCTGGGCGCTGCCGGTGACCTGGACTCCTACTTTGTCGATGCCGGCGTCGGTGTGCGAACGCACCGCTGTGATGTCGAGCGCGGGATCGTCAAACGGGCCGGCAAAACGCAGCACACCCGATTCGATGCGCAGGTCTTGCCCGTAGGCGCGGTAGCTGCCGCCCACGGTGCGCACCTCGCCTTGCACCCGGGGCGTGGGCAGTTGTTCGGTGCTGCGCAGTTGCAACTGGCCGGCGAGCCGCGTTTGCAGGCCCCGGCCGCGCACCTCAAAACGCTCGCCCAAGTCCAGCGTCACCAGCACATCGGGGATCAGCGGTTTGGCGCTGCCGGTGTTGTCGCTGCGCGCTGCGCTGCCGACCCGACCGCCGCGCACCACCACGTCGCTGCCGAGCTGGGGGCCGCTGTTGTCGGGCAGCACAAACAGGGCTTCGGTGGCGCGGATGTCGCCGCGCAGGCGCAGGCGTTGGCCTTGCAGCTGGGCGTCGGTGTGGCCGCTGACGCTGAGTTTTTGGTCAGGTCGGTTGCTCACCCGCAGTCGATCAGCCTGGGCCTGCAGGCGCAGCAGGGGCACCCGTACGCCTTGCTCGGTGGTCCAGCTGGCCTCGCCCTGTGCGGTCAGGGTGCCGCCGGCCTCAGGCCCGCCCGCGCCATGGATGCGCAGGCGCTGCACCTGCAGGTGGTCGCCTTGCAGCCGGGCTTGCAGTTCGCCTTGCTCAAAGCGCAGGCCGTTGATGGCCGAGGTCAAACCCAAGGCGGTGCCTTGCACCTCGCCCGACCAGTTGGGCTGGGCGCGGCTGCCACCCACTTGGGCCTGGAGTTGCAGCCGACCCTGGGCGCGCCAGCCTGGGGGCGCCAGCGATTGCCAGAGGGTGAGGTCGGGCAAATCGGCCTGCAGCCGCCCTTGGATGGGGCTGTCGGCGGGCCAGGCCGCCTCGCTCAGCGGCCAGGCCAAGCGCAAGGGGGTGTTGGCCTCGGCGCTGGCGCGGCCCATGCGGCGGCTGGCCCATTGGGCGTTGAGGCGGCTTTGGCCTTGTTGCAGCGTCCAGTCCAGCGCCAGGGTGTCGATGCCGGCTTGGCGCTGCTCGGCGTTCAGTCCAGGCAAGTCGACCCGCAGGTCGCCGGCCTCGCGCGCCACGCTGAAGCGGGCTTCGCTGCTCTGGGGGTTGGGACTGAGCTGCAAGCGCCACTGGCCTTGCAGGCTCAGGTCGCCGCCCAGCCCGGCGCGCGCCAAGGGCCCTGGGCTGGGCGCTGCGCCGCTCAGGTGTTGCCAGCTGTGGTGCAACGCGTCGGCCCAGGCCAGGGGCAGGCGCCGCCAGCCGCCTTGGCTGCGCAGGCCGCTGCTGTCCCAACGCAGCTCGGTCCAGCCCAGTTCGGCCGGTGCTTGGCCGCCGTTGCCGCTGTGCAGGCGCCAGCTCGCCGGCTCGGCGCGCAGCGCCCAGCCGGTGGGGCCGGCTTGGGCGCTCACGGCGGTGGGTTCGTGGAGTTGCAGGCGCCAACGGTCGGCCGCTTGGGCGGCGTCGCTGCGCAGTTGCAGGCCGCTCAGCGCCACCTGGTGGGCGCCGCCGTTGAGCGCCCAGCTGCCCTGGACCTCGCTGCGCCAGGGCAGCTCGCCGCTGCGGTGCTGGCCCTGCCATTGCCAGCGGGCGCTGGCGCCTTGGCCGTTGATGTCCAAGCCCAGTGTGGGCGAGGTGAAGGGCAGGCCGCCGACCGCCAGGTCTTGCGCGCTCCAGCTGGCGTTCCAGCTCAGCTGCGGCCAGCGGCCATTCCATTGGCCTTGGCCTTGCAGCGCGCCTTGCAGGGCGGGCAGGTGCAGCGCTTGCAGTGGGCGCGACAGCAGGGGCAGGCTGGCCCAGCGCTGCAGGGTGTCGCTCAGGCTGTGCAATTGGGGCATATCCAGTTGCCACTGGCCTTGGCCGCCTTGGGGCGACCAGTCGCCGCTGGCGCTGGCGCGGTTGCTGTCGACGCCCAGCGTGGCTTGGCCTTTGGCTTGGCGGCGCTGCGGGTGCCATTGGCCTTGGCCGTCGAGCGCCAAGCCGCGCCAGCGCACCCAGGCGTTGTCCACGTCGATGCGACCGGCCTCGCGCCCTTGGGTGTGCCACAGGCCTTCGCCGCGCAGCACCGGCTGGCCGCCCTCGCGCGGCAGGCTGGCGCTGGCGCGCAGGCGAATGCCTTCGGTGGTGGCGCTGGCGCTGGCCTCGGCGCTCACCGGCTCGGCGGGCAAGCCGCTCCAGAGCGCGCGCAGCGACACCGCTTGCATCTGCAACTCGCCGGTCCATGGCGCGCCGTTCTGGTGCCAGGTCCCCCGCCCTTGCAGGCGACCGCCGCCAGTGCCAATGTTGGCCCGGCTGATGGTGAGGGTCGGGGCTTGCCAGCGCGCTTGCACTTGGGCGTCTTGCACCGGCAGCAGGCCTTGGTCGGCTGGGCCTGGGCGGCGGTTGCGCAGGTCCAGTTGCAGGGCCAGCGCGGCGCCATCGGGCCGCACCTGGGCGCTGCCGTCGAGTTGGGTGCTGGGCGCTTGGGGCCAGAGCCAGGCCAGGTTCAGCGCGCGCAGCTGGGCTTGGGCCTGCACCAATGGGGTGTCAGGGTGCCAAGGTTGCAAGGCGGCGTTCAGGCTCAGGCCAGGGCCAGCCGTACCTGCCGATGTCTGTGCCTGCACCCGCAGCGCCCAGTCGGGGATGGTGGCATGGGGCGTTGGCGGCAAGCGGCCTTGGGCCTCGGCTTGCACTTGCAAGCTGTCTTGGCCGCCGCTGGGCAGAGTCACGGGCACTTGGCCTGTGAGCTGGGCCTGGAGCTGGCGTTGTTCGCCTTCGCTGAGCTGTGCTTGGCCGTTGTAGCGGCCTTCGGCCCATTGCAGCTCGTCCAGGCGCAACCGGTGGTCCGCGTTCTGGTCGCGCTGGTAGCCGTAATGGCCCCGAGCGCTCAGGCGCAGCGGCTTCGCCGCTTCGATCCGCAGCTCGTCAACCGACCAGTCCAGCGCGACGCGCCTTACCCAAGGCCACAACAGCGGCGGTGGAGGGGCGCTGGCTTGTGGCGGACGCTGGTCGCGCACCACCACGTGTTGAACGTGCAGCGCGCTCAGGGGCAGGGCGCGGTCTTGCCACAGGGTCCAGGCGCCGGTCTCGTCCATGCGCCAGCGCACGCCGGATGCCTGCACGTCCAGCCCGTCTTGTTGCCAGCGCAGTTCGGCGATCTGGCCGCCGTGTCGCAGGCTGCCACTGGCGCCGTTCACGGTGAGCGCGGCCGGTGTCCAGGGCTGGGCCAGCGCCAGGGCGCGCGCCAGCGATCCGTCTTGGCCGGCCCAGTGCCACAGGCCCACGCCACCCGCGCCCAGCGCGCCGATCAGCAGTGTGCCGCCCAGGTAGCCCCACAGGCCAAAGCGGCGGCGTTTGGGCTTTGCGGGCGGGCCCGCTGGTGGCTCCGGCGGGGCCTCGGGATGGTGCGGGGTGCTGTGATCGCTCATGGCCTCAGAACACAAAACCCACGCGCAGGTGCAGGCGCCAGCGGCGCGGGGTGAGGCCATAGGCCAGGTCGGCCTGCAGCGGCCCGACCGGGCTGTTGAAGCGCACGCCGGTGCCCACGCCCCAGTGGGCGCGCAGATCGGTGGGCTTGTCGGCCACCGCACCAGCGTCCACAAACAAGGTGTGTTCCCAGCTGCGGCCATCGCCCCAGCCCAGCGGGCGTTGCCATTCCACGCCGCCAGCGGCTTGGTAACGGCCGGGGTTGACCGTGCCGGCGCTGTTGGCCACGCCAATGCTGCGCGGTGCGTAGCCGCGCACGCTGCTGTCGCCGCCGAGCAAAAAACGCTCGGTGGCCGGCACCTCGGCCGATGGCGCGGCCCACAGCGCGCCGGCTTCGCCGCGCAGCGCGATGCGGCCTTGTGCCGCGAGTGGCCAATAGCCCAGCCAGCGGGTGCGCAGCTTCACAAAGGGGTGGCGGGTGTCGCCCAGGGTGGTGCCAGCGCCCAGCTCCGCGCCAAAGGCGTGGCCTTGGTTGGGGTAGGGCTCTTGGTCAAAGCGGCGGCGCGTCCAGGCGTAGTTGGCGCTGAGCGCACTGTCGCGCTGGGTCACGCCGCCTTCCACCGAGCGGTCGCGGTTGGCTTGCACAAACAGGCTGCGTTGCCAGGTGCCCAGGTCTTGGCTTTGGCCCAGGCGCAGGCCGTTGCCGATGATTTGCAGTTCGTCGGTGTCCAGCCGTGACCAGTCCCATTGCGCGACCCAGCGCCAGCCTTGGGCGTCGGGGCGCGAGCGCCATTGCTCGCTCCAGTGCCGCTCGTGTTGTTGCAACTCACCTTGGCTCAGCAATTCACCGCCCACACCAGGCAGTTGCCAATGGCGGTGCTCCAGCGTCAGGCGCGGGCCGTTGTCGCGGCTGCCGCCCACGCCCAGCACCAGGCGCTGGCGTTTGGCTTCGCGCAGCTGCACCCGCACCGGCGAATCGGCGCCGGTCTCGCTCGGTTCCACCGACACAAACACCGATTCGTACCAGCCGGTTTCCATCAAGCGGCGTTGGGCTTCTTGCACATCGCTGAGCCGGTATTCGGTGCCCGGCTGGATGCCGCTGATGCCCAAGATATTGAGCACCGGCGCGCTGTCGTAGCGCTCGGCGCCTTCCACCGCCACCGGGCCCAGGGTCACCGCCACACCGCTGTCGATTTCCAATGACAAGCGCACCTCGTGCGTGCTGGGGTCCACATCCGCCAAGCTGTTGCCGATGCGCGCGGCTGGGTAGCGCTGGGCGCTCAGGCGGCGCAGGGCCTCGCCTTTGGCGCGGTCCCAGCCGGCTTGGGTGAAGCGCTCGCCCACCGGCAACGCCCAGGCTTGCCGCAGCGCTTGCACCGCAGCGCTGTCGCTGGCCACCGCACCGCTGGTGTAGATGTCGACGCTGGCGATGCGGCTGGCTGGACCGGTTTCCACATCCACAAGCACCTCGCCCATGGGAAAAGCGGCGTTGGCGCTGCGCTGCAGGCGCACCTGCGGCGCAAACCAGCCCTGTGTGCCCAGCAGTTGGGCGATGTCGTCCACCGCCAGTTCCTGCAGCCGGTCCAGCTCGGCATCGCTCAGGTCGTCTTGGCGCTGGTAGCGGCGCAGCGACAGGTTGTTGTTCAGCAAGGCGCGCACCTCGTCGGGCGCCCGCACCGTCAGGCCAAAACGCGCGTTGTTTGACGCGCTGGCTGGTGGTTGGGTGTTGGCAGAGGCGGTGGTCTGGGCCCAGCCCGAAGCGGCGCCCAGGCTCAAGCACAGACAGATGACAGATGGCCAAGCGCCCACGGGGCGCCGGCCCCACAGGTTCACGGGCATAACGGCGGATGTTCAGCGGCGCGGTCGCGCCAAGCGTCGATTTATTTCGACAACAGGCGCATCGCGTCTTCCAGGCCCTTTAAGGTCAGCGGAAACATGCGCTGCCCCATGAGCTGCTGCACGATGGCGATGCTTTGCCGATACTGCCACACGCCTTGCGGTTCCGGATTGATCCAGGCGAATTTCGGGAACGCATGTGTGAGCCTTTGCAACCATTCGGCGCCGGCCTCGTCGTTGTTGTATTCCACACTGCCACCGGGCTG
Organism: uncultured Hydrogenophaga sp.; assembly: GCA_964650505.1. GTDB lineage: Bacteria > Pseudomonadota > Gammaproteobacteria > Burkholderiales > Burkholderiaceae_C > Hydrogenophaga. Next base: position 86,150 of record CAZYUD010000015.1, read on the forward strand.
CAGGATTTCATACGGGCTCATGGTCGCGTCGCCGACAAAAATCAGCTTGTAGTCCTTGTTGTACTTGCGGATGATGTCCCAGGTGGCGAATTTCTCGGCAAAGCGGCGGCGGTTGTTCTTCCACATAAAGTCGTAAACGCAGTTGTGGAAGTAATAAAACTCCAGGTGCTTGAACTCGCCCTTGACCGCGGAAAACAGCTCTTCCACCCGCGCGATGTGCTCGTCCATGGTGCCGCCCACGTCCATGAGCAGCAGCACTTTCACGTTGTTGTGCCGCTCCGGGATCATTTTGATGTCCAGATAGCCGGCGTTGGCGGCGGTGGCGCGGATGGTGTCGGGCAGGTCCAACTCCAAGTCGTTGCCTTCGCGCGCGAACTTGCGCAGCCGGCGCAGCGCCACCTTGATGTTGCGGGTGCCCAGCTCTTGGGTGTCGTCGTAGTCGCGGTAGGCGCGCTGGTCCCAGACCTTGACCGCGCTTTTGTTGCCGCCCTTGCCGCCGATGCGGATGCCCTGCGGGTTGTGGCCACCGTTGCCAAACGGCGATGTGCCACCGGTGCCGATCCAGCGGCTGCCGCCGGCGTGGCGTTCGTTTTGCTCCTCCAGCCGCTTTTTGAGCGTCTCCATCAGCTCGTCCCAATCCATCTTGGGCGCCTTGGCTTTTTGCTCGTCCGACAGCAGGCGCTGCATCTCTTGGCGCAGCCAGTCGGCCGGAATGGGTTTGGTGAAGTCGGCGATCAGCTCCACGCCTTTGAAATAGGCGGCAAACGCGCGGTCGAATTTGTCGAAGTGCTTCTCGTCCTTGACCAGCGCGGTGCGGGCCAAGAAATAAAAGTCGTCCATCGAGCACGCATCGGGGTTGGTCGGCCCCACCACCTGCGCCTGCAGCGCTTCGAGCAGCGTCAAAAACTCTTTGACCGACACCGGCACCTTGGCCGCGCGCAGGGTGTAGAAGAAGTCGATCAGCATGGGGTGATACCAGCCTATTTGGCTGTTTTAGTGCAGGCAAATGTGCGACCAAAAACTTCTGCGGGAAGTTCTTGTTCGAGAATATAGCGAAAATCTCCCGCAGGAAGGTGTTTGAGTAAACCGTACTCCTGCGCGATAGTGCGCATTCTCATTCCTTCGGTGCTTGCCCATAAATTTAGACCTAGGGAAGGTCTGCACAACACACGACGTGGCGTGAGTTGATGCGCGTGATTTC
>CAZYUD010000016.1:0-85919 GCA_964650505.1 uncultured Hydrogenophaga sp.
AATGGTGCCCACGTTCACGTGCGGCTTGGTCCGCTCAAATTTCTCTTTTGCCATTTTTCAGCTCCAAAACAAATTGCCGAAACACAGGAAAACGTGGTGCCCTTGGCGGGAATCGGACCCGCGACCTCTCCCTTACCAAGGGAGTGCTCTACCACTGAGCCACAAGGGCTGAACAACCGGCACACACCGATCACTCAAAAAAACTTTGCGCAACACCAACACCACAACTGGAGCGGGAGACGGGAATCGAACCCGCGTCATCAGCTTGGAAGGCTGGGGTTCTACCATTGAACTACTCCCGCCTGCAGATGGCCACACCTTTCGGCCTGACCGACCTGGGGCGAAACCATCGCGTCGCTCACTGTCGTTGCATCGTTGGTGGAGGAGGCTGGATTCGAACCAGCGTAGGCGTAAGCCAACAGATTTACAGTCTGCCCCCTTTAGCCACTCGGGCACCCCTCCATCGCAGAGCCACTTATTATGCCACGGTTTTTTGGCTTTTACCAAAGCCGGGTTTACCAAATGATCGGGTCGTGCCCTTGCCCCACCAACCAGCGGTTGACTGCACCGAAGTGGCCGCAGCCGATGAAGGGCTCCGGCCCGCGGGTGGCCGACAGCGGCGATGGGTGGTTGGCGGTGAACACCCGGTGCGGTGCGGTGACCAAGGCCTGCTTTTTCTGCGCGTGGGCGCCCCACAACACAAAAGCCTTGGGTGTGGCGTGCTCGACACAGCGGCGGATCAGGGCGTCGGTGAAGTTTTCCCAGCCCCATTGCGCGTGGAAGGCGGCTTGACCGTCCTCCACCGTCAGGCAGGTGTTGAGCAGCAACACCCCCTGCTGCGCCCAGCGCTCCAGGCTGCCGTTGGCGGGCACAGGGACCTGCAGGTCGCGCTGCAACTCCTTGAAGATGTTGCGCAGGCTGGGAGGCGTCCGCACACCCGGCGCCACGGAAAAGGCCAAGCCCTCGGCCTGGCCGGAGCCGTGGTAAGGGTCCTGCCCCAGGATCAACACCTTGACAGATTCCAGCGCGGTCAGGCGCAAGGCCCGCAAAGGATCGGGCGGATAGACCGCTGCGCCTTGCTGCAAGCGCTGCTCCAAGCGATCCAGCAAGCCGCGCCCGCCGGACTGGGCCACAAACGCGCTCCAATCGGACGCCCACAAGCCAGGAGGCGGCGCGATCGGCCACTGCAACGTGGGCGCGGCTGGTGGCGTCATCGAGACGCCCCACAAGTCCGCCTGCATGCTCAGGCGAACAGCTCGGCCAGAGCCAGCCCAGGCTCGGGCGCGCGCATGAAGGCCTCACCCACCAAAAACGCGTGCACACCAGCGGCGCGCATCTGCGTGACGTCCTGGCGCGCCAAGATGCCAGATTCGGTCACCAGCAGGCGGTCGGCAGGCACATCGGGCAGCATGTCCAGCGTGGTTTGCAGCGTCACGTCAAAGGTGCGCAGGTTGCGGTTGTTGATGCCGACCAACGGTGTCTTGAGCTTGAGCGCGCGCTGCAACTCGTCCCGGTCGTGCACCTCAACCAGCACCGCCATGTTCATCCCCATGGCCACCGCCTCCAGGTCGGCCATCTGGGCGTCGTCCAAGCAGGCGGCGATCAGCAAAATGCAATCGGCCCCCATGGCCCGGGCTTCGTAGACCTGGTAGGCGTCGATCATGAAGTCTTTGCGCAGCACCGGCAGGTCGCAGCTGGCGCGGGCCTGCTTGAGGTAGTCCGGCTGGCCCTGAAAAAACTGGCGGTCGGTCAGCACCGACAGGCAGGCCGCACTGACAGCGCCGTCGCCCTCGGCGTAGCTCTGGGCGATGTCGGCCGGAATGAAGTCTTCGCGGATCACGCCTTTGCTGGGACTGGCTTTTTTGATTTCGGCGATCACCGCAGCTTGACCGGCGGCGATTTTGGCGCGCAAAGCGCCTTCAAAGTCGCGCGTCAACAAGCGGCTTTCGGCGTCTTCGCGCACCAGGGCGAGCGGCTTCTTTTTCTGCGCCGCCGCGATTTCCTCGCGCTTGACGTCGACGATTTTCTGCAGGATGTCACTCATGGTGTGGGGCTTTCTTGGGCTGCGGATCTTGCAGCACTTTTTTGATGGCGCGGTGCATCAGCACACCTGCGGCGATGAACAGGACCGAGACGCCCAGGGCGATCCAAGCGCCGTCGTTTTGCAACCAGATGGGCATCAACGGCTTCAAGCTGCGGGTTGAAAGGCCTTGAGCGCAGCAAGCTTGGCCAGCGCCGCGCCAGAGACCAACGCCTCGCGCGCCAAAGCGATGCCTTGCGCCATGTCGGGTGCCACATTGGCGGCGTACAGCGCCACACCAGCGTTGAGCGCCACAATCTCCTTGGCGGCCTTGAGCGCCGGGTCGTCGCGGTTTTCCAGCACGCCCATGAGCATCGCCTTGGAGTCTTCGGGCGTCTCCACCCGCAAGGCGCGGTTGCTGGCCATGGTGAGGCCAAAGTCTTCGGGGTGGATTTCGTATTCGGCGATTTCGCCATTTTTCAGCTCACCAACCATGGTAGCGGCGCCCAGCGAGACCTCATCGAGCCCGTCGCGGCCGTACACCACCACCGCATGCTCCGCGCCCAGGCGCTGCAGCGCACGCACCTGGATACCGACCAGATCGGGGTGGAACACGCCCATGAGGATGTTGGGCGCCGACGCCGGGTTGGTGAGCGGCCCCAAGATGTTGAAGATGGTCTTGATGCCCAGCTCGCGGCGCACCGGCGCCACGTTTTTCATGGCCGGGTGGTGGTTGGGCGCGAACATGAATCCCACCCCCACCGCAGCGATCGCCTGGGCGATCTGTTCCGGCGACAGGTTGATGTTCACCCCTAGGCTCTCCAACACATCGGCGCTGCCGCTTTTGCTGGACACGCTGCGCCCGCCGTGTTTGCTGACCTTGGCGCCCGCGGCGGCGGCCACAAACATCGAGCAGGTGGAGATGTTGAAGGTGTGGGAACCGTCGCCACCGGTGCCCACGATGTCGACCAGGTGGGTCTTGTCGGCCACTTGCACCTTGGTGGAGAACTCGCGCATCACCTGCGCGGCCGCCGTGATTTCGCCGATGGTTTCCTTCTTCACCCGCAGGCCGGTGATGAGCGCGGCCATCATGACCGGCGACATCTCGCCGCTCATGATCAGACGCATCAGGTGCAACATTTCGTCGTGGAAGATCTCGCGGTGCTCAATGGTGCGCTGCAAGGCTTCTTGCGGGGTGATTTTGTGGGCGTTGGGCATGGCAGTTTCCAGAGTCAAAAAGTTCAGGGCGCCAGTAGGGCCGGCTTGTGCGGGCCACTGGTTGCGTCATCCCTACCGCAGGAGCGAGGGAAAGACGCGAAGTGGCGCAGGGGGTAGTTCACAGCTTATTGTCGGACAGGGCCAGCTTGATGCCAAAACCGATGAACATGGCGCCCGCCGCGCGGTCCATCCAGTGCATGGCGCGCTGGACGGTACCCACACGGCGCGAGGCCCAGCCAGCGAGCCAGGCGTAGCCGAAGTTGATCGGCAGCGAATTGACATTGAACAGCAGCCCCAGCAACAGAAAGGCCGTCACCTTGTCCTCGGCGCCCGGCGCGATGAACTGCGGCACAAACGCCAGGAAAAACAGCGCCACCTTGGGGTTGAGCACATTGGTCAGAAAACCCTGACGGAAGACCCGCCACACGTCCACCGGCACCGCCTCAGCGATCACAGCCGCCGGCACAAGGGCCGAACCGCCGCCCTTGGCCAGCAGCAACTTGACGCCCATCCACATCAGGTAGCCCGCCCCTGCCCACTTGAGCACAGAGAAGGCCGCGGCCGAGGTGGCCAGCAGTGCGCCCACACCCAAGGCCGCCGCGAACACGTGCACAAAGCAGCCGCTGACAATCCCCAGCGCGGCCACCACGCCCGCGCGCACGCCACTCTTGAGCGCGCTGCTGACGATGTAGAGCACATCGGGCCCGGGCGTGAGGTTGAGCAACCAGCCGGCCACGATGAACATCAACAGTTGGGTGGGCTCGGGCATGGCGGCACTCCGCTGTTGTTCAGTACGGGCCGGTGCGGCCGGTCGCCGATGTGGCGCTGGGGGCTTCGGCAAAGAAGCGGCGCACGGTCGCGATGGCGTGGTCGATGCCCGCCGCATCCACATCGAGGTGGGTGACAAAACGCAGCCCAATCAAACCGGTGGCGAGCACGCCGTGGGCCCTGAGGAAGTCCAGCAACGCCGGGCCACGGCCGTCGGCCACATCGACGAACACGATGTTGGTCTCGGCCGACTTGACGCTCAAGCCGTCGATGCCGCGCAAACCATCGGCCAAGCGGCGAGCATTCGCATGGTCGTCCGCCAAGCGATCCACATGGTGGTCCAGCGCGTGCAGCGCACAGGCGGCCAAGAGCCCCGCTTGGCGCAAGCCGCCACCGGCCATTTTTCGGATGCGGCGGGCGCGGGCGATCAGCTCATGTGAGCCACACAGAGCCGACCCCACCGGCGCCCCCAAGCCCTTGCTGAAGCAAACCGACAGGCTGTCGAAGTGGTTGGCGATGGCGCGCAGGCGGGCCAAAGCGCTCTGCCCCGGTTCGGCCGAAGCGACGGCCGCATTGAACACACGGGCGCCATCGAGGTGGGTGTTGAGCCCCCGCTCGCGCGCCAGCGCGGTTGCGCTGTACAGGTAGTCATCGGGCATCACATGCCCGTTCCAGGTGTTTTCCAGACACAACAAGCGGGTGCGGGCGAAGTGCATGTCGTCGGGTTTGATGGCTGCGGCGATATCGGCCAAGGACACGCGCCCCTGCGCATCCTGTGTCAACGGCTGCGGCTGCACTCTGCCAAACACCGCCGCGCCGCCGCCTTCGTAGCGGTAGGTGTGGGCCAGTTGGCCGACGATGTATTCGTCGCCCCGGCCGCAGTGCGCCAAGATGCCGCACAGATTGCTCTGGGTGCCCGAGGGCATGAACAGCGCGGCCTCCTTGCCGGTCATCATGGCGATGCGTTCCTGCAGCGCGTTGACCGTCGGGTCGTCGCCGAACACATCGTCGCCCAGCGACGCCGCCATCATGGCGGCGCGCATGGCAACCGTGGGTTGCGTGACGGTGTCGCTGCGCAGGTCGATGGTCTTCACGCGGCCTGCTCCAAAAAATTCCTGAGCATGGCATGGCCATGTTCGGTCAGGATGCTTTCCGGGTGGAACTGCACGCCTTCGATGGCCAGCGTCTTGTGTTTGACGCCCATGATTTCGCCGTCGTCGGTCCAGGCGGTCACAGTTAGGCAATCCGGGCAGCTGTTGCGCTCGATCGCCAGCGAGTGGTAGCGGTTGACAGTAAATTGCTGGGGCAGATGGGCGAACACTCCTTCTTGGGTGGTGGTGATGACGCTGGTTTTGCCGTGCATCAGCTCTTGCGCCCGGACGATCTGGCCGCCAAAGGCCGCGCCAATGCTCTGGTGGCCCAGGCACACGCCCAGAATGGGCAGCTGGCCCGCGAAGTGCCGGATCGCCGGCACCGACACGCCGGCCTCGGCTGGGGAGCATGGCCCGGGCGAAATCACCAAACGGTCGATCTGGCCGGCGTCCAAGCGCTGCTGCATCTCGTCCACCGTGATCTCGTCGTTGCGCACCACGGTCACCTCGGCACCCAACTCACCGAAGTACTGGACGATGTTGAAGGTGAACGAGTCGTAGTTGTCGATCATCAAGAGTTTCATTCCAGCCCCTCCTCAACCAGTTCCGCCGCACGCAGCAGCGCGCGCGCCTTGTGTTCGGTCTCGCGCCATTCCATCTCGGGCACCGAATCGGCGACCACACCGGCCGCCGCCTGCACGTGCAGGGTTTGGTCTTTGATGACAGCGGTGCGGATGGCGATCGCCACGTCCATGTCGCCGGCGTAGCTGAGATACCCACACGCGCCGCCGTAAATGCCGCGCTTCACCGGTTCGAGCTGGTCGATCAACTCCATCGCGTGGACCTTGGGCGCGCCGGTCAGGGTACCGGCCGGGAAGGTGGCCTTGAGCACGTCCATATTGCTCATGCCCTCCAACAGCGTGCCTTCCACATTGCTCACGATGTGCATCACATGGCTGTAGCGCTCCACCACAAACGCCTCGGTCACCTTGACGCTGCCGATCTTCGCGATGCGGCCAATGTCGTTGCGCGCCAGGTCGATCAGCATCACATGCTCGGCACGCTCTTTGGGGTCGGCCAGCAACTCCGCTTCGGTGGCCTTGTCTCTTTCGGGTGTGGCGCCGCGCGGACGGGTGCCCGCCAGCGGGCGGATGATGACTTTATTGGCCCCCACGCTCCGCCGCTGCGCTGGGTCGCTGCCCCCCACGGGGGTGTTCGCGCCTTGGGGCGGCCCGGCGTCGCTCATGCCTTCTTCGACGCGCTCTTGCCGCACCAAAATCTCGGGCGAAGCCCCCACCACATGGAAGTCGCCAAAGTGGTAGTAGTACATGTAGGGGCTGGGGTTGAGCGAACGCAGCGCGCGGTAGAGCGACAGCGGCGACTCGGTGTAGCGCTTGCTGATGCGTTGGCCCACCTGCACTTGCATGAAGTCGCCGGCGGCGATCAGCTCTTTGGCGCGGTCCACCGCGGCCAGGTAGTCGGCTTTGGCAAAGCTGCGCTCGGCCGGGTGGCTTTGGCTGGGTTTGACCACCGGTGCGGCCACCGAGTATTTGAGCGCGTCTTTGAGTTCGCGCAGCCGCTTTTTGGCGTTGGCGTAGGCCTCGGGCTGGGCCGGGTCGGCGTAGACGATCAGGTAGAGCTTGCCCGAGAGGTTGTCGATGACGGCCAGCTCTTCGCACTGCAGCAGCAGGATGTCGGGTGTGCCCAGGGTGTCGGGCGGGCAGGTGTTTTCCAGCTTTTTCTCGATGTAGCGCACCGCGTCGTAGCCAAAATAGCCCGCCAGACCGCCGCAGAAACGCGGCAGGCCTGGGCGCAACGCCACCTTGAAGCGCTGCTGGTAGGCGGCGATGAAGTCCAGCGGGTTGCCGTGGTTGGTTTCCACCACCACGCCGCCCTGCACCACCTCGGTCTTGGCGTCGGCACCAAAGCCGCTGGCGCGCAGCAAGGTGCGCGCGGGCAGGCCGATGAAGCTGTAGCGGCCAAAGCGCTCACCGCCGACCACGGATTCCAGCAGGAAGGAGTGGGCACCGTCGCCACGGCCATGGGCCAGCTTGAGGTACAGGGACAGGGGGGTTTCCAGATCCGCAAAGGCCTCGGCCATCAGGGGAATGCGGTTGTAGCCTTGTTGGGTCAGGCTCTTGAATTCGAGTTCGGTGATCATGGGGCTGTCTGTCGAAAGGCGCGCCGGCGGTGGGCGCGTCGGGGATCAAAAGCTCGCCCGCAGCGGGGGCGGGCACGGGTGGGCGGGTGGGCCGCCCAAGCAGAGATCAGGCCTGGCGACGCCAGGGCCAAGCTCCCCGGGCCTCAGGCAGGGAGGGGCCCGGCAGACAGGCCGCGTGTGCGGGAACAGGCGTGGCAACAAACATGGTGTGGCCAGTGTAGCAAAGGCAGCCGGCCTAATCGGCGCTCAGGCCAGCAGAGGCGGCATGTCGGCCAGACTGTCGAGCCAGGCGCGCGCTGGGGTGGCTCGGATCGGCTCGCCGTGGTTGTAGCCATACGTCACCAACACCACCGGACAACCGGCGGCGTCTGCGGCTTGGGCGTCGTTGCTGCTGTCGCCCACCATCAAGGTGTGCTCTGGCGCCACACCCAAAGCCTCGCAGGTTTTGATGAGCGGCAAAGGGTCGGGCTTTTTGCGCGCAAAACTGTCGCCGCCAAAAACCTGCACAAACAACCCATCCAACCCTTTGGCCTTAAGCAAACCCAAGGCAAAGGCCAATGGCTTGTTGGTCAGACACGCCAGGGGCAAGCCGCGCTGGTGCAGCGCTTGCAGGCCTTCGCGCACACCGGGGTAGACATCGGAAAACTGGCCGTTGATGGCCAGGTAGTGACGCTGGTAGGCGGCCCAAGCGCGCTCGTACAAAGCGTCTACCGACAAGGCCGGGCAAGCCTGCCCCGCGCCTTTGACCTCGGGCAGCGCCAACTGGTGCGCCAGCACGCCGCGAATCAGGTGCTCAGAGCCCTTGCCCACGGTGCGCTCCACCAAGGCACGGGTCACACCGGGCAAGCCCAACTCGGCCAGGCTGCGGTTGAGCGCGACCTCAAAGTCGCCCAAGGTATCCACCATGGTGCCGTCCAAATCGACGATCACCGCAGAAATATCCGTCAATGCCACTCAATGCTCCGGAGAAAGTGCCCGCACCAGGATGCGGCGCAACTGGGTGCTTACTTCAAAGCCAGGCGCATGCTGTCGATCACCGCTTTGTAGTCGGGCTTGCCAAAAATCGCGCTGCCGGCCACAAAGGTGTCGGCGCCGGCGTCGGCCACGCGGCGGATGTTGTCGGCCTTGATGCCGCCGTCCACCTCCAAGCGGATGTCTTTGCCGCTGGCCTCAATGCGTTTGCGGGCCTGCTCGATCTTGCGCAAGACCGAGTCGATGAAGCTCTGGCCACCAAAACCGGGGTTGACGCTCATGATGAGAATCAGGTCGATGTCGTCGATGGTCCAGTCCAGCACATCGAGCGGCTGCGCGGGGTTGAAGGTCAGGCCGGCTTTGCAGCCGCGCGCTTTGATGGCCTGGACGCTGCGGTGCACATGGGCGCTGGCATCGGGGTGGAAGCTCACCAGGTCGGCGCCAGCGTCGATAAAAGCACCCGCGAGCGCGTCCACCGGCTGGATCATCAGGTGCACGTCGATCGGCACCGGCGTGCCGTCGGCTTGCTTCGCGTGGGGCTTGAGCGCTTGGCACACCATCGGGCCAAAAGTGAGGTTGGGCACGTAATGGTTGTCCATCACGTCAAAGTGGATCCAGTCGGCGCCAGCGGCGATCACGTTGCGCACTTCCTCGCCGAGGCGGGCGAAGTCGGCCGACAAAATGGAGGGGGCAATGCGGTAGGTCATGGCAAAAGTCCGGATGGGTGAAGGGCCAATTGTCGCAGCGAACAAACCCCGGGGGGTACTGGCTTTCCCGCATCACACGGCAAGCGGCCCCGCGCGATACCATCACATGCATGCCAACGTATCAATTTGAGTGTGTGGTCAGCCCACACTACCTGCCCGAGCACAGCGAACCGGCCCAAGACCGCTACGCCTTCGCCTACACCGTGACCATTGTCAACCGAGGTCAGGTCCCGGCCCAGCTGATCGCTCGCCACTGGGTGATTGTGGACGGCCGAGGCCATACCGAAGAGGTCAAAGGCTTGGGCGTGGTGGGCCAACAACCGCTGCTCCAACCGGGCGAGGCGTTTGAATACACCAGCGGTGCGGTCATCCGCACACCGCTGGGCAGCATGCGCGGCAGCTATTTTTGTGTCGCCGAAGACGGCGAGCGTTTTGAGGCCGACATCCCCGCGTTTGCGCTCATGGCCGATGGCCACCCGAGCGGGCACGGCCATTTGCTGCACTGAGCCCCACAACACAAGAAAGGGAGAAACCCATATGTCTATTACGGTGATGTTCATTGGCTTGGCGGTGTTCTTGGCGCACTTTCTGGCGCTGCAGTTTCGCCACACCAATGTCCCTGATGTGTTGGTGTTGGTGGTGCTCGGCATTGTCTTGGGGCCGCTGACGTCGGTGGTGTCGCCCGACGACTTCGGCAAGATCGGCCCCATCATCGCCACCATTGCGCTGGTGGTGATTTTGTTTGAAGGCGGTACTGCGCTGGACCTCAAAACCCTGGGCGAATCGCTGGGGTCGACCGGTGCGCTGGCGATCGCCACCTTCGTCGCCACCGTGGCCATCGTCAGCGGGCTGGGATGGGCTTTGTTTGGCCTGTCGGTACTGCCTGCCCTCCTGCTGGGGGTGACCTTGGGGGGTACCTCATCGGCGGTGGTGATACCGATGGTCAACTCGCTGCGACTGGGCGAAAAGCCGTCCACCGTGCTGGTGCTGGAGTCGGCGCTGACCGACGTGTTGTGCATTGTGGGGGTGTTTGCCTTGCTGCAAGTGCACGCCCAAGGGGCGCTCAACGCCGGTCACTTGGTGGGCTCGGTCATGGCCGCCATGATTTTTGCAGCCGTGATTGGTGTGGCCGGTGGTGTGGGCTGGCTGCTGGTGCTGGAGCGCATTCGCGACTTCCCCAACACCATCTCGTCCACGCTGGCCTATGTGTTCATTGTGTATGGGGCGACCGAGTTCTTGGGCTATTCGGGCGCCATTGCGGCACTGAGCCTGGGCATCACCCTGGGGAACTCGCAACGCTTGGGGCTCAAAAAGTGGCTCAAGCTGCAACACGATGTAGACCCCTTGAGCCCGGAGGATCTGAACTTCTACCGCGAAGCGGTGTTCCTGCTCAAAACCTACTTTTTTATTTACTTGGGCATCTCCATCCACTTCGGCAACTGGACCACGGTGCTGGCCGCCGTGTGCATGATGGGCTTGGTCTACCTGACGCGCATGGCCATCGTGCGCAAGGTGTACCGGGACGGCAGTGTCGAATTGCGAGACGCCGCAGTCACCGTGACCATGGTGCCCAAAGGACTGGCGGCGGCGGTGCTGGCGTCTTTGCCGCTGCAGCAAGGGGTGCCCGGTGGCGAAGTGATCCGCGATGTGAGCTATATGGTGGTGCTGGTGAGCATCACCATGACCGCACTGCTGGTGATTTGCCTGCCCTGGCCGTCGGTGTCGCGCCTGTTCGCCCGCGGTCTGGGCAAACCCGCGCCGGACACTGCGGCCCCACCCGAAGGCCATGGCTGAGTTCGACCTGATCCGCCGCCACTTTGCGCAACCCGCGCAGGCCCTGCTTCCGGGCAGCCAGGCGCTGCTGGGCATTGGCGACGACTGCGCACTGCTGCAGCCCAGCCCCGGCAAGGCACTGGCGGTGTCGACCGACATGCTGGTGGAGGGGCGGCACTTTTTCCCCGACGTGGCGCCACACGCGCTGGGCCACAAGGCGTTGGCGGTCAACCTGAGCGACCTGGCGGCCATGGGCGCGCGCCCCTTGGGCTTTACCCTGGCGCTGGCCCTGCCACAGGCCGACGACGCTTGGCTCAGCGACTTCTCCGCCGGCCTGCTGGCCTTGGCCCACGCGCACCGCTGCCCCTTGGTGGGTGGCGACACCACCCGGGGCCCGCTGAACCTGTGCATCACCGTGTTTGGCGAGGTGGCGGCCGGTGCGGCGCTGCGGCGCGATGCGGCCCAGGCGGGCGACGACCTGTGGGTATCGGGCCAACCCGGCGAAGCGCGCCTGGCGCTCGAAGGCCTGTGGCAAAGGGATTGGGCACAAGCCAGCCTGAGCGGACCGCATGGCGCCCAGCTGCGGGCGCGGCTGGAGTGCCCCGAGCCACGCGTCGCGCTGGGGCAGGCGCTGGCCGAGTTGGGTTCACAGGCCGGCCGTGCGCTGGCCGCGTTGGACCTGAGCGACGGCTTGGCCGGCGACCTGGGCCACATCCTGCGCGCCAGCGGTGTCGGCGCCACCCTGCAGCAGGACGCTCTGCCACTGTCCGCCCCTTTGGGTGCGCTGCCGACCGACCATGCGCTGGACTGTGTGCTGCACGGCGGCGACGATTACGAGCTGCTGTGGTGCGCACCGCCCAGTTTGCGCGAGGCCATCCACGCCGCCGCCCAAGCCACGGGCACTCCAGTACACCGCATTGGACACATCCACCGCGAGCCCGGCCTGTTTTTGCGCACCCGCGCCGGTGAACGCCAAGCCTTGGCCGCACGCGGCTTCGACCATTTTTCAACATGAACCCCACCGACACCCCCACCCACCTCGGCCTGCTGCCGCCGCTGGCCAGCCCACCGCCTTTGCGCCCCGCTGCGGCCCAACGGCCCAACGCGCGCTTCATGCTCAGCCACCCGGCCCATGTGGTGGCCATGGGCTGGGGCAGCGGACTGGCCCGCTGGGCGCCCGGCACCGTGGGCACACTCTGGGCTTGGCTGGCGTTTGTGGTGATCGACCGCTGGGTCAGCCACCCCGCCGCGTGGGCCGCGATTGTGATGGTGACCGCGCTGGCGGGCTGGTGGGCCTGCACCGTCACTGGCCGCCACATGGGCCAACCCGACTCCAGCCACATGGTGATCGACGAGATCGTGGCGTTCTGGGCGGTGTTGTGGCTGGTCACGCCGGCCTCGTTCGCCTGGCAGTTGTTGGCATTTGCTCTGTTTCGCCTGTTCGACGCGGTGAAGGTCGGCCCCATGGCCTGGGCCGACCAGCGCTTCAAAGGCTTGGGCTGGCGCGGCGGCTTTGGTGTCATGCTCGACGACGCGGCCGCCGCCCTGTGCACCCTGCTGGTGCTGTCGGTGTTGACCCGGACCTTGGCATGAACGGCCTGCCACTCGATGTGTGCGAAGCGCTGGCCGACGCGCTGCGCGCACGCGACTGGCGCATGGCCAGCGCCGAGAGCTGCACCGGGGGGCTGGTCGCCGCCAGCTGCACATCGCTCGCGGGATCCAGCGACTGGTTTGAACGCGGCTGGGTGACCTATTCGAACCTCGCCAAAACCACCGAACTGGGAGTAGACGCCGCAATGATCGAGGGCCACGGCGCGGTCAGCGAAGCGGTGGCGCGCGCCATGGCCACCGGCGCGCGCGAACACGCCGCTGCCGATTGCGCGCTGTCGGTCACCGGTGTGGCGGGGCCGGGCGGCGGCAGTGTGGCCAAACCGGTGGGCACGGTCTGGTTTGGATGGGCCACACCCAAGGGCGTGTTCAGCGAACGGCTGCTGTTGCCCGGCGACCGCAGCGCCATCCGCTTGGCCGCCACACGCCACGCGCTGGACGGCTTGCTGAGCCGCCTGTGACCAGCGCCTATCTGCAAAAAACGCCAAACCCGGCTACCATGACGGCCTTTGGCAGTTTGCCAAGCCACTTCACAGAAAGCCAGACCATGTCGGCCAGCGCCCATTCGCTCACCTACGTCAAATTCCTGCACTTGGCCAACGCCCTGCGCCAAGGGCCGGGCACGCCCGAGTTGGACTCGCTGGAAGAGCGCCTGCTCAACGCGCTGGCGGCGGCTTGGCACACCGGCCACCGCATCAAGGTGCTGGAAGTGGCGCGCCTGCTGCCCGACACCTCGGAGCGCACCATTTTTCGGCGCCTCAAGACGCTGGAAGACAAAGGTCTGATCACCTTCATGACCGACCCGCAAGACCAGCGGGTGCGGCATGTGCTGCCCACCCCCACCACCGATGCCTACTTTGCCCGTTTGGGCGAATGCTTGAGTCTGGCGCACCAAGGCTGACACCATGAAGCCAAGCACAGTGGCGCTTGAGGTGAGCGCCGTGGCCGCGCTGTGGGTGCTGCTGTTCCAACTCAATGCGTGGCTGTTTGCCCGTTGGGAGACCAGCCATCTGGCCAACTGGATTTTTCTGCCCGCTGCGCTGCGTTTGGTGGCGGTGTTGATTTTTGGCTGGAAAGGCGCGCTGGGTCTGTTTCTGGGCGCGCTGATCACCAGTGCGCTGATGGACGCGGGCTGGCCCGAAAACGTGATGTTGCCGGCATTGAGCGCACTTGGCCCGGTGCTGGCGGTCAAGCTGGCACGCGACCATTTGGGCTGGTCGGTCGATCTGCAAGGCTTGCGCTATGCGCACCTGGTGCTATTGGCCGCCTTGGGCGCCGTCAGCAACGGTTTGCTGCACCACGTGTACTGGGCGCTGACAGCCCCAGACCTCAATTGGAGCGCGGTCTTCGTCACCATGGTCGGCGGAGATCTGGTGGGCACCTTTGTGGTCATGGTGATCGCCTCGGCCATCTTGCGCCGCCTCTCCTTGCCGCGCTGAATACTGGCACTTTTGGCTGACTGTGCAGACCCTGTTGTCGGTCCTATCATGGCCCGACCTTGACAGGAGATGGCCATGTTGGATCGACTGAACGCGTTGTACCCGGTGCGGTACACCGCGATAGCGCTGTGCACTTTGGGCGCGGTGTTGGGGCTGGTGGTGTGGCTTACTGCAGGCTACAGCCTTTGGTGGTTCGCGATCAGTGCTGCCCTGTGTTGGGTAGGTCTGCGCGATATGCGCCAGACCAAAAGTGCGGTGCGGCGCAACTACCCCATCATCGGCAATGTGCGTTTTATGCTGGAGAAAATCCGGCCTGAAATCCGCCAGTACTTCTTGGAAAGCGACACCGAGGCCACACCGTTTTCGCGCAGCCAGCGCAGCCTGGCCTATGCACGCGCCAAGGGGGAGACCGACAAGCGCCCGTTTGGCAGCCAAATCGACATGAAGGCCGACGGGCACGAATGGATCAACCACTCCATGGTGCCCAGCCATGTGGCCAGCCACAACTTTCGTTTGGTGGTGGGCGGCCCATCCTGTCTGCAACCCTATGAAGCGAGTGTGCTCAACATCTCGGCCATGAGCTTTGGTTCGCTCTCAGCCAACGCAGTGCAGGCGCTCAACGCCGGCGCCAAACGCGGCGGTTTTGCCCACGACACTGGCGAAGGCTCGGTGTCCAAGCACCACCGCATGCACGGCGGCGACCTGATTTGGGAAATCGGCTCCGGCTATTTTGGCTGCCGCGACGACGCCGGTGCTTTTGACCCAGAGCGCTTCGCCGCCACCGCCAGCGATCCACAAATCAAGATGATCGAGATCAAGCTCAGCCAAGGCGCCAAGCCAGGCCATGGCGGTGTGCTGCCTGGCCCGAAGGTGACGCCTGAAATCGCCGAAGCGCGTGGTGTGCCCGTGGGGGTGGACTGCATCTCGCCGGCCTCCCACAGCGCGTTTTCCACCCCGTTGGAGCTGATGCAATTCATTGAACAACTGCGCCAGCTATCGGGCGGCAAGCCGGTCGGCTTTAAACTGTGTATTGGCCACCCGTGGGAATGGTTTGGCATGGTCAAGGCCATGCTGGAGAGCGGCATTGCGCCCGATTTTGTGGTGGTTGACGGGTCTGAGGGCGGCACCGGCGCCGCGCCCTTGGAGTTTTCCGACCATGTGGGCTCGCCACTGCAAGAGGGCTTGCGCCTGGTGCACAACACCTTGGTGGGCGTGAATCTGCGCAGCGTGATCCGCATCGGTGCCTCGGGCAAGATCATCAGCGCTTTTGACATGGCGCGCGCCATGGCCCTGGGCGCCGACTGGTGCAACAGCGCGCGCGGTTTTATGTTTGCGCTGGGCTGCATCCAAGGCCAGGCCTGCCACACCGGCCATTGCCCCACCGGCGTGACCACCCAAGACCCGGTGCGCCAACGCGCCCTGGTGGTGCCCGACAAAACCCTGCGGGTCACCAACTTCCACCAAAACACGCTCAAAGCGCTCAAGGAGCTGGTGCAAGCCGCCGGCTTGAAGCACCCCAACCAGATCACCGCCCAACACATTGTGCGGCGGGTCAAAGACAACGAGGTGCGCTTGCTGGAGGAACTGCTGCCCACGGTGGCACCGGGCGCGCTGCTGCAGGACGGTGCCGAGCAGTACCCGGCGTTCCATTACTGGGGCCGCGCCAGAGCCGATTCGTTTGCGCTGGCCTGACCCGGCCACTGGCGCTGCACCACCGCGCCCAAGCGTGCGAGGCGCTTGGCCATGCACAACACTGCCGCGTCCTTGCTCAGCAGCCAGGTGCGGTGCTGCGCTGCCAAGTCCACGAACTTCTGGTCGTCGCCGTCTTTGCAGGTGTATGGCGCCTTCGGTGCCTCAACCACCACCGTGGTCAGCGACACCCAGCGCGCCATCACCGCGTCGACCGACAGGCCATTGGCCTCGCGCCGGCGGGTGATGAGCGGATAGTCCAACACCCGCCTGGCCTCGTCCAACATGGGCCGTGTGACCAGCCAACGCAGCTGGCGCCGCTCCAACGCTTGGCGCAGAGGCTGCGCCGCCGGGTCGTCGAACACCAGCAGGTCCAACGCCACATTGGTGTCGATCACCACAGCGGTGGCGTCGGCAGGCGTGTTCACGCGCTGGGCTCCTGGCGGCGCGCCAGCAGGTCAAAGCGGAACAAGCGGCATTCGATGGGGCCGTTCCACATCGGCACCCGGCGGCTGGGTTTGAAGCGCATCTGACCGGGCAGGCCTTGGTCGGGTGTGAGCAGCCAAGCGGTCCAGCCGGCGTAGTGGGTTTTCCAATGCGCGGCGAGTTGTTCAAAAAACTGCGCGTTGTCGCTGTCCACGCCGCCCACCTGGGCCGATTCCCGGCCCAAACCGGCGGCGGGCGCGGCGGATGCGCCCACGCTGAAGGTGCGGGGCGCGCGCGGCGCGCGGTTGGCGGCGCGCTGCCCGGCCACACCGGCGGCGGCAATCCGCTCGCCATACGGCGGGTTGAGCAGCATCACGCCGGGGCGGGCGGTGGGCGGCTGGCGCTGCAGGGCGTCGCCGCCGCGCAGCTCCACCGCAAACGCAATGCCGGCGCGCTCGGCGTTGCGCTGGGCAAAGTCCACCATGCGAAAGGCCACGTCGCTGCCAAACACAATGGGCGCATGGCCGGCCGGCCAGTCGCGGCGCGCGCGCGCGGCCTCGTCCTTCAAACCGTTCCACACATGCGATTGATAGGGCAGCAGCTTTTCAAATGCAAAACGCCGCTGCAAACCAGGCGCCACACCGAGCGCAATCTGCGCGGCTTCGATCACCACCGTGCCGCTGCCGCAGCACGGGTCGTACAGCGGCGCGATGTCGTCCACCGACGTGGCCTCGCGCGCCTGCACGTCCCAGCCAGTGGCGGCGATCATGGCGGCGGCCAGCGTTTCTTTGAGCGGCGCATCGCCCTTGTCGGCGCGCCAGCCGCGTTTGAACAGCGGCTCGCCCGAGGTGTCGATATAGAGCGTGAGCGCCTCGGCGCTCAGGTGCACATGCACCCGCACATCGGGCCAGGTGGTCTCCACGCTCGGACGCTCGCCGGCCTTGGCGCGGAAGCGGTCGCACAAGGCGTCTTTGACCTTCAGAGCCGCGAAGTTCAGGCTTTTGAGCGGCGAGCGCTGCGCCGTCACATCGATCTTAAAAGTCTGGCGCGGGGTGAACCACATTTCCCAGGCCACCTCGGACGCCGCGTCGTACAGGTCTTGTTCGTCGCGGTACGAGCCGTGCCACAGCTGCACCAACACCCGCTGGGCGAGGCGGCTGTGCAGGTTCAGGCGCAAAGCGTCGCGCCAACTCGCTGAGAGCGCCACACCGGCGCGCAAAGCGTGTGGCCGGGCATCGGGGCAAATGCGCGCCACTTCTTCGGCCAACAAGGGCTCCACGCCGGCGGCGCAGGGCAAAAACAAGTGCAATTGGTTCATGAACAAAACTCTCTGGCGCGGCGCGCTGGCGCCGGGCCGGGTGAAAGGGGCCTCAGCGCTTGCGCAGGTTGGCGGGGGCGATGCGCAGCGCTTCGCGGTACTTGGCCACGGTGCGGCGCGCGCATTCGATGCCCTGCTCGCGCAGCATGTCTGAAATCTGGTTGTCCGACAGCGGCTTGGCCGTGTCTTCGGCGCTCACAAACTGTTTGATGAGCGCACGCACCGCGGTGCTCGACGCGTTGCCGCCGGTCTCTGTCCCCAAGGCCGAGCCAAAAAAATACTTCAGCTCAAAGGTGCCAAAAGGCGTGGCCATGTATTTGGCGGTGGTCACGCGGCTGATGGTCGATTCGTGTAGACCCAATTCTTCCGCAATTTCGCGCAGCACCAGCGGGCGCATGGCCAGTTCGCCGTGGGCAAAGAAATTGCGCTGGCGCTCCACAATCGCGCTCGACACCCGCAAGATGGTGTCAAAGCGCTGCTGGATGTTTTTGATGAACCAGCGCGCCTCTTGCAGGCGCTGCTGCATGGACGCAGCGCCACCCTCGCCGTCGCGTTTGCCGCCTTTCATGGCGTTGGCATAGATGTCGTGCACCCGCAGGCGCGGCATCACATCGGGGTTGAGCTGCACCTTCAGGCCACGCCCAGCGCGGGTGACGATGACGTCGGGCACCACCAGGTTGCGCTCCACATCGGCAAAACGGCGCCCTGGTTTGGGTTCGAGCCGCGCCACCAAGGCCATGGCCTCGCGCACCGTGGCCTCGTCACAAGCGCAGAGCACCGCCAGGCGCTTCACATCGCGCTTGGCCATGCCTTCAAGGCTCTGCGACACCATGCGCAGCGCGGCCTGGGCGGCCGGGGTGTTGCGCAGGTCTTCGATTTGCAAGCGCAGGCATTCGGCCAGATCGCGCGCGCCCACGCCGACCGGCTCCATGGCTTGCAGGTGCTCCAGCGCCTCTTCGAGCTTGGCTTGCAGCATCTCCCGCACATGGAATTCGGGCTCGGCCTGCGGGTCACCGGTTTGCAAGCGGTACCAGGCCAGGGCCAGATCGGTCAGCGGATCGTCCAAATAGCCGTCGTCGTTGAGCGACTCGATCAGCAGGTGCAGGCCGGCCTGCACCGCCGCGTCCACCCGCAGGCAACGCGCCTGTTCGTGCAAGTGGTCTTGCAAGCTGATGTGCGAACGTGCCAATTCTGTGGCGGTGGCCGTCTCGTCGTCGGCGGTGCTGCCGTTGCGCGGCGGGGCGTCGCCGCCCCATTCGCTGTCGTCGGGTGCCATTTCCACCGTGCCGTCGCCGTCCCAGCTCTGCTCCACATCGGGCGCGCCGTCGATGCTGGCCTCGGTCTGGGCCGCGCTGTCGGACTCGGCGGCGCTGCTGGTGGCAGTAGGGGCGGTGAAGGGCAGGTCGGGCGCTGCCGCATCGCCGAGTTCGCTCAGCTGTTCGCCCGCGCTCACCGGCGCGTCGGCCTGCTCCACCCCAAAAGCCTCGCGCTCGGCGCTGTCGTCGGCGCGCTCCAAAAAGGGGTTGTCGTCGAGCATTTGTTCGACTTCCTGCGCCATTTCCAGCGTTGAGAGCTGCAACAGCCGGATCGACTGCTGCAGCTGGGGCGTGAGCGCCAGGTGCTGGGAGACGCGCAGTGACAGGCCTTGCTTCATGGCTCAGGCCTCACATGCGGAAGTGTTCGCCGAGGTAGACCCGGCGCACGTCGGCGTTGTCCACAATCTCGGCCGGTGTGCCGCTGGCCAGCACATGGCCGTCGCTGATGATGTAGGCGCGGTCACAAATGCCCAGGGTTTCGCGCACGTTGTGGTCGGTGATCAACACCCCAATGCCGCGCGACTTCAGAAAGCCGATGATGCGCTGGATCTCGATCACCGCAATCGGGTCAATGCCCGCAAAGGGCTCGTCAAGAAGAATAAAGCGCGGGTGGGTAGCCAAGGTGCGAGCGATCTCGACCCGCCTGCGCTCCCCTCCGGAGAGCGCAGGCGCCGGAGAGTCGCGCAGATGCTCCACCCGCAGATCGTGCAGCAAGGTGTCGAGCCGCTGTGTGATCTCGGCCTCCTTGAGCGGTTTGCCGTGTGCATCCACCTGCAGCTCCAACACCGCGCGCACATTTTGCGCCACGGTGAGTTTGCGGAAGATCGAGGCCTCTTGCGGCAAATAGCCCAGCCCCAGCCGTGCGCGGCGGTGGATGGGCAGCTTGTCGACCCGTTGACCGTCGAGCGTGATCTGCCCGCCGTCGGCGCGCAGCAGACCCACCAGCATGTAAAACGAGGTGGTTTTGCCCGCGCCGTTGGGGCCGAGCAGACCGACCACTTCGCCCTTGTCCACACCCAGGGACACGTTTTTCACCACCTGGCGGCTGCCGTAGGCTTTTTTCAGGCCAGTGGCCTCCAGGCGTCCGGTTTCTGCCGCCATCACCGCGTGACGTCCTTCATGCGATCGCTCGGCTTGAGCGCAGCCGGCGACGCGGGCGCAGGTGCCGCTGCGGCACCGGGCTTGGGCACCGGGGTCAACATGGCTTTGACCCGACCATTGGGATTCTCGGCGCTGCGGGCCTGCCCTTGCACCGTGAAAATTTCGGTTTGCCCGTTGTAGACAATGGTCTGGCCCGAGGTCTCATCGTTGAGCTGGGTGCCGCGCAGGCGGCGCAGCACGCCCCGGCCCTGAAAGGTCACGGTGTCGGTCTGGCTGTCGTAGACGATGCGCTCTCCCTCGCCTTCGACCCACTCGTCCACGCCTTCGCGTTTTTGGCGGAAAAAAGCGCGCGCTCCTGGCGCGGCGGTGAGGGTGCTGTTCTGGCTGCCGTCGGGCGCTTGCTTGATCACCGCTTGCTGGCCGCGCATGGTGATGGTGCCCTTGGTGACGATCACATTGCCGGTGATCACCGTGGTTTGCTGCGCGTCTTCGTGACGCAGGGCGTCGGCCTCGATGTTCATGGGCTTGTCGCGGTCGGCGCGCTCGGCAGCGGCGGGCACGGCCAGCGCCAGCAGGCACAGCCACAACACAGGGGCGATCGATCGGTTCAGGAGCATAGATAAGGGCATGAAACTTGCATCCCATTGTAGCCAGCGCCATCCGCCCATGGCGCACCCGAGACCTTCATGGCGACACACCATCAAAAAAGGCCCCGAAGGGCCTGGGGACGCGGCCAGCGCCATGGCGCCGGATAGGCGTTTAGGCCTTGCGCAACCCGGCGATCAAGGCGTCGGCGATCACCAGGGTGCGCGGGCCCTGACCACTGATGTAGTAGCGCCCACCCACACCCAGCGCCGGTGTGCCTTCGACCTGGTAGGCGTCTTGCAACTGGGTGGCGCGCTTGGCCTTGCCTGCCACGCCAAACGCGTTGTAGAAGCGGTTGAACTGGGTTTTGTCGACGCCTTGTTGGGCGACCCAGTCGGCAATCGCTTCGGGTGTGGTCAGCCGCACTTTGTCCACATGCCAGGCGCGAAACACCTTCTCGTGCAAAGCGTCGACTTGGCCCATGGCCTCAAGCGCGTAATACAGCTTTTGCAAGGGCTCCTGGGCCGGGCTGAACAGCACGGGCACCCGCCGTGCCACCACTTGGCCGGGCTGCTTGGCTTTCCACGCCTTGAACAAGGGCTCAAAGTTGTAGCAATGGATGCAGCTGTAGGCAAAAAACTCCAAGACCTCAATCTGGCCCGGCTTGGCATCCACTGGCGCCTGGCGGCGCAGCTGAAGATAGTCGCTGCCCTCTTTGAGACCCGCCACTTGGGCACGAACCGGCAAGGCCGCACCCAAGCCCATGGCCAAGGCCGCCTGGGAAAATTCACGTCGTTGCATAAAACACTCCAAAACAATGTGAGGTGGAGGCCGGCCGCACCAGCCAAGTTCCCGGCTCAGGGCTGCTGCACCCGCACCAAAGCCGCGTCCACACCTCCGCCCTTCAGCTGGGAGAGCGCGGTTTCGGCCTTGTCCAGATCGCGGAACGGCCCCAAACGCACCCGGTAAATGGGGCGCCCGGCCTGCTCACGCTCGCTGACTCGGGCGTTCAAGCCCAACAGCGCCAGCCGGGCGCGTTGGGCCTCGGCCTCGTCGGCCGAGCGAAAAGCGCCAGCCTGCACAAAAAAGATCTGCTTCTCAGGCGCGGCAGCAGGGGCGGTCGCTGGCGCGGCCGCTGTGGCGGAGGCCGGCTCGCTCGACTTGTCCTTGAGCAGATCGCCGATGGCGTCCTCAGCAGGCTTGGCCTCTTGGGTCGGCGGTGCAGCGTCGCCGCCGGGGGTCTCGGCGGGGGCGGCAGGCGCCGGGGGCGCGGGCAGCTCGTGCTTGAACCCCATGCCCGCATTCGGGTTCCAGCCCTTGTTGCGCTCGGCCTCTTGCTGGTCTTGTTCGGCGTTGCGGGTCACGCCCCGGTCCACAAACGGCACCGGCACCTTGGTCACATACACCGCCACCGCCAAGGCGGCGCCTACCCCCAGCAACAAACCCAGCACAAAGCCAATCAGGGTACCCCCCCGGGCGTGTTTTGCTTCAGACATCTTGACCTTTCGCACGAGGCAAGTGCCTCACATTTTTTGGGGCGCGCTCACACCGAGCACAGCCAAACCATTGTGCAGCACCTGCGCGGTGGCCGCGACCAGCGCCAAGCGCGCGAGCTTGACCGCTTCGTCGTCGACCAAAATGCGCTCGGCGTCGTAGTAGCTGTGGTAGGCGGCTGCCAGCTCGCGCAAATAAAAGGTCACATCGTGTGGCGCAAAGTCCTGCGCCGCTGCGCTGAGCATGGCCGGGTACTGGGCGAGCTTGAGCATCAGCGCTTGCGCAGTGGGGCTGTCCAGTGGGCCCAGGTCGACCGACGCCAGGCGCTCGCGCTCGCCACCCCAGCTCGCCAGCACCGAGCAGATGCGCGCGTGGGCGTACTGCACGTAGTAGACCGGGTTGTCGTTGTTCTGCTGCACCGCCAGGTCGACATCAAAGGTGTATTCGGTGTCGGGCTTGCGGCTAAGCAAGAAGAAGCGCACCGCGTCCTTGCTGGTCCACTCGATCAGGTCGCGCAGCGTCACATAACTGCCGGCGCGTTTGCTGATCTTGACCTCTTCGCCGCCCTTGACCACCCGCACCATGGTGTGCAGCACGTAGTCGGGATAGCCCTGGGGGATGCCCACATCGGCGGCCTGCAGGCCGGCGCGCACCCGCGCGATGGTGCCGTGGTGGTCGGTGCCCTGGATGTTGATGACCTTGGCAAAGCCGCGCTCCCATTTGGCGATGTGGTAGGCCACATCGGGCACAAAGTAGGTGTAGCTGCCGTCGCTTTTGCGCATGACACGGTCTTTGTCGTCGCCGTAATCGGTCGACTTCAGCCACAGCGCGCCATCTTGCTCGTAGGTCTTGCCGTTGGCGACCAGCTTGTTGACCGTGGCCTCGACCCGGCCGCTGGTGTAGAGGCTCGATTCAAGGTAATAGTGGTCGAACTTGACCGCAAAGGCCTGGAGGTCCAAATCTTGTTCGTGGCGCAGATAAGCGACCGCAAACTGGCGGATGCCGTCGATGTCGTTCACATCGCCGCTGGCGGTGAAGCTGCGGTCATCGGCCTGCACCGTCTTCTGGGCCAAAAAGTCGTTGGCGATGTCCTGGATGTAGTCGCCGTTGTAGGCGGCTTCGGGCCACGCGGCGTCGCCGGGTTTGACGCCTTGGGCGCGCAGCTGGGTGCTGGTCGCCAGGGTGCCGATTTGCACCCCCGCGTCGTTGTAATAGAACTCGCGGTGCACCGACCAGCCCTGGGTGGTGAACAAGTTGCAGATCGCGTCGCCGAGCGCCGCTTGCCGCCCGTGGCCCACATGCAGGGGACCGGTCGGGTTGGCGGACACAAACTCCACCATCAAGCGTTGGCCATTGGCCGGCTGTTCACCAAAACAGGGACCAGCGCCCAGCACCTCGCGCACAATTTGCTGCTTGGCCTCGGGCTTCAAACGGATGTTGATGAAGCCCGGGCCGGCGATCTCGATGTCGGCCACCCATTGCTGGTACACGAGCTGCGCCAGCAAAGCGGCTTTGAGGCTCTCGGCCACTTGGCGCGGGTTGAGCTTCAAGGGCTTGGCCAGCTGCATGGCGGCGGTGACAGCAAAGTCGCCATGGGCGGCGACCTTGGGGGATTCAAAAGCGGCACGGGCGCCGGCACCGGCGTCCAGCGCGTCGAGCGCGCTGGCCAAGCCGGCCAGCAGGTCTTGTTTGATGAGGAGCATGGGCCCGATTTTAGGTGGGCGCCGAACCGAGGGCCGGCGGCCACAGCGGCGCGCGATGCGTCACACGCGTTTACACATGATTGCTTGTGTATTCGGCGTTTGGGGTAATGTCGCTGGCGTCGGTCCTTAAAGACCGTTGTTCACCACGGAGTTGTTGATGAAAACCTGGCTCACCGCACTGAGTTTGTCTGCCGCCGCCCTGCTGGCCCACGCCCAGGAGGCCAAGGCGCCCACCGCTCAGCAAAACCGGATGAAGACCTGCAACACCGACGCCAAAGGCATGAAAGGCGAGGAGCGCAAGGCCTTCATGAAGAGCTGCCTGGCCGGTGAAAAACCGGTGCCGCAAGCCACCAACGCGCAGCAAGGCAAGATGAAGACCTGCAACGCAGAAGCCGCCAGCAAAAGCCTCAAGGGCGACGAACGCAAGCAGTTCATGAGCGCCTGCTTGAAGGGCTGAAACACGAGCCCCCACGCTCCGCCGCTGACGCGGGTCGCTGCCCCCCGAGGGGGCTGACCTGGCTCGGGGCGGCCCTTCACTGCGGTCGCCGAGCCCCCACGCTCCGCCGCTGCGCGGGTCGCTTAGGCGGACGCTGGCGGCATGGGCAGCAGGCGCTCAGCGGCGGCGGCCTTGACGGCGGCGGTCAGGCGCTGGGCCGAGAGCGATTCGCGGGCCCAGTGTTGCCAGTACAGCGCCACGTCCACCGTGGCGTCGGGCAGCACCTCTTCCCAGGGCACCGGGCCGTCGCGCGGCACATCGGGCACCATGCCCCAACCCAGGCCGAGCGCAATCGCTTTTTCAAAGGCGTCGACCGCAGGCGCAAAGTGGCGCGGGTACTGCGCCTCACCCAGCCCAAAATGGCGCAACAGATAAGCGTCCTGCAGCGCATCTTTGCGGTTGAAGATGATGGCCGGCTGCGCCAAGAGCCGGTGCACCGAAAAGCGGCCGCGTGCGTCGCGGCAGCGCGCCGCCAGCGCCGGCGCGGCCACGCAGCGGTAGCGCATCAGCCCCAGCGGCTCGGCCACACAGCCGCGCATGGCGCTGGAGAGCGTGGTCACACAACCAATCACATCGCCGCTGCGCAGCGCGTCGTGGGTGTGGTCTTGGTCGTCGATGGTGATGTCCAGCAACAGGCGCTGCTTGGGCAACAAAGCCGAGAGCCCCGGCAAAAACCAGCTGGTCAGCGAGTCGGCATTGATCGCCACCGCCAGGCTGTGCCAACGCGCCCGGCCCACACCCGCCTGCGCACCGGGCAACTGGGCCAACACATCGGCTTCCATGCTGCGCAACTGCTTGATGTGTGCGAGCAAGGCTTGCCCAGCGGCGGTAGCGCGCACGGTTTTGCCGCGCACCAGCAGGCGCTGGCCGAGCTGGGCCTCCAGGGTTTTGATGCGCAGCGACACCGCCGCCAGGGTGAGCGACAAGGCCTTGGCCGCTGGGCCAAACCCCCCGTGCTCCACCACAGCGGCCAAGGCTTCGAGTTGTTTGGCGTCGAGCATATTCAAGTATTTGTTGAGTAATCGGATTTATCTTTATTTTCCTTTAATAAAAAGCACAGCGAACGCACACTGCAGGCCATCTGAATGCAACTCCACGCAGGAACAAAAACATGGCTCTCGCACTCCCCACTTTCGCCGCAGGCATGGCCATGAGCCTGTCGCTGGTCATGGCCATTGGCCCCCAAAACGCCCATGTGCTGCGCATGGGCCTGCAGCGCCAGCACCTGGCCTTGACCGCGCTGGTGTGCATGCTGGCCGACGCAGCCTTGATTGGCTTGGGCGTCTTGGGTCTGGCCCAGCTCGGCGGGCTCAGCCCCCAGGTGCACGGGGCGCTGGTGGGTGCTGGCATCGTGTTTCTGTCGGTCTACGGCTGGCAGGCCGCGCAGCGCGCATGGCGCGGACATGGGGCCACCTCCACCGCTGCACCGGCCCCAGCGGCGCCCACCAGCCGGCGCCAAGCGGTGGCCACCGCGCTGGCGTTTTCTTGGCTCAACCCGCACGCCTGGCTCGACACCGCGGTGTTGATCGGCACCGCCTCGCTGGCCTACGGACAGGCCGGCCCAGTGTTTGGCCTGGGCGCGGCCACCGGCTCGGTGCTGTGGTTTGTGGTGTTGGGTGTGGCCGCGTTTTGGCTCGGTCAGCGCCTCAACAGCGTGCGGGTGTGGCGAGCGCTCGACGCCATGGTGGCGCTCATGATGTGGGGCACCGCCGTGGTGCTGGTGGGGAGCCTGCTGTGAGCAGCCCCGTACACACCCCATTGCGGTCTGCGGATGCCCCAGTCACCGTGTTCGGCCCAGACTTCCCTTTTGCCTACGACGATTGGCTGGCCCATCCAGCCGGCCTCGGGGAACTGCCCAGCAGCCGCTTGGGCACCGAGGTCGCCATCATCGGCGGCGGCATGGCCGGCATGGTGGCGGCGCACGAGCTGATGAAGCTCGGCCTCAAGCCGGTGGTGTACGAGGCGGCCCAACTCGGCGGGCGCCTGCGCTCACAGGCTTTTGAGGGCGGCTCGGGTGTGGTGGCCGAGCTCGGCGGCATGCGTTTTCCGCGCTCGTCCACCGCATTTTTTCATTACGTGCGGCAGCTGGGCGTGCAGACCCGGCCCTTTCCCAACCCGCTGACGCCCGCAGCCGGCTGCACCGTGATCGACTTGGAGGGCCAGACCCACTGGGCGCGCACCTTGGCCGACCTGCCGCCGCTGTTTGCCGAGGTGGCCCAGGCCTGGAGCGAGGCGCTGGAAGAGGGCGCCGGCTTTGCCGACCTGCAGCGCGCGCTGCGCCAGCGCGACACCGCCACCCTCAAGCGCCTGTGGAACCAATTGCTGCCGCGCTGGGACGATCGCACCTTCTACGACTTTGTGGCCCAGTCCAAGGCCTTTTCGCGCTTGAGCTTTCGCCACCGCGAGGTGTTTGGCCAGGTGGGCTTTGGCACCGGCGGCTGGGACTCGGACTTCCCGAATTCGATGCTGGAGATTTTGCGGGTGGTGCTCACCGGCTGCGACGAAGACCAACACCTGATGGTGGGCGGCGCCCAGCAAGTGCCGCTGGGTCTTTGGCGGCACGCGCCCGAGGCCATGCGGCATTGGCCAGCCGGCACCACACTGGCCCAGCTGCACGGCGGCGCGCCACGCCCCGGTGTGCGCGCGATTGAGCGCGCCGGCAACGGCGCGCTGCGCATCACCGACCAATGGGGCAGCGTGCGCGAATACCCCGCTGCGCTGGTGACCTGCCAGAGCTGGCTGCTGACCACCCAGATCGCCTGCGAGGAAAGCCTGTTTTCACAACGCCTGTGGATGGCGCTGGACCGCACCCGCTACATGCAGTCGTCCAAGACCTTTGTCATGGTGGACAAGCCGTTTTGGAACACCTTGCGCCAGAGCGGCCCACAGGCCGGCTGGCCGACCCTGGGCATGACCTTGACCGACCGGCTCACCCGCGGCACCTACCTGTTCGACAACGGCCCAGACCAGCCGGGCGTGATCTGCTTGTCCTACGCCTGGATGAGCGATGCGCTCAAGATGCTGCCGCACAGCCCGCAGCGCCGGGTCGAACTCGCGCTCTCGGCGCTGCGCCAGATCTACCCCGATGTGGACATCGCCAGCCACATCGTGGGCGACCCGATCACCGTGTCCTGGGAGGCCGATCCGCATTTCCTGGGCGCTTTCAAAGGTGCGTTGCCGGGCCATTACCGCTACAACCACCGCATGTACACCCACTTCATGCAAGACGACCTGCCAGAGGCCGAGCGCGGCATTTTTATCGCCGGCGACGACGTGTCTTTCACGCCCGCCTGGGTCGAGGGCGCGGTGCAGACCGCCCTCAACGCGGTCTGGGGCATGGTGCGCCACTTGGGCGGCCGCGCCCTGCCGGACAACCCCGGCCCGGGAGAGGCCATGCCCACCCTTGGCCCCATGGCCTTGCCCGACTGAGCCCGCCATGAGCGCTCTACCCACCGACACCCTGCGCGTGGCGCTGTGGCAAACCCCTTTGCCGCCGCCCAGCGATGGCGCGCGACCTGGCCTGCAGGCGCTGGACGCGGCACTGTCCGCTGCCGCCGCCCAAGGCGCGGACTGGCTGGTCACGCCAGAGATGGCACTCACCGGCTATGCCATCGGGGCCGAGCGGGTGCGCACCTTGGCCGAGCCAGCCGACGGCCCACTGGCCCAGGCGGTGACCACACTGGCGCGGCAACACGGTGTGGGCGTGGTCTATGGCTTTGCCGA
Organism: uncultured Hydrogenophaga sp.; assembly: GCA_964650505.1. Lineage (GTDB taxonomy): Bacteria > Pseudomonadota > Gammaproteobacteria > Burkholderiales > Burkholderiaceae_C > Hydrogenophaga. The sequence goes on from CAZYUD010000016.1 coordinate 27,609, forward strand.
ACACCACGGCGATGCCCAACCCTTCAACAGCGTGCAAGCCATCCACCGCCGGGGCGAACGCTTGGGGCTGTACCGGAAAACCCATTTGTACGGCACCATCGACGCCGCGCAATTCAGCGCCGGGGACGCGCCGCCACCGGTCATCGATACGGACGGCTGGCGCCTCGGTCTGCTGATTTGTTACGACGTGGAGTTTCCCGAGCCCACACGCGACCTGGCGCTGCGCGGTGCCGACGCGGTGCTGGTGCCCACCGCCAACATGGCCGACTTCCCCGAGGTGGCACAGCGCCTGCTGCCGGCGCGCGCCTGCGAAAACCGGCTGTTTGTGGCTTACGCCAACGCCTGCGGGGTTGAGCCCACAGCGGCACAGACGGTGCACTACGGAGGCTTGAGCACCCTGTGTGGTCCCATGGGCGAGGTACTGGCCCAGGCCGACGACGCCCCGGCGCTGTTGGTCCACACCCTGCAGCGCAGCGCCTTGGTGGCCGCGCGCCAGAGCAGCCAGCTGCCGCAGCGCCGGGCGGCGCTTTACGCATCGTTGAGCGAGCGCGAGGACCAAAAATCGGTCTGAGCGTAGTGGTGCTTGAGGAAGTCGATCCACAGCCGCACCCGCAGCGCCAGGTGTTTGCGCTGGGCAAACACCGCGTAAATGCCATTGGGCGGAGCGGCAAAGTCGTCCAGCACCGTCACCAAGCGCCCCGCGGCGATGTCGGACTCCACCTCCCAGGTGCTGCGCCAGGCGATGCCATAGCCCCCTAGGCACCAGCGGTGCAACACCTGCCCATCCGAACAATCGAGCGGGCCACCGGGGCGCAGGTGCACGATGTCGCGCTGGCTCGGGTCGTCCTCGCGCGGCACCGAAAAAGCCCAGCCGCGCACTTGGGACGCATCGGACGAGAGCGTCAGGCAATCGAAGCGCGCCAAGTCGGCCGGTGTCTGGGGCCGGCCATGGCGCTGCAGGTACTGCGGCGTGGCCACACAGAGCCGCCGGTTGTCGGCCAGGCGCACACTCACCAACGAGGAATCGGGCAAGTCGCCCACCCGCACCGCGCAGTCAAAACCTTCGGCCGCCACGTCCACCACCCGGTCGCTCAGGTTGAGCGACAAGCTCACCTCGGGGTGCAATTCGCGAAAGCGCGGCACCAGCGGCGCCACATGGCGACGCCCAAAACCGGCCGGCGCGGTGATGCGCAAATGGCCGCTGGCCTTGACGCCACCGGCGCTGACGCTGGCCTCGGCGTTGGCGAGATCGGTCAGCAGGCGCTGGCAATCTTCCAAAAACGCGCTGCCCTCGTGGGTCAGGGTGATGCGCCGGGTGGTGCGCACCATGAGTTTGACGCCCAAGCGCGCTTCCAGCGCATCGAGCCGCCGGCCGATGATGGCCGGCGCCACGCCCTCGGCGCGCGCCGCCGCCGTCAGGCTGCCTTTGCTGGCCACCGCCACCAGGGTTTCGATCTGCTTGAGCTTGTCCATGGAAGCAGATTACACCGCTGGCGGGTGGCAATGCACCGCTCTACCGCGGCTATCCATGACTTTTCTTGTTGTCCACCGCCGACAGCCGCGCGGCGGTGGCGGCGTCGTAACCGAGTTCGGCCAACAGCGCAGCGCTGTCTTCGCCCAGGCGCGGCGGGTCGCGCCGCACGCCCAGGCGCTCGCCGCCCAGGCTCAGCGGCAGCAAGGCTGTGGCGGCGGTTTGTCCAGCGCGCTCGCCGTCGGGCAGGGTGATCGGCGCCAGCCCGCCGGTGGCCAGCAAGTGCGGGTCGTCCAACAGTTCGTGCGGCGCGGTGATCGGCGCAAAGGGCAAGCCCTCGCGCTCAAACAGCGCCGCCAATTCGGCGCGGCTGTGGTGCTGCAGACGCTCGCGCAGCAGCGGAATCAGCCAGTCGCGCTCGCGCACCCGGCCGTTGTTGCTGGCCAGCCGGGCGTCGGCCTGCAGATCGGCCAGACCAAACGCGCGGCAGAAAATGGCCCATTGGGTGTCGCTGACCACGGCGAGAAAAATCTGCTCGCCGCCTTGCACCTGGAACACGTCGTAAATGCCCCAGGCCGAGATGCGCGCCGGCATGGGCGCGGCCGGCTTGCCAGTGACCGCGTACTGCATCATGTGCTGAGCCACCAAGAACACATTGTTCTCAAACAGCGCGCTTTGCACCTGCTGGCCCAGGCCGGTGCGCTCGCGCTCGGCCAGCGCCGCCATCACGCCAATGGCACCGAACAGCCCCCCCATGATGTCGTTGACCGAAGATCCCGCGCGCAACGGGTCGCCGGGCCGCCCGGTCATGTAGGCCAAGCCGCCCATCATCTGCACCACCTCATCAAGCGCGGTGCGGTGGTCGTAGGGGCCAGGCAAAAACCCCTTGTGGCTCACATAAATCAGGCGCGGATGGCGCTCGCGCAGGCTCTCATAATCGAGGCCGAGTTTGCGCATGGTGCCGGCTTTGAAGTTTTCGCTCACCACGTCGGCGGTGGCAATCAGTTGGTGCACCGCCTCGCGCCCCTCGGCGGTCTGCAGGTCCAGCACCAGGCTTTTTTTGTTGCGGTTGAAGAGCGGGTAAAAGCCCGCGCCCGAGCCCAGCAAGCGCCGGGTGTTGTCGCCGCCCGGCGGCTCGATCTTGATGACCTCGGCGCCCAGGTCGGCCAGCACCAGGCCGCAGGTGGGGCCCATGACCATGTGGGTGAATTCGACCACCCGGATGCCCGCGTAGGGCAGTGTCTTGTTGGCTGTCATTGTTGGTGTGTCGGTGAAAAACCTGGTGGCAGGCCTGCCTCGGGCACCATGCCGTAGAGCGGCTCGGAGGGCAGGGCCTCGCGCAGCACCGCGCGCGCGCGCAGCAGGCCCGCGATGTCGACCCCAGTGCGCAGGCCCATGGCCTCGAACATAAAGACCAAGTCCTCGGTGACCACATTGCCCGAGGCGCCGGGCGCGTAAGGGCAGCCGCCCAGGCCGGCAAGCGAGCTGTCAAAGGCGCGCACGCCCACGTCGAGCGCCGCCAGCGCATTGGCCAGGCCCAGGCCCCGGGTGTTGTGCAGGTGGGCGGCACCGGCGCGCTCGCCGAGTTCGGCCAGCAGCCGGCGAAACAGCCGGCGCACCTGGGCCGGGTTGGCCATGCCGGTGGTGTCGGACAAGCCCACCTCATCAACGCCTGCCTCGGCGCAGGCCACGGCCAAGCGGATCACATCGTCCTCGGGCACCGCGCCCTGCAAGGTGCAGCCAAACGCGGTGGACAGCCCCACTTCCACGCCCACCGGCTGCGCGGTCACGGTGTTGTGGGCGCGCACCCGCTGCACCACCGCGCGCAGCTCGGTCAACATCTGGGCATGGGTTTTGCGCACATTGGCCAGCGAGTGCGCTTCGCTGGCCGAGACCGGCAGCGTGATCTTGTGCACACCGGCGGCCAGCGCGGCTTGCGCCCCCCGGTCGTTGGGCACCAGGGCCATGACCCGCAGGCCCGGGTGGCGCAGCGCGTGTTGCACCACCGCGGCGGTGTCGGCCAGTTGCGGCAGCAGCTTGGGCGAGACAAACGAGCCGACCTCAATCTCACGCAGGCCGGCTTCGGCCAGGGCGTCGATCCAGCGGCACTTGGCGGCGGTGGGCATGACGGCGCTGATCGACTGCAGACCGTCGCGTGGCCCGACCTCGCTGATCAGCAGATCGGGGGCTAAAGAGGGTGCTTGGGAGGCCATGTGGGTACCGGGCTTGCGTTCTATTAGATAGAACGCTATTCTTTCTAAAGAAATCATCCCGCAGAAGCCCCCGCACGTCAAGCATGCCCCGCACCAGCGCCCAGCCCTCGCTGTCCGAGCAAGACCCCGCGCCCCAAGGGGCGGCGGCGGTGGACCGCGCGCTCTCCTTGTTGTGCGCTTGGCGCCAGGGCGACGGCGCGCTGGGCTTGGCCGAACTGGCGGCGCGCACCGGCCTGCACAAAAGCACCGCGCTGCGTGGCCTGGCCTCGCTGGTGCACGTTGGGCTGCTGCAGCGCAGCGCCGATGGCCACTACCGCCCCGGGCCCGAAATTGCCCGGCTGCACGCGGTCTACGCGGCCCAGTTTTCGCTCGACCAGGTGGTGCTGCCGGTGCTGCAGGACTTGGTGCGCTCCACCGGCGAAAGCGCGGCCTACCATGTGCGCCAAGGCCAACCGCCACACCAAGCGCGGCTGTGCCTGTTTCGGGTCGACTCGCCACACCCGGTGCGCGACCACATCCGCGCCGGCGATGTGCTGCCCTTGGAGCGCGGCGCCGGCGGGCGGGTGCTGTCGGCGTTCGGCGCGGGCAACGCCGCCCACCGCCCCAACGCCGAGGAACGGCGCCTGTACGCCCGCATCCGCGCCGACGGTTTTTTTGCCGCCACCGGCGACCGTCTCGACGGTGTCTCTGGGATTTCAGCCCCAGTGTTCGATGCACACGGACAGATTGCGGCGGCGCTGACCCTGACTCTGCCGGCGCACCGGTGGCAAGAAAGCCACGTTGCCACGGTGCTCGCTGCGGCGCGCCAACTCCATGGGCGCGTTTGAGGCATGATCTTGGCTTCGTCGGCCAACCGCCCCTCCTATGACGCCCATCTGCGAACCTTCCGAAGTGCAACGGAGCCTGTCCATGCAAGTCTTGCGGCAGTTCCGTCTGGTGTACGGCGAAGTGCGACACCACTTCCAAGAAGTCGAGAAACGGGTCGGCATCGGTGGAGCCCAGTTGTGGGCGCTCAGCGAAATCGCCCGTGACCCCGGACTGGGCGTCACCGATCTGGCGCTGCACATGGATATCCACCAATCCACCGCCAGCAATCTGGTGCGCCACCTGCTGCGCAAAGGCTTGGTCAGCTCCGAGCGCTCGGCCTTGGACCGCCGCAATGTGCTGCTCAAGCCCACAGCAGAGGGCCTGGGTTTGCTGGCCTCAGCCCCCGATCCGCACGAAGGTGTGCTCCCTGGGGCGCTGCTGCAGCTGCCCACCAGCACCCTTCGCCAGCTCAGTGAGCACCTCGGTCAATTGCTGCAGGTGCTCGAACCCAATCAGGCCACCGCCAAAGTGCCATTGGCCGAACTCTGAACGGGCTGGCTTGGCGGGACCATGGCGGCAATCAGGTCGCTCATGGCCACCACCCCCAGGTGTCGCCCACGGGCGTTGACCACATTGGCCGCATCCCTGGATTGGGCACTGAGCAGGCGAATGGCCTCTTCAATCACCAAGCTGGCGTCCACCGATGGCCCCTCGATCGGGGCGGCAGACTGCATCAAGGTGCGGCAGCGGATGACACGCCCGCGGTTGACGTCTTTGACAAAGGTGGCGATGTAGTCGTCGGCGGGCTGCAGCACAATCTGCTGCCCTGTGCCCTGCTGCACCAACTCACCATCGCGCAGGATGGCAATGCGGTCTCCCAAGCGCAGCGCCTCGTCCAGATCGTGGGTGATAAACACAATGGTCTTTTGCACTTCTTGCTGCAAGTCCAGCAGCACCGACTGCATGTCGTTGCGAATCAGCGGATCCAGCGCGGAAAACGCCTCGTCCATCAGCAAAATTGGCGCATTGTTGGTCAACGCGCGGGCCAGTCCCACCCGTTGTTGCATCCCGCCTGAGAGCTGGTTGGGGTAGTGGGCCTCATAACCCTGCAAGCCGACGCGCTCGATCCAGCGCATGGCCGCATGCCGCCTGCGCCGGCGCGATAGGCCCTGCACCTCCAGTCCGTACTCGGTGTTCTCCAGCACCGTGCGGTGGGGAAACAGCGCAAACTTCTGGAACACCATGGCGGTTTGTTCACGGCGAAAACGGCGCAAACCGCTGGGCGAGAGTGCGGTGATGTCGGTGCTCTTGCCACCGTGTTCCACCACCACCGAACCCGCTGTCGGCTCAATCAAGCGGTTGATGTGGCGAATCAGCGTGCTTTTGCCTGAACCAGACAAGCCCATGACCACTTGGATGCCTCCGGCAGGCATGTCCAGGTGAATGTCCTTGAGCCCCAACACATGGTTGTGCACGTCCCGCAACTCCTGCTTGCCCATGCCCGCTTTGACCGCATCCACAAAGCGCTCCGGCGTTGCCCCAAAAATTTTGTACAAGCCGGCGATGCGGATGCCCGCCCCTGTGCTTTCCCCTGCGCCCGCGGCCTCAGCCATGCACCACCTCCAAATGTTTTTGCAGCCGTTTGCCGTAGGCCTGAGACGCCCGGTCAAACACAATCGCGATGCCCACAATGGCCAAGCCATTGAGCACACCCATGGTGAAGTACTGGTTCGAGATCGCCCGCAACACCGGTTGACCCAAACCCTGCACACCGATCATGGAGGCGATCACCACCATCGACAACGCCAGCATGATGGTTTGGTTCACGCCCGCCATGATGGTGGGCAAGGCCAGCGGCAGCTGCACCTGCCGCATGCGCTGCCAGGCCGACGCCCCAAACGCATCGGCCGCCTCAAGCAAGTCGCGGTCCACCAACCGAATGCCCAAATTGGTGAAGCGAATCACCGGCGCAATGGCGTAAATCACCACCGCGATCAAACCCGGCACACGCCCGATGCCCAACAACATGACCACCGGGATCAGGTAGACAAAGCTGGGCATGGTCTGCATCACGTCCAACACCGGGTTGACCGTGCGCTGCAAGCGCTCCCATCGGCTCATGGCGATGCCCAACGGAATGCCCAGCACCAGCGCCAACACCGTGGCCACAAAAATCATGGCAATGGTTTTCATGGTGTCGGCCCACATGCCGAAGTACCCAATCAGCAACAAGGTCACCACGGTGCCCGCCACAATCTTCCAACTGCGTGAGGCCAGCCACACCACCAAGGCGATGCCTGCGAGCACCAATGGCCACGGTGTTTGGGTCAACAGACGCTCCGACACCAGCAGGAAGTCGCGCAGCGGCTCAAAGGCCCGCTCCAACACAGCCCCGTACTCACGGGTGAAGGACCTGAATGCGCCGTCCACGCTGCGGCGCAATTGACTCAGGCTGTCCTCACCCATGGCCGGAAAGCGCTCCAGCCAGCTCTGCGCCATCAGAGTGCCGCCTTGACTTTTTGGGCCACTTCGGCCGGCACCCACGCTTGCCAGACCGCCTCTTGTGTGCGCAAGAAGTGGCGCGCGCCGTCGGCACCGGTGGCCTGGTTGTCGCTCATCCACGCCAACAACTGATTGACCGTGTCGTTGTTCCAGCCGCGCGCCGCCAAGTAGTTGTAGGCCTCACCCCCCTCTTTGCGGAAACGGTCGGTGACCACGGTGAACACTTCGGCGCGCGCCCAATCGCTCTTGCCAGGTTGCACACATTCGGTCTTGGAATTGCATGCCTCCCAAGCGTCTTTGTCGTGCGGCACACCCGCGTCGAGCTTGACCATCTCGTACTTGCCCAAAATCGAGGTGGGCGCCCAGTAATAACCCAGCCATCCCTGCTGGCGCTCGTAGGCCTTGGCAATCGAGCCATCCAGGCCAGCCGCCGACCCCGTGTCTACCAACACAAAACCTTTGTCGGCAGCACCCCAGGCCTTGAAGGCATTGGCGGTGGTGATTTGGCAGTTCCAGCCAGCCGGGCAGTTGTGCACAGCCCCCTTGCCTTTGTTTTCTTGGTCAGGGAACAACTCCGGGTGCTTGAGCGCATCGTCGATGGTCTTGATCTGCGGATGGGCCTGTGCCACATACTGCGGAATCCACCAGCCCTCCACACCGCCATCCTGCAGCGACCGTGCCGCGTAATGCAGGCGCCCTTCGGCCACCGCCGCGTCCAGCGGCTGGCGCACGGCGTTGATCCATGCTTCCGGCGCCACATCGGGCTGGCCCTTTTCCATCATGGCGGTCAGCGTCGGCATGGTGTCGCCGGGCACCACCTCCACTTCACACCCATAGCCTTTGCTCAGGATGAACTCGTCAATGGCAGCCAAGACCTCGGCAGACTGCCAATTCATATTGGCCACGGTGACCTTGCCGCAAGCGGCAGCCGCCACCGGCGCAGCGGCCGTGGTATCGGTGGCTTGGCGCTCGCCACAAGCCGACAGCACAAGCGCCGCACTCAGCGCCGACAACGCCAAAGAAAAAGAAGGTTTCATCTGGAACTCCTTGAGGTGGAAAGGGCCATCCCCGTTGGCCAACGGGGCGCTCAACCGGTCGCGGCAGACGCGACCGCCGCGCCGAAGTGACGCGGACGCTGTGCACTCAGGGCACAAGCGAATTTGCGCAAATTATATTTGTATCAATACATATCAGGCAAGTCGAAGTAAATCTCCACAGAGCCGCCTTGATTGCTTTTGTTTTTGTCACAGATCTAGCGCAAACAACGGTCAGAATGCCGTACCGCAAATCACCTACCATGTGGTGTGAGTGGGTCCGCCCGCAGGGCGCATCCTGGTTCCATCCTCTTTTTGCCTCTTTCCATGACCCGTACCACCATCCACGGCCTGCAAGTGGCCACCGCGCTTTACGACTTCATCAACCAGCAGGTGCTGCCCGGCACCGGTGTGAGCGAAGCCACCTTCTGGAAAGGCTTCGACAGCATCGTGGCCGACCTGGCGCCCAAAAACGCCGCCTTGCTGGCCGAGCGCGATCGCCTGCAGTCAGAAATGGATGCTTGGCACAGCGCCCACCCCGGCCCCATCACCGACATGGCCGCCTACCGCGCCTTCTTGGAAAAGATCGGCTACTTGGTGCCAGAGCCCAAAAAGGTCAAAGCCACCACGAAGAACGTGGACGACGAGCTCGCCACCCAGGCCGGCCCGCAGCTGGTGGTGCCGATCCTCAACGCCCGCTATGCGCTCAACGCCGCCAACGCGCGCTGGGGCAGCCTCTACGACGCGCTGTACGGCACCGATGTGATCAGCGAAGACAAGGGTTGCGAGAAAGTTGGCAAAAAGGGCGGCTACAACCCCAAGCGCGGCGCCAAGGTCATCGAGTACTGCCGTTATGTGTTGGACCGCTGCGCCCCGCTGAAAAAGGGCTCCCACGTCGGCTCGACCGGCTACAAGGTCAACAAGGACGGTGAACTGGTGGTGTCGCTCGCCGAAGGCGGCACCAGCAAGCTCGCCGACAAGCACCAGTTCATCGGCTTCCAAGGCGAGGCCAAGTCGCCCAGCGCCGTGCTGCTCAAGCACAACGGCCTGCACCTGGAAATCCAGATCAACCGCGCCACCGCCATCGGCAAGACCGACGCCGCCGGTGTGAGCGACCTGGTGGTCGAAGCCGCGCTGTCCACCATCCTGGACCTGGAAGACTCGGTGGCCGCCGTGGACGCCGAAGACAAGGTGCTGGCCTACCGCAACTGGCTGGGCATTCTGCAGGGCACGTTGACCGAATCGTTCCAGAAGGGTGGCCAAACGCTCACGCGCGGCCTGAACGCCGACCGCGAATACACCGCACCCAACGGCAAAACCGTGCGCCTGCACGGCCGCTCGCTCATGTTTGTGCGCAACGTCGGCCACCTGATGACCAACCCGGCCATCCTGTGGGGTGCCGAGGGCAAAGAGATTCCGGAAGGCATCTTGGACGCGATGGTCACCACCGCGATTGCGATGCACGACCTGAAAAAGACCAAGAAAGACGCCATCCGCAACTCGCGCAAAGGCTCGGTCTACATCGTCAAACCCAAAATGCACGGCCCAGCCGAAGTGGCGTTCGCTTGTGAACTGTTCGGCCGTGTGGAGCAGGTGCTGGGCTTGGCCGACAGCACGGTCAAGCTCGGCATCATGGACGAGGAGCGCCGCACCTCCGTCAACCTCAAAGCCTGTATCGAAGCCGCCGCCAGCCGGGTGGCCTTCATCAACACCGGCTTCTTGGACCGCACCGGCGACGAGATGCACACCGCCATGCTGGCCGGCCCCATGGTCCGCAAGGGCGACATGAAGACCAGCGCCTGGATCCAAAGCTACGAGCGCAACAACGTGCTGGTGGGCCTGTCCTGCGGCCTGCGCGGCAAGGCGCAGATCGGCAAAGGCATGTGGGCCATGCCCGACCTGATGAAGGCCATGCTGGAGCAGAAAATTGGTCACCCCAAGGCCGGCGCCAACACCGCTTGGGTGCCCAGCCCCACCGGCGCCACGCTGCACGCCCTGCACTACCACCAAGTGCTGGTGTCCGACGTGCAAAAAGAGCTGGAAAAAATCAACGCCAGCAAAGAGCGCAACACCTTGTTGACCGGCCTGCTGACCGTGCCGGTGAGCGCCAACCCGAACTGGACCGAGGCCGAAAAACAGGCGGAGCTGGACAACAACATCCAAGGTATCTTGGGTTATGTGGTGCGCTGGGTCGACCAAGGCGTGGGCTGCTCCAAGGTGCCCGACATCAACGACATCGGCCTGATGGAAGACCGCGCCACCCTGCGCATTTCCAGCCAACACGTGGCCAACTGGCTGCACCACGGCATCGTCACCGAAAAACAGGTGCGCGACACCTATGAGCGCATGGCCGCCAAGGTGGACAAACAAAACGCGGGCGACAAGCTGTACCAACCGATGGCCGGCAAGGCCAAGACCAGCAAGGCCTACCAGGCCGCGCTGGACCTGGTGTTCAAGGGCAAGGAACAGCCCAGTGGCTACACCGAGCCGCTGTTGCACGCTTGGCGCCTGAAGGTCAAAGCCGGTTGACACCCAACGTGCGGCGTTGCTGCTTGCAGCGCCACACCACCACACCCCGCCGCAGGCGGGGTTTTTTGTGCCTCTTACCGCTTTGGCCACAAAAAAGCCGCCTCAAAGAGGCGGCTTGCTGAGCTATGGTGAGGTCCGACTCAGATCACGGTGAACACTTCGGGCTGGATATCCAGCGGACGGCTTTCGAGCCACACGTCCACCACCTCGGACTCACCACCGTCGTGGCGAACAAACTTGGAGATCAGACCGTAGTGGTTGCCGTTTTCCATGCGCTCGCTGCTGACAGCACGCAGGTGGATGGCTTGAATCCCCAGCTCGGTCAGGCCCAACAGCTCATCGGCAGCGCTCACGCCATCGCGGTTGGCATCCACCCACACCTGCACTTGTTCGAACAGGGCATCTTGGGCATCAAAGATACCGTCGAGGTTGCTGTCGAGGTCGCGCAGGGCCTCAAAGCCGTCCTTGGCGAGGCCGCCGTCGTTCAAGAGGGTGTAGTCGCCAAACAGCTCCGAGCCATCGTTGATCGTGCCGTCGCCGTTGCGGTCGAACACCAGGAAGCCATCCTTGCCGTCGGTCCAAGCCACTTGCACTTGGGTGCCGTTGGCAAAAGCGTCAAAGGCCACACCGTCGTCCACTGTCGAAGTTTGTACGCCATTGCCGTCGAGGTCCAAGATCAGCGGGTCGTACACCGGGGGCGGGGGCGGCGGCTGCACGGCCTGCAGGGTGCGCAGGGTGCTCAGGTCCTTGGACAGCAACACATCGGCGCCGTCGATTTCTTGTCCCAGCAGCTTAAACTGGATGGACGAACCCGGCTGGCCACCGATGGAGTACTCCTTGACAAACAAGGTCTGCCCCGGGTTGAGGAAAATTTTGCCAGCGGCGTCCGGCATCACTGTGTTGTAGACGGTACCTGTCAACACCGCAAAAGTGGTGTTGCGGTTGGCGGGGATCACTTCGATCAAGGAGCGCTCCGAGCCGTCGGTGTCGCCGATATTGCCCGAGACATTGAAGCTGTAGCGGCCCCAAGAACCCGCGGCGAGACCGGCGACGGAGCCCACGCGGGCAACCGAGCCAGAAATGGTCTGGCTGTTGTCGATCACCGGGGTGATGGCCATCTGCAACTTGACCTCTGCATTGATGGTGGCTGCGCTCACGCCGATCACTTCCACGCCCATCTCGGCGTACACTTTCTTCTGGTTGCCCACACCGTCGGTGTTGTAGGCCGCCGAGCCCGAGGCGTTGGCCATGGGCACAAAGCGCAGACCACCGTCGGCAATGTCGTTCATGGCCAGCATCTGGTTGGCGCTGGCATCGACCCAGTCGCCGTTGGCGTCTTTGTATTGCAGCTTGCCATCAGCGGGCAGTTGGGTGATGCGGATGGCCTCGACCGCCTTGATGTCGGCTTGCTCGCTCAGACCCAGGTAGTCTGCGCGGGTGAACACATAGGCTTCGTCTTCGGTGCCGGTGGACAGCCAGGTCTTGGTGTCGGCGGCGGACTGGATCACCGCCGGGCTGAGGTCGGCCACTTGGAAGCTGATGCTGGCTTCTTCGCGGTCCATGGCAATGGTCTGCACACCCAACTCGTGCACGCCGCTGGCCAGCTCAGGCAGCTCCAGGCTCCATTGGCCCTTGTCGTCACTGTGGGTGGTACCCAGCACTTCGCCGCTGCCTTTGTGGATCACCACCACGCGGGTGCCTGCGGTCACCACACCCGAGACCACCGGGGTGCTGTCGGCCAGCTCTGCACCTTCGCCATACATCACACGCATGACACCACTGTTGTCGATCAGACCATTGATCTGCAGCGGGGCCACAAACACCGGGGTCTGCGGCTGCTCTGCGGCGGCCACTTGTTGCGAGGCAATTTGGCTCAGCGCGTTGAGCGCTTCTTCGTTCACACCTTCTGGGGTGGCTTCAAACACCACCTCTTCGGTGGCGGCTTCTTCAGCAGCCGCAACGGCAACGTCTTCCGCAGCGGCTTCTTCGGCCTCGACCTCGATCGAACCCACAGAGACCACCGCGTCGTCGGCTTCCACGGCAACAGCGGCGGCTTCGCCGTTGTCGCCGCTCACCACACCACCCACGCCCACTTGGGGCACAAAGCCGCCGGCGCCGCCGCCCACCAGGGAGCTGCCGAACACGCCGCCCACATAGGCCAGCGGGCTGCCACCCAGGCCCTGCACCGCGCTGCCGGCTTCGCCCAGCACAAAGACCAGATCTTGCTCGCTGGCGCTGCCGGTATCGATGGCCTGCTGCTCTTCGGCGGCGGCCTCCACCAATTGCTCTTCCTCGGCCTCCACGGCCTCGGCAGCCACCACTTCGGTCGACTCGACCGACTCCACCGCAGCGGCGGCCTGGGCCAGTTTTTGGGTGTTGCGCTCGGTGCGGGTGGCGATCTTCATGGCGGAACCTCTTGACTACTGTGGTGGACTTGTTGGGGTCGGAATCAATAACAAGGTGTTACTGAATCCATGACCGGTATTCTCCACAAAAGTACTCAATTTGGTAATACCAACAGCACTAACACATGCGTACTTTTTAACAATTTTTCCATCAAAATCACCATCACAACTGACGAATAACGTCTTTTTTGAAGACTTTCCCAGGATCAGAGACCCAAAAACCAATACCTAGCGCTTAACACCAACTGGTGAATGTGGTGCTGTGCACACCGCACCGGCAGTATTACTGTTCGCAAACTGCGCCAGAAAGCCGCCGTTTCCCTGCCACAATCTCCGGCCATGTGCCAACTGCTCGGACTCAACTGCGCGACGCCCACCGACGCGTCTTTCAGCTTCACCGGCTTTTGCCAACGGGGTGGCAAAACCGACCACCACGCCGACGGCTGGGGCATTGCCTTCTTTGAGGGACGGGGCTTGCGGCTGTTTGTGGACCACGAATGTGCGTCCGAGTCGCAGATGGCGCAGTTCCTGCGGCAGTACCCACTCAAGAGCAAAAACATCATTGCCCATGTGCGCAAGGCCACGATCGGCAATGTGTGTCTGGAGAACGCCCACCCCTTCACCCGCGAGTTGTGGGGCCGGCACTGGGTGTTTGCCCACAACGGGGACCTCAAAGACTACGAGCCCAAGTTGCACGCGGCCTTTCGGCCCGTGGGCAGCACCGACAGCGAGCGCGCCTTTTGCTGGCTGATGCAAGAGCTGGCCAAATCCCACGCCAGCCTGCCCACGGTGTGTGAGCTGACCCACACGCTGCGCGAGTTGATCCCGCAGATCACCGCGTTTGGCACCTTCAATTTCCTGCTGTCCAACGGCGACGCCATGTGGGCGCACTGCAGCACCAAACTGCACCACCTGACGCGCCAATACCCGTTTTCACAAGCGACGCTGATGGACCACGACTGGACAGTGAACTTCGCCGAGGTGAACCAACCGGGCGACCGGGCCACGGTGATCGTCACCACCCCGCTGACCAGCAACGAAGCGTGGACCGCGTTTGAGCCGGGCGAACTCAAAGTGTTTGTGGACGGCCTGCACGTGGCTTGAGCCACCACGGCGCGTTCAACCGCCGCGCCGCCGCTGCTCGCGCAGCATGAACAGGTACAGGCCTTCGACCTTGTCGCGCGCCCAGGGCGTTTTGCGCAAGAACTTCAGGCTCGACGACACACTGGGGTCCAGGTTGAAGCAGCGGATCGGAATGCGCTGCCCCAACTCGGCCCAGCCGTAGTGATCGGCCAGCGCGGTGACCATGGCCTCCAGCGTCACCCCGTGCAGCGGGTTGCGCGGCTGCTCGGCTGGCGCACCCTGCGTTGCATCGCTCATGCCGTGTGGCCCAGCGCCGCTTGCAGCGCATCGACGAACATGGCCGGCACATCAAACCCAGTCTGGTCGGTGATTTCCTGGAAGCAGGTCGGGCTGGTGACGTTGATTTCGGTGACGTGGTTGCCGATCATGTCCAAGCCCACCAGCAACAGACCGCGCGCGGCCAGCGTCGGTCCCATGGCCTCGGCCACCGCGCGGTTCTCGGGCGAAAGCGGCTGGGCCACGCCTTTGCCGCCAGCGGCCAAATTGCCGCGCACCTCGTTGCCCTGCGGAATGCGCGCCAGGCAATACGGTGCTGGCACCCCACCAATCACCAGCACCCGTTTGTCGCCAGCCGCAATCTCGGGCAGGTAGCGCTGCACCATCACACTGGTGGCGCCGCCTTGGTTAAGGGTTTCGATGATGGCGCCCAGGTTCATGCCATCGGCGCGCACGCGAAAAATGCCGGTGCCGCCCATGCCGTCCAGCGGTTTGAGGATGATGTCTTGGTGCTCGGCGTGAAAGGCGCGGATGTCGGCGTCCGAGCGCGTCACCAGCGTGGGCGGGGCGTAACGGGCAAACTCCATCAAGGCCAGCTTTTCTGGGTGGTCGCGCAAAGCGCGCGGGCTGTTGAACACGCGTGCGCCCTCGCGCTCAGCTTGTTCCAGCAAATGGGTGGCGTAGAAAAACTCGCTGTCAAACGGCGGGTCTTTGCGCATGATCACCGCGTCAAAGCGGTGCAGCGGCAGCTCTTCTTCGGTCTGCACGCTGTACCACGCGTCGGCTTGTCCCGTGAGGTGGATGCGCAGCACCGACGCGGTGACACCGGCGCCGCCGCGCCAGCGCATCAGGCGCGGTTCGGTGCTGGCCACTTGGTGACCACGGCGCTGCAGCTCGCGCATCATGGCGAAGGTGCTGTCTTTGTGGATCTTGAATCCATCGAGCGGATCGGCGACAAACAGAATGTTCATGGTGTGGGCTTTCGAGATCCGTACTGTTGCACAAACAGCGCCAAGGCGCCGGCGGCCACGCCCCAAAAGGCCGAGCCAATGCCACCCAGCACCACCCCGCTGAGCGTGACCAAAAAGGTGATGAGCGCCGCTTCGCGGTGCGCTTCGTCTTTGAGCGCGGTGTGCAGGCCAGCGCCGATGCTGCCCAACAAAGCCAAGCCGGCGATGGCGAGCACCAGCGCTTGGGGAAAGGCCAGCAACACCCCGGTGACGGCCGCGCCCACCAGACCAATGGCGATGTAGATCAGGCCACACACCACGGCGGCGGTGTAGCGTTTGCTTTTGTCCGGATGGGCTTCTTCGCCCATACAAATGGCGGCGGTGATGGCGCTCAGGTTGAGGGCAAAAGCGCCAAACGGCGCCAGCACCAAGGTGACCACACCGGTCATCGTGATAAGACGCGAGACCGGCATGTCGTAACCCGCCGCGCGGATCGCCGCCACGCCAGGCAGGTTTTGTGAGGCCATGGTGACCACAAACAGCGGCAGGGCCAGGCCCACCACCGCCGCCAAGGTGAACTCCGGCGCGGTGAACACCGGACGCGCCCAGTCCAGCGTCAGCACCTCAGCGCGAAACTGCCCTTGCGCCAACACCAGTGCCACGCCGGCCAGCAAGGTCAGCGGCACCGCATAACGCGGCGCTGCACGCCGGCCGATCAGGTACACCAGCAGCATCAAGGTCACCAGCGCCCAAGCGTTCTGAACAGCGCCAAAGGCCTGCACCCCAAAACGCGCCAACACCCCGGCCAGCAGGGCCGATGCAATCGCCATGGGAATGCGGTTCATCACCCGCTCAAACCAGCCGGTGGCGCCCACCAGCACCATGAGCAAGGCACACACCATAAACGCGCCCACCGCCTGCGCCAGCGTAAAGCCCCCGGCCAGACCGGCCGAGGCCAGCACCGCCGCGCCCGGGGTGCTCCACGCCACCATCACCGGTTGGCGCAGCACCAGCGAGGGAATGGCCGAACACAGCCCCATGCCCAGTCCCAAGGCCCACATCCACGATGTGATGATCTCGGGCGTGGCACCAAAGGCCTGCGCGGCTTGAAACACAATGGCCACCGAACTGGTGAAGCCCACCAGCACCGCTACCGCGCCAGCAGTGGCGCTGGACAGACTCAGGTCGCGAAAAAAAGACATCAGCGGGCGCCGCACCGACCGCCCACAGACAGGCCAACGCTCACTCGTAGACCTCGGCTTCGGGGTCGGTGGCTTCTAGCTCGTAACTGGCGGCGAGCATGGCCAGGCGGCCGATCACCCCGTACATGTAGAAACGGTTGGGCACACTGGCGCCCGGGCGCGCACCTTTTTGCGGCAGCTGTGCGCTTTGTTCAAAGGCCAGCGGCACATACAAGGCACCCGGAGCGGACAGGCTCTCGGTGTCGCTGCGCTCGGCGTGCACGCGGTAAAACCCGCCCACCACATAGCGGTCCATCATGTAGACCACCGGCTCGGCCACCGCGTCGTTGATGCGTTCGTGGGTCAGCACACCTTCTTGGATCAGCACCTCGCTCACCGGTGCGCCGGCGTGGCCCTGCGCCAGCTTCTGGCGCGCCGCAGGCGTCAGGTTGTCGATGTCTTTGACGTCGCGCACCATCATCAGGCCCATGCCACCGGTGCCGTCGTCGGCCTTGACCACCACAAACGGCTTTTCGTTGATGCCGTATTCCTTGTATTTGCGGCGGATGCGGGTGAGCAAGGCGTCGGCCTCGCTGCGCACACACTCCATGCCTTTGTCGGTGGTGAAATCGACTTCGCCACATTGGCTGAACATGGGGTTGATGAGCCAATGGTCCATGCCCAGCAGCTTGCCAAAGCGCTTGGCGATCTCTTCGTAGGCGGCAAAGTGCCGGCTCTTGCGGCGCACACTCCAACTGCCGTGCAGCGGTGGCAGCAAAAACTGCTCGTGCAGCTCTTCAAGGATGCCGGGCACACCGGCGCTCAGGTCGTTGTTGAGCAGGATAGTGCAAGGGTCAAAGTCCTTGAGCTCCAGGCGGTGCTTGGTGCGGATCAGCGGCTCCAGCGTCACCGAGTCGCCGTTGGGCAGGGCGATCGGCGTGGGCTCGGTCACGTTTTTGTCGAGCGAGCCCAAGCGCACGTTCAAACCCGCTTGGTAAAAGATGCGCTGCAATTGGGCCAGATTGCTCAGGTAAAAGCTGTTGCGGGTGTTCTCGGGCACCAGCAGCAGGTTTTTGGCTTCGGGGCAGATTTTTTCGATGGCGGCCATCGCCGCCTGCACCGCCAGCGGCAGCATCTCCGGCGTCAGGTGGCTCCAGCCGCCCGGGAACAAATCGGTGTCCACCGGAGCGAGCTTGAAGCCCGCGTTGCGCACGTCCACCGCCGAATAAAACGGGGGGGTGTGCTCCATCCATTCCAGCCGAAACCAGCGCTCGATCACCGGGGTGGATTCGAGGATGCGCTGCTCCAACTCGTTGATGGGGCCGTTGAGGGCGGTGACCAGATGCGGAACCATAACAACCTTTCCTTGGCGCTCAGACGCGCACGTCGCCGTCGCCCAAGACAATGTATTTGAGAGAGGTCAAGCCCTCCACACCCACCGGGCCGCGGGCGTGGAACTTGTCGGTGCTGATGCCAATTTCTGCGCCCAAGCCGTACTCAAAGCCGTCGGCAAATCGGGTGCTGGCGTTGACCATGACGCTGGACGAATCCACCTCACGCAAGAAGCGCTGTGCGTGGCCGTGGTCGGTGGTGAGAATCGATTCGGTGTGGTGCGAAGAATAGTGGTTGATGTGGGCAATGGCTTCGTCCACACCGCCGACCACTTTCACGCTGATGACCGGGGCGAGGTACTCCTCGCTCCAGTCCTGTTCGGTAGCTAGCTGGGTGTGTGCGCCTGGCACGGCGGACAACATCGCCAGGGCCTCGGGGCAGCAGCGCATCTCCACGCCCTTGGCGGCGTACACCGCGCCAATCTGCGGCAAAAAAACGGCCGCCACACCGCGCGCCACCAGCAGGCTCTCGGTGGCGTTGCAGGGGCTGTATTTCTGGGTTTTGGCGTTGTCGGCCACCTTCACCGCCATCGCGATGTCACACGGGTCGTCCACATAGGTGTGGCAGTTGCCGTCCAGGTGTTTGATGACCGGCACCTTGGCCTCGGCGCTGATGCGCTCGATCAAGCCTTTGCCGCCGCGCGGGATGATCACGTCCACATACTGCGGCATGGCAATGAGCTGACCCACGGCCGCGCGGTCGGTGGTGGGCACCAGCTGCACCGCATGCGCAGGCAAGCCGGCGTCTAACAGGGCCTGCTGCACCAGCGCTGCGAGCGCTCGGTTGCTGTCGATGGCCTCCGAGCCGCCGCGCAAAATGCACGCGTTGCCGCTTTTGATCGAGAGCGAGGCGGCCTCGATGGTGACGTTGGGCCGGCTCTCGTAAATCATGCCGAAGACGCCGATGGGCACGCGCATTTGCCCCACCCGGATGCCGCTGGGCATTTGTTTCATGCCCGAGACCTCGCCAATGATGTCGGGCATGGCCGCGAGCTGTTCGCAGCCCTCGGCGCAGGTTTCGATGACCTTGGGTGTGAGCTTCAAGCGGTCCACCATCGGTTCGGCCAAGCCGGCGGCGCGGGCGCGCTCCAGGTCTTTGGCGTTCTCGGCCTGCAGCGGCGCCACGTTGGCGCGCAACAGCACTGCCAAGCCGCGCAGGGCGCGTTGCTTGGTCGCCGCACTGGCCTTGGCCATCAGCGCCGACGCCGCTTTGGCCTGCCCGCCCAGGGCGTTCATCAATTCGGTGGTGGACATCGCGTTCATGCCCAGATTCTCGCACCTTGGCGAAGGCGGCCAACGAATCGGAAAGCACCAACCAAAAGAAGAAGCGCTTCCGGCGCGCGTGCCTGCAGCAAGGGCACCCGTGGATCCGGCTTGGCCGGTCCACCGGGTGCGTCCCCCCACGCAGCAGGGGGGAAGCCGCGTCAGCGGCGCAGGGGGGCTTTGCCAGGGCTCGTGGGCGCCACGGCGCCCACGAGCCGAAAGGCCAACTGCTGTAAGGCGGCCCACGGGTCGGCCGGCCAGTCTTTGGCTTTGAGGCCCTTGACGATGCCGTCCACCGTGTGGGCGTCGACCAGCCAGCGCGCCGTCTGCGCGGTGCGCAGATGGGGCAAGACCCGTTCCATGAGCTTTTCTTTGGCGCCCCAGACCCGGTTCTCGCGCAAGGCCATGGGCAGGGGTTTGCCGGCGTCCAGCGCCAGACGCACACGGTGCAGGGTGCGGATGTCGTCGGACAAAGCAAAGTGCACCAGCACCGGGGTTTCGCCCTCGGCCTGCAAGCCATCGAGCATGCGCTGCACCCGCTGCGCTTGGCCGGCCAACACCGCCTCGGCCAATTTGAACGGCGTGTAGCGCGCCACATTGAGCACCGCCGACTGCACCTGCTCCAGCGACAACTCGCCGGGTGGGTGCAGCAGCGCGAGCTTCTGAATCTCTTGGTGGGCCGCCAGCAAATTGCCCTCGACCCGATCGGCGAAGAACTGCAGGGTGCGTTGCCCTTCGTCGCCCGCCATCACCCGCTGGCCGTTGGTTTGCAGGCGCTGGGCGATCCAAGCCGGCAAGGCGCCGCGCTCCACCGGATCCACCTTGACCAACACGCCGTGCGCGTCCAAGGCGGCGAACCAGGCGCTTTTCTGGGTGGCGCTGTCCAGCCGGGGCAGCACCACCAGGGTCAAGGTGCTGTCGTTGCCCGCGGCCTGTTCGGCCACCTGCTGCAGCACCTGCGAGCCGTCTTTGCCCGGCTTGCCGGAGGGGATGCGGATTTCGATCAGCTGTTTGTCGGCAAACAAGCTGAGCGCGCCGCCCGCGGCCAGCACCGCGCTCCAGTCGAAGTGCGCGCCGGCCACGGTGAACACGCTGCGCTCGCTGTGCCCCGCTGCACGTGCAGCGGCGCGGATGGCGTCGGCCGCTTCTTGCACCAACAACGGCTCGTCGCCGTGCACGGTGTAGAGGGGTTTTAAGCCCCGCTGCAGCTGGGCCGGCAACTGGTTGGCCGCGACTTGCATGATTCAGCGTGGCAGGCGCACCGCTGCGAGGCGGCGCACCATTTGCTGCACCAAGTCGTCGCGCATTTCACGGTACAGCATGTCTTCTTCCGCCTGTTTGGGCAGCACCGCGGTTTCGCGAAAGCCGATGTCGCGCTCCAGCAGCAGCTCGGTGGTGTCGATCAGCTCGCGGCCCTGCTGCGTAAGCACCGCAAAGCGCCAGCGGTGGCGCAGCTGCAGCTCGCGCACCTCGCCAGTGGCGGTTTGGCCCACCACCGTGCGCTCGCGCTGGTCGGCCTGCACCCGCAACACCACCGGCTGCACACCCGCGGGCACAGCGCCTGCACCCAGCACCGCCAGGCCACCGGCCTTGAGTTCGGTGCTCAGCGCTTGCGCCACCGGACCGCTCACGCCTTCAAAGCGGATGGCAGCGAAATCGTATTTCGGCGCTTGGCGCAGCCGAAAGCCACAAGCGGACAGCAGCGCCGCCGCTGGCATGGTCACGCCCCAGCGCAGCAGTTGGCGGCGGTCGGCGCTGGGCATCACAGCACCACGTTGACCAAGCGGCCCGGCACCACAATCACCTTTTTGGGCGCGGCGCCGTTGGCTTGTTTGACAAACGCGTCGCTGGCCAGCGCAGCCGCCTCAATCGCGGCTTTGTCTGCGCTGGCGGGCACGGTCACGCTGCCACGCAGCTTGCCGTTGATCTGCAGCATCAGTTCGATTTCGTCGCGCTGCAGGGCCGACTCGTCGACCTTGGGCCACGGTGCATCCAACAACTCGCCCAACTGGCCGGCGTAACCCAATGTCTGCCACAAGGTGTGGGTGATGTGTGGCGTGGCCGGGTACAGGCAGCGCAAGAGGATGGAGAAGCCTTCGGCCAACGCGGCGGCGTCGCCCGCGCTGCCGTCGGACTTGAAGTCCTCCAGCGCGTTGAGCATCTTCATCGCGCCCGACACCACAGTGTTGTATTGCATGCGCTGGTAGTCGTAGTCCACCTGCTTGAGCACGGTGTGCATCTCCAAGCGCAACGTCTTGGCCGCCTTGCCCAAGGCGACGGTGCCCAGGCTGGCCAGTTGCGCGCCTTGCTCGGGCGTTTGCGCATGCAGCTTGTGGCCAAAGGCCCACACGCGGCGCAAGAAGCGGTAGCTGCCCTCTACCGCCGCGTCGTTCCACTCCAGCGTGGCCTCGGGCGGCGCGGTGAACATGGTGTAGAGGCGTGCGGTGTCGGCGCCGTATTTCTCGATCAGGTCTTGTGGGTCGACGCCGTTGTTCTTGGACTTGGACATGGTGCCCACGCCCTCGTAGTCGATCGGCGTGCCCACCTGCAACAGCCCATCGCCGCTCTCGGCGGCGTTCTTGAGCTTGGCGCCGATGACCTTGCCGGACTCGTCGAGCACATGCTCCACATCGTGCGGCCAGAAGTAGTCCTTGCCGCCCTTGGCGGTGCGGCGGCTGTAAATGTGGTTGAGCACCATGCCCTGGGTCAGCAGCTTGGTGAACGGTTCGTCCACCTTCACCAGGCCCAGATCGCGCATCACCTTGGTCCAGAAGCGCGCGTAGAGCAGGTGCAGGATGGCGTGTTCGATGCCGCCGATGTACTGGTCCATGCCGCTGCCACCGACAGCGGCTTTCTGGTCCCGCATCCAGTAATCGGTCCCCCCAGCCACCATCGCGTCCGCGTTCTTCGGGTCGCAATAGCGCATGAAGTACCAGGACGAGTCCACAAAGGTGTCCATGGTGTCGGTCTCGCGCCGCGCGGCTTTTCCGCAGATGGGGCAGGTGACACCAGCATGGAAGCCTTCGTGTTTGTGCAGCGGGTTGCCCGAGCCATCGGGCACGCAGTCTTCGGGCAGCACCACCGGCAGGTCTTTTTCGGGCACCGGCACCGCGCCGTGTTTGTCGCAATGGATGATCGGAATCGGCGTGCCCCAGTAGCGCTGGCGGCTGATGCCCCAGTCGCGCAGACGCCAAGTGGTCTTCTTTTCGCCAAGGCCTTTGGCGGCGAGCAGTTCGGCCACCCGGTTGACCGCCGTCTTGTAGGACAGCCCGTCGAGTTCGCCCGAGTTCACACACACCAGACCTTGTTTGTCGGCGTACCAGTCTTGCCACTGTGTGGCGTCAAACACTTTGGCGTTGGCGGCCGGGGCTGTGCTGGCCGGACGCGCGCACTCCTCAGTCGCAGGCTCCGATTCGTCGCTCGCGCACCCGACCACCCCAGCCCCTGCGAGAGAAGAAGCCGCAGCATTGGCTGCAGCGCCGACCAAGGAGGCCGCTGCGGGGGTGGCCCCCGGTGAGGAATCGGAGCCTGCGACTGACGAACCGGGGGCTGCCCCCGCAGCGGCCGAAGCCACGCCAACGCCAACACCCACCACCTGCCGAATCGGCAACTGGTATTTCAAAGCAAACGCAAAGTCGCGCTCATCGTGTGCCGGCACACCCATCACCGCGCCGTCGCCATACGACATCAGCACATAGTTGCCGACCCACACCTCCACCTGCGCGCCGGTCAGCGGGTGGGTGACGAACAGGCCCGTGGCCATGCCCTTTTTCTCTTGCGTGGCCAGCTCGGCCTCGGTGGTGCCACCGGTTTTGCACTCTTCCAAAAACGCCGCCAATGCGGGGTTCGAAGCGGCGGCGTGCAGCGCCAGCGGATGCTCGGCCGCCACCGCGCAGAAGGTCACACCCATGATGGTGTCGGCGCGGGTGGTGAAGACATACATCTTGCCGTCGCCAATCAAGGCGCCGTCAGCGCCCTGGATGCTGTGAGTGAACGCAAAGCGCACGCCTTCGCTCTTGCCGATCCAGTTTTCCTGCATCAGCCGCACCTTGTCGGGCCAGCCATCGAGCGTGGCCTTGTCGTTGCCCATCTGCACATGGTCGAGCAACTCTTGGGCGTAAGCGGTGATGTTGAGGTAGTAGCCCGGAATCTCGCGCTTTTCCACCGGCGCGCCGGTGCGCCAGCCTTTGCCGTCGATCACCTGCTCGTTGGCCAACACCGTCTGGTCCACCGGGTCCCAATTGACGATTTGGGTCTTGCGGTAGGCGATGCCGCGCTCCAGCATCTTCAAGAACAGCCACTGGTTCCAGCGGTAGTAGTCGGGCGAGCAGGTGGCGACCTCGCGGCTCCAGTCGATGGCCAGGCCCATGGCCTGCATCTGCTGCTTCATGTAGGCGATGTTGCTGTAGGTCCACTGTGCGGGCGGCACCTTGTTCTTGAGCGCAGCGTTTTCGGCTGGCAGGCCAAAGGCGTCCCAGCCCATGGGCATGAGCACGTTGTAGCCCTTCATGCGCAGCTGGCGCGTGAGCATGTCGTTGATGGTGTAGTTGCGCACATGGCCCATGTGCAGCTTGCCACTGGGGTAGGGCAGCATGGAGCAAGCGTAGAACTTGGGCTTGCTGGCGTCTTCGGTCACGCGGTAGGCGTCGCGGGCGGTCCAGTGGGCGTGCGCGGCGCGCTCCACGTCCTGGTGGGCGTATTTGTCTTGCATGGGCATTCGGGGCCGTTGAACGGCAAACAGTCGGACCTGAACAGGCCAAAGCCCCATCGGGGGCAATCGCAGATTTTAGGGCTTGGACACAGGGCTGGCGGGCTGGGCCACAAAGCCCACCCGGGCCAGGCCGGCGGCCTGTGCCTGGGCCATGAGGGCCAGCACCTCGCCATAGGGCAAACGCTCGTCGGCCAGCAGCTGCAATTCGGTGTCGGGCTGGCGCTGGGCCAGCTCGGTCAGGCGGCGCGTCAGCTCAGCGGGGGTCACCGCCACGCCGTCCCACAGCCAGGCGCTGCCCAGCGAGCGGCTCAGGCGCACGGTGTGGGGCGGCGTCGGCGCGTCAGGCACATCGGCACGCGGCAGGTCCAAGGCCAGGCGGCTGGCCATGACTGGCGCGGCCAAGATAAAAATCACCAGCAAGACCAGCATCACATCCACCAACGGCGTGACGTTGATGTCGGACATCAGGCGCGCCGGCTTGTGGGGGCTCAAGCGACCAAAGGCCATGGTCTTCAGCGGGTGGCGTTGGCGCCAGCGCCCAAGCGCCAGGCCAGCAGGTCGTGGGCCACACCTTCGAGCTCGGCTTCCAGTGCGGCGATGCGGCGCCCCAGCAGGTTGTAGGCCACCACCGCAGGAATCGCAACCGCCAGACCCGCAGCGGTCATGACCAGGGCTTCACCCACCGGGCCGGCCACCTGCTCCAGACGAAAGGCGGCGCTTTCACGGATCGCGGTCAAGGCGTGGTAGATGCCCCAGACCGTGCCCAGCAGGCCGACAAAGGGCGCGGTGGCGCCGATGGTGGCCAGCACGACCTGGCCGTAGTGCAGGTGCTGCTGCACCCGACCCAGCGCGTCGCGCAGCACACGGGTGTGCTGGGCTTGGGGGTCGACCTGAGCGGCCAACGAATCGGCGGCCGGCGCTGGCGTTTGCGCGGCCTGCACCAGGGGCAACAACCACGCGCCCGCGCGGTGTTCGGCCAGCCGCTGCTGCGCCAGCGACCACGAGGGCGATTGCCACAGCAGCTGCAAAGCGGCGCGCAGGCCATCGAGCGCACCGCGCAGGCGCCAGCTTTTCCAGATGATGAGCACCCAGCTCAGCACCGACATGCCCAGCAGGCACAGCGCCACCAAGCGCCCCACCTCGTCGGATTGGGCCCACAGCCCAAGCAAGGTCTCCACCGTGCGCCCGTCTTTAACGGAGGCCGAGCACGTCGAACATGTCGAACAGGCCGCGCGCTTGGGTGGAGAGGAAGCGCACCGCGCGCAGGCTGCCCTGGGCGTAGGTGGCGCGGCTCGACGACTTGTGTGTCACTTCGATGCGCTCGCCAATGCCGGCGAACAACACGGTGTGGTCGCCCACAATGTCTCCGCCTCGGATGGTAGAGAACCCAATGGTGGACGGATCGCGCTCGCCGGTGTGGCCGTAACGCTCATACACCGCACACTCTTTGAGGTCGCGACCCATCGCCTCGGCGATCACCTCGCCCATCTTCAGCGCCGTACCGCTGGGCGCATCGACCTTGTGGCGGTGGTGCGCTTCAATGATTTCGATGTCGTAGCCGGTGGCCAGCGCTTTGGCCGCCATTTCCAGCAGCTTGAGCGTCACGTTCACGCCCACGCTCATATTGGGCGCCATGACAACGCCGATGTGCTTCGCGGCTTCGGCGATCTCGGCTTTTTGTTCGTCGGAAAAGCCGGTGGTGCCGATCACCAGATGCACACCTTGGCGCACACATTCGCGCAGGTGCACCATGGTGCCCTCGGGGCGGGTGAAGTCGATCAGCACCTGGCTGTTGGCCAGACCTTGGGCCAGATCGGCGGTGATGGGCACACCGGTGGGCTGGCCAGCGAAGGCGCCGGCGTCTTGGCCCACGGCAGGGCTGCTGGCGATGTCCAGCGCACCGGCCAACACACAATCGCCGCTTCGGCCCACGGCCTCGATCAGCATCTGGCCCATGCGGCCGCTGGCGCCGGCCACACACACACGCACGGCCGCCGGGTGGGGGGTGTTCATCGGGGGGCTCCTGTGGGCTCCAAGGGTGGATAGACACGCTGCGGGGCCGAGACAGGCGCCGCAGAGGGGCTGCTCTGCCCCGCACTTGGCAAGCTCTGGAGTTGTTCTTCGCTGGCCTGCAAGACCGGCGCTGCGCCCGCGGCAGGGCGGCGAGCAAAGGAAGCCACAAACTCGGTCTCGCTGGGCAGCTCGTCGCCTTCCGAACGCTCCAGCACCCCGTTGTTGAACCACACGGTCAGGCGGCGCTGTTGCATGGGCTGCCCCTGCCGGCTCACGGCAAACACATAGTCCCAGCGGTCGGCGTGGAACACGCTGCTGACCAAGGGGCTGCCCAGAATGTCGCGCACCATCTGCTGCGGCATGCCTGGACGCAGCGCCTGGGCTTGTTCACGCGTCACCACATTGCCCTGCACCACATCGATCTTGTGCACCCGAACCAACTGGGTGGGCAGCGATGAACAGCCGGCCATCAATGTGGCGCTCAACACAGCGGCCGGCAGCCGCCGAAGAAGGCGAGATAAAAACACAAGGGACATGCCAGACACCTGAAATACCTGCGCCGCGCCGGACTTGGCGCGGCAAACGTCGCCAGGCCGAATACCTGACGATATGATCCGGGCATTGTAGTGGCCTGCCATGTCCGCTGTGGCCGGGGGCTGCCCACGGGCGGCAGGCCATCTTCCCTGCCAGGAACACCATGACCAACATCGAAGAGCTGAAAAGCACGGGCCTCAAGGCCACCCTGCCCCGGCTGAAGATCCTGGAGGTTTTCCAATCGGGCCGGCAACGCCACATGACGGCCGAAGATGTGTACCGCGTGCTGCTCGCAGACCACTCCGACATTGGGTTGGCCACGGTCTACCGTGTGCTGATGCAGTTTGAGCAGGCAGGCTTGCTGATCCGCAGCAATTTTGAGTCGGGCAAAGCGGTCTACGAGCTCAACCAAGGGGAACACCACGACCACCTGGTGTGTTTGGATTGCGGCCGCGTGGAAGAGTTTTTTGATCCCGAAATTGAGCACCGCCAACAAGACGTGGCCCAGAGCCGAGGTTTTGTGCTGCAAGAGCACGCCCTCTCTCTCTACGCCCACTGCACCAAAACCGACTGCCCACACCGCCCAGCGCCCAGGCGCTGAGGGCCCAAGGTCACTCTGAGCGGCCCATCGCTTCGCGGTGGCGGGCCACAAACTCTTGGTAGGTGTCGATGCCGCGCAATTGCAAGATGGTGTTGCGCACTGCGGCCTCCACCAACACCGCAATATTGCGCCCCGCCACCACCTGGATCACCGCCTTGCGCACCGGCACCCCCAACACGTCTTGGTGCAAGGGTTCAGAGGGCATGCGCTCGTAATCGCGCTCCAGTGTCTGCTTGCGCACCAAGTGCACGATCAACTGCAGGCGCATTTTGCGGCGCACAGCGGTCTCGCCAAAAATCGCCTTGATGTCGAGCAAGCCGATGCCGCGCACCTCGAGCAGGTTTTGCAAGAGCTCGGGGCAGCGTCCCTCGATGCTGGTCTGGTTGATGCGGTACAGATCGACCGCATCGTCGGCCACCAAGCCGTGGCCACGCGAAATCAGCTCCAGGCCCAGCTCACTTTTGCCCAAACCCGACTCGCCCGTGATCATGACACCCATGCCCAAGATGTCCATGAACACACCGTGCATGGTGGAACGGTCGGCGAAATGGCGCGACAGATAGGCGCGCAGCACATCGATCACAAACGCCGCCGCGTCGGGCGACGCGAACATGGGAATGTGGGCGCGCTCGCACATGGCCATGAGTTCGTCCGGCACCGCTTGGCCGTCGGCGACCACCAGTGCTGGGGGCTCCAGCGTCACGATGCGGGAAATGCGCCGCCGGTTGTCCTCGGGGCTGGGGCCGCTCAAGTAGCGGATTTCGCGCTCGCCCAGCACCTGCACCCGGTAAGGATGGATGTAGTTGAGGTAACCAACCAGATCCGCTCCAGAACGGGCGGCTCGCACCGCCACTTCGTCAAAGCGGCGCTCCGACGCGCCAAGCCCCGCCACCCACTGCCACTTGAGGGTGGTGCGGTGGGCTTCAAATAGAACGTCGGCGCTGACGACGGTGGGCTTCATGGGTCGGGGGTGATGGGCACCCGCCAGTGGGGCCGGTCAGGCCGCCGCATGGGCCGATTGCCAGCCGGCAATCAGACCGTGCAGCGCGGCCGCATCAGGGGCGGTGCGCAGTTGATCGCGCATGCGACCGTCGCTGAGCAGTTCGGCAATTTCGGAGAGGATTTCCAGGTGTTTCTGGGTGGCCGCTTCGGGCACCAGCAAGAAAATCATCAGGCCCACCGCTTGCTCATCGGGGGCATCAAAGCCGATGGGATTGGCCAACTGGAACACCGCAGCCAAGGGCTGCTTGAGACCTTTGATGCGGCCATGGGGAATCGCCACGCCGTGACCAAGTCCGGTAGAGCCCAAACGCTCACGGGCAAACAGGCTGTCGGTGATCAGGGCGCGGTTGAGGCCGTGCTGGGTTTCAAACAGCAGCCCGGCTTCTTCAAAAGCGCGTTTTTTGCTGGTGGCGTCGACACCAACGAGCACCTGTGTCGCGGGCAATATGGCGGATAAACGGTTCATGAACACCTCTCGGATCGCAAATTATGCCGAGTCGGGTGTCTTAGGCTAGGGTTTGCCATCAAAAAAGCCGCTTGACAAAGTCAGCGGCTTGTTGCACTGCAACATAAGCACCAGGCGAACATGTACCGCCAAGTGCTTATGTTTTCACAAGAATTTCACATCAGGCGTTTGGCCGCCTCGTGGTGATGCTCCTGTGATTTGTTCTTGTAACGCAACACTTGGCGGTCGAGCTTGTCGGCCAGATCGTCCACTGCAGCGTACAGATCGGCGTGCGCACTCTCCGCAAACAGGTCTTTGCCCTTCACATGGATATTGCATTCGGCGCGTTGGCGCAAGTCTTTCTCCTTGAGGTTGTCCACGGTCAACAGGACTTTGATGTCCACCACCTGATCAAAATGGCGGGAGATGCGTTCGAGCTTGGTGGTCACGTAGCCGCGCAGCGCGGGGGTGACTTCTAGGTGGTGTCCGCTGATCGTCAAATTCATGAAGAGCCTCCTGATGCTCGAGGTTGACAGACAGCCGCTGGGGCGCCGGGGCCCGGCGAACCGGCGGCGAGGCGAGGGCCTCGATTCCACTATGCCGCCCAACGCGCCGCTTGGCAATCCCGCAGCGCAACAACCACACTTAGGCGTTACTTTTGGGGGCCACCAGCGTGCAGCACCAAGGTGCGCGACAAGGCCGCCGCCGCTAGGCTGGCCGCCACACCCACCAGCCCCGCCACCCAGTAATGGGTGAGCTGGCCGGCCGCGTCGCGGCCAATGATGAGGCCGCCCACAAACGCCGCAGCGCCCATGCTGGCCGACTGCACCGCGCCGTTGACCGCCATAAAGGTGCCGCGCTTCTCAGGCCGCACCGCCGAGGTGATCAGCGCCATGCCGGGAATCATGCGGGCGTTCATCAACAAAAAGAAGCTGGTGGACACCAGCAACACGCCCCACAAAGGCACGCGGGGCATCAAGGTGGTGGCCATCAGCGGCACACTCACCCAGAGGGCGACAATAAAAAACATGCGCTGTTTGCCCACCCGGTCCGACAGGCGCCCGACCCAGCGGGCCGACACCAAGGTGGCCGCGCCGCCGCAGAGGTAAATCCACGGGATCTGCGCCTCGGTGAGGCCCACGTTGAGGGTGTTGTAGAGCGTGATGTACGGAATCACGGTAAAGCCCGCAAACATCATGAGCGCCGACAGGCCAAAAGCGCGCCAGTGGGCCGGCTCACGCACCACCGACCACAGGTTGTGCCACATCGGCTTGTCCGACTGGCCACTCAAGTGCTGGCCCAAGGCCGGCAGGGTTTGCCAGGCCAAGACCCAGAGCAGCGCACACACCAGCGCCAAGGACCAAAACGGTGCGTGCCAACCCAAGGCATTGGCCAGCCACAGCCCCAGCGGCACACCCGCCACCGTGGCCAGCGAAAACGAGGACATCACAATGCCCATGGCGGCACCGCGGCGCTCAAACGGCACCACGTCGGCCACGATGGTTTGCGACAGGGTGGACAAGACCCCGCCAAACAAGCCAGCCGCCACCCGCGCCAGCAACAAGGTCTGGTACCCAGGCGCCAAGGCGCAGGCCAGCGTGGCCAGGGCAAACAGCGCGTACAGCACCAGCAACAGGCGCTTGCGGTCAAAGCGGTCGACGTACAGCGAGGCGGCCAGACCCGACACCCCGGCCGACAAGGTGTAGGCCGAGACCAGCAGGCCAAAAGCGGCGTTGTCGATGGCAAAGATGCGCGTGAGCTGCGGGCCCAGCGGCATCATGATCATGAAATCGAGAATGTGGGTGAACTGCACGCCCGCAAGGGTCAGCAGCAGCCAGCGTTCGCGGCGAGGTTCGAGAGAGGGCTGTGACATCATGTGGCACCAACTGTACCGCTTGCCCCGACCATGCCCGACCCGATATCCCCCTCTGTGACCCCAGCCGATGGCTGTGCTCTGGTGCTGATGGGCGGCGGCGCGCGCACCGCTTACCAGGCCGGGGTGCTCAAGGCGCTGGGGCAGATGCTGAGCGCCAATGGGCCATCGGCGCTCCCGTTCCCGTGGATGTTTGGCACATCGGCCGGCGCGCTCAATGCCACGTTTTTGGCCGCTCAGGCCCACCGCGGGCCACAAGCCCTGTTGGACTTGGCCGATTTCTGGGCCGGCTTGCGCTCATCGCAGGTCTACTGCATTGACGCCCCCAACTGGGCCCCGGCCCATCTGCTGAGCGCGGGCTGGACGCTGGCGCGACAGGTCAAGCGCTACCGCGCGCTGCTCGACACCCTGCCGCTGGTCGACACCTTGCACCGGGCGATTGCGCTGCCCGCCATCGAACAGGCCTTGCAAGACGGTATCTTGCAGGTGCTGGGTGTGACCGCATCGAGCTACACCAGCGGTGAGCACCTCACCTTTTGCCAGACCCGCGACGGCCATCCGGTGCCACCCTGGAGCCGTCCGGGGCGGCGCGCGGTGTTTGAACCCATCACCATCGAGCACCTGATGGCCTCGGCCGCCATTCCTTTTTTGTTCCCGGCGGTACCACTGTGGGTGGACGGCGAGCGGGCGTTTTTTGGCGATGGCTCGATGCGGCAGATTTCGCCGCTGTCGCCCGCCATCCAGTTTGGCGCCCAGCGCATCTTGGCCATTGGTGTGGGGCAGCCCGAGCGCGCGGGCCTGGGCCGCAGCCGCGCCGACCAACCGAGCGCTGGCACCATCGCCGGCCACGCCATGGCCAGCGTGTTCCACGACACCTTGATGTCCGACGTGTCGCGCGCGCAGCGCATGAGCGATGCGCTGCGCCTGCTGCCGCCCGAGGTCGCAGGCACCATGCCCTTCCGGGCGGTCGAGGTCATGGCGCTACAGCCCAGCGAATCGCCCGATGAACTGGCCATGGCACACCTGCACCAACTGCCGCGCGCCACCCGCCACACCCTGGCGGGGCTGGGTGTGCTCGACAGCCAGTCCGCTGCAACCCCAAGTGCCGCCGCATTGTCCAGTTACCTGCTGTTTGAGCCGGACTTCGTGCACGCCCTGATGGCCATGGGCGAGCGCGACGCCTGGGCACAACAGGAAGCGCTGCAGCGCTTTTTGGGTGGTGCACCCGCCACGCAGCCCGATGCTGCAGTGCGATAATTCGCGCCATCGCGGCCCATCGCCGCCCAACCTCCCCCACAGACACCATGGACAGCACGCCTCCGAGTCGCGTGCTTTCAGCCGGCACCCAGCATTGAGCCCCCCTGCGGTGGCCCAGTGACAACGGCTGAAAGCGCGCCCCACGCCCCTTTGTCACCCGCCTCGCCACAGCACCGGGAGCCCCCATGCTCAACGTCTTCACCTTGGCCAATGGCCGCCTGTTTCAGGAAGAAATCGAGTCGCTCGAAGAGCTGGCCCGGTTTAAACCCATCTGGGTCGATCTGGAGTCGCCTACGCCCGAAGAGCGGCGCTGGGTCAAGCAGCACTTTGGCCTGTCCATTCCCGAAGATGCGATGGACGAGGACATCGAGGAATCGGCGCGCTTCTTTGAAGAAGACAACGGCGAGCTGCATGTGCGCAGCGACTTTCTGATCGACGACCCCGAAGACCCCCGCGCGGTGCGGGTGGCGTTTATCCTGAACGAACACAACGACGCGCTCAAAAGCCGGGGCGTGCTGTTCTCGATCCACGACGAAGACGTGCCGGTGTTTCGCCTGCTGCGCATGCGCGCGCGCCGCATGCCGGGCCTGATCGACGACGCCAAAGACGTGCTGCTGATGCTGTTCGACGCCGACGCCGAGTACTGCGCCGATACGCTGGAAGACATTTACGACGATCTAGAAAAGGTCAGCGCCAAGGTGCTGTCCAGCGAAGCCAACGACAGTGCGCTCGGTGAGGCGCTCAGCGCCATCGCCCGCCACGAGGACATGTCGGGCCGCATCCGCCGCAATGTGATGGACACCCGCCGCGCGGTGAGCTTCATGATGCGCAGCCGCCTGCTGAGCGCCGAGCAGTTTGAAGACGCGCGCCAGATTCTGCGCGACCTCGATTCGCTCGACGGCCACACCGCGTTTTTGTTCGACAAGATCAACTTCTTGATGGACGCCACCGTCGGTTTTATCAACATCAACCAGAACAAGATCATCAAGATCTTCTCGGTGGCCAGCGTTTCGCTGCTGCCCCCCACCTTGGTGGCCAGCAGCTACGGCATGAACTTCCAGTTCATGCCCGAACTGGGCTGGAAGCTGGGCTATCCCTTTGCCATTGGCCTGATGATCGTCTCGGCCGTGGTGCCGATGTGGTATTTCCGCAAACGGGGCTGGTTGAGGTAGCCCACCCCCGCGCCGCGCCTGCGGCGCGTCACCCCCTCAAGGGGGCGGTGTCTGCGGACCGGCGAAGCCGGATCCGCGACACCCTGGCTGCAGGCACGCGCGCCGGAGCGTGATCGGAGAAAGCTGCCGTCGAACCACGCGGATTCCGGAGCGAAGTGTCTGGGCCAGAACGCGGTGGAACCGGCTTTGCCGGGCCACTCGCGTTGCCCCCTTGAGGGGGTCGCGCGCAGCGCGGCGGGGGTGGGCTAGCCCAGCAAGCTGCTGAGCACCGCGCTGCTGTATTGGCTGGCCACTTCTTTGAGGAAGCGCGGGAAGTCGACGTGGGCGGTGTCGTCGGCGCGGTCGGAGACGGTGCGCAGCACGGCCAGGGGCACCTGCAGGTCGTGGCAGACCTGGGCGAAGGCGGCGCCTTCCATTTCCACCGCCAGGGCGTCGGGCAATTCGGCTTGCAGGCGCTGACTTTCGGCCTGGCTGCTAACGAAGCGGTCACCGCTGATGATCAGGCCTTGGTGCAAGCGGGGGCTGTGCAGGTCAAAGGCCTCTCGGGTGGCGGGTGACAGATGGGCCGCCACCATCTCCAACCCACGCTCACACGCCAGCTCCAGCGCATCGGTGAGCGCGGGGTCGGTGGCAAAACGGGCCAGGCCATAACCCGGCACTTCGTGGCGCGGGAACAATGGCGAAGCGTCCATGTCGTGCTGCAGCAGGCTGCGCGCCAACACCATGTCGCCCACCCGCACACCGGGCGCCAAGCCCCCAGCGACGCCAGTGAACACCATGCGGTTCACCCCAAAACGCTCCACCAACAAAGTGGCGGTGGTGGCCGCCGCCACCTTGCCAATGCCGCTGAGCACCGCCACCACCGGCTGACCGTGCCAATCGCCCACCCAAAACTCCCGCCCCGCCACCACATGACACTGCGCCGCAGACAACAGCGCCAACACGCCCGACAACTCGTCGTGCAAAGCGGAAACCAGGGCGGTGCGGGAAATGGCGCTCATGCCACCATTGGAGCAGAAAGCAACGGCACCCTAGTGGATGAGCCAGACGCCTGCGGCGAGCAGCGCCAGCCGCCAGAGGGGGAGTTGATCCAGAACGCGGTGGAACCGGCTTTGCCGGGCCACTCGCGTTGCCCCCTTGAGGGGGTCGCGCGCAGCGCGGCGGGGGTGGGACATCCAGAGCTCAGAGGTTGAACCCTCCAGGTTCAGCCTCTGAGCTCCCTGCGCAAAATCTTGCCCACCGGCGTCTTGGGCAAATCGGCGCGGAACTCGATCACGCGGGGCTGTTTGTAGCCGGTGAGGTTGGCGCGGCAGTGCTCACGCACCGCATCTTCGGTGAGCGCCGGGTCTTTTTTCACCACCACCAGCTTGACCGCTTCTCCGGTTTTGTCGTCGGGCACACCGACCACGGCGCACTCCATCACGCCAGCGAGCTGGGCCACCACGTCCTCCACCTCGTTGGGGTACACGTTGAAGCCGCTGACGATGACCATGTCTTTTTTGCGGTCCACGATCTTGAAATAGCCCTTGTCGTCCATCACGCCGATGTCGCCGCTCTTGAAGTAGCCGTCGGCGGTCATGACCTTGGCGGTCTCGTCGGGACGCTGCCAGTAGCCCGCCATGACCTGTGGGCCTTTGATGGCAATTTCGCCGGGCTGTCCCACCGGCACTTCGTTGCCGTCGTCGTCGATGCACTTCATCCAGGTGTTGGGAATGGGCACCCCAATGGTGGCGGTGAAGGCTTGGTTGGTCACCGGGTTGCAACTGGCCGATGGGCTGGTCTCGGACAGGCCATAACCTTCACAAATGGGGCAGCCCGTTTTGTCGAGCCACAGCTTGGCCACCGCGCTCTGCACCGCCGTGCCGCCACCGAGCGACACCCGCAAATGGCTCCAGTCCACCAAGGCAAAGTCGGCGTGGTTGGCCAGTCCGTTGAACAAGGTGTTCACCGCTGGGAAGCTGTGGAAGCGGTGTTTGCTCAGTTCTTTGAGCACCGCTGGCAGGTCGCGCGGGTTGGGAATCAAGATGGTCATGCCGCCGGTGCGCATGCTCAGCATCATGTTCACCGTGAACGCGAAGATGTGGTACAGCGGCAAGGCGCAGACGCTGGTGGGTTGCTCGCCGGCCGGAATGCTGGCCATGGCGGGGCTGTTCCAAGCCTCGGATTGCAGCACATTGGCCACCAGGTTGCGGTGCAGCAGCACGGCGCCTTTGCTCACCCCGGTGGTGCCGCCGGTGTACTGCAGCACCGCCACATCGTCGGGGCCCAGGGTCACTGGCTTGAGCGCCATCTTGGCGCCACGCGCCAGCGCCTCGTTGAAGCGCACCGCTTTGGGCAAATGAAAGAGCGGCACCATTTTTTTGACGTTGCGCACCACGTAGTTGACGATGGCGCCTTTGAGCACGCCCAGACGGTCGCCCATGGCCGCCAACACCACATGCTGCACCGGGGTGTCGGCAATGCACTGCTGCAAAGTGAAGGCGAAGTTTTCAATGATGACCATCGCCTTCGCGCCAGAGTCGCGCAGCTGGTGCTGCAGTTCGCGCGCGGTGTAGAGTGGGTTGACGTTGACCACCACAAAGCCCGCACGCAAGATGGCCGCCACCGTGATCGGGTACTGGGGCACGTTGGGCATCATGATGGCAACGCGGTCGCCGGCCACCAAACCCAGGCTCTGCAAATACGCCCCCAGCGCGCGCGACTGCTGCTCGACCTGCGCGTAACTGAAGGACTTGCCCAAAAAGCTGTAGGCGGGCCGCTCGGCATAGCGCTGGAAGCTGTCTTCCATCAATTGCACCAGCGAGCGGTACTGGTTCACGTCGATGTCGGCGGGCACGCCTTGGGGGTAGGCGCCCAACCAAGGACGGTGTTCGGCTGTCAAGGTCATCGGGAGGCTCCGTTGTTGTGGTTTTGCTGACGATCTGCTGACAGATTAACCGAAACGAACGCAGCAGCAGGTCACCCAAAGCGCAAAAAAACGGGCCCAAGGCCCGTTGAAGGTGGAAAAGTCAGGGAAAGTCCTGAGAACACCGCGCTCAGCCCACCATCAGGGAGGGCAGCCATGTCGACAACGCCGGCACGGCGGCGATCAGCACCAACACCAGCAGCACCAGCAGCAAAAAGGGTGCGGTGGCACGGAACAGCGGCCCCATGCCAATGTTGGCCTGCACCATGGCGATGTAGAGCCCCGGCCCCACAGGCGGTATCACCAAGCCAATGACGGTAGAGATGGTGCAGATCACCCCAACATGGATGGGGTCGATGCCCAAGGCATTGACCACCGGCATCAGGATCGGCACCACCACAATCAACACGCTGATGCTCTCCAAAAACATGCCCAACATGAGCAGCATGCCGATCACCAACAGCAGGAACACAAAAGGCGACTGGGTCAACCCAGCCATGTGCTCCACCACCATATCGGGCACGCCCTGAAAAGCCAGCACCCAGCTCAGCACCGAGGCCGCGGCGATCAGGTCAGTGATGGTCGCGGTGTTGAGCGCCACACCCAAAGAAATGCCGGTCAAGTCGCTCAGCTTGAGCTCGCAGTACGCAAAACCCAGTGCCAAGGCGATGATGGCGGCCACCGCACCCGACTCGGTGGGGATCATGACGCCGAGCATGATGCCGGCGATGACCACCAGCGGAATCAGCGCTGGCACCAGTCCAGCGATCAACACGCAAGCGCGGGCAGAGCGGGCTTTTCGGCGGCCAGCGGGCAAGCCGCCACCCCAGACCCCCACCCCAAAAATCACCAGCGCCAACGCCAGCACAATCAGCAAGCCCGGCACGATGCCCGCGATGAACAGCGGCGCGATCGGCTGCACCGCCACCACGCCATAAATGATCATCAGCATCGAGGGCGGAATGATGGGGCCTAACAAGCCGGCCGATACCGTGACCGCTCCCGAGAAAGCGCGGTTGTAGCCCAGGCGCTCCATGGCCGGGATCATGACTTTGCTCATCACCCCAATCTGCGCCACCGCCGAGCCGAGGATCGACGCGGCCAGGTCGTTGCTGGCCATGAAGGTGACCGCGCCCACCAAGATGGTGCCGACGATGGGAAAGGCCGCGAACAGCAGCACAAAAAAAGCAATCAGGGTGGTCATGCAGCGGCTCCTGTGATGGCGGCACGGCCCTGGCGCAGCAAGGCGGCGAACTGGTGAAAAGCCATACAGGCAAACGCCAGCGGCAGCGCGCTGAAGTTGTACCAGCGGGGCAACTGGGTGGTGGCACCCAGCTCCATGCGCACATCAGGGCGGTTGATCCAGTCCCAGCCCAACCAGGTGACGAACAGCAGCAGCGCCAACATGCCCAAGCCGATGAACACCTGCAAGGCGGCCTGGGCCCTGGGCGACAGCGCGCGCGGCAAAAAATCGATCACGATGAGTTGCTGCGCCTGCATCAGCAGCGACAAGCCGAACAGGGTGATAAACACCAGCAGCTGCACCGATATTTCCTCGGCCCAGAAGATCGGCGAGCTGAAGAAATACCGCAACACCACCTGCGCCATCATGATCGCCGTCAGGGTGACTCTCAGCGACACCAGCAGCGCCCGCTCGGCTTTGGCGAGCCCACGGTCTACCGCTTGAATGAACTGAAACAAAGCCATGCGGCCCTCCCAACACAAGAAAGCAGACAGGGCCCAGGCGGGCGCTGTCTGCGCATTTGGGCAAAGCGCCGCCCCAAAGCGGCCACCGCTCACAGGTCTTTGACCTGCTTGTAGAAATCGGCGATCGAGGGGTTCTTGGCGGCGTACTGGTCGCGCACCTTGGCGCCCACCGCTTGGAAGGACTTGAGGTCGGCGTTGACCACCTTGGCACCGTCGGCCTTGGCCTTGGCCAGGTTGCTGATCTCGGCGTCGATGGCGGTCTTGTAGCCCGTCTTCTCCGCCTCAGCGATCACTTGGGTGATCATGTCGCGCTCGGCTTGGCTGCGGCTGTCCCACCACTTCTTGGACACCACAATCACCGCTGGGAAGGCCATGTGGTTGGTCAGGGTCAGGTTGGGCGCTTGTTGGTGAAACTTCAAGCCCACCAGCGCATCCAGGTCCACGTCCACCGCGTCGAGCAGCTTGGTGGTCAGCGACGGCGCCACTTCCGACAGCGGCATGGCCGTGGGCGCCGCGCCGTTGGCCTGCCACCAGTCGTTGTAAATCGGGCTTGGGAAAGAACGGATCTTCTTGTTCGCCAAGTCCTTGGCCGAGGCCACCGGTTGCAGCGACAGCACATGGCGCATGCCAGCAAAGGTGTAACCCAGGCCCACCAGGCCGTGGGGTTCCAAGCGCTTGAGCATGGCTTTGGCGGCGGGCGTGTTGGCCGCGCGGGTGGCGTGGGCCACGTCCTTGAAGGAGTAGGGCAGCGACCAGGCCAGGAACGACGCCTCGCGGTTGGACAGCCCACCCACGGTGAACACGCCCAACTGCTGGGCACCGGCCTGCATCAGGTTGATCATCTGGGCTTCGTTGCCCAGTTTTTGCAGCGGACTCACCGCCACTTTCATCTTGCCGCCCGAGGCTTTTTCAAGACCACTGCCGATCTGTTCGGACACCTGGTGCCAGACGTGGGTGGGCGGCGTGATGTGGCCAAGCTTGAGGGTTTGGGCCTAGACGGCGCCCAAGGCGCTCAGGCCCAAGGCCACGGCGGCCACACGGACAAAAGAAAAACGGGGCATGCGGGGCTCCTGCAAGAGGTGGAAAAATTCAAACGGCGTCGGGCTGTGCGGACGGCGCAGCCTGCTGGAAAGCCGGCAGCTGCAAACACGCGCGCTCCACAGCGGCGATCAGCGGCCAAGGCGAAAGGTCGACCTGGAAGCGGCGTGCGCTCTCGATCTGCGGCACCAGGTAACAGTCGGCTATGGTGGGCGTGTGGCCAACACTGAAGGCGCCACGCTGGATGTCGGCAGCCAACAGGGCTTCATAGGCGTCAAAACCGGCGGTGATCCAGGTGCCACACCAGGCGTTGATGGCGGCATCGTCGGCGCCAAAGCGGTGGCGCAAGGTTTCGAGGACGCGGCGGTTGTTGATGGGGTGGATGTCACACCCCACGATGGCGGCCAAGGCGCGCACGCGGGCGCGGCCGTCGGCATCGGCCGGCAACAGCGCCGGTGTAGGGTACTGTTCTTCGAGCCATTCGAGGATGGCCGGCGACTGGATCAGCACCTGATCGCCGGTGTCGAGCGCCGGCACCAGCTGCTGCGGGTTGATGGCCTTGAAGGCTTCGCTCAGGTGCGCTTCTTTGCCCAAGTGCACGGCGATGTACTCATAGCTCAGGCCTTTGAGATTGAGCGCAATGCGCGTGCGGTGCGAGGTGCCGCTGCGCCAGAAGTTGTGCAGCTTCATCGCACTCACGCCGGCTGGCCCACGGTCAGGGCGATCTCGGCCACCCCTTCGACGCGGCCGGTGATCTTGTCGCCGCTGACCACCGCGCCGACGCCTTCGGGTGTGCCGGTGTAAATCAGATCGCCGGGTTGCAGGTGATAGTAAGTGGACAGGTCGGCGATGATTTCGCGGATGTTCCAAATCAGCTTGTCGACGTTGGACGACTGCTTGGTGGCGCCGTTGACCTCTAAAGCGATAGCGCCGTTTTCAATCACCACGCCTGGCATGGGCACGATCTCGGAGCAGACCGAGCCTTCTTCGATGTCTTTGCCGGTGTCCCAGGGACGGCCTTTGTCGCGGGCGACGAGCTGCAGGTCGCGGCGGGTCATGTCCAGACCAGCGGCGTAACCGTAAACCAGCTCATGCGCATTGGCTTCGCTCACGCGAAAACCTGGCTTGCCAATCGCCAGCACCAGTTCCATCTCGTAGTGGTAGTTGCTGGTGCGCGGCGGATAGGCCACGGTGGCGCCGCTTTGCACCAAGGTTTGCGGCGACTTGGTGAAGTAGAAAGCCTGCTCCACGCTCTTGTCGACCGGGCGGCCCATTTCGACCGCGTGCGCGTGGTAGTTGCGACCAACACAGAAGATGCGGTTGATCGGGAAACGCTCGGCCTTGCCACGGATGGGCAGGGACTGAACAGCAGGCGGGGTGAAGAGGTAGGAAGTCATGATGAACAGTGAAAGAAATGATGTATCCGGCGCGCGAGCCTGCAAGCAAGAACACCGCGGAACCGGCTCTGCCGGTCCGCAGGTGCTGCCCCCTTGAGGGGGTGACGCGCGCAGCGCGGCGCGGGGGTGGTTCGTTCCCGCGGCGCAGGGGGTCAGCGTGTTTCATACACGCCCAGCTTGCGGTGCAAGGGCGATTCGTCGGCGATGAAAACGAAAGCGGGCTGATCGGCCGAGCGGTTTTTCAGCGTCACCGGCTCGTAGCCGGGCGCGCAGCAGGTGTCTGCCTCCACCAAACCAAACGTCTTGCCGCAGGTGGACACGTCCACACCACCTTCAATCAGGTGGAACACCTGCGAGGGCGAGCGCGCTGGCAGGGTCAGCGTTTGGCCGGGTTTGAGCATCAGCGCGTAGAAGCCCAGGATGTTCTCGGCGTCGTCGCCGGTTTCCGGGTTCACATAGGTGACCTGCACACACGCCAGATCGGGCTCGTTGGCGGCCATATTGAGCAGCGCAGCGCGTGTGTCGACCCACGGATAACGCAGCATCGGGTAACGCTTGTCGCTGCGCGCAAACACCTGCGTCGGCGCCACACCAGCGCGGGTCCAGGCGCGGTCGCCGCTGCCCGGCTTGACGGTTTGGCGCTCCCCGTTGATGTGATAACTGGCCTCCATGTAATAGACCAGCGGCAGGTCCAGCACGTCGAGCCAGACCACCGGGTCGGTGCCGTCGTGGCCGTGTTCGTGCCACAAGCCGGTGGGCGTGAGGATCAGGTCGCCCCGGCTCATCGGGCACTTCTCGCCGTCGACCGTGGTGTAAGCGCCTTCGCCTTCGACGATCATGCGCACCGCGTTGGGCGTGTGCCTGTGGCTCGGCGCCCATTCACCCGGGAGCAGCAGCTGCATGCCGAGGTACATGGCCGGGCTGGCCTTCATGTTTTCCAGGCCGTGGCCGGGGTTGGCCAGCACCAGCACGCGGCGCTCGGCCTTTTCGATGGGCGTGAGTTCGCCGGCCTTGAGGAGCAGTGGTTTGAGCGTGGCGTAAGGCCAGTGGATGGCCTGCGTGGCGCGGGTGGGTGTGCCCGGCGGCAGCACCGCCCGCAGGCTGGGCCACAGCGGCACCAGGTTCAGGTTTTTGAGGTCGTCGCGGTAGTCCTGCGGCAGGTCTTCGAGTCGTCCGAGTTCGTGGCTCATGGGTGGTCTCCAACAATGTGTGAGCGAAGTGTCTTGATCCAGAACCCCGCGGAACCGGCTTTGCCGGGCCGCTGGGGTTGCCCCTTGAGGGGCGGAGCACAGCGACGGGGGTGGGTCATTGGCTCAAGCAGTTGTCTACACGCCACCCATACAGCCACTCCATAGCATCGTAGAAGCGCTCTTGGCTGCGGCCTTTCCACAGGCTGTTGCGCACCAGGCGCTCCACCCCAGCGGCGTGGTAGAGCCGTCCCATCTCGCGGCCGCTGAGCACAATGCGGGCGGTGCGGGTGACGCGGTTCTTTTGGTAGAGCTGCAGGGCGGCGTCCCAGTCTTTGTTCGTCACACGCAGGGCCTCGCCCAGGGTCACCGCGTCTTCCATGGCCATACAAGCGCCTTGGGCCATGTACTGTGTGGTGGGATGGGCGGCATCACCCAACAGGGTCGCGCGACCGAACACCCAGGTGGCGATCGGTTCGCGGTCGGCGGTGGCCCAACGCTTCCAGGTTTTGGGCAGCTCAATGAGCTGGCGCGCCTTCGGGCTGATGCCCTGGAAGTAGCTCTCGACCTCTGCTTTGCTGCCATCGGTAACGCCCCAGGTTTCCTGCTGGCGGCTGTGGAAGGTCACCACCACGTTGTACTGCTCGCCGCCGCGCAGCGGGTAGTGCACCAAGTGGCATTTGGGGCCTGCCCACAGGCTCGCCGCGTTCCACTTCAGGTCGTCGGGGAAGTCGGCTTTGTCCACCACCGCGCGGTAGACCACATGGCCGGTCACGCGCGGCGGATCGTTCACGTACTGCGCGCGCACCACACTCTTGCCACCGTCGGCGCCGATCAGCGCTTGGCCGACCCAGCGCTGGCCGTTCTGGTCGATGGCGGTGACGGTTTTGGCCACCTCGTCCTGCTCGATGCGCTCGATGCGGGTGTTGGTGAAGAACTCGACCCGACCGGTCTCGACCGCGCCTTCGAGCAGCGAACCGTGGACATCGGCGCGGTGGATCACCGCGTAGGGGTTGCCAAAACGCTGGCGAAAAGCTTCGCCGGTCTCGATCTTGCCCACCAGGGCCTCGTCGATGGCGTCGTGCATGCACATGTAGTCGGTGTAGACCGCGCGGCCGCGCGCCTTGTCGCCCACGCCCAGGGCGTCAAAGGCGTGGAAGGCGTTGGGGCCGAGCTGGATGCCGGCGCCGATTTCGCCGATCTCGGGCGCCTGCTCAAACACCTGCACGTGGAAACCCTGACGCACCAGCGCCAAGGCGGCGGCCAAGCCGCCAATGCCGCCGCCAGCGACCAAAACAGGAATGTCGGTTGGTTTGTGTGTCATGCCTTGCCTCGGGTGGGTTCTCAAAAAGCATGCGGATGATAAGCATACTTATCTTTTGTGTAAAGCGTGTGTCGATCAATGGATCGGCGCTGGAACTTGTGCCGATGCGGGCTTTCCAACAGACGGCTCACAACCCCTGTTGGAGAAACCCATGCCGCCTGCCTTGCCATCCCCTTCACGCCGCTCGGTGCTGGTGCGCAGCGCCGTCTGGGCCGCTGCCACCGCCGCACCCGCTTGGCTGACGCCAGCCCATGCCCGCACCGAACTGGCCCCCACCCCCAGCCAGTCCGAAGGTCCGTTTTATCCGTTGACCCTGCCCAAGGACCACGACTTTGATTTGCTGCGCACTGGCGGTGCGGTCTACGGCAAAGGCCAGCCGGCTTGGGTCGAAGGCGTGGTGAGCGACACCAGCGGTGTGCCGGTGGCCGGTGCGGTGGTCGAAATTTGGCAATGTGATGGGAATGGCCATTACCACCACCCGCAAGACGGTGGCCGCGCCGACGCCGCCTTCCAGGGCTTTGGCCGGGTCACCGTGGGCAAAGACGGCCGCTACCGCTTTCGCACCCTCAAGCCCGCGCCTTACAGCGGGCGCACGCCCCATATCCATGTGAAGGTCAAGCTCGACCGGCACGAGCTGCTCACCACCCAGCTCTATGTCGAGGGCGACCCGGGCAATGCGCGCGACTTCTTGTGGCGCCGGCTCAACGATGCCGGCCGCGCCGCCCTGACCCGGCGGTTCAGCGCCGGCGCCGACGGCTGGCGCGCCGACTTTCCCATCGTGGTGTTGGCATAACAGCCAGAGCGGCCCAGCAGACCCGTCAGGCCATCAGCAAGGTGCTGGCGATGATGGCCACGCCAATGGCCAGATTGACACCCACCCACAGGCGGATGCTGCCGAGCGCCGCAGCGCCAGCCGGCCAGTCGGTGGCCTGCACCGCGCGGTCCAAGCGCTTGAACAGCGCAAACCGGATGTGGCCAAAAATGCCCATCATCACAATCCCCAGCGCGGCCATCAGCGTCCAATGCAGCGGCATGCTGAAGTCCAGCCCGGCCTGCACAGTCTGTTTGGCCACCCGGCCGATCATCCACAGGCCCGAAGCCAACACGATCACCACCGCCACCAGCACCGCTTGAAAAAACCGTTGCAGCGCGCCGTGCATCAGCACAATGCGCTGAGGGGGCTCCAGCTGCAACGCGGCAGGGCGCAAAAAGAAATGGGCAAACACCATGCCGCCAATCCAGACGACGATGGCCAACAGGTGCAAGAGTTTGAGGATGGCGTACAGCATGGACACACAGGGCTTGGGTGAATCGGCACCGCATGCTATCCGGGGTCACCGCGCAGCAGCGGTCCCGCGACACAAAGCCCTGCCACGCAGCGGGAGAAGGGGCGGGAGAAGCGGCGGCAGAAGGGGCGGGAAAAGCGGCCGCCCGCCGGACGCCCAAGCCTCAGGCGCTCAGCCCAGCGAAGATGTTTTGCACGTCTTCGTTGTTGTCGATGGCGGCCAAAAAGGCTTCCACCTCGTCGCGCGCTTCAGGGCTCAAGCTGGCGGCGGCCACCGGGTTTTTGGGGCGGTAACCCAACATCGCCGACACCACGGTGAAGCCCTGATCCGGCAAGGCGCGGCACACCAGATCGAGGTCGCTTGGGTCGGTGAGAAACACGCTGGCCCCGCCGTCCTCGCCGGGTTCCACGTCTTGTGCACCGGCTTCAATCGCGGCCATCTCGGCGTCGGCCCCTGGCGCGGCGGGCTCGGCTTCGATGATGCCCACATGGTCAAAGTCCCA
The DNA here is from genome assembly GCA_964650505.1 of uncultured Hydrogenophaga sp. Classification (GTDB taxonomy): domain Bacteria; phylum Pseudomonadota; class Gammaproteobacteria; order Burkholderiales; family Burkholderiaceae_C; genus Hydrogenophaga. Next base: position 71,668 of record CAZYUD010000016.1, read on the forward strand.
CGACACCGAGCCGCTGGTGCCCAGCTGGCCTTTGCGGAACAGCACCCGCATCTCCGACGCAGCGCGGTTGACGTTGTCGGTCAGGCACTCCACCATCACCGGCACCCGGTGCGGCGCAAAGCCTTCGTACATCACCCGTTCAAACTGCACCGACTCGCCACTGAGGCCTGCGCCCTTTTTGATGGCACGGTCCAAAGTGTCCTTGGGCATGGACACCTTGCGCGCCTGCTCCATCACCAAACGCAGGCGCGCATTGGCCGCCGGGTCGGCGCCGTGGCGCGCGGCGATCATGATGTCTTTGGCCAATTTGCCAAAGAGGCGGCCTTTGGCGTTGGCCGCCAGGTCTTTGTGTTTGGCTTTCCACTGCGCGCCCATGGCGTTTCCTTGTTGGTCATTGACAGAGTGCGTCGAGTGTAGGGCTTGGCCTGGGGCCGCCCAACGGCGGTGGCAGAATGCGTGCCCCGCACCGCGCGGCGCCTTCACCCCCTTACTCCCCATCTGTCCATGCACACACAGCCCGCCGGCACCCTCGGCATCGATTTCGGCACGTCCAACTCGGCCATGGCTTGGGCGCCGCCACACGGTCTTGCCCAGCCATTGGCTTTGGAGGGGCAGGCCGTGGCGATGCCGACCGCCGTGTTCTTCAACACCGAAGACCAACGCACCCACTTTGGCCGCGACGCCATTGGCGAATACCTGGCCGGGACCGAAGGCCGCTTGATGCGCTCGCTCAAAAGCCTGCTGGGCAGTCCGCTGATCCACGAGACCACCCACATTGGGCACAGCACGGTCAGCTTTCTGGACATCGTGACGCTGTTTCTGGCCGAGCTGCGCGAGCGCGCCGGCCAGGCCCTGGGCCAGGCGCCGGACCGGGTGGTCATGGGCCGGCCGGTGCATTTTGTCGACGACGACCCCGTGCGCGACGCGCAGGCGCAGCAAGCGCTGCAGCAGGCCGCCGAAAACGCCGGCTTTCGCACGGTGCAGTTTCAGCTCGAACCCATCGCCGCCGCGCTGGACTACGAGCGCCGGCTCAACGCCGAAACCTTGGTGCTGGTGGCCGACATTGGCGGTGGCACATCGGACTTCACCGTGGTGCGCCTGGGGCCACAACGCATGGCCCACAGCGACCGCAGCGGCGACATCTTGGCCACCAGCGGCGTGCACATCGGCGGCACCGACTTTGACCAACGGCTGAGCTTGGAGCAGGTCATGCCCTTGCTGGGGCACCGCCACCTGGGCCCCCAAGGGCGCGAGGTGCCGAGCCGGGTGTTTTTTGATTTGGCCACCTGGCACTTGATCCAGTGGCTGTACGCGCCCAGCGCCATCGCACAAGCGCAGTCGCTGCGCAGCAACTACAGCCAGCCCCAGCTGCACGAACGCCTGATGCGGGTGCTGCGCGAGCGCCATGGCCACCACCTGGCGCACGCGGTGGAGCAGGCCAAAATCCGCTGCTCGGTCAACGACGCCGCCACCGCGGTGGCCCTGCCCTTTGTGGAGCCGGGGCTCGACGCCCCCATGGACCCGGTGGCACTGCAGACCCAGCTGGCGGGTTTGCTGGCGCGGGTGGTGGACAGCGCGCAGGCCTGCACCCGCGCGGCCGGTGTGCAACCGCAGCAAATCGGCGCGGTCTACCTCACCGGGGGCTCGTCGGCGCTCAAGCCATTTCAAGCGGCGCTGCGCGTGGCCTTTCCCACCGCGCCGCTGGTGGAAGGCGATTTGTTTGGGGGTGTGGCCTCGGGGCTGGCGTACACGGGCAGGTACGCCGCCTAAGGCACCACGCACCCTGCCACACACTCAGTCTTCGAACTCCACCTTGGTGGCGGTGACCACACCGTTGTTGCCGGCGCTACCCTCGACTTCGACACGGACACCCACCAGCAGGTCGGTAGCTCTCCCATCCTCGAATCTCGCCGAGGCGTAAGACACTGTCACACTGTTGACCACAAACGTGCTGGTGGCCGTGTTCAAAGCGCTGATGGAGCCTTTGATTTCATAAGAGCCGCTGCCGTCCTCAAAGTCCACCTCGGTGGCTCGGAGCACCCCCCCCTCGACGGCGCCTTTGACTTCCACCACATCACCGTTGTGGAGGTCAGTGGCCACACCGTCGTCAAAGCGAGCGGTGTTGTAGCTGACGGTAATGCCACGCACCACAAAGGTGTTGGTGCTGGTGTTGAGCCCCTCCACCGCGCCTTTGACTTCGAAGCCGCCGCCGGAGCCGCTGTCGTCCCAACCTTTGAACTCCACTTCGGTGGCCTGCACCACGGTGCCGCTGGCGTTGAGCTGCCCCTTGATTTCCACCCGGACATCGGCGCTCAAGTTGCTGGCAGTGCCGTTGTCAAAGCGGGCTGTGCGGTAGTCGATCAACATGCCCCGGATTTGGAAAGTTTGTGCCGTGGTGTCCAAGGCCGCGATATTGCCCTTGATCTCAAACTCGCGGTCCTCGTCGTCTTCCACTTCGACCTTGCGCGCCACCAGCACCCCGTTGTCCCAACGGCCTTTGACTTCGACCGGCACACCCACGGCCACACCGGCGGGGAAATTGCTGACAGCGCTGGCATCGACCGTCACACCTTGGACCACAAAGCTGCGCGCGCTGTTGAGCTGGGTCACCACACCTTCGAGCTCCACCGAAGCCTTGCCACTGGCCGCGCTGCTCAGAGCGGTGACGCTGTTGAGCCGCGTCGCGACCCATTGGTCTTGGCTGTTGGGGCTGGTCGCCAACTCCACCCGCACCGTCTGGCCGTTGACCAGCGCAACGCTGAGGGTGATGGCGCTGTAGTCGATGGTGGCCGATCCGATGCGGAAAGTCTTGGCGCTGGTGTTCACCTCGGCGATCGGGCCTCGGATCTTGTAGCGGCTGTTGTTGTCTTCGCGCTCAATGCGGGTGGCTTGGTACACACCATTGGCATCGACAAAACCGTAGACCTCGACCAAACCATCAACCAACAAGCTGGCCAGACCGTTGGGCAGATTCAGATCAAAAACGGTTGACGGTCCCACCTGCACCCGCTGACCCAGCACGGTCAGGGTGCCAGCGACGCTGTCGATGGCGCTGATTGGCCCTTGGATCTCGCTGCGGAAGGTCACGCTGCGCGCGGTGGAGGTGGGCAGGCCCACCGCAGGCGTGACGATGTCGTCGCCCAGCACCTCGACCATCACCCCCAGTTGGAGTTGTTCGCTGCTGCCCGATACGCCACTGTCGTCGGTGATGGTGGCCGCACTGTCGTCGTAGCGCACCCCGTTGACCACAATTGAGCCCAGGCCACGGATGGCTCCAGCCGAGAAGGCGCCGGTGCCGCCGGTACCGACACCAGCCACCGAATCACCACCGCCGCAAGCCGACAGCAGCGCCGCGCCGCCCAGCAGGGCACCAGCCACACACAGGCGCCAGTGGCGCGGATGAGAAAACACGTTGGACATGGGAGGCTCCTGCAAATGATCAAAGTTCCGATGGCGGCTCGGCCATCTTTTGGGTGAACGAATAAAAACCGACGCGCACACGCTGGTCTTGCGCGCGGCCAGCGGCCTGGTCTTGGGCGATCAGCTGTTCCAAAGCCGGCACCAGGTGCTCAAACAGCGCCGACCACTGGGCGCTGATGAGGGTGCGCACCTGTTGCACCGACTCCAGCGAAAGTTCATCGGCGTAAATCGCCTGCTCAAAGTGGGTCTGGCCGTCGCCCAGCACGTTGTCCACCGCCGCATGCAGGTGGTCGCCCACGTTGTCGCCCAGAAAGCCCAGCATGTGGCTGAAGTCGCTGCGCGGCACCAGCGCGTCGCGCTGCAGTTCCACGGTGTCGCTCGCCTCGTCCCAACGGGCCAGACCCAGGCGGGTCAACTCTTCGAGCAGGCTGCGTGGGTGCATGTCGCGCGTGACCGACAGCGCCAAAGCCTCAAAACTCGGGGCCTCGCCTTGGCGGGGCAGCTTGCGCGGTTTGCCCCGGCTGCGGTACTGGGCGTCGCTGAGCCAGCGGGTAAACACCTCGCCAGCGGGCCAGCGGCGCGTTGGGCGCGGTGCGGCACCGGCATCCAGCAAGCGCGTGACTTCGCGGCGGTTGAGGCCGGTGGCGGCGCTCACGCGGCTGACCTCGCCGTGGCCACCACCGCTTTGGCATTGCTCGCGCGCCGCTTCCACCAGCGCGGCGCGCAGCAGCTCGTCGAGCCGGGCATAGGGCAAGCCGCGCGAGACCGCCAGCCGCGCCAACGGCATCAGCAGCCGTTGGCAGGCTTCAAGCAAAGCCGTTTGATCGGGTGTGTGCATCATGTGGGCGACTATATCATCAAATGTGCATTTTGCACATTTGATGTGCTGCAGACGTTGTAACCCGGTGTTTCCCAGGCAACAAAAAAGGGGCCCGAAGGCCCCTTGTGCTGATTGACAGCGAGAGTGGTGATCAGCCCTTGAGCGCCACCAGCACCTCGTCGAGCATCTTCTTGGCGTCGCCAAACAGCATGCGGTTGTTCTCTTTGTAGAACAGCGGGTTGTCCACGCCGGCGTAGCCGCTGGCCATGGAGCGCTTCATGACGATGCTGGTGCGGGCCTTCCAGACTTCGAGCACCGGCATGCCGGCGATCGGGCTGGTCGGGTCGTCCTGCGCGGCGGGGTTCACGATGTCGTTGGCGCCGATCACCATGGCCACGTCGGTGTCACCGAAGTCGTCGTTGATCTCGTCCATCTCCAACACGATGTCGTAGGGCACCTTGGCTTCGGCCAGCAGCACGTTCATGTGGCCCGGCATGCGGCCGGCCACCGGGTGGATGCCAAAGCGCACGTTCACGCCTTTGTCGCGCAGGGTTTTGACGATCTCGTTGACGGTGTGCTGGGCCTGGGCAACGGCCATGCCGTAGCCAGGCACGATGATCACGCTCTTGGCGTCGCGCAGCAGCTCAGCGGTCTCGGCGGCGGCCACCGGCACCACCTCGCCTTGCGGCTCGGCCGCAGCACCGTCGGCCTTGGGCGCAGCGGGCGCACCGCCCCCAAAACCACCCGCGATCACGCTGAGGAAGTTGCGGTTCATCGCGTTGCACATGATGTAGCTCAGGATGGCGCCGGACGAACCCACCAGCGCGCCGGTGACGATCAACAGGTCGTTGCCCAGCATAAAGCCAGTGGCCGCAGCGGCCCAGCCCGAGTAGCTGTTGAGCATGGACACCACCACCGGCATGTCGGCGCCGCCAATGGCCATCACCATGTGGATGCCGAACAGCAGCGCGATCACGGTCATGATGATCAGCGGCGTCATGCCAGCGGACACGCTGTCGGCGCGCACAAACTCACCGCCGAACCAGATCACCACCAGCAGCGCGGCCAGGTTGAGCCAGTGGCGCGCGGGCAGCAGCAGCGGCTTGCCGCCGATCTTGCCGTTGAGCTTGCCAAACGCAATGAGCGAGCCCGAGAACGTCACCGCACCGATCAAGATGCCGACGTAAATCTCGACCTCGTGGATCACCTTCTCAGCGCCGGTGTATTGGATCGAGGTGTCCACATAGCTGGCAAAGCCGACCAGGCACGCGGCCAAGCCGACCAGGCTGTGCATCAGTGCGACCAACTCGGGCATCTGGGTCATCTTGACGGTTTTGGCCGCATACAGGCCAATGCCGCCGCCAATGACCAAGGCCGCGATGATCCAAGGAATGCCAGCAGCGGCCACACGCGGGCCGAAGATGGTGGCGAGCACCGCCAGCGTCATGCCAATGACGCCATAGAGGTTGCCGCGACGCGACGTTTCTGGGTTGGACAAGCCACCCAGGCTGAGGATGAAGAGAATGGCGGCGCCGAGGTAGGCGACCGTGGCCAGGCTGGAGGACATAGGCGTCTCTTTTCTTGCTTATTTGCGGAACATGTCGAGCATGCGGCGGGTGACGGCAAAGCCACCGAACATGTTGATGGCGGTCAGCACAATGCCGGCAAAGGCCATCCACTGGATCAGGGCATCGGGACGGCCGTTGGTGCCGGCTTCGGGCGGCAGGATCTGCACCAGCGCCCCAATGACGATGATGCTGGAGATGGCGTTGGTCACGCTCATCAGCGGCGTGTGCAGCGCAGGCGTCACGTTCCAGACCACCATGTAGCCGATGAAACAGGCCAGCACAAACACGGTGAAGTGGCCCAGGAAGGCAGCCGGCGCAAAAGCGCCAATGGCCCAGAAGACCAGCGCACCCAGACCAAACACGATGGCCAAGGTTTTGGCGGGCATGGGGCCGCTGCTGCCGTGGCCGTGCGCGCTTTTCTTTTCAGCGGCGGCCACCGCCTTGGCAGCGGGCTTGGGCGCGGCCGCCGGCAGGGGCGGTGCGGGCCAGGTGATCTCGCCGTCTTTGATGACCGTCAGGCCCCGGATCGCGTCGTCGGCCATGTTGACGTTGATCACGCCGTCCTTGGTCTTGCACAGCTCTTCGGTCAGGCGGAACAGGTTGGTGCCGTACAGCGTGGACGACTGTCGCGCCATGCGCGAAGCCAGATCGGTGTAGCCCACGATGGTCACGCCGTGTTTGACCACGGCTTTGCCAGGCTCGGTCAGTTCGCAATTACCGCCTTGCTCGGCGGCCATGTCGACGATCACGCTGCCGGGCTTCATGCTCTGCACCATCTCGGCGGTGATCAGGCGCGGCGCGGGTTTGCCGGGGATCAGCGCGGTGGTGATGATGATGTCGCACTCTTTGGCCTGCTGCGCGTACATGGCGCGCTGCGCGGCCTGGAAGCCCTCGCTCATGACCTTGGCGTAACCGCCGCCGCCCGAGCCTTCTTCTTCGTAATCGACCTTGACAAATTCACCGCCGAGCGAGACCACCTGGTCGGCCACTTCGGCGCGGGTGTCGTTGGCGCGCACGATGGCGCCCAGGCTGGCGGCCGCGCCAATCGCAGCCAAACCGGCCACACCGGCACCGGCAATGAACACCTTGGCCGGCGGCACCTTGCCCGCGGCCGTGATCTGGCCGTTGAAGAAGCGGCCAAAGGCGTTGGCCGCTTCCACCACGGCGCGGTAGCCGCTCACGCCCGCCATGGAGGTCAGCGCGTCCATTTTTTGCGCGCGGCTGAGCGTGCGCGGCAGGCAGTCGATGGACAGCGCAGTGACCTTTTTGGCCGCGAGCTGTTGCATCAAGTCGGGGTTCTGGGCCGGCCACAAAAAGCCGATCAGGGTCTGGCCTTCGTGCATCAGCGCCACTTCGTCGGCGGTGGGCGGACGCACTTTGAAGACGATGTCGCTGCCGCTCCACAGCGCGGCCGCATTGGGCGCAATGGTCGCGCCGGCGTCCACATAGGCCTGGTCCGACAGGTCGGCCAGCTCACCGGCGCCTTGCTCCACCACCACCGCAAAACCCAGCTTGCTGAGCTTGCCCACCACATCGGGCACGGTGGCCACCCGTTTTTCGCCGGGAAAAATCTCCCGCGGCACGCCAATGCGCTGTGGCACGACGGCCTTGTCGCCTGCTTCCATCTGTGTCTCCTCACTCAATACAAAAAAGGGAATGGTTTCAGCTTAACCGATGCGCGCGTTTTCCCTGAGGGGGCAAGCCCTGTCGCCAATGGCGACAGTCAAACATCAGCGATGGCTGATATTTACCACGGATGCACACCAACGCGCCTGACAACACGCCACCAACCCAGCGACAAGGCCATGCCGATAATCCCCCCATGAACATCCGATGGACACCGAGCGCCACCGTGGCGGCCGTGATCGAACGCGACGGCCGCTACCTGCTGGTCGAAGAACACACCCCCGAAGGCCTGCGGCTGAACAACCCGGCCGGCCACCTCGACCCCGGCGAAAGCCCGGCCCAAGGCGTGGCCCGCGAAACGCTGGAAGAAACCGCTTTTGCCTTCACACCCACCGCGCTGGTGGGTATTTACCTGTCGCGTTTTCAACGCCCGGCCACCGGCGAAGACATCACCTACCTGCGCTTTGCGTTTTGTGGCGAGCTGGGCGCTTTTGACGCCCAGCGCACGCTGGACACCGGCATTGTGCGCACCGTTTGGCTGACCCCCGACGAGATCCGCGCCAGCGCCGAGCGCCACCGCAGCCCGCTGGTGCTGCGCTGCATGGAAGACCACTTGGCGGGCAGGCGCTACCCGCTGGAGCTGATCAGCACCGATCTGTCGGTGTTGACACTGAAGTAAGCGCCCGCTGCGCAGGCCTTCAGTCGGCGCCCGACACCCGGCCACGCCCCTGTTTGATCTGCGCGCGGCTGGCCTTGCCGGCCAAGCGGCGCTGCTGCGAAGCGCGGGTGGGCCGGGTGGCTTTGCGCGCCTTGGGGATGGTGGCCACGCTGTCGATCAGCGCCTGCAGCCGCGACAGCGCCTCGGCCTTGTTCTGCTCGAGGCTGCGGCTGCCTTGGGCTTTGATGACCACCACCCCTTCGGTGCTGATGCGCTGGTCGCTCAAGGCGAGCAAGCGGTGTTTGATCTCGTCGGGCAGCGACGAGGCGTGCACAGCAAAACGCAGGTGCACCGCGTTGGACACCTTGTTGACGTTCTGCCCGCCCGCGCCTTGGGCGCGGATGGCGGTGAACTCGACTTCAGCGGGATCGATGGACCACATGGTGCGCCGCAGTGTGCCACGCCATGGGCGCATGCGCCCACCACACCTTCACACCCACGCCACCTGCAGCACCCCAGCAGCCAAGGCCAGCCCGTGCGCAGCGGCCGCCGCGATGGCCAGCCCCATGGCGGGCGCCAGGCGCTGCGGCGCGTGCCGCCGCCGCCACAGCCACCCCCAGCCCAGCAGCGACAAGGGCGCCGACACCAGCCCCCACAGGGCCGAGGCCGGTGGAATCTGCGCCCACACCGTCACCAGCAGCCAGCCATAAGCCCACAGCACCAGCGCGCCCGACAGCAGGGCTGCGCCTGTGGGCCCCAGCCGCACCGCCAACGTGCGTTTGCCCACCGCCGCGTCCGAGCGCGCATCGGGCAAGCCCGCCACCAACAAAATGTTCGCCACCAGCAGCGCAAAGCCCACGGCGGTGACCGCTGGAATCAAAAAGAAACGCTCGCGCTGCACCAGGTCGGCACCCACCACCACCGCCCACCAGGCCAGCGCCACCACCGCCTCGCCCCAGCCGCGCTCCATCAAACGCAAGGGGGGCGTCGAATAGGCCCAGGCCAGCGCCAGGCCCGCCGCCCCCAGCGCCAGCAAAGCGCCGCTGCTTTGCACCGCCAGCCACAGCCCACCCATGGCCGACAGCGCCAGCAGCGTCCACGCCCATTGGCGGGTTTGCGCCACGCTCACCCGGCCTTGTTGAATGAGCCGGGCGCCACCGCTGAACGGGCTGAGCGGCGCGGTGTTGGCGGCATCGGCGCCGTTGGCCGCGTCGCAGGCGTCGTTGAGCACATTGGCCCCGGCGTGCGCCATCACCGCCAGCAACACCGTCACCCCACCTTTGAGCGCGTCAAAACCACAGCCACAAGCCGCCGCCGTGGCCATGCCCAGCACACAGGCCACCACCGTCACCAACAAAAAGCCCGGGCGCGTCATGCGCCAGAGCGTGGGCAAAGACAAAGAGGGCGGCGAGTGTTCGGTGGCGGTGTCGGGCATGCGCGCAATCTACGCGCTCAAGCCTCGCCCCACCTTGACAAAACGCAGGTGCGTGCTGCTCAGCCCTCAGGCACACCCCAAGCAAACCCGTCCATCGACAACACGCCGTAGCGCACACCGCCGTCGATGTGCTGCGGCACGCTGTGCCCACCCGCCGCACCGGCGGCCACCAGCAGCGGCCACAGGTGCTCGGCCGTGGGGTGGGCGCGGGCCGCGTGCGGCGCCAGCGCCATCACCCGCTGCAGGCTGGCGTGGTCGCGCCGGGCCACGGTGTTGCGCACCCAATCCACAAACGCCAGCGCATAGGCTTCGGCATTCGCGTCGGGCGCGTCAAAACGCACCTCGTACAGGTTGTGCGTGAGGCTGCCCGAGCCGATCACCAACACCCCCTCGTCGGCCAGCGGCGCCAGCGCTTGGCCGTAGGCGTAGGCGCCTGGGCCGTCGAGCCGCGCGGGCAGCGAGACCTGAAACACCGGCACATCGGCGCTCGGCCACAGGTGCAGCAACGGCACCCAGGCGCCGTGGTCCAAGCCCCAGCGCGCATCCGCCTCGGCGGCGTAACCCGCCGCGCGCAGCAGCTCAATGGCGCGCTGCGCCACATCGGGCGCGCCGAGTGCGGGGTATTGCAGCTGGTACAGCGCGGGCGGAAAACCGCCAAAGTCGTGGATGGTCTCGGGGCGTGCGGTGGTGGCCACACGCGGCTCGCGGGTGGTCCAGTGCGGCGACACCACCAAGATGGCCTTGGGGCGCGGCAAGGTCTGACCCAAGGCGCTCAGGGCCGGGCCGGCTTGGCCGGGGTCGATGGCAAAGGTGGGCGAGCCGTGGGAAATGAACAGGGTGGGCAGGCGGGGCATGGGGTGTCTTTCACTGCGCCGGTGGAGGCGGCTGAAGAAAAGACTCTATGGCACAGACCCAATGGCTGGGTTCGAAGGGTTTGCAGTTTGGGTTGAAACGTGTTGAGTGGTGAATGGGCAGGTCAACTGCAGCAGCCCTTGGTGTGTCCCACCTCAATACAGGTGTTGTGCAAGTCAGGCTCTTGGCGGCCAAAGACGCGACCCATCGGGCAGCGTCGTCATGGCGAAGCTTGTAGGGGCTGCGGCAAGCGCACTGCTTCAGCCCGGGCCTCGGCCAGCAAACTGTCCCAATCGTCGGGCGGGTGGCCACTGTCCAACATCTTGCGAAGCACCCGGTAGGCGTCGTCGCCGCTCTCGTAGGCGCGCAGGGTGCGCTCGTCATTGACCCACGCCAACACAATCACCCGACTCTGGGCGTGGTAGCGAAAAAACAGGCGGTATTGCTGGAAAAACTTGGCGCGAAACCAGTGCTTGTGCTCTGCACCCAGCGTACCGCCTTGGCGGTACTCAGGCCGCGTGGGGTCTTGCGGGATCACTTCAAAAGCCAGCTTGGTGATGGCCGCCAGCCGTTTGCTGGCATTCTTGTTGTGGAAGCCCGCCGGGTCTTTCGCTTTCAGTGCCTCCACCTGTTGCGCCAGCGCTTGCACTTGGGCCAAAAACAGCGGGTGGGCAAACACCGCCCAGCCATTCACCTGCCATGAGGCCGGCGGGCTGGTGCTCATTCATCGTCTGCCGACAAGGCGGCGTCCAGATCGACGGCGACGTCCGCTGTCAAAGCCCGCAAACGCTGCACCAGTGCAGCGTCCATGGCTTGAAGACGCTCAGGGTGGCTGGCGATGTCACGGGCCAGAAACTGCAAAAAGCCGCCCAGCACGGGGTCGTCGGTGGCCGGGGGCTCGGCCCGGGTCAGTACCACTTCGCCGCTGGGGCGCACGGTGTAATGGATCTTGTCGCGCTTGCCCAGCCCCAAGGCCCGGCGCACAGTCTCTGGCACCGTGGTCTGGTAGCGGTCGGTCAGGGTGGATTCGACTTCAAAGGTGGCAGGCATGACAGGCTCCATTCCATGGCGGACAGCCAAAATGGTAATGCAATTGCATTGCCTGGTCAATGCATGCTCCCCGCATCTTGTGCGGCGAATGCAGCGGCTATTCAGCGCACCCCCATCACATGCGGCCCAAGAGCCACTGGGATAATCCACCCATGGCAAACAAACAAAGTGTGGTGGTGGGCTTGAGCGGGGGCGTGGACTCTGCGGTCAGCGCGCACCTGCTCAAACAACAGGGCTACGAGGTCATCGGCATCTTCATGAAAAACTGGGAAGACGATGACGACAGCGAGTACTGCTCCAGCCGCCAAGACTGGCTCGACGCGGCCAGCGTGGCCGACGTGATCGGCATCGACATTGAGCATGTGAACTTTGCGGCCGAATACAAAGACCGCGTGTTCGCCGAGTTTTTGCGCGAATACCAGGCCGGGCGCACACCCAACCCCGACATCTTGTGCAACGCGGAAATCAAGTTCAAGGCCTTCTTGGACCACGCCATGCGCCTGGGCGCCGAAAAAATTGCCACCGGCCACTACGCCCGCGTGCGCTTGAACGAACAGACCGGAAAACACGAGCTGCTCAAAGGCCTGGACCCGCTGAAAGACCAGAGCTATTTTCTGCACCGCTTGAACCAAGCGCAGCTGAGCAAAACGCTGTTTCCGGTGGGCGAGCTGCCCAAGACCGAGGTGCGGCGCATCGCCGCCGAGATTGGCCTGCCGAACGCGAAGAAGAAGGACAGCACTGGCATTTGCTTCATCGGCGAGCGGCCGTTCCGCGACTTTTTGAACCGCTACATCGCCAAAGAGCCCGGCCCTATCAAAGACGCCACCGGCCGCACCATTGGCCAGCATGTGGGCCTGAGCTTTTACACCCTGGGCCAGCGCCAAGGGCTGGGCATTGGCGGCGTCAAAGCCAAGGGCGCCCAAAAAGGCGGCAGCGAACACGAGCCTTGGTTTGTGGCGCGCAAAGACATTGAAAAGAACACCCTGTGGGTGGTGCAAGGCCACGACCACCCTTGGCTGCTGGCGCCCAGCCTGCGCGCCGAAGACCTGAGCTGGGTGGCCGGCGCGCCGCCCGCGCGCAGCGACATCGCCGCCAAAACCCGCTACCGCCAGGCCGACGCGCCCTGCACCCTCAGCACCGACGACAGCGGCATCACCCTGCGCTTTGCCGACCCGCAATGGGCGGTGACGCCGGGGCAAAGCGCGGTGCTGTACGACGGCGAGGTGTGTTTGGGGGGTGGGGTGATCCACACCGAGGCGGCGAACGCGCCGGGGTGATGGGGCAGATTAGTCGATCCACGTCAAGTTGTTAGCGCTTGCTTTCGGCCAAGGTCGCGTGAATCCGACAGGACAAAGCAGTCGCTCAACACCGAGAGCTACAGAAAGGTTGAGCAGCGGCGAGGTTTTTTCCTAGTTAACCAAACACCTTGAACACTGCGCATCCAACGAGAAATACCAATGGCGACAGAACAAGCGCCAGCCGAACTCGATTGATCGCCATTGCTTTGCCTTTTATCCAATTTTTGCTTTCATCAAGGCGATCTTTCATATTCATTATCTCGCCACATCGAATTTCGTCCAGAGATAGATCTGGTCGATCTAGAAGATTCTGCGCCTCCTGATAGGGCGACGGATAGTCACTGATGAAGAATACTTTCCACGCGAGATATAGGCCAAGGACAAAGAAGTAAACGCAAAGGAAAATTGACCCCAACAAAAGGACATTAGCCGGTTTGTCGAGTTCTTGGAGGATGTAAGCAAACGTGCCACCCATTCCCGCAAGGACATAGGTAAGTGTGGTTTGGGCTTCCTTGCTCATATTATCGGCAGTCGTGAACTTCTCCTGCAAGTTCTTGAGCCCTTGTTCCTCTGCCCACTTCAAACGTTCCGACCAGCTCGGATGCCGTGTCTTTGTCATCAAGAACTCCTTTTCGCTCGTGAGTAGGTCATTTACCAAGACCCCTTCTTCGCCGCCTTCTTTGTGTTTTCAGGTTGGGGTGGACGGTAAGGGTCGGCCTTCTTGCCTGGACTTTTCTTTGCTACCCCCGGCCTAGTAACAGCCTTCTTTGCCATTCCCGGCTTGGCGGAAGTTTTTGCTGAAACTGCTCCCTTTGCTTTGACCATCATTTCTTCCTTGGGACGTTGTGCTTAACAGTTCTTTCTGGCTGCTGCGGGCGAAATGGTGCAGGGGCTGGAGCCGGTGAAGGTGCGGGAGCATTGGTTGCTGCATTCATCATCATTCCTCTTTTTGTGTGTCGCTTTGCTTACCAACTTTTTGCCTAGACACATGACCAGACCAATTAAAATCCTCCTAACTATAGCCTCAAACCTCCCGAAGCGAACTTTGCCAGCCCACATGCTTGCAAAGGAGGTCTCAGCTTTAGCAATGTAAACGGCAGCTTCCGGTCTGCCATACGTTTATTTACGACGGTTCGGAGGCTGCAGTTCAAGCTAACGCGCTCGAACTCCGCCTCATCGTCTAAAGCAAAGGAGATAGCCGCAGCAACGACCATCAACGGTGACCGCTCGCTCGCCGACTTTTGGGCGTATAGCTATGCGTGTATTCGTACCGAGCCTAAACGCAGCTTGTCACGTGGAGATCAATCGCAATCAAATCAATACCTCCTGCCGCCCAGGCGGCAATGGATGCCAGCGCACCATCAGCAACGTGTCATCGTAGCGCCATTGGCACAGAGCGTATCCGCGCTGCAAGCCCTCGCGCTGAAAGCGCACGCACTCGTAACGCCTAATCGCGGGGGCCAATTCACTCTCTAGGGAATGTCTGCAAAACCTCGGCCGTTCTGGCCGGATGTGAGACAGTGAC
>CAZYUD010000017.1:0-84482 GCA_964650505.1 uncultured Hydrogenophaga sp.
TCAGATCGTAGCGGCCCACGCGTGCGGCGCAGGGGAATTTTTCAACGGCCTGCTAATTGTCGATTCGTACAATCCATGAAAAACGTTTTCTTCTGAATTGTTGGGTGAAATTTTTTCTGCAGTTGGCTTATGAGAAATGATAATTGATTCTAATGGAGAGCGCTCCAATCGGGGAATTGAATGGCCGTTGTCGGTGGCTAATCGCGCTGGATTTTTCTGCTGGCAATTGGCTTGTTCTAAAAATTCTTTACTGCTTGTCAGGGGTATCGAAAGCTGGCATGCTTAATGTTTAATTTGTGTGTCTTTGAACAGGGGACTCTGATGCGACCAGAAGACAGTTGGAACGACGCTCGCAGCCTGCTGCATGCCCAGGGTGATGAGCAACCCAATCGCCGCTCTGCCATGAAAGCCGCTTTGGGCGTGGGATACGCCTTGGCGGCAGCGCCCCTGATGGCGCAGACGGCGATCAAAACACCGGCTGATGGCCTGACCGTGGGCGAGGTCATGATCGATGTGGCTGGTTTTACCATGCCGGCCTACAGGGCCGCACCGGCGGGCAAAACCGGTTTGCCGGTGGTTCTGGTGTTGAGCGAAATTTTTGGCGTACACGAATACATCGCCGACACCGCGCGCCGCTTTGCACGGGCTGGTTACCTGGCGATTGCGCCCGAACTGTTTGCCCGCCAAGGCGACCCGCAGAGTTACGGTGAAATGGCCAAACTGATGGCCGAAATCATCAACAAAGTGCCAGACGCTCAGGTGCTGGCCGACTTGGACGCGGCGGTGAAGTGGGCGGGCGCCAACGGCGGCGACACCAACAAACTGGCGGTGACCGGTTTTTGTTGGGGTGGTCGCCAGACCTGGCTCTACGCGGCCCATAACCCGGCCATCAAGGCCGGTGTGGCCTGGTATGGCCGCCTGGTCGGCCAGGCCAGCGAGCTGCAGCCCCGCCACCCGGTGGATGTGGGCGCGCGCCTGCACGGCCCGGTGCTGGGCCTGTATGGCGCGGCCGACACCGGCATACCGCTTGACACGGTTGATAAGATGAAAAGTGTGCTGGCCGGTGGCAACGTCGCAGCCAAAGCCTCGCAGTTTGTGGTGTACCCGGATGCACCCCACGCCTTCCACGCCGACTACCGCCCGAGCTTCCGCCAGGGCCCGGCCGAAGACGGCTGGAAACGCTGCCTGGCTTGGTTTGCCCAGCACGGTGTGGCGTGACAGCGGCATGACCGCTGGACATCAAGGGCCTGCGGGCCCTTTTTTCATGGAGTCTTGAATGACCTTGTTGGCGATTCTGGTGGGCACAGTGGCCGCCGGTGTGGGCAGTGTGTGGCTGGCGGCGCTGTTGGCCTTTGCCATGCTGGCCCGCTACACCCAACACATGCTCAGCCTAGCGGCCGGTGCCTTGCTGGCCACCGCCTTCATGCACCTGCTGCCAGAGGCCTTCAACAGCGAGGCCGGCGCCAACGAGCTGTTCGCGCTGCTGCTGGCGGGACTGATCTTCTTTTTCCTGCTCGACAAAGCCGAGCTGTGGCACCACGGGCACGAGCACCACCATGGGCCGGACGGCCATGGCGCCGATCATGGTCACGCCCACCACGATCACCATGGGCACAGCCACCATGACGGCGGTCATGCGCATGGTCCGCGCTCGGGGGGGTGGGCGGTGCTGGCAGGGGACAGCGTGCACGCCTTCGGCGACGGTGTCCTGATCGCGTCGGCCTTTGTGGCCGACATGCGCTTGGGCGTGATCGCCACCATCGCGGTGCTGGCGCACGAGGTGCCACACCACATGGGCGACTTGGTGGTGCTGCGCCACACCTCGGGCACCCAGCGCGCCGCGCTCATCAAAGTGTCGCTGGCGGGCACCGTCACCGCCATCGGCGGATTGGTGGGTTACTTGCTGGTGCGCGAGTTGCAAGACTATTTGCCGTATTTTCTGGTGGCCGCGTCCAGCAGTTTTGTGTATGTGGCGCTGGCCGACTTGATTCCGCAGCTGCAAAAACGCTTGAGCCTGCGCGAGACGGCGGCGCAAGTGGCGTGGCTGCTGGTGGGCATTGGCCTGGTGACGCTGGTCAGCGGGCTGGCGCACAGCCACTGAAGTGTGGCCCCCACGCTCCGCCGCTGCGCGGGTCGCTGCCCCCCGAGGGGGAGCGTTTCAGGCTTGGGGCGGCCCTTCGCCTGAAACTATGGCCCCCACGCTCCCCTGCTGCGCATGGGTCGCTGCCCCCCGAGGGGAGCGTTTCAGGCTTGGGGCGGCCCTTCGCCTGAAACTGTTGGCCCCCACGCTCCCCTGCTGCGCATGGGTCGCTGCCCCCCGAGGGGGCTGATCCGCCTTGGGGCGGCCCGGCGGCGGATCGATGTGGCCCCGGCGCTCTACCGCTGCGCGAGGCGCATTCGGTAATGTCAGCCCTTGGCCACCGGCAGGCCGGGTGTGTTGCACCACTCGCTCCAGCTGCCGGGGAAGAGGGCGCTGCGGCCGAGGCCGGCGATTTCCATCGCCAGCAAGTTGGGGATGGCGCTCACGCCGCTGCCGCACTGGTGCACCACGGTGGCGGGGTCGCGGCCACCGAGCAATGCCTCAAACTCGGCGCGCAACTCGGCGGCGGGTTTGAAGCGGCCATCCGCGCCGATGTTGCTGGTGAAAGGGCGGTTGAGCGCACCTGGAATGTGCCCGGCCACCGGGTCGAGCGGCTCCACCTCGCCTCGATAACGCGCGGGCGCACGGGCGTCCACCACCGTGTGTTGCCCGCTACCGAGTTGGGCCGCCAGGGTGTGGGCGTTGACCACCGCCGCCAGCGAAGCGCCCAGCGGGTAAGGGTTCGAGGCCTTCGGCGTCTGCGGGTCGGCGCCACTGGCCAGCGCGCCGCCAGCCGCTTGCCAAGCGGCCAGACCGCCGTCGAGCACCGCCACCGCTTCGTGGCCGATCCATTTCAGCATCCACCACAGCCGGCCACAGTAATTGGCGCCTTGTCGGTCGTACACCACCACCTGGGTCTGCGGCGTGACGCCTTGGGCGCCCACCCAAGCGGCAAAGGCCTCGCGGGTGGGCAGCGGGTGCCGCCCGCCGCTGGCGCGCTCGGCGCTGTGGGTGCTCAGGTGCCGGTCCAGATCGGCGTGGCGCGCGCCAGCGATGTGCACCTCGGCAAACCGCGCCGCGCCGGCGCTGGGGTTCATCAGCTCAAAGCTGCAATCGAACAGCGCCAGCGGCGTTGCGCAGGCCTGCAAGGCCAACAGTTGTTCGGTGCGGATCAGGGTGGTGTACATGCCAACAGTCCTTGTGAAAATGCCGAGCCCTGCGCCACCATCAGGCGCTGTGGTCTTCGGCGGGGGTGCGGGGCAGGGCGCGGCTGCGCAGCGCGGTGGCGGCGATGCCGCTGGCGATGATGAGCGCCATGCCCAACCAACCCAGCAGCGGCAGTTGGTCGTCGAACACCAGCAGGCTGAACAGGCCGGCGAACACAATGCCCATGTACTGCAAATTGGCCACCACCAAGGTGGCGCCGCTGGCGTAAGCACGGGTCATGAACAGTTGCCCAAACAGCGCCAACACACCAATCGGCAGCAACCACACCGCGCCGTCCCAGCTCCACGGGCTCGGGCCCAGGGCGAGGGTGCCCATGCCGCCCACCACCACCGCCGCGAGCGAAAAATAAAACACGGTGCGGCTTTCGGGCTCACCGGCGCGCGCCAGCGCGCTCACTTGCAAATACGCCATGGCCGCAAAAATGCCCGATGCCAAACCCGCCATCGCGCCCCATTCTTGGCCGGGCTGCAGGGTGGGGCGCAGCATCATGGCCACACCGGCAAAACCACACAACACCGCGACAAACAAGGGGCCTTGGCGCAACAGCGGCTGGCCACTGGCCTGGGTCAGCAGCGCTCCTCCAATCAAAAACACCGCGATCCAGACGCTGCTCATGTAATTGAGCGTCATGCCGGTTGCCAGCGGCAACACCGAAATCGCATAAAACCAACCCACCAGCGAGATCACACCCACCACGCAGCGCCACAGGTGCATGCTGGGCACGGCGGTGCGCAAGGTCACTCCGGTGGCGCGGGTGGCGCCGTACAAGGCCAGCGTACCCACCAGCCCCCGGTAAAACACAATCTCCAAGGGGTTGAAATAGGCCGACGCAAACTTGATGCACACGCCCATCAAGGCAAACACCAAGGACGACAGCAGCATCCACAGGGCCTGGCCCGAGCGCGGTGGATGCATGCTGTGTCGGCGCTTGTTCAGCGGCTCTCTACCAATGGCAGGTGGTCCGCCATGCGGGCGCGGTACCACTCGTGGAAGTGCTGCATGCCGTCTTCCATTGGGCTCTGGTAGGGGCCCACCTGGTTGTCGCCGCGCTGCAGCAGGGCCTTGCGGCCCTCGTCCATGCGCTCGGCGATTTCATCGTCTTCTTCGCAGGTTTCCATATAGGCGGCGCGTTGCGCCTCCATGAACTCCGGCTCAAACGCCACGATCTCTTCTGGGTAATAAAACTCCACCATGTTCAAGGTCTTGTCCACACCCAGGGGGTGCAGGGTCGAGACCGTCAGCACATGCGGATACCACTCCACCATGATGTGCGGGTAGTAGGTCAGCCAGATGGCGCCGTGGCTCGGTGGCTCACCGTTGCGGTATTTCATCAGCTGCTCGTGCCAGCGCTGGTACACCGGGCTGCCCGACTGGGTCGATAGGTTGTGGGCGCCCACTGTCTGCACCGAGTACTCGGGCTTGAATTCCCAGCGCAGGTCTTGGCAGGTCACAAAGTTGCCCAAGCCGGGGTGGAAGGGCTCGACGTGGTAGTCCTCCAGATAGACCTCAATGAAGGTCTTCCAGTTGTAGTTGCAGGTGTGCAACTCCACATGGCCCAGGGCCATGCCGTCAAAGCTCAGGTCGTGCGCCGGGCCCATGTCGGCCAGATCGGCGGCGATGTCGCGGCCGTTGTCCTCAAACAGCAAGCCATTCCATTCGCGCAGCGGGTAGCGCTGCAGATCGGCGCAGGGGTCGTGGCTGAAGTGCGGCGCGCCCAGCAACTGGCCCAGGCGGTCGTTGGCGCTTTGGCCGCCGCTGTAGGTCCAGCGGTGCAGCGGGCAGACGATCTGGCCACCGGCGTGGCCTTTGGCGTTGTCTTGCAGATTGCCCCGGCCCTTGAGCATCACCGCCTGGCGGTGACGGCAGACATTGGAGACCAGCTCCACGCCTTGGGCGGTGCGCACCAAGGCCCGACCTTGACCCTCTTGCGGCAGGGCGAAGTAGTCGCCAGGGTTGGGTACCGCGTTCACATGCCCCACATAGCGGGGCCCGCGCTGAAAGATGGTGTCGAGTTCCCGCTGGAACAACGCCTCGCTGAAATAGCTGGAAACGGGCAGTTGGCTTGTGGCCTGCTGAAGCTGAAGACTCAAATCAGACATGATGTCCTGACCTAAAGACTCCCCCTATGAAGGGGCAGGGAAAAGCGCTGTTACGACAACATCGAATGAGCGCGGGAAGGGTGGAAGTGCTGCGTCCCTCCGGGCACCGGGTGCCCGTGGTGATGAAAAAAGAGGCGGGATTGTACCCCGGGGAGATGGGCGGCGTTGCCCACAGGTCTTCTGGGCTTGGGGCCTTGGTGGTGCGGACTAAAATCTCTGCGATGAATGCGTCCGACACCTCTACCCGCAGCAGCCGCAAGACCGCCACCAAGCCGGTGGCCGAGAGCTACGAAGCCGCGCTGCAGGAACTCGAAGCCCTGATGGCCCGCATCGAGGCAGGCCAATTGCCGCTCGACCAGTTGCTCGGCCAGTACCAGCGCGGGGCCGCTTTGCTCGCCTATTGCCGCGAGCAACTGCAAGCGGTGGAACAACAAATCAAGGTGCTCGACGGCGAGACCCTCAAACCCTGGGATGGGGCATGAGCGCCGCCGATAGTTTGGTCGGTTTTGTCCAGTGGCGCCAGCAGCGCCAAGCCGACGTGGAGGCCGCGCTGCAAGCTTGGGTGCCGGCCGATGCCCCAGCGGGCTTGGGCCAAGCCATGCGTTACGCGGTGCTCGACGGCGGCAAACGACTGCGCCCTTTGCTGGCGCTGGCCGCAGCCGAAGCGGTGGGCGGCTCGGCCGCGCTGGCGCTGCGCGCGGGCTGTGCGATTGAGCTGATCCACGCCTATTCGCTGGTGCACGACGACATGCCGTGTATGGACAACGACGTGCTGCGGCGTGGCAAACCCACGGTGCATGTGGCCTTTGGCGAGGCCCAAGCCTTGTTGGTGGGCGACGCGCTGCAGGCGCTCGCCTTTGAATTGCTCGCGCCCGACAACGGCGACGTGCCCGACGCCCTGGCCGCACAATGGTGCCGCCAGCTGGCGCAGGCCGCTGGCGCCATGGGCATGGCCGGCGGCCAAGCGGTGGACTTGGCCAGCGTGGGTGTGGCCCTGGACCAGGTCGCGCTGGAAGCCATGCACCGCTTAAAAACTGGCGCTCTGTTGCGCGCCAGTGTGGCCATGGGCGCAGCCACCGCAGCGGTGGCCGCACCAGCGCTGCAGGCCTTGCAGAGCTACGGCGCACACATTGGCCTGGCGTTTCAAGTCATCGACGATGTGCTCGATGTGACCGCCGATTCGGCCACCTTGGGCAAAACCGCCGGCAAAGACGCCGCCGCCGACAAGCCCACCTACGTGGCGCTCATGGGCTTGGACGCCGCGCGCGCCTACGCCCACCACCTGCTCGACGCCGCCCACCAAGCACTGGACAACAGTGGCCTGGATCACACCCACCGCTTGCGCGCGCTGTGCGACTGGGTGGGCCAGCGCCAGCATTGAGGGCGATCACCGCCACAAGGAATCCACACGGCCATGACCACTTTGCTCCAGTCCATCAACGACCCCGCCGATCTGCGCCGCGTGCCGCGCAGCCAACTCGGCGGCTTGTCCGACGAGTTGCGCGACTTTGTGCTCCACAGCGTATCGCGCACCGGCGGCCACCTCAGCTCCAACTTGGGCACGGTCGAACTCACCATCGCGCTGCATTACGTGTTCAATACCCCAGAAGACCGTTTGATCTGGGACGTGGGCCACCAGTCTTACCCGCACAAAATCCTCACCGGCCGGCGCGAGCGCATGGACAGCTTGCGCCAGTGGGGCGGGCTGAGCGGCTTTCCCCGCCGCAGCGAAAGCACATACGACACCTTTGGCACCGCCCATTCGTCCACCAGCATCTCAGCGGCATTGGGCATGGCCATGGCCGCTCGCATCAAGGGCGAGTCGCGCAAGGCGATTGCAGTGATCGGCGACGGCGCCATGACCGCCGGCATGGCATTTGAGGCCATGAACAACGCCGGTGTCGAAGACGGCCGCCTGCTGGTGGTCCTGAACGACAACGACATGTCGATTTCCCCGCCGGTGGGTGCGCTCAACCGCTACCTTGCGCAGTTGATGAGCGGGCAGTTCTACGCCGCCGCGAAAAATGTGGGCAAGCAGGTGCTGAAAAACGCGCCGCCCTTGTTTGAACTCGCCAAACGACTGGAAGAGCACGCCAAGGGCATGGTGGTGCCCGCCACCTTGTTCGAGAAGTTTGGCTTCAACTACATCGGCCCAATCGACGGCCACGACCTCGATTCGCTGATTCCCACGCTCGAAAACATCCGCCACCTGCTCGACACCGACAGCGGCCCCCAGTTCTTGCATGTGGTCACCAAAAAAGGGCAGGGCTACAAGCTCGCTGAGGCCGATCCCATTGCCTACCACGGCCCGGGCAAGTTTGATCCGGCGGTGGGGCTGACCAAACCCGCCACCCCGCCCAAAACCACCTTCACCCAGGTGTTTGGCCGCTGGCTGTGCGACATGGCCGAGCGCGACCCGCTGCTGGTGGGTGTCACCCCCGCCATGCGCGAGGGCTCGGGCATGGTGGAATTTCACCAGCGCTTTCCCAAGCGCTACTTCGACGTGGGCATCGCCGAGCAGCACGCGCTGACCTTTGCCGCCGGACTGGCCTGCGAAGGCATGAAGCCGGTGGTGGCGATTTATTCCACCTTTTTGCAGCGCGCCTACGACCAGCTGATCCACGACGTGGCGCTGCAAAAGCTGTCCATGGTGCTGGCGCTGGACCGCGCTGGCATTGTGGGCGCCGATGGCGCCACCCACGCGGGGCTGTACGACATCGCCTTTTTGCGCTGCATTCCCCAGGTGTCCATTGCTTGCCCTGCCGACGAGGCCGAATGCCGACAGCTGTTGTCCACCGCTTACGCCCAAGACCATACGGTAGCCGTGCGCTACCCGCGTGGCAGCGGCGCGGGCGTTGAGGTGCCTGCCAGCCTAGAGGGATTGCCCTTCGGCAAAGGCGAATGGCGCCAGCGCGGGCAGGGTGTGGCCATTCTGGCTTTTGGCACCTTGTTGTATCCCGCGCTGCAAGCGGGTCAGGCCCTGGGCGCGTCGGTGGTGAACATGCGCTGGGCCAAGCCGCTGGACACAGAACTCTTGCGTGCTGTGGCCGAAAGCCACTCTGCCATCGTCACGGTGGAAGAGGGTTGTGTGACCGGTGGCGCGGGTTCGGCGGTGGCCGAGGCCCTGGCGGAGATGGGACTGAACCTGCCCTTGTTGCATCTGGGCATTCCTGATGTGTTCACCGAACACGGTGACCCGGCGCAGCTGTTGTCGGCTTTGGGCTTGGATGCGCCAGGGCTGGAGCACAGCATTCGCCAACGGTTTGCAGCGCATGTGCTGCCAGCAGCGGCACTCAAGCGTGTGCAATAAGCGGGCAGGCCACGCCGCTGCACCAGTGTGCATGGGGGCTGTGACTGAATTAATTTCAATGGGCTTGTGAGTGGACTTCATGTGGTCCGTAACCCCTTGTGTTTATTGGGTTTTCTGGGCCTGAGTGAAACTACGTAAAGGGAAAACCCCGGCCGAAACGTGCCTGTGCGCTCCCTACAATCCACCCCGGCCCACAGGTTCGTCCCAATGTTGGTCTGGACCCTCAACCATTCATTTTTACAATGGAGCAAGCAACCATGGATCGTCGTTCTCTTATCAAGCACGCAGGCATTGCTGGCGTGTTGGCCGCAGGTGTGGCCCCCGCCGTGCAGGCCCAAGCCGCCATCCGCTGGCGCCTGGCATCGAGCTTCCCCAAGGCCTTGGACACCATCTACGGTGCTGCCGAGGTGTTTGCCGAGCGCGTCAACGCCATGAGCGGTGGCAAGTTTCAGGTGTCGGTGCATCCGGCCGGTGAACTGATGCCCGCTTTTGGCGTGGTCGACGGTGTGCAACAAGGCACAGTTGAAGCCGCCCACACAGCCCCCTACTACTTCCATGGCAAAGACGAGACCTTTGCCATTGGCACCGCCATCCCCTTCGGCTTGAACAGCCGTCAGCTGACCGCTTGGTTCTACGACGGCAACGGCATGAAGCTGATGCGTGAGTTCTACGACAAGTACAACATCGTGAACTTCCCAGGCGGCAACACGGGCACCCAGATGGGCGGCTGGTACCGCAAGGAAATCAAAGGCGTGGCCGACATCAAGGGCCTGAAAATGCGCATTGGCGGCTTTGCTGGCCGAGTGCTGGAGCGCATGGGCGGTGTGCCCCAGAACATCCCCGGCGGTGAGATTTATCAAGCCCTGGAAAAAGGCACCATCGACGCCACCGAGTGGGTCGGCCCTTATGACGATGAAAAACTGGGCTTCCAAAAAGTGGCCAAGCACTACTACTTTCCGGGCTGGTGGGAAGGTGGCGCACAGCTGGACTTCTTCATCAACAAGGCAGCGTTCAATGCACTGTCCAAAGAGAACCAAGCCATCGTCGAAGCCGCTGCGGCTTACGCTCACACCGAGATGCAGGCCCGTTACGACGCTCGCAACCCGGCCGCGCTGCGTCGCCTGATTGCTGGTGGTGCCAAGTTGGCCGCCTTGCCCAAGCCGGTGATGGACGAGGCCTTCAAGCAGTCCATGGCGTTGTACGAAGAGCTCAATGCCAAGAACCCGAGCTGGAAAAAGGTGTACACCGATTACGCCGCGTTCCGCCGCGACCAGAACCAGTGGTTCCGTGTGGCTGAAGCATCGTTTGACCGCTACATGCAGTCGGCCAAACTCTGATTCAGGGCTCACAGCACCAAGAAGCCCCGCCTCGGCGGGGTTTTTTGTGCATCATCTGGTTGCCTTACGCAGGCTGACATCTTCTGGCACACCGCCGATATTCTCGGGAGCGCTCTATGACGGGCTTACTGCAACTCTCCAAACTGATCGACTTGCTTAACCATTGGGTGGGCAAGTTCGCTATGTGGTTGATCTTAGCCGCAACACTCATCAGTGCGGGCAACGCCCTGGTGCGCAAGGTGTTCGGCACCAGTTCCAACGCCTGGCTGGAGATCCAGTGGTACCTGTTTGCGGCGGTGTTTATGTTGGGCGGCGGTTACGCCTTTTTGCGCAACGCCCATGTGCGCATCGACTTTATTTCGTCCAAGTTTTCGGCACGTACCCGCAACTGGATCGATGTTGGTGGGATTGTGATTTTTCTGCTCCCCTTGTGCTACATGATGATCACGCTGGGTTGGCCGCTGTTCGAGCGAGCTTGGATCTCGGGCGAGGTGTCGTCCAATGCGGGTGGTCTGGTGCGCTGGCCGGTGTACGGCCTGATTCCGTTGGGCTTCGGCCTGCTGGCTCTGCAAGGGCTGTCTGAACTCATCAAGCGGCTTGCCTTCTTGATCGGCGTTGGCCCTGATGCCCTAGATCACAGCGGCCCGAGCGAAACCGAGTTGTTGGCCAAGGAAATTGCCGAGGCCGAAAAACTCAAAGCGGCCCAGCAGCACTGAGCGAAGAGACCATCATGATCGAATTCCTGTCCAGCAATTTTGTGCCTGTCATGTTTGGCGGGCTCGTTGTGTTTTTGCTACTGGGTTTTCCGGTGGCGTTTTCCTTAGCGGCCACCGGTTTGTTCTTCGGCCTGATTGGCATGGAGATTGGACTGTTTCCGTCCAACTTGTTCCAGGCTTTGCCGCTTCGGGTGTTTGGCATCATGCAGAACGACACTCTGCTGGCGATTCCCTTCTTCACGCTTATGGGCATTGTTCTTGAGCGCAGCCGCATGGCAGAGGATTTGCTGGAAACGGTGGGGCAGGTGTTTGGTCCCTTGCGTGGAGGCCTGGGTATCGCGGTGGTCTTGGTGGGGGCGCTGTTGGCGGCCACCACAGGCGTTGTCGCCGCTTCGGTGATCTCGATGGGCCTGATCGCTTTGCCGATCATGCTGCGTTATGGCTACAACCGCAGTATCGCCACGGGCGCGATCACTGCCTCGGGCACGCTGGCGCAGGCTTTGCCGCCGTCGCTGGTGCTGATCGTGCTGGCCGACCAGCTGGGGCGCTCGGTGGGCGATATGTACGCTGGTGCGCTCATTCCTGGTCTGTTGTTGGTTGGCTTGTATCTGCTGTTTATTGTTGCAGTGGCCATCATCAAGCCCGCGTGGGTGCCAGCCTTGCCGCCTGAAGCGCGTGTCTACAACGAAGCCAATGGCTCCAGCGGTCACAAGTCGCTACTGGTGTTGTTGGGTATTGCGCTGGCAGCGGGCTTGGCCTGGTCGCAAGTGCATGAGGGCATGATCAACCCCATGATGAACCGCGAGGGCGCAGCGCCGCGCGACGAAGTGTTCATCCTGTCTTTCACCGTCGCCGCGTTTGTGGCCTTTGGCTTGGCTTTGGGCAGCAAGGTGCTGGGCTTGGGGCTATTCTCGCGGCTGAGCGAGCGCGTCACCTTCGCCTTGATTCCACCCTTGGTGTTGATTTTTTTGGTGCTGGGTACCATTTTCCTGGGCTTGGCCACACCCACAGAAGGCGGCGCCATGGGTGCAGTGGGTGCGCTGTTGTTGGCCGGCGTGCGCGGCACGCTGAGCGTCAAGCTCTTGCTGCAAGCGCTGGAGAACAGCTCCAAGCTGGCCATTTTTGTGCTGTTCATCCTGATCGGTTCCACCGTTTTCAGCTTCACCTTTAATGCTGCCGATGGCCACATTTGGGTCGAGCACCTGTTCGACAAATTGCCGGGCGGTCAGCTGGGCTTCTTGTTGTTTGTGAACGCCCTGGTGTTTGTGTTGGGCTTCTTCATCGACTTCTTTGAAATCGCGTTTATCGTGATCCCGCTGCTCGCACCGGTGGCCGAAAAGCTCGACATCAATCTGATTTGGTTCGGCATCATCATCGCGATGAACCTGCAGACCTCGTTCCTGACGCCCCCGTTCGGTTTTGCGCTGTTCTATCTGCGCAGTGTGGCCGCACGCAACGACTACACCGACGAGATCACCGGCAAGCGCATCCCGGCGGTCACCACAGCGCAAATTTACAAGGGCTCGATTGCCTTCATCATTTTGCAGGTCATCATGGTGGCGGTGATCCTGATCAACCCGGCCATAGTCACCGGCAACCTGGACAAGGCGGTGGTGGTGGACGAAAGTGCAGTGAGTGAGATGCTCGACAACATCCCGGGTCTGGACGACAACACTGACTACGAACAAGACCCCACGGCGGGCTTTGGCGAGGAGAGTGATGCCCAGCCCGCCGAGGGTGGCGCTGAGAAGAAAGCCGAGTGATGCGTGTCGATCTGAAAGTACTCGATCCGCGCATGGCCGAGCACCTGCCGGCCTACGCCACCCCAGGCAGCGCGGGTTTAGATCTGCGGGCTTGCTTGGATGCGCCCATCACGCTGCACCCCAATGCCTGGCAATTGATTCCCACGGGGCTGGCCATTCACCTGGCCGACCCGGGCTACGCCGCCATGCTGCTGCCGCGCTCGGGCCTTGGCCACAAACACGGCATTGTGTTGGGCAATTTGGTGGGCCTGATCGACAGCGACTACCAAGGACAGCTCATGGTCAGCGCCTGGAACCGCAGCGACGTGCCTTTCACCATTGAGCCCATGGAGCGCATCGCCCAAATGGTGATCGTGCCGGTGGTGCAGGCGCAGTTTCGGGTGGTGGACGACTTCGCCGCCAGCACCGAGCGTGGTGCCGGAGGCTATGGCTCCACCGGTCGCAATTGAGGCCGGCTGCGCGCATCAGAAAGGCCCCATCAGGGACCTTTTTCTTTGGGAGCAGGGCGGCCTTAGCCCAAGCGGAAAAACCCTGTGCCCAGGGTGCCGGCGCCCACCTCGGCCTCCGTGGCCTCGCGCACGCCATGCACCTTCAGCTGCAGGCGCAGGGCCACACCAGCGAGCGGGTGGTTGGCGTCCATCACCACATGCTCGGGGTAGATCTCGCTGACAAAATACACCTTGTTCGGGTCGGCCTGCGGGTTGCAGCCCTCGGGCAAGCCTTCAAACGCCATGCCCACCTCGATGCCCTCTGGAAACTTGTCCAGCGGCTCTAAAAACAGCAGCTGGTCGTCAAAATCGCCGAACGCATCGATCGGCTCCAGATGCAGGTCCAGCGTGTCGCCGGCTTCGTGCCCTTGCAAGGCCGCCTCCACCCGCGCCAGCAAATCGCTGCCGCCCAGCAGAAACTCCACGGGGTCTTCCAGCACATCCAACACCTCGCCCTGGGCGTCTTTCAGCGTCCAAGTCAGCGCCACCACACATTGATCAGAAATTTTCATCCGACAATTGTCCCATGAGCCCATCCACCACCACCCCGATCGATCAGCCCACAACTTTGCTCGCCGGCCTGACGCCGCAGCAATTCATGAAACGCCACTGGCAAAAGCGGCCCTTGCTGATCCGCCAAGCCATCCCTGGTTTTGTACCGCCCGTCGATCGCCGTGCGCTGTTTGCGCTGGCAGCCGAGGCCGGGGTGGAGTCGCGTCTGGTGCTGCAACCCCAGGCGCAGACCCGCAAAAACGCTGGGTGGGAGTTGCGCCACGGGCCATTTGGCCCGCGCCAGCTGCCGCCACAACAGCGCGCCGGCTGGACCGTGCTGGTCCAAGGTGTTGATCTGCATGTGCAGGCGGTGCATGCGCTGCTGCAGCGCTTTCGTTTTGTGCCCGACGCACGCCTCGACGACATCATGATCTCTTGGGCCAGCGATCAAGGTGGGGTCGGGCCCCATTTCGACAGCTACGATGTGTTTCTGCTGCAGGCCCATGGCCGGCGCCGTTGGCGCATTGCCCCCCCCGGCGACCAGACCTTGGTGCCCGGTATGCCGGTCAAAATTCTGGCCCACTTTGAACCCACCGAGGAGTTTGTGCTCGAGCCCGGCGACATGCTCTATTTGCCGCCGCATTGGGGCCACGACGGCGTGGCCGAGGGCGGAGACTGCATGACCTATTCGGTGGGTTTTCGGGTGCCACAGCGCGGTGGGCTGGCGGCCGAGATTCTGCAACGCATGGCCGAGGGGAGTGAGGACAACAAGCTCTACCGCGACCCCCAACAGCCCGCCAGTGCCACACCGGCCGCCGTGCCCGCGGGGCTGTTGGATTTTGCGCGGGATGCTCTGCAGCGTTTGTGCCGCGACGAAGCCGCCTTGCAGCTGGCGCTGGGTGAGGTGATGACCGAACCCAAGCCCAATGTCTGGTTCGAAGCCCAGGACGTGGCACAGCTCGATGAGCGCCAAGGGCTGGTGCTCGACCGCCGCAGCTGCATGCTCTACGACGCACACTGCATCTACATCAACGGCGAGGGCATGCGTGCGGGTGGAGCGGACGCGCGGCTGATGCGCCGCTTGGCAGACCAGCGCCACTTGTTGGCGCGGGACGTGCAGCGCGCCAGTGCCGACGCCCGCGGTGTGTTGTTGCAGTGGTTACAAGACGGATGGTTGCGCCAAACCGACAATCTGGAATAAACATTTATACCCATGTAAAAAATTGCAATAGGGTAAATACCCATGGTAGTTTTACCTATATGATTCCGGCCCAGTTTGACACCCTTTAACAGGTGTCAAGCCGCCACAAAGACTGCGGGTCCGCTGCGGGATTTTTGGCAATCATCGTGTGCAACCCCTTTCTATCCAACGACCATGAAACACTCGCTCCTGCTCGCCTCTTTGCTCGCCGCCTTCGCTCTGACCGCTTGCGGTCAAAAAGAAGAAGCCGCTCCGGCTCCCGCCCCTGTTGCTGCTGAGCCGGCTCCGGCTCCCGCTGCAGACGCTGCTCCTGCCGCCGACGCCGCTGCTGCTCCGGCCGCCGACGCTGCTGCCGCGCCGGCCGCTGACGCCGCCGCTGCTCCGGCTGCCGACGCTGCTGCTGCTCCGGCCGCTCCTGCCGACGCCGCTCCTGCTGAAGAAAAGAAGCAGTAATTCAGCGTGTCTTGCACTGGGCCAGCTTGCTGGCTCTGGATGCAGAACAAAAAAGCCACCGCATGCGGTGGCTTTTTTGTTGGCAAGAGCCAGGGGTCAGCGCAATTCTGTTTCCAACAATTTGACAATGTTTTGTGCGGTGGGTGATGCATCGGCTTGGCCTCGCGCGTCCAATACCGACACCACTGTGGCGTTACCTTGGGCGCGAACCAAGATGCGCAATTGGATAGGCGCAACTTCGCGTTGACCGCCAAAAATGCGGCCAAAGAAGCCCGGTTTGGCATCCTCGGCCACGGGTTCGACATAACGAACGAAGTACAGGCCCTGTGGCCGATCTCGGTCTTCCACCGTGAAGCCCGTGCGGTCCAGCGCTAGCCCAACGCGGCGCCAAGCGCGCTCCATATCGTCTTGCATCTCCAGCACCGGCAGCCCATTGGCGACACTGGCCTTGGCCTGGGCTTGCCGAGACGTTTCGGCCTGGGCGGTGGTGTCGCTGGCACCCAGGCTCAACATCAAGCGCCGCAGAAACTCGGTCTCCAGTTCCACGTCGTTGGGGCGGGTCTGCCACACGGTGCTCTCGCGGCTTGCCGAGGTATAGACCTCCTCCATGCCACGGTGGCTGATAAAAATCTCGGTTTGGCCTTGGGCATTGCGCTCCACTCGGGTGCGGAAGCGGTCGCGCAGCCCACTGTCGTAGAGGCTGTCAAACACGCGCCCGAGTGTGCGGCGGATGACGTCTTGTGGGATGTTGGCGCGGTTTTCGGCCCAGTCGGTTTCCAAGATACCGAGGTCGGGCTGGTCCACTTGCAAAGTAAATCCAGCGTCGGTCCAGAATTGGCGCAAGGGCTCCCAGAGCGCTTCGGGTGTGCGGCCGACCACCAGCCAACGCTGGTTGCCGGCACGCTCCATGCGCACATCGCCTGCGCTGTTGGCGGCTGCAGGTACTTGGGCATTGCGCTGCTGGTTGCTCTGGAAGCCGGTGGCGCTGACCGCATTGGTGCCAACGTCGTAACGGCTGTCGCGCGAGATCTGGGTGAGATCTGGGGGCACTTCCAGGCTGTTGCCGCGCTTGGCAGATTGGTAATCGACCTTGGTTTCTTCCAGCACAGAGCAGCCAGCCAGCACGGCCAGCGCAACAGCGCCAAGCGCCCAGCGGCGCACACGGATCAGGGGGCAGGTGTTCATGGCAGGGTGTTGTTGGATTCAGGCCAGCAGGCCGGCTTCGCGCAGGGCGCCTTCGACCACCGGTTCCAGGTGGCTTGACAACGGGGTCAGCGGCAGGCGCATGGTGGCGCCACACAGGCCCATGCGGGCCATGGCCCACTTCAGGGGAATCGGGTTGGCTTCACAGAACAGGTGCTTGTGCACCGGCATCAGGCGTTTCTGGATCGCCATGGCGCCCCGGGTGTCGCCGGCCAGCGCGGCCACACACAGCTCGTGCATCAGGCGCGGCGCCACGTTGGCGGTCACGCTCACATTGCCGTGGCCGCCACAGAGCATCAGGGCCACTGCGGTGGGGTCGTCGCCCGAGTAAATGGCGAAGCCTTCGGGCGCTTCGCGGATCAGCCACTGGGCGCGTTCGATGTTGCCGGTGGCTTCCTTGATGCCCACCACACCCGGCACCTGTGCCAGGCGCAGCGCGGTCTCGACGCTCATGTCGGCCACCGAGCGGCCTGGCACGTTGTACAGAACGACCGGCAGGTCGCCCGTGGCCTCGGCAATCGCCTTGAAGTGTTGGTACTGGCCCTCTTGGGTGGGCTTGTTGTAGTAGGGCACCACCTGCAGCTGGCAGTCGGCGCCGACCTGGCGCGCAAACTTGGCCAGTTCAATCGCTTCGGCGGTGGAGTTGGCGCCACAACCGGCCATGATCGGCACACGTTTGGCGGCTTGCTCCACCGACACGCGGATGATTTCGCAATGCTCTTCCACGCTCACCGTGGGCGACTCACCGGTGGTGCCGACCACACCGATGCAGTCGGTGCCTTCGGCGATGTGCCAGTCGATCAGTTTGCGCAGCGCAGCGTAGTCGACGCTGCCGTCTTCTTGCATGGGGGTGACCAAGGCCACGATGCTGCCGGTGATGGTTTTCATGAGAGCGGGTTCCAGAAGGAGAAAGGCAAGCGGGCATTCTACCCAGTGGGCACCGGGCGACGCGCACGCCGCCGGGGCGCCGATCAGTGGTGGTGGCCGTGGTCGCCGTGGGCGTGGCCGTGGGCGATTTCCTCTTCCGAGGCGGCGCGCACATCCAGCACCTTGAGCTCGAACTTCAGCGTCTGACCGGCCAAGGGGTGGTTGCCGTCGAGCATCACGGTGTCGCCCTTGATTTTGGTGACGGTGAATTGGTGTTCGTTGCCGTCGTTGTCGGTGCCGGCCAGGGTGCCGCCGACTTTCACGCCGGGCGGAAACTGGCTTTTGGGAATGCTGGTGATCAGGCTCTCGTCGTGTTCGCCAAAGGCGTCGGCCGGCGGGATGGTCACGCTCACCGCGTAACCCGCGCTCTGGCCTTCGAGCGCTTTTTCAATGCCAACCAGCGTGTTGCCATAACCGCCGTGCAGGTAGGCGCGGGGTGTTTTGCCGTCTTCGAGCAGCTTGCCCTGGGCGTTGCTGGCGCGAAAAGTCAGGGTCACAACGGTGTCTTTGGTGATCTGCATGGGGGTTCTCCGGGTTCAGGGGCGGGCAGGGCGCTGCGCGTTTTTGGGACGAAAGGCCTTGCAGACCTCGTCGTGGGTCTCGATGTAGGGCCCGCCGATCAGGTCGACGCAATACGGCACAGCCGCAAAAATGCCGTGGACCCGCTGGCTGCCGTCGGTGTTTTTCACGCCTTCCAGCGTCTCGGCAATCGCTTTGGGCTGGCCCGGCAGGTTGATGATGAGGCTGTTGTGGCGGATCACCGCCACCTGGCGCGACAGGATGGCCGTGGGCACAAAGGCCAAGCTGATCTGGCGCATTTGTTCGCCAAAGCCGGGCATTTCTTTGTCGGCCACCGCCAGCGTGGCCTCAGGCGTCACGTCGCGCTTGGCAGGCCCCGTGCCGCCGGTGGTGAGCACCAGCGCACAGCCAGCGTCCACCAGCTCCATCAGGGTGGCGCTGATGCGGTCTTGCTCGTCGGGAATCAGGCGCGGCTCAAAGCTGATCGGGTTTTTCAACGCGCGGCTGAGCCAGTCTTGCAAGGCTGGCAGGCCCTTGTCTTCGTACACGCCGCTGCTGGCGCGGTCGCTGATCGACACAATGCCGATGCGCACGGGGTCAAACGTCTCACTCATGGTCGTTGTTGTCGTCGGTGGGTTCATCGCCATCGGCACGCGCGAGCGCGCCTTTGACCCATTGAAAGATCTCACGGTAGGCCTTGCCGTGGCGTCGCGCCTCGCCCGGGAGTTCGGGTTTGGCGCTGGCGGCGTCTTTGCGCGCTTGGCGAATGAGCGCGCGCAGTTGCTGCAGGTCGGCCGGGTCGTTGGCCTCGCCGTGCTGGGCCAGCCAGTCGTTCAAGGCGGCGTCGTCGGCGATCAGCCGGTCACGCCATTGTTCGGCATGGTGCAGGCGCAGGGTTTCCTGGGCCGAGGGCTTGCGCTGTTCTTCCAGCGCCGCCTCAATGTCTTGCACCACGCGCTCGTCGAGCTTGCGCATGAGCTTGCCGATGTACTGCATCTGGCGCCGGCGGCCTTCGAAATTGGTGATGCGCCGCGCCTCGGCCACCACTTCGATCAGGGTGTCGGGCAGGTCGATGCGCGCGCTCAGGTCGGCGCGCAGCGTCAGCAGCGCCTCGCCCAGGGCTTGCAAGCGGTCGCTTTCGCGTTTGAGATCGGTTTTGCTGACGTCGGTGAACCCTTTGGCTTCGCGCTTGAGCTCCAGATCGAGCTCGCTGCCTTCTGCCACAAAGTGACCTTTGACGTAGTAACCGCGTTTGGGTTTGCGGGACATAAAGAATGGGTGTGTCGGCGCGCGGGGCTGTCTTGGCCGGCTCAGTGCGCCTGATCGGGGGCCAAGTATCATAGCCGCCGACATGAAAGCACCCACATCCCCCACCACCGCCAGCCCGTCGACCGACGCCCCTTTGACCGGTTTCCAGTACAGCCGATCCCGGTTTGAAGAACTGGTGGACTTGGCCCTGGGCCACGCCAAAGCCTTGGGCGCGGCCGACGCCGGCGCCGAAATCTCCGAAGGCGCCGGCCTGTCGGTCTCGGTGCGCAAGGGCGAGCTGGAAAACGTGGAACGCAACCGCGACAAATCGCTCGGCGTCACGGTCTACCTGGGCCAGCGCCGGGGCAACGCGTCGACCAGCGACTTTTCGGCCGACGCCATCCGCCGCACGGTGCAGGCGGCGTTTGACATCGCCCGCTTCACCGCCGAAGACCCGTGCGCCGGCATGCCCGATGAGGCCGATGTGGCCACCGAGGTGCCCGAGCTGGACCTGTTCCACCCCTGGGCCATCGACAGCCAACGCGCGTTTGAGATCGCCCTGGCCTGCGAAGACGCGGCCCTGCGCACCAGCAAAAAAATCACCAACAGCGAAGGCGCCGGCGTCTCGGCCCAGCAGTCGCACTTCTTCACCGCCCACATGCGTGGTGGCGAACGCAACCGCCCCGGCATCTTCAGCGGCGGTTACGCCAGCTCGCGCCACAGCCTGTCGGTGTCGCCCATTGCCGGCAAGGGCGCGGGCATGCAGCGCGACTACTGGTACAGCAGCGAACGCTCGGCCGACGATCTGGCCAGCCCCGAGGCGGTAGGCCGCTACGCCGCCGAACGCGCGCTCTCGCGGCTCAACAGCCGCAAACTGCCCACGCTGGAATGCCCGGTGTTGTTTGAATCGCCCATGGCGGTGGGCCTGCTCGGCGCCTTGGTGCAGGCCACCAGCGGCGGCGCGCTCTACCGCAACACCACCTTTTTGCCTGGCAGCCTGGGCAAACAGGTCATGGCCAAACACCTGGACGTTTTGGAAGACCCGCATGTGCTGCGCGGCAAGGCCAGCGCCCCGTTCGACGACGAAGGCGTGCGCACCCAGCGCCGCAAGGTGCTGAGCGCGGGCAAGCTGCAGACCTACTTCTTGTCCAGCTATTCGGCCCGCAAGCTGGGCATGCGTACCACCGGCCACGCCGGCGGCTCGCACAACCTGTTCATGACCAGCCGCCTCACCCGGCCTGAGGACGATCTGGACGCCATGATCCGCAAGCTCGGTCGCGGCCTGCTGGTGACCGAACTCATGGGGCAGGGCGTCAACTACGTCACCGGCGACTATTCGCGCGGCGCCGCCGGTTTCTGGGTGGAAGACGGCCAGATCGCCTACCCGGTGCACGAAATCACCATCGCTGGCAACTTGAAGGACATGTTCAAAGGCATCGAGGCCATGGGCGCCGACGCCTACACCTTTGGCGGCAAAACGGTGGGCTCCATCCTCGTCAACCGCATGAAAATCGCGGGCACCTGATCGGCCACGCCATGCCGGTGGAACTGCTGGCGCTGCTGGCTTCGCTCTGTTGGGCCTTCTCCAGCCTGTTTTCGGCCGGGCCGTCGCAGCGCTTGGGCGCATTCGCCTTCAGCCGCTGGCGCATGATGGTGGCCGCCAGCCTGCTGTGGGCGTTGGCGGCGTGGAGCGGCGGCGCGGCCACGCTGCACGGCAGCGCCTGGCTGCTGCTGGCCATTTCGGGGGTGATTGGCATTTCGCTCGGCGACACCGCGCTGTTCGCCTGCATGAACCGCCTCGGTCCGCGCCGCTCGGGCATTTTGTTCGCCACCCATGCGCTCATGTCGGCGGTGCTGGCCTGGGCCTGGCTGGACGAGCGTTTGTCGGCTGCGGGTGTGGTGGGCGCGGCGCTGCTGGTGTCGGGCGTGATGCTGGCGGTGGCCTTTGGCAAACGCGCCGACGAAGGCCATGGCTGGGAGCAAACCCAGGGCTCGCTGCGCTGGGGCGTGGCACTGGGCCTGCTGGCCGCGCTGTGCCAGGCGGTGGCCACCCTGATGCTCAAACCGCTCATGAGCACTGGCGTGGACGCGGTGGCCGCCAGCGCCATGCGCATGAGCGCCGCGCTGGGCGCGCACGTGTTGCTGGTGGCGCTGTGGCAGGGCGCGCGCGCCAAGGCGCCGATTCGCGGCAGCGATCTGTTTCACACCGGCATGAGTGCCTTGCTGGCCATGGTGGTCGGCATGACGCTGATCCTGCAAGCCTTGAAATACGGCCAGGCCAATTTGGTGGCCTTGCTGTCGTCGGTCACGCCGGTGATGATTCTGCCGCTGCTGTGGGTGGTCTACCGCAAACCGCCGGCGTGGGGCGGCTGGGCCGGTGCGGTGGGCGTGGTCGCTGGCTCCAGCCTCTTGCTCAGCCGTTGAGCGGGCGTCCGGCTCAGCCGGCCAGCGCTGCCTTCACCGCCGCGCTCACTTGGCCCATGTCGGCCTTGCCCGCCAGGCGGGTTTTGACCACACCCATCACCTTGCCCATGTCGCCGGGGCCGCTGGCGCCCAGTTCGGCCACGATGGCACGCACCTCGGCCGCCACCTCGTCGGCCGACAGGCGCTGGGGCAGGTAGGCCTGCAGCACCACCAGCTCGGCCGCTTCTTTGGCCGCCAAATCGGCGCGCCCGCCTTGCTCAAACGCGGCGATCGAGTCCTTGCGCTGCTTGACCATTTTGTCGAGCACCGCCACCACCGCCGCGTCGTCCAGCTCCACCCGCTCGTCCACCTCTTTTTGTTTGATCGCCGCCGTCAGCAGGCGGATGGTGCCCAGGCGCTCGCTGTCTTTGGCGCGCATGGCGGCTTTCATGTCGTCGGTGATCTGGTCCTTGAGGCTCATGGGGGGCTCCGAGAAGGTAAAAGAAGGGGGCAAGAAACAAAAAAGCCCGCTGAGCGTCCTCGGCGGGCTTTGTTCGCAGTGCGAAGGCTCAGTAGAGCTTCTTGGGCAGCTGCATCGAGCGCACGCGCTTGTAGTGGCGCTTGACGGCGGCGGCCTTCTTGCGCTTGCGCTCAGCGGTCGGCTTTTCGTAGAACTCGCGGGCACGCAAGTCGGTCAGCAGACCCAGTTTTTCGATGGTGCGCTTGAAGCGGCGCAGAGCCACGTCAAACGGCTCGTTGTCTTTTACACGGATGGTTGTCATCAGTCGAGATTTTCCAGAGTGTGCAGTGAGAGGACGTTGGGGAAGATCGGGCCCCGACTTCATCGCTGCGGTTTTCCCCCGTCTCAGAACTAGTATTGGCCGACGGGGGTTTGCCAGCAAAGCCTTGGATTATAGCCACTTTTGTTGAGGGCAAACCAAGCCGGTGCCGTGGCAAACGGTCACCCAACAGAGCGTTTCCCCGATAAACTTCTGCGCTCAAGCGCCCGTCTGAGCGCCGTCGGCACGGTGTGCTGAGAGGTGTGAGAGCCGGCGCCGCAATTCTTCAAGGTGCAGTAATGACCGTCAGCCCTCAACTTCAGCAGAAACTGTCGCAGGCCGTGCAGACGTCCATGCGCATCGAAGGCTATGCACCTCAGGCGTCTCCTCAGGCACAGGCCAAGGCGGCCGAACTGATGAAGCAGCAGCGTGTCCAAGTATCGCTTCCATCAAAGTGACATTTATCAGCTGGGCGGCGATCTGCCCAAGAACCGGCTGGACATCACCGATGCGGAATTGCTCCATGCGATTGAAGCCAGTCTGCTGACCCAAGCCTACGGCACCTTTGTGGCTGAGCTGCAGCCACGGACGCGGTTTGACGAGGCCTACTACATCGCCTTGCACCGCCGCACCTTCGAAACTTTGTACGGCTGGGCGGGGCGCTACCGCAGCGAGGACATGGTCAAAGGCGGCTCCATGTTTTGCCGCGCAGCGTATCTCCCGGCCGAGTCACGTCGCATTTTTGCGCAACTGGAACAAGCCCGTTTTCTGGCTGACGCCGCCGCGTCGCGCGAGGGGTTTGCCGAGCGATTGGCCTATTTCCAGGGTGAGTTGATTGCCCTGCATCCGTTTTATGAGCTCAATGGGCGCATCACCCGCCTGTTTTTTGACTTGCTGGCCATTCAACATGGCTATGCACCCATTGATTACAGCCAAGCCTGGCAAGACGACGCAGAGGTGGGCAATCTCTACATCCGGGCCTCCATTGATTGCGTGCAAAAGGCAGACCACCGGTTGCTGACGCAATTGGTCCTGGCCGGCCTGACGCGGTGGCAAGACGATGAGACCTGAGTCAGCCCGCCAGCAACCCCCGCAACAGCTTTTTCAACCGTTGGCTGTCCGCCCGCCCCAAGCGCGCGAGCACGCGGTCTTCGTGGGCTTTGGCCAGGGGCAGCAGCGGGGCGACGCGTTCGGTGCCGGCGGGGCTTAAGCGCACCAGGGTTTGGCGGCGGTCGGTGGGGCTGTCTTCGCGCAGCAGCAGGCCTTGGGCTTGCAGGCGGTCGAGCAGTTTGGTGACGGTGGGTTGCTGGGCCAGCACGCGGTCGCACAACTCGCGCACCGCCAGCGGGCCGTTGCCGGCCAGGCTGGCCAGCACCCGCCACTCCAGCACCGACAGGCCGTGGGCCGCCACCTCGGCATGAAATTCGGCCGACACGCGGTGGCTGGCGCGCGCCAGCAAATAGGCCAAGTAGCCGTCCACAAAGGGGGCGCTGTCGTCGGCGGGTGGGGGTGGTTTGGGTGGGCTCATGGCGGGTTTGTGCTGCCCCATTTTGCATGAAATTTCATATAAACTGATTTCACACCCGGCCACCGCCCGGGGGCTTGGAGACACCCGCATGTTGATTGAGCGCATCGAACACAAATGGCTGTTGGCCTTTGAGCAGGCGCTGGCGCTGTGCCAGCTGGCGCCCGGTCAGCGGGTGGTGGTGCTGAGCGAAACCCAGTCGCGCCGGGTGAATGTCGAGCTGGCCCGGCTGGCGGCCGAGCGCTTGGGCGCCCAGGTGGTGGACATCACCCTCACCAGCCCGGCGCTGACCGCGCCTGCGCCGGTGCGCTCTACCGGCGCGAGCGACGCGATCGCCGGCAACCCCGCCGTGGTGGCGGCGCTGGCGCGTTGCGATCTGGTGCTGGACTGCACGGTCGAAGGCCTGCTGCACGCGCCTGAGTTGCCGCAGATTTTGGCCGGGGCCGATGGCCAGCGGCCACGGGTGTACATGGTGTCCAACGAGCACCCCGAAATTCTGGAGCGCACTCTGCCGACCCCGGCGCTGGAGCCGCTGGTGCGCGCCGCCATGAAGCGCCTGCGCGGTGCCGCTCAGATGCGCGTCACGTCGGCCGCTGGCACTGACCTGACGGTGTCGCTGGCCGGTGCCACGGTGGGCGGCGTCTGGGGCTACGCCAACAAGCCCGGCATGGTGTCGCACTGGCCGGGCGGGCTGGCGCTGGCCTTTCCGGCGGCGGGCACGGTCAATGGCACGCTGGTGCTGGCGCCGGGCGATGTGAACCTGACTTTCAAAAGCTACCTGCGCGACGCGGTGACGCTGCAGATCGAGAACGACAGCATCGTCGCGGTGGAGGGGCAGGGCGTGGACGCCGAGTTGATGCGCGGCTACTGGCAAGCCTGGGAAGACGCCGAAGGTCACCGCGCCTGCTACGCGGTGTCGCATGTGGGCTTTGGCCTGAACCCGGCCGCGCGCTGGGACGCGCTGAATTTTTACGACAAACGCGACTGCAACGGCACCGAGCTGCGCGCCTTTGCTGGCAACTTTTTGTATTCCACCGGCGCCAACGAGGTGGCCGGCCGCCACACCCTGGGCCACTTTGACCTGCCCATGCGCGGCTGCACCGTGGCGCTGGACGGCGCGGTGGTGGTGGACGCCGGGAGGGTGCGGCCCGAGGCTTTGGCATGAGCGACCTCAACCCCACCGCGATCACCGCTGGCCAGCCGCGCCCCGACCGGCCCAGCGTGCTGCTGCTGCACGGCATTGGCGGGCGGGCCTTGGGCTGGCAGGCCCAGCTGGACGCGCTGGCCTCCCAAGGCTGGCACGCCCTGGCCTGGGACATGCCCGGCTACGGCGACAGCCCGGTGCTGCAGCCCTACACCTTTGACGCGCTGGCCGATGCGGCGGCAGACCTGCTGGACGCGCACGCCGTGCCACACGCCGTGGTGGTGGGCCACAGCCTGGGCGGCATGGTGGCGCTGCAGCTGTGGGCGCGCCACCCGCTGCGGGTGGCTGCGCTGATGCTGGCCGGCAGCAGCCCCGCCTTTGGCCACGGCAGCGGCGACTTTCAGCAACAGTTTTTGGCCCAGCGCCTGGCGCCTTTGGACGCCGGGCAGACGCTGGCGCAGGTGGCCGAGCGCCTGATTCCGGCCATGGTGGCGCCAGGGTTCGCTGGCCCGGGCTTGGCGCTGGCGCAGGCGTGCATGGGCTCGATTGCGCCGGCCAGCTACCGCGCCGCGTTGCACGCTTTGGTGACGTTTGAGCAGCGCACCGCCTTGCCCACCATCACCGTGCCCACGCTGTGCTTGGCCGGCGAACACGACCGCACCGCCAGCCCCGCCGTGGTGCGCCGCATGGCCGACAAGATTCCCGGCGCGCGTTATGTGGAGCTGGCCGGTGCCGGCCACCTGATGAACTTTGAAGCGCCCGAGGCTTTCACCCAAGCCTTGCTGGGCTTTCTGCACACCACACAAGAGGAGACACAGCCATGAACACCCCAGCCGCCATGCGCGAGGTCATGCCGAACCTGATGCGGGAAGTGATGCCCATTGCCGGCGACGACTATCCCTACACCGACGACCAGCGCCGCCTGCTGGCACTGGCCCAACAACTGGGCCGCGACAAATTCGCCCCCCGCGCCGCCGAGCTGGACCGCAGCGCGCAGTTTCCCTTTGCCAATTACGCCGACATGCGGCACGCCGGCCTGCTCGGCCTGTGTGTGCCCAAGGACCACGGCGGGCAGGGGGCGGACTACGCCACCTACGCCCTGGTGTCGGCCGAGATTGGCCGCTGGTGCGGCGCCACCGCGCTCACCTTCAACATGCATGTGTGCACCACGCTCTGGAGCGGCCTGTTGTCCGAAGACCTGGACATGACGCCCGAGCAGCGCGCCTTGCACCACCAGCGCCAACAAGTGCATTTCAAGCGGGTGGTGCACGACGGCGCCATTTACGCCCAGCCATTTTCTGAAGGTGGCGCCGCCGCCGCAGGCGCCACCGCCTTTGGCACCACCGCCGAAAAAGTGGACGGCGGCTGGAAGGTCAACGGCAAAAAAATCTTCGCGTCGCTGTCCGACGCGGCCGATTACTTTGGCGTGCTCTGCACCGAGAAAAAACCCGACGCCGACCTCTCGCGCCGCGACACCCTGTACCTGGCCGTGCCGCGCAACGCGCCCGGCGTCACGGTGGAAGGCGACTGGGACCCGCTGGGCATGCGGGCTACCGTCTCGCGCACGCTGCTGTTCAAAGACGTGTTTGTGCCCGAGGATGCGGCCTTGATGCCCCAGGGCGTGTACTTTCAGGCCGCCAGCCGCTGGCCGCACATGTTCATGACGCTGTCGCCCACCTATATGGGCATTGCGCAGGCGGCTTATGACTTCACCGTGGCCTATTTGCGTGGCGAGGTGCCCGGCACCGGCCCGGTCAAGCGCCGGCAGTTCGCCACCAAACAAATCGCGGTGGCCGAGATGTTCATCAAGCTCGAACAGACGCGCAATCTGTTTTTGCGCGCCATCCAAGACGCGCGGGTGGACCCGCCCAAATCGGCCCGGCTGCGCGCCTACGCCGCGCAATACACCATCATGGAAAACGCGCAAGACATCGCGCGCCTGGCCATTCGCACCTGCGGCGGCCAGTCCATGCTCAAAAGCCTGCCGCTGGAGCGCCTGTACCGCGACGCGCGCTGCGGCTCGCTCATGCTGCCGTGGACGGCCGAGCTGTGCATGGACCGCATTGGCCGCGAAGCCTTGTACGAACCTGGCGAACGCGACGAGGCCAGCGCCTGATGGCCACGATCGAACACCGCCACAAGCCGCACCGCCGCCCGCAGCTGGACCACGAAACCAGCCCGCTGGCGCAGGCCTTTGCCCGCTTGGCGTTGGAGCGCGAACACGAAGTCGCCATCCACTTTCGCGACCCGGCGCAAGACCTGGTGTATGACTTTGCCAAGCTCTGGCGCCGGGTCGACCGCGTCACCGGCCACCTGCAGCGCCACGGCTTGCGGCCCGGCGACCGCCTGGCCTGGCTGGGCCTGAACCACGAACTCATGCTGGTGGCGCTGGTGGCCTGCGCCCGGCTGGGCGTGATCTTGCTGCCGCTGAACGTGCGCCTGGCCGTGCCCGAGCTGCAGCGTGTGCTGCTGGACGCCACCCCGTGCCTGCTGGTGCACGACAGCACCCACGCCGACGCGGCCCAGGCCCTCATGCCCGCCGCCGCCCAGCGCTGTGCGGTGGACGCATTGATCGACACCGCATCGCCCCCGGTGGCGCCCCTGCCCAAGGTGGACGCCGACGCGCCGCTGCTGCTGGTCTACACCTCAGGCACCACAGGCCTGCCCAAAGGCGCGGTGCACACCCAGGCCGGTGTGCTGGCCAACGCCCGCGCCAGCGCCTGGGCACACGGCTTTGAGCCCGGCGACAAAGTGCTCAGTGTGTTGCCGCTGTTCCACGTGGGCGGCCTGTGCATCCAGACCCTGCCGGCCCTGCTGGCCGGGGTGCCGGTGGTGCTGCACCCGCGCTTTGACCCCGCCGCCTGGCTGGCCGACGTGCAGGCGCTGCGCCCCACACTGTCGCTGCTGGTGCCCGCCACCCTGCGCGCGGTGTTTGAACACCCGGCCTGGGCCGGCGCGGACCTCACCAGCCTGCGCGGGGTGTTCACCGGCTCGTCCACCGTGCCGTTGTCGTATTTGCAAGCCTTTCACCGCCGGGGTGTGCCGGTGGGCCAGGTCTATGGCAGCACCGAAACCGGGCCGGTGTCCATCGTGCTGCTCCTGTCCGACGCGGTGGCGCGCGCAGGCGCCGCCGGCTGGCCCGCGCCGGGCTGCGACGTGCAACTGCTCGATACCCAAGGCCAGCCCGTTCCCACTGGCCACACCGGTGAAATCTGTGTCAAAGCGCCCAATGTGATGCGCGGCTATTGGAGCGGCGAGGGCGGCGCACCCGGCGTGGGCCTGAACGATGGCTGGTTGCACACCGGCGACCTGGGCGTGTGTGGCGCCGACGGCTGCGTCACCGTGGTGGGCCGCGCCAAAGACATGATCATCTCGGGCGGCGAAAACATCTACCCCGCCGAAATTGAAAACCTGCTGGCCGACCTGAGCGGCGTGCAGGAATGCGCGGTGGTCGGCCTGCCCGACGAGCGCTGGGGCGAAGTGCCCGTGGCGGCGATGGTGCCCGCGCCGGGCGCCGCCATCACCGAAGCCAGCGTGCTGGCCCACCTGAGCGGGCGCATCGCCAAATTCAAATTGCCCCGGCGCGTGGTGCTGCTGGACGCGCTGCCCAAGAATGCGCTGGGGAAGGTGGTGAAGGGGGAGGTGGTGCGGGTGTTGGGTGGGTGAGGTGAGTTATCACTGGGTTGTTGACTTGTAGTCTATGAGATACACTTGACGCATGCGCGTACAGATCACCGAAATCTATCGGGACTGGATCAACGCACTCAGGGACAGGACCGTACGCGCACGCATTCAGGTGCGCGTGGACCGACTGGTGCACGGCAATCCGGGCCAGCACAGGCACTTGGGTGAGGGTGTTTCCGAGCTCAAGATCGACGTTGGCCCGGGTTACAGCGTGTATTTCACGGAGCGCAACGGGGAGCTGATTGTGTTGTTGGCAGGCGGTGACAAGTCCAGCCAGCAGAAAGACATTGAGTTGGCGCTGGAACTCGCCCGCCATTTGTAGGAGCCACACCATGACCCAAACCGTCACAGGCCAAACAAAAACCTTCGCTTATGACGTGGCCGAACAGCTGCGCACGCCCGAAGAAATGGCCGCTTATCTCGACGCCTGGTTCACCGACGCGCCCGACGATGCGGCGGGTATTGCCCGCGCGTTGGGCGACATCGCCCGTGCCAAAGGCATGACCCAGGTGGCCCGCGACAGTGGGCTCAGCCGCGAAAGCCTGTACAAGGCTTTGAGCGAAAACGGCAATCCAAGCTTGGCGACCGTGCTCAAAGTGGCCAAGGCCTTGGGCGTGCGGCTGCACGCGCAAGCGATCTGATCGCCTTCAGGCCTTGCCCGCCTGCACCCCCAACGCCATCCCACACGCATACCCGCTCGCCCAGGCCCACTGGAAGTTGTAGCCCCCCAGCCAGCCGGTCACGTCTACCACCTCGCCAATGAAATACAGACCGGGCTGTTTCGATTCCATGGTCTGTTGCGACAGGTCGCGGGTGTCGACGCCGCCGAGCGTGACCTCGGCTTTTTTGTAGCCTTCGGTGCCGGTGGGGGTGATTTCCCAGCGGCTCAGGCGTTCGGCCAGGCGGGTCAGGGC
This sequence comes from uncultured Hydrogenophaga sp., assembly GCA_964650505.1. Lineage (GTDB taxonomy): Bacteria > Pseudomonadota > Gammaproteobacteria > Burkholderiales > Burkholderiaceae_C > Hydrogenophaga. Next base: position 29,513 of record CAZYUD010000017.1, read on the forward strand.
TTTGTCGCTGCATTCCATGACCGGGCGCTGCCAGTCGGGGCTTTGGGCGGCCCAGGCGTCGGCCAGGCGGCTGGGCATGCAGGCGGCCAGTTCGTTGGCCAGCAGTTTGCGCGAGCGTTTTTTGGCTTCGCTGAGGGTCTCGGCCACGTCCACCTCGGGCACCAGGTTCAGGCGCAGCGGCTGGCCGTCGCGCCAGTAGCTCGAAATTTGCAGCACCGCCGGGCCCGAGAGGCCGCGGTGGGTGAACAGCAGGTCTTCGGCAAAGGTGGCACCGTCCTTTTTGCCGCCAGTCGCCATGTGCACCGGCAGCGCCAAGCCGGCCAGGCCGGTGTAGGGCGCCCACGCATCGCCATCGAATGTCAGCGGCACCAGCCCGGGGCGCGGCGCTACCACGCGCAGGCCAAAGCGCTGTGCCAGGCGGTGGCCAAAGTCGGTGGCGCCAATGGCCGGAATCGACAGGCCGCCGGTGGCCACCACCACCGCGCGGGTGTGCACCGTGCCTTGGTCGGTGTCGACCTCGTAGCCGCTGGCGCCGTCCACGGTGGCGCTGCGCACGTCTTTGACGCCGCAGGGCTGCCAGCGCTGCACACCGCCGGCATCACATTCGCGCAGCAGCACGTCGATCAGGTCTTGTGCCGAGCGGTCACAAAACAGCTGGCCTTTGTGTTTTTCGTGAAAGGGCACGCCGTGGCGCTGCAGCAGGGCCACAAAGTCGGCCGGGGTGTAGCGCGACAGGGCGGAGCGGCAAAACTGCGGGTTCTCGCCCAAAAAGTGTTTGTGCGGCTGGCGCACGTCCAAGTCGCGGTTGGTGAAGTTGGCCCGCCCGCCGCCCGAGATGCGGATTTTTTCGGCGACTTTGGCGCTGTGGTCGAGCACCAGCACGCGCAGCCCGCGCTGGCCGGCCACGCCAGCACACAACAAACCGGCCGCTCCGGCCCCAATGATGACTGCGTCGAAATGTGACATGGCCCGCAGTGTAGGCGGGCGATTGACCGGTCGCCCTGCATTGGCTAGGCTCCTCGGCCTATGACCGAGACCAACAAGCCCTTTTTTCTCGCCAAACATGATCCACGGGTGGGCGAGCTCATCCGGTCGGGGTCGGCTTTTGATGCTTCGGCCAATAGGTTGGCGGCGCCGGTTCAACATGCCGTGGCCGCTTGGAACGACCTGCACGATGCAGTGGGGTCGTATGCAGACGAACACTCGCATCTTTGATGGCAAACCGTCGCCGACGCGTTGGACGAGCTGCTGACGCGCAGCTGGGGGTAATGTGCCTGTGGGGCTTTAGGCCACCCACTGCACCTGCGTATCGCTAGCCCCCACCACAGCCGCCACACCCCGCACCACATCACCCACCACCATCACCGCCGGGCTGCCCAGGCCTTCGGTCTGGAGCGTGGCGCTGAGTTGCCCCAAGGTGGTGACGGCGTGGCGTTGCTGCGGCAGGGTGGCGTGTTGCACGATGGCCACCGGGGTGTGGGCGCCCAGGCCAGTGAGCAGCTCGGCCTGAATGTGCTCGGCGCTGGACACGCCCATGTAAATCACCAGCGTGAGCTTGGCGTCGCGCGCGGTGGCGGCGAGGGCGCGCCAGTCGGTGCCAGCGTCGCCGGGTTTGGCGTGGCCGGTGATGAACACCACGCCATGCGCGTGGTCGCGGTGGGTGAGCGGTGCGCCCAAGCTGGTGATGCCGGCCAGGCCAGCGGTGATGCCGTTGACCACGTCCACCGCAATGCCTTGGGCGCGAAGGTGTTCCACCTCTTCACCGCCCCGGCCAAAGATAAAGGGGTCGCCGCCCTTGAGGCGCACCACCACTTCGCCGTCGCGCGCCGCTTGGATCATCAATTTTTCAATAAAAGCCTGGGGCGTGCTTTGGCAGCCGCCGCGTTTGCCCACATACACCACGCGCGCGCTGCGCTGGGCGTGTTGCAGCACCGCGTCGTTGACCAAGTCGTCCACCAGCAGCACGGTGGCCGCTGCAATCGCTTTAGCGGCCTTGAGGGTGAGCAAATCGGGGTCGCCTGGGCCGGCGCCGACCAGGGTGACGGAGCCGGGGGCAAAAGGCGAGTGGATAGCGGTGTGCATGGCGATCGGTCGATAAATCAGCGATAAGGGGATTTTTCTGTTTTTGATATGAATTTGGGAAATAAGCAAAAACGGCCGCCCCGATACACTGCCGCCCATGCGAATCCTTGGCATTGAATCTTCGTGCGACGAAACCGGTGTGGCCTTGGTGGACGCCGGTGGCGACGGTGTGCCGCGCCTGCTCGGCCACGCGCTGCACAGCCAAATTGAGATGCACCAGGCCTATGGCGGTGTGGTGCCCGAGCTGGCCAGCCGCGACCACATTCGCCGGGTGCTGCCGCTGACCGACGCGGTGCTGGCGCAAGCCGGCTGCACACTCGACGAGGTGGACGCCATCGCCCACACCCGTGGGCCCGGGCTGGCCGGGGCACTGCTGGTGGGCTCTGGCGTGGCGGCGGCACTGGCCTTTGCGCGCGGCCTGCCGCTGATACCGGTGCACCACTTAGAGGGGCATTTGTTGTCGCCTTTTTTGAGCGCCGACCCGCCCGAATTCCCGTTTGTGGCGCTGCTGGTGTCGGGTGGGCACACCCAGCTGATGCGGGTCGACGGAGTGGGGCGCTACGAGTTGCTGGGCGAAACCATCGACGACGCCGCCGGCGAGGCCTTTGACAAAAGCGCGAAGTTGCTCGGCCTGCCCTACCCGGGCGGGCCGGCGCTCTCGCGCTTGGCGCAGCAGGGCGATGCGGCGGCCTACAAGTTCCCGCGCCCGCTGCTGCACAGCGGCGATCTGGATTTCTCCTTTGCCGGTCTGAAAACAGCGGTGCTCACGCAAGTGAAGCGCTTGGCGCACGCCGCGCCCGAGGGGCCGGCCAATGCGCAACTGGCGCTGGCCTTGAGCGATGCACAAAAAGCCGATGTGGCCGCCAGTGTGCAGGCCGCGATTGTGGAAGTGCTGGTGAAAAAGTCGCTCGCTGCGCTCAAAACCACCGGGCTGCAGCGCCTGGTGGTGGCCGGCGGCGTGGGGGCGAACGCCTTGCTGCGTGCGCAGCTCAACGCCGAATGCGAGCGCCGCCGCGTGCGGGTGCATTACCCCGAGCTGCATTTGTGCACCGACAACGGCGCCATGATCGCCTTGGCCGCTGGCATGCGCTGGCGCGCTGGCTTGGTGCCTGCGGGGGACGCCACACACCGCTTTGATGTGAAGCCGCGCTGGCCGCTGGCCGAACTGGACCTGGCCTGAGAGCAGGGCGGTTTACCCCCGATACCGGGCAGGGGATGACGCGGCGCGGGAACGTACACTGCCGCGCACTTTTTTGAAGGGTTTGCAATGAGACAAGTTGTGGTGTGGCGCCGTCGCTGGTTGGCGGCAGCGGCCGTGGTGGTGGCCGGTGCGGCGAATGTGTGGGGTGTGGCACCCGCGATGGCGCAAGCGCCAGCTGCGCCCACCGGCGAGCCGATCCGCATCGGCATGATCGAAATGTTGTCCGGCCCCTTTGCCAACACCGGCGAAGCGGTGCTGCGCAATCTGATTTGGGCCACCGAGCGGGTCAACGCGCGCGGCGGCGTCAAGCTGCCGGCCGCGCTGGGTGGCGCGCGCCCGCTGGTGATTGAGCGCTTTGACAGCAAGGGCCAGACCGAAGAGGCGCTGGCCATGCTGCGCGGCGCCATCGACAAAGACATTCGCATCGTCACCCAGGGCAACAGCTCGGCGGTGGCGGCCGGCCTGATCGACGCGATTGGCAAACACAACGAGCGCGATCCGGCGCGCCAGATGCTGTTTCTGAACTATTCAGCGGTCGAGCCCAGCCTGACCAACGAGCGCTGCAGCTTCTGGCATTTCCGCTTCGACGCCCACGCCGACATGCGCATGGCCGCGCTCATGAGCGTGATCCGCGACGACAAGGCGCTGAAAAACATCTACCTGATCGGACAGGACTACAGCTTTGGCCAGGCGGTGCTGTCCGAGGCGCGCAAGCAACTGGCGGCACAGCGGCCCGATGTGAAGATCGTGGGCGACGAGCTGCACCCCATGGCGCGGGTGAAAGACTTTTTGCCCTACGCCACCAAGATCAAGGCCAGCGGCGCCCAAGCGGTGTTGACCGGCAACTGGGGCAACGACCTGACGCTGCTGATCAAGGCGGCGCGCGAGGTGGGCTACGAGGGGCGCTTCTACACCTTCTATGGCAACGCGCTGGGTGCACCGGCCGCGATTGGCGATGCCGGCATTGGCAAGGTGGTGGCGGTGGCCGAGTGGTTCCCCAACGCCGAGGGCAAATCGTCCGAGGTGTTTTACGACGCGTTTCGCCAGCGTTTCCCGCGCCCGGCCGACGACTATGTGCACCTGCGCATGCAGCTGATGGTGGAGGCGCTGGCGCAGGCGCTGGAGCGCGCCGGCGCCAAGGGCAGCATCAGCGCCGCCGCGGTGGCCGCCGAGCTGGAGCGGGCCGATGTGCGCATGGCCGGCCAGACCGCCACCATGCGCGCGGCCGACCACCAGCTGCAACAGCCGTTGATGGTGGCTGTCATGGACCGCAAAGGCGCGCCGGGCGTCAAGTACGATGTGGAAGGCTCTGGCTATGGCTTTCGGGTGATCCGCACCCTGAGCGCCGCCCAGGCCGAGCTGCCACACCGCTGCACCATGAAGCGGCCTTGATTGTTCTGCTGCTTGCCCATGCGCCACGACCTGCACCTTGCCCCCGCCCTCAACCATTTGCGCCCGGTGGTCGCCGGCCTGGAGGGCTCGCTGATCCGCGAGGTCGCCAACGCCGGCATGGGGCGCAGCGATGTGCTCAAGTTTTGGTTTGGTGAGAGCGACGCGGTCACGCCTGAGCCGGTGCGTCAGGCGGCGGTGGCCTCGCTGCTGGCGGGAGAAACGTTTTACGCCCACAACCTGGGCTTGCCCGAGCTGCGCGCCGAGATCGCGGCCTACACCGCGCGGCTGCACCCGCAGTGGGGCGCAGAGCATTGGCTGGACCGCACGGTGGTCACGTCTGGCGGCGTCAACGGTCTGATGCTGGCCGCGCAAGCGGTGGTGGAAGCGGGCGACGAGGTGGCGGTGGTTACCCCCATCTGGCCCAATTTGGTGCAACAGGCACGTGTCATGGGCGGGGTCATCAAGCCCGTGCCTTTGCAGGTGAGCGACGGCGCCTGGGTGCTGGACATGGCCGCTTTGCAGGCCGCCGTGACGCCCGCCACCCGTCTGCTGGTGCTCAACGCGCCCAACAACCCGACCGGCTGGACACTCAGCCGCGACGAACAACAAGCCATCCTGAACCACTGCCGCCAAACCGGCACCTGGATCTTGGCCGACGAGGTGTACGAGCGGCTGTATTACGGCGAAGCCGCGCAGGGGGGCCGGCATTCGGCGCCGGGCCGCCCCAAGCCGAATGCGTCCCCTGGGGGATGCGGCGAAGCCGCGCAGGGGGGGCCTATTTCTGCCCCTAGTTTTCTCGACATCGCCGAGCCCGAAGACCGCCTGCTGGTGGCGCACAGCTTCTCCAAGAGCTTTCTCATGACCGGCTGGCGCCTGGGCTGGCTGGTGGTGCCGCCCAGCGTGCTGGAGCAAATGGGCAAGCTGGTGGAGTTCAACACCTCGTGCGCGCCGGTGTTTGTGCAGCGCGGCGCGGTGCAGGCGCTACGGGGCGAGGCCGACATCACCCCGGCCTTGGTGGCGCATTTGCAGACCTGCCGCGACACCTTGGTGGACGCCTTGTTGCAGGTGCCGGGGCTGACCCTGGCGCGGCCGCTGGGCGGCATGTACGCTTTTTTCCGGGTCGACGGGCAGGGCGACAGCCTGACCTTGGCCAAGCGCTTGGTCACCGAAGCCGGTTTGGGTTTGGCGCCGGGCAGCGCCTTTGGCCCCGAGGCCGAAGGCTGGTTGCGCTGGTGTTTTGCCAGCCAGCAGACCGATCGCCTGCTGCAGGGGGTGGATCGCCTCTCGGGTTGGCTGCGCCGCGCTGGGCTATAATGCCTAGTTGCTGCGCCAAACACGCGGCAATTCACGTCCGCTGTGGCACGCTTTGTGTGCTGCGCCGGGACGCCCGTCACCGATAAGGTAATTTTTATGATCGCTCAAAACGTCAAGGCCGAAGTCATTGCGGCCAACGCCCGCGCTGCCAACGACACTGGCAGCCCCGAAGTGCAAGTGGCCATCCTGACCGCTCGCATCAACGAACTGACCCCCCACTTCAAGACCCACGCCAAAGACCACCACGGTCGCCGTGGCTTGCTGCGCATGGTCAGCCGCCGTCGCAAACTCCTGGACTACCTCAAGTCCAAGGACGCCGACCGCTACCTTGCTCTGATCCAGAAACTGGGCCTGCGCAAGTAATTCCGCGCCGGAGATCGTCACGACGCAACAAGCGCCTGAGTTGGTTCGCTGGCTCAGGCGTTTTGCGTTGTTTCTCCGGCCGAATGTCCACCGGAAGCAAGACACCCAGATCGAAGCTGTGTCATTCCACCATCGCAGGCGGGCCTGTGTTGATGGAATGGCATCGTGTTCTGGACCCTGGCTCCGGTTGTCTGGCCCGCTGATCGGGCCGTTGTTCAACGCAAAGCCGTGCTTTGAGCACAGGAGTTCACCATGAGCCTATTCAACAAAGTCACCAAAACCTTCCAGTGGGGCCAGCACACGGTCCGCATGGAAACTGGCGAAATCGCCCGCCAATCGTCGGGCGCTGTGCTGCTCGACATGGACGGCACCGTCGTGCTGGCCACTGTGGTGGCCAAAAAAGACGCCAAAGCGGGTCAAGACTTTTTCCCGCTGACCGTCGATTACCTTGAGAAAAGCTACGCCGCTGGTAAGATCCCCGGCAGCTTCTTCAAGCGCGAAGGCCGCCCCAGCGAGTTTGAGACCCTGACCAGCCGTCTGATCGACCGTCCGATCCGCCCGCTGTTCCCCGAAGGCTTCTTCAACGAAGTGCAGGTGGTGATCCACACCCTGTCGCTCAACCCCGAAGTTGACGCCGACATCGCCGCGATGATCGCCACCTCGGCCGCGCTGTCGATTTCCGGCATCCCGTTCAATGGCCCGATCGGTGCCGCTCGCGTGGGTTACATCAACGGCCAATACGTGCTGAACCCCGGCCAGACCGAGCGCAAGAACAGCCAGATGGACCTGGTGGTCGCCGGCACCCAAGCCGCCGTGCTGATGGTGGAGTCCGAAGCGCAGCAGCTGTCTGAGGAAGTCATGTTGGGCGCCGTGGTGTTTGGCCATGAGCAGGGCAATATCGCGATTGCCGCCATCAACGAACTGGTGCGCGACGCTGGCAAACCCGAATGGGATTGGCAGCCGCCCGCCAAAGACGAGCCGCTGATCGCCAAGGTCGAAGCCCTGGGCAAGGCCAAGCTCGAAGCCGCTTACCAAATCCGCAACAAGCAAGCCCGCACCCAAGCCTGCCGCGAAGCCTACGCCGCCGTGATGGACGGCTTGAAGGCCGAGGGCGTGGCTTTCGACAGCGTGGCCGTGGAAGGCCTGCTGTTCAACATCGAAGCCGCCATCGTGCGGGGCCAGATTCTGGCCGGTGAGCCGCGGATCGACGGCCGCGACACCCGCACCGTGCGCGCCATCGAAATCCGCAACAGCGTGCTGCCGCGCACCCACGGCTCGGCCCTGTTCACCCGCGGTGAAACCCAGGCGCTGGTGGTGGCCACATTGGGCACCGACCGCGACGCGCAGCGCATCGACGCGCTGTCGGGCGACTTTGAAGACCGCTTCATGCTGCACTACAACATGCCTCCGTTCGCCACCGGCGAAACCGGCCGCGTGGGTTCTCCGAAGCGCCGCGAAATTGGCCACGGCCGCTTGGCCAAGCGCGCGCTGATCGCCGCGCTGCCGACCAAAGAAGAGTTCCCCTACACCATGCGTGTGGTGTCGGAAATCACCGAGTCCAACGGCTCCTCGTCCATGGCCTCGGTCTGCGGCGGTTGCTTGGCGCTGATGGACGCCGGTGTGCCGATGAAGGCGCACGTGGCCGGTATCGCCATGGGCCTGATCAAGGAAGGCAACCGCTTTGCGGTGCTGACCGACATCCTGGGCGACGAAGATCACCTGGGTGACATGGACTTCAAAGTGGCCGGCACCACCAACGGTGTGACCGCGCTGCAGATGGACATCAAGATCCAGGGCATCACCAAGGAAATCATGCAAGTGGCGCTGGCGCAGGCCAAAGAAGCGCGCATGCACATCCTGGGCAAGATGCAAGACGCGATGGGCGAGGCCAAGACCGAGATCTCCAGCTTCGCGCCCAAGCTCTACACGATGAAGATCAACCCCGAGAAGATCCGTGACGTGATCGGCAAGGGCGGCGCCGTGATCCGTGCGCTGACCGAAGAGACCGGTTGCCAGATCAACATCGAAGAAGACGGCACCATCACCATCGCCGCCACCGAGTCGGCCAAGGCCGACGAAGCCAAGCGCCGCATTGAAGAGATCACCGCCGAAGTGGAAATCGGCAAGGTCTACGAAGGCCCGATCACCAAGATCCTGGACTTCGGCGCCCTGGTCAACCTGCTGCCTGGCAAGGACGGTCTGCTGCACATCAGCCAGATCGCCCACGAGCGCGTGGAGAAGGTCACCGACTACCTCAAAGAAGGCCAAGTGGTGAAGGTCAAGGTCCTGGAGACCGACGAAAAAGGCCGTATCAAGCTGTCGATGAAGGCGTTGATCGACCGCAACGCCGGTGGCGATCAGGCCCAGCAGCAACAGCAGCAGTGACAGCCCCATGGCGGTGATGCAAGCGGTTGAAATCAGCGCGTTTGGTGGGCCGCAGGTCTTGCGGCTGGCCGAGCGGCCCTTGCCCGTGGCGGGTGAGGGCGAGTTGCTGCTGCGCGTCTTGGCCTCGGGTGTGAACCGCCCCGATGTGCTGCAGCGCACCGGCGCCTATCCGCCACCGCCTGGCGCTTCCGACCTGCCGGGTCTGGAAGTCGCGGGTGTGGTGGTGTCGGGCGACGAGCGCGCCATGGCGCAGACCGGCATACGCGTGGGCGACCGCGTGTGTGCCTTGGTGGCCGGGGGGGGTTACGCCGAGCACTGTGTGGCGCCGGTGGGCCAATGCCTGCCTGTGCCGCAGGGCTTGTCCGACGTGCAAGCTGCTGCTCTGCCGGAGACCTTTTTCACCGTCTGGAGCAACGTCTTTGACCGCGCCCGTTTGCAGCCCGGCGAAACCCTGTTGATTCAGGGGGGCAGCAGCGGCATTGGCGTGACCGCGATTGCCTTGGCCAAAGCCTTTGGCGCCACGGTGATCGTCACCGCCGGCAGCGACGACAAATGCCGCGCCTGCCTGGAGCTCGGCGCGGACCACGCCATCAACTACCGCACCCAAGACTTCGCCGCGGTGGCGCGCGAGCTCACCGGCGGGCAGGGTGTGAACGTCATCCTTGACATGGTGGCGGGCGACTATGTGGCGCGCGAGGTGGAGTGCTTGGCCGAAGACGGCCGGCTGGTCATCATTGCGGTGCAAGGCGGTGTGCAGTCGGGCTTCAACGCCGGACTGGTGCTGCGCCGGCGCTTGCTGATCACCGGCTCGACGCTGCGTCCGCGTCCTGTCGCGTTCAAGACCGCGATTGCGCAGGCGCTGCGCGAACGGGTGTGGCCCCTGTTGGAGGCCGGTCGCGTGCGCCCGGTCATCCACTCGGTGTTCCCGGCCGCGCAAGCGGCCCAAGCGCACGAGCTGATGGAAAGCAACCAGCACATCGGCAAGATTGTGCTGACCTGGGCGTCATAAGGAGCGAGCGATGGGCAGCAAACTGATCGTTGGCAACTGGAAGATGAACGGCGCCTTGGCCGACAACGCCACTTTGTTGGCGGGTGTGCTCAATGGCCTGCCGGCCACCGGCGGTGCTCGTGTGGCGGTGTGTGCCCCGGCGGTGTACCTGCAGCAAATGCAGTCGCTGCTCAAGGGCACGCCTGTGGCCTGGGGCGCACAAGACGTGTCGGCCCATGAGCGCGGCGCCTACACCGGTGAGGTGTCGGCCGCCATGTTGCGCGACTTGGCTTGTCGTTATGTGATCGTCGGGCACTCCGAGCGGCGCCAGTACCACGGCGAGTCGGACGAGCTGGTGGCCACCAAAGCCCAGCGCGCCTTGGCTTGTGGGGTGACACCGATTGTGTGTGTGGGCGAAACCCTGGCCCAGCGCGAAGCGGGCGACACCGAGATGGTGGTCAAACGCCAATTGGCCTCGGTGATCCACACGGTGGGCCATTGCACCAGCGAGCTGGTGGTGGCCTATGAGCCGGTGTGGGCGATTGGCACTGGCAAAACCGCCACGCCTGAAATGGCCCAGGCGGTGCATGCGGTGTTGCGCGCACAGATCGCCGCAGCCACGCCCAATGCGGCGCGGGTGGCGATTCTGTATGGCGGCAGCATGAACGCGGGCAACGCCGCCGAACTGCTGGCGCAGCCAGACATCGACGGTGGATTGATTGGTGGCGCCTCCCTGAAAGCGCCGGATTTTTTGAGCATTGTGGGCGCCGCTGGCGCCACCCATTGATTGTTGGAGAGCAGAATGAATGTGTTGTTGAGTGTGGTGTTGGTGGTGCAGATTTTGGCGGCGTTGGGCATGATTGGCCTGATCCTGATGCAGCACGGCAAGGGCGCAGATGCTGGCGCTGCTTTTGGCGGCGGCGGTGGTGGCTCGGCCAGTCTGTTTGGCGCCTCTGGCAGCGCGAACTTTTTGTCGCGCACCACGGCGGTACTGGCCACGCTGTTCCTGGGTTGCACCCTGGCTCTGGCGTACTTTGGCAATCTGCGTGAAGCCCCGGCTTCGAGCGGCAGTGTGCTGGAAGGCGCTGTGTTGCCCAGTGCGCCTGAGGCGCCGGCCAATGCGCCCGCAGCCCCGGCCACGGGCACACAAATTCCTGGCCAATAAGCTTGCGCTGCAAGCTTGGCGTCAGTTGTTTGTCGGGGTGCTTTGACATCGCTCAAATACACCTGGCAAAACACAAAAAGCCCTGTGTTTCAGGGTAAACTCTAGGGCTGTCAACGAGCTGGGATCACAGTCCCTCGATTCCGGCTCATCAGTCAGACTTGCCGACGTGGTGAAATTGGTAGACACGCTATCTTGAGGGGGTAGTGGCGAAAGCTGTGCGAGTTCGAGTCTCGCCGTCGGCACCAATCACAAAGCAGCCAGACAGCCACTGTCTGGTGTGCGGATGTAGCCAAGATGAATCTCGATCAATACCTGCCTGTTTTGTTGTTCATTTTGGTAGGTATTGCGATCGGCGTTATACCCCAGGTAGTAGGTTACATCTTGGGGCCGAATCGTCCTGATCCGGCCAAAAATTCCCCTTACGAGTGTGGTTTTGAGGCGTTCGAAGACGCCCGCATGAAGTTTGATGTGCGCTACTACTTGGTGGCCATCCTCTTCATTTTGTTCGACCTCGAAATTGCTTTTCTGATTCCCTGGGCGGTGGCCTTTTCCGACATCGGCATGACCGGCTTTATGGCTGGTGTCGTGTTTCTCGCCATTCTGGTGGTGGGCTTTGTCTACGAGTGGAAAAAGGGTGCTCTCGACTGGGAGTGAGGCTGTGCCGGGTATGCCCAGCGCCATGCTGGGTGATGTGATGGATGGAGTCCAAGCATGATCGAAGGTGTCTTCAAAGAAGGCTTTATCACCACCAGCTACGACTCGGTGGTGAATTGGGCCAAAACCGGCTCTTTGTGGCCCATGACCTTCGGTCTGGCCTGTTGCGCAGTCGAGATGATGCACGCCGCTACCGCGCGCTACGACTTGGCTCGCTTTGGGGCTGAGGTGTTTCGCGCCAGTCCGCGCCAATCCGATCTGATGATCGTGGCGGGCACGTTGTGCAACAAGATGGCCCCCGCGCTGCGCAAGGTGTACGACCAGATGGCCGAGCCGCGTTATGTGATCAGCATGGGCTCGTGTGCCAATGGTGGTGGTTATTACCACTACAGCTATTCGGTGGTGCGCGGCTGTGACCGTGTGGTGCCGGTGGATGTGTATGTGCCTGGCTGCCCGCCAACGGCAGAGGCGCTGATCTACGGGATCATCCAGTTGCAGCAGAAGATCCGTCGCACCCAGACCATTGCACGGGCCTGATTCCAGGAAAAAACCATGAGCGAAATTCTTCAATCTGCTGCGCCTGTGGCGGTGTCGCCTGAAGGCCTGCAGCAGACCTTGCAGCAGGTCTTGGGCGAGCGCGCCAGTGGTGTGCAAGTGGCGCGCGGCGAAGTCACGGTGACGGTGCCTGTAGCCCATTATTGGGATGTGATGCAGACCTTGCGCGACGCCGCTGGTCTGCGCTTTGAGCAGTTGATCGACCTCTGTGGCATGGATTACTCCGCCTACGGCGATGGGCGCTGGGAAGGCCAGCGCTTTGCGGTGGTGGTGCACCTGCTGTCGGTGAGCTTGAACCAACGTGTGCGGGTGCGGGTGTTCTGCACCGACGACGATTTCCCTGTGGTGGCTTCGGTCAACGGCTTGTGGAACTCGGCCAACTGGTACGAGCGCGAAGCCTTTGACCTGTTTGGCATTGTGTTTGAGGGTCACGACGACCTGCGCCGCATCCTGACCGATTACGGCTTTATCGGCCACCCGTTCCGCAAGGACTTCCCCCTGTCGGGCCACGTCGAAATGCGCTACGACGCCGAGCGCGGTCGTGTCGTGTACGAGCCTGTGACGATTGAGCCGCGCGAAATCACCCCGCGTGTGATCCGCGAAGACAACTACGGAGGCCTGCACTGAAGGCGTGAGCCTGAGGCACTTTCACCATGGCCGAAATCAAGAATTACACCCTCAACTTTGGTCCGCAGCACCCGGCTGCCCACGGCGTGCTGCGCTTGGTGCTGGAGCTCGATGGCGAGGTGGTGCAGCGCGCCGACCCCCACATCGGCCTGCTGCACCGCGCCACCGAAAAGCTGGCCGAGCACAAGACCTTTATCCAGTCGCTGCCCTATATGGACCGGCTGGACTATGTGTCGATGATGTGCAACGAGCACGCGTACTGCTTGGCGATTGAGAAATTGCTGGGCATTGAGGTGCCGATCCGCGCGCAGTACATCCGCGTGATGTTCAGCGAAATCACCCGCATCATGAACCACCTGATGTGGCTGGGTTCGCACGGCAACGACTGCGGCAGCTCGACCATCCTGATCTACGCATTCCGCGAGCGCGAAGACCTGTTCGACATGTACGAAGCGGTGTCGGGTGCGCGCATGCACGCGGCCTATTTCCGTCCGGGTGGTGTCTACCGCGACCTGCCGGACAGCATGCCGCAGTACAAGCCCAACAAGATCCGCAACGCCAAGGCGCTGGAAGAGATGAACAAGAACCGCCAAGGTTCTTTGCTTGACTTCATCGACGACTTCACCCAGCGTTTCCCGACCTATCTGGCCGAGTACCACACCCTGCTGACCGACAACCGCATCTGGAAACAGCGCACCGTGGGCATTGGGGTGGTTACGCCCGAGCGCGCGCTCAATTTGGGCATGAGCGGCCCCATGTTGCGCGGCTCTGGCGTGGCCTGGGATTTGCGCAAAAAGCAGCCCTACGACGTGTACGACCGGGTGGAGTTTGATGTGCCGGTGGGCAAGACCGGCGACACCTACGACCGTTACCTGGTGCGCATGGAAGAGATGAAGCAGTCCAACCGCATCATCAAGCAGTGCGTGGACTGGCTGCGCGCCAACCCGGGTCCGGTCATCACCGACAACCACAAGGTGGCGCCGCCATCGCGCGAGTCGATGAAGTCGAACATGGAAGAGCTGATCCACCACTTCAAGCTCTTCACCGAAGGTTTCCATGTGCCCGAAGGCGAAGCCTACGCGGCGGTGGAGCACCCCAAAGGCGAGTTCGGCATTTATCTGGTCAGCGACGGCGCCAACAAGCCCTACCGCCTGAAGATCCGCGCCCCGGGTTTTGCCCACCTCGCGACGATGAATGAAATGGCCAAGGGCCACATGCTGGCCGACGCAGTGGCCATCATCGGCACCATGGACATTGTGTTTGGAGAGATCGACCGATGAACCGGCCCACCCCTGCAGCGCCTGTCTGCGCTTCCCCCTCAAGGGGGCGCCATCAGCGGACCGGCCGAGCCGGTTCCGCGCTGGCCTGGCAAACGCTCGCCACATGTTCGGTGTTCTTCGGAGCCAAGCAATGAACAACCCAGTATCCGTTCAACCCGCCGACTTGTCGGCCGCCACGCTGGCGCGCTTTGCCAAAGAGGTCGCCAAGTACCCAGCCGATCAAAAGCAGTCGGCGGTCATGGCTTGCCTGTCCATCGTCCAGCAAGAACAGGGTCATGTGAGCCGCGCCGCTGAGCTGGCGATTGCGGCTTACCTGGGCATGCCGGTGATGGCGGTGCACGAGGTCACCACCTTCTACAACATGTACAACCAGCAGCCGGTGGGCAAGTTCAAGCTCAACGTCTGCACCAACCTGCCGTGCCAGCTGCGCGGCGGCAACGAAGCGCTGGCGCATCTGGCACAGAAGCTGGGCATCGCCAAAGGCGAAACCACCGCCGACGGCCTGTTTACCCTGCAGCAGTGCGAGTGCCTGGGCGCGTGCGCCGACGCACCGGTGATGCTGGTCAACGACCGCAACATGTGCAGCTTCATGAGCAACGACAAGCTCGACCAGCTGATCGACGGCCTCAAGGCCGCGGAGGGCCAGGCATGAAAGCGCAACAAGTGATCGAGCAGTTCCGCGCCACCGGCGTGCAAACCTGCTTCCACGACCGCCACATCAACCCGCAGATTTACGCGGGCTTGAACGGTGGCAACTGGTCGCTCAAGGACTACGAAGCGCGTGGCGGTTACGCCGCGCTGCGCAAGATCCTGGGCCAAGATGGCGGCGCTGGCATGAGCCAGGACGACGTGATCGCCACCGTCAAAGAGTCCGCGCTGCGCGGCCGTGGTGGTGCGGGTTTCCCGACCGGTTTGAAGTGGAGCTTCATGCCGCGCCAGTTCCCGGGGCAGAAGTATTTGGTCTGCAACTCGGACGAAGGCGAGCCGGGCACCTGCAAGGACCGCGACATCCTGATGTACAACCCACACATCGTGATCGAAGGCATGGCCATCGCTGCCTTTGCGATGGGCATCACCGTGGGTTACAACTACATCCACGGCGAGATTTTTGAGGTGTACGAGCGCTTCGAAGCCGCGCTGGAAGAGGCGAGGGCCGCAGGCTACTTGGGCAGCAACATCATGGGCTCGAACTTCTCGTTCCAGCTGCACGCCTTCCACGGTTTTGGCGCTTACATCTGCGGCGAAGAAACCGCGCTGCTCGAATCGCTCGAAGGTAAAAAAGGCCAGCCGCGCTTCAAGCCGCCGTTCCCCGCCAGTTTTGGCCTTTATGGCAAGCCCACCACCATCAACAACACCGAGACCTTTGCGGCGGTGCCTTGGATCATCCGCAACGGCGGCCAAGCGTATTTGGAGTGTGGCAAACCCAACAACGGTGGCACCAAGATTTTCTCGGTCAGCGGCGACGTGGAGCGTCCTGGCAACTACGAGATTCCGCTCGGCACCCCGTTTGCCAAGTTGCTGGAGCTCGCCGGTGGCGTGCGCGGCGGCAAGGCGCTCAAGGCGGTCATTCCTGGCGGTTCGTCCGCCCCGGTGTTGCCGGCCAACGTGATCATGGAATGCACCATGGACTACGACTCGATCAGCAAAGCCGGCTCCATGTTGGGCTCGGGTGCGGTGATCGTGATGGACGAGACGCGCGACATGGTCACCTCGCTCAAGCGCCTGTCCTACTTCTACATGCACGAGTCCTGCGGCCAATGCACACCGTGCCGCGAAGGCACCGGCTGGCTGTGGCGCGTGGTCGAGCGCATCGACCACGGCCAAGGCCGCCCCGAGGACATGAAGCTGCTCGACAACGTGGCCGAGAACATCATGGGGCGCACCATTTGTGCCCTGGGCGATGCGGCGGCCATGCCGGTGCGCGGCATGATCAAACACTTCCGGCACGAGTTCGAGGCCAAGATCGCGGCCGCGAACCCCTCGGCCACCACGGCCCAGGCCTGAAACAGCGCAGGACAAGACGATGGTTGAAATCGAAATCGACGGCCAGAAGGTCGAAGTGGCCCCGGGCAGCATGGTGATGCATGCCGCCGAAAAGGCCGGCACCTACATCCCGCACTTCTGCTACCACAAGAAGCTGTCCATCGCGGCCAACTGCCGCATGTGTTTGGTGGACGTGGAAAAAGCCCCCAAAGCCATGCCCGCCTGCGCCACCCCGGTGACACAGGGCATGATTGTGCGCACCAAGAGCGACAAGGCCATCAAGGCCCAGCAGTCGGTCATGGAGTTTCTGCTGATCAACCATCCGCTGGACTGCCCGATCTGCGACCAAGGCGGTGAATGCCAGTTGCAAGACTTGGCGGTGGGCTACGGCGGCAGCGGCTCGCGCTACGAAGAAGAAAAGCGCGTGGTGTTCCACAAAAACGTGGGCCCGCTCATTTCCATGGAAGAAATGAGCCGTTGCATCCACTGCACCCGCTGCGTGCGCTTTGGCCAAGAAATCGCCGGTGTCATGGAGTTGGGCATGTCCCACCGCGGCGAGCATTCTGAGATCGAAACCTTTGTCGGCCAGACGGTGGACTCCGAGCTGTCGGGCAATATGATCGACATTTGCCCGGTGGGTGCGCTCACCAGCAAGCCCTTCCGTTACCAGGCCCGCACCTGGGAACTGTCGCGCCGCAAGAGCGTGAGTCCCCACGACGCGACCGGTGCCAACCTGATTGTGCAGGTCAAGAACCACCAAGTGATGCGTGTGGTGCCGCTGGAAAACGAAGCGGTCAACGAATGCTGGATCGCCGACCGCGACCGTTTTTCGTACGAAGCCCTCAACGGCGAAGATCGCCTGACCCAGCCCATGCTCAAGCAGGGTGGCGAATGGAAGACGGTCGATTGGCAGACCGCTTTGGAATACGTGGCCAATGGCCTGAAGAACGTGCAAAAAGACCATGGCGCTGCGTCGGTGGGCCTGTTGGCCAGCCCGCACAGCACGGTCGAAGAGTTGGCGCTAGCCACCGCGCTCATGCGCGGCCTGGGCAGCCCGAACATCGACAGCCGTTTGCGCCACGCCGATTTCGGCAATGCCGCTGAGGCGGGCAAGTCGCGTTGGCTGGGCATGCCGCTGGCGTCGCTGTCGACGCTGCAGCGCGTGTTGGTGGTGGGTGGCAACATCCGCAAGGACCAGCCGCTGATGGCCCAGCGCCTGCGCCAGGCTGCGCGCCACGGCGCGCAGGTGTCTGCCCTCAATGAGCAAGCGTTCGACTGGGCCATGCCGGTGCAGCAGGTGTTGCTGTCGCCCGCCGCCCAATGGGTGAGCGCCTTGGCATCGGTGGCCGCCGCTGTGGCCGCCGAAAAAGGCGTGTCCGCGCCAGTGGCCGCACAGGCCAACGATGCGGCTGCTGCGATTGCCCGCTCTTTGCTGGGCGGTGAGCACAAAGCGATTCTGCTCGGCAACGCCGCCGCGCACCACGAAAAAGCGGCCAGCCTGCTGGCATTGGCCAACTGGATTGGCGAGCAGACTGGCGCCAAGGTGGGTTACCTCGGCGAAGCGGCCAACACCGTGGGCGCACAACTGGTCGGAGCGGTGCCCGCTGTGGGTGGCCAGAACGCACAAGCCATGTTGCAAGGTGGTGTCAAAGCCGCTGTGCTGCTGGGCTTGGAGCCCGGTGCCGACACCGCGGTGGCTGGCGACGCGCTGGCCCAGGCCGAGATGGTGGTCACATTGAGTCCCTTCAAAACCAATCTGGACATCAGCGATGTGCTGCTGCCCATCGCACCGTTCACCGAAACCTCGGGTTCTTTTGTCAACACCGAAGGCCGTCTGCAAAGCTTCCACGCGGTGGTCAAGCCGCTGGGCGATGCCCGCCCGGCTTGGAAAGTGCTGCGGGTGTTGGGGAATTTGCTGGGCCTGTCGGGTTTTGACGCCGATTCTTCGCAAGCCGTGTTGGCCCAAGCCCTGCCAGGCGTGGCCGCAGGTCAGACCGTGGACGCCAGCCGCCTAGACAACCGCAGCCTTGCCGCCATCGACACCGCGCCGGGCAGTCGCGCGCCGTGTGTGGCCGCCATTTACCAGCTCGATGCGCTGGTGCGCCGCGCCCCCGCGCTTCAGCGCACCGCCGACGCCAAGGGAGCCCAAGCATGATCGACGCGATCTACAACGCCGGCCACGGCCTGATCGGCGCCAACTGGTGGACCACCGCCGCTTGGCCAGTGATTTGGAACTTGGCCAAAATTGTGGCGGTGCTCGCCCCGTTGATGGGCGCTGTGGCCTACCTCACGCTGTGGGAGCGCAAGCTGCTGGGCTTTATGCAAGTGCGCTTGGGCCCCAACCGGGTCGGTCCTTTTGGCTTGCTGCAGCCGATCGCCGACGCCTTGAAGCTGTTGACCAAAGAGCTGATCAACCCCACAGCAGCCAGTCCGGGCCTGTTCCGCTTGGGGCCGATCATGGCCATCATGCCGGCGCTGGCTGCCTGGGTGGCGGTGCCATTTGGTCCCGATGCGGTACTGGCCAATGTGAACGCTGGTTTGCTGGTGATTCTGGCCATCACCTCGATCGAGGTGTACGGCGTGATCATCGCCGGCTGGGCCTCGAACTCCAAATACGCTTTTTTGGGTGCGCTGCGCGCGTCGGCCCAGATGGTGAGTTACGAAATCGCTATTGGTTTCTGCTTCTTGGTGGTGGTGATGACCGCTGGCAGCCTGCACTTGGGCGAGATCGTTGCCTCTCAGGAGCGCGGTTACTTTGCCGCCATGGGCCTGAACTTCCTGTCGTGGAACTGGTTGCCGCTGCTGCCAATTTTTGTGGTCTACCTGATTTCGGGCGTGGCCGAAACCAACCGCCACCCGTTTGACGTGGTGGAAGGCGAGGCTGAGATCGTGGCCGGTCACATGGTCGAGTACTCGGGCATGGGCTTTGCCATCTTCTTCTTGGCCGAATACGCCAGCATGTGGCTGGTGTCCATCCTGGCGGTGCTGATGTTCCTGGGCGGCTGGGCGTCGCCCATCGACAGCGCGCTGTTCAACGCCATTCCGGGCTGGATCTGGCTGGGCATCAAGACCTTTGTGGTGGTGTCCATGTTCATCTGGATCCGCGCCACTTTCCCGCGCTTCCGCTACGACCAGATCATGCGTCTGGGCTGGAAGATCTTTATCCCCGTGACACTGGTCTGGCTGCTCCTGGTGGGCTTGCTGATGCAGACCCCGTGGAACATCTGGAAATAAGGAGGCCTCACGATGTCTGCCACCGTCGTCGCGCCTTTTTCCCTGCGCGATTTTTTCAAGAGCTTTTTGTTGGTCGAACTGGTCAAGGGCATGGCCCTGACCGGCAAGTACGCACTGCGCCGCAAGGTGACGGTGCAGTTCCCGGAAGAAAAGACCCCGCTGTCGCCGCGCTTCCGTGGCTTGCACGCCCAGCGCCGCTATGAGAACGGCGAAGAGCGTTGCATCGCTTGCAAGCTGTGCGAAGCGGTGTGTCCCGCCATGGCCATCACCATCGAGTCCGATGTGCGCGACGACGGCACCCGCCGCACCACGCGCTACGACATCGACCTGACCAAGTGCATCTTCTGCGGTTTCTGCGAAGAAGCCTGCCCGGTGGACGCCATCGTGGAAACCCAGATTCTGGAATACCACGGCGAAAAGCGCGGCGATCTGTATTTCACCAAAGAGATGCTGCTGGCTGTGGGCGACCGCTACGAGCCGCAGATTGCGGCAGCCAAGGCGGCCGACGCCAAGTACCGCTGAAAGGCCCGCACCCATCATGGATTTTCAAGCTGGATTTTTTTATCTGTTCTCGGCGGTGCTGTTGTTCGCAGCCTTCCGCGTGGTGACCGCGCGCAACCCGGTGCACGCGGTGCTGTTCCTGATGCTCGCTTTCTCGCAAGCCGCAGCGCTGTGGCTGTTGCTCAAGGCGGAGTTCTTGGGCATCACCCTGGTGCTGGTGTACCTGGGCGCGGTGATGGTGCTGTTCCTGTTTGTGGTGATGATGCTCGACATCCGCTTGGACGGGGACCGCTGGGGTTTTTGGCAGAACCTGCCGCTGGCCTCGGTGCTTGGCGCGCTGGTGGCGGTGGAGTTGATTGCGGTGGTCTGGGCCGGTTTCCCGTCCATCAATATGGACAAGGCCGTGCCAGTGGCCGCCGACTATTCCAACACCCGTGAGTTGGGCGTCCTGCTCTACACCGAATACCTGTACCCGATCCAAGTGGCGGCGGTGATTCTGCTGGTGGCCATGATTGCAGCGATTGCGCTGACCCTGCGCCAGCGCAAAGACAGCAAGGCCATCAACCCGGGTGACCAGGTGCGTGTGAAAGCCGCAGACCGTTTGGTGGTGTTGCCCATGGCGGCCACCGCCAAGGCAGCCCCTGAAGCCACTGCAGCACAAGAGGTGAAAGCATGAGCAGCCTGACCTTGGGCCATTTCCTATCGGTGGGGTCCATCTTGTTTGCCTTGTCGGTGGTGGGCATCTTCCTTAACCGCAAAAACCTGATTGTGTTGCTCATGGCCATCGAGCTGATGCTCTTGGCTGTCAACATGAACTTTGTGGCCTTCTCCCACTACCTGGGTGATATGCACGGACAGGTGTTCGTGTTCTTCATCCTCACCGTTGCCGCTGCTGAATCCGCCATTGGCTTGGCCATTCTGGTGCTGCTGTTCCGCAACCGCGCCTCGATCAGCGTCGAGGAACTCAACACCCTCAAGGGTTGATGTGGTCCAGGACTGAAGCGAAGAGACATATCCCATGAGCACAACCCTTTCCGCATCCACCCTGCTGGCGGTGCCCCTCGCACCGTTGGTGGGCTCGGCATTGGCCGGTATTTTTGGCACCGCTTTTGGTGGCAACCGCCTGGGCCGCGCCGCTTCTCACAGCCTGACCATTCTGGGCGTGGCGCTGGCCTTTGTGCTGTCGGCCATGACCTTGATGGACGTGATGGACGGCGCCCGCTTCAACGCCACCATCTACGAGTGGATGGTGGTCGGCGGCATGAAGATGGAAATCGGCTTTATGGTCGATGGCCTGACCGCCATGATGATGTGTGTGGTGACCTTTGTGTCGCTGATGGTGCACATCTACACCATGGGCTACATGGCCGAGGACAAGGGCTACAACCGTTTCTTCGCCTACATCTCGCTCTTCACCTTCTCGATGCTGATGCTGGTGATGAGCAACAACCTGCTGCAGCTCTTCTTCGGTTGGGAAGCGGTGGGCCTGGTGTCGTACCTGCTGATCGGCTTTTGGTACAACAAGCCGACCGCGATTTTTGCCAACATGAAGGCCTTTTTGGTCAACCGGGTGGGCGACTTTGGCTTCATCTTGGGCATTGGCCTGATCGCCGCCTACACCGGTACTCTGAACTACACCGAGATCTTCGCCAAGACCGGTGAGCTCGGCGCCATGAGCTTCCCCGGCACCGACTGGATGCTGGTCACGGTCATTGGTATTTGCCTGTTCATCGGTGCCATGGGCAAGTCGGCCCAGTTCCCGCTGCACGTCTGGCTGCCCGACTCGATGGAAGGTCCGACCCCCATTTCCGCGCTGATCCACGCTGCCACCATGGTGACGGCCGGCATCTTTATGGTCGCGCGCATGTCGCCCATCTATGAACTGTCGGATGTGGCACTCAACTTTGTGTTGGTGATCGGCGCCATCACCGCGCTGTTCATGGGCTTCTTGGGCATCATCCAGAACGACATCAAGCGTGTGGTGGCGTACTCCACGCTGTCGCAGCTCGGTTACATGACGGTGGCACTGGGCGCTTCGGTCTATTCGGTGGCGGTGTTTCACCTGATGACGCACGCGTTTTTTAAGGCCTTGCTGTTCTTGGCCGCCGGATCGGTCATCATGGGCCTGCACCACAACCAAGACATCCGCTGGATGGGTGGCGTGCGCAAGTACATGCCCATCACTTGGATCACCTCTCTGATCGGCACCTTGGCCTTGATTGGCACACCGTTCTTCTCGGGCTTCTATTCCAAGGACTCGATCATCGAGGCGGTGCACTTCAGCCACCTGCCTGGTGCCGGCTTTGCTTACTTCGCCGTGCTTGCGGGTGTGTTTGTCACCTCGTTCTATTCGTTCCGTCTGTATTTCCTGGTGTTCCACGGCAAGGAGCGTTACGACCAGAACCCGGACGCGCACCACGACGACCACCACGGTGACCACGGCCACCATGGCGACGGCAAGCCGCACGAAACACCCTGGGTGGTGACGCTGCCGCTGGTGCTGCTGGCGATTCCCTCGGTGTTCATCGGTTTCTTCACCATCGATGCGATGTTGTTTGGCGACTTCTTGAAAGACGCGATCACGATCAATGCGCAGGCTCACCCGTCGATGGCTGAGTTCGCCAAGATCTTCCACGGCCCGGTGGCCATGGTGTCTCACGCATTGCACACCCCGCCGCTGTATCTGGCCATTGCAGGCGCGGTCAGCGCTTGGTACATGTACCTGGTCAATCCGGCGGTGCCGGCGGCCTTTGCCCGTGCGCTGCGCCCGCTGATCACGGTGTTGGAAAACAAGTACTACCTGGACTGGTTCAACGAAAACGTGCTGGCGCGTGGTGCCCGTGCGCTGGGTGTGGGTCTGTGGAAGGGCGGCGACCGCGGCGTGATCGAGACCGGTGTGGTCAATGCCAGCTGGAAGCTGGTGGGCGGCGTGTCGGCGGTGGTGCGCCACCTGCAGTCGGGTTATCTGTACCACTACGCGCTGGTGATGATTGTGGGGGTGTTGGCCTTCATGACGTATTTCGTCTGGCTCGCCAAATAAGGAGAACAAGAACATGGGTTTGCTGAGCCTTGCGATCTGGACGCCGATTTTTTTCGGGGCGGTCCTGCTGGCCTTGGGCAACGACCGCCACGCCAATGTGGTGCGTTGGATCGCTCTGTTGGGGGCGCTGATCAGCCTGCTGGTCGCGTTGCCGGTCTACACCGGGTTTGAGGTCGGTTCGGCCGGCATGCAGTTGGTGGAAAAAGCCGTCTGGGTGCCCGCCTTTAACATCCACTACCACTTGGGTGTGGACGGCATCTCGCTGTGGCTGATCTTGCTGACCGCCTTCATCACCCTGATTGTGGTGATCGCCGGTTGGGAAGTGATCACAGAGCGCGTCAACCAGTACATGGGCGCCTTCTTGATTCTGTCGGGCCTGATGATCGGCGTTTTCTCCGCGCAGGACGCGATGCTGTTCTACGTGTTCTTTGAGGCCACGCTGATCCCGATGTACCTGATCATCGGCATCTGGGGCGGCCCGAACAAGATCTACGCCGCCTTCAAGTTCTTCCTCTACACCTTGCTGGGCTCGCTGCTCATGCTGGTGGCGCTGATTTACTTGTATGTGGTGTCGGGCAACAGCTTTGACTTGGCCACCTGGTACCAGCTGCCGCTGGGCAGCACCGCGCAGACCTTGCTGTTCTTCGCTTTCTTTGCTGCGTTTGCGGTGAAAGTGCCGATGTGGCCGGTGCACACCTGGCTGCCCGATGTGCACGTGGAAGCGCCCACCGGTGGCTCAGCGGTGCTGGCGGCCATCATGCTCAAGCTCGGTGCCTATGGCTTCCTGCGTTTTTCTATGCCCATTGCCCCGGACGCCTCGCACGAATGGGCGTGGCTGATGGTCACGTTGTCGCTGGTGGCGGTGATCTACGTTGGTCTCGTCGCCATGGTGCAGCAAGACATGAAAAAGCTGGTGGCCTACTCGTCGGTCGCGCACATGGGCTTTGTGAGCTTGGGATTCTTCCTCTTCAACGAGTTGGGTGTGTCGGGCGCCATCGTGCAGATGATCGCCCACGGTTTTGTGTCGGCCGCCATGTTCTTGGGCATTGGTGTGTTGTACGACCGGGTCCACTCGCGTGAGATCGCTTCTTATGGTGGTGTGGTCAACACCATGCCTCGCTTTGCCGCCTTTGCGCTGCTGTTCACCATGGCCAACTGCGGCCTGCCAGGCACCGCTGGTTTTGTGGGTGAGTGGATGGTGATTTTGGGTGCGGTGAAGGTCAATTTCTGGATCGGCATGCTCGCCGCATCGGCCCTGATTTTTGGCGCCGCCTACTCGCTGTGGATGTTCAAGCGCGTGTACCTGGGTGAGCCCGGAAACGACGATGTCCGTGGCCTGACCGACATCAATGGCCGCGAATTTCTGGTCATGGCGCTGTTGGCTGTGATGGTGCTCTACATGGGCGTGCACCCCAAGCCCTTCACCGACGTGATCGACCCGTCTGTGACCCAGCTGCTCAGCCACGTGGCGCAGTCCAAGCTGAAGTAAACCGATTGACGAGAACAGAACATGATTGATCAACTCAGCTGGGTGGCCGCTTACCCCGAAATCCTGTTGCTGGTGATGGCCTGTGCCATTGCCCTGGCCGACCTGTTCGTCAAGTCGCCGCTGCGCACCGCCACTTA
Organism: uncultured Hydrogenophaga sp.; assembly: GCA_964650505.1. GTDB lineage: Bacteria > Pseudomonadota > Gammaproteobacteria > Burkholderiales > Burkholderiaceae_C > Hydrogenophaga. The sequence continues at coordinate 53,903 of CAZYUD010000017.1, forward strand.
TGGCCTGTCCATCGCCACCTTGGGTGCAGTGGCTTGGCTCACGGCGGTGTACGCCAGCAACGGCCAGACCATCAGTGGCTTTGGCGGCATGATCGTGAGCGACCCATTTGCCAACTGGCTCAAGTGTTTTGCCGCGCTGGCCATGCTGGTCACCTTGGTGTACAGCCGCGCCTACGCCGGTGCGCGCGATATGCTGCGTGGTGGCGAGCTGTTCAGCCTCGGCCTGCTGTCGCTGACCGGCATGTTTGTGATGATCTCGGGCCAGAACTTCCTGGTGATCTACCTGGGTCTGGAACTGCTCACCCTCTCGGGTTACGCCTTGGTGGCGCTGCGCCGCGACGACTTGGCGGCCACCGAAGCGGCCATGAAGTACTTTGTGCTCGGCGCCTTGGCCAGCGGTTTCCTGCTCTATGGCTTGTCGATGGTGTATGGCGCGACCGGCTCGCTGGCTTTGCCGGAGGTGATGCAGGCCATCGCCGGTGGTGAGGCCACGCTCAAGGGCTCGCAGCAGGTGCTGGTGTTGGGCTTGGTGTTTGTGGTCGCGGGCTTGGCGTTTAAGCTGGGCGTGGTGCCTTTCCACATGTGGGTGCCCGACGTCTACCACGGTGCCCCCACAGCGGTGACGCTGATGATTGGCGGCGCGCCCAAGCTGGCCGCATTTGCGATTGTCATCCGCCTGCTGGTGGAGGGCATGGCGCCCGCCGCCTTCGACTGGCAAGGCATGCTGGCGGTGCTGGCGGTAGCGTCGCTCGTGGTGGGCAACTTGGCGGCCATCGCGCAGACCAACCTCAAGCGCATGTTGGCGTTTTCCACCATCGCCCAAATGGGCTTTTTGCTGCTGGCCCTGGTGGCCGGCGTGGTCGACGACGACAAAGGCAATATGGCCAACGCCTACGCCTCGGGCATGTTTTATGTCGTCACCTATGTGCTGACCACTCTGGGCACCTTCGGTGTCATTCTGCTGCTCTCGCGCAAAGGCTTTGAATCCGAAGAGATCGCTGATCTGGCCGGTCTGAACCAACGCAGCCCGCTCTACGCTGGTGTGATGGCGATCTGCATGTTCTCGCTCGCCGGTGTGCCCCCAATGGTGGGCTTCTACGCCAAGCTGTCGGTGCTGCAGGCCCTGTTGGCCGCGCCCAGCGCCTTCTATGTGGGCTTGGCCGTGTTTGCGGTGATGATGTCCTTGGTCGGCGCCTTCTATTACCTGCGTTTGGTCAAAGTCATGTACTTTGATGAACCAATCCAAACGGCGGGCATCGAAGCTGGCACCGACGTGCGTGCTGTCCTGTCGGTCAACGGCGCCCTGGTGCTGTTGCTGGGTGTGGTGCCCGGTGGCCTGATGGCCCTGTGTGCCCAAGCCATCGCCCAGTTGCTGGTCTGACAGCGCTTCAGGAGTGTTTGTATGTCCCATGACACAGCCGTTTGGCTGGTGCTGGCGGTGGCTCTGATTGGGGCCAATCTGCCATTTGTGACCAACCGCTGGCTGGCCGTCTGGCCCAAAGCCGCTCCCAAGCATTTGGGGCACCATGTGCTGGAGCTGGTGGTGTTGTACTTGGTGGTGGGCGCCGTGGGTCTGGGGCTGGAGCATTACGGCGGCCAAATCTACCCCCAAGGCTGGGAGTTCTACGCCACCACCGCTGCGCTGTTCCTGACCTTGGCGTTCCCCGGTTTTGTCTGGCGTTACTTGTACAAACCCAAGCACTGACCGCATGTCGGATCATCTGAGCGAACAGGCCCTGTCCCGCGAGTCGGTGTTGCAGGGCCATTTTTTGCGTGTGGTGCGCGACACGGTGCGTCTGCCCGATGGCGCCACCGCCACCCGCGAATACGTGCTGCACCCAGGCGCTGTGATGATCGTTCCCTGCCTGGACGACGGCCAGGTGGTGCTGGAGCGGCAATACCGCCACCCCATGCGCGGGGTCATGATCGAGTTTCCCGCCGGCAAACTCGATGCCGGCGAAGCACCACTGGCCTGCGCCCAGCGCGAGCTGCGCGAAGAAACCGGTTACCAAGCGCGCGAATGGGCTTACGCCGGCTGTCATGCCCCCACCATCGCCTATTCGGACGAGCGCATCCACATTTGGTTTGCGCGCGGTTTGGCGCTCGGTGAACGCCGGCTCGATGCGGGCGAATTCCTCGATGTCTTCACTGCCACGCCGGCCGAGCTGTTGCAGGCCTGCCGCGATGGCCGCATCACCGACGGCAAAACGCTCACCGGTGTCCTGTGGCTCACTCAAGTCTTGCGCGGCGATTGGACGCTGGACTGGCAGACCACGCCGGATAATCTGGCCCCATGAAAGTGTTGAACCTCCAATGTGAGCACCAGCACAGTTTTGAAGGCTGGTTCGCTTCCGAAGAAGACTTTGTGCAGCAGCTCGACCGCGGGCTGCTCACCTGCCCGCTGTGTGGCTCTGCCACGGTGCACAAAACGCTGTCGGCTCCGCGCCTGAACCTCAAGTCCAGCCGCACCAGCGAGCCGCAGGCGCCCGCCAAGGCCGATGCCACACCGGTGTCGCATGTGCCCACGCAGCTGCAGGCCCAGTGGCTGCAAGCGGTGCGCAGCCTGATGGCCAAAACCGAGGACGTGGGTGAGCGTTTTGCCACCGAAGTGCGCGCCATGCACTACGGTGAAACACAAGAGCGCGCGGTGCGCGGACAAGCCACACCGCAGCAGGCGATGGAGCTGATTGAGGAGGGCATTGAGGTGCTGCCACTGCCCGCGCTCGACGTGTTCAAAGAGCCGCTGCAATAAGCGGCGCTGGACGGCAAAAAGGGTGGCTGGGCCACCCTTTTTTACGAAAAGCCAAGCCTTCGCTGCGCTCAGTTTTTCTCACGAAAAGAAGCTCTTGGCCTTTTCAAACCACCCTTGGTCGTTGGGGCTGTGTTTGTGGCCGCCTTTTTTGAAGGACTCGTCGAGTTCTTTGAGCAGCTTGCGCTGGTGCTCGGTGAGCTTGACCGGGGTTTCCACCGCGATGTGGCAATACAGATCGCCGGGGTAGCTGGAGCGCACCCCTTTGATGCCTTTGCCACGCAAGCGGAAGGTTTTGCCGCTTTGGGTGCCTTCGGGAATGTCGATGGTCGCCTTGCCGCCCAGCGTGGGCACGTCGATCTCGCCACCCAAGGCTGCGGTGGTCATGCTCACCGGCACCTGGCAATGCAGGTCGTCGCCGTCGCGCTCAAAGATGTCGTGCTTGCGCAGGCGAATTTCGATGTACAGATCGCCCGGCGGGCCGCCGTTTTGTCCTGGTTCACCGTTGCCGGTGCTGCGGATGCGTTGGCCGTCGTCGATGCCGGCTGGGATTTTGATTTCCAGCGTTTTTTGCTGCTTGATCTTGCCCTGGCCGCCGCAGGTGGTGCAGGGGTCGGGGATGATTTTGCCGGTGCCGCGGCAGTGCGGGCAGGTTTGCTGCACGCTGAAGAAGCCCTGGCGCATCTGCACCACCCCTTGGCCGTTGCAGGTGCTGCAGGATTTGGGGCTGGTGCCGGGTTTGGCGCCGCTGCCGTGGCAGGTGCCGCACTCGTCCCATGAGGGAATCTTGATCTGGGTTTCTTTGCCGTTGGCCGCTTCTTCCAGTGAGATTTCCATGGCGTAGGACAAATCGCTGCCGCGAAACACCTGGCGTCCGCCGCCCTGTCGGCCTCGGCCACCCCCAAAGATGTCGCCAAAGATGTCGCCAAAGGCTTCCGAGAAGCCGCCAAAGCCCTCGCCACCGCCGCCGCCACCGCGCATGTTCGGGTCCACGCCCGCGTGGCCGTATTGGTCGTAGGCCGCTTTTTTCTGCGCGTCCGACAAGACCTCGTAGGCCTCTTTGGCCTCTTTGAACTTTTCTTCGGCCGCGGCCGCCGCCTCACCCTGGTTGCGGTCGGGGTGGTACTTCATCGCGAGCTTGCGATAGGCCTTTTTGATTTCGTCGTCCGGGGCGTTTTTGGGCACGCCCAGCACTTCGTAAAAATCGCGTTTCGCCATGGTGGTTCAGTCGGGTGTATGAGCACAAACGCCGCGTGAGACGCACCCGGGGGTGTGTGGCACGCGGCGAGGGGAGGGCGCCTGGGTCAGCGCCATGGCCTATCAGTCTTTCTTGACCTCTTTGACTTCGGCGTCCACCACGTCGTCGTCGGCGGGCTTGGACCCACCGGCGTTGCCAGCAGCGGCCGCGCCTTCGGCGCCTTGTTGGGCTTGCATGTCGGCGTAGACCTTTTCACCCAGCTTCTGGCTGGCCTTCATCAGGGTCTCGGTCTTTGCGTCGATGTCGTCCTTGTCTTCGGTCTTGACGGCTTCTTCCACACCTTTGAGTGCGGCCTCAATCGCTTCTTTTTCGCCAGCATCGAGTTTATCGCCGTGCTCCGACAAGCTCTTTTTGACGCTGTGGGCCATGGCTTCGGCCTGGTTGCGGGCCTGGGCCAATTCCACCTTTTTCTTGTCTTCGGCGGCGTTGAGCTCGGCGTCTTTCACCATCTTTTGGATCTCGTCTTCCGACAGGCCGGAGTTGGCCTTGATGGTGATCTTGTTTTCTTTGCCAGTGCCCTTGTCCTTGGCGCCCACATGCAAGATGCCGTTGGCGTCGATGTCAAAGGTCACTTCGATTTGTGGCATGCCACGCGGCGCGGCCGGAATGCCTTCGAGGTTGAACTCGCCCAGCAGCTTGTTGCCCGAGGCGATTTCGCGCTCGCCCTGGAACACCTTGATGGTCACGGCCGGCTGGTTGTCGTCGGCGGTGGAGAACACCTGGCTGAACTTGGTCGGGATGGTGGTGTTCTTCTGGATCATCTTGGTCATGACGCCGCCCATGGTCTCGATGCCCAGCGACAGCGGGGTGACGTCGAGCAGCAGCACGTCCTTGCGGTCGCCCGAGAGCACCTGGCCTTGGATGGCCGCGCCCACGGCCACGGCTTCGTCGGGGTTGACGTCGCGGCGTGGCTCACGGCCGAAGAACTCCTTGACCTTTTCCTGCACCTTGGGCATGCGGGTCTGACCACCCACCAAGATCACGTCGTGGATGTCGGCCACGCTGATGCCAGCGTCTTTGATGGCGGTGCGGCACGGCGCGATTGAGCGCTCGATCAGGTCTTCCACCAGTTGCTCAAACTTGGCGCGGGTGAGCTTGACGTTGAGATGCTTCGGGCCAGTGGCGTCGGCCGTGATGTAGGGCAGGTTCACATCGGTGGCGGCCGAGCTGGAGAGCTCGATCTTGGCTTTTTCAGCGGCTTCTTTGAGACGCTGCAGGGCCAGCACGTCTTGCTTGAGGTTGACGCCCGACTCTTTCTTGAACTCGTCGATGATGAAGTCGATGATGCGCTGGTCGAAGTCTTCGCCGCCCAAGAAGGTGTCGCCGTTGGTGGACAGCACCTCGAACTGCTTTTCGCCGTCGACGTCGGCGATTTCGATGATGGACACGTCAAAGGTGCCGCCGCCCAGGTCGTACACCGCGATCTTGCGGTCGCCTTTTTCCTGCTTGTCCAGACCAAAGGCCAGGGCTGCGGCGGTGGGCTCGTTGATGATGCGCTTGACGTCCAGGCCCGCGATGCGGCCGGCGTCTTTGGTGGCCTGGCGCTGGGCGTCGTTGAAGTAGGCGGGCACGGTGATCACGGCCTCGGTCACTTCTTCACCGAGGTAGTCCTCGGCGGTTTTTTTCATCTTGCGCAGCACTTCGGCGCTGATCTGGGGCGGGGCCATTTTTTTGCCGCGCACCTCAATCCAGGCGTCGCCGTTGTCGGCTTTGGCGATGGTGTAGGGCATCAGGTCGATGTCCTTTTGCACCTCTTTTTCTTCGAACTTGCGGCCGATCAGGCGCTTGGCGGCGTAGATGGTGTTCTTGGGGTTGGTCACCGCTTGGCGCTTGGCGGGGGCGCCGACCAGAATATCGCCGTCTTCTTGGTAGGCGATGATGGACGGTGTGGTGCGCGCGCCTTCGGCGTTTTCGATCACCTTGGTGGTGTTGCCTTCCATGATGGCCACACAGCTGTTGGTGGTGCCCAGGTCAATGCCAATGATTTTTCCCATGTTCTGCTCCGAAGAGAAATGATTGAAACTGATGTGTAAATGAGGGAGACAAGCGCCAATTCAAGGGCGCCTTGTCATTTGGGCGCGGCCACCGTCACCAAGGCGGGGCGCAGCACACGCTCGGCGATGGAATAACCTTTTTGCAGCACGCCCACCACGGTGTTGGCCTCTTGGTCGGCCGGCACCACGCTGATGGCTTGGTGTTGGTGGGGGTCGAACTTGGCGCCTGCCGCTGGTGCAATCTGCAGCACCTTGTTGCGCTCCAAAGCGGCGCTCAATTGCTTGAGGGTGGCTTCCGAGCCCTCGCGCAGCTGCTGGGCGGTGGCTTCTTGGATGGCCAGACCGGCTTCCAGGCTGTCGACCACCGGCAGCAGGCTTTCGGCAAAGCTCTCGACCGCGAATTTGCGGGCTTTGCTCACCTCTTCGTCGGCGCGGCGGCGGGCGTTTTCGGCCTCGGCTTTGGCACGCAAAAACTGGTCGGCCAAATCGAGGTTTTGCGCCTTCAGCTGGGCCAGCTCTTGTTCCAGGCTCTGGGCTTGGTCGTGCGCTTGGGCAGCGGCTGCGGCCTCGGCAGCTTCCGGGCGGGCGGTGGGAGGGATCTGTGACTCTGGGCTTGCGCTCATGGTGTGTGTGCTGGTGAAAAAACAAAGGTCAAGGCCGGCGGCGTTGACCGATGACGGTCATTTGGGGCGGCGCTTCGGGATTTCAAGGGGCTTTTGTCAAAATGGGCTCTTTTTTCTGGACGGCACGCCCATGAAGCTCTTTCGACACGGCCCACGCGGCGCCGAGCAACCCGGTTTGGTGGACGCCCACGGCGGTTGGCGCGATCTGAGCGCCGTGGTCGCCGACATCGGGCCTCACACCCTGGGGCCCGATTCTATGGCCCGGCTGGCGGCCATCGACCCGCAGACCTTGCCCTTGCTGGACGCTGCCACCCGCCTGGGCCCCTGTGTGGGCGGGGTGGGCAATGTGGTGTGCATTGGCCTGAACTACGCCGACCACGCGGCCGAGGCCGGGCTCAAAGCCCCCAGCCAGCCCATTGTGTTCAGCAAACACAACGGCGCCATCAGCGGGCCGAACGACGACATTTGGCTGCCGCCGGGCGCGCAGAAACTCGACTGGGAGGTGGAGCTGGGCATTGTGATCGGCCAGCCCACCTGGCACGTGAGCGAAGCCCAGGCGCTGGACCACGTGGCAGGCTACTGCTTGGTCAACGATGTGTCTGAGCGCGCCTGCCAAATGGAGCTGGAAGGTCAGTGGATCAAGGGCAAGAGCTACCCCAGCCACTGCCCGATTGGCCCTTGGCTAGTCACGCCCGACAAGTTGGGCGATGTGCAGGACGTGGACCTCTGGCTCGACGTCAACGGCGTGCGGCGCCAAAGCGGCAACACCCGCACCATGATTTTTGGCGTGGCGCAGATCGTGAGCTATCTCAGCCGTTTCATGGCCTTGCAGCCGGGTGATGTGATCCCCACCGGCACACCGCCGGGGGTGGGCATGGGGCACAAGCCGCCGCTGTATTTGAGCGAGGGCGATGTGGTGACGCTGGGCGGACGCTTGTTGGGTCAGCAGCGGCAGGTGGTGCGGGCCTCACCCGCTGGCGCCTGAGCGGCGCTTCAGCGGCGGTACACGCGCTGCAGCAGGCCGATCAGGGTGTCCAGCTCTGCGGGGCTAAGCGGCAGGCCCACGTCCTCGCGTTCCAGCCGGCTGGCCTCGGCCTGGGCCTGGGCCTGCAGGGCCACACCCTCGGGTGTGAGGTGCAGCCCTTGGGCCCGACCGTCGCTCGGGTGCGGGCGGCGCACCACCAAGCCGCGCTTTTGCAGGCTTTTGAGCATGCCCACCAGATTGGGCGGCAAGATGTCGAGCGCGCTGCAAATTTGGCGCGAGGTGGCGCCCGGGTTGTGGGCGATCAAGGTCAGCACCGAAAAATCCACCGGCCGCAGGCCCAGCGGCTCCATGCGCTTCAAGAACACCGCGATGACCGTGAGCGCGGCGCGCCGCGCGTTGTAGCCCAGCAGGGTTTCCAGATACGAGGTGTCCAAGGCGTCGGACAGCGCCAGCGGCCGCGCGGCGGCAGACGCTCGCGGGTGGGTGCTGCGGGGGCGGCGCAGTGCGCTGGCGACGGCGGGGGACTTGGCGGTCATGGACGGAGCGTTTCGGCGAACAAACCACCAAGCATAGCGGCAGCTCAGCCCATGGCCGCGGCCACCGCCCGCCGTTGGGCCATTTCGGGCCACACCCAGCGCCAGAAAGCCTGGGCGTCGGCCTCGGGCTGGCGCACCCCTTGCAGGCCGTTGGCCCAGGCCATGAGCGCCAGCGCGGTGGCGCGCAGCACCTCTTCGGCCACCCAGTGTGGGCCGGCCTCAGGGTTGGGGGGAGCTTGCAGCCCGGGCAGCAGATTGGCCAGCCAGTCGCGCACCTCGGCCACGGCAGCGGCGCATCGGGCATCGGAACCAGCCGTGTGCAGCTCAGCGATCAGTTGATCGAGCAGGCCCGTGAGTGCCGCGCCGCCGTCCGGCAGGGTCTTGCGCAGCAGCAGGTCGATGGCCTGGATCTCGTTGGTGCCCTCGTAAATCATGGCTACCCGGGCGTCGCGCACATGCTGCTCAATGCCCCATTCGCGCACATAGCCGTGCCCGCCCAAGACCTGGAGGCAGGCGCTGGCGCCATGAAAAGCTTGGTCGGTCCAGGCCGATTTGAGCACTGGCGTGCACAGCGCACACCAGCGCTCGGCCTGCTGTCGGCGCGTGGCGTCGGGGTGGTGGTGGGCCACGTCCAGTTCCAGCGCAGTGCGGTAGGCGATGACGCGTCCCAATGTGACCCAACACGCTTGGGTGCGCAGCACCCGCTGCACCGCGGGGTGCCAGGCGATCGGGTCGGCCGCTTCGCGCCACTCTGCGGGGCGCTGCGGTGCACGCATCTGCAGCCGCTCTTGGGCGTAGGCGCTGGCTTTTTGGTGCGAGGCATCGAGCAGGCCAATGCCTTGCATGGCCACATGCAGGCGCGCCGCGTTCATCATCACAAACATGGCGTTCAGGCCTTTGCCTGGCTCACCGATGAGCCAGCCACTCGCCTCGTCAAAGCGCAGCACACAGGTGGGGCTGCCATGCAAGCCCATTTTTTCTTCGATGCGGTCGCACATCACGGCGCTGCGCTGGCCATCTGGGTAGAACTTCGGCACCAGAAACAGCGACAGGCCTTTGGGGCCGGGTGGTGCGTCGGGCAGGCGCGCCAGCACCAGGTGCACGATGTTGTCGGTGAGGTCGTGGTCGCCGCCAGAAATGAAGATCTTGGTGCCCGAGAGGGCATAGCGCGCGTCGGGCAGTGGCGTGGCCTTGGTACGCGCCAAGCCCAGATCGGAGCCGGCGTGGGGCTCGGTCAGGCACATGGTCGCCAGCCATTCGCCGCTGACCAGCCGGGGCAGGTAGACCGCTTGGATGTCTGGGCTGGCGTGGTGTTTGAGGCATTCACAAGCGCCGTGCAGCAGGCCGGGCGCCATGGTCCAGCCGTGGTTGGCGGCACTCAGCATCTCGTAGAGCGCCATTTCCAGCGCCACGGGCAGGCCTTGGCCGCCGTCGTCGGGGTGGGCCGACAGCGCTGGCCAGCCCGCTTGCCAAAAGGCCTGGTAGGCGGCGCGAAATCCCGGTGGCATGCTGACCTGACCGTCGCGCCACTGGGCCCCGATCTCGTCGCCGCTGCGGTTGAGTGGGGCCACCACCTCGCTCACAAAACGGCCGGCTTCATCCAGCACTTGGCGCAGCAGGTCGGCGTCGCAGTCGCGGTGGGCGGGCAGTGGCTGCAGCAGCGGCAGGGCTTGCACCACGTCGATCAGGGTCTGCGCCATGGCGGCGCTGGGGGCGGTGTAATCGGCCATGTCAGCGGCTCGCGGCGATCTTGTCGCCCGAGCCCTCCAGGCCGGCGAGCAGGGCTTGGCTGTTGCCCGGAATCACCATTTGGAACTTGCTGTCCACCGTGGTGTAGTCGTAATAGCCCATGCGGGCAATCGGCCGGATCTTGAGCACATCGACCATGCCGTTGGCGTCGATCACCGCGTCGTCGATGTGGATGGCGATCACCCGGCCAAACACCACGTCCACCGTGCCCATGGGCGGGCGGCCGGGGAAGCGCACGGTGTTGAGGTATTCACACTCAAACTGGATCGGCGAGCCTTTGACGCGCATGGGCTTGACCAGACGGCTGGGCAGTTTTTCCAGGCCGGCGCGCTCGAATTCGTCGACGCCGTGGGGCACTTCTTCGGCGCTGGCGTTGACCGCTTCGCGCAAGTCCCAGGTCGCCATGTTCCAGACGAATTGGCCCATCTGCTCGGCGTTGCGCACCGAATCTTTGCGCTCGCCCTGCGTGGTCTGGTTGGCGCTGAACATCACGATCGGCGGGTCAAACGTCACGTTCTGGAACTGGCTGTAGGGCGCGAGGTTGTCGCGGCCTTGAGCGTCGACGGTGGAGATCCAACCAATCGGCCGGGGCACCACACAAGACTTGAACGGGTCGTGCGGCAGGCCGTGCGGGGTTTTGCCAGGCTCGTAGTACATGGGGGTGTCTCCGTGTTCAGCTGCACAAGGCCTTGATGTCGGCCGGAATGGGGATGGCTTTGATGCGGTCCGGATCGTCTGGGTGCTTGGTGCAGAAGGCCCGCGTTTCCAGGCCTTCGCACAGCACAGTGTCGCCGCGCATCACCACATGTTTCTGGATCAGCACCTTCTCGCGCCATTCCACGACGCTGGTGTGCACCTGCAGCCGCTCGCCGTAGGTGGCGGGCCGCATGAATTTGGTGTGGATTTCCAGCAGCGGCGTGCCGATGATGCCGGTGGTCTTGACCAGCTCGCGCCAGGGCGGCACGCCGCATTTGACAAAGAAGTTCAGGGACGATGCGTCCATCCACTTGCTGAAATTCGGGAAGAAGACGATGCCGGCGGGATCACAATCGCCAAACATCACTTCGACTCCGTAGACAACGGTTTTGGTCATTGGAGAACCTTTATCGAGAGAGCTGCCTTCATCGAGGATGCCGCGGAACCGGCTTGGCCGGGCCGCAGGCATCGCCCCCTGGGGGGTGACGCCGCAGGCGGCGCGGGGGGCTTACCTTGCACTCATGCGCAGCGCGCCGTCCAAGCGAATCACTTCGCCGTTGAGGTGGTTGTTCTGCACGATGTGGCAGGCCAGCTCGGCGAATTCGCTGGGCTTGCCCAGTCGGGCCGGGAAGGGGATGCTGGCGGCCAGCGACTGCTGCACCGGTTCGGGCAGTTGCTTGAGCAGCGGCGTGGCAAACAGGCCCGGCGCGATGGTGCAGACGCGGATGCCGTGCTGCGCCAGATCGCGCGCCATCGGCAGCGTCATGCCGGCCACACCGGCTTTGGACGCGCTGTAGGCCTGCTGGCCCACCTGACCGTCAAAGGCGGCCACCGAGGCGGTGAAGACCATCACGCCCTTTTGCCCGTCCCCGCCGTCCTCCAGCGGGTCGAGCTTGGCGCAGGCGGCCGCAAACAGGCGCGCGGCGTTGTAGGTGCCGAGCAGGTTGACCTGGATGACGTTGGCGAAGTCTTCCAGCGGCGCGGCGTTGCCGTCTTTGCCGACCACGCGTTTGGCCGAGCCAATGCCGGCGATCTGCATCAGGATGCGCGCCGGGCCGTGCGCGGCCGATGCGGTCTCGATGGCCTGGGCCATGCTGTCGGGGTCCGACACATTGCAAGCGACGGCCACACCCCCAATGTCTTGGGCCACGCGCTGGGCGTTGTCTAGGTTCAGGTCGAGCACCGCGACCTTGGCGCCCAAGCGGGCGAGTTCGCGGGCGGTGGCCTCACCGAGACCTGAGCCACCCCCGGTGACCAGAGCGGCTGTTCCTTGAATGTTCATGTCATTTCCCTTCGGGGTTTTCAATCAACAGGGCGATGCCTTGGCCGCCGCCGACGCAGGCGCTGGAAATGCCCCAGCGCAGGCCCGAGCGCTGCAGTTCGCGCGCCAGCGTGATCGTCAGGCGCACGCCGGTTGCGGCCAGCGGGTGACCCAAGGCAATCGCGCCACCGTTGACGTTGAGCTTGGATAGGTCCAGGCCGAGTTCGCGGCCCACCGCCAGCGTCTGTGCGCCTTGGGCTTCGTTGATTTCGAAACGGCCGATCTGGTCCAGCGTGAGGCCCGTGCGCTCCAGCAGCAAACGGATCGCAGGCGCGGGGCCAATGCCCATGATTTCGGGCGGCACACCGACAGCGGCAGCCGCCACCACGCGGGCCAGCGGCTTTTTGTCGTGGGCTTTGGCGTAAGTGCCGGACGTCACCACACAAGCGGCCGCCGCGTCTACCAGGGCCGAGCTGTTGCCACCGGTCTGCACACCGCCTTCGTAGACGGGTTTGAGCTTGGCCAGCACCTCCACCGGCGAGATGCGCGGGTGGGTGTCGGTCGACACTTCGGTGACCTTGCCTTGCAGCTTGATGCCACGCGCCTTGTAGCCTTCGAGTTCAAATTTCTCGGTGACCACCGGCACGATCTCGCCCGCATGGAAGCCCGCCTGCTGCGCGGCCACCGCCTTGGCAAACGAATCGCTGGCGAACTGGTCCACGTCTTCGCGGCTGATGCCGTATTGCTTGGCCAAGTTTTCGGCTGTCTGGATCATGTTGATGCCAGCGGCCGGGTCCTTGAGGGCTTCCCACATGTAGTCCTTGAAGCCCACGGGCGCGCCCAGCTTGAAGCCGGTGCGGTGGTCAAAGGCGGCAATTGGGTTGCGCGTCATGCTCTCGGTGCCGACCACCAGCGCGGCCTCACAGACGCCGGCTTCGATCTGCTCGCCCGCCTGGCGGAACAGCTCAAAACCGGTGCCGCAGATGCGCTGCGCCATGATGGCGGGCACCGCTTGCGGCACGCCGGCGTACAGGCCGATGTGGCGCGGCAGAAAGAACTGGTCGAAGTCGCCAGGCGCCATGTTGCCGGTGATGACTGAGCCGATCTCGCTGCCGGCGATGCCCGCGCGCTTCAAAGCCTCACGTGCTGCTTTGATGCCCAGATCGGTCGGCGAGATGTGGCCGAGGGCGCCGCAGTAGTCCACCATGGGTGTGCGCACACCTTCGTGCATCCACACATCGGCAAAGGTTTGGGCAAATCCGCGTGTGCTCATGCGCTGGCTCCGGCTGTGGCGGTGCTTGGGCGGACGATGTGGCTCAGTGTGTCCGCGTGCAGAGCGCTCACCGTGTCGGCCCGGTGGTGCAGCACCGCGCGCTGGTTGATCGAGCCCTTGTCGGTGATCTCGCCTTTGTCGATGGTGGGCGGCTCGGACAGCAGGCACAGGCGAGCGATGCGGTTGGCGCTGCCGGTGCTGCTGGCGGCCAAGGCGTCCACCACCGTTTGAAAATGCGCCAACACCGCTGCGCTGTTGAGCACATCGGCCAGCGGCGCGCCCTCAGGCAAGCCCGCCAGCTCGCGCACCTTGGGTGTGGTGAAGACCATCGCGCCCACCTCTTTGAGGTTCAGACCGGTCAGCACCACATCTTGGATGTAGGGCGCACCCGCTGCAATGATCTTGGCGCGCAGCGGGCCCACGCTCACAAAGGTGCCGGTGGCCAGCTTGAAGTCTTCGGCGATGCGGCCATCGAATTTCAGCCCCAGGTGCACATCGGTCTCGTCGATCCATTGGACCGCATCGCCGGTTTTGAAGAAGCCTTCTTCGTCGAAGGCTTCCGCCGTTTCCTGGGGCGCGCGCCAGTAGCCGGGCGTGATGTTGGGGCCTCGGTAGCGCACCTCGGTTTTGCCCTCGGTGTCCACCAGCTTGAGCTCCAGTCCCGGTGTGGGCACACCCAGGTCACCCGCGCGCACATGCGGGTTGGTGACGAAGATGCCAAACGGCCCGGACTCGGTCATGCCCAGACCGGTGCCCATGACGATGCGCTCGCCGATTTCGCGCTCTTCGCTCTCGTACAGGCTGTCCCAGATGGGCTGCGCGAGCGCGGCGCCGGCGTAAAAGAACATCCGCACGCGCGACAGCAGGGTCTTGCGCAGCGCGTCGTCGGTTTTCATGGCGTTGGCAATCGCTTCAAAACCGGTGGGCACGTTGAAGTACACCGTGGGCGCCACTTCGCGCAGGTTGCGCAGCGTCTCATGCATCAGCGCGGGGGTGGGCTTGCCGTCGTCGATGTACAGGGTGCCACCGTGGAACACCGTCATGCCAAAGTTGTGGTTGCCGCCAAAGGTGTGGTTCCAGGGCAGCCAGTCCACCAGCACCAAATCGCCTTCGGCCAGCACCGGCATGGACTGCGTCATTTGCTGCTGGTTGGCGCACCACATGCGGTGGGTGTTGATGACCGCTTTGGGCAGTTTGGTCGAGCCGCTGGTGAACAGGAATTTGGCGATGGTGTCGGGCCCTGTGGCCGCCATGGCCGCGTCCACCGCCGCGCTGTCGGCGCTGGTGCAGAGGTCGGCAAACGGGGTGGTGGTGCGCCCGTCCACCCCGCCTTCGGCCAGCACCACCTCGGTACCGCTGTCCACCGCAGCGGCAATGGCTTTGGCGTAACGCGCGTCTTGCGCAAACACCAAGCCGGGCGTCACGGTGCGCAGCACATGCTTGAGCTTGTCGTAGTCCACGCTGATGAGCGAATAGGGCGGTGAGACCGGGGTAAATGGCACACCTGCGATCAGGCAGCCCAGCGCCAGCAGCGCGTGTTCTAGGCTGTTTTCGCTCAAGATGGCCACCGGCCGTTCGGAGTTCAGCCCCCGGTCGATCAGGCCTTGTGCGATCCGGCGCGCGGTGCCCCACGCCTGGCCGTAGCTCACATGGGTCCAGTCGCCCAGCGTGCCATCGGCTTGCTTGGCGCGGCGCGCCATGAAGGTGTGGGCGGGCTTGACCTGGGCCCAGTGCTGCAGCCGGTCGGTCAGGCGATCGGGGTAGGGCCGCAGGTCTTGTTCGGCGCGCAGGTAGCGGGTGCCGGGTGCGCCGTCGCGCAGCGCGACGCGGGTCACGCCGAACTTCAGTGGACGAAAACGCGGGTGGTGCATGGGGTGTCTCCTCGGGTGTTTTGGGGTGCGGTGGCTTCAGCCGCTCTTTTGCACCTTGGCCGCTTTTCCTTCGAGGAAGGCGCGCACCCGGGCTTTGGCCTCGGGTGCCGCCTGGGTGATGGACGACATCAGCGCCTCGGTCAGCAATCCGTGGTCGGCCGGTTGTTCGGCGATGCGCGGCAGCGCGTGCATCAGGGCGTAATTGGTCAGTGGGGCGTTGGTGGCGATGCGGGTGGCCAGCTCCAAGGCCTTGTTCAGCGCTTCTCCGGCGGGCACGAGGTACTGCGCAAAGCCCAGGCGCTCGCCGTCGGTGGCGTTGTAGACGCGGCCGGTCAGCATCATGTCGGTCATGCGGGCTACGCCGATCAGCTTGGGGATGCGCACCGAGCCGCCTCCGCCCACGAAGATGCCGCGTGTGCCCTCGGGCAGCGCGTAAAACGTGCTGTCGTCGGCCACCCGGATGTGGCTGGCGCTGGCCAGCTCCAGCCCGCCGCCCACCACGGCGCCGTGCAAGGCCGCCACCACCGGCACCGGGCCGAACTGGATGGCGTCCAGCGCCACGTGCCAGCTGCGCGAATGGTGCAGGCCTTCGCCCGCGTCGCGCTCTTTGAGCTCGGACAAATCGAGCCCGGCACAGAAGTGGTCGCCTTCGCCAGCGATCACCGCCGCGCGCGCTTCGGCGGGCAGGTTTTGAAAGGTGTCGCGCAGCGCTTCGATCAGGCCGTCGCTCAGTGCGTTGCGCTTGGCGGGGCGGCGCAAGGTGACCAGGGCCACCGCGCCGCGCATCTCCAGGGTGACGCCGCGGCTGGCGGCGCGTTCAAGCAAAGGGTGTGTCATGGGGTGTCCTGAGGAAGAGGTGGAATTAAAGTTATATTCAATAACTATATTGTGGGCGCAGGCCTCCACACCTTCGCTAGGACTTTCCCTAGGTGGTGAGCGGGCGCGTTCGCGGTTTGATTCGACACAGGAGACACCCCATGCAACACCAAGACCTGATCGCCATCGACATGCACACCCACGCCGAGGTGAGCTGTTGGAACCCGTTCGACAACTATGGCGAGGAATACGACCGGGCCGCCGACAAGTACTTCGGCAGCGACCGGCGCCCGACGATTGCCGAGACGGTGGCCTATTACCGCGAGCGCAAGATTGGGCTGGTGATGTTCACCGTCGACAGCGAGGCGCAGCTGGGCCGCCGCCGCATTCCGAACGAAGAGATCGCGCAGGCCGCGCGCGAGAACAGCGACATGATGATCGCGTTCGCCAGCATCGACCCCCACAAAGGCAAGATGGGCGCGCGCGAGGCCGAGCGGCTGATCCGCGAGGAGGGTGTCAAGGGCTTCAAGTTTCACCCCACTGTGCAGGGTTACCACCCGTATGACCGCATGGCGTGGCCGATTTACGAGGTGATCCACGCGCACAAGCTGCCGGCCATCTTCCACACAGGGCACAGCGGCATCGGGTCGGGCATGCGCTGTGGTGGCGGCTTGCGGCTGCAACACAGCAACCCCATGCTGCTCGAAGACGTGGCCATCGATTTTCCGGACATGCAGATCGTCATGGCGCACCCCAGCTGGCCTTGGCAGGACGAGGCGATTTCGCTCGCTTTGCACAAACCCAATGTGTGGATGGACCTCTCGGGCTGGAGCCCCAAGTACTTTCCCAAACAGCTGATCCAGTACGCCAATACCTTGCTCAAAGACCGGGTGCTGTTTGGCAGCGACTTTCCGCTCATCACGCCAGAACGCTGGATGAAGGACTTTGAAGTCGCGGGCTTCAAGCCCGAGGTGATGCCTGGCATCCTGAAAGACAACGCGGTGCGCTTGCTGGGCCTGTGAGCTGCTGGTGGGGTGTCAGGCAGCAATCTTTGGCATTCAAAAGTGGTTTCTATATCAATTTGGAATAGCTGTTTGACCCCCCATCTTGGGGTTTTCATCCCCTTGTGTGCAGGGGGCTTGGGCGCACACTGTCAAGGTGGATTCATCTGTGAAGCCTCGTCTGTGCCACCCATACCGGAGAACCCCATGACCACTTTCACCCGCCGCGCCGCTCTCATCGGTGTGGGCGCCGCCGCCGCGCTGTCGATGAGCCTGCCGGCCTTGGCCCAAACCGTGACCCTGCGTTTTCACCAGATGCTGCCGCCGCAGGCCACCATTCCAGCCAAAGCCATCGTGCCTTGGATCAAAAAGGTGGAGAGCGAGTCGGGCGGCAAACTCAAGATACAGCTCTTCAACGCCATGCAGCTCGGTGGCGCGCCACCACAGCTGTTTGACCAAGCCAAAGACGGCGTGGTCGATCTGACCTGGACGGTGCTGGGCTATACCCCTGGCCGCTTCCCCAAGACCGAGGTGTTTGAGCTGCCATTCATGACCGGCTCGGCCGAGGCTTCGTCGCAGGCCATTTGGGAATATGTGCAGAAGAACGCCCAAGACGAGTTCAAGGACGTGAAGCTGATCGCGGTGCACACCCACGGGCCCGGTTTCTTTCACACCAAGAACCCGATCACCGGTCTGGAAAGCCTGCAGGGCATGAAGGTGCGCGGCGGCTCGCGCATCATCAACAACATGCTCACCAAATTGGGCGCCACGCCGGTGGGCATGCCGGTGCCGGCGGTGACCGAGTCGCTGTCCAAAGGGGTGATCGAAGGCACCACCATTCCGTGGGAAGTGGCGCCATCGCTCAAGGTGCATGAGCTGGTGAAGAACCACACCACCTTCCACGGCTCGACGGGCCTGTACACCCAGACCTTTGCGGTGTCGATGAACAAGGCCAGCTACGACAAGCTGCCGGCCGACCTGAAAAAAGTGATCGACAACAACTCCGGTTTGGTGGCCGCTGCCATGTTTGGCAAAGCCATGGACGATGGCGACCGCGAGGGCCGCGCCATCGCCGAGAAAGCCGGCAACCGCATCATCACGCTGGACGCCGCAGAGACCCAGCGCTGGCGCCGCACCGCATCGAGTGTGGCCGATGATTGGCTCAAGGAAGTGAAAGCCAAGGGCATCGACGGTGACCGCTTGCTGGCCGACGCCAAGGCCGCCATCGCCAAATACAACAAGTGATGTGCCAAGGGTGGCGATCTCGCCCCTTGGGTCTGTCAAGCCGCCTGCTTTGCAGGCGGTTTTTTTTGCCGGCTGCGGGGGCCTCCACTGGCACCGTCCGGGTGCTTGCAGACATACAAAAGCGCTATATCAGCCATGGTGTGATGCGGGTGTTGATGGGGCCGGCAATCGGTGAGAATCGCCGGTCAATGTATGCACACAACACAAGGTGAAGAGACATGATCCGATGGACATACCGCTTGGCCGAATGGCTGGCTTTGGTGGGGGGCGTGGTGCTGGTGGCGATCACGCTGATGGTGGTGACCAGTGTGACCGGGCGGGCGCTGGTGGGCATTGGGCTCGGGCCCGTGCAGGGCGACTTTGAGCTGGTGGAGGTCGGGATGGCGGTGGCCATCTTCTTCTTTTTGCCTTGGTGTTATGTCCAGGGTGGCCATGCCACGGTGGATCTGCTGCACATGCACATGGGACCGCTGGGGCGGCGCTTGGTACAGGTGGTGAGCGATTTGCTCATGCTGGGCGTCTGGCTGGTGTTGGTGTGGCAGTTGGGTGTGGGCATGCTGGAGAAGAAAGAGTACACGGAGACCACCTTTATCTTGCAAATACCCATCTGGTGGGGGTACGCGTTGTCTCTGCTTGGCGGAGTGGCAGGTTGTCTGGTGTACGTCGCCCGCACGCTCACCGTGTTGGGCGTGGCCCGCGAGCCGGAAGGCTGGGCGCCCCATGCCCACTCCGGCCACTGAGCACACACCCATTCGGAAAGCTTGATCCATGAACACGATTGAACTGGCGCTGTGGTCCTTTCCGGTGCTGCTGTTGCTGATTTTTGTGCGCATTCCCATCGGTTTGTCGATGTTGCTGTGTGGTGTGGGCGGCGCTTGGTTGGTCTACGGCAATGTGGCGCCGATCTTGAGTCAGCTCAAGCAGGTGACCTACAGCACGTTTTCCAACTATTCGCTGTCGGTGATTCCGCTGTTTTTGTTGATGGGCCAGTTTGCCGCTTTGGGCGGCTTGTCGCAGGCGCTGTTCAAGGCTGCTGAGGCCTGGATTGGTCACCGCAAGGGCGGTGTGGCCATGGCAGCGGTGGGGGCGTGCGCCGGCTTTGGCGCCATTTGTGGCTCGTCGCTGGCCACCGCCGCTACCATGGGGCAAGTGGCCTTGCCTGAGCTGAAGCGGGCTGGCTATGCCGGGGGCATCTCCACCGCGTGTCTGGCCGCTGGCGGCACGCTGGGCATTTTGATTCCGCCCTCGGTGGTGTTGGTGATCTACGCCATCCTGACCGAGCAGAACATCGCCAAGCTGTTTTTGGCGGCGTTTATCCCGGGCATTTTGGCGGCCATTGGCTACATGGTCGTGATCGCGATTTATGCCCGCGTGCGCCCGCAAGAGATGGGCAGCATGGCACCCATGCCCATGAAAGAGCGCTTGGCGGCGACTTGGCGAGTTTGGCCGGTGTTGGTGATTTTTTTGGTGGTGGTGGGCGGCATTTATGGTGGCGTGTTCACCCCCACCGAAGGCGCTGCGGTGGGGGCTTTTGGCACCGGCGTGGCCGCTTGGGCCAGTGGTGGGCTGAATGCCAAAACCTTCAAGGGCGCCATCCTGGGCACCGCAGTGGCCACCGCCATGATTTTTATGATTGTGTTGGGCGCCGGTGTCTACAACACGTTTTTGGCACTCTCGCAACTGCCGCAGGAAGCGGCAGCCGCGGTCGCCGCTTGGGGTGTGAGTCCCTGGCTGGTGCTGGCCGCCATTTTGGTGCTCTATGTGATTCTGGGGTGCTTCATGGACTCGCTGTCCATGATTTTGCTGACGATCCCGGTGTTTTTTCCCATCGTCTCAGGGCTGGACTTTGGCCTCACGCCCGAGGAGCTGGCGATCTGGTTCGGCATCTTGGTGCTGATCGTGGTGGAAGTGGGCCTGATCACACCGCCGGTGGGCATGAACCTGTTTGTCATCAACTCGCTGTCCAAAGAGACACCGATCACCCAGACCTACCGCGCCATTCTTCCGTTTGTCGCCAGCGATATGGTGCGCACCGTGATCTTGGCCGCCTTCCCAGGCATCACGCTGCTGTTGTTGCGCTTGTGAGGCCGCGGATCAGGTCGAGTGTGGCCTGCTGTGTCAAGGTGGCGGGTCGCACGGCGCTGGTGGCCAGACTCAGCCGGCTGAACAGGGCGGGGTGCACGGTGCGCAGCCGATAGGCCGATGGCTTGAGCGAATTGGCCACCGCGTTGCGCGACAAGATGGCCGCGCCTGCGCCGTCGGCCACCAGATCCAAAATTGCCGATACCCCATCGATCTCCAAGGCCACCATGGGCCGCAGGCCCAAATTGGCCAACTCGGCTTCTACCTGCATGCGCACCGCATTGGGCCGGCTGGGGATCACCAATGGCAAAGTGGCGATCTCTGGCAGCGTGACTGCCCCTGGCGGTTCTTGGGCCTGGGTCAGGCCGCTTGGCCGTGTTTCGATCAATAGCAGCTCCTCCTCATGCAGCGGCGACAGTTCGATGTCACTCGACGGTTGGGCGTTGTAGAGCACCGCAATGTCCAGCCGACCGGTCACCAGCCACTCTTGCATGTGCGCCGACAGCCCTTCGGTGATGGACAAGCTGGCCTCGGGCAGCTGGGCGCGAAACGCGCGCGTCAGTGGCACGGTCAGCACCCGGGCCAAGCTGGGCGGCAGGCCAATGGCCACCCGGCCCGCCAGCGCGCCGCGCACCCGGCCCAGCTCTTCACGCGCCCGCGCCACCTGGTGCAGAATGCCGCGCCCATGCTCGAGCAAGAGCTTGCCTGCTTCGGTGGGCAGGGCGCCGCGCCCGTTGCGCGTCAACAGGGTTTGGCGCAGCTCCACCTCCAACAGGCGGATTTGCCGCGACAAGGCGGGTTGCGCCACGTCCAGCGCCTGGGCGGCGCGGGTGAAGCTGCCCAGTTCGGCCACCCGCACAAAGTATTTGAGCTGTTTGAGGTCCATGGAACGGCCGGCTGTGCCATAACAATGTGGAATGACAAATAGTACGTTATTCAACTTGTGACTTGTTCTACCCCCACAGACAATGCCACTCATGCCCGCTGATTTGCCCCCACTGCGCGCCATTTCCTCCATGGCTACCCGCCAGGTGCTGACTATGCTTGCCCAGCAGTGGGCCGAGCAGGGTGGGGCGCCGCTGCAGATCGAATCCGTAGGTGGTGTCGACGCCGCGCGCCGGGTGCAAGCGGGCGAGGCTTTTGACCTGGTGTTTCTCGCGAGTGACGCCCTGGCCAAGCTCGAAGCCACAGGCCATGTGGTGGCGGGCTCGGTGCAGCCGCTGATGCGCTCGGGCGTGGCGGTGGCGGTGCCGGCCGGTGCGGCTTTGCCCGACCTCGCCAGCGAGGCCAGCCTGCGCGCAGCGGTGTTGGCTGCCCCAAGCGTGGGCTATTCCACCGGGCCCAGCGGCACTGCGCTGCTGGCCTTGTTGGAGCGCTGGGGCGTGCGCGAGACCCTGGCCAGTCGCCTGGTGCAGGCGCCACCCGGTGTGCCAGTGGCCCAGTTGCTGGCGCAGGGGCAGGTGGCCTTGGGTTTTCAGCAGCTCTCTGAACTCTTGCATGTGCCGGGCATCACCACTGCTGGGCCTCTGCCCGAAGCGGTGCGCATCGATACCGTGTTTGCCGGTGCACTGGCCAGTGCCTGTGCCGGCGCCGAGCGCCAGCAGCAGGCCCGCGCCGTGCTGGCCTTTATAGCGTC
Source organism: uncultured Hydrogenophaga sp. (assembly GCA_964650505.1). Classification (GTDB taxonomy): domain Bacteria; phylum Pseudomonadota; class Gammaproteobacteria; order Burkholderiales; family Burkholderiaceae_C; genus Hydrogenophaga. The sequence continues at coordinate 75,678 of CAZYUD010000017.1, forward strand.
TCCTGCCGCCGCGCCAGTGCTCACCGCGCAGGGCATGCGCCCCGTTTGAATTTTTTGCACTTCACCACCATGAGCCGATCACAGCCCCTCATCATCGACGTCCACGGCCACTACACCACCGCGCCCAAGGCGCTGGAGGCCTGGCGCAACCGCCAGATCGCGGGCATCCAAGACCCGGCGCTGATGCCCAAGGTGTCGGACCTCAAGATCAGCGACGACGAACTGCGCGAAACCATCGAGAGCAACCAACTCGCCAAGATGAAGGAGCGCGGCAGCGACCTGACCATCTTCAGCCCGCGCGCGAGTTTTATGGCCCACCACATTGGCGACTTTCAGGTGTCCGCCACCTGGGCGGCGATTTGCAATGAGTTGTGCTTTCGCGTCTCGCAACTGTTTCCTGACCACTTCATCGGTGCGGCCATGCTGCCGCAGTCGCCGGGCGTGGACCCCGCCACCTGTGTGGCCGAGATCGACAAATGTGTCACCCAATACGGCATGGTGGGCATCAACCTCAACCCCGACCCCTCGGGCGGCCACTGGACCAGCCCGCCGCTGACCGACCGTCACTGGTACCCCATCTACGAAAAGATGGTGGAGCACAACATCCCCGCGATGATCCATGTGAGCACCAGCTGCAACGCGTGTTTTCACACCACCGGTGCGCACTACATCAACGCCGACACCACGGCCATCATGCAGCTGATCCAGGGTGATCTGTTCAAGGACTTTCCGACGCTCAAGTTTGTGATTCCACACGGTGGCGGCGCGGCGCCCTACCACTGGGGGCGTTACCGGGGGCTGGCACAGGAGATGAAAAAACCGTTGCTGAGCGAGCACCTGCTCAACAACGTGTTTTTTGACACCTGCGTCTACCACCAGCCCGGCATCGACTTGCTGACCAAAGTGATCCCGGTGGACAACATTCTGTTTGCCAGCGAAATGATCGGTGCGGTGCGCGGCATCGACCCCGAAACGGGCCATTACTACGACGACACCAAACGGTATGTGCTCGCCACGCCCAACCTGAGCGAAGAGCAGCGCTACCAGGTGTTCGAAGGCAACGCCCGCCGTGTGTTTCCGCGCCTGGACGCGGCCCTGACAGCCAAAGGAATCTGACCATGTACGAACTGGGCGTTGTTTACCGCCAGATTCACCGCGCCGACCGCGCGGCCGCCGACGGCTTGGCCGCGCTGGGCAGTGCCACGGTGCACGAGGCCATGGGCCGTGTCGGCCTGTTGAAGCCCTATATGCGACCGATCCAGAGCGGTGTGCAAGTCAGCGGCACAGCGGTCACGGTGTTGCTGCAGCCCGGCGACAACTGGATGTTGCATGTGGTGGCCGAGCAGATCCGCCCGGGCGATATCGTGGTGGCGGCGGTCACCGCTGAGTGTGGCGATGGCTACTTTGGCGATTTGCTGGCCACCAGCTTTCAAGCCCAGGGCGCGCGGGCGCTCATCATCGACGCCGGTGTGCGCGATGTGAAGACGCTCAACGAGATGGGCTTTCCGGTTTGGAGCAAATGCATTTCGAGCAAGGGCTGCATCAAGGAAACGCTGGGTTCGGTGAACATTCCGGTGGTGTGCGCGGGCATGTTGGTGACGCCGGGCGATGTGATCGTGGCCGACGACGACGGTGTGGTGTGTGTGCCGGCCGCGCGGGCGGTGGAGACGCTGGCCGCTGCGCAAAAGCGCGAGAGTTTTGAGGGCGAAAAGCGCGCCAAGCTGGCCAGCGGGGTGCTGGGGCTGGACATGTACAAGATGCGTGAACCGCTGGCTGCCAAGGGTTTGCGGTATATCGACTGACTTTGTCCTTTTCGCCTGGTTTTTTCGTTCGCCCGGGTGAGTGGGCCAGCGCTGCGGGGCTTAGCCGGCCTGGCGGCCGGAATGGCGCCCCGCAGCGCTGGCCCACTCACCCTGGGTGCCTTTTTGTTCGTCTGTCTTCCTATTGCTTTGCACATTCATGGACAAACCGACCACGGGTGATTTCACCAAAACAGCCGGCTGGCTCGACTGGTACAACGGCCCCAGCAAACCCCAATTCCAACTGCCCGCTGGCGCGGTCGACGCGCACTGCCACGTGTTTGGGCCGGGGGCGGAGTTTCCGTATGCGCCCGAGCGCAAGTACACGCCCTGTGACGCGAGCAAAGCCCAGCTGTTTGCCCTGCGCGACCACCTGGGCTTTGCGCGCAATGTGATCGTGCAGGCCACCTGCCACGGCGCCGACAACCGCGCCATGGTCGATGCGTGTGTGGCCAGCGGCGGCAAGGCGCGCGGTGTGGCCACGGTGCGCCGCAGCGTGACCGACCAAGAGATCCAGGCCATGCACGACGCCGGTGTGCGCGGCGTGCGCTTCAACTTCGTCAAGCGTTTGGTGGACTTCACGCCCAAGGACGAATTGATGGAGATCGCTGGCCGCATTGCGAAGTGGGGCTGGCACGTGGTGATCTATTTCGAGGCGGTGGACCTGCCCGAACTCTGGGACTTTTTCACCGCGCTCCCCACCACCGTGGTGGTCGACCACATGGGCCGCCCCGATGTGAGCAAGCCCATCGACGGGCCGGAGTTCCAGCTGTTCCTGAAGTTCATGCGCGAGCACAAGAATGTGTGGAGCAAGGTCAGCTGTCCGGAGCGCCTGAGCGTGACCGGCCCCAAGGCCTTGAACGGTGAGCAAGCCGCTTACCAAGACGTGGTGCCGTTTGCCCGCCGCGTGGTGGAGGAATTCCCCGACCGTGTGCTCTGGGGCACCGACTGGCCACACCCCAACCTGAAAGACCACATGCCCGACGACGGCTTGCTGGTCGATTTCATCCCACAGATCGCACGCACGGCTGAGTTGCAAAAGAAGCTGCTTGTGACCAACCCCATGAAGCTCTACTGGCCCGAGGAAGTTTGACATGGCGCTCGACAAACCCTACACCGACGTGCCCGGCACGATCATTTTTGACGCTGAGCAATCGCGCAAGGGCTACTGGCTCAACCAGTTTTGTATGTCGCTCATGAAGGCAGAGAACCGCGAACGCTTCAAGGCCAACGAGCGCGCTTACCTTGACGAGTGGGCCATGACCGAAGAGCAAAAGCAGGCCGTGCTGGCGCGCGACCTCAACTGGTGCATGCGCACTGGCGGCAACATCTATTTCTTGGCCAAGATCGGCGCGACCGACGGCAAGAGCTTCCAGCAGATGGCGGGCTCCATGACCGGCATGACCGAAGAGGAATACCGCCACATGATGATCAACGGTGGTCGCTCGGTGGAAGGCAACCGTTACATCGGCGAAGACGGTGACGCCCAAGCGCACCGCCAACCGCAAGGCAAGAGGGGGAACTGAACATGGCACGCATCACCGCATCCGTTTACACCAGCCACGTGCCCGCCATTGGCGCGGCCATGGACCTAGGCAAAACCCACGAAGACTATTGGAAGCCGCTGTTCGCGGGCTACGACTTCTCCAAACAATGGATGAAGGACAACAAGCCCGACGTGATCTTTCTGGTCTACAACGACCACGCCACGGCCTTCAGCCTGGACATGATCCCGACCTTTGCGATTGGCACCGCCGCCGAGTACCAGCCCGCCGACGAAGGCTGGGGGCCGCGCCCGGTGCCGGTGGTCAAAGGCCACCCGGAGCTGGCCAGCCACATCGCCCAGAGCGTGATCCAGCAAGACTTTGACCTCACCATCGTCAACAAGATGGACGTGGACCACGGCCTGACGGTGCCGCTGTCTTTGATGTGCGGCGCGCTCGATCCCAAGCAGGACGCCTGGCCCTGCCCGGTGATCCCGTTTGCGGTGAACGTGGTGCAGTACCCGGTGCCCAGCGGCCAGCGCTGCTTCAACCTGGGCCAAGCCATCCGCAAAGCGGTCGAGAGCTTTGACGAAGACCTGAATGTGCACATCTGGGGCACCGGCGGCATGAGCCACCAACTGCAGGGCGCGCGCGCGGGCCTGATCAACCGCGCGTGGGACAACGCCTGGCTCGACCAACTGATCAACGACCCCGTGGCCTGCGCGCAAACCCCGCACATCGACTATGTGCGCGAAGCCGGCAGCGAAGGCATTGAACTGGTGATGTGGCTGATCGCCCGCGGCGCCATGGCTGACGTGAACATGGGCCAAGTCACCGGCCCGTTGCCCAAAGTGGCGCACCGCTTCTACCACGTGCCCGCCAGCAACACGGCCGTGGGGCATGTGATTCTTGAAAACGCATGACAGGCCAAATCATCCTTGTAATTTGACAGTTGATGTAACAAAATACAAGGATGATTGATCGTATTTTTGCCCGAGAATTGCACGAACGGTTGGATTTTTCGCCCGGTGTGGTGCTCTTGGGGGCCCGCCAAGTGGGCAAGTCCACGCTGGCGCGGGCGTGTGCTGCGCAGCATCCAGGCGCCGTGTTCCTGGATTTGGAATTGCCAGCCGACCGGGCCAAACTCGATCAGCCCGGCGCGTTTTTTGCTGCCCACCGCGACCGCTTGGTGGTGCTCGATGAAGTGCAAACCATGTCCGAGCTGTTTGTGCAGTTGCGCCCCGAAATCGACGCCCACCGCCAGCCAGGCCGCTTTTTGCTCTTGGGTTCGGCCAGCGGCACGATGTTGCGGCAGTCGGCCGAATCCTTGGCGGGGCGCGTGAGCTATCTGGAGTTGCCGCCGCTGTTGTGGAACGAGGTGCACAGCAGCGCTGCACCGCCAGACCCCACCCACGATTTGCTGGCCTTGCAAGCCCACTGGCAGCGCGGCGGCATGCCCCTGAGCAGCTTGGCCAAAACCGACGCCCAATCGCTGCGCTGGCGCAACGACTACCTGCAGTCCATTGTTCGGCGCGACCTGCCAGCACTGGGCATCACCATTCCCAGCGAAACCTTGTGGCGCTTTTTGCGCATGTTGGCGCACCAGCACGGGCAGCTGTTTAATGCATCGAGCCTGGCGGTGGCCATGGGCGGCATTTCGCACATCACGGTGGGGCGCTACCTCGATATTTTTTGTGACGCCCTGATCGTGCGCAAGGTGGAGCCTTACTTTGTCAACCTGGGCAAGCGCTTGGTCAAATCGCCCAAGGTCTATTTCCGCGACACCGGCCTGCTGCACGCCTTGCTGGGCATTGGCAATGCGCACGATCTGCAGGGCCACCCCATGTCGGGTTATTCGTGGGAAGGGCTGGTCACCAACCACATCGCCGCTTTGTTGCCGCTGGTGGCCAGTGGCAACGCCACGCTGCACTTCTACCGAACCGCCGCCGGCGCCGAAATGGATGCGGTGGTGGACACCGGCAGCGAGCGCATCGGCTTTGAGATCAAGCTCTCCGACGCACCCCGCGTCACCAAAGGCTTTTGGAACGCGTGCGGCGATTTGCAGCTGAGCCGCGCGTATGTGGTCGCGCCCGTCACTTCGTCTTGGCCGCTGTCCGATAAGGCCCAGGTGATCCCGTTGCTCGGTGTGGCGCAGGCTTTGGGCATCAACAGCCCATGAACACCCAAGCCCAGCCGATCTGCACACGCTGTTCGAACCATTTTTCATCATCTTCATTCAGGAGCCCACCATGACCATCCAAGTCGCCCTCGCCGGCGCCGGTGCCTTCGGCATCAAACACCTCGACGGTATTCAGAACATCCCGGACGTGAAGGTGGTGTCCCTGATCAGCCGCGACCTGGCCAAAACCCAAGAGGTGGCCGACAAATACGGCATCCAACACGTCACCACCGATTTGGCCGACAGCCTGGCCATGCAAGAAGTGGACGCGGTGATTCTGTGCACACCCACCCAAATGCACGCCAGCCAGACCAAGGCCTGCTTGCAAGCGGGCAAACATGTGCAAGTGGAAATTCCGCTCTGCGACGTCTTGGCTGAAGGCGAAGAGCTCGTGGCCCTGCAACAGCAGACCGGCAAAGTCGCCATGTGCGGCCACACCCGCCGCTTCAACCCCAGCCACCAGTGGGTGCACAACAAAATCACCGCGGGTGAGTTCAACATCCAGCAGATGGATGTGCAGACCTACTTTTTCCGCCGCACCAACATGAATGCGCTGGGCCAGCCGCGCAGCTGGACCGACCACCTGCTGTGGCACCACGCCGCCCACACGGTGGACCTGTTTGCTTACCAGTGCGGCAGCCCGGTTGTGCAAGCCAACGCCATCCAAGGCCCGATCCACCCGACGCTGGGCATCGCCATGGACATGAGCATCCAGCTCAAGGCCGCCAACGGCGCCATCTGCACGCTGTCGCTCAGCTTCAACAACGACGGGCCGCTGGGCACCTTCTTTCGCTACATCGGCGACACGGGCACCTACATCGCCCGCTACGACGACCTGTTCAGCGGCAAAGAAGAAAAAATCGATGTGAGCCAGGTGGACGTGAGCATGAATGGCATTGAGCTGCAAGACCGTGAATTCTTCGCCGCCATCCGCGAAGGCCGCGAACCCAACGCCAGCGTGGCCCAGGTGCTGCCCTGTTACCAGGTGCTGCACCAGCTGGAGCAGCAGCTGGTGTAACAATCGCTCAAACCCGGGCGTGGGCCTGCCAGCGCGGCAGGCCTTTGTCTTTTACTACCGCAGAAGCACCATGAACCTGCAGCGCTCTATCGGCCCGTTTTCTGTTCAGCCCATCGGTCTGGGTGCCATGAACCTGGACCACGCTTATGGTCCGGCGGTGAGCGCCGCCCAGGGCGAGCGGGTGCTGCTGGGCGCACTCGATGCCGGGTATGACTTCATCGACACCGCCACGCTGTACGGCGGTGGCAACAACGAAGCGCGGGTGGGCCAAGTGCTGGCGCCGCACCGTTCGCGCTTTACCCTGGCCAGCAAATGTGGCATGGCCATCGTTGATGTCGATGGCAAGAAGCAGCGTGTCATCGACGGCCGGCCCGAGACCCTCAAGCGCCAGTGCGACGACAGCCTGCGCCGGCTGCGCACCGACGTGATCGACCTGTATTACCTGCACCGCTGGGACAAGGCGGTGCCGATCGAGGACAGTGTGGGGGCGCTGGCCGATTTGGTGCGGGCCGGCAAGATCCGTGGCATTGGCCTGAGTGAAGTCTCGGCCGCCACACTGCGGCGTGCGCACGCGGTGCACCCCATCATGGCGCTGCAAACCGAGTATTCGCTCTGGACCCGCAACCCCGAGCTGGGTGCATTGCAAGCCTGTGCCGAGCTGGGTGTGGCGTTTGTGGCGTTCAGCCCGGTGGCGCGGGGCTTTTTGTGCGGGCCTGTGGATGTGGCGGCGCTGGACGCCAAAGACATCCGCCGCAGCATGCCGCGTTTCCAGGCCCCCCACTGGGCGGCCAACCAGGCCTTGTTGCCGGCTTATGTGCAGCTGGCGGCCGACTTGGGGGTGACGCCCGCGCAACTGGCTCTGGCCTGGGTATTGCACCAGGCGCCACATGTGGTAACCATCCCGGGCACCACCCGCGAAGCCCACCTGCAAGACAACTTTGCCGCTGGGGCGCTGCGGCTCGACGCCGCTACGCTGCAGGCGCTCCATGCGCTGATCAACCCGCAGAAGGTCAGCGGTGAGCGCTACGACGCCCAAGCCAGCAGCGAGGTGGATACCGAGCGCTGAACGCCCGGGCGCCGATCAACCGCGCAAGGGCAGGGCGGCACCAATCAGCACAAAGATGCCGCCGCAAGCGCGGTTGGATTGGCGGCCCACCCGTTGCAGCCAGGGCCGCACCCGGTGTGCCGCGCTGGCGATGAACCATTCGGTGGCAATTTCCACCAGCGCAAAGGTGCCGGCCATCACCACAAACTGGGTGAACAGGGAGCGCGCCGGATCCAAGAATTGCGGCAAAAAGGCCGCAAAAAACAACACCGCCTTGGGGTTGGTGAGTGCCGACAACAGACCTTGGCGAAACAGCGAGGCGCCGCTGTGGGCCACCGATTGGCTCGCCAGCTCCAGACCCACCGGTGGTGAGCGCCACACTTGGATGCCAAGCCACACCAAATAAGCGCCGCCGACCCACTTGAGCACCAGCAGCCAGTGCGCCGATGTCTGCAGCAGCGCGCCAATGCCAAACAGCGACAAGGCAATCACCAGCACAAACCCCAGCGCGCCACCGGCGATGGTGAAGAGCGTTTGTCTCCGGCCGTGCAGCACACCGTGGGTGAGCGCCAGCAAGCCGTTGGGGCCCGGGGAGAGCGAAAGGCCAATGGCCGCCAGCAGATAAATCAACCAAGTGTCCAAACTCATGGGCGCAGTGTAGCTGTGGCACCCCGGAGATTACAAAGGCCTCAGGCGAAACCATTTACTCGCGACGAGTACCACCCCAGCCACTTGAGACTGGGGCAGCGCCAGCCACGACGGCATAGCGCTACGGCATCTCCGAAGACCAACGTAGCCTAGGCTTGTAGCAGACGCTGCTGCATTACGTGGCCTCGTACAACCATCAATTGCCTCAGTCAGCGCTGAACTCCAGAACATTGATACCGGCCATGAAGAACTGGTACGCTGGGCTGCCTGACTTGTTCGTCAAGCGATCCTATGATCATCCGGGATGCGACAGGTAACTACAGATGAGCACTTCAAACGCAGTTTCAAATGTTTTGGGCAGCTTCGGTGGCCAGCGAGGCTTGGTCAACACGGGCATGGGGCCAAGAGCCCAGACGGCACCGTGAACATATCCAGCACGGTGCAAGGGGTAGCGGCGACGGTTGAAAGTCAGTTTGCGTTGGCAGGGAAATCATGGGGGCCAGCACAAGCTGTGATTGGAGCTTGGGGCGTGTACAACGTGGGACGAGAAGTATTCAACAACTATCTTGCTGAATGGACTAGCAGGCCGTTGAAAAAATGCTCATTGAACGTGCGGGAGACGCTGATTTCGA
>CAZYUD010000018.1:0-82524 GCA_964650505.1 uncultured Hydrogenophaga sp.
TCGAAATCAGCGTCTCCCGCACGTTCAATGAGCATTTTTTCAACGGCCTGCTAGTGAAGGAGCCTCCTCAAAACCCGGGCCGGTTCAGTAGCGGCCGAACAAGATTTCAACATCTTCCACCACCATCCCGAAGACCCGCCTGAGTCCATGCCCGTTCGTAAACACGCGCTGCGCAGATTTCTCGAAGAAGACCCTCAAACGGCTGGAAGCATTGCTCGCCATTATTGGACGTGCTGGGGAGTGAATCCCGATCGGTGAAGTCGGTGGAGCAGGAGATGCCAGCGTCACCGGCGCATTGGCTCCCAATTCGGACCCACACCCACTTGGGTCTGCGGCGGTACCCAAGCCCGCGCTGGCGCGGAATGTGACGATTCAAGCCCGGGTGTTGACCCGGGTGCCCACATCGCCCGATGTGGCCAGCGGCATGTCGCCCGTCACCCCGGCCAGCAGCGAGGCCACGGCGGTTTTTTGGCTGTCCATGGCTTCTTTGAGCACGCGCACCTGCACCTCTTGCTGCACTTCGGCTTGGCGCATCTGCAGCACCCGGTCCACCATTGCGTTGGGGGAAACGTCCATGGTTTTCTCCTGTTAACGGCTCTTCGGGTGCATCGGCAGCGGCGGTACGAACTTGAGGCCCACTGGTGGCGATTCCGTCAGTGGGCCTGCTCCCAGTTCGGCCCCACGCCCACCTCGGCCAGCAGCGGCACGGCCAGCGCGGCCACGCCGGCCATCAGGCGCGGCACTTCGGTGCGCACCCAATCCACCTCGGCCTCTGGCACTTCAAACACCAGTTCGTCGTGCACTTGCATGACCATTTGGGTGCCTTTGCCTTGGGCGTCCAAGGCCTGTTGCACCGCCACCATGGCCAGCTTGATCAGGTCGGCCGCCGTGCCCTGCATGGGCGCGTTGATGGCCTGGCGCTCCAGCGCGGCGAGCTTGGCGCCTTTGGCGTTTTGGATGTCGGGCAACACCAGCTTGCGGCCAAACACGGTTTCCACATGGCCTTGTTGTTTGGCGAGTTCGCGCGTCTCGTCCATGTAGCGTTTGACGCCGGCAAAACGCGCAAAGTAGCGGTCGATGTAGGTTTTGGCGGCGGCGTTTTCGATGCCGAGCGACTTGGCCAAGCCAAAGGTGCCCATGCCGTAAATCAACCCGAAGTTGATGGTCTTGGCGTAGCGGCGCTGTTCGCTGCTGACCTCGGCCGGGGCGATGCCAAACACCTCGGCGGCGGTGGCGCGGTGCACGTCCATGCCGTCGTGAAAAGCTTTGAGCAAGGCCTCGTCGCCGCTCAGGTGGGCCATGATGCGCAGCTCGATTTGGCTGTAGTCGGCGCTGGCAATGAAGTGGCCCGGCGCGGCCACAAAGGCCTCGCGCACCTTGCGGCCTTCGGCGGTGCGGATGGGAATGTTCTGCAGGTTGGGGTCGTTGCTGGACAGCCGCCCGGTGACGGCCACCGCCTGCGCGTAATGGGTGTGCACCCTGCCCGTGCGCGGCAGCGCCAGCTGGGCCAGTTTGTCGGTGTAGGTGCCTTTGAGTTTGCTCAGAGAGCGGTGCTCCAGCAGCTTGGCGGGCAGCGGGTAGTCTTCGGCCAGTTTTTCCAGCACCTCTTCGTCGGTGCTGCGCGCGCCGGTGGCGGTTTTTTTGATGACTGGCATGCCCAGCTTGTCAAAAAAGATCTCGCCCAGCTGTTTGGGGCTGGCCAGGTTAAAGGGCTGGCCGGCGATGGCGTAAGCGTCTTGCTCCAGCTGCACAATGCGCTGGCCCAGTTCGTGGCTTTGGGCGGCCAGGGTGGGCGCGTCGATCAGCACGCCGTTGCGCTCGATGCGGTAGAGGGCTTCGCTGCTGTCGATTTCAAGCTGGTAGATGAATTTCAATTTGGCGTTGGCCTCGATCTGCGGCCACAGCACCTGGTGCACACACAGGGTTTGTTCGCTGTCTTCGCACGAATACGCGGCGGCCTTGTCGACCGCCACTTGGGCGAACGGGATTTGGTGCGCGCCTTTGCCACACAGCGCTTCGTAGCTGATGCCGCTGCGGCCCAGGTGGCGCTCGGCCAGGCTGCTCAAGCCGTGGGGCTTGTGCACTTCCAGCACATAGCTTTGCAGCATGGTGTCGTGTGCATAACCGCGCACCTCAATGCCGTGGTTGGCGAACACATGGCGGTCGTATTTGATGTGTTGGCCGAGCTTGGCCTTGGCCGGGTCTTCCAGCCAAGGCTTGAGCTTGGCCAACACCTCGTCAAAAGGCAGTTGCTCGGGCGCGTCCGGGCCTTCGTGCCGCAGCGGAATGTAGGCGGCCTCGCCCGGCGCGACGCTGAAGCTGATGCCCACGATCTGCGCCACCATCTCGTCGAGCGAGGTGGTTTCTGTGTCGATGGCGGTGAGTTCGGCGGCCTCGATCTTGGCCAGCCAACGGTCGAAGGACTCCCAGCTGAGGACGGTGTCGCAGGCCAGTGTGCTAGCGGGTGCGGGTGGCGCGGATGGGGCTTCGCTGAACAGGTCGTGGGCGGGCTCGCCCCTCACCCCTGCCCTCTCCCCAGCGGGGAGAGGGGGTGAAGCCCCGTCGCCACCAGCGCGCGATGGTGAATCCCCACCCAGCGCTTTGGCCAGGCCTTTGAAGCCATAGGTTTCGTAAAAGGCGCGCAGCGGCGCGGTGTGGGGCTCGCCCATGCGCACCGCGTCCAGCGCCGGCAGGCCGGGCACCCAGCCGTTCAAATCGCAGTCGGTTTTGATGGTCAGCAGCTGGCGGCCGGTGGGCAGCCAGTCCAGCGCCTTGCGCAGTTTCTCGCCCACAGCGCCTTTCACCTGATCGGCCTGGGCGATCAGGTGGTCGATCGATCCGTATTCCTGCAGCAGCTTCACCGCCGTTTTGGGGCCCACGCCCTGCACGCCGGGCACGTTGTCCACCGTGTCGCCCACCAGCATTTGGTAGTCCAGCATCAGGCGCGCGGGCACGCCAAATTCGGCCTCCACACCGGCCAGGTCGCGCACCTTGCCGCTCATGGTGTCGATGATGGTGATGCGCTCGTTGACCAACTGCGCCAGGTCTTTGTCGCCGCTGGACACGATCACGTTCATGCCTTGGTTGGCGGCGGCCACCGCCAGGGTGCCGATCACGTCGTCGGCCTCCACCCCGGGCACATCCAGCACCGGCCAGCCCATCAGGCGCACCACCTCGTGGATGGGCGCAATCTGGCTGCGCAAATCGTCCGGCATGGGGCTGCGCTGGGCTTTGTAGTCGGGGTAAATCGCGTCGCGAAAGGTCGGGCCTTTGGCGTCAAACACACAGGCGGCGTAAACGGCCGGTTGGTCTTTGAGCAGCTTTTGCATCATGTTGATCATGATGCGGATGGCGCCGGTTTTTTGCACCGTGCCGTCGGGCAAGGTGATGCTCATGGCCTCGCCGCCGGCAAAAAAGGCGCGGTAGAGGTAACTGGAGCCGTCCACCAGCAACAAGGTGGCGGGCTGGGCGGTGTCGGGGGCAACAACAGGGGTTTCAGCGGTCATGGGGCGATTGTCGGGCATTGCCTAAAATCACCCCCTTATGGCCGTCTACACCGAAGTTCCCCTGGCGCAAGCCGCCGCCCTCATCGACTCCTTGCAACTGGGCACCCTCATTGAGCTGCAGGGCATCACCGGTGGCATTGAAAACACCAACTACTTTGTCACCACCGAGCGCGATGGCGCCAGCACCACCCATGTGCTGACCCTGTTTGAGCGGCTCACCCACGCGCAATTGCCGTTTTATTTGCAGCTGATGAAACACCTGGCGACCCAAGGCATTCCGGTGCCCGACCCAGCGGCCAACGCCCAAGGCGAGATCCTGCACACGCTGATGGACAAACCGGCGGCGGTGGTCAACAAGCTCAGCGGGCGCAGCCAACTCGCACCCGGCGTGGCCCACTGCACCGCCGTGGGCGCCATGCTGGCGCGCATGCACCTGGCCGGTCAGGGCTTTGAGCTGCAGCAACCCAATTTGCGGGGCCTGCTGTGGTGGAACGACACCGTGCCGGTGGTGTTGCCGCACCTGAGCGCTGAGCAGGCCACCCTGATCCGCGCCGAGCTGGGCTACCAAAACCATGTGGCCGCATCGGCCGCTTACCAAGCGCTGCCGCGCGGCCCGGTGCACGCCGACCTGTTTCGCGACAACGTGATGTTCGACGGCGACGCGCTGACCGGGTTTTTCGACTTTTACTTCGCCGGTGTGGACACTTGGCTGTTCGACTTGGCGGTGTGCTTGAACGACTGGTGCATCGTGCACAGCGCCGAGGCCAGCGACGGCGCCGACCAGCCCGAGCTGGTGGCGGCGTTTGTGTCTGCCTACGAGTCGGTGCGCCCGCTCACCGCCGCCGAACGGGCTCTGCTGCCGGCCATGCGCCGCGCCGGTGCGCTGCGCTTTTGGCTCTCGCGCCTGTGGGACTGGCATCTGCCGCGCGAGGCCAGCATGCTCAAGCCCCACGACCCGACCCACTTTGAGCGGGTGCTGCGCCACCGCTTGGCCGACATGGGCGCACCGCGCGCCGCCACCGGTGTGAACACCGCCATCGCCGCTTAAGGACACCGCAGCATGCATCTCAACCAATTGAGCGCCGGTCACGGCTGGGTCTGGGTCAAACAGGGCCTGCGGGTGTTTTTCAAACAACCGCTGGCCATGGCGGGCCTGTTTTTTATGTTCATGATGGGCATCTCCTTGTTGGCGGTGATTCCGCTGGTGGGCACGTTTTTGGCCGTGGCCCTGGTGCCGGCCGGCACCCTGGGGCTGATGGCCGCCAGCCGCGAAGCCGACGCCGGGCGCTTTCCGATGCCGGTGACGCTGTTGACCGCGTTTCGCGACGGCAGCGAACGCAGCAAAGCCATGTGGCTGCTGGGTGGCTTGTACGCCGCCGTGCTGCTGGTGGTGATGCTGGTCTCCAGCCTGCTGCTGCCCACCGAGGCGCTGCAAGCCCTGCAAGGCGACCAAGTGGACCCCGAGAAGGTGCGCGAGACCCTGATGGGCCCGGGCCTGCTGGCGGTGGCGCTGCTCTATGTGCCGATGCTGGCCGCCTTCTGGCACGCGCCGCCGCTGGTGCACTGGCACGGGGTGACGCCAGTCAAGGCGCTGTTCTTCAGCTGGCTGGCCTGCTGGCGCAACAAAGGCGCGATGCTGGTGTTTGGCCTAGGCTGGTTGGGCATTTTTCTGCTCGCTGGGCTGCTGACCAGTCTGGTCGCGAGTCTGCTGGGGCCACAGGCGCTGGCCATCGTCACCTACCCCATGGTGCTGTTGCTGGCGGCCATGTTCCACGCCTCGCTGTACTTCACGTTTCGCGACAGTTTTGTGACGCACAGCGCTTGACCCCGCGCCGCACTCCAACGCAGTGACGGTTGGCCACTCTGTCACGGCTTTTTCATGTTGGGCCACCATGCTTGCGCCTGTTTGTTCAACCCCAACAGCAAGGCCAAGACCATGACCGACTCCATCCGTCCCGGCGAGTTCTTCAACGTCGAAGACTCCAACACCAGCGCCAACCCGAGCTTTGAACACGTGCTTGAAACCCGCCTGTCGCGCCGCCATGTGCTGCGCGGCGCCGTGGGTGCGGTGGGCGTGGGCGCTTTGGGCGTCACCGGCCTGAGCGGCTGCGCCACCGTGGCCCCCTCGGCCAACACAAGCGCTGCCATCAGCACGCTGGGCTTCAAGCCCGTGGCCAAGAGCTTGGCCGACCGCGTGACCGTGCCCGAGGGCTACACCGCCCGGGTGTTGTACGCGCTGGGCGATCCGCTGACCGCGTCCACCCCGGCGCTGAAAAACGACGGCACCGACAGGGAATGGGGCAAACGCGCTGGCGACCACCACGACGGCATCGAGTACTTTGGCCTCTCGGCCGACGGCAAGCCCGCTGCGAGCAGCACGCGCGCCCTGCTGGCCATGAACCACGAGGCCACCACCGACGAAAAGCTGACCTCCTTCTTCATCCACGCCGATGGCGGTACCGCCAGCCTGCCCCGCCCTGCGGCCGAGGTGGACAAGGAACTCATGATCCACGGCCTGTCGGTGGTGGAGGTTGAGGCCCGGGGCCAGCAATGGGCGTACAAGGCCAACTCGCCCTTCAACCGCCGCGTCACCACCATGACCGAGGCCATGATCAGCGGCCCGGCGCGTGGCAGCGAGCATCTGGTGACCCAATACGACGCTACCGCCACCCAAGCGCGCGGCACCCTCAACAACTGCGGCACCGGCAAAACGCCCTGGGGCACTTTTGTGTCGGGCGAAGAGAACTGGTTTGGCTATTTCTTCCGCGACGCCAAGGACGACGACGCACGCAAAAAAGACAAGCAGGTGCAGGCCTTGAACCGCTATGGCCGCCGCGCGGGCGCCCCCAGCCGCCACGGCTGGGAAAGCGCCGGCAGCGACGACCGCTTTGTGCGCTGGAACAACAGCGCCTCGGGCGCCAGCGCCCGCGAGGACTACCGCAACGAGATGAACACCTTTGGCTATGTGGTGGAACTCGACCCCTACGACCGCCAACAAGTGCTGCGCAAGCGCACCGCGCTGGGCCGCATGGGCCATGAAAACGTCACCTTCGCCCGCGTGAGCGCCGGTCAACCGGTGGTGGCCTACATGGGCGACGACGCGCGCGGCGAATACATCTACAAATTTGTGTCCGACGCCAAGTGGGACCCAGCCGACGCCCAGCCCGCCAACCGCATGGCCGCTGGCGACAAATACCTCGACAAAGGCACGCTGTATGTGGCGCGCTTCAAGGACGACGGCAATGGCGACTGGCTGGAGCTGTCGATGAAGAACCCGGTCATTGAAAACAGCTCGTACTTTGAGTTCAAGAGCCAGGCCGACGTGTGCATCTTCACCCGCTTGGCGGCCGATGCGGTGGGTGCCACCAAGATGGACCGCCCCGAGTGGGCTGGTGTGAACCCCAAAAACGGCGAGGTCTACATCACGCTGACCAACAACAGCAACCGCACCGCCGCCAACGCCGACGCCGCCAACCCACGCGTCTACAGCGACATGAAGGGCAGCCGCGAGCAAAAGGGCAACGTCAACGGCCACATCGTGCGCCTGGCAGAAGCCCAGCCGCACGCCGACACGTTCAAGTGGGACATTTACCTGTTTGGCGCCGAGGCCACCGCCGACGCCAGCACGGTGAACCTGTCCAAGCTGACCGACGACAACGACCTGTCTTCGCCCGACGGCCTGGTGTTCAGCCCGGCCACCGGTGTGTGCTGGATCCAGACCGACGACGGCGCTTACACCGACGTGACCAACTGCATGATGCTGGCCGCCCTGCCCGGCCGCCACGGCGACGGTGGCCCGGTGAGCCTGCAGCACGGCGACAAAACGGTGACCACCCACGCCGGCAAGGCACCCACACCGGCCACGCTCAAGCGTTTCTTGGTCGGCCCCAGGGGCGCCGAGATCACCGGCATCACCGAAACACCGGACGGCAAGGCGATTTTTGTGAACATCCAGCACCCGGGCGAAAACACCAAGATGGCCGATGTGAACAACCCCGCCAAATTTGAAAGCCAGTGGCCCGCCAACATCGGCTACGGCGCCGGCAAGCGGCCACGCTCGGCCACCATCGTCATCACCAAAAACGACGGCGGCGTGATCGGCAGCTGATCAGATCGGCGTGAGTTTGGCCACCGACAGGGCCAGCCATTTGGTGCCGTGTCGGTGGAAGGCCACTTGGGCGCGGGCGTCGTCGCCCGCGCCTTCCACGCTGAGCACCTTGCCTTCACCAAACTTGTTGTGAAACACCGCCATGCCGGCTTTGATGTCGGTGCCCCGGTCGGGCTCTGGCGCGGGGGCGCTGGCCTTGTCCAGCCAGCCGGGTGACCAAGCGGGTTGTGGGCCGCGCGGCGCGCTTGAGGCGCCACCCCACGGCCCCGATCCGCCGCCCCAAGTGGGCTGCGCCAGGCCTTGGGGCGGCGTCATCCATTTCAGGCAGGCTTCGGGCAGCTCGTCAAAAAAGCGGCTGCGCACGTTGTAGCGGGTCTGCCCGTGCAGCATGCGGGTCTGGCAGTGGCTCAGGTACAGCCGCTGGCGTGCGCGGGTGATGGCCACATACATCAGGCGGCGTTCTTCTTCGAGGCCGTCGCGGTCGCTCATGGCGTTTTCGTGCGGGAACAGGCCTTCTTCGAGGCCGCTGATGAACACCGCGTCAAACTCCAATCCCTTGGAGGCGTGCACCGTCATCAGCTGCACCGCGTCTTGCCCCGCCTGGGCCTGGTTGTCGCCGGATTCGAGCGCCGCGTGGGTCAAAAAAGCCGCCAGCGGGCTGAGCGTTTCACCGGTGTCGGCGTCGGGCAGCAAGGCGCTGGCCAGCGGTGTGTCCAGCACCGGCGCGTTGGGGTCCAGGCCCTGGCTGACCGGGCTTTGGCTGAGCGGTATGCCGGTCTCGTCCACCGGCAGGGCCACCGCGTCGCGGCCAAAGCCTTCTTGCATCACAAAGCTCTCGGCGGCGCTGGCGAGTTCCTCCAGGTTTTCCACCCGGTCTTGGCCGTCGCGCTCGGCGCGGTAGTGTTCCAGCAGGCCGCTGTGTTCCAGCACCACGTCGATGATCTGGCGCAGCGGCTGGCCGGCGCTGCGCTCGCGCAGCACGTCCATCAGTGCCACAAAGCCGCCAATGGCGGCACCGGCGCGGCCGGTGACCGCGCTCACCGCGTCGTGCAGCGAACACCCGGCCGAGCGGGCCGCGTCTTGCAACTGCTCGACGCTGCGCGCCCCAATGCCGCGCGGCGGAAAGTTGACCACCCGCAAAAAACTGGTGTCGTCGCGCGGGTTCTCGATCAGCCGCAAATAGGCCAGCGCGTGTTTGATTTCGGCGCGCTCAAAAAAGCGCAGGCCGCCATACACCCGGTACGGAATGCCGGCGTTGAACAGCGCGGTCTCGATCACCCGGCTCTGCGCGTTGCTGCGGTAGAGCACCGCCATTTCGCTGCGCGCCACACCTTCGCGGTGCAGCTGCTTCATTTCGTCGACCACCGCGTTGGCCTCGGCCAAGTCGCCGGGGTATTCGGTGACGCGCACCGGCTCGCCTTGACCGGCGTCGGTGCGCAAGTTTTTGCCCAAGCGGCGGCTGTTGTGGGCAATCAGCGCATTGGCCGACTCCAAAATATTGCTGCAGCTGCGGTAGTTCTGCTCCAGCTTGATCTGGTGCGCCACCCGGTATTCGCGCACAAAGTCGGCCATGTTGCCCACCCGCGCGCCACGAAAGGCGTAAATGCTCTGGTCGTCGTCGCCCACCGCAAACACCGCGTTGCCGCCGCTGCCCAGGCCTTCGATGGCCGGCGGCGACAAGAGCTTGACCCAGGCGTATTGCAGCTTGTTGGTGTCTTGAAACTCGTCGATCAGCAGGTGGCGAAAGCGCCGTTGGTAGTGCTCGCGCACCGGGTCGTTGTCGCGCAGCAGCTCATAGGAGCGCAGCATCAACTCGCCAAAATCGACCACGCCTTCGCGCTGGCACTGCTCTTCGTAGAGCTGGTAAATCTCGACCTTGCGCCGGGTGTCCTCGTCGCGCACCACCACGTCGCCCGGCCGCTGGCCGTCTTCTTTGCAGCCGCTGATGAAGTACTGCAGCTGCTTGGCCGGAAAGCGCTCGTCGTCGACCTTGTGCTGTTTGCACAAGCGTTTGATGGCCGAGAGCTGGTCTTGGCTGTCCAGAATCTGAAAAGCCTGCGGCAGCCCCACCGCCTGGTGGTGGGCGCGCAGCAGCCGGTTGCACAGGCCGTGGAAGGTGCCGATCCACATGCCGCGCACATTGACCAGCAGCATGGCGGTGAGCCGCGTCATCATTTCTTTGGCGGCCTTGTTGGTGAAGGTCACCGCCAGAATGCCGCCCGGCCCCACTTGGCCGGTTTGCAGCAACCAGGCGATGCGGGTGGTCAACACCCGGGTCTTGCCCGAGCCGGCGCCGGCCAAGATGAGCGCGTGTTCGGCGGGCAAGGCCACGGCCGCAGACTGCTCGGGGTTCAGGCCACTGAGCAAGGGGGATGGGTCGGGAAACAACATGCGCCGATTGTAGAAAGCCGATGTGGTGGACCTGAGCGGCCTTGCAGGCTCGCTGCTGAGGCGGGACTTACACTGATTGCTTTTACCGACCGCTGTTGAAGAAAGCCCCCATGTCCACGCTCCCCGCCTGCCCCCAATGCCAATCCAGCTTGACCTATGAGGATGGCAGCTTGCTGATCTGCCCCGAGTGTGGGCACGAATGGCAAGCCGGCGCGGCGACCGAGACCGAAGCGGCTCGGGTGTGGAAAGATGCGCACGGCCAGGTGCTGCAAGACGGCGACAGCGTGGTGCTGATCAAAGACTTGAAAATCAAAGGCTCGTCCAGCGCCATCAAGGTCGGCACCAAGGTCAAGAACATCCGCCTGATCGAGGGCGACCACGACATCGACTGCAAGATCGACGGTTTTGGCGCGATGCAGCTCAAGTCGGAATACGTCAAAAAGGCCTGAAGCGCCGCATGTCCCGCTGCGTCAGCGAATGCGGGTAGAATCAATCACCGGGCCCAAGTTTCTTGCGCCCGGTTTTTTGTTGGCTCGCCTGCAATGGGCGAAACACCACGCCACAAAAACCGGCCAAGCCAAGCGCTCACTCGTTGGACCTCAGTGTCCAGTCAACGAATCCTTTCTGGAGCTTGGTTTTTTCATGGAAATCTTCGACTACGACAACATCCTGCTGCTGCCGCGCAAGTGCCGCGTGGAGAGCCGTTCGCAATGCGACGCTGGCGTGGAGCTGGGCGGGCGCAAGTTCCGTCTGCCGGTGGTGCCCGCCAACATGAAAACGGTGGTGGACGAGTCCATTTGTGAATGGATGGCGAAGAACGGTTATTTCTACGTCATGCACCGCTTTGACATCGACAACGTGCGGCTGGTGCGCGACATGCAGTCCAAAGGGGTGTACGCCTCGATCTCGCTGGGCGTGAAGCAACCCGATTACGACACGGTAGACCAGTTGGTGGCCCAAGGCCTGTGCCCGGAATACATCACCATCGACATCGCGCACGGCCACGCCGACAGCGTGAAGAACATGATTGGCTACATCAAGGACAAGCTGCCCAAGGCCTTTGTGATCGCCGGCAACGTGGCCACGCCCGAGGCGGTGATCGACCTGGAAAACTGGGGCGCTGATGCCACCAAGGTCGGCGTGGGCCCGGGCAAGGTCTGCATCACCAAGCTCAAGACCGGTTTTGGCACCGGTGGCTGGCAGCTCTCAGCCCTCAAGTGGTGCGCGCGGGTGGCGACCAAACCGATCGTTGCCGACGGCGGCATCCGCAGCCACGGCGACATCGCCAAGAGCGTGCGCTTTGGCGCCACCATGGTGATGATTGGCTCGCTGTTTGCCGGCCACGAAGAGTCGCCGGGCAAAACGGTGGAGGTCAATGGCGAGCTGTTCAAGGAGTACTACGGCTCGGCGTCCGACTTCAACAAGGGCGAGTACAAGCACGTCGAAGGCAAGCGCATTCTGGAGCCGGTCAAAGGCAAACTGGCCAACACCCTGATCGAGATGGAGCAGGACGTGCAAAGCTCGATCAGCTACGCCGGCGGCACCAAGCTGATGGACATCCGCAAGGTCAATTACGTGATCTTGGGTGGCGACAACGCGGGCGAACACCTGCTGATGTGACACCCGCCGCCAAGGCGCTCAGGCCTTCAACAGGCCGAGCGCCTGGCGGTGCAGCCGGTGCCCGGGCCGGGCCAGCGCTTCGAGCACACTGAAGTGGTTGAGCCCCGGCAAGGCGGCACACACCGGCACCCGCTGGCCACCCCAGGCTTTGTGGATCAGCGCGTTTTGGCGCAAAAACTCGCTGCTTTCATCGCCGCCCACCAGCGCCACCAAGCTGCCGTGGGCGGGCGCTGGCCACAAGGCCGGGCTCAGGCGTTTGGCCTCGGCCGCGTCCATGCGCAAATCGTTGGCCAAAAACGGTGTGTGGCGCAGCGGCTCCAGCTGGAACAAGCCCGAAATCGACAGCGCGTTGCGCACCGCCTGCGCTGGCAAGTCGGCGCCCACCTGGGCCCAGTCGCAAGCCAGCAGCATGGCCGCCAAATGCCCACCGGCCGAATGCCCCACCACCGTGATGCGCGACGGATCGCCGCCAAAGTCGGCCGCATGCCGCACCGTCCAGGCCACCGCGCGGGTCATTTGCAGCGCAATCTCGCTCATGCCCACCGCCGGGCAGAGCGCGTAATTGGGCACCACCACACAGACCCCCTGCCGGGTGAAGGCCGGGGCCACAAAGCTGTGGTCGGCCTTGTCCAGGCTGCGCCAGTAGCCACCGTGCACAAACAGCATCACCGGCGCGCCACCTTTGGGGCTGCGCTCGGGCCGAAACACATCCAGCCTCTCGGCAGCGCTGGCGCCATACGGCACGTCCAAGCGGCAGCGCCCGTGCGCCGCCACCCGCGCTTGGGCCGAGGCCTCGCGCCAGAACTGCAGGTGCTCGGCAAATGCGGGCACACGGGCGCGGTTGTTGTATTCGGCTTCCAGCCAGTCGGGGTCGCGTTGCCAAGTGCTCATGGTGGTGTCTCCTGTGTTGCCCGCACATTCTGCCCGCAAGCTTGACGCAGACCTGTCTCCCTACAATGCCCGCCATGACCGAACCCAACGCCTCTCTTCCCTCCATTGCCGTGCTGGGCATTGGCATGATGGGTTACCCCATGGCCCAGCGCCTGTGCCGCGCCGGCCATGCGGTGCACGCCTGGAACCGCACCCGCGCCAAAGCCGAGCGCTTGCTCGCCGACGGCGCCCAAGTGCACCCCACCGCCGCCGAGGCGGTACGCGCCGCCGATGTGGTGATCTGCTTGCTGGAAGACGGCCGTGTGGTGGGCGACGTGCTGCTGGCAGACGACACCCTGGCCGCTTATCGGCCCGGTGCGCTGGTGGTGGACATGTCGTCCATCCAACCGGCCGAGGCGCGCGCCCACGCGGCGCGTTTGGCCAAGCGGGGCGTGGCCCATGTGGACGCGCCGGTGTCGGGTGGCACAGTGGGCGCCGAAGCCGGCACCTTGGCCATCATGGCCGGTGGCGCAGAAGCCGATGTGGCGCGCGCCGCGCCGGTGCTGGCCCACCTAGGGCGGCTCACCCATGTGGGCGCCAGCGGCAGCGGGCAATTGGCCAAACTCGCCAATCAAATGATTGTGGGCATCACCATCGGCGCGGTGGCCGAAGCCCTGCTGCTGTGCGAAAAAGGCGGCGCCGACCCAGCCAAGGTGAAAGCGGCCATCAGCGGCGGCTTTGCCGACAGCCGCATCTTGCAGGTGCACGGCCAGCGCATGGTGGAGCGCGACTTTGCCAAACGCGGCTCGATGGCGGTGCAGCTCAAAGACATGCGCAACGCCCTGGCCACCGCGGCTGAGCTGGGCTTTGACGCGCCGGTGACGCAACTGTTTCAACAGCTCTACGCCGACGCCAACGCGCATGGCCTGAGCGAAAACGACCAGTCGGCCCTGTTTGTGGAACTGGCGCGCCGCAATGGGATGGCCTGACATGTTGCACCACCGCTTTCGCGGCTTGATTGCGGCGCTGGCCGCCCTGCTGTGCGCAGGGGGCCTGTCCGCACAGACGCTCGTCCCCGCGTCTGCCACGCCCGTGCCCACCGACACCCTGGCCCAACGCCTGACCGCCTGCACCCACTGCCATGGCGAACAAGGCCGCGCCGGGCCCGACGGCTATTACCCCCGTTTGGCGGGCAAGCCCGCCACCTACCTGTACCACCAGCTGCTGAATTTTCAGCAAGGCCGGCGCAGCTACCCACTGATGACCCACTTGCTCAAGCCGCTGGACGCGCCCTACCTGCAAGCCATGGCCGAGCACTTTGCCAGCCAAAGCGTGCCTTACCCGCCCCCCGTGGCGGTGGCGCTGAGCGCCGCGCAGGCGCAGCGCGCCCAGCAACTGGTGTTCGAGGGCGACCGCAGCCGCCAACTGCCAGCCTGCGCCAGCTGCCACGGGCAAGCCTTGCTCGGTGCCTTGCCCGCCACGCCGGGTCTGCTGGGTTTGCCGCGCGACTACCTCAACGCCCAGCTCGGCGCCTGGCGCAACGGCCTGCGCCGCGCCCACGCCCCCGACTGCATGGCGCAGATCGCCAAAGCCCTGGCGCCCGAGGACGTGGCCGCGCTCAGCGGCTGGCTCGCCTCGCGGCCGGTGCCGGTGGGCGCAGCGGTGGCGGCCACACCCGCGCGCCTGCCGCTGGAATGCGGGAGCGCCCAATGAGCGCGCGCCCCGCTCCCTGGCGCCTGATCGGCGCGGTGTGGCTGGTGTCGACGCTGGTGATCGTGGGCTGGCTGCTGTGGCCCGCCAGCCCCACGCGCGTCGCGCCCATGCCCGCCAGTCAGGCCAACACCGACCCCGCCGCGCAGGTCGAACGCGGCCGCCTGCTCGCGCAACAAGGCAACTGCGCGGCCTGCCACACCGCCACCGGTGGCCCCGACTACGCGGGTGGCGTGCCGCTGGGCACACCGTTTGGCACCGTGTTTGGTGGCAACCTGACGCCCTCGCCCAGTGGCTTGGCCGGCTGGAGTGCCGACGATTTTTGGCGCGCGCTGCACTGGGGCGAATCGCGCGACGGGCGCTTGCTCACACCCGCGTTTCCGCTCAACAACTTCACCCACATCGCCCGCGCCGACAGCGACGCGCTGTGGGCCTACTTTCGGCAATTGCCCGCAGTGGACACGCCCAACAAGGCCCACGAACTGCGCTGGCCGTACAGCACACAGGCCGCGCAAAAGGTCTGGCGCGCCCTCTTCTTCCGGCCCGCCGACGCACTGGCCAGCGCCCCTGAAGCGCCCGATCAGCGCGGCGTCTACCTGGTCAACGGCCTGGGCCACTGCAGCGCCTGCCATGCGCCGCGCAACGCGCTGGCCGGCAGCTTTGACCCGCTGTCGCTGGTGGGCGGTGACCTGCCCAACGGCTGGCACGCGCCATCGCTGCTCGACCCGGCCGAGGCTGGGGTGCAAGACTGGCCCCAAGAGGGAGTGATGGCGTTGCTCAAGCACGGGCGCTGGCAACAACACATCAGCACCGGCCCCATGGCCGAGGTGGTGCACGGCAGCCTGCGCCACTGGCCAGACGCCGACATCGCGGCCGTGGCCCAGCACCTGCGCCAGTTGCCCACCCACACCGTGTCGCGCCGCCCCAGCGAGCCCGTGCCGAGCGATCTGCGCGAGCTGGGCGCGCAGCTGTACCGCCAGCAATGCGCCCAGTGCCACGGCACACAAGGCCAAGGCTTTGCGCTGGCCAATGGCGAGTGGGCCTACCCGCCCTTGGCGGGCCACCGCAGCGTCACCCAACACAGCCCGGCCAACGCGCTGCACAGCGTGCTGCACGGCGGCTTCAGCTTGCCGGCGCCGGGCGTGGAGCAACCCTTTGGCATGCCGCCTTTTGTGCTGGAACTCAAAGACACCGAGCTGGCGGCGGTGCTCACCCACCTGCGCACCCAATGGGGCAACGAGGCCGGCGCGGTCACGCCGCTGCAGGTGCAGCAGTTGCGCGCGGCCCGACACTGAGCGCGCTGCTCAGTCGGACGAGCGCTGCATGCCGTGCGCGTGCAAATGCACCTTAAAGGCTTGCGCCAGGGGTGAGAGTTTGCGTCCGGCCGGGTGCACGATGTGCCAGTGGGCCGGCAGGGGAAAGCCGTCCACTGGGGCCACCTGCACCCCACTCTCGGGTGCAGGGCTGCGCAAGGCGTGGCGCGACAGCACCCCCACCCCCAAGCCGGCGGCCACCGCCTCTTGCA
Organism: uncultured Hydrogenophaga sp.; assembly: GCA_964650505.1. Lineage (GTDB taxonomy): Bacteria > Pseudomonadota > Gammaproteobacteria > Burkholderiales > Burkholderiaceae_C > Hydrogenophaga. The sequence continues at coordinate 15,731 of CAZYUD010000018.1, forward strand.
CCGCTTCGTTGCTGCCCAGCTCCAGCCGCACATCGGGGCGGAACCGGAGCTGGCGAAAATGCCGGTCCACCGCCATGCGGGTGCCCGACCCTTTTTCGCGCAAGATAAAGCGCCGCTGCGCCAACTGGCCCAGCTGCAAACTGGCGCGCCGACACAGCGGGTCACTGGCCGGCAAAATCACCACAATCGGATTGGGCATCAGCACCTCGCTGACCAGATCCAGATCGGCCGGCGGCATGGACATGATGTAGAGGTCGTCGCGGTTCTCACGCAGGCGCTGCACCACGCCATCGCGGTTGAGCTCCTCCAGCGCCACATCAATGGCAGGAAAGCGCTGGCAAAACGCGCCCAGCAAACGCGGCATGAAGTACTTGGCCGTGCTCACCACCGCGATCTTCAAACGCCCGCGGGTCAGGCCCTTGATGCCGTCGACCTGCTGCTCAAACATATCCCAAGACTGCGAAATCGCGCGCGCGGTGGCGGCCAACTCTTGTCCCACCTCGGTGAGATAGAGCTTTTTGCCCACCAGTTCATACAGCGGCACCCCCACCGAGTCGCTGATGTCGCGCAACTGAGTCGAGGCCGTTGGCTGGGTCACATGCACCGCGCGCGCCGCCGCGCTCACACTGCCGGTGTCGGCCAGCGCCAAAAAAAGCCGCAGTTGGCGAAACGTGATATTCATTGGTTTTTATCGATACATAAAAACAACGATTTCGATATTACTCCATGCAAACCAGCCCTAGCATCGCTGCCCAAGGAGTCCCCATGAACAACCTAACCGATCCCGCCATTCTGTTTTTTGTGTTCGGCGTGCTGGCTGGCGCGCTCAAGTCGAACCTCGAAATCCCGCCCGCCATCTCCAAATTTCTGTCGCTGTACCTGCTGATGGCGCTCGGCCTCAAAGGCGGTTTTGCGCTGGCCGATTCGGACTTCAACAGCACCATGGCGGCGGGTGTTGGAGCGGCGGTGTTGCTCGCTTTTGTGGTGCCCGGGCTGGGCTACGCGTGGCTGCGTCGCCGCGTGGGGGGCTTTGACGCGGCCGCCATCGCAGCCTCGTACGGCTCGGTCAGCGCAGTCACTTTTGTCACCGCCATGCAGTACCTGGACAAGGCCGGCCTGGCATTTGGTGGCCACATGGTGGTGGCCATGGTGTTGATGGAGTCGCCCGCCATCATCATGGCGGTCTTGCTGGCGAGCACCCTGCGCCACCGGCAAGCCCAGAGCACCAGGGCTGTGGTGACACCGGGTAGCCCCAGCGCGCGCCACATCTTGCACGAGTCCTTCACCGACGGCGCCCATTTGTTGCTGCTCGGGGCCATGGCGGTGGGCTGGATCAGCGGCGACGCCGGCAAAGACATGATGCAACCCTTCTCTGGCGATCTGTTCAAAGGCATGCTCGCCTTCTTCTTGATGGACATGGGCTTGATGGTGGCGCGGCAATTCTCGGCGGCCCGCCAAGCCTCGGCCGCGCTGCTGGCCTATGCCGCCTTGGGACCCTGGCTGCACGCGGGCCTGGCACTCGGATTGGGCTATCTGCTGGGCCTGCCGGCTGCCGACACTGCGCTGTTGATGGTGCTGTCGGCCAGCGCTTCGTACATCGTGGTGCCAGCGGTCTTGCGCTACGCCATTCCAGAGGCCAACCCGGCGCTGTACTTCGGTTTGAGCCTGGGCGTGACCTTTCCAATGAACATCTTGGTGGGCATCCCAGCTTACAGCGCGGCGGCCCTGTGGCTGCTGGGCTGAGCCGGCGCACACCAGCCAGCGGACACAAAAAAGCCCAATCGAGATTGGGCTTTTGGTGGCGAATACGGGGTGGTGGAGACGAGGAGGATCGAACTCCCGACCTTCGCATTGCGAACGCGACGCTCTCCCAGCTGAGCTACGTCCCCACACAGGGGGTATTGTATGCAGCGCCGTGTGTGGTGTTCAAGTGCGGGGCACAAGTGCCCTCACACGGCACTCAGCGCGAGCGAACCTGGCGACCGGCCGGTTTGCCGTTGCCCCGGCCTTCGGATCGGAAACCACCGTCGTGGCGGGCGCCGCCTTCGCTGCGGAAACCGTCGCTGCGAAAGCCTTCATTGCGAAAACCGTCGCGCGCCGGCCGGGCGTGTGCCGGGCGGTCAAAACGCGGGTCGGCGCCACGCGGCGCTTGCGGCGCGCGGTTGAACTGGTCGCCACGCGGCTCGCTGCGGCCCCAGCTTTTGTCGGCTTGGCCAAAGCTGGCAAAACCACGGCCAGCGTCACCGCGCGGACCGCGCGGCTGCTCAAAACGGTTGTCGGCGCGGTTGTTGTCGAAGCGGCGCTCGCCGTCGCGGGCAAAGCCACCGCCAAAACCGCCGCGTTCGTCGCGGTCGCTGCTGCGGCCAAAACCACCGGCAAAACGGTCGTTGCTGCGGCCACGGCCGCCACCCTTGCCAAAGCTGGGCTTTTTGTCGACCGGCATGCGCTGCTGCGGCTCGAGGCCAGCCACGGTGTCGGGCTTGAAGCGCTGCTGGGTGTAGGCCTCGATGTCGAAAATCTTGCGGCGGTCGCGGAACTCGGCCAGCGTGACTGCCAAGCCGGTGCGGCCGGCGCGGCCGGTGCGGCCAATGCGGTGGGTGTAGTCCTCGGCCTTCATCGGCAAGCCAAAGTTGAAGACGTGGGTGATGGTGGGCACGTCGATGCCACGCGCGGCCACGTCGGTGGCCACCAGGAACTGCACCTGGCCGTTGCGCAGCGCCATCAGGCGGCGGTTGCGCAGACCCTGGCTCAGCGCGCCGTGCAGGGCCACAGCGGCAAAGCCGGCTTGCTGCAGGTCGTTGGCCAAGCCGTCGCACTCAATTTGGGTGCTGGCAAAAACAATGGCTTGGTCGATGTTGGTGTCGCGCAGCCAGTGATCAAGCAGGCGACGCTTGTGGTCGGCGTTGTCGGCCCAGTACAGGCGCTGTTCGATGCTGGCGTGTTTTTCTTGCGGGGTGTCGATTTGCACCTTTTGCACATGGGCGCCGTTTTCGTGCATGACGCGCATGGCCAGTTGTTGCACACGCGGTGCAAAGGTGGCGCTGAACATCATGGTCTGGCGGCGCGCGGCGGTGAGCTGGTGCACCTCGGCCAGGTCGTCGGCAAAGCCCAGGTCGAGCATGCGGTCGGCCTCGTCCACCACCAAAAACTGCACCTTGTCGAGCTTGATTTGCATCGAGCGCTGCAGGTCCAGCAGGCGGCCCGGGGTGGCGACCACCAGGTCGGCGTTTTGCAGCTTGGCGATTTGCAGCTGGTAAGGCATGCCACCCACCACATTGGCCACGCGCAGGCCTCGGCAATGGCGCACCAAATCAATGGCGTCGTGCGCCACCTGTTGGGCCAGTTCGCGGGTCGGACACAAAATCAAAGCGCCAGGGGTCGCCGCCTTGAAGTGGCGCGGATCGGTCGGGTTCTTGCGCTTGGGCGCTTTGGGCGGGGCTTCACCGCGCGCCAGGGCCTCGGCCACCAGGCGCTCACGCTCGGCGCGGGCGTCGGCTTCGGCCTGGGCTTGCTGGCGCAGCAGGGTGTCGAGCACCGGCAGCAAAAAGGCGGCGGTTTTGCCGCTGCCGGTCTGGCTGGAGACCATCAGGTCGGCGTAGCCTTCACCGGCGGCGAGCACGCGGGGAATCGACTGGGCTTGCACCGCAGTGGGTTGCTCGTAGCCGAGGTCGGCCACGGCCAGCACCAACTCGGGCGCCAAGCCCATCTTCACAAAGGCCTCGGGCAGGCCTTTGGGGGCGCTGGGAGCGGCAGCGGACACGGAGGTGTCGACCTCCACAGCGCTGGTGTCGATCTCGGGAGTGGAAAAAACGTTGTCCATGTGTTGCTTTCGGCGGCGCGCGGCCGCATATCAAGAGCAAAGCACGGGGGCACCCCATCGGGGCGCGGTCCGCGGCGCTTTGTTCGTGGTTGCAAAAAACACATCAACCATCAAACAAAGTACGCGGTGACAGCGGCTGCTGAGGCAGCGCCGATCAAGCGAGTCGGCCAGGCATGGGGTTCACCGCGGTGAACAGCGCCGGGCTCTGAAGCGTGAGGCAGATGCAAAAAACCGCGCCGGTGTTCGGCGCGGTCTCGCATTATGGCAGATTTAAGGGAAAACCCCAAATCTTTTGTCTAACTCAGGACAGCACCGCCGCAACCACGTGGTAGAGCAAAGCGGCCACCACCGCCGTCGCTGGTACGGTAACGATCCAGGCCGCCACGATGCGCATCACCGCCGAGCGCTTGACGATTTCTTTTTTATAGGCTTTCTTGAACGCTTTGCGTTCGGTCTTGTCGAACACCGCACCATCGGCCATCTGGCGGTCTTTGGCGCGTTGTTTCATGTCGGCCAGCATGCGCTGCTTTTCGCTCACTTCAGCGGCCTCAAACCGCTTGAGGTAGGCCTCAACCTCATCGCGGTCTTCGCCGCTGTGGCCGGACCGCACGGTGGCTTCCATCTTGGCGTAATTGACCTTGAGCAGCTCGCGCAAAAAGCCCACACCAAACACAGCGCCGATGGTCACATGGGTGGTGGAAATCGGCATGCCCAATTGCGAAGCGACAATCACCGTCAGCGTTGCGGCCAGCGCAATCGAATAGGCCCGCATATTGTCGAGTTCGGTGATTTCTTTGCCGACGGTGCGAATCAGGCGCGCCCCATACAAGGCCAAGCCCACCGCCAGGCCGAGAGCGCCCAGCACCATGATCCACAGTGGGGTAGCAGCCTTGGCGGCCACCGCGCCCGACTTGACCACCTCAAAAATCGCAGCCAAGGGACCAATGGCATTGGCCACGTCGTTGGCGCCGTGCGCAAAACTCAGCAGCGCAGCCGAACACACCAGCGGCCACACAAACAGGCGGTTGACGCCGTCTTTGCTGTTGGCTTGTTTGTCAGCCAAACGGGCAATCGGCGCGCGCACCAACATCCACGTCACCACCGCCACGCCCCCACCGGCGAGGACCGCCGGCACAAAGCCCACTTTGACCAACTGACCCAAGCCCTTGAGCAACATGTAGGTGCCAAAGGCCCAAGCCATGACGGCGATCAGCACCGGCACCACCCGGGCAGCGGCCTCGGTTTTTTCGTTGCGATAGGTGATGCTGCGCTTGATGATGTAGAGCACGCCTGCGGCAATGGCGCCCCCCATCAGTGGAGAAATTACCCAGCTCGCCACAATGGCCGAAATGGTGCTCCAGTTGACCAAGCCCCAGCCGCCTGCGGCGATACCAGCGCCCATGACCGCGCCAATGATGGAGTGGGTGGTCGACACGGGTGCGCCCAAGGCCGTGGCCAGGTTGAGCCACAAGGCGCCAGCCAGCAAAGCGGCCAGCATCACCCACGCAAAATGCTGGGCATCGCCCACCTTGTCGATGTCGATGATGCCGCCTTTGATGGTGCCCACCACCTCGCCACCCGCGACAACCGCGCCCAGCATTTCAAAAGTGGCGGCGACCACAATGGCCCAGCCCATGGTCATGGCGCCCGAACCGACCGCTGGCCCCATGTTGTTGGCCACGTCGTTGGCGCCGATGTTCATGGCCATGTAACAGCCCACCACCGCAGAGACGATCAGCAGCCAAGTGGCTTGTGCGCTGAGGCCCAGGATGTTGGCGCCGGTCATCGACACATAAAAACCCGCCAGCACCAAAAACAACAGGGCAGCGCCCAGTTGCAGCACGTCCTGGTAACGCTGGACAAAGCGGCTTCGCTGCTTGGAACTCATGAATACGACTGTTGGACGAAAGTCATAATTTTGACATGAAGAACCCGGCATGGGCTCTGACAACCAGCCCTTGAGCCCGGGCTGGCGATGTCACCAATGGCGCGGTCAGGCGCGCGTCACAAAACGCAACGCCGCTTGCACCGCCACCGCCTGCGCCAGGTTGCAGCGCTCGGGTGTGGTGCGTGGGCTGTCGGGAAACACCTCGGTGGTGGTGGTGTAGCGCGCGCCGCTGACACTGGCGCACAGGCCCAAGGCCTTGAGGGGGTAGCGGATCACGCCGGGCGCCACCATGGGGCTGCCGATCAGCTGGCCTTGTGCGTCGGCCTCGGCGATGTGGGTCACCTCGGCCACCGCTTGCAGCACCGCTTGCTGAAACGCGGGCTGCGGGTTCTCGCTGTCGTCGACCAGATAAAAGCCATCGGGAATGCGGCCCGGCACAAAAGGCTGGCCGTCGCGGGCGGCGAGCGCGGGGCGGAACTCGCTCTCATCGCTCAAGGTGGTTTCGTGCAGGTCCACATGGGCCACAAACTCGGCCTGCCATTGCTGGCGCACCTGGGCCAGCAAGCGCATCACAGCGGCGGCTTCTTGGCTCGGGCTGGGAGTTTTGAACGAGCGGTTGGGGTCGATGCCGTCCCAGTTCCAGCGGTGCACCCGCTCGTAGGCCCAGGGGCTGACGCAGGGCAGCACCAGCACGTTGGCCACACCGTCCCAGTCCAAGGCGTGGTGGGCCAGAAAGCCCAGCGCGCCCCAAACACCGCTGGTTTCATAGCCATGCACACCGCCGGTCACCAGCACCCAAGGCAGCCCAGCTTGCCAGCGGTTGCGCACCGCCCACACCGCGTACTGCGCATCGGGGTAGTCGATGTGGCCGTAAGCCTGCCGCTGCAGCCCATCGGGCAAGGCCTGGATGGCGGCCAACACGTCGGCATAGGCGCGCTGCACCCGCTGGCGGGCGCGCCAAACGCCAAACTCCGCTTCTCCCCAGGGCTGACCAGAGGTGCCAATCGGGTGTTCGGCAAAGGTGGGCATGGCGGTATCAACGGGCGCGTGTCACTACAAGCAGTGTAGTGAGGGGCCCAAGCCCTGGGTAGCCGGGTCTGCCCTACACTGCGCGCCATGCGATTCACTGACCGACTCCAACAACTTCCCTCCGTGCAACACTTGGCTGCGGTGCAGCTGCTGAGCGCCGACGGCACGCTCGTGGCCACCATCGAAAACAAGCCAGGGCAAGCCGGCTCGCTGGCGGTCTACCACGCGCTGGGCGCGCTCTACGCCGGCCAAGTGGGTCCGATGGCCGCCACGCTGGGGCTGGAGTGGTACGCGGAGCACACCGCCGACGCGCTGCAGCACCCCGGCAAGCACCCCAATATCGACCGCTTGGCCGCCTGGGCCCAAGGCCAAGACAGCTACCGGATTGTTCCGGTGGCGGCTTAAGACCATGCGCACCGCATCGGACCAGCCCCACGCCAGCCCGCAGGGCGAAGGCACTGCGGTGAGCGATTGGACCCATCGCGCCATCGAGCGCATCGAAGCCGACTTTTGCCGCAGCGCCGACACCCACCTGATCGCCCTGCCCTTGCCGGCCTGGTCGGCGCGCGGCATCGATTTCTACCTGAAAGACGAATCGACCCACCCCACCGGCAGCTTGAAGCACCGGCTGGCGCGCTCGCTGTTTTTGTACGCGCTGTGCAACGGCTGGTTGCGCGAAGGCACCACGGTGGTGGAAGCGTCCAGCGGGTCGACCGCGGTGAGCGAGGCGTATTTCGCCCGCCTTCTGGGCCTGCCCTTTGTGGCCGTGATGCCGCGCAGCACCTCGGCCGAAAAGATTGCGCTGATCCGCTTCTACGGCGGCGACTGCCATTTGGTGGAGCACGCCAGCGAGGTCTACGCCGCCGCCCAGGATCTGGCGCGCGAGCGCGGCGGGCACTACATGGACCAGTTCACCTACGCCGAGCGGGCCACCGACTGGCGCGGCAACAACAACATCGCCCAAAGCATGTTTGAGCAGATGGCGCACGAACGCCACCCGGTGCCGCGCTGGATCGTCGCGGCAGCGGGCACCGGCGGCACCAGCGCCACCATCGGCCGCTTTTTGCGCTACCGGCGCCACGCCACCCGGCTGTGTGTGCCCGACCCCGAAGGCTCGGTGTTTGCGGCCTACCACGCCAGTGGCGACCACAGCCTCACCGGCGCGGGCTCGCGCATCGAAGGCATTGGCCGCCCGCGGGTGGAGCCGAGCTTCATTCCCTCGCTGGTCGACCACATGCTGGTGGTGGACAACGCCGACTCGGTGGGCGCCATGCTGGCGCTCAGCGAACGGCTGGGCCGCAAGGTGGGCCCGTCCACCGGCACCAACCTGGTGGCCATGTTGACCTTGGCACAAGGCATGGCCGAGCGTGGAGAGACAGGCTCGGTGCTCTCATTGCTGTGCGACAGCGGCGAGCGCTACTTGGGCACCTACCACGACCCGGCCTGGGCGGCGCAGCACATGGGCGATGTGGCCAGCGCCCACACGCGCTGGGCACATCGCCTGGAAGGCTGAGCCATGCCCATCGGCCGGCGCCTGTTTGTGCTGGGCTTGCTGCCCGGCGGCGCGCTGGCCCAGGGGCTGCTGCAGCCACGCGCGCTGCGGTTTCCGCGCGACCACGGCGCCCATACCGAATGGCGCACCGAGTGGTGGTACCTGACCGGACACCTGCAAGACGGCGATGCGCCCATTGGCTTTCAACTCACGTTTTTCCGCACCCGGGTCGACGAGGCGCAAGGCGTGCGCAGCCGGCTGGCCGCGCGCCAGCTGCTGATGGCCCACGCGGCCATCACCGACGTGGGCGCACAGCGCCATTGGCATGGCCAGCGCCTGGCGCGCTGGAACGGTGAGCCCCCCACCCAACTCGGACAAGGCGCTTACACCGCGTTGAACGACACCGACGCCACCATGGGCCCCTGGCGCTTGTGGCGCGACGCGACCACCGGCAGCTACCAAGGCCGGGTGCAGACACCCGACTTTGCGCTCAACCTACAGGCCAGCCCCACCCAGCCGCTATTGCTGCAGGGGGACCAAGGTTTTTCGCGCAAAGGCCCGGACCCTGAGCAAGCGAGCTTTTATGTGACCGAGCCCCAACTGGCGGTGCAAGCCACGCTGCGACAAGGCCGGCGCAGCCGCACGCTGCGCGGCACCGCCTGGCTCGACCACGAATGGAGCGAAGCGCTGCTGCACCCCGACGCCGTGGGCTGGGACTGGATCGGCATGAACCTGGACGACGGCTCGGCGCTGACCGCGTTTCAACTGCGCCGGCGCGACGGCAGTGCGCTGTGGACTGGCGGTTCGTGGCGCGCGCCCGGGCAAGCGGCGCGCAGCTTTGCGCCCGGCGAGCTGCGACTCGACCCCTTGCGCCACTGGACCAGCCTACGCCACCGCCAAAGCTACCCGGTGCGCTGGCGGGTGCACACGCCAGCTGGCCAGTGGGAAGTGAACAGCCTGCTCGACGACCAAGAAATGGGTGGCCTGGGCCAAGGTGGCCCGGTGTATTGGGAGGGCTTGAGCGAGCTGATCAACCCAGCCGGTCAGCGCGTGGGCCGGGGCTATCTGGAGATGACCGGCTACGCCACGCCGCTGCAGCTCTGAGCCGCAGGGCGCAGGCGTTCAGCGCCACTCGGTGAAAAAGCGGATGCGCTCTTCGTGTTCGGGATGGCTGGCAATGGCAATCGGCAGGCCTTTGTCGTCGTCACCCTCTGATCTCTGCAGCTTCGCAATGCGCTCAAAGAACACCGCCATCACTGCTGGCGAGATGCCGTTGCTTTGCAAAAACTCGGCTGAAAAACCGTCGGCTGCGCGTTCAACATCGCGCGAATAAGACTGTGTGGCCAGCGTGGCGGGCACGGTGGCCACAAAGCCACTCGCATCGCCCAGCACCACGCCGACCAGCGCGCTCACCAAGCTGGATCGCACCAGCATGTCCAGCCCGTCGCGGTGCACCACATGGCCCAGCTCGTGGGCCAAGATGCCCTGGATCGCGTCGGGCTGGTCGGCCAACAGCGCCACCAGTTCGTCGGTCATGGCGATGGTGCCGCCCGGCAGTGCCAGGGCATTGGGGCCCAGGGCGGGCGCGCTGTGAAAGCTCAGCCGCCAAGCCGGCGCGTCGCCCTGCGGGTAAGCGCCGCGCACCAAACGCTCAAAGCGCTTTCGGATGGCGTCTTGCCGCTCGGCGGGCAGCTGGCTTGGCCGCAAAAACACCGCCGAGACCTGCTCAAAAGCGGCGTCGCCCACCTTGGCCTCCAGCCCCGCTGGAATGAGCTGCACCAGCCCCCGGCTGAGCAGTGGCACGCCCCAGACCCACGACGCGGCCACAAACACCACACTGCCTATCAACGCCCGAGCGGTGGCGCGCCAGCTTTGCTGCCAGCCCACCACCCGCGACTGCGTGCCACCGCTGGCGGCCCACCAGGCGTCCCATTCGGCGGCTTGGCTGTGTTGCAGCAGCCCACCGTCGGGCAGCTCGGTCTGGCGCTGGCCGTGGGTTTGCCGCTCGGGCCAGCGCACGGCGCGGCGCAGGTAACGGCGCTCGCCTTGGGCGGTGCGCAGCACCAGCTCGTCGCCATCGAGCCAGACGCTGACCGCTTGGGCCTGCGGGCTGCGACCGTCAAACCACTGGGTCTCTAGCGTGGGTACACCCATCACAAGCCCATGTCCACACCAAAAAAGTCCCCTGCGGCGTCGCCCAAGACGCCGGCGCGCTGCGCGGGGGCTTGCGCCACCCAGGTGTTCACATCGCCCTCGATGCGCACCGACACCGCCGCCAGCCGCACGCGCGCGGTGCGGATGGCGGCAAACGGCCAGTACAGCCCCAGGGTGAGAGCAATCAGCACCCAGTTGAGCAGGTTGACTTTCAGCACATCGCGAAAGCGCAACACACTGGACAGCACAATGTGCTGGCTGCGGGTCTGGCCCCACACCAAGTTTTGCATGCGGGCCCGCCAATACGGCAACACCAACAGGGGCAGCGCCAAGTAAAGCGCGCCCACGGCCACAAGCACACCGGGCCGGCCATCCCCGCTGAGCGCGAACGCTGCCCACACGCCCAAGCCAACCGCGATGGCAATCGCCAGCACCACCAACCCGAAGGCCTTGAGGCCCAGCAAATACATGGGCCGGGTCAGCGCCGACACCGGCAGGTGCGTGTGTTCGGCGGTGAACACATAGCCGCTGTGCTGGTAAGCGTGCATGCGCGCCATCAGCCAGGGAAACAGCACCGAGGCAGCCAACACGATCAGCCCGCCCACCACCAACAAAACCTGCACCCAGGTCAGCCCGGCAGAGCCGGGCGTCTCCCCCACCGAACCCACAGCCACCAACAGCACCGACGGCAAAAACAGCGGCAACATCACCCGGTAGGCGTCGCCGGTGGTGCCCACAAAATCGAACCGCACCCCGCGCCAGCTGGTGTTGCGCAGCCGAAACATCAGCGAAGATCTCCACAGCGCCGGCCACAGCAGCGCCAGCACCAACAGCGGCAACCACGAGAGCGCTGGCACAAAGTTCGACACCAGTCCATACACCGCACCCAGCGCCAACATCAGCAGGTAGCCGCGAAACATCTTCCAAGGGTCGGCGTGAAAGCCCAAGGCGCTGTCGCCCACCCAAGTGTTGCTGTGAAAGTAGGCCATGCGCCGCGCCCGGGCAAAGGGCCAATACAGCGTCAGGGTCACCAGGGTGAGCAAGAGGTTGACGATCCAGATGCGGAAATACTCGCTGCCCGATCCGGTGAAGCGCAACGCCCAGTCTTGCAACGGAGGGGGCATCTCCTCCTGCGGGTGCAGCGCACTGGGCAAGGTATCCATAAAAAGGCTGGACGGCACCGTCGGTGCGTCGTGCGGATCAATCATTGGGGGCTCCCTGTGTTGGTGTTGGTGTTGGTGTTGGTGTTGGTGTTGGTGTTGGTGTTGGTGTTGGTGTCTCTGACTCAGCCAAAAATCCTAACACCGGCGCCAGCCCACCAGCGCGGCACAATGCACCGCTTTCCCTTGCTTTCCCTTTTGTATGGCCCTGTATGGCAAAAACACCGAGCGCCGACCGACCCCGCCCCAACACCCCACGCTCGCTGGGCGGACTGCGGCCGTTCTTGTGGCCCTACCGCTGGCAGATGGGCTTGGCGCTGGCGTTTTTGTTGCTTGCCGCCGGCGCCACGCTGGTGTTCCCGGTGGCGCTGCGCCATTTGGTCGACCAAGGCCTGCTGCCCGGCGACCGCAACGCCCAGGTGCTGGCGCTGCGCGGCCACTTTCTGGCGCTGTTTGGCGTGGCGCTGGCACTGGGTGTGTTTTCGGCGGCGCGGTTTTATTTGGTCAGTTGGCTCGGTGAGCGGGTGACCGCCGATGTGCGCAACGCGGTCTACGCCCGGGTGCTGCAGCAAAGCCCAGCGTTTTTTGAAACCACCCGCACTGGCGAGGTGCTGTCGCGCCTGACCACCGACACCACGCTGGTGCAAACGGTGGTGGGATCGTCGTTTTCCATGGGCTTGCGCAACGGCGTGATGGGGCTGGGCGCGTTGTTGATGCTGGTGTGGAGCCACCCCAGCGTGATGTTGGCCGTGCTCGCTGTGGTCGCCGGTGTGGTGCTGCCGGCCATGTGGTTTGGCCGGCGGGTGCGGCGCCTGTCGCGCGACAGCCAAGACCGGGTGGCCGACACCAGCGCCTTGGCCGGTGAAACCCTCAACGCCATGACGGTGGTGCAGGCCTACACCGCCGAAGCGCGCGAGGCGCAGCGTTTTGCCCAGGCCAGTGAACGCGCCTTTGCCACCGCCGCGCGGCGCAGCCGGGCGCGTGCGGTGTTGGTGGCGTTTGTGATCGTGGCCAATGCGGCGCTGATTCTCTGGGGCTTGTACCAAGGCACCCAAGCGGTGCTCGAAGGCCGCATGAGCGCGGGCGAACTGAGCCAAGCTGCGGTGTATGTGCTGATTTTTGCCGGCGCGGTGGCGGTGCTGGGCGAGGTGTACGGCGACCTGCTGCGCGCCGCTGGCGCCACCGAGCGGCTGATGGAGCTGCTGGCGGCCGACTCACCGGTGCGCGAACCGGCCCAGCCGCTGTCGCTGCCCGCGCCACAAGGTGGCAGCGCCTTGGCCCTGCGCGGTGTGACCTTTCACTACCCTTCGCGGCCCGAACAGGCCGCGCTGCGCGACCTGAACCTCGACGTGGCACCGGGCCAAACCGTGGCCTTGGTGGGCGCCAGCGGCGCAGGCAAAACCACGCTGTTTCAGCTGCTGCTGCGCCTGTACGACCCACAGGCCGGCGAGGTCGCACTCGACGGGGTGCCGATCCAGCGCTTGGCCCTGCGCGAGCTGCGCCAGCGCATCGGCATCGTGCCGCAAGACGCGGTGATTTTTTCGGCCAACGCGATGGACAACATCCGCTACGGCCAGCCTGAGGCCAGCGACGCCGAGGTGCTGGCCGCCGCGCAGGCGGCGTTTGCCGACGAATTTATTCGCACCTTGCCCGAGGGCTACCAGACCTTTTTGGGCGAGCGCGGTGTGCGCTTGTCGGGTGGGCAGCGCCAGCGCATTGCAATTGCGCGCGCGCTGCTGAAAAACCCACCGCTGCTGCTGCTCGATGAGGCCACCAGCGCACTCGACGCCCACAGCGAGCGCATGGTGCAGGCCGCGCTGGAAGCCGCCATGCAAGGCCGCACCACCTTGGTGATCGCCCACCGCTTGGCCACCGTGCAGCGGGCCGACCGCATTGTGGTGCTGGACCACGGCCGGGTGGTGGAGGCCGGCAGCCACGCCGAACTGCTAGCCGCCGGCGGCACCTACGCGCGGCTGGCGGCGCTGCAGTTCAGCGCTTAAATGCCGCAGACGGCGCGGCGGTGCCCGCCGCGCGCAAGGTGTCCGACGGCAGCTCGTCGAACATGTGTTTGTAGTGCCGGGTGAAGTGGCTGGCGCTGGAAAAACCCAGGTCGTGCGCCACATGCTGGATCGGCCGCTCGCCGTGGCTTTTGATGAGCCGCCGGGCCTCGTTGAGCCGCAGGGCCCGCAAATAGGCCTGGGGCGTGGTCTGCAGCAGCTCTTCAAAACAGTATTGCAGGGTGCGCCGACTCGCCAGCGCGGCGGCACAAATCTCGCCCACCCCAATGTCGCTGTGCAGATGGGCGTTCATGAAGTCGATGGCGCGGCGCACCACCCGCTGGCGGGTGTCGGCGCGGCGCGGAATGTGCACATCGCCCTGGCTGTGCATGGCCAACAACAAGGTCTGCAACAAGGTGCTGTGCAAGATCTCTTGCTCGGCACCGGGCACCACGTCGCCACCCGCCTCGGCGCTGGCCGGTGCGCCACCCACTGGCGCCTGGGTGCCGCTGGGCCCCGGTGCTGCGCCGGACAAGCCGCTGACCGCCATCAGCAGCCGGCGGATCGCATCGGCCGCGTCGGGGCTCAAGCTCAGATTGCGCTCGCGCTCGGCCTGGGCCAGCCATTCCAGCTTGGCCGGCGCCAACTGCGCCAGCACCGAACGGTGCACCGCCAGCCCAATCAAATCCATTTCGCCAGTGGACACCAGGTCGTGCTCCTGCCCCGAGGCCAGCACCATCAGCGATTCGCGTTGCAGCGGCTGGCCCGCCAAGGTGGAGCCGCGCGACACGGCGGTGGGCACGGCCAACACCACATGGTCGGGTGGCGGTGTGATGTGTTCGCTCAGGTGCAGATTGGTCCATTCGCGCACAAAGGTGCCGCCATCGAGCACCATTTGCCAAGCAACCCCTTGAAAGCGCCCAGCGCTCAGTTGCTGGTAGCGCTGTTGCCAGCCGTCCAGCGCTTGGGACTGGTCGTCAACGTCGTGGGTGCTGTGGGCAACAAACTGGGCCATCGGGCGTTCCTTCAGCGGTCGGTGGTGGCGGCGGTGTACAGCGGCACCAGCGGCAGGCCCTGGCGCTGGCCCAGGGCCACCAAACGCTCGCGCTCGCTGGCCACCTCCACCAGCGGCACTTGGCGTACCCGCCGCACCTCTTCACCGCTGTAGGGGCGGTGGCCTGCGGGCAACCAGGCCACCGACTTGGTCGCCAACAGCCAATTGATGAGCTCAGCGATCTGCCCGTCGCTCAGCCCCACACCGGTGATGCCGGGCACCCGCACCAGAAACTCGCGCCCGCCAGGCAGGTGCAAATAGGCGCCGATGGCGCGCAAATCGGGCACCCGGCCCTTGGGCTCGCCCGCACCCGTGGCTTGGTGGCAGCCCATGCAGTGCAACTGGTAGAGCGTGTGCACCGCGCCCGATGGCGCCACCGAGGGCGCGTCGGGCCGCAACACCACCTGTTGACCACTGACCGTATTGGCCATGCGGTGCGGTGCGCCGCTGGATTGCGCCCAAGCGAGCGCCGACCAGCCCAACACGGCGACGGTGGTGGCCAAGCGGGCCCACACCATCAGACCACCCCAACAATGATGGAGGTGGTGCAGTGGAACATCTGGCTGGTGTTGGCCATGCACCAGTTGATGTCGTTGTGCACACCCAAGCGGTAGCCGGGGCGTTCGCGCTCGTTGTTGTTGCACAGGCATTGGCCGCACGAGGTTTTGCCACAACAGTCGTTGTACGACACCATGTAGTGCCGACCGTCTTTGGGGTTGAGGCAGGTGCCGATCCAAGACACCTTGGACGCTTCGGTGCCGGGCGGGCACTGGGTCAGGCTGCCGCCACAGCAGGTGCACAAAAAGCCGTCGACCGCACAGTAGCGCCAATAGTCGCACTGGGTCGGGTCGTCGCCTTTGCCGCCAGCGGCCGGGGCACCGGCCGCATGGGCGGTTTGCAAGCTGCGGTCAAACGGCAGCATGGGCAACACCGCCCCACCCACTAGGGCCGTGCCCAGCCGGGTGACAAAGCTGCGGCGGCCGTGCCGGGTGGCGACCGAGCGCAGCCGGCGCTCGGTGAGCTGATCGAACCACTGGATCCACTTGTTCATGGTGCAGATGCCTTCGCGAAACAGAGGAGATAAAAAACCAGGCGCTGGCAGCGCTCAGGCCGTGCTGGCCACACCGTCGAGGTAGCGCTGGATGGTGGGTGTGCCCATGTCGTGGGCGTTGAGCAAGCTGTCGAGTTGCTCGCGCGAATTCACCAGGCCTTTGGCCGCGATCACGCCCTGGCGGTCCATCAGCACCGCATACGGCAGACGCGACACCCGGTAGGCCATGCCCAGCTCGGTCGACAACAGATAGGGAAACGCCTGCAGCTGCTGCTCGCGCACAAACTGCAGGTGGTCGGCGTCGCCGTCGCTGGCCAGCACCACCCGCACCTGGCGTTGTTCGTCGCGTGCCAGGTTTTTCAGGATCGGGATCAGCTTTTTGCACACCGGGCAGGTCGGCGCCAGGAAAAACAGCAGCGTCGCCCGTTCGTCGCTGCCGCCCAAACGCACCGACTCGGACTGGATGCCCTGCAAGGCAAATTCCGGCGCGGCGCTGCCCACCGCCGGCCCGGCATCGGTCACCAGCGCGCCCATGGGCGCCACCCGCTCAAACAACACACCCACCTGCCGCGACAAGGCCCACAACATCAGGCCCAGGGCCAGCACCGCGAGCCACAACAAGATCACCGACACATCCAAAGCGCTCATGGATCACCTCCAGTCAAGACAAAGACGCCGCGCGCTGGCGATGGCGCAACACTTGGTGCAACACCGCCCACAACAACAGCCCGAGCAGCACCGCCGCCACCGCCACGGCGGCGTCGGCCCAACCGAGTGGGCGCACCAGCGCCGCAGCACCAGCGAGCGCGGCCACGGGCAACAGCGCCAGGTTGCGCCACACCAGCGCCCACGACAGGGCCAGCGGCTCGCCGCCACAGCCACAGTCGAGCCGGCGCCCGGCCCACAAGGGCGGCACCATGGCCAGGGCATACAACAGCAAGAGCAGCGCGCACAGCGCCGCGCCCGCCGCGCGCCACGGCCCCAACAACAGCAGGGCACACACACATTCCAACAAGGGCAGCGCCCAGCCCAGCGGCGCCAGCAGCGCATCGGGCACACGGTAGGCCGCCAGGTGCTGCCCAAACAGGCTGCGGTCGCGCAGCTTGCTCACACCGGCGTGCCCCATGAGCAGCACCAGCCAGGCGCTGGCCACCAGCACCGGCAGCGGGTCCAGCACCAGCGGGGTGGACAAAACGTGCTCCATGGTCGGCTCCCGCCTCAGTCGTGCGATTCGAGCTGCAGCGACGCCGCGCCCACGGCTGGCACCTCCAAGCGGTGCTGCAAACGGCCGTCGCGCTGCACCTGCCAGACGTGCATGGCACCGGTGAGTCCATCGAGCGCTTGCAGGCGCTGGCCCGAGCGCGAGAACACCATCGACACCGCGCCCTTGCCCGGGTAACGCGCCAAGCGCTGGCCGCTGCTGAGGTCCATCAACCACAGCTGCTCAGCTGGGAATTTGTGGCTGCCTTCGGCGCCTTTGCGGTGCATGGCCACCACCAACCAGCGGCCGTTGGGGTGCACCGCAAAGCTCTGGTAACCGCCAGGGCGCCAGCCCTCACGGGCGTCGCCGCGCTGCAGCAAAGAACGCTGCGCCACCCGCCGGGCCACCGGACCGCCCAAATCCATCTCGGTCAACTCGCCGCGAAACGAGACAAACCAGAAGCGGTCGCCCACCTGGTCGGCGTGCAAAAACCACGCGTCGCGGTCGGCGTCGAACAGCTGTTCGCTGAGCTGACGGTCCGCTTCTTGGCCTTGGTCGTTGAGGGTGACGGTGCTGATCTTGCCGTCGCCACACAACATGGCAAAACGCTGCGGATGGCCCTGCGCGGGCATGGTGCCCCAGCAACCCGGGTTGGGAATTTCGCCAGCCACGGTGCGTGTCTGCAGGTCGACCACCGTCACCGAGGTAGCGGGGGTGGCGTTTTGCACCAGCGCAAAACGGCCGTTGGCGGTCACGCTCAGCAAACCCCGGTAGTTGAGGGCTTGGGCGCGGATCGGTGGCAGCACAATTTCGTGTTTGATGTCCAGCGTGTTCGCATCGTGCACCTCCAGCACATCGGTGCGCTGGCCGCGGCCACCCCGGCTGTAGTAGGTGGTGGCCACCAGCACTTCTTGGGTGGCGGGCCTGGGCACAAAGTAGCCGGCGTAACCGGTGGCGATCATGCCCAGCAGCCGGCCCTGGCGCGCATCGAACACCCGCACCCGACCGTCCAGGATGTTGTTGATCGCGATATCGGCCACGTACACCCGTTCGCTCTTGGCGGGGTCCAGCGCCAGCACCCCCAGCGTCTCAGCCTCCACAGGCGCCGGGCTGCGCGCCCACGCCGCACCCGCCAGCCCCAGCGCCACAGCGGCGATCAGCATCGTCTTCATACGGTGTTCTCCTCTGCCGCCAAGGTACTACCCATTGGCCGCATACCCTCGTTGTGTGTGAGCAGATCGTATGCAGCTGCCGCCCGCGCAGGTAGCCCATTTCGGCAAAGTTGCGGACTTCTCGGGAAAACCCTGAACCGCCCCAATCTATGCATCCAGCGCATAACCCAAGGTCATCCCGGCCTTGGACGCCTGCGAAAGCCTTGCGTAAGCTCGCGCCCGTTGCTGACCCATCCGGGCGCGACCAACCTTTCAGAGAGAGACCCATGAGCACCCCTCAACCCCTGCGACCCGCCACAAGCCCGGCCGCCTTCACCCACGCCCTGCCCTCTTACCTCGACCCCCAACACCTGGGGCCTTGGGGCATTTACCTGCAGCAGGTCGACCGCGTCACGCCCTACCTGGGCAGCCTGGCGCGCTGGGTGGAAACCTTGAAGCGCCCCAAGCGCACCCTGATCGTCGACGTGCCGATCCTGCTGGACGACGGCACCACCGCCCACTTCGAGGGCTACCGGGTGCAGCACAACACCAGCCGGGGCCCGGGCAAAGGCGGTGTGCGCTTCCACCAGGACGTGACCCTGTCCGAGGTGATGGCACTCTCAGCCTGGATGTCGATCAAAAACGCGGCGGTCAACGTGCCGTACGGCGGCGCCAAAGGCGGCATCCGGGTCGACCCGCGCCAGCTCTCGCGCGGTGAATTGGAGCGGGTGACACGCCGCTACACCAGCGAGATCGGCATCATCATTGGCCCGACCAAGGACATTCCGGCGCCCGATGTGAACACCAACGAACAGGTCATGGCCTGGATGATGGACACCTACTCCATGAACGAAGGCGCCACCGCCACCGGCGTGGTCACCGGCAAGCCAGTGGACCTGGGCGGCTCGCTGGGCCGGCGCGAAGCGACCGGACGCGGGGTGTTCACCGTGGGCGCCGAAGCGGCCCAACGCATCGGCATGGACATCGGCACCGCGCGGGTGGCGGTGCAAGGCTTTGGCAATGTGGGCGGCGTGGCCGGCAAGCTGTTTGCCGAGGCCGGCGCCCGTGTGGTGGCGGTGCAAGACCACGGCGGCACCATCTACCGCGAAGCGGGGCTGGACGTGCCGGCGCTGATGGCGCATGTGGCGCACACCGGTTCGGTGGCGGGTTTTGCCGGCGCCGAAGCGCTGGCCAACGACGCCTTCTGGGACGTGCCCTGCGACATCCTGATTCCAGCGGCGCTGGAGCAGCAAATCACCCGCGACAACGCCGGGCGCATCCAGGCCCGCATGGTGATCGAGGGCGCCAACGGCCCCACCACACCCGAGGCCGACGACATCTTGCACGACCGGGGCGTGCTGGTGCTGCCCGATGTGATCGCCAACGCCGGTGGCGTGACGGTGAGCTATTTCGAATGGGTGCAGGATTTCTCCAGCTTCTTCTGGAGCGAAGACGAAATCAACAAGCGCTTGGTCGACATCATGAAAGGCGCCTTTGCCGCCGTGTGGCAGGTGGCCGAGGAGCACCAGGTGAGCCTGCGCACCGCGACCTTCATCGTGGCGTGCAAGCGCATCTTGCACGCGCGCGATCTGCGCGGCCTCTACCCTTAAAGCGCTGACGCCGGTGCCAGCGCAAGCGCGCACACCGGTGCCACCTGCGGCCCGCAGTGCGTACACTGCGGGCTTTTGTTTGTGTCCGATCTGGAGACCCGATATGTCCGTCTACACCCAATTGCAAGCCCTGAACATCACCCTGCCGCCGGTGGCGGTGCCCGCCGCCGCCTATGTGCCTTTTGCACAGACCGGCAAGCTGGTGTTTTTGAGCGGCCACATCGCCAAACGCGACGGCGCCGCCTGGGTCGGCCAGCTCGGCCTGACCATGAGCACCGAAGAAGGCAAAGCCGCCGCCCGCGCGGTGGCGATTGACCTGATGGGCACGCTGGACGCGGCCTGCCGCGCCGCCGGCACCGACCTCAATGGCGTCAAGCGCATCGTCAAGGTCATGAGCTTGGTCAACAGCACCGCCACCTACACCGAACAGCACCTGGTGACCAATGGCTGCAGCGAGCTGCTGGGCCAGGTGTTTGGCGCAACCGTGGGCGCACACGCGCGCAGCGCCTTTGGTGTGGCGCAGCTGCCCATGGGCGCTTGTGTGGAGATTGAGCTGATCGCCGAGCTGGCCTGACGCTGTGCAAGCCGTCGCACTGCCCCAGGCCTACCGGCTGATCAACCACGGGCCCACCGTGCTGGTGGGCTCGGCCCACGCCGGGCGGGTGAATGTGATGGCCGCCGCCTGGGCCATGCCACTGGACTTTGACAGCCCCAAGGTGGCGGTGGTGGTGGACAAGGCCACGCTGACCCGCCAGCTGATCGACGCCTCAGGTGTGCTGAGCCTCAACGTGCCCTGTGTGGCGCAAGCGGACTTGACCCGCGCGGTGGGCGGCGAAAGCGGGTTGGAGCACCCCGACAAACTGGTGCGCTGCGGGGTGGTATGGACAGCCGGCGCGCTCACCGGCACACCGCTGGTGGACGGCTGCATCGCCCAGATGGAATGCCGGGTGTTGCCGGCCACCGCCCATGTGGCCGGCCCACACGACCTGATCTTGGCCGAGGTGCTGGCCGCCTGGGCCGACCCTCGGGTGTTTGCCGAGGGCCGTTGGCAATTTGAGCGCGCCACGCCAGCGCTGCGCAGCCTGCACCATGTCGCAGGCGGTTTTTTCTACGCCATCGGCGACGCCGTGCCGCCACCGGCATAAGGCAGTCCCGGCCTCAGATGTAGGCCGCCGTCGGCTTCACATGGCGCATGTGCAAGGACAGGCCCAGCGCGGCCATGTGGTTGCTGTTGCGGCCCAGAATGGTTTCGGACAAGGGCAGGAACTCGGCTTCTTCAAAGTGGGCGTGGGCTTGGTATTCCTGCACCAAGCGCTGCAGATCGGCGGTGTCGAGTGTGGTGCTTTGGCCTTTGGCCACTTGTTTGAGGCCTTTTTCTAGGCTGCGCCACAGCGCCTCGACATGGCGGTGCTCCTGGGTCAGGCGCAAGGTGATCTGCTCCACACGCTGGCGTTCGGCGCCAGGCTGGGCACTGGCCAGCACCGCTGGAAACAGCTCGCGCTCTTCTTCCAGGTGGTGCTCAAAAATCGCCTCGCGGAAAAACTCCAGAGACTGCTCGGCGATCTGGCGCGCGCGCTCGGCCGGAGCGAGCAAGGCCGGCAATTCAGCCAACGCCTGCAGGCGTTTGACAATGCCGGCGTGGGCTCCCGTGAAATTGCCCAAGGGCGAGGCTTCTGGGGTCTGGCTCATGCTGGTGGCTCCTGAAAAGGCGATGCCTCCAGTGTGCGCCGCCACCCCGCGCACAGGCTTGACCTGGGTCAAGCCTGGTGGCGCAAGCGCCCCACACCCTTGACCAAGGCCACCACCGCCGCGCCTGACAGCACACCCACCACGCCACCGGCCAGGTTGTTGGCCAAGGCGCCAACCGCGCCCCAGGCGGCGGTGGCGTGTTCTACCGCATGGCCGAGCGCCGGCACACCGTGCAGCAAGATGCCACCGCCCACCAGAAACATGGCGGCGGTGCCCAGCACCGACAGCGCCTTCATCAGCTTAGGCGCCAGCAGCAGCAAGCCACGGCCCAGGGCCTGCGCGGTGGCCGATGCGCGGCGGCTGAGCGCCAAGCCGGCGTCGTCGAGTTTGACGATGCCCGCCACCAAGCCGTACACACCGACCGTCATCAGCACCGAAATACCGATCAGCACCGCCACCCGTTGGGCAAAGGGTGCGGTGGCGACCGCACCCAAGGTGATGACAATAATTTCGGCCGACAAGATGAAGTCGGTGCGCACCGCACCTTGGATCTTGTCTTTCTCAAACGCCACCATATCGACCTGCGTGTCCTGCACCGCTTGTACCAACTCGGTATGGTGGGCTGCGTCTTGGTCGCGGCTGTGCAACCACGCGTGCAACAGTTTTTCTGCACCCTCAAAACACAGGAACAAGCCGCCGGCCATCAGCAGCGGCGTGATCAGCCAGGGCACAAACGCGCTGATGAGCAGCGCCGCCGGCACCAAAATGGCTTTATTGAGGAGCGAGCCTTTGCACACCGCCCACACCACCGGCAGTTCGCGGTCGGCGTTGACGCCGGTGACCTGCTGGGCGTTGAGCGCCAAGTCGTCGCCCAGCACCCCAGCGGTTTTTTTCGCCGCCATCTGGGTCATGGCCGCCACATCGTCGGCCGCCGCCACACTTTGGCGCGCAGCCACCTTGGTCATGGTGGCCACGTCGTCGAGCAAAGTCGCAATGTCGTCGAGCAGCAGAAACAGGCTGGAGGCCATGCGAAGTCCAAAGTACCAAAAGCCAGAACTGTAGCAGCCCAGCACCGGCGGGCCTGGGCTGCTCAGGCCGCGCAAGCCCGCCGCCTCAGCCGCCGATCACCACCATGGACTGGGCAATCCACACCTGCTGGCCGTTGCTGTGTTGCCAGACGTGGTAATCCACCCCCGCCTCGTGCGCGCTGGCCGCCACCCGCCATGTACTGGTGCTCTGCAGTTGTACCGTGTCGTCCTGAGCGCCCTGCACTTTCAACAAGACACTGTCCATCTCATCGGACCCGTTCAACACATCGGACAAGTGCAATTGCAGCGTGTTGGCGCCCAGCCCGTCGAGGTCGATGGAGCGGATGTGGCCATGCACCGCTTGGAACACGGCCAGGTCCACCGACATGCCAGCGCCGGTGAGCGAGAGCGCCACGCCGTCGGTACCGCTCTGCACCACATAGGCCAGCCGCTCGTAATCGAACCCCGCATCGCCCACCAAGACCTGAGCCCCATCGGTGGTGCCCGCCGTGCTGCGGCCCATTTCGGTCACAGCAGTTGCCGGTTGCCGCAGTACCCCGTCGCTGACCAAGTTGATCGAGGTCAGGCCCCAGTCGACCAGCGAACGCAGCTCGCCGGCTTCCGACACGCCGTTTTGGTTGGTGTCTTGCCAGACCTTGAACTGCGCAAACAGCTCGTCGCGGGCGTCGAACACACCGTCGTGGTTGCTGTCGAAGCGGATCGCCAAGCCGTCGAGATCGCTGCTGCCGCCGTATTGGATAAAGGCGTATTGGCTGCTGTCGTGCACCCGAGCGTCGCCGTGTTTGTCCCACACCAGCATGCCGTCGCTGGGACCCACCCAGGCGCTGCGGTCCAAGTGCCCATCGCCATCGGCGTCCATGATGACCTGGCTGTAGCTCAAGACGCCGTCGCGGTCCAGATCGATCACCACCGGCGACACCGACGCGCTGAAGATCTTCATGCTGACTTCACGGCCATAACTGCCGGTGGCCCAGGTGGCCACAAAGCCGCCCCCGTTGAGCGCCGACAGGCCCGTCTCGCCGATGTAGGACGTGGAACCGATGAGCGTGATCTCGCCACCGTTTTTGTTGTTGTAGCGGTCGTACACCTGCACAAACAGGCCTTGCTGCGTCGACACCGGGCGCGCATACAGCACCGCAAACCCGCCGTCGGCCAGTGCCACCAAGCTGTCTGAGGTGCTGGCGGTGGCGCTGGCGTGTGGTTTGCCCAAGTTGGCGATCAGCTCAAAGTTGGCGCCGTAGCGGTAGAGGTTGCCGTCCACCGACACCACAAAACCGCCGTCGCTCAAGGTGTCGAGCCGCAAGTGGTTGGCGCTGGCGCTGGCCACCACCGTGGGGGTGCTCAGGTCGCCGGTGCTCGGATCGAGCGTGCGCAACAGCACCGAAGTGTCCTTGCGGTAGAGGAAGAGCAGCTTGCCGTCGGCCAGGCGCTCGGCCGCATTGCGCGGGCCGTTGAAGGAGCTGCTGACGCTGGTGTCGATGGTGTAAGAGCGCTGCAGCACCCGGTCGTTGCTGTAGACGTTGGCCACAAAGTTGTTGGTGTTTTGGGTCACCCCAAAATCCACAAAGGTGTTGCTGTCCACATCGATGCTGTCCGAGGGCACAAAGGCCTGCAGATTACCGGTGCTGTTCCACGCGCCGTAGTCAAAAGTGCCGACCTGGGTCAGGGTGGTGGTGTTGTACACATAGCCATAAGAGCGCACCTGTTGGTCACCGTCGCCGCCCACGATCACCGTGTTAAGCAGGTACTGCACCACCACCAGCCCCTCGCCAATGTCGGTGAGGTTCACCGCGCGAATGGCGGTTTGGTAGAACTCTTGGTTGTCCACCACAGCGGTTTCGGAGATCACACTGCCATCTGCGCCGTGCAAGCTCAGGTAGACCCGCAGAGGCATGTTCTGCACCTGGCCCTGGTTGTTGCCGGCCGCGTCCGAGCCGCTGAGCACCACAACGTTGCCGTTGGCCAGTGTCACCACATCGCTGTTGGTGGTGCCGTAGGTGTTCCAGTGGTTGAT
Organism: uncultured Hydrogenophaga sp.; assembly: GCA_964650505.1. Classification (GTDB taxonomy): domain Bacteria; phylum Pseudomonadota; class Gammaproteobacteria; order Burkholderiales; family Burkholderiaceae_C; genus Hydrogenophaga. The sequence continues at coordinate 40,090 of CAZYUD010000018.1, forward strand.
GGCAGCGGTGTGGCCACTGATCACGGTGGCGCTGGCGCTGGTGTTGACCGTGGGCGGCGCGGTGTAGAGCGGAATGCCGATGGCCGCCAAAAACTGCGCGTTCACATTGGCCGCGTTGATGCCGATCAGGCGCAGCGTCTCGCCGCCCACAAAGGTCAACACCGTGTCGGCGCCGCTGGCGGTCACGGTGACGTTGTTGGTGTGGGTCAGCACGCCGGTGCTGGAGACCACACCGTTGACGTCGAGCCGATCGCGCGCGGTCAGGGTGCCGCCGACATCGACAGGCGTCTCAAAACCCAACACCGTGTCGTTGCCAAAGCCGGTGGCCAGCACCACGGTGTCGTTGCTGCCATCACCCACACCGTCCACCCGCAGGTCGATGGTGTCGTTGCCCGCACCACCCACCAAGCGGTCCGCACCCACACCGCCAATCAGGGTGTCGTTGCCGGCCCCACCCTCCAAGGTGTCGGCCCCTGCGCCGCCGTCCACGCGGATGGCTCCCGACAAACCGGTGGCCACCTGCACCCGGTCGTCGCCGCTGCCCAACACCACACGCTCTATCTGTTCAAAGCGCGCGGTGGAGCTGCCATCGCTCACGGTGCCGCTCTCGCTGGTGGTGTAGCTCAGCACCAGCGGCGCCGTCAGTGCGCTGGCGTCGAGGACGTCGATGTCGGTGCCACCGCTGTCCTCACCGCCGGCGATCACGTCGTCGCCAAATACGCCGCTCAGCACCACCGTGTCGTTGCCAGAGCCACCGTGGATGGTGTCTGCGCCCACACCACCATCGAACCAGTCGTCGCCCGCATCGTCGGCCTGCACCGAAGTCTGCAGCAGCGACACACCATCGAGCGCAATCGAGTTCCACTGGTTCTCACCCACCACCTGCAGACGCAGGCTGGTGACGTCCACCGTGGGGTTCAGGATCAGGTCGTAGGTAGCCCAGACCTGGGGCACCGAGGGCTGACTGACCACCACCTGCCCCAGCAGATTGCCCGCTTGGTCCAAGACTTGCACCATCGCCGGCGCCGGGGTCGCCGATGGAGTGAACCAAGCGCCGGTGCTGTTCAAGGCCATGGCGCGGAAACTGAAGGCGTAGCTGGCACCTGCGGGCAAGGCGGTGCTCAGGGTTTGCTCGATAAACCCCGATGTGGTCCCGGCCGATCCCAGCAGCAGATAGCCCGACCCATCCGCTGGGGCGATTTCGGTGCGCCACTCGGTCACCCCATCTTGCGAGGGGCTGGAGTAGCTGTTGCCGGTCCAGCCCGAAGGCACAGCCCAGCCGGTGCTGTAAGGCCCGGTCTCGAAGTTGCCGTTGCTCAAGCGCTCGGTGGTGACGATTTCTGCGCCCAGCCAATCGTCTCCAGCGCCGCCGTCCAACGTATCGTTGCCCAAGGCGCCGATCAAGGTGTCGTTGCCGGCTTCACCGAACAACTGGTTGGGGCTGGAGTCGCTCTCGGTCGCATACAACAGATTGGTGGCGCGTGTGAAACCGCCGCCGCTGATGGCATCGTGGATAAAAACCCAGTCGCCATCAACAGTGGAACGCAGGGACCAAGAACTCACACCCAAGCCAGCCTGTGCTTGGTAGGCATATGTCACACCGGGGCCGGTGCTGTTACCAAATGCGCTGAATTCGGTGACCTGTGTGCCGTCGGACAAGAGTATGTCTACCCGCAACTGGGAGGTGCTCTCCAAGGCGTTAGCGTGGAAGCTGAAACCGCTCTTGGGGCCATTGTTGTAGGTGAAGGTCAAAATATCGGAGCCAATATTGTTGTAATTGAGATTCACATAATTGCTGTCTAAATAGTCGCTGTTGAAGCTGGTATAGCTGTTGAGCACCCAAAAACGATCAATGTTGTTGGTAATGGTGACGTCGCCCAGACTCAAGCTGGTGTAGCTGGTGCGGCTCACGTCGTTGATGGTGGCCGTGGAGGCGACTGCGCCGACGACTCCGGTACCACCCAATACGCTGTCATCGCCCTCGCCGCCGTAGACCGTGTCGGCACCAGCGCCAGCCACCACGGTGTCGTCGTTGCTGCCGTCCACCCCGTCGCCGTTGTCGATGCGGTCGCCGCCGGGGTCGCCGGCATAGGCCAAGTTGATCAAGTCGCCACCGCTGCTGCCCTCCACAATCTGGTTCGACGCTTGGGCAAACACCGTCAGCGTCACGTCGTGGCTGCTGCTGTTGCCGGCGGCGTCGGTGGCGGTGACGGTGAAGCTGTAGCTGTTGTCGCCACCGACCACATGGGCCGGCACACCAGCGACAAAGCGCACCGCGCCGCTGGCGGCGTCGATGCTCAGCACAGCGGCGTCGGCGCCCGAAAGGCTGTAGCTCAGACCCACGTCGCTGGCGCCACCGGCGTCGCTGGCCTGCGCGTCGTAGACCACGGTGCTGGCGGGTGCGTCGCCCACCGCGGCCGCGTTTTGTCCGCTGCTGAACACCGGGGCGGTGCTGTCCACGGTGATGGTCACCGCGGCGCTGCTCAGGCCTTCGGCGCGGTAGGCCAGCGCGTAGGTGCCCTCGGCCAATGGCACCGTGGGCACCAAGGTGCGGCTGGCGCTGTCCCAGGTGGCGGCCACCACCTGACCGTTGACCAGCAGCACCGGCGTGCCAGGCACCGACGTGGGCACCTGCAGCGCTGGCGATGTGTCGTTGGTGTGGCCGCCTGGGGCCACGGTGCCTGTCTGGGGTGCGCTGTTGTCCAGCACGGTGCCCAGGTCAGACTGCGGCAGACCATGGGCCCACAGCGCGTTGTCCACCACCAGGGTGGCCAGGCCGTTCTGGTACACGGTATAGCTGCGCGCTGCGTCCAGACCGTAGCCCGCGCCAGCGAGAGCGCTGAGGTCAGCGGCCGACAGCGCGCCGACGCGGGTCCAGCTGCCCGGGTTCGGGCCACTGCCGTCGATGGCCAGGATGTCGCCCGCGTTGCCCTGCACCACCAGCAAACGCGCCTCGTTGAACGTGGTCAACGCGGTGTTGGCCATCTGGGGCAGGTTCAGCACGTCTTGCAGACGCAAGGTCAGGCGGTTGTTGCCGCCGCCGCTGATGTCAATGGACTCGATGTTGCGCACCCGGCCCGACAAGCTGCCGTCGCTGAAGTTCAGGTGCACCCCGCTGGCACCTGCGGCCAGCCGCAACCGGTCCACTCCGCCACCACCGTCGACACGCAAGAAGCTGGCGTCGCCCACGCTCAGGCTGTCGTTGCCGGCGCCCGAGAACAGTGCGTCGGAGCCACCGCCGCCCGTCAAGGTGTCGCTGCCGCTGGTGCCCAACAAGCGATCGGCGCCACTGCCGCCGCTGCCGACCGCAGGCGCGGCCAGTGCCAACAAATCGCTGGCGCCATAGACCACACTGGGCGCGTCATAAGAGAGGTTGGAGGCGATCGCAAAATCGCTCAGGCCATCGCCATTGACGTCCCCCGGTGTGGCACCCAACCAAGCGCCCATGTCGGTGACTGGGCTGCTGCCGTCGGTGCGGCCAGCAAACGTGAGCAAGCTGGCCCACCCCTGGGCACTCGCCGCGCTGTCGACCACCAGATCACCGTGTGCGCCGGTGGCGCCACCGTAGACCACCACCGCACCGCCGGTCGTGGTCATATCGGGCGCGGCGATCACCACGTCGTCGTAGCCGTCGCCGTTCATGTCGCCCGCGGCCGAGCCGATCCAGCCAAAGCGCCAGCCCGCGTTGGCCACGCTCACGCTGATCTTGAAGCCCTGGGCCGCAGTCAGGGTGGCGACGTTGATGTCCTGCACCGCACCGCTGGCCTGGCCATAGATGACGTAGGCCGCGCGCGCGGCGGGGTCCATCACCAGCAGGTCGTCGCGGCCGTCGCCGTTGACGTCGCCCGCGGCGGAGATATTGAGCCCCCCGTTGTCTGTCCAGTAGTAGCTGCCGCCGGTGATCTGCGCGCCCGAAAAACCACTGATGACAAAACCATTGCCGGTGGACGCAGCCACGGTGGTGCTGTCGATCACCTGCGAGACCACCGGGGTGGCGCTGCCGTACTTCACCCACACTTGGCCGTCCAGGTAATTGCTGAAGGCCACGTCAGAAAAGCCATCGCGGTTGCTGTCGCCCACATAGGTGGCGGCCGCGTAGTTGAAGTAGTACTGGTCCGAGCTGACCTGGGCAAAACGCACCGCGTTGGTTCCGGAGCCGCTGAACAGCACACCGTTGGCGGCGTTGGCGCTGTCGTAGGTGGCCGTGCGGCTGGCGTTGCCGTAGCGGATGGCGGCGTAACCCGACTGGTTGCTGGCCAGCAAGTCGTCGTAGCCGTCGCCGTTGTAGTCGCCCACCGACTTGGCGGTGATTTGCCGGTTGCCGCCGGCCAGTCCGGTCCAGGTCGCGTCAATGGCCTGCCCCACGGTGGCGCCGCTGGCATTGCCGTAGATGATTTGCTGCACCGAGGCGTTCATGTCGCCAACGTGGATGTCGGTGTAGCCATCGCCGTCGAAGTCCAGCGCTGTGGCGGTCAGATTGGACTGGCCCGACTGTGTGGTTCCGCCCTGGGCCGTGCCCCGGTCCAAGCCGGCGTCGGTGGCGCTGGCGCTGACCCCGCTGGCCGAGCCCAGACGCACCCGTTGGAAACATCCCGCCACCCAGTCGCCGTTGCTCAGATCGGCAAAACCGTCGCCGTTGAAGTCCAACAGCAAGATGCCATTGCCCTCTAGGTAGGTGTTGCTGGGACCACCGCTGGTGGCCACCGTGCCGGACTGGGGCAAGATGGTGGCGCGCACCGGGTCGGACACATTGCCGGCCGCATCGGTCAAGGTGATGGTGAACTGGCGGGTGCCATCGGTCGGCGAGGCGGCGGTGTTGCTCCAGGCCATGCCACGCATCAGGGCTTGCACTTGGGCGGCGCTGGCGCCACCGGCCAAGCTGAAAGTGACGGCCCCGTTGGCGTATTCCCAAGCCCAGCTCTGGCCATCCCAAGCCACACTCCCGCTGGCCACCGCACCCGAGAGGTCGATGGCGCTGGTGCCCAGCAGCAGGCGTTCGCTGCTGCCATTGAGCCCGCCGGTGAAGGCCACCCGCACGCTGGCGATGCTGTCGCCCGCGCTGACGGTGGCGCTGCCCAAGGGGTTGTCCAAGCTGTGCGGCACACTGGTGCTGACCTGCTGGCTGGCACCGTTGACCAGAATGGCCGCCGCTTGGCCGCTGAGCGCGCTGCTGGCATCGGTATAGAAGCGGTAGGCGCTGCGCAACTGCGGGTCGCTGGTGTCGAGCGCACCGCCCATGTCGAGGGCAATCTCAGCCGCGCTGCGGGCGTCGTCGTAGATGCGCACATCGGCCAACTGGCCATCAAAATAGACCGAGGTGCCGCTGCCATTGCTGTCCTCGGTGCGCCCCAGCCAAGTGGTGTTGCGCACTGCGGTGGGAATGTCCACACTGAGGCTGGCGTTCCAAGGCTGGGCGACGGTGTGGGACGCGACCTCGCCGTTGATATAGAAGGTGACGCTGCGGTTGCTGCCCACCGTGACCGCCAGGTGGTTCCAGCCGCCGGTGGGAATGACCGCGTCGGTGATGAACGCGCCCAGCGTGTTGCCAGCGGCGTCCTTGGCCGCAAAAAACAACCTGCCGGTGTCGAAGTAGGTGCCCAGAATCAGCTCATTGGTGGTGCTGCGGTTGTCGCCGAGCTGGATCAGGCGCGACCAACTGCTCCAGCTGTCGACCCGCGCCCAGGTTGAAAGCGTCATGTCGCCGCCCAAGGACACATCGGGCAAGTCGGCGTAATCGTTGACCCCGTCGAGCGTGAGCGGCCGGTTGGGCAGCTGGTTGTAGGCGGTGGCGCTGCTGGCGGCGTCCAGGTCGACCTGTGGCGCCAGCGTGTCGACGGTGAAGTCGCGGCTGGCGCTGCCGCTGGTGTTGCCGGCGGCATCGGTCTGGGTGGCGACCACGGTTTCGGCGCCCTCGCCAAAAGCCAGCACATCGGCCGCGCTGACGACCACACTCCAACTGCCGTCGCTGGCCACCACCGCGCTGTTGCCGCCGCTGAGCACCTGGCCACTGGAAAAACTCAGGGTGACGGTGCTGCCGGCCTCGCCGCTGCCACTGATGAGCAGACTGGCGCTGGCTTCGCTGCTGTTGATCAGGCCGTCGCCCGACACCCCATTGAGCACGGGCAGCGCCGGGGCGGTGGTGTCGAGGGTGAAGGCGATGGCGCCGCTGGCGCCGCTGGTGTTGCCAGCGCTGTCTTGCGCTACCGCGGTGATGCTGTAAGCGTCATCGGCAAGTGCGGTGCCAGGAACAAACGTCCAGGCGCCGCCCGCGCTGGCCACGGCGCTGCCCAACAGGGTGTCGCCGTTGTAGACCAGCACGGTGCTGCCCGCTTCGGCGCTGCCGCTGAAGGTCGGCAGGTCGTCGTTGCTGCGGCCGCCGTCGCTCACCACGCCAAGCACACCCGGCACGTCGTCCCCGACGTTGAGCGTGGGTGCGCTCGGGGCTTGGGTGTCGATGGTCAGGCGCAGCTCGGGCGCGCTGCCGCTGAGCACCCCGTTGGCGTCAATGTAGGCATAGGCCAAGCGGTGGGTGCCATCGGCCAAGCCAAGGCTGGGGGTGAGCAGGCCCGTGCCGCTGTCGTAGCTGGCGGCCACCCGCACGCCGTCGACCAGCAAGGCCACGTCACTGACGCCAGCAGGCAAAGCCCCCACACGCAGCGCAGGGGTGCTGTCGTCGGTGGAGTCGCCTGCAGCCAGATCGCCAGTGAGCGCACCCGCGTTGTCCACCGCCACCGCAGCGGTGCTGGGAGGGGCCAACTGCCCCACCGTGGCGGCCACCGACACCAGCACCTGCACACCGGTGCTGCTGTGGGTCCAGACGCGGTAGCTCGCCCCGCTGACGGTGACCGGGTTGGCCTCTGCCGCCCAGCTGCCGGCGAACGCGGCGGGGCCAGTCTGCAGTGGCAACAGGTGCACCGTATCGCCGGCGTTGGCGATCACCAGCATCTGCAGCGCTCGGCCGTAGGTGCTGTCAAACAAAGCACCGCCGCCTTCTGCGGGCGCTTTGAGCTGGCTCAAGTGGGCCACCACCTCGGGCGAGAGGGTCAGCACATTGCCGCCACCCACACCTGATCCGGTCTCGCTGCTCATGTCAATGACTTTGAACTCGGCCAGCAGTCCCGTGCTCAGGCCGTCGGCAAACAGGCGCGCCAGGTTGAGGTCCATGGTGCCATTGGCCAGGCGCAAGGTGTCGCCGTAACCGGCGTTGCCGCGCAGGTGCCCGCCAGCCACCAGCAGGTCGAGCAGATCGTCGCCCACCACCGCGATGTCGTCGCCAGAGCCCAGCTGGGTCCAGCCGCCTTGGTAGACCACCGTATCGGCGATGCCCGTTGGGCTGTAAGGGGAGCCGCCCGCCACCAAGCTGCCGTCGGGAGTGATGTGGCTGGGGTCGGGATCACCCAACACGGTCAAGCTGCCGCTGGCGGACAGCGGACTGAAGCCGCCAGCGGTGTTGCGCGCCTGCGCAAACAGCTGGTGCTCGCCCGCCGTCAGGGTGCGGGCGCTGAGGTCGATGGACCAGCTGCCGTCTCCGCCCACGGTGGCGCTGCCCAGCAGCTGGCTGGCGCGGTTGTCGTACACATACACCAGCTCTCCGGCCGCGCCGGTGCCCGATACCCCACTGGCGCTGGCGGCGCCGATGCTGGGTGTCGTCGCCGCCACGTTGGTGATGTTGATGCTGAGACTGGTGATAGCGCCGGTGTTGCCGGCGGCGTCTACCCAGCGCAGGCGCAAAGCCCCCAGCACGATGGCGCCAGCCTGCTGCACCGTGGCCATCCACTGGTTGTCGCTGATCTGGGCGGTATACCAAGTTACACCGTTGTCGGCCGACACCTGCAGCACTTCGCCAGCAGCCGGCGCTTGGGCCAGGCTGCCAAGGTAGGTGCGCGCCATCAGGGACGCGTTGGTGGTCAAGTCGGTTTGGGACGCGCCAAAGTCCTTGCTCATCTCTTGCAGGGTGGCGCTGGGGGCGCTCGGCGCGGTGGTGTCCAGGGTGTAGGTCTGGCGACCGCTGGTGCCACTGTCGTTGCCAGCGGCGTCGCTCACCTTGAACAGCAAGGCGCGGTTGGCGCCGGCGAGCAGCGTGGCGCTGCTCCAGCTCAGGCTGGTGCCGCTGACATGGGCGCTGATGTCGATCCAAGTGGCGCCGTCGTCGAGCGAGCCATAGAGCATCTCACCGCTGGCCAGCGCTGCGCTCAAGGTGGCGCTGATGGTCTGTGCCGCGGTGTCGGTGATGAAGTCGCCATCGGTGGCGCTGTCGGCGCTGATGTCCACCCCGCTGAGGGTGGTGGCGGGCGCCACGGTGTCGAGCGTGTAGGCCTGGCGACCAGTGGGCGCGCCTTCGTTGCCGGCGGCGTCGACCAGTTTGAACACGACGGCGCGGTTGGCGCCAGCCAACAGGGTGGCGCCGGTCCAGCTCAGGCTGCTGCCGCTGACGTGGGCGCTGATGTCGGTCCAGCTCGCGCCGTCGTCGAGCGAGCCGTAAAGCACATCGCCGCTGGCCAACGCAGCGCTCAGGCTGGCACTGATGGTCTGGGCGGCGCTGCCGGTGAGGAAGTCGCCATCCGCTCCGGTGTCGGCGGAGATGTCGACCCCGGTCACGGTGATGCTGGGCGCGGCGGTGTCGACCACAAAGCTGCGTTGACCTGCTGCGCTGGTGTTGCCAGCGGCGTCGGTCTGGGTGGCGGTGACGGTTTCGCCACCCTCGCCCAACGCGGCCACGTCGGCGGCGGTCAGCAACACCGACCAGCTGCCATCGCTGGCCACCACGGCGGTGTTGCCGCCGGCCAGCACACGCCCGCTGCTGAACACCAAGGCGATATGGGCCCCGGCTTCACCGCTGCCGCTCAGGCTCAAGCCTGCGCCGGCTTCCGCGCTGTTGATGGTGTTGTCGGCCGTGACGCTGGCCACACTGGGCTGGCTGGGCGCGCTGGTGTCCACCGTCAGCGCGCCGCTGTGGCTGCCGGCCTCGCTGCTGTTGCCAGCGGCGTCGGTCTGCACCACACGGATATCGCCGTCCGCGTAACTGCCCTCGGGCAAGACAAAGCCGCTGCTGCTGTCGCTTCGTGCCGCGCTCCAGCTGTTGCCGCCGTCGAGGCTGTAGCGCCAAGTGGCGCCGGCCTCGATGCCGCTGACCGTCACCGAGCCGTTGCCGGTGACACCGTCGCTGTTGCTGCGGCCGGTATCGATGACGCTGAGTCCCGGTGTGGCCGGCGCGCTCAAGTCCACCTGCAGTGTATCGCCGTTCTGTGCCTCGGCGCCCAGGTTGCCAGCCAGATCGGTCTGGCGCACCCGAATGTCGCCCGCCGCATAGACCCCCTCGGCCAAGCTGAAACTGGTCACGCCGCTGGCCTGGGGCGCGCTCCAGTTCTGGCCACCGTCGGTGCTGAACTGCCAGGTCGCGCTGGCCTCCACACCGCCCACGCTCACCGTGGCTTGGTTGGTCAGGCCGTCGCCGCTGGCACCGGAATCGACCCAGCTCATGGTGGGCGCGGCAGGCGCGGTGCCGTCAATGACCAAGTCTTGGTCCAGCGCCACCGCAGCACTGGTGTTGCCGGCCAAATCGGTCTGGCGCACCTGCACCGCGCCGCTGGCGTAGCTGCCCACCGCCAGGGTGAAGCCGCTCACCGCACTGGCTTGTGCGGCGCTCCAGCTCAGGCCACCGTCGGTGCTGAACTGCCAGGTCGCGCCGGCTTCCACACCGCCGACAGTGACCGCACCGTCGCGGCTGACGCCGTCGCCCGCATCGCGGCCGGTGTCGTTGAACGCCAGGGTGGGCGCGTTGGGGGTGCTGGTGTCGATGGTCAAGGCCGCCGGGTTCTGTGCCGCCGCACCGGTGTTGCCGGCCAGGTCGGTCTGGCGCACCCGGATGGCGCCCACCGCATAGCCGCCCGCCGCCAGGGTAAAGCTGGTGACGCTGCTGGCCTGAGCGGTGCTCCAGTTCAGACCACCGTCGGTGCTGAACTGCCAGGTCGCGCCGGCTTCCACGCCGCTCACTCCCACGCTGGTCTGGTTGCTGACCCCGTCGCTGGCGCTGGCGCCGCTGTCGGTGATCGACAAGACCGGCGCTGCGGGAGCGCTGGTGTCGATGGTGATGGCGCTGGCGTTTTCCCGCACGCTGGTGCTGGTGTTGCCCGCCAGGTCGGTTTGGCGCAGTTGGATGCTGCCGGCCGCATAAACGCCCTCGGCCAAGGTGAAGCTGGTGGCGCTGGCAGGCTGCGCCACGCTCCAGGTCTGGCCGCCGTCGCTGCTGAATTGCCAACTGGCACCGGCCTCGACGCCGGTCACGCCGACACTGGTGTTGTGGGTCACGCCATCGCTCGCGCTGGCGCCCGTGTCGATCAGGGCGAAGCCCGGCGCCAGCGGTGCGCTGGTGTCGATGGTCAGCGCCTGGGCGATGGTGGTGACCGCCCCCACGTTGCCGGCCAAGTCGATCTGGCGCACCCGCACCACGCCGGCGGCGTAGCTGCCTTCGGGCAAGGTGAAACTGTCCACGCTGTCGGTATGTTCGGCGCTCCAGTTCAGGCCGCCATCGATGCTGTATTGCCAGCGCGCACCGGGCTCGATGCCACCTACGGTCAACTCGGCGTCATGGGTCACACCGTCGCTGGCGCTGTCGCCCAGGTCGTTCAGCCCCAGAGTGAGGGCTGGCGGCGCGGTGTTGTCCACCACCACCGCCACACTGTTGCTGAGGCTGCTGTTGCCGGAGGCGGTGGTGACCACGGCGCGAAACAGGTAGCTGCCATCGGCCAGATCGGTCTGGGCGACACTGGTGCCGCTCCATGACTGGCCGTTGTCGGTGGAGACCTCATAACCCACGGTGGCGCCACTGGTCTGGCCGCTGAGGCTGAGGTCAAAACTGCGGTCGGTGCCGACGCGGTCGATGTTGCTGGCGCCGGTATCGGCGTATTGGCTCAGGGTGAGCAAGCCGCCCTCTGGGGTGCTCAGCTCCAGCTGCAGGGAGCGGCTGGCGCCAGCGCTGTTGCCAAACAAACCGCTGTAGCTCACGGCCAGGGTTTCCACCGCGTCGTTGAGCGCTCCCACATCGTCGGCGCTGAGCAGCAGGCTCCATCGGCCGTCGCTCTGCACCGTGGTGCTGTACGACTGGCCATTGAGCGTGAAGCCCACGGTCCGGTTGGCCACGGTGTTGGTGCTGGTGCCGGGCACCAGATCGCTGACCGAACCGGTGATGGTGATGGCACCGCTGTGTTCGGCAATGTTGAGCACGTCGTCGCCGGTGATCGCATCAACGGTGATGACCGGCAAGGCCTGCTTGAGCACCAGCTCGTTGGCACTGATGTCGGTCTTGGTGGGATAGCCCACCGCCTCCACGCTCACACCCACGTCGTAACGGCCGTCGCTGCTGAGCACACCACTGGGCAGATCCAGCTGCCAGCGTTTGGTGGCGGGGTCGTAACTCAGACCCGGCGTGTTGCCGCTGCCACCCAGGGTGTGGCTGAAGGACTGGCCGTTGACGGTGACGGTGAAGGCGTCGCCGGTGTCGAGCGCGACGTAGCTGGTGTTGCCGTTGGCGGTGAACTCTTTCCAAATCTCTCCGCCCAGGGTGGGAGTCAGGGAGTTGGTGTTGAGCGGATCAACCGTCGGGATATCCGGTGGCGCCAGCCGCACCTGCAGCGTGGTGTTGGCCAACAGCGAGGGGTTGCCCGCAGCGTCGATCACCTGGGCTTGCAAGGTGTAGTCGGCGCCATGCACCAACGCTTGCACCGCGCTGGCGGGCACCGCCACCGACCAGCTGCCGTTGGCGGCGACGGTGCCGCTGTAGCTCTCGTTGTTCAGGCTCAGCGTCACCAGGCGGCCGCTCTCGGCGCCGCTGCTGGTGCCGCTGACCAGCCACTGGCCGTTGCCGACGATGGCGTCGCGCTCGGCCAGGGTGAGCACCGCGTCGGCCGGGTTGGTGGTGAGGGTGCCAAAGCCCAGCGTCGGCGCGGTGGTGTCGATGGTCACCAAGCGGCTCGCCTGCACGGCGCTGTTGCCAGTGGCGTCGCTCACGTCGGCGGTGATGGCGCTGCCGCTGGCGTCGGCCGGCACGGTGGTGAACAACACCTGCCATTCGCCGCTGTTGGACACGGTGCCGGTCACGGTCACGCCCCCCCACGCGACGCTGACCACCTGACCCGCTTCGGCGTTGCTGCTGCCGCGCACGCTGACACCAGCGGCGCTTTCGGTCGCGTTGACCACGTTGTCGCCGGCCACGGTGGCGATGCTCAGGGTCGGCGCCACGGTGTCGACGTTGAAGCTGCGCTGGCCCGAGCCGCTGGTGTTGCCGGCGACATCCGTTTGGGTGGCAGTGACGGTTTCACCGCCCTGCCCCAAGGCCGCCACGTCGGCGGCGTTGAGCGCCACCGACCAAGTGCCGTCGCTGGCCACCACCGCGGTGTTGCCACCGGCCAGTGTGTGGCCACTGGACAGGCTCAGGGTGACCAGTGCACCGGCCTCGCCGGTGCCGCTCAGGCCCAAGCCACTGCTGGCCTCGCTGGCGCTGATGGTGTTGTCGCTGGTGACCAGGGCCACCACCGGTGCGGCCGGGGCCACCGTGTCGATGGTGACGGTGTGTGTGTTGGGGCTGCTGTTGTTGCCAGCGCTGTCGACCGCCACCACGCTCAGGGTCTCGGCTCCCTGGCCCATGGCGGCGATGTCGGTGCTGCTCAGGGCGAGCGACCAACTGCCGTCGCTGCCCACGGCCACCGTGTTGCCACCGGCCAATGTGGCGCCGCTGGACAGCGTCAGCAGCACGGTGGTGCCCGGTGTGCCCGTGCCGCGCAGCAGCACACCGTTGCTGGCCTCGGCCGCGTTCACCCGGTTGTCCTGCGCCACCGCCTCCACGCTGGGTGGGGGCGGCGCCACGGTGTCGACGCTCAAGCTGCGTTGGCCGATGCCGCTGGTGTTGCCGGCCACATCACTTTGGGTGGCGCTGATGGTTTCGCCGCCTTCGCCGAAGGCGGCCACGTCGGCCGCATCGACCGCGATCGACCAACGGCCGTCGCCGTCGACCACCGCGCTGTTGCCGCCGGTGAGTGTGCGGCCGCTGCTGAACACCAAGGTGACCAGCGCGCCGGGTTCACCACTGCCGCTCAGGCTCAGGCCAGCGCTGGCCTCGCTGGCGCTGATCACACCGTCACCGCTGGGCAGGTCGATGCTGGGTGCGCTCGGCGCGGTGGTGTCCACCTGCAGCGCGCTGGCGTGCAGGTAGACGCTGCTGTTGTTGCCCGCCAAGTCGGTCTGGCGCACCCGCAGGCTGTTGGCGGCGTAGCTGCCCTCGGCCAATGTGAAGCCGGTGCTGCCCACCGGCTGCGGTGCGCTCCAGCTCAGGCCACCGTCCACGCTGTATTGCCAGGTGGCGTTGGCTTCCACCCCGGTGACGCCCACTGTGGTGTGGCGGGTGATGCCGTCGGCAGCGCCGCTGTCGTTGATCTGCAGGCCGGGCGCCAACGGGGCGCTCAGGTCGATGCGCAGCGCGCTGGTGTTGGCCGATTCGGTGCCCAGGTTGCCCGCGGCGTCGGTCTGGCGCAGGCGGATGCTGCCCACCGCGTAGTCGCCCTCGGCCAGGGTGAGGCTGGTGTTGGTGTGGAGCTGTTCGGCGCTCCAGGTCTGGCCGCCGTCCACGCTGTAGGCCCAGCTGCCACCGGACTCCAGACCCACGATGGTGAGCACTGGGTCTTGGCTCACGCCGTCGGTGCCCACCCGCCCAGTGTCGTTGAGCACCACGGTCGGTGCGGCGGGCGCGCTGCTGTCGACCTCAATCGCCGCTGTGTTGCTGCGCACCACGCTGGTATTGCCGGCGAGGTCGGTTTGGCGCAACTGGATCTGACCGGCCGCGTAACTGCCCGGGTCCAGGATGAGGCTGGTGTTGGTGGCGGCTTGTTCGGCGCTCCAGCTGAGGCCCCCGTCGAGGCTGTAGGCCCATGTGGCCTGGCTTTCTATGCCGCCCACGCTGAGCTGGCCCAGGCGGGTGATGCCGTCGCTGGCGCTGGCACCGGTGTCGACCAAGGCCAAGGTCGGCGCGCTGGGCGCGCTGCGGTCGATGGTGAGTGCGACGGCGTGGCTGCGCTCGGCGCCGAGGTTGCCTGCGGCGTCGGTCTGGCGCACCCGCACCGCACCAGCGGCGTAGGCGCCGTCGGCCAGGGTGAAGCTGGTGGCACCAGCAGCAGCGTCGGTCCAGGTCTGGCCACCGTCGCTGCTGTACGACCAGCTCGCGCCGGCCTCTAGCCCCGCCACGTTGATGGTGTTGTGGCGCGTCACGCCGTCGTTGCTCAGGCGCCCGGTGTCGGTGGACTGCAAGCTCGGCGCGCTGGGCGCGCTGGTGTCCACGGTGATGGCGCTGGCCGAAGCGGTCACCGCGCCGACATTGCCGGCCACATCGGTCTGGCGCAGCTGAATCTGGCCAGCCGCATAAGCGCCTTCGGGCAGGGTGAAAGCGGTGGCGCTGTCGGGCTGGGCGGCGCTCCAGGTGAGACCACCGTCGAGGCTGATCTGCCAACTGGCGTCGGCCTCCACCCCCACCACGCTGAGCACCGCGTTGCGGGTGATGCCGTCGCTGGCGCTGCTGCCGGTGTCGACCCAACCGAGGCTGAGCGCCGCCGGCGCACTGGTGTCCACCACCAGAGCGCTGGGCCACACGCCCACCACGCTGGTGTTGCCGGCCAGGTCGGTCTGGCGCACTTGGATGGCGTTGGCCGCGTAGCTGCCTGGGGCCAGCACAAAGCCCGCCGCGCTGGCGGGCTGTGCCGCGCTCCAGTTGGCGCCGCCGTCGGTGCTGTATTGCCAGGTGGCGTTGGCCTCTACGCCCTGCACACCCACGGTGCTGTCGCTGGTGCGGCCGTCGGTCGACGAGGCGCCGGCGTCCACCACCACCGCTGTGGGCGCCGTGGGGGCGCTGGTATCGATGGTGATGGCCTGGGTGTTCTGGGCCACGGCGCTGAGGTTGCCAGCGGCGTCGGCTTGGCGCACCCGCACCGCCCCCACCGCGTAAGTGCCCTCAGGCAGCACAAAGGTGCCCACGCTGCTGGCTTGCGGCACGCTCCAGGTCTGGCCAGCGTCGGTGCTGTACTGCCAGGTGGCGCCGGCTTCGCGGTTGCCCACGGTCACACTGTCCAAGCGGGTCACACCGTCGTTGTTCAGTCGCCCGCTGTCGCTCAGGCCCAGCGTCGGAGCGGCCGGCCCCAACAGGTCCACCGCCACACTGCGGCTGGTGGCAGGGCTGCTGTTGCCGGCGGCGTCGACCTGCAGCACGCTGAAGGTGTGGCTGCCCTGGGTGAGCAGCGGCGCATCCGCCGGGGCCACCGCCAGGGTCCATTCGCCGTTGGCGTCGACCGTGGCGCTGTTGCCGCCGGCCAGGACGAGGCCGCCGCTGATCTGCAGACGCACCTCGGCCCCGGGCTCGCCAGTGCCGCGCAAGAGGTAGCCATTTTGGGATTCGCTCAGGTTCACCCGGTCGTCGCCGGCCACCGGCATCAGGCTGGGCATGGCCGGCGCGCTGCCGTCGATGCCACCGGCCGAGCCGCCGCCCACCGGCGCGGGCAAGGAGGTGTTGCCTGCGCCATCGGTCACCGTGGCCACGCCGGTAAAGCCGTCGGTGGTGCCACCCGGGAACACGCTGGCGGGCACAAACCACTGGCCACCACCGTCGACAGTGGCGGTGGCCACCACCTCGCCGTTGGGTCCATAGAGGGTGACGGTGCCGCCGGCTTCGCCGCTGCCGCCGACACCGCTGGTGTTCTGAACGGTGAGCACCGGGGCATCGGGCGCGGTCAGGTCGCTGAAGACCGCGCTGCGCTCTGGGCTGGTGTTGCCGGCTGCGTCGGTCGCGCGGGCGCTGTAGGTGCCGGTCAGCGGACTCGGCGCGGGGTTGAGTTCTAGGCTCCAGACACCATCGCTGTTGGCCTGCACCGTGTGGGTGGCGCCGCTCGGGGTGGTGATGGTCACCGTGCTGCCCGGCTCGGCGCTGCCGCTGGCGGTGGGCAGGCCGTCCCCGTCGCTGTCGCGCACAGTGAGAGTCGGCGTGGCGGGTGCGCTCAGGTCGCTCACCGCCACGCTGCGCTCTGGGCCGGTGTTGCCGGCTGCATCGGTCGCGCGGGCGCTGTAGGTGCCGGTCAGCGGGCTGGGCGCGGGGCTCAGCTCCAAGCTCCAGACGCCGTCGCTGTTGGCCTGCACCGTGTGGGTGTCGCCGCTGGGGGTGGTGATGGTCACCGTGCTGCCAGGCTCGGCGCTGCCGCTGGCCGTGGGCATGCCATCGCCATCGCTGTCGGCCACCGCCAGGGTGGGCATGGCCGGCGCGCTCAGGTCGCTCACCGCCACACTGCGCTCAGCGCTGGTGTTGCCCGCCGCGTCGGTGGCGCGGGCGCTGTAGGTGCCGGTCAGCGGGTTGGGCGCGGGGCTCAACTCCAAGCTCCAGACGCCGTCACCGTTGGCCTGCACCGTGTGGGTGGCGCCGCTGGGGGTGGTGATGGTCACCGTGCTGCCGGGCTCGGCGGTGCCGCTGATGTTGGGCAGTCCGTCTCCGTCGTTGTCGCGCACGGTGAGAGTTGGCGTGGCCGGCGCTGCGCCGTCGATGCCGGCGCCGCGCCCCACGGGTGTGGGCAGCGACTGGTTGCCCGCCGCGTCGGTGGCGGTGGCGGTGCCGGTGAAACCGTCGGTGGAGCCAGCGGGGAAAACGCTGGCTGGCAAGCGCCAGAGCCCGCTGCCGCTGGCGGTGGTGCTGCCGATGGGCTGGCCGTTGGCGCCGTAGAGCGTCACCACCGCCCAGGGCTCGGCGCTGCCGCCGATGCCGTCGGCGTTTTGAACAGTGATGAGCGGTGCTTCGGGCGCGCTCAGGTCGGTCAGCGGCACGCGGGTGTCGGCGCTGGTGTTGCCAGCCCCGTCGGTGGCGCGGGCGCTGTAGGTGCCCAGCAGCGGGCTGGGCGCGGGGCTGAGCTCCAAGCTCCAGACGCCGTCGCTATTGGCCTGCACCGTGTGGGTGTCGCCGCTGGGGGTGGTGATGGTCACCGTGCTGCCCGGCTCGGCCGTGCCGCTGGCGGTGGGCAGGCCGTCGCCATCGCTGTCGCGCACCACCAGGGTGGGGGCGGCGGGGGCCAGCAGATCGCCCACGTTGGCGGTTTGTTGGCCGCTGGTGTTGCCGGCCGCGTCGGTGGCGCGGGCGCTGTAGGTGCCGGTCAGCGGGTTGGACGCTGGGCTGATTTCCAGGCGGTAGTCGCCGTTGCCGTCGGCCACCACGGTGTGGGTGGCACCGCTGGGGGTGGTGATGGTCACCGTGCTGCCCGGCTCGGCGGTGCCGCTGATGTTGGGCAGGCCGTCGCCGTCGCTGTCGCGCACGGTGAGGGTCGGTGTGGCGGGCGCACTGCCGTCGATGCCCAGGCCATCGCTGCCGCCCACCGGGGCGGTGGGCGACAAATTGCCCGCCGCATCTCGGGCCGCGACCGCACCGCGAAAACCGTCGGAGGCGCCACTCGGGAAGTCGTTCGCCGGAATCGCCCATTGGCCGTTGCCGTCGACCACAGCGCTGGCGAGCGGCAGGCCATCGGCGCCATACAGCACCACGGTGCTGCCGGGCTCGGCGCTGCCGCCAATGCCGTCGGCGTTTTGATCGCTGAGCAGCGGCGCGGCCGGCGCTTGAAAATCCAGCACCAAGCTGCGCGGCACCTGGGCGCTGTGTCCGAACACGCCGCTGTAGCCCACCGCCACCGAGACGCTGTCGCCCTGCAGCTGCGCGGCCACGCTCTGTGGCACCCACAGCTGCCAACGGCCATCGTCCTGCACCGTGGCGCTGTAGCCTTGGCCGTTGAATAGCGCCACCACGGTGCGGCCCACGGCGGTGTTGGCGCTGCCGTCGGGCAGCAGATCGCTCACGCTGCCGGTGATGGCAATCGGGCCCAACCGATCGGCCAAGCCCAAGAGGTTGTCGCCCGAAACCGGGTCCAACGTCAGCTCGGGCGCGCTGGCCTTGACCCGCAGTTCACCGGCGCTGATGTCGGTCTTGGCGGTGTTGTAGCCCTGCGCCAGCACCGCCACCGACACGTCGTGCATGCCTTCGGCGCCCGCGCTGGGCAAGGCCAGCGACCAACGGCCGCTGCCGCTGTCGTACAACAAGCCCGCGCGGCTGGCGGCCGGGTTGCCGAGCACCAAGACCCATTGTTCGCCCAACACCGACACTTCGAGCCGGTCACCGGCCTCCAGCGCGATGTAGTCGCTCGCCAGCGCACTGCCAGCGACGGCTCCTGGGCGCAGCTTCCAGGCTTCGCCCGCCAGACTGGTGGCCATGTTGGCGCGGGCGTGCTGCAGCAGCACAGTGGGCACATCGGGCGGCGCGAGGCGAACCTCCAGTTCGCGGCTCAGGCCACTGGTGTTGCCAGCGCTGTCGCTGCCGCTCAAGCTCAAGGTGTAGCGGTTGCCATGCTGCAAATCGGCGGCCACCGACGCGGGCATGTCCACCTGCCACTGACCGCTGGGGTCCACCGCTGCCGAAGCCACCACCCCGTTGAGGCGGATCTGCACCCATTGGCCAGACTCGGCGTCGGTGGTGCCGGCAAAAGACCACAGGCTTTGGCCAGCGAGCGCGCTCTGCTCGGCCGCGTTGAGCACATCATCCATGTCGGCCGACACACCCGAACCCGTGGTCAGCGCGGCGTTCCAGACCCACTGCGGCGCCACGGTGTCGATGCGCACCGGCACCGTCACCGGACCACTGGGGTTGCCTGCGGCGTCGCTGACCGACGCGCTCAGCGGCGCATTGGCGGCGTCGGCCGGCACTTCACCAGGCGCAAACGCGAGCTGCCAGCGGCCATCGACCTGCACGGTGGCGGTTTTGTCCACCGCGCCCCACTGCACGGCCACAGTCTGCCCCGCTTCGGCGCTGGTCTGGCCCGAGACCAGCACACCCACGGCTTTGTCGGCGGCGTTGACCACGCCATCGCCGGCCACCGGGTAGATGTCGAGGCTGGGCGCCTCGCTGTCCAAGCGGCGGCTGTCGCTGCCGGCGTTGCCAGCGGCGTCAAAGGCCTGCACCTGCAGCAGCGCGCCGTGTGGCAGTGTGGTGCCGGCGGGCACGGTCCAATGGGGGTTGTTGCCGCTGGGCGGCAGCAGGTCGACCGTGGTGGTCTGCTGGGTCTGGGGATCGGTGACGCTCAGGCGCACGCCCACCGCATCATCGCCAGCCAGCACCAGCACAGCGGCGGCGTTGGCCTGGGTGATCGCCACCGTGGGTGCGGTGGCATCGATGCCAGCCCCACCCGGCCCGCCCCCGATGGGGGCGCTGGGCGACACATTGCCGGCCGGATCAATAGCGCGCACCGTGCCGCTCAGACCGGCGGTGCTGCCACCCGGCAGCTCGGTGGCCGGCACCTGCCAGCGGCCCTCGCCATCCACCACCGCGCTGCCCAGCACCTCGCCGTTGGGGCCATAGACCGCCACCGTGCTGCCCGGCTCGGCGCGGCCGCCAATGCCGCTGGCGTTTTCGCCGTCCACCAGCGGTGCAGCGGGTGCGGTGGCGTCGATGCCCGGACCACCGCGCCCACCGCCCACCGGCGCGGTGGGCGAGTGGTTGCCGGCAGGGTCGCTGGCGCCAACCGCGCCGGTGAAACCTTCGGTACTGCCGTTGGGAAAGGCGCTGGTCGGGATCTGCCAGCGGCCGGTGTCGTCCACCGTGGCGCTGGCCAACGCCTGGCCATTGGCGCCATACAGGGTGACGGTGCTGCCGGGCTCGGCGCTGCCCGCCACACCGTTGGCGTTCTGTCCATCGACCAGCGGCGCAGCAGGTGCGCTGCCGTCGATGCCCGCGCCCGCCCCCACCGCCGTTGGCGCAGAGGCGTTGCCCACCGCATCGGTGGCGGTGACGCTGCCGGTGAAGCCTTGGGTGCGGTCGCCCGGAAAATCGCTCGGGCCAAAGCGCCACGTGCCGTCGCTGCCAGCGGTGGTGCTGGCCAGCGCCTTGCCTTGGGCGTCGCGCAGTGTGATCAGGCTGCCCGGCGCGGCCAAGCCGGCCGCACCTGCAGCGTTCTGCTCGGTGACGGTGGGCGCTGGCGGCGACGTGGTGTCGAGGGCGAAAGTTTGGGTCTGCGGCGCACTCGACAAGCCGTTGGTGGCCGACACCAACTGGCTGCTGACCGTGTGATCGCCTTGCGCCACCAGTTGGCCAGCCGACACGAGCTGGCGCACTTCGCCGGCGTCGATGTGGCTGGCGTTGAGCACGGTTTCCAGCCGGATCGGCTGGCCCTGTGGCCCGGTCACCGTGGTCACCAGCAGGTCGCCGATGCGGGCGTTGGGGCCCAGCCGCACGACCACCGGCACACCACCGTCGGAGGCGCGCTCCAGCGCGTTGACCACGCCATCAGCCGCCTCGGGCAAGGCCAGACCACCAAGCGCCGGCGCACTGGCGTCGAGCCGCAGCGAGAAGGTGCCCGAGGGCGGCAGGCCCGCCACCGACTGGCCACCAGACTCGATCTGCACCCGGTACACATGGGCGCCCTCGCCCAAGGGGCCTTGGGCGCTGCCCGCCGCGCCCAAGCCGTCGGCATAGGTCCAGGCCAGGCCATCGACGCGGGCAGCGCCCAGCCGCACCCAGTCGCCACCGCTCTGGCGGTACACCCCCAAGGTCTGGTCGCTGGACAAAGTGCCCGGCAACACACCCACCAGCAAAGGACTGCTGTCGTTGCTGACGGCGCCATTGAGCAACAGGCCCAACATCGGCGCGCTGTTGTCGACCGCACCGGTGATCAGCAGGCCGGCCGAGCCGACGTCGCCGCTGCCCATCGGGCTGAGGTTGCCGGCCGCGTCGCGCGCGCTCAGCTGCAGCGTGCTGCCAGCGGCCAAGGGGCTCGCTGGCACCAGGGTCCAGTCGCCGTTGGCCCCGACCGGGCCCACCACACCCACCAGTGCGCCCTGTGCGTCGCGCACGGTGACCACACTGCCAGGCTCGGCGCTGCCGTGCAATATCTGGCCATTGTTGGGCGCCAGCGTTGGCGTGGGCGGCGGCGTCAGGTCGACCACAAAGCGCTGCTCAATCGGCGCTTTGGTCCAGGGAATCTGGGCTTCTAGCCCAATCGCGGTGCGGGTCAGACCATCGGGCAGGTCCGAGGCCGGCACGGTGATGGTCACCGTCTTGTCGGCCGAGGCCATGTCTTCGTCGGTGATGGTGTGCGAAGGCGCTGGCTGCAGCTCGGTGCCGTCGGCCAAGAACACCCGCAGCCGCACCACGTCACCAACCCGCACCTGGCTCAGGTCGGGCGGCAGGTCGATGGTGATGGACAGGCCATTGGCCATTTCAGCGGCGTTGAGGTAGGCGTCGCCGCCGCTGGCGCTGCTGGCCGAGAGCATCTGCGGATCGATGGTGCCCAGGCTGTCGGCCGAGGTGTTGCCATCGGCGTCGGTGGCGCGGGCGCGCACATCGCTCTGGGCGCCCAGCGGCTCAGCGGGCCGCAAGCGCCACTGGCCCAGCGCGTCGACGGTGGTCGAGCCGACCAAGGTGTCGCCGTCGTACACCCAAACGGTGGTGCCAGGGGTGCCGTCGCCACGCACCACCTTGCCGTTGCCGGTCTCGATGCGGGGCGACAGGGGCAGTGCCATCCGACTGGACTGGGCCATGCCGTCGCTGGCCACCAGGGTGAGTGGCTGGGCAAAACCGGTTTGTGGGCTGAGCGAGGTGCCGCTGAACGCGCCCTGCGCGTTGGTCTGCAGGTTGAGCACCTCACCATTGGGCAGCACCAGCGCAACCGGGCTGTCTGGCAAGGCCCAGCCGGTGATCCGCAAGCCGCCCTGGTCATCCCAGCTTTGCTCGGTGACACCGGCGTCGCCCAGCAACATGCGGTTGAGCGGCGTGTCGACCAGAAAGGTGCGCAACACACCGGCTTCGGCGCCGCTTTTGAGCGCCCACAGGGCGCGCGCACGGCCTTGGTCCAGCAGCGCCTCGCCACTGAGGCTCAGCCGCATGCTCTGGGTGGATTCGGTCCAGCTCAGGCTGTCGTGCAGCAGGGCCAAGCTGGCGGCCATGCTGCCGCCATTGAGGGCGTCCAGCCCCGACAACTTGGTCAACAAGAGGCCGTAGCGTTCGCCGGCGCTCAGTCCGTCGACGCTGTGGAAGCTGTCGTCGAGTGTGCTCACCGGATCGCTGACCGGGTCCACCCCGGGCATGCCCAGCGCGCGCGCCAATTCGGCGTGCACCGCCAGCACCCGCTGCAGCGCGGGCAAAGGGGCGGCCGCTTCGGCCTCCAACAGCCGAGCCGCGGTTTCGGTGACCGGGGTGATGTGCACCTGCACCGTGGCCCGTCCACCGACCATGACCGGTGGGTGGTCGGTGTCGACCACCGCCAGGGCGCGCAAAGTGGTGTCCAGCGACTTGGGCACCGCTGTGACTTCGTCAAGGAAATTGCTCGCGCTGGCGTTGTTGTCCACCGCCCTGACCAGCAGCGTGCCCTGGTAGCCGCCCAGGCCTTGGGCCTCCAGCCGCCACCACCCTTGCTCGTCCACCACCGCCGTGCCGATCAGTGCACCATCATCGCGGTACACCCAGACCTCAACCCCGGCAAACACCGGGCCGGCGGTCACACTGCCTTCGATCAGCAGGTCCGCCACAATGCCCGGGCCACCGGGCCCGCCGCCCACCGCAGCCGCCTCTGAGCGATTGCCCGCCGCGTCTTGGGCGCGCACCGTGCCGGCAAAGCCATCGGGATTGCCGTTGGGAAAAGCGCTGCCAGGAATCTGCCACTGGCCATCGCCATCGACCAGGGCACTGCCCACCAGCTGATCGCTGTTGTCGTAGAGCAAGACCGTGCTGCCAGGCTCGGCTGTGCCCGCCACACCACTGGCGCCCTCTTGGGTCACCACCGGGGCGTTTGGGGCACTGTTGTCGGGTGGCGTTTGTGTCTCGTTGTCTGTGTTGGTGTTGGCGTCGGCAGAGGCCAACGCACCCACACCCACACCCGCGGCCGCCACACCCACGCCCGACAGAACGCCCAGCAGCGGCAAGCCCACGGCACCACTTTGCAAGGGATTGCCCAGCACATACACACCCGCCTGGCCGTCGGTGAGCGCGGCCCAAGCGACATCGGCCGCGCTGTCGGGCACCCAGGCCCCCGCCGAGTCGGCGCTCGCCTCCAGACTCACGTCGTCGTGGGCAAAAAAATCGACAAACACCAACTCGCCACCGTGGTGGCCGTCGATGTCCACCACCCACAGATCCTTGCCACGGCGCACCAGCTGGATGCGCTGTGGTGCTGGCCCATCGTCGAGCTGGCTCAGGACAATGCGGTCCCCCGCCTCCATGCGCAAATGAAGCCTTTCCGTTGCGCGAAAACGGAAATGGAACTTGCCCTTTAATTCTTTATTGTGCTCAACAGCGATTAAATACATGGTTGCGGTTTTCATCTATGTCAAATTTAAATGACATGATAACCTCAACCAATAAATTTATCCAAATCTACAAATTATCAATTACTTAAAAAATACACCTCAAAAATCACGTTACCCCATCAATAGGATGTGACAAACGAGACTCTGGGGTCGGTACCCACCGCCGCGGTGGTGCGGCGATGGGTCTTGGCGCTCAAGCGACCCAGCGGCGCGCGTTGCGCCAGATCCGCATCCAAGGACTGAACGCGCCGATGCCGCCGGTGGCGCCCAGGTCGGTCCAGCTCATTTGGGCGTTGCGGAACACCCGTTCGGGGTGCGGCATCATGGCGGTGAACCGGCCATCGGCTGTGGTGACCGCCGTCAAACCGCCCGGGCTGCCATTGGGGTTGAACGGGTATTGTTCGGTGGCCTGACCCGCGTTGTCGACAAAACGCATGGCGCCAATCGCTTTGGCCGCATTGCCCCGGTATTTAAAGTTGGCAAAACCTTCGCCATGCGCCACCGCAATCGGCAAGCGGCTGCCGGCCATGCCTTGCAGGAACAGGCTGGGCGATTCGAGCACCTCGACCATCGACAGCCGGGCTTCAAAGCGCTCGCTCTGGTTGGTGGTGAAGCGTGGCCAGTCTTGGGCGCCGGGAATACTGTCGGCGAGCTCAGCAAACATCTGGCAACCGTTGCACACGCCCAGGCCAAAGGTGTCGCCCCGGCCAAAAAAGGCCTGGAACTGATCGGCCAGCGCCGGGTTAAAGGTGATGCTGCGCGCCCAGCCAATGCCCGCACCCAGGGTGTCGCCGTAGCTGAAGCCGCCACACGCGACCACCCCCTTGAAATCGGCCAGTTTGGCGCGCCCGGCCTGCAGATCGCTCATGTGCACGTCGTAGGCTTCAAAACCCGCCCGGGTGAAAGCGTAGGCCATTTCCACATGCGAGTTCACGCCCTGCTCGCGCAAGATCGCGACCTTGGGCCGCGCCAGGTGCACAAACGGCGCGGCCACGTCCTCGGCCGGATCGAAGGTGAGCGCCACATGCATGCCAGGGTCGCCGGGCAGGCCGGCGGCCGCGTGTTCGCTGTCGGCGCAGGCCGGGTTGTCGCGCTGCTGGTTGATCTTCCAGCTCACGCTGTCCCAGACCTGCTGCAGGTCAAACAGGCTGGCACTGAAAATGGCCTTGGTGTCCCGCCAGATTTGCAGCTGGCCTTTGCCCACGTCCATGCTGGAGCTGGCCGGACGGGTCTTGCCAATGAAGTGGCTGTGCTTGCTCAAGCCGAATGCGCGCAGCGTCTGCATCACCTCATTGCGCTCTGCGGTTTTCACCTGCAGCACCACGCCCAGCTCTTCGTTGAACAGCGCTTTCAGCGTGAGTTCTTCGCGCCGGGCGCTGACCTGCTGGGCCCAGTTCTTGGCGTCGCCATAGTCGGCGCGGCTGTCGCTGATGCCGTCGCCTTCGGTCACCAGCATGTCGATATTGAGCGCCACACCCACCTGGCCGGCAAAGGCCATTTCGGCCACCGCGGCCAGCAGGCCGCCGTCGCTGCGGTCGTGGTAAGCCAAGATCTTGCCTTCGCGGCGCAGGGTGTTGATGGCGTCGACCAAACGCACCAGGTCTTGCGCGTCGTCCAGATCGGGCACTTCGTGACCGGCTTGGCCCAGGGTCTGCCCGAGCACACTGCCGCCCATGCGGTGCTGGCCTTTGCCCAAGTCGATCAGCACCAGCGTGGTGTCGTCGAGCTCGCGGTTGAGCTGCGGTGTGAGGGTGCCGCGCACATCGGGCAGCGTGGCAAAAGCGCTGACGATCAGGCTCACCGGCGAGGTGACTTTTTTCTTGTCCGCGCCCACCTGCCATTGGGTGCGCATCGACAAGCTGTCTTTGCCCACCGGAATGCTCACGTTGAGCGCCGGGCACAGTTCCATGCCCACGGCTTTCACGGTTTCGTACAGCGCGGCGTCTTCGCCGGGCTCGCCGCAAGCGGCCATCCAGTTGGCCGAGAGCTTGACGCGCGGCAACTCAATGGGCGCGGCCAGCAGGTTGGTGATGGCCTCGGCCACCGCCATGCGGCCTGATGCGGCGGCGTTGATCGCCGCCAGCGGTGTGCGCTCGCCCATGCTCATGGCCTCACCCTGCAGGCTGGCGTAATCGGCCAGCGTCACCGCCACATCGGCCACCGGCACCTGCCAAGGCCCGACCATCTGGTCGCGGTGGGTCAGACCGCCCACCGTGCGGTCGCCAATCGTCACCAAAAAGCGTTTGGACGCCACCGTCGGGTGGCTCAGCACATCGATGACGGCTTGTTGCAGATCCACGCCGGTCAGGTCCATCGGCGTGAACTGGCGCTGCACCGTGCTGACATCGCGGTGCATTTTGGGCGGTTTGCCCAGCAGCACGTCCATCGGCATGTCGACGGGCTCACCCTCACCCCACCCCTCTCCCGCAGGCGGGAGAGGGGGCTTGTTGCCAGTCTGCGCAGCCGTAGACTGTTCCACCGCGCCCACCGTCAAGTGCCGCTCTTCAGTGGCCACCCCCACCACCGCAAACGGGCAGCGCTCGCGCTCGCAATAGGCTTGAAACTCCGGCAGCGACTCGGGCGCGATCGCCAGCACATAACGCTCCTGGCTTTCGTTGCACCAAATCTCTTTCGGCGCCAGGCCCGACTCTTCGAGCGGCACTGCGCGCAGGTCGAAGCGCGCGCCGCGCCCGGCGTCGTTCACCAGCTCAGGAAAGGCGTTGGACAAACCGCCCGCGCCCACGTCGTGGATGAACAGGATGGGGTTCTTGTCGCCCTGCGCCCAGCAGTGGTTGATGACCTCTTGGGCGCGGCGCTCGATCTCGGGGTTGCCGCGCTGCACCGAATCAAAGTCCAGCTCGGCCGCGTTGGTGCCGCTGGCCATCGAGCTGGCCGCGCCACCGCCCATGCCAATTTTCATGCCCGGTCCGCCCAGTTGAATCAGCAGCGTGCCAGCGGGGAAGTCGATCTTTTTCGTCAGACCCGCGTCGATCTGGCCCAGGCCGCCCGCGATCATGATGGGCTTGTGGTAGCCGCGCTGCACGCCGCCGACCTCGGCCTCGTACTCGCGGAAATAGCCCAACAGATTGGGCCGGCCAAATTCGTTGTTGAACGCCGCTCCGCCCAAGGGGCCCTCGGTCATGATCTGCAGCGGGCTGGCCATGTGCTCGGGTTTGCCGCCGGGCGCATCGCTCAAACCGCCCCAGAGTTTGGACACGGTGAAACCGGTCAAGCCCGCCTTGGGCTTGGAGCCGCGACCGGTCGCGCCTTCGTCGCGGATTTCACCACCCGCGCCGGTGGAGGCACCCGGATACGGCGAAATCGCGGTCGGGTGGTTGTGGGTTTCCACCTTCATCAAGATGTGGTGCTGCGCGGTCTCGGCCACATAGGCCGGAGCGGCGTCGGTGCGCTCCACCCGGGCCACAAAACGCTCCAGCGTATGGCCTTCCATGATGGAGGCGTTGTCCGAATAGGCCACCACCGTGTGCTGCGGCGCGGTCTGGTGGGTGTGGCGGATCATGCCAAACAGACTCTTGTCCTGCGCCACGCCGTCAATGGTGAACTGCGCGTTAAAAATTTTGTGGCGGCAATGTTCGCTGTTGGCCTGGGCGAACATCATCAGCTCCACATCGCTGGGGTTGCGGCCCAAGGTGGTGAAGGCGTTCACCAAGTAGTCGATCTCGTCGTCGGCCAGGGCCAGGCCCCAGTCGCGGTTGGCGCGCTCCAAAGCCGCGCGGCCACCACCCAACACATCGACCCGCTCCATCGGTGCTGGCGTGAGTTCGGTGAACAAGGCCTGGGCCTGCGCACGGTCCACGCTCACGGACTCGGTCATGCGGTCGTGCAGCACCGCGGCGACCGCCTGCAACTGGGCCTCGCTCAAGCTCGCCTTGCCGAGCAGGCCCGATTTGAGCGTGAGGCGGTATTCCACCAGACGCTCCACCCGGTGCAACTGCAGGCCGCAGTTGCGCGCAATGTCGGTGGCCTTGGACGCCCAGGGCGACACCGTGCCCAGCCGCGGCATCACACACAGCAGCGGCGCACCGGCTTGTTCGGCCGCCGCGTGCGACGGCTCCAGCGGATCGCCATAGGTCAGCAATTGCGCCAGACGCTCCAGGGTGGCCGCATCGGGCTCGGCGTCGAACGAAGCCAGGTGCACATAACGGGCCGTCACCGCGACGATCTTGTCGCTGATGGCCTGCAGGCGCGGCAAAAGGGCTTGGGATTTGAAAGTGCTGAGGGCGTTGCCGCCCTCGAAGAAGCGCAGATGCAGGGACACAGTGGGGCCTGGGTGCGTGGCTCGCCCCCTGCTGGGCTGGCCCCCGTGGCCCGACCTGCGTGGGGGGATGGGTGAAAACCCGCGATTTTAGCCGCCCCAGCGGCGCTCACCCCTGGGGCCGCAGCGGCAGCAGCGATGCCACAGACAACAAAAAACCCGACACGAAAATTTTCGTGTCGGGTTTTTGTGTTGGTAGGCGCGATTGGACTCGAACCAACGACCCCCACCATGTCAAGGTGGTGCTCTAACCAGCTGAGCTACGCGCCTGAAGTCTGTTCGAAGCCTTGCAGTATAGCAGCAAAAACGCTACTTCCTGCGCACGTCCAGCACGCCAGGCACATCGCCCACCACCGACATGGCGCGCGCCACCTGCACAGCGCTGCGCACCTCAATGGTGAAGGTCATCCAAGCCACGCCTTTGACCGACTGGGTTTGCACACCAATCACATTCATCTTCTCGCGCGCAAACACATCGGAGATGTCGCGCAGCAAGCCCTGGCGGTCGGTGGCTTGCACCGCCACGTCGACCGGATAAACGGCTTTGTCTGCGTCTTTCGCGCCGCCGCTCCATTGCACCTCGATCACCCGATCGGGCGTGCGAGTGGCCAGGTGGCGAAAGTCCGGGCAGTCGCTGCGGTGGATGCTGACCCCTTTGCCCCGGGTGACAAAACCCCGGATATCGTCGGGTGGCGCTGGTTTGCAGCAGCGCGCCAACTGGGTCATCAGCGAATCCACACCCACCACCAGCACACCACCAGGCCCAGCCGACGAGGCACCCGAGCGAGGTTTGCGCAAGGGCAGCACCGGCTCTTCGTGCGTGGCTTCGGCTGGCTCACGCCAAACACTCTCCACCGCGCGCAGGCTCAACTCTTCTTTGCCCAAGGTCTCGTACAGCGCAGCGGCGTTGTCCAGGCCCAGCGACTGCGCCAGTTCGTCGTGGCGCAGCGCGGTTTTGCCTTCGCGCTGCAGCAGTTTGTCGAGCGCATCGCGCCCTTTGGCCATGGTCTGTTCCAGGGCCTGGGCGTTGAACCATGCGCGCACCTTGCTCTTGGCCCGGTGGCTGACCAAAAAGCCCAGTTCCGGGTTGAGCCAGTCGCGCGACGGCCCGCCTTCTTTGGCGGCCACGATCTCGATGGTTTGCCCGTTTTGCAGCGGCGTATTGAGTGTGACCATGGCGCCGTCCACCCGAGCGCCCCGGCAGCGGTGGCCCAGGCTGGTGTGCACGCTGTAGGCAAAGTCCAGCGGCGTGGCGCCTTGGGGCAGCTCCACGATGGCCGCGTCGGGTGTCAGCACATAAATGCGGTCGTCGAACAGGCCAGCGGCGCTGCCGCTGAGGTCGCGCTCCCAGGCGAGCAGCTGGCGCAGCACCGCAATCTTGGCGTCGTATTCCGAGCTGGCCGAGACGCCCGCGTAGCCTTTGGTCCCGGCCTCTTTGTAGGCCCAATGCGCTGCCACGCCGTGTTCGGCGTGGTCGTGCATGGCCTGGGTGCGGATTTGGATTTCAAACGCCCGGCCCTGCTCATCGCGCACCACGGTGTGCAGCGACTGGTAGCCGTTGGGTTTTGGTTTGGCGATGTAGTCGTCGAACTCTTCGGCGATCGGTATGTAGTGCGCGTGCACATGGGCCAGCGCGGCGTAACACGCCTCCACGCTGTCGACCACCACCCGCAGCGCGCGGATGTCGAATACGCGTTCAAAGTCGAGCGACTTGCCGCGCATCTTTTTAACGATGCTGTAAATGTGCTTGGGCCGCCCCGCCACCTGGGCCGAGACGCCTTGCGCGGCCAAGGCGCTTTGCAGGTCGCGGCGCACCTGCTCCACATGAGCCTCGCGCTCAACGCGTTTTTCATCGAGCAGCCGGGCCACCTGTTTGTAGGTGTCGGGCTCCAAGAAACGGAAGGCCAAGTCTTCCATTTCCCATTTGATTTGCCAGATGCCCAGGCGGTTGGCCAGCGGCGCAAACACATGCAGCGACTCGCTGGCCATGGTCGGCCCAGGATCGCCTTTGATGGCGGCGAAATAGCGCAGCGTTTGCAAGCGCGAGGCCAGCCGCAGCATGACCACCCGCATGTCGCGCGAAAATGCCAGCAGCATCTTGCGCACGTTTTCAGTCTGCGAGGCGGCGAGTTCCGACACCGGCTGTTTGGCCGCCGATGGCAGGGGCAAAGCCGCGTCTTGTGCGGCCTGGCGCTCTTCGGCCTTGCGCGCTTCCACCTCGATGCTTTTGTTGCGTGCGGCGCGCTGCAACTGCACCAGCTTGGTGGTCTCCATGGCCAAGGCGGCGAAATGTTCACCAAACGCCTTGCTGATGGTTTCCTGTGGGCGGTTCAGGTGCTGGCAGGCGTAGACCAAATAAGCCGCGGCCTGCATGGCCTGTGAGCCCCCGATGTGGCGCAAGATGGCCGCCACCGCGTCGGCGTGGGCCAAGATGTTTTCGCCGGTGTCGAGGTTTTCATAGGCCAGCAAAGGCTCGGCAAAAGCCCGCGCGCGGGCCAGCGCCTGGTCGTCGGCCGGCAACCCGGCCGAGGTGGCCACCACAATCGCCGAGCGCGCATCATCGGCCGGGGGTGGGTGTTCGAAGCGGATACTGGTTTCAACCATGGCGGGCTCCGAACAAAAAGTCGCGCACCACCGCCACTTGGTCGGCCGCCACCAAGGTGGGGGCATGGCCCACGCCTGCCACGGTGTGGGTGGTGGCGCGCGGGCCGCGCTCGGTCATGGCCTGCAAGGTGGACACGCTCAGCAAATCGGACTGCGCGCCGCGCACCACCAGGGTGGGTGCGGTGATGGCGTCGTAAGCGGCCCACAGCGCCGCCTCGCCGGCGGCTGCGGCCTGCTGCGCGGCCTCGGGCGGCAGCAACAACAGCGTTTTGAAAGCCTCGCCAATGGCGGGGTCGTAATGCAGGCCCCAGCGGCCATCGCGTTCGCGCAGCATGGGCAAAGACAGTTCGCGCCACTGCTCGGACGTGTGGGGGCCAAAACCCACCGACAGAATCGCCAGCGCATCCACCGCCGCCTGCACGCTGGGGAACACCGGGTCGGCGCCCACATAGGTGCCGATGCGCTGCAGCGCGCTCCATTCCAGCGCGGGACCCACGTCGTTGAGCACCAAGCGGCGCGGCGCATATTCGGCCAGGCTGGCCACACCCATGCCGATCAAGCCGCCCATGCTGGTGCCCACCCAGTCGATGCGCACACCCGGGTGTTGCGCGCGCAAACGCTGTATCAGCGCAATCATGTCGCCCGCGTAGGTGGGCACTTGGTAGAGCTGGGGGTCGGCCAGCCAGTCGCTGTGGCCCCGGCCTGCCACGTCCACCGCGATCACGCGGGCATGGGCGCTCAGCGCGCGGGCCAGCACATCAAAGTCGCGCCCTTGGCGCGTTAAGCCGTGCACACACAGCACCACATGGTCGGGGTCGCCACCGGGCTGCACCGGCCAGTCCCAATAGGCCATGCGCCGCTGGGCACCACCGCGCGCGGCCGCCCCCGGCACCTCAACAAAGGACAGGATGGGCGTAACGTTCGACACAGGCGGCTCCGTGATAATGATTGTGATTGGACCTATCGTAATGGAACAGGAGAAGCCTTCATGCTGAAACATAAGACAGCCCTCGTCACCGGATCGACCAGCGGCATTGGCCTGGGCATTGCCAAGGCGCTGGCGCGCCAGGGTGCCAACATTGTGCTCAATGGTTTTGGCGACGCCGAAGGCCCGCAGGCCGAGATCCGCGCCTTGGGTGTGCAGGTGGCCTACCACGGCGCCGACATGAGCAAGGCCAGCGAGATTGAGGCCATGATGGCCTTCGCCGCCGAGCGTTTTGGCCAGGTGGACATTCTGGTCAACAACGCGGGCATTCAGCACGTCTCGCGCATCGAACACTTTCCCACCGAGCGCTGGGACGCGATCATCGCCATCAACCTCACCAGCGCCTTCCACACCACCCGCTTGGCGCTGCCGGCCATGCGCGCCGCGAACTGGGGCCGCATCATCAACGTGGCCTCGGTGCACGGACTGGTGGCCTCAGCCGAAAAATCGGCCTATGTGGCTGCCAAACACGGCATTGTGGGTCTGACCAAAGTCACGGCGCTGGAAAACGCCACCACCGGCGTGACCTGCAACGCCATTTGCCCGGGCTGGGTACTGACGCCGCTGGTGCAAAAACAGGTCGACGCCAAAGCCGCCGCACTGGGTCTGAGCAACGAAGAAGCCACCAAGGCGCTGCTGGGCGAAAAAGAGCCGTCCATGCAGTTCACCACACCCGAGGAACTGGGCGAACTGGCGGTGTTCTTCTGCTCGGCCGCCGCCAACAATGTGCGTGGCGTGGCCTGGAACATGGACGGCGGCTGGGTCGCCCAGTAAGCGCCTGCTTGGCCGGGCTTCGGCTCAGCGCATCTGCACCGTGCCGTTGACGGTGATGTTGACCGTGGCCTTGCCGGCTTCGACCGGCACCGCCATGTCGGCCGCAGCGGCCATGGCCATCGGAGCGGCCATGGCCCGCATGGCGACCACCGGACCGCCCTGATCGGCGGAACTCACCGACACCTGGCGCACCGTATAGCCGTTAAAGCCAAAGCTGCGGCTCAACTCTTGTGCGCGCTGGCGAAAACGCTCCACCGCCAGCGCTTGCACCTCCGATTCCAGCTTTTGCCGCCCCTCGCGCGAGAGTGAAAAACCGGCGCTGCCCACCGTCATGCCGGGCACTTTGCCGGCGGCCGCACTGACGCGCGCAAAGTCGCGGCCTTCGATCACCACCTCCGCGCTGCCTTGCCAGCCGATGACGCGCCCTTGGTTGTTGTGGCGCGGGTAAATGCCAAAGCTGCCGGTGCGCACCTCCATTTGCTGGGGCTGGGCTTGTGGGCGCAGGGTGGCCAGCGCAGCCTCCACCGCCAGCTTGAGCTGGTTTTGTGCGCTCACTGCGTCGGGCGCGTCGGCAGTGGCGCGCACCACCATGGTCAGCCAATCTTCGGGCACGTCTTTGAAGGCGCTCGCGCTCAAGGACACCAGATTCGCCGGCTCCGGCGCCGTCTGGGCCACAGCCGCCCCCGACAGGGACATGGCAGCTGCCAACAGCAGGGACGAGCGACGAGACAGCACAGGACGAGACAACATACACACTCCAATCCACAAAAAAAGCTTCTGCCAGGCAGTGTGCCCGCGCTCCCGCCACCGGCCTGCGAACAATCGCAACAGGTGTAAACAAACGTCACAAAATGCCGCATTGCGCATCAGGCCTCACAGTTGAGGCGGTGCGCCCTGCCACAATGGCCTCATCCCCTGTTTTGAAGCGAGTGCTGACCCATGGTGACTCCCAAACAACGACCCGACCGCGTCTTGGTGGTGGACGACGACGCCCGCATCCGCGACCTGCTGCGGCGCTACCTGAGCCAAGAGGGTTTTGAGGTACAGGTGGCCGAAGACGGCAAGGGCCTGACGCGGCTGATGCTGCGCGACACCGCCGACCTGATCGTGCTCGACCTGATGCTGCCCGACGAGGATGGCCTGAGCATTTGCCGGCGCCTGCGGGCGGCGGGCGACAAAACCCCCATCATCATGCTCACCGCCAAAGGTGAGGACGTGGACCGCATCGTGGGGCTGGAGGTGGGCGCCGACGACTACCTGCCCAAACCGTTCAACCCGCGCGAGCTGCTGGCGCGCATCCACGCGGTGCTGCGCCGCCGCCCGCCGCCCGAAGAGCCCGGCGCCCCCGGCCAGGCCGCTGAGGTGGTGCGCTTTGGCGCGTTTGAGTTCGATTTGGGCCTGCGCACCCTGCGCAAAAACGGCCAAGACCTGCCGCTGACCACCGGTGAATTTGCCATGCTCAAGGTGTTTGTGCGCCACCCGCGCCAGCCCTTGTCGCGCGACAAACTGGCCCAGCTGGCGCGCGGCCGCGAATTTGAGCCCTTTGACCGCAGCTTGGATGTGCAGGTCTCGCGTCTGCGCAAGATGCTCGAGGACGACCCGACCAGCCCGCGCTACCTGCAAACCGTGTGGGGCGTGGGTTATGTGTTTGTTCCAGACGACCACGCCGCGTGAACCTGTTTTGGCGCACGTTTTTGCTGCTGGGCGCGCTGCTGGTGGGCAGCGGCTTGGCGTGGCTGCAAACCTTTCGGGCGCTGGAGTTTGAGCCCAAGGCCTTGCAGAGCGCACAGCAACTGGCCTCGTTGGTCAACCTGACGCGCGCAGGCTTGCAAAACAGCGACGAAATCGCGCGCATTGCCCTGGTCAAAACCCTGGTGGACGAAGAGGACCTGCGCATTGCGGTGCGCGAACCAAGCGACACCTTCAAGCCTTTTGACAACGACCGCCTGAGCGAACGCATCGCCGAGCTGCTGCGCAACAAGCTGGGCGCCGACACGGTGGTGGCGCGCGAGGTCAACGGCTTCAAAGGCATGTGGGTCGGCTTCACCATGGGCCGCGACGCCTATTGGCTGCTGGCCGATCCGTCGCGGGTGGAAGCGGTGCACGGCCGCACTTGGCTGACGTGGCTGAGCATCGCAGCATTGCTGTCCTTGGCTGGCGCGGCGCTCATGGCCAGCCTTGTCAGCCGGCCGCTCAAGCGCATGGCCCAAGCCACCCGCACCGTGGCGCGCGGCGACTTTCATTCCAGCCGGCTTGACGAATCGGTGCGCACCCCCGAAATCCGCACCGTCAACGCCGGCTTTAACCACATGACCGAGCGGCTGCAGCAAATTGAACAAGACCGCGCGCTGATGCTGGCCGGCATTTCACACGACCTGCGCACACCGCTGGCGCGCATCCGCTTGGAGGCGGAAATCAGCGTGGCCGACCCCCAAGCGCGGGCACTGATGGGCCAAGACATTGATCAGGTGGACGCCATCATCGACCAGTTCATGGACTACGCACGCCCTGCGGGTGGCGCGCGCGACACGCTGTACCTGCGCGAGCTGCTGCACGGCTGCGCCGACCGCTTGGCCGCCGACGGTGTGCTGCGCTACACCCTGGACGTGCCCACGCACCTGCGTCTGGTGGCCAATCCGACCGAACTGCAGCGCATCGTCAACAACCTGCTGCTCAACGCGGTGCGCTACGGCCACACCGGCGACACTGGGGTGGCCGATGTGGCGCTGCGCGCCGAGATAGAAGGCCACCAGGTGCGCATCGAGGTGCGCGACCACGGCCCCGGTGTGCCACCCGACGCCCTGCCCCGCTTGACCCAGCCGTTTTACCGGGTGGACGAAGCGCGCAGCCAAGCCAAAGGCACCGGCCTGGGCCTGGCGATTGTGCAGCGCCATGTGCAGCGCATGGACGGCCGCATGGCCATCACCCTGCCGGCCGACGGCGGCCTGTGTGTGAGTCTGTGGCTGCCCTCAGACTGAGGCGCGCACCAGCAGGGCCACCGCGCGCGCTTCCATGCTCAGGCCCTCGCCCACGGGCCCAAGTTTTTCGGCGGTTTTGGCTTTGATGTTGACCTGGCCCGCCTCCACGCCTAAGCAGCGCGCCACCGACGCCACCATGGCGGCCATGTGCGGCGCGAGCTTGGGCGCCTGCGCCACCACGGTGGCGTCCACATTGGCCAGCTCATAACCCGCCGCGCGCACCCGGCGCATGGCCTCGGTCAGCAAGACGGCCGAATCGGCGCCTTTGAAGCTGGGGTCGGTGTCGGGGAAATGCCGGCCAATGTCGCCCAAGCCAGCGCCACCCAACACCGCGTCGGTGATGGCGTGCAGCAGCACATCGGCATCGCTGTGGCCCAGCAAGCCCATGCTGTGGGGAATCTCCACACCGCCCAGCAGCAAGCGCCGCCCGGGCACCAAGGCGTGCACGTCCCAACCTTCTCCAATGCGCATGTTCATCATGTTCGGCTCTTCAACAAGGCTTCGGCCAGGGCGAAGTCTTCGGGGTAAGTGACTTTGAAGTTGCGGGCGCTGCCGCGCACCAGCAGCGGCGCGTGGCCGGCCAACTCCAGGGCGCTGGCCTCGTCGGTGACGCCAGCAAAACCGTTGCTGGCTTGGGCGGCCAAGGCCGCGTGCAGCGCGCCCAAGCGCGCCATCTGCGGCGTTTGGGCCAGCCATTTGTCGCTGCGGTCCACCGTGGCGGCCACGCGCGCGCCGTGTTCGCTGGACGCGGCGGCTTTCAGGGTGTCGGACAAGGGCAAGGCCAGCAGGCCACCGGCCGCGTTGGGGTCGGCCAAGCAAGCGTCGATCAGCGCGTTCACCTCGGCCGGGCTCACCAGGCAGCGGGCCGCGTCGTGCACCAGCACCCAGTCGCTCTCGGGCACACCGCGCGCGCGCAGCGCACACAGGCCGTTGAACACGCTGTGGGCGCGGGTCTCGCCGCCACAGGGCAGCACCTGCACATCGCCCGCTTCGGCCCAAAAGGTGTCGCCCGGGCTCACCACCACCGACAGGCTGCTCAGGCGCGCCACCTGGCGCAAGGCGGCCAGGGTGTGCCACACCAAGGGCTGGCCGGCCAGTTGCTGGTATTGCTTGGGGCCGGCCGCGCCAGCGCGCGATCCGGTGCCAGCGCACGGCAAGAGCGCGTGAAGTCGGACTTGAGGGGTGTGAGCGGCGTTCATCGGTCCCGCATTCTAGAATTGCGCCATCGACCCCCCACCCGACCCGGCTGGGGGGTTTTGCTGTTTTCCCGGAACACCGCATGGAACTGCCCCATCTCAAAGCCGGCCAGCGCTTCACCCTGCCCCGGCCTGTGTCCACCGCCGACGCGCTGCTGCTGGCGCAACTGGCCGAGCGCGAACGCACACAAGGCCGCCTCACCGCCATCGTCACCGCAGACGCCACCGACGCCCAGCGCCTGCTCGACGAACTCGCGTTTTTTGCGCCCGAGCTGCGCTGTGCGCTGTTTCCCGACTGGGAAACCCTGCCCTACGACACCTTCTCGCCGCACCAAGACCTGATCAGCGAG
Source organism: uncultured Hydrogenophaga sp. (assembly GCA_964650505.1). Lineage (GTDB taxonomy): Bacteria > Pseudomonadota > Gammaproteobacteria > Burkholderiales > Burkholderiaceae_C > Hydrogenophaga. The sequence goes on from CAZYUD010000018.1 coordinate 76,605, forward strand.
CGCCTGGCCACGCTCTGGCGCATCCACCGCAGCCAGATCGACCGCCAAGACCCAAGCGCGGTCGACGTGGTGCTGGTGCCGGCCACCACCGCGCTCTACCGCCTTGCGCCAGCGGCCTTCCTCGCGGGCTACACCTTTGAGTTCAAGGTCAAACAACAGCTCGACGAAGCCCAGCTCAAAAGCCAGCTCACGCTGGCCGGCTACAGCCACGTCACCCAGGTGGTGAGCCCGGGCGAGTACGCGGTGCGCGGCGGCCTGATCGACCTATTTCCCATGGGCTCGCCGGTGCCGTACCGGGTCGATCTGTTCGACAACGAAATCGACAGCATCCGCACCTTCGATCCCGACAGCCAGCGCAGCCTGTACCCAGTGCCCGAGGTGCGGCTGCTGCCTGGGCGCGAGTTCCCGATGGACGAGGTGGCGCGCGCGCGTTTTCGCAGCCGCTGGCGCGAGCTGCTCGAAGGTGACCCGACCAAAAGCCGCATCTACAAAGACATGGGCAACGGCGTCGCCACCGCCGGCATCGAGTACTACCTGCCGCTGTTTTTTGACGGCCTGGCCACGGTGTTCGACTACCTGGGCCAGGGCGGCCCCAACCCGGCCACGGTGGTGCTGCACGGCGAGCTGCAAGACGCGTTTGCGCGCTTCTGGCAAGACACCAACGACCGCCACCGCCTGCTGCGCGGCGACCCGGAGCGCCCGGTGCTGCCGCCCGATGCGCTGTTCCTGAGCGCCGAGCAGTTCTACGCCGCGGCCAACGGCCACGCCCAACTGAGCCTGCGCCCGGCGCGCGACGACGACGCGACAGCCTACCCCGACATTGCGCCCTTGCCCGACCTGACCGTGGTGCGCGGCGCGCCCGACCCGCTGGCGCGCCTGCACGGCTGGCTGGCGCAAGGCAAACGCGGCCTGATCTTGGCCGAGAGCGACGGCCGGCGCGAAAGCCTGCTCGACTTTTTGCGCGCGAGCGGCCTCACGCCGCCGGCCTTCGACAGCTTGGCCGAATTCCAGACCAGCGACGAGCCGGTGGGCATCGCCACCGCCGCGCTGACCGCCGGTTTTGACTGGCTCGGCGCGGACCTGGCGCTGATCACCGAGACCGAGCTGTTCGCCGCCGGCCCTGGGGTACGCCGGCGCAAAAAACAGGAACAGGTCAGCGACGTCGAAGCGCTGATCAAAGACCTGAGCGAGCTCAACGTGGGCGATCCGGTCGTGCACAGCGCGCACGGCATTGGCCGCTACCGGGGCCTGGTCAACATGGACATGGGCGAGAAGAACCCCGATGGCTCGCCCGCGCTGCAAGAGTTTTTGCACCTCGAATACGCCGACCAAGCGGTGCTCTATGTGCCGGTGGCGCAACTGCACCTGATTGGCCGCTACACCGGCGTGAGCGCCGACGAGGCGCCACTGCACAAATTGGGCAGCGGCCAGTGGGAAAAAGCCAAACGCAAAGCCGCCGAACAGGTGCGCGACGCGGCCGCCGAGCTGCTCAACATCTACGCCCGGCGCGCCGCGCGCGTGGGCCACCCGTTCCGCTACAGCCCACAAGACTACGAAGCCTTTGCCAACGACTTTGGCTTTGAAGAAACCGCCGACCAAAAAGCCGCGATCCACGCGGTTATTCAAGACATGATCAGCCCACGCCCGATGGACCGGCTGGTCTGTGGCGATGTGGGCTTTGGCAAAACCGAGGTGGCCTTGCGCGCTGCGTTTGTGGCGGTCACTGGCGGCAAACAGGTGGCGTTTTTGGCGCCGACCACGCTGCTGGCCGAACAGCATTACCAAACCCTGGTGGATCGCTTTGCCAAATGGCCGGTCAAGATCGCCGAGATGAGCCGCTTCCGCTCACAAAAAGAAATCACCGCCGCCATGAAAGGCATCGCCGACGGCACGGTGGACATTGTGGTCGGCACCCACAAGCTGCTCTCTGAAAAAACCCAGTTCAAAAATCTGGGCCTGCTCATCATCGACGAAGAGCACCGCTTTGGTGTGCGCCACAAAGAGGCCATGAAAGCGCTGCGCGCCGAGGTCGATGTGCTCACGCTCACCGCCACCCCGATTCCGCGCACGCTCGGCATGGCGCTCGAAGGCCTGCGCGACCTGAGTGTGATCGCCACCGCGCCGCAGCGGCGCTTGGCCATCAAAACCTTTGTGCGCAACGAAGGCACCGGCGTCATCCGCGAAGCGGTGCTGCGCGAATTAAAACGCGGCGGCCAGGTCTACTTTCTGCACAACGAGGTGGAGACGATTGAGAACCGGCGCCAAAAGCTGGAAGAAATCCTGCCCGAAGCGCGCATTGCCATTGCCCACGGCCAAATGCCCGAACGCGAGCTGGAGCGCGTCATGCGCGACTTTGTGGCCCAGCGCTACAACCTGCTGCTGTGCTCGACCATCATCGAAACCGGCATCGACGTGCCCACGGCCAACACCATCGTCATGAGCCGTGCCGACAAGTTTGGCCTGGCCCAGCTGCACCAGCTGCGCGGGCGCGTGGGCCGCAGCCACCACCAGGCCTACGCGTACTTGCTGGTGCCCGAAATTGAGGGCCTGACCAAACACGCGCAACAGCGGCTCGACGCGATCCAGCAAATGGAAGAACTCGGCAGCGGCTTTTACCTGGCCATGCACGACTTGGAAATCCGTGGCGCTGGCGAGGTGCTGGGCGAACACCAAAGCGGCAATATGCTGGAGGTCGGTTTTCAGCTCTACAACGAGATGCTCAGCGAAGCCGTGGCCAGCCTGAAGGCCGGGCGCGAACCCGATTTGCTGTCGCCCATGCAGGCGGCCACCGACATCAAGCTGCACGCGCCGGCGCTCTTGCCCAACGACTATTGCGGCGACGTGCACCTGCGCCTGAGCTTCTACAAAAAACTCGCCACCGCCAAAACCACCGACCAGATCGACGGCTTGCTGGAAGAAATTGTCGACCGCTTTGGCAAGCTGCCACCGCAGGCGCAAACCCTCATCGACGTGCACCGCCTGCGGGTGTTGAGCCAACCGTATGGCGTGGTCAAGGTCGACGCCACACCGGGCGTGATCTTGATCGGCTTCAAGCCCAACCCGCCAATCTACCCCATGGCCATCATCCACCTGATCCAGAAAAACAAGCACATCAAGCTCGCCGGCAACGACAAGCTGCGCATCGAGAAAGCCCTGCCCGAGGTGAAAGACCGGGTGCAGATGGTGCGCGATGTGCTGCGCAGTTTGGGACAGCCTTTGGTCACAGAACCCACTGCAGGTAGCGTGGTGTAGGCCTAAGTCGATTGGGCCACAACTCGACCAGACAAAGAGGATTTTACGTTTAGTCGCGACTTTTTAATAAAGTTATTTCTTTTGGTCGTAAAATAACGGTATGCAACGCTACCTTGATGCCCGGGTACAGGCCGATTTGGCCCAAAAAATGGTGTTCCTGACCGGCCCACGCCAGGTCGGAAAAACCACGCTCAGCCGCCAGCTCATCGCACAGCAAGGTGGGCAGTACCTCAACTACGACGTGCCTGTAGACCGGGCCATCATCCTGCACCAACGTTGGAATCCTCTGGCGCCCCTGTTGGTGCTCGACGAAATCCACAAAATGCCCAACTGGAAAGCCTGGCTCAAAGGGGTCTACGACGGCAAACCCGCCGCCCAGCGCCTATTGGTCACCGGCAGCGCCCGCATGGACACCTTCCGGCAAAGCGGCGAATCCTTGGCCGGGCGCTTCTTCGGGCTGCGGCTGCACCCGATCTCGGTGCGCGAGTGGTGCGAACAAACCGGCGCAGCGCCCGATGCCGCGCTCACCCACTTGCTGGAGCGTGGCGGCTTTCCCGAACCCTGTCTGGCCCCCGACAACGAGCAGGCCGAGCGCTGGCGCCGGCAATACTTCGACGGCTTGGTGCGCAACGATGTGTTGGAGTTTTCTCGCATCCAAGAGGTCAACGCCATCCGCCTGTTTGCCGAGCTGCTGCGCTCGCGCGTGGGCTCGCCCCTGTCGCTGGCCAGCATCGGTCGCGACTTGGGCGTCTCGCCTGTCACGCTTAAAAAATACCTCGACATCCTAGAAGCGCTTTACATCGTTTTTGTGGTGCGCCCGTTTCACGACAACATCGCGCGTGCTGTGCTGCAAACCCCCAAGGTCTACTTTTACGACACTGGCTTGGTGGTGGGCGATGAGGGGCTGCGGTTTGAAAACCTGGTGGCCGCCGCTTTGCACAAACATGTGCAGTGGCAACACGACGCACAAGGCCTAGAAACAGGGCTGCACTACATCCGCACCAAAGACGGGGCCGAAGTGGACTTTGCCCTGAGCAAGCAAGGCCAACTCACCCAGTTGGTGGAATGCAAACTGTCGGACGCCAAACCCCACCGCGCCCTGCTGCGATTTGCCCGCGAACAGCCACAAGCCCAAGCGGTACAGGTGGTTCGCCACCTAGCGCACAGCCACGCGCTTGGCGAAATACAGGTGGTACGAGCGGACGGGTATTTGAATCAATTGGCTGCTTGAAGCGCCAGTTGCCCACATCCTCACCGTGCGCAAAAAACGCAACGCCAAAGCGGCTCGCAGCGACTTCCGCCAAGTCGATGCGGTCCTTATGTCACGGATCGCCGTAATGGAGCCAGGGATGTTCGGCGTAATGGAGCCAGTTTCTGGCTGCTGAACAGGGCTCCCGAGGGGGTTAACAGGCCGTTGAAAAATTCCCCTGCGCCGCACGCGTGGGCCGCTACGATCTGAAGCCATCGGCAAACGACCCAGACGAGGACGATGAGAGGCAACCAAGACTTCCAGGGGGAGATGTTCAGCTACATCAGCCTTGAAGAGCGAGTGCCGCAGGCACACCCGCTGCGCAAACTGCGCGCCGTGGTTGATGCGCTGCTGGCGACGATGAACCGCGAGTTTGAGGCGGTGTACGCCCGCCGGGGCCGGCCCTCGGTGCCACCGGAGATGCTGCTCAAGGCCCTGCTGCTGCAGATCCTGTTCTCCATCCGCAGCGAGCGCCAGTTGGTCGAGGCGGTCAACTACAACCTGCTCTACCGCTGGTTCGTGGGCCTGAACATCGAAGACAAAGTCTGGGACCACTCCACCTTCAGCGCCAACCGCGAACGCCTGTTCAACGAAGATCTCGCCCGCGCCTTCTTCGAACGCGTCAAGCTCAGCGCGCAGTGGAGCCGACTCGCCAGCGACGAACACTTCAGCGTGGACGGCACGCTGATCGAGGCCTGGGCATCTCACAAAAGCTTCAAACGCAAGGACGATGACAGCGGCACGCCGCCCGGGCGCAACCCCGAGGTGGACTTCAAAGGCCAGCAGCGTTGCAACGACACCCACGCCAGCACCACGGATGCGGACGCCAGGTTGTTCAAGAAGAGCGAGGGCGATAAGTCTCGCCTGTGCCACATGGGCCACATCCTCATGGAGAACCGCAACGGGTTGATCGTGGACGTGCAGATCACCCACGCCAGTGGCACCGCCGAGCGTGAGGCGGCGCTGACCATGCTGGAGCGCCGGGGCAACAGGAACAAACGGGCCACGGTCGGGGCCGATAAAGGCTACGACGCCAAGGCCTTCATCAAGGGTTGCAGAAAGCTCAAGGTCACACCTCACGTAGCGGCCAAGGACAAGCACTCGGCGGTGGACGGGCGCATCCAGCGACACGATGGCTACAAGGCCAGTCAGAAGGTGCGCAAACGCATCGAAGAGGCCTTTGGCTGGACCAAGACAGTGGGCGGTCTGGCCAAGACCAAACTCATTGGCCATGCCAAGCTCACGGGGCAGGCGCTGCTGTGCTTTGCCGCTTACAACCTGGTGCGCATGGGCAGCCTGGGCGGCTGGTGGGACGCGCATCATGCGTGAGCTGCAGGATACCTGCGCCCGAAATGGGCAAAAGGGCCTGCAATCGGGCCGAAACGCCCCTCGAAATCGCTTCGCAGGCGCGTCGAGGTG
>CAZYUD010000019.1:0-72821 GCA_964650505.1 uncultured Hydrogenophaga sp.
TGATGGCGTTCAGGGCACGGGCGTGCTTGATGATGCCGCCGATGTAGTACAGCGCAAATTCAGAGAGGCCGGCGTAGCCGTCGCCTGCGAACAGGTTCTTGCCGTCTTTCCAGACCGACTGGTGCACGTGCATGCCAGAGCCGTTGTCGCCGTGGTAGGGCTTGGGCATAAAGGTGGCGGTCTTGCCGTAGGCGTTGGCCACGTTCTGGATCACATACTTCTGCAGCACGGTCCAGTCGGCGCGTTCCACCAGCGTGCTGAACTTGGTGCCGATTTCGTTTTGGCCGGCGCCCGCCACTTCGTGGTGGAACACTTCAACCGGAATGCCCAGGCTTTCGAGCACCAGGGCCATTTCGGCGCGCATGTCTTGGGTGCTGTCGACCGGGGGCACCGGGAAGTAGCCGCCCTTGACGGTCGGGCGGTGGCCACGGTTGCCGCCTTCGAGCTTGGCGCCGGTGTTCCAGGGGGCTTCGTACTCTTCGATCTCGTAGAAGCTGCGGCCGGGCTCGCAGCTCCAGCGCACGCCGTCAAAAATGAAGAATTCGGGTTCCGGACCGAAGAAGGCGGTGTCGCCCAGGCCGGAGGACTTCAGGTAAGCCTCGGCGCGCTTGGCGATGGAGCGGGGATCGCGGTCGTAGGACTTGCCGTCGGTCGGCTCGATCACGTCGCAGGTCAGGATCAGGGTGGTTTCTTCGAAGAAGGGGTCGATGTTGGCCGTGTTCGGGTCGGGGATCAGCTGCATGTCCGACGCTTCAATGCCCTTCCAACCGGCGATCGACGAACCGTCGAAGGCGTGACCGGAGACGAATTTGTCTTCGTCAAAGTGCGACACCGGCACCGTGGTGTGGTGCTGCTTGCCGCGGGTATCGGTGAAACGAAAATCAACGAACTTGACGTCGTTGTCTTTCACCAGTTGCATCACATCTGCGACGGTCTTGGCCATCAGTAACTCCTGTAGCGGGTGGGTGGGAGAAAAATTGGTGAACAGGGCTTTGCAGAATCCGTGCCACCCGAGAGCAGACCGCCAAGCGCCGGGGCAGCCTCATCGCCCCCTTGTGTGACAAGCCTTTGCGCCCGACACCGCATGCAGCGCAGGGGAATGCGCCCCACCTGCAAAAATGCACTACATTGGTGCAATTAAACCATATGCACCAACAATGTGCAATTAACGCACTATTTCAGGGCCTAGAGCCACACCAAACGGCGCCAGCCCCGCCAACAAGGCTTGGTAGGCGGCGTCGGCCGCCGCGCGCTCGCCTTTGACGCCCAACTCGATGTGGCGCCCGTGCACCGGGTGGTCCACGCTGGGCAGGCTGAACACTTTGACCGGGTGCTCGGCCTCCAAGCGTTCCATCAGTGGCGTGAGACTGGCTTCCATGGCGCCGTACACCACCACCGAGCGCTCCAGCCAATCCAACTTGCGCTGCCAAGCGGCGCAGTGGGTGTCGAGCGCCCACTCGATCATCGGATGGGCCATGACCGGGAAGCCTGGCACAAAAAACACCCGCGCCCCACCCGGCCCCCGGCAATCAAAGCCTGGGATCTTGTTGTAGGGGTTGGGCACGATCTGCGCGCTGGCGGGGAACACGCCCATGTTGAGGCGGTGCACCGTGTCGGGGTGGTCTGGGTCGGCGGTGAAACCTTTGTCCACCGCCAGCTGGCGCACCCGCTCCATGATCAGCTCGCGCGCCTCGGGGTGCAGGGCCAGGGGCTGGTCCAGCGCCGCTGCGGCGGCTTGGCGGGTGTGGTCGTCGGGCGTGGCACCAATGCCGCCGCAACAAAACACCACGTCCGAACCCGCAAAGGTGTGGCGCAGGGTGTCGGTCAGGCGCTGGCGGTCGTCGCCCAGCACGGTGCACCACGACAGGCTGAGCCCACGCGCGGACAACAGCTCAATCACCTTGGGCAGGTGCTTGTCTTGGCGTTTGCCCGACAGAATTTCGTCGCCAATGATGATGAGACCAAACGCGGGGGCGGTAGGGTTCATGGTGCGGGGCTGTCCAGGGGAATGACTGGGGTCACGGGTGGGGACGACGGCGTGGTGGCGGGCCCCGCGTCCACAGGCGCAGCGCGCAGCCGCTCCAGAGCGGCCAGCGCAAAGTGAATGAACCACAGCGACGAAAACGCCAGCACCAGGGTGTAGAGCCAGACCGCCAGCGGAATCAGCAAAGGCGCCAGCGCCACCCACATCGCGCCCGAGGCCCAAATCAAGGTGGGGGCGGCGCCCAGGTAACCGCAGAGCACGCCCATGGCCAACAGCGGCATCCGGTGTTCGCGCAAAATCTGCTGGCGCTCGGCGGCGCTGGCATGCGCGGCCAGCGCGTCAAAGGTGAACACCCGGTAGGTGAGCCAGCCCCAAATCAGCGGCGGCAAGACCAGCACCAGCGGCGGGATCAACCACAGCGGCATGGACAACAGCAGCGCCAGCAGCGCCATCAGGGTGGCGCCCACGGTCCAGGCCGCACTGCCCCACCAGCCGCTGGCCTCGCGCCGCTGCAGGGCGGCAAATCGGCGTTCGCCTACCAAATTCACCAAGGACGGGGTCATCAGCCACGCCACCACCAGCAGGCAGCCCACCACCACCGCTGGCGTCACCAAGGCCAGCACCATCACCGGCGCCAGCAGCGCACGCACACCCGACAAGCCAATGACCGACAGCCAGTCGCTCAGGCGCTCGATCACCGCGAGGCTGGTCAACCACGCGTCCATGGTGGCCACCGCCGCATCCCAAAAAAAATAGCCCAGGCCCAGCGCCAGCAAGCCCATCAACAGCAAAGGCAGCAGCGACAACAGCACCACCCGGGGGTGCAGGCAATAGGCCACTGCCCGCCAGAACGCATCAAACATCGGATTCATGCGCCAAGCATAGCCGCTGCCCATGCCCCTGCCGCCAAAACAAGCGGCGGTTGTGCGACAGACCCCACAGCCCTGTGGCCCTAGCATGGCGCCATGGACACCACACACCTCACCCTCGACGGCGTGCGCCTGGAAGTCGCGCACATCCCTGGCCCGTCCGACCGGGCGCCGCTGCTGTTTTTGCACGAAGGCCTGGGCAGCGTGGCCATGTGGCCCCAGCGCGGCCGCGATTGGCCCGTCGAGCTCTGCGCCGCCACCGGCCGGGCCGGGGTGCTGTATTCGCGCCGGGGCTACGGCCAGTCCGACCCGATTGCCGATGTGCGCGGCCCGCACCGCAGCAGCGCGCCCGCCAGCACACTGTGGCCCCACGGCCGCCACACCCCGCGCTACATGCACCACGAGGCCGAAGTGGTGCTGCCGCGCTTGCGCGACGCGTTGGGTTTGCAGCGCGCGGTGCTGGTGGGCCATTCGGACGGCGCCACCATCGCCCTGCTGCACGCGGCCAGCCAGCCGTGCGACGCGCTGGTGGTGATGGCGCCGCACCTGTTTGTGGAGCCCATGACGCTGGCCGCCATCGGGCAAGCGCGCCAGGCCTACTTGGACACCGGCCCACAAGGCTTGCGCCCCAAGCTGGCGCGTTTTCACGCCGATGTGGACAACGCTTTTTGGCAATGGAACGACATCTGGCTGGACCCAGCCTTTGCCAGCTACGACATTGTTCAAGAATGCGCACACATCTCCTGCCCAGTGCTGGCGGTGCAAGGCGTGCAAGACGCTTACGGCACCCTGGCGCAGCTCGATCGCTTGCGGCAAGCCGCGCCCCAAACACACACCCTGGCGCTCGACGCCTGCGGCCACAGCCCACACCGCGACCAGCCCGATGCGCTGACCACGGCGGTGCGCAATTTTTTACACACTGTCACCGATTGAGCGGCGGGCTTCACCCAGGCGCCCAAACACGGTCGGCACAATCGGGCCCACACCCCAGGAGGCTCCCATGACCCAGCACAGCGGCGCAAACATCCACGATCTGCCCCAGGCCCTGCAACACAACCGCATCGGACGGCGCCACGCGCTGTGGCTGCTGGGTGCGGCCGCTGGCGCCAGCACCTTGGGCGCGCTGCAAGGCTGCGCCCAGTCGCCCGTGACCGGCGAACGCATTTTGGTCGGCATGTCCGAAGCACAGGAGCGCGCGGTCGACGCGCAGGTGGCGCCACACCAGTTTTCACAAGACCTCGGCGCGGTGCAAGACGCTGGGCTGAACCGCTATGTCAGTGAGCTGGGCCAGCGCATGCACAAGCTCAGCCACCGCCCCGACATGCCGTACTCGTACCGGGTGCTCAACGCCAATTACGTCAACGCCTACACCTTTCCCGGCGGTGCCATGGGCGTGACGCGGGGCATCTTGGCCGACATGAGGGACGAGGCCCAGCTCGCCGCCCTGCTGGGCCACGAACTCGGCCACGTGAACGCCCGCCACGCCGCCCAACGCCAAGGCCAAGCCCTGGTGGCACAGGTGGCGGTGATTGGGGTGAATATGGCGGCGCAAAACAGCCGCTGGGCCGACCTGGGCGCGATTGGCAGCCAGATCGGCGCCAGCGCGCTGCTGGCCAGCTATTCGCGCGAGCACGAACGCGAGGCCGACGCCCTGGGCCAGGAATACCTGGTGCGCGCCGGCTACCCGGCCAGTGGCATGACCGATTTGCACCAATTGCTGGTCGACCAAGAAAAAGAAGCACCCAGCCTGCTGGCCACCCTGTTTTCTTCACACCCCATGAGCGGCGAACGCCGCGCCACCGCCGCCCAACAAGCCCAGACCCGCTACGCCAGCAGCGCCGGCCTGCCGCGCCAGCGCGAGCGGCTGATGGACAACACCGCCGGCCTGCGCCGCATCAAACCCACCATCGACGCCTGCCAGCGCGGCGAAACCGCTTTGTCGCAGCGCAAAACCGACGCCGCGCAGCGCGAATTTGGCGCCGCCCTCAAACACAGCCCCAACGACTACGCCAGCCATGTGCGCATGGCCCAGTGCCTGCAGGCCATGGGCCGCAGCCGCGAGGCCCAGTCCTACGCCGAGCAGGCGCAGCGCATTTACCCGCAAGAGGCCCAAGCCCACAAGCTCGGCGGTGTGTTGGCGCTCAGCCTGCGCGACCCGGCCAAGGCCTACGAAGGCCTGCACCGCTTTGACCAGCTGCTGCCCGGCGACCCGGGGGTCTTGTTCCTCAAGGGTGTGAGCTTGGAAGGCCTGGGCCAGCGCGAACGCGCCGCCCAGCACTACCGCGCCTTTTTGCAAAACACCGGTCAGGGCGATGCCGCCCAGTACGCCGTCAGCCGCTTGCGCGGCTGGGGTTATCTGCGCTGATCGCGGGGCTCAAGCCTTGCGGCTGACCGCCTGCACCTCATCGGCGCTCAGCCAGCGCCACTGCCCCTGCGGCAGATCGCTCAAGGTCAGCGCGCCCATGGCGCTGCGGTGCAGCGTCTCGACCCGGTTGCCCACCGCCGCCACCATGCGCTTGACCTGGTGGTATTTGCCCTCGGTCAGGGTCAGGCGCAGGTGCAAGTCGCTCACCCGCTCGGCACCAGCGGCCTTCACGGGTTTGGGGTCATCGTCCAGCACCACACCCTGCAACAGACGGCTGATCTGCTGGTCGTCCAGCGGGTGTTTCACCCCCACCTCATACACCTTGGGCACATGGTGCTTGGGCGAGGTCAGGCGGTGGATAAAGGCGCCGTCGTCCGACAGCAGCAGCAAACCGGTGGTGTCTTGGTCGAGCCGGCCCACCGCCTGCACACCGGCGGCCGCGCCACCGCCGCGCTGGCGCAAAGGTGCCGGCAACAGGGTGTAGACGCTGGGGTGCGCGCCAGGCTTGTGCGAGCACTCAAACCCCGGCGGTTTGTGCAAGAGCAAATAGGCCCGCTGGTGGTAAGGCCAAGGCTTGCCCTGCACCCACAGCACCAGGCCTTCGGGCTCCAGGTCGGCGGTCGGGTCGTCGCAAGGTGGCCCGTCGGGCGTGAGGCTCACCATGCCCTGCTGCACCAGACCCCAGCACACACGCCGCACGCCAAAGCCTTGTGAAAAAAGAATGTCCTGCAGTTGCATGACAAGGAATCCCATCTCGGCGCCCACAAGGAGCAAATCGTTCACAATCCGGCGGTTCGCCGCATTGGAACACCATGAAAGAACAACTCAAAAACTGGGCCCCCAAACCAGAGACGATCCACAACAACCGCTGGTTGCGGTGGCTGGCCCCGTTTTTGAAAAACCAAGCCCTATGGCACTTCAGCCGGCGCGGCGCAGCCTGGGGTGTGGCCATTGGCATTTTTTTTGGCCTGTTGGTGCCTATCGCGCAGATCCCATTGTCGGTGGGGGCGGCCATTGTGCTGCGCGCCAACGTGCCACTGGCTGTGGGCAGCACGCTGATCAGCAATCCCTTGACCTACGCTCCGCTGTGGTATGGATCGTACCGGCTCGGGCAGTTCGTGCTGGGCGAATCGGTGCACAGCGAGGCTGAGGTGCAAGCGGCGCTGGCTTCGGCGCCAGGGGTCGGCGAAGACAGCAGCCGCAGCTGGGGCGAACGCTGGGCTGCGCTGGTCCATTACTTCACCTCGGTAGGCAAGCCGTTTTTGGTGGGCGCGTTGATTTTGGCCACCCTCAGTGGTTTGTCCTTTTACTACCTGACCCACTGGCTCTGGATCCTCTGGGTGCGCCGCAAACGCGGTCACCGGCTGCTTCAGCGCAAAAAATGCGTGCGGTAATGCACCAGTTCGTCGATGGACTCGTGCACATCGGCCAGCGCGGTGTGGCGCTGCTGCTTTTTGAATTGGGCGTACACCTCGGGCCGCCAGCGCTTGGCCAGTTCTTTGAGGGTGCTCACGTCCAGGCAGCGGTAATGAAAAAACGCCTCCAGTTTGGGCATGTACTTCACCAAAAAACGCCGGTCTTGGCTGATGGTGTTGCCACACATGGGTGAGCCGTTGCGCGGCACATAACGGGCCAAGAAGTCAAGAATCTGGGCCTCGGCGTCGGCTTCGCTGGTGGCGCTGGCCTTGACCTTGTCGATCAAGCCGCTTTTGCCGTGGGTGCCTTTGTTCCAAGCGTCCATGGCGTTGAGCACCGCGTCGCTTTGGTGGATCACCAAGACCGGGCCTTCCACCCGCAGCGACAAATCGCTGTTGGTCACCACCACAGCAATTTCCAGCAGACGCTCTTTTTCGGGGTCCAAGCCGCTCATTTCACAGTCCAACCAGACCAGGTTCTGGTCGCTTTTGGTCAGGGCGGCGGGCGTTGGGATAGGGGGACTTGTGGTTTCGGTCATGGCGGCAATTGTCTCCGAACACGTCCCCACATGCCCCGCGAACGGCCCATTTCGCTAGACTTAGGGGCATGGACAACCCTTCTAACCTTTGGACCGCTGTGTTTTGTGCCTTGTTGGTGGGCACGCTGCTGACCCGGCTGTGGCTGGCCAACCGGCACATGCGGCATGTGGCCCAACACCGCCACCAGGTGCCAGCGCCGTTTGACACCACCATCGACATCGCCGCCCACCAAAAAGCGGCCGACTACACCCTGGCCAAAACCCGCTTTGGCCTGCTCGATACCGCCTGGGACAGCGCGCTGCTGGTGGGCTGGACGCTGCTCGGTGGCCTGCACGCACTCAACCAGCTCTGGCTCGACTGGCTGGGCGCTGGCCTGTGGCAACAGCTCGCGGTGATCGGCAGTTTTGTGCTGATCGGCGGCCTGCTGTCGCTGCCGCTGGGCTGGTGGCAGACCTTCCGGCTCGAAGCCCGGTTTGGCTTTAACCGCATGGGCCTGGGCCTGTGGTTGGGCGACATGCTCAAAGGCGCGCTGGTGGCGGTGCTCATTGGCGGCCCCATCGCCGCGCTGGTGTTGTGGCTCATGAACAGCGCCGGCGCCTATTGGTGGCTGTGGGCCTGGGGCGTGTGGATGGTGTTCAACCTGACGCTGATGGTGGTGTATCCGACCGTGATCGCGCCGCTGTTCAACCGCTTTGAGCCGCTGCAAGACGAGGCACTCAAACAACGCGTCACCGCGCTGATGCAACGCTGCGGCTTCTCGGCCAGCGGCCTGTTTGTGATGGACGGCAGCCGCCGCAGCGCCCACGCCAACGCCTATTTCACTGGTTTTGGCGCGGCCAAGCGGGTGGTGTTTTTCGACACCTTGCTCAAACAACTGTCGGCCGACGAGATCGACGCAGTGCTGGCCCATGAGCTGGGCCACTACAAACACCGCCACATCGCCTCGCGTCTGGTGATGATGTTTGCGGTGAGCCTGGGCGGCTTTGCGCTGCTGGGCTGGTTGTCCAACCAAGTGTGGTTCTACACCGGGCTGGGCGTGCTGCCCGCCATGGACAGCGCCAACAGCGCGCTGGCGCTGCTGCTGTTCATGCTGGTGGTGCCACTGCTGAGCTACTTTTTGTCGCCGCTGATGGCCCAGCTCTCGCGCAAACACGAGTTTGAAGCCGACGCCTACGCCAAAGCCCACACCAGCGCCGACCACTTGGCCTCGGCCCTGCTCAAGCTCTACCAAGACAACGCCAGCACGCTCACGCCCGATCCTTGGTATGTGCGTTTCTACTATTCGCACCCCCCCGCCAGCGAGCGCCTGAGCCGCTTGCGCGCCGCCTGATGGGCGCGCGCACCCCCACCGCGCCCAGCACAGGCGCCACCGCAGCGGTGGGCCTGGTGGTCGCGTCCCACGGCCGCCACTGCGTGGTGGAAAGCCCCGACGGCGAGCGCCGCCTGTGCCACCCCCGGGGCAAAAAAAGCCAAGCGGTGGTGGGCGACCGGGTGCGCTGGAGCGCCAGCACCGACGAAGGCGTGATCGAAGCGGTGCAAGAGCGGCGCAACCTGCTCTACCGCCAAGACGACATCCGCACCAAATCGTTTGCCGCCAACCTGGACCTGGTGCTGGTGCTGCTGGCCGCCGAACCGGAGTTTTCGGAAAGCCAACTCACCCGCGCCCTGATCGCAGCCGAGGCCGAAGGCATTCCCAGCCTGGTTGTGCTCAACAAAAGCGATCTGGGCGAGCGCTTTGGCGCCGCTTGGCAACGCTTGGCGCCCTACCGGGCCATGGGCTTGGACGTCTTGCCCCTGTGCCTGCACGGCGACGACCCGAGCCTGACCGCGCTGAACGAGCGCCTGCAGGGCCGCACCACCCTGGTGCTGGGGCCTTCAGGGGTGGGCAAAAGCACGCTGGTCAACCGCCTGGTGCCCGAAGCCGGCGCGCACACCAACGAGATTTCGCGTGCCCTCAACAGCGGTAAACACACCACCACCAGCACCACCTGGTACTGGCTGGACGATGCGCACCGCTCGGCGCTGATCGATTCGCCGGGTTTTCAGGAATTTGGCCTGCACCACATCGCCCCCCACCACCTGGCGCGCGCCATGCCCGATCTGCGGGCGGCTTTGGGGACTTGCCGCTTTTACAACTGCACCCACCTGCACGAGCCCGGCTGTGGTGTGCGCGAACAGGTGCAAGGGCTGGGCACCGGCAGCGCCATCAGCGCCCAGCGCTACCGCTTGTACCAAAGCTTGTTCGAGGAGTTGAACCAGCCGCGCTTTGGTTGAGCGCTGCCGCACCAAGCAGCGCCCTCAGAGCGGCAGGCGCGCCAAGCCGAACAGCGCCAGCAGCAGCATCAGCAGCACCACCGAGCGCCACACCAGACCCACGGTGCTGCCCAGGTGAGCGGCTTGCGGCTCGGGCCGTGTGGCCGAAGGCCCATCGATCTCCAGCGCCATGGGATCGGCCAGTTGCACATTGAGTGCACCGGCGGCAGCGGCCAGCACCACGCCATCGCCATCGGGGCCGTGCTGCGCAGCCTCACTGCGCCAGCTGGCGGCCGCCTCCTCAAAATTGCCGACCACCGCAAACGCTCCGGCGGTGGTGCGCGCGGGAAGCCAGTCGGTGCTGCGCCAGCCAGCGCGGGCTATCTCTTGCAGGGCCACGCTTGGCCCCGGGTCGCCTGGTCGCTCTTGCCCAGCCACCCAATGGCGCGATACGTATTCGGCCAGACGGTAAAGCACGGCGCCAGCCGGCCCCAAGCCAAGCCACCACAACACCAAAAATGCGGTGACTACGCCAAACACATGGCGGTGGGCACTGACCAACGCATAAGCCAAAAAGGGCTTGAGCCAGACCGACACCCCACCCTCGGGCACCACACCTGGATACCAAGCGCGAAAAGCCAGCAGCGCCTCGCGATCTTGGCCAGCATGCAAGGCGTCGCGCACCTGGGTGAAATGGCGACTGAATTGCCGAAAACCCAAGGTCAGGTAGAGCACCAGCACCAGCCAGCCAAAAGCCAGCACGGCGCTGAAATGCCACATCAGGACAAACAACACACCCACCAGCGCCGCCGGCAACAGCACCGCCAGCGCCCACGCCAGCCACGCATACCCGCGCCGACCGTTGTCGGTTTGGCGGTACACCCAGCGGACCCAGGCCGCCATCCCATC
This sequence comes from uncultured Hydrogenophaga sp., assembly GCA_964650505.1. GTDB lineage: Bacteria > Pseudomonadota > Gammaproteobacteria > Burkholderiales > Burkholderiaceae_C > Hydrogenophaga. The sequence continues at coordinate 10,336 of CAZYUD010000019.1, forward strand.
GTGAACCAGATTGTGCGTCGCCAGTGGCCGCACCTGCTCCATCAGCAAAGCCAATAGCAAGGCAAAAAAGCTCATGCCGCCATCATACGTTTTGTCGCGTGGCCCTAAGCCACCAACAGGCGATAGAGGTTGCGCAACATGCCCGCGGTGGCGCCCCAGATGTAGCGCTCGTGCGGCCCGTCTTGGTAGGGCATGGCGTACCACTGGCGCCGCTCACCGCGCCAATGCGCCTCGTGCAAGCGGTGGTGCTGCGGGTTCATCAAAAAGGCCAGCGGCACCTCAAACACGTCGGCCACCTCGGCCGGGTTGGGGCGCAGCACAAAACCCGGTCGCACCAGCGCCACCACCGGCGTCACCACAAAAGCGGTGCCGGTCACATACGCCGGCAAGGTGCCCAGGGTGTCCACATGGTGGGCGGGCAAGCCCACCTCTTCGTCGGCCTCGCGCAGGGCAGCGGCCACCGCGTCGGCGTCTTGCGCATCGATGCGCCCGCCCGGCAAAGCCACTTGCCCGGCGTGGGTCGACAGCCCATGGGTGCGCTCGGTCAGCAGCAGGTGCAGCCCATCGGCGCGCTCAATCAGTGGCATCAAGACCGCCGCTTCGGCCGGCTGGCGGTCGGTGAAGCGCGGTTCGCGCCGCAGCTCGGGCTCCCACTGCGGCGGCTCGGCGAACAAGGCGCGCAAGCCCGCCGAGGTCAGCCGATCGGCCGGCGGCGTGGGGTCCCCGCGCCGGTCGCCAATACACGGCGCCAGTCGCGGGTCCAGAGCGGAGGAGGATGGGGAATTGGTCATAAAAAAACCGCGCCAGGGCGCGGTTTTTTCAAGGCACACAAGCCAAGCGGGGCAACGCCGATCAGGCGCCCAGCTTTTCCTTGATGCGCGCCGACTTGCCGCTGCGCTGGCGCAGGTAGTACAGCTTGGCGCGGCGCACGTCACCGCGGCGCTTGACCTCGATGCTGGCGATCAGCGGGCTGTACAGCGGGAACGTGCGCTCCACACCCTCGCCGTTGGAGATCTTGCGCACGATGAAGCTCGAGTTCAGACCACGGTTGCGGCGGGCAATCACCACACCTTCGTAGGCCTGCACACGCTTGCGGGTGCCTTCGATCACGTTCACGCTCACGATGACGGTGTCGCCGGGCGCGAACGGGGGGATGGTTTTGTTCAAGCGAGCAATTTCTTCTTGCTCAAGGGTTTGGATCAGGTTCATGAGAACTCCACAATTCTTCCGTTCATGCCCGCTGCACTAGGGGCGTTCCTGGCGCTCTGGATCAAGAGACTGACGCTTGCAGACGCACTGCAGGCGGCCGGACCGCGGCGGGTAGAGGACCGAAAAGGCTTGGATTATAGCCCGGACGCGTCCAACCGCCGCAACAGCGCCTCGTCTTCTCGCCCCAGGCGGCCGGCGGCGCGGGCTTGCGCAATCAGCTCGGGCCTGTGTTGTGCCGTCAGCGCCAGGCTCTGGTCGCGGCGCCAGCGCTCAATGCGGGCGTGGTGGCCAGACAGCAGCGCCTCGGGCACGCCCTGCCCTTGCCAGACCTCGGGCCGGGTGTAGTGTGGGCTGTCGAGCAAGCCATCGAGCGCGGGGTTGAAGCTGTCAAACTGGTGGCTGCCTTCGTCGTTAAGCACACCGGGCTGCAGGCGCGCCACCGCGTCGAGCAGCGCCATGGCAGCGATTTCGCCGCCGGAGAGCACAAAGTCGCCCAGGCTGATCTGGTGCGTGACGTGGCGGTCGATGAAGCGTTGGTCCACGCCTTCGTAGCGGCCGCACAGCAGCACCGCGCCAGCGCTGTCGGCCCAGCTTTGCACCGCCGCGTGGTTCAAGGCTTGGCCAATCGGCGAAAACAGCACCAGCGGCGCCGGCTCTGGCTCAGCGCGGTCGGCGCGGATGGCGAGCAGGCACTGGCGCAGCGGCTCGGCCAGCATCACCATGCCGGGGCCACCGCCAAAGGGTCGGTCATCGACCCGGCGATAGTTACCATCGGCGAAGTCGCGTGGGTTCCACAGCCGCACGTCGACTTGGTGCGATTCGTAGGCGCGGCGCGTCACGCCGGCTTTCAAAAACGGCTCAAAGAGTTCGGGAAACAGGGTGATGAGGTCAAAGCGCATCGGCGCCAAAGCCTCAGTAATCGGGCTGCCAATCCACCGTGATGCGGCGCGCTGCGGTGTCCACCGCGTCCACATAGGCGTCGACAAAGGGAATCATGCGCTCGATCGTTTTGGCGCTGTCGGCCGGATCGCTGGCTTGCATCACCAACACCGAGGTGGGGCCTGTGGCCAGCAAGTCGGTCACCCGACCCAGGTGCACCCCTTCGCGGTTGATCACGTCCAAGCCGAGCAAATCGACCCAATAAAACTCGCCGTCGGCCGGCGGGGGAAAAGCGCTGCGCGGCACGCTGATGCGCACGCCCTTGAGCGCTTCAGCGGTGTTGCGGTCGTTGACACCTTCAAGCCGGGCCACCCAGCCATCGGCGTGGGGTTTGACTTCGGCCACGGACACCTGCACACAGCCGCTGAACAAAGAAAAGCCGCGCACAAAACGGGCTTCGGGTGGTTCGAGCCACCACTGCGCGCTGTGCACCAAGGCAAGGGGTTCGGCCTGGAACGGCAGGATGCGGACCCAGCCTTTGATGCCCCAGGCGTCCAACACCCGCGCCAGCTCGACCGCGTCGGCGGGCCGCTGGGCGGGGGTGAGTGCCGGCGACAACACGCCAGCGTGTGGTGCGGCACTCACGAGAACAATCAAGCGGCCTTGGCGGCGGCTTGTTTGATCAGACGGGCCACAGTGTCCGAGGGCTGGGCGCCCACGCCGATCCAGTGGCTCAGGCGGTCTTGGGCGATGCGCAGGGGCTCTTCACCGCCTTTGGCCAGCGGGTTGTAGAAGCCGATGCGCTCGATGAAGCGGCCGTCGCGGCGGTTGCGCTTGTCGGCGACCACGATGTTGTAGAAAGGACGGGCTTTGGCGCCGCCGCGGGAGAGTCGAATAACGACCATGGTGATTCCTTTGGGTATGGGGTGTGATGGGTCGAAGCACCCCGCTTCGCTGCACCGCTTGAGACACACGACTGACCACCCGGCCAGCGAAACGCTGCAAAACCCGCGATTATAGGCGGTACAACCCGCTTGCTTGCGGGAGCAACTTTTGAGCGAGGGCACAATCTCATGCACCGTCGCCACCCCCGGTGGCGTGTTTTGGCTTTCTGACCTTTCCATGATCACCATCCGCCCCAGCACCGACGTCGACATCGGCGCCATCACCCGCATTTATGGCCACCATGTGCTGCATGGCACTGGCACCTTTGAAACCACCCCACCCAGCGAAGACGATATGCGCGCGCGCCGCGCCGACGTGCTGGGCAAAGACCTTCCTTGGCTGGTGGCCGAAGAGCATGGCCAGGTGCTGGGCTTTGCTTACGGCAACTGGTTCAAGCCTCGCCCGGCTTATCGGTTCTCGGTCGAAGACTCGATTTACCTGGCGCCCGAAGCGGCCGGCAAAGGCCTGGGCAAAACCCTGCTCACCGAGCTGCTGCAACGGCTGGAAGCCAGCGGCATCCGCAAGGTGATGGCGGTGATCGGCGACTCGGCCAACGCCGGCTCGGTGGGTGTGCACACCGCCCTGGGCTTCAGCCGGGTGGGCGTGGTGGCGAACTGCGGCTGGAAATTTGGCCGCTGGCTCGACATTGTGCTGATGGAAAAAACCCTGGGCGACGGCGCCACCACACCACCACAGGAGTGAACACCATGCGCACACGCAACAAAACCGTCGCCGCGTGGCTGGCCGTGCTGCTGGGCAGCTTGGGCATGCACCGCTTTTACCTGCGCGGCCTGGGCGACTGGATCGGCTGGCTGTTTCCGCTGCCCACCGCCTTGGGCTGGTGGGGCGTGGACCGGGTGCTGAGCTACGGGCAAGACGACAAGCTGTCTTGGCTGTTGATCCCCATGTTGGGCATCAGCCTGACAGCGGCCTGCATCAGCGCGGTGGTCTACACCTTGACCGACAAAGACAAGTGGAACCGCCAGTACAACAGCGCCTTGGACGCCGAGCACGCCAGTGGCGGCACCAACTGGCTGGGCATGGGGGCGCTGATTTTGGCCATGCTCATGGGCGCCATCTCGCTCATGGGCAGCTTGGCTTTTGGCTTTCAACGCTATTTTGAATACCAAATTGAAGAGGCCCGCAAGCTCAGCCAGTGAGGGGACACGGGATTGTGACTTAGCCGGCGCCCAGACCCAAGCCCCACACCGCCAACAACACGCATGCCATGATAAAAAATGTCTCTGCTCCAAACAACAACAAGGGACGCCAGCCCAGTTGAAGCAGCTCCTCAAGGCTGGTTTTGATACCCGCTGCTGCGATTGCCAACACCAGACAGGTGCGCGAAGCGTTTGTCGCCGCTTCAATGACCTGGGGTGAAAACACCCCAGTGGACGCCAACAGCATGAGCGCCACAAAAGCCATCAAAAATCCGGGCAGCAACGGTGGGCGGTCGGCCTTGGCGGATGTGTGCTGCGCGTTGTGGCGATACAGAAACGCAATGCACATCACCACGGGCATCAACAACATGACGCGAAACAGCTTCACCAAGGTGGCGGTGTCGCCCGCCTCTGGACTCACGATCAGCCCGGCCGCCACCACTTGCGCCACATCGTGAATGGTGCCTCCCAAAAAAACACCCGCAGCACCGGCGCCCATGCCCATCCACTGAATAAGCAAAGGGTACACAATCATCGCCACCGTCGACAGCACTGTGACACACACCACCGCCAATAAGGTGAAACGCTCATTGGCTTTGGTCTGTGGCAAGACCGCTGAAATCGCCAGCGCGGCCGAAGCTCCGCAAATGGCGACCGAGCCACCCGAGAGCAAACCTTCCTCCCGGCCCAGACCCAATCGGCGCGCCAACCACACGCCCACACCGATGGTCAGGATCACGGCCGCCACCAGTGTCAAGGCGACGGTCAGCCCCAGCTCTGTGACCTGTGTCAGGGTGATGCGAACCCCCAACAAGGCAACACCCAAGCGCAGCACAAAGCGGCCGCAGAAATCAATGCCTTTTTTGGCTTGCGGCTGTCCGTGCATGAAATGCAGGGCCAACCCCATCAGCAAGGCGTACAGCAACTGCGGCCCACCATGGTGTTCGGCCATAAAAGTGGCGGCCAAAGCGATGACCACACACACACTGATGCCTGGCAAATAAGCCAAGACCCAGTTCATGCGCGTGCGCGCGTGGGTCAGCACAGCCAACACATGGGGCTCGGTGCTCAAGCGTCACCTCCCCGGTGCGACATGCCACGGGCCATTGGAGGGATGTGGAGCGAGCGCATCAGGTGACCTGAATGTTGGCCGAGCGGATCAAAGCGCCCCAGCGCTCAATTTCTTTGTTCAAAAATTCGCCAAACGCCTGCGCACCCATGGGCTTAGGCAGAAAACCCATGGTTCTGGCCCGCTCTTCTGCGTCCGGAGTGAACATGAGTTTGACCAGTTCGCGCGAATAACGGTCCACCAAGCTGGGTGGCGTTCCCGTGCGCACCATGGCGGCGGTCCAGTTCTCTACCTGCAAGCTGGGCATCCCGGCCTCGGCAGTGGTGGGCACATCGGGCAGTTGCGGATGGCGGGCGGGGGAACACAACGCCAAAGCGCGCAACCGCCCAGCCAAGACATGGGGAATGGACTCGGGGAAATTGGAGAAGATCACGTCCAAACGTCCAGCAATCAAATCGGTCATGCTCGGAGCGCCGCCTCGGTACGGGATGTGGTTGAAGGCAGAGCGGTTGGTCTGTGCGAACAAGGCCATGGTCAAGTGCGGCGGGGTCCCGTTGCCGCTTGAGCCCACGTTCAGCGTCTTGGTCTTGGCGGCTTGCATCAACTCACCCAGCGACTTGATCGGGCTATTGGCCGGGACCACCACCAACATCGGCACCCCCGCGAGCAAGGCCAATGGCTGTAAGTCTTTGCGAAAGTTGTAGCTGGCGTTGGGCAGCAGGGTCACGTTGGCGGCGTGCGCCAGGGTGATGGCCAACAGCTGCGAACCATCGGCAGGCCCCTTGGCCACTTGCTCCGCGCCAATTTGCGCGTTGCCACCGGCTCGGTTCTCCACCACAACGCTCACCCCCAAGGCATCGGCGAGCTGCTTGGCCGCCATACGCGCCATCACGTCGGTCAAACCCCCAGCCGCAAAAGGCACCACGTACTTCAACGTGTTCGGCACCTGTGGCCCCGCCGACTGAGCATGTGCCCAGGGGTGCACCAGGGCCGCGCTTGCGACAGCGCTATGAATGAAATGTCTGCGTTGCATGTTGGTCTCCTCGGGTTAAAAATCGGTCCAATCGCCTTCGGACCACCGCACGATCCGATGCCACAGGGCGTCGTCCAACAACAGCCCCTCTGCCGCGGCCACACGCTGGCGCAGCCAGCGCTGCTGCCCGGGCAAGCGCACACCAGGCTCCTGGGCGACGAGCGCGACCCACGCCTGCAGGCGCTCAGCACATTCCGATGAGCCGCTCAAGGCCAGCGGGTTGATCACCACAAAAGCGTGGCCCAACTCAGGTGGACCGCCCTCGTCTTGCAACACAGAATCCGCTGCGGCGGAGAAACGCCCACCCACCAGGGCCGTCGCCAACAGCTCCACCATCATGGCGAGCACTGCGCCCTTGGCACCCGCCCCCACCGGCAGCATGGAGCCCGCCAGCGCGGCGTGCGGATCGGTGGTGGGTTGCCCCTCGCGGTCCAGGGCCCATCCCAAGGGGATGGCTTGCCCCGCCTGAGCGGCGGCCACCACTTTGCCCCGGGCCACCTCGGTCAAGGACAAGTCAAGCAACAAGGCGTCTTGCCCCAACACAGGAAAAATCGCGGCCATGGGATTGGTGCCCAAGACGGCCTTGCGACCTCCCGCCACTGGCATGGCGGCGGGTGTGTTGGAAAACGCCAAACCCACCATGCCCGCTTCGGCCACGGGCCGCAGGTGATCGACCAACACGCCTGCGTGGTGGCTGCGAAACACACCGGCCCAACACACGCCCTGTGTACGAGCCACGGCCAAGGCCCGCTCAACCGCCAAGGCGCAAGCCTCAAAAGCCAGTCCGTTCTGCGCATCAACCCGCAGTGCCGCGGGCATGGACTGCAGCACCACGGGCACTGCTCGCCCATTGACACGCCCATTGCGCAGATGCGCCAGATAGCTGCGCAACCGACCCAGACCGTGCGAGCCCAAGCCCTGCGCCTGCGCCAGCACAAGCGCGTGGGCAGTGTGTTGCGCAGCCGTCGCGCTGGCCCCGGCGGCGCGCAAGGCAGCGGCCACCGCTTCGGTGATGGTGCTCAATGTCAGTTGGGGCATGCGCCACACCCCTTGAGAGCCACCCGCGCACCCAAGACCTTCGGTCCAAGCAACGGGGGTTTGGCGGGTGCTGTCACGGGACAAGCACCACTTTGCTGGAAGCGACCTGCCCACTGTCCAAAGCAGCAAAGGCTTTTGCACCGTCGCCAAGGGGCATGGTGTGCACCCAGGACAGGTCGCCAAACGCGCCGCGCTCCAACAACGAAACGGTGGCCCGCAAGTCGGCTGTGGTGTAGGTATAGGTGCCCATCAGCGTGATCTCGGCCAGCGTGAGCTTGCGCATATCGATTTCGCTCGCCCAGTCCTGCAGGCCGATGTGCATCACCACACCCCCTGCCTTGACCGCATGCAGCGCGGAGACACGGGTGAGCTTGCTGCCCACAGCGTCGATCACATAGTCAAAACCGCTCTCTTGGGCTTGTGTGTCGCGCGGGTCGTAGGTACTGACGCCGGCGTGTTGCTCCGCCGACAGGCGACGCATCGGATTGACCTCAGCCAACACGGTGCCCGAACAACCATAGCTCTTGAGCAGGAGTGCCGCGAGCATGCCGATGGCGCCACCACCAATGATCAGCGTGCGGTTTTCGGGCAGAGGACGCGCCATGGCCTTGAGGCTCATATTGATTGCATGCAGCGCGGTGGCAGCAGGCTCAGTCAGCGCAGCGTGCACCGCCGACATGTCTTGTGGTATGTCGATCAAAGACGCCGCAGGAATGGACATGTACTGCGCAAAGGCGCCAGGGCGGGTCATGCCAACCATGGTGCGACGGCTGCACAGGTTGTTGCGCCCCTGCACACAGTGGTCGCAACTGCCACAGGTGATGAGCGGATTGCCGGTCACACGCACACCTTCGGGGTATGCGGCAGCGGCACTCTTGACCACGGTGCCACAGAATTCGTGCCCCAACACAAGGCCAGGTTTTCGGCGCGGATCGTGGCCGTGAAACGCGTGCATGTCGGAGCCACAGATGCCCACTGCGTCAATGCGCAGGACAACCTCACCATCGACCAACTCCGGTTCCGGGCGCTCTTGCAACTGCACTTCGAGCGGTTGGGTGTAGACGAGGGCTTTCATGGGTGGATCTCCGGTGGGTGCTTATGTGGATTCGCCCCGACGGATACCCTGGCATGCGCCAAGGCACCGAAGCAGCGAAGCCATTACTCAAGACGCCGCAGGCCCGTGTCAAGCCTGCGGCAGACATCGAGGCCGCGTTAAGCGCTTTCGTAAAGCCGTGTCAGCACGAACTCGCGGTGACCCAGGGCCTCGGCCGCCGTGAGGCGACCATTGGCAGTTCTCAGCATCATGTCGAGCAGCAGGTCGCCGGCCCCGTCCATGTTGATGTCGCGTTGCAGCAGGCCCGAGGTATCGACGTCGATGTGCTCACCCATGGTGCGCACCGTGCGCGGATTCGCACACAGCTTGATCACAGGAACAATCGGATTGCCGACGATGTTGCCCTGCCCGGTTGGGAAAAAGTGCAGCACATAGCCGGCAGCCGCGCACAGCGTCACCATTTCAGCCGCAGCCGAACTGGACTGCATGAACCACAAACCTGGGCCAGTGGGCGTTTCAGCGTAGTCCAGCACACCATCGACCATGCACTTCTTGCCGATTTTTTGAATATTGCCCAGCGCCTTCTCTTCGATGGTGGTCAGGCCGCCCGCGATATTGCCCTTGGTGGGCTGCGAGTCGGACAGATCGGACGTCTTGTGGCGGTCGATCATTTCCTGGTAGCTGTTGAACATGGCCATGAACTTGTCTCTGACTTCCGGCGTTCTGCAGCGTGCGGCCACCAGGTGTTCACCGCCCGTCAATTCGCTGGTCTCACCAAAGCACAACGTGGTGCCCAGGTCGTACATCTTGTCAAAGGCATTGCCCACGGTCGGGTTCGCACCACAGCCCGAGGTGGTGTCGGACTCGCCGCACTTGGTGGACACCCACAGATCGCTGATGGGGCACACCTCACGCTGTTTTTCCGAAGCGTCCTGCAGCAATTCGCGGGCGGCTTTGGAGGCCCTCATGATGGTGGCGTGGTCGCCATTCTGCGAAATCGAGAAGCTCTGCACCGGCTTGCCGGTCTTGGCAATGCCATCGGCCACAAGCTTGGTCCAAGCGGGCTCGATGCCGATCACCACCACCGCTGCCACGTTGGGGTTGGCGCCAGTGCCAATCAGGGTGCGGAAATGCAATTCCAGGTCGGCACCGAACTGCAGGCGGCCATAAGGGTGTGGGATCGCCATCGTCCCCTTGACGTTGTTGGCCACCGCCTCACACGCGGCATTGGAAATGTCGTCGACCGGAAGAATGATGACGTGGTTGCGCACGCCAACACGGCCGTTTTCTCGGCGGTAGCCAAGGAAGGTGGAGTCTTTGCTGATCATCTGCATTCCTAAATGTGTTCAAAAAGATAGGGGGCTCGGGGCGTGCGCTCACCAACGCTTGGTTTTGACGTTGTGCACGTGCAGGTGTTCGCCCGCCTTGATCGGCGCGACAACGCGCCCGATGTCGACGCCGTACTTGATCACCGTATCGTCTTTGCTCAGATCACGCAACGCGATCTTGTGGCCGATCGGAATGTCGCTCACGGTTGGCAAAGACACCATCTTGTCCTGCTCCATCACCCAACCGGACAGCGTCTCACCGCTCTTGACGCCCTCGACCACGATCGTGCCGACCGAGTCGCCGTCTTCATGCACCACGAAATGAATCATCTTCGTTTCCTCATTAGTTGCCAGGAACCTTGATTAGACCCTCGACATCGCCCCAAGTCAACTATATGACCTATATGTTTTATCGGGGCTTTCCCTGATGATTTGAGGCCTCTTTGGTCTGTGCCTCTGAACAAAAAAACGCGCCTCATTCACCGCGGGGAGACAACATCTCCCACACACAGAAGCGCACTTGTCCGAGCACAAGACACAGCCCTTCAGCGGGTTGGCACACGCACATGTCGGCCTGGCGACCGGGCGCAAGTGGTTCGCTCAGGAGCGGGGGGACTTGGCGCGGTGGGCGTGCATAAAATCCGCCATGAAGGCACACAAGGCCTCCGTTTGCGCAACGCTGACGCCGTTGTACAAACTGGCTCTTAAGTACCGCCCGACACCAAAAGGGGTCAGTGTTCTGAGTCCCACAATGCCACGCTCCCAGCCCTGAACCAGGAAGTCTCGGGTGATGGCTTCGTCGCCTGCGGCGACATCAAAGGGGACGTTCATGCGGCTGCGGATCGAGCGGTCTGCCACGGGGGTGGAGTAAAAGCCCTGCGAGCCGTCGATCAAGTCGTACACCAACTGCGATTTGGCAATCGACCGGCGCTCCATTTCATGCACACCGCCTTGCCCGATCATCCATTCCAAGTAAAGATTGACCACCTCCACATTGAACGTGGCGATGGTGTTCCACAGATTGCCTTCACGGGCGTTGGTGGTGTAGCACAGCACCCCGGGGCAGAGAGGACTGGGCGTGCCAAGCAGGTCTTTGCGGATCACACACAAGGTGACCCCAGGATGACCGATGTTCTTGGACGCACAGGCATACAACACGCCAATGTTGCAACCCACCCAGTCGATCGGTTTGGTGGAAAAGTCCGACGACGCGTCGATCACCAAAGGCGCGCTGATGGCGAGCTTGGGCAGCCGGTGCAGCTCAATGCCGTTGACCGTTTCGTTGGAGCACAGGTACACGTACTTGGACTCGGGGTTCAGATTGTCAAACGATGGGTTGTGGATGAAACTGCCATCCGCGTTTTCTGAAGACACCACCATAGGGCGGCAATACTTCGCCGCCTCAGACAGGGCGCGTTTGGACCAGGTGCCATTGACCAAATAGGTCGCTTTTTCTTCGCCCGTGGGACACAGGTTGAGCGGCACCGCAGCAAACTGCCCGTGACCACCACCGTGCATGAACAAAATCTCGTAATGTTCCGGTATCTCCATCGCCTCACGGCAACGGCGCACCGTGCTGGCCAAAATATCTAGGAACTCAGGTGATCGGTGCGACAGGTACATGGAACACATGCGCTGCGCATCGAACAAGGCTTTGACCCCCGCCTCCACCTCGGCGGCCAGCGATGTCGGCCCGGGGCTGAAGTTCAGCGGTTTGACCCCCGCCGGAGGCAGCAGCGAACCGCGCATCACCGGATGGGTGTCGCTGGAGTGCAATGGAACGGGATCGCGAAGGGCCATGGGATGTGTTCCAAAAAACAAACGGATACAAACATGGGGGGTCGGGCATCCTGCGGGCGACCGCCTTGGGGCACCAAGTAGGGGCGACAGACGCCCACCCGCGCCTCACCGTTGGGTTGGCGACCTATTTGGCGGTGTAGCCACCATCGAGCATGATGGTCTGCCCGGTGACATAGGCCGACGCGTCGCTGGCCAAGAAGACGGTCAGTCCGTTCACATCCTGCAGCTGGCCATTGCGTCCGACACAGGTTTGCGCCGCATGGCGCGCTGCCAACTCATGGTTGCCAAACACGGGGGCGGTGAGCGCTGTTGGGAAAAAGCCTGGCCCAATGGCGTTACAGGTGATGCCGTGCACCCCCCACTCTTGCGCCATGGCGCGGGTCAGCTGCACGATGCCCCCTTTGCCCGCCCCGTAAGGCGCGCTGTTGGCAAAAGCCCGGTGGCTTTGCAGGCTGGCGATGTTGATGACACGGCCCCACCCGCGCTGTGCCATGCCTGGCGCCAGTGCTTGGGTCAGGAAAAAAGGCGCGCTCAGGTGCAGGTGGATTTGTGTCATCCAACTCGCCGGCGTGACCTCGACAAACGGCTCGCGCAGGTTGACTCCTGCAGCGTTGACCAGAATATCCAACGGACCGAGCGCCAGAGCATCGCGAGCGCCCTGTTGTGCGCCTTCGGGCGTGGCCAGATCGCAGGTCACGGTTTGCACCGACACACCCAAAGCACGCAGGCGCTGGGCAGATGGCTCAAGCGTATCGGCGCGTCGCGCCATCAGCACTACCTTTGCACCTGCCAAGCCAAGCGCCTGCGCCATGGCCTCCCCCAAGCCAGAGCTTCCGCCCGTGACCAGCGCTGTGCGACCAGCAAGGTCAAACAAACGACCGATTGCGCTCATGATCCCATGCCTTGAAGAGCGATGAAACTGCACCAGATCATGCTCACACCTTCACCGGTTCGCCAAGCTCAAAATGCTCACCCGGAAAGTACTTGGCCAGCCGATCATCGGCGGTACGGGCATGTGCCTCCATGCCCTCCAAGCGCGAGATGCGAGCGGTGGCCAAGCCAATGTCGCGCGCCGCTTCGCGGGTCATCTTCTGCCAAGTGAAAGTCTTGAGAAACTTGTGCACCGACAGGCCACCCGAATACCGCGCAGCCCCCTTGGTCGGCAAGACGTGGTTGGGGCCGCTGGCCTTGTCGCCATAGGCCACGGTGGTCTCTTCGCCGAGAAACAACGAACCGTAGCAACTGAGGTTCTTCAGCCACCAGTCGAGATCGGCGGCGTGCACTTCCAGGTGCTCGCTGGCGTAGCGGTCTGAGATGTCCACCACTTCCTCTGGGGTGTCGCACAACATGACCTCGCCGTAGTCGCGCCAAGCGGCGCCTGCCGCGTCGCGCGCGGTGGGCGGCAGCGCATCGATCAGCAGCGGCACGCGCCGCATCACCTCTTCAGCCATGCTCCGGCTGGTGGTGAACAGCCAGGCGGGCGACTCGTGACCGTGTTCGGCCTGGCCCACCAGATCGCTGGCGACAATCGCCGGGTCTGCGGTTTCGTCGGCGATGATGCCGATTTCGGACGGACCGGCAAACACGTCGATGCCGACCTTGCCGAACAGCGTGCGCTTGGCCTCGGCCACAAACTTGTTGCCCGGGCCCACAATCACGTCGGCCGGTTTCCCAGTAAACAAGCCATAGGCCATGGTGGCGATGGCCTGCACACCGCCCAGGGTCATGATCACGTCGGCGCCGGCCTTGTTGAAGGCGTACAACAGGTAGGGATGCATCGGGCCACCGCGAAACGGACCAGAGCAAGCGATGATGGTTTTGACCCCAGCGGCCTTAGCGGTGGCCACGCCCATGTAAGCGCTTGCAATATGGGCATAACGACCAGCCGGTGCGTAGCAACCCGCCACGTTCACGGGCAACACCCGCTGGCCGGCGGTCACACCGGGATGCAGCTCCACTTGAAACTCGGACAAGGAACGGCGCTGCGCCTGCGCAAAATCAAACACTTGCTTGATCGCAAAGTCGATATCGGCTTTGACCTGCTCGGGCACTTCGCGCGCATTGGCGGCGATCTGCTCTGGGGTGACGATCATGTCACCGGACCACTTGTCCAGATCGCTGGCGTACTTGCGCACCGCAGCTTCACCGTTCAGCTGGATTTCAGCCAACATGGTGTTCACCACGGCCTGGGCGGTTGCCGTTTCGGTTTCCGGGGTTTTTTCGGCTTTTTTCAGATACGTGATGGCCACGTTGATCTCCTGGTGCGGGGCTTTAAAAAACTGAGGGCAGCCGAGTGCACAGCACAGTGCACACCAGGCTTGGATTGGAACGAATGCGGGGCCCAGACCACCAATCGAATGGCGGCCTGGGCGGACCGCTCACTTGCTGGAATTGGCCATGTCGCGCAGCTTGGGATCGGCTTGCACGCGCTGCAGGAATTCAGCGGTCACAAAGTCGGCCGCATTGGGCACCTGCTGCACCGCGCCGGTCTCGCGCATAAACGCCGACAGGTCGTTGAACCAGGTTTCCATCTGAGAGCCCGCACCCCCTTTGCGCTCCATGGCCGCGAGCTGCTGGGTCAGGTTGAACGTGGGGCGGGTGTCGAACTCCTTGTTCATGGCCGCCTCGCTGATGCTCACACCGCCCTTGGCGTAAAAGTCCTTCATCATGCGAATGGACTCGGCCCGGTTCGCATTCATCCAGCTCCAAGCGCGCAGATACACGGCCAAGAACTTGGCGACGTTTTCCGGATTTTGTTTGGCGTAGTCGCCGCGTGCGATCAGGGCACCTGGCACAAAAGCACCGCTGTCCTTGCCGCTGCACAGCATCTTGGCGCCCGCCTTCTCTTCCACGGTGTAGGTGTTGGGCGCCCACATACCGGCCCAGTCGGAATTGTTGGACGACAGCGCCGAGATGATTTCGGCTTGCCCCATGTTTTTCATCACCACGTCAGACTTCTTCAAGCCGTACTTCTTCAAGCAAGCCTGCACCGCGTAATCGGCGGTGGAGTTTTGTGTCAACGTGATCGTTTTGCCTCTGAGCGCTGCAGCGGGGTCTTTGGCAAACTCAGCCGCCGCCTTAGCGCTGCCTACCAGCCCATTGGCCGCCGACTCGTCGTTGGTCAGGCCAATGGTTTTGATGCCAAAGCGCACATGACCCAAGACCGCTGGCACCGAACCCGTTCCGCCCACATCCCAGGAACCTGCAGCCGACGCGGCAATTTGTGGCACGCCGGCGGGGAAGGTCGAGAACTCGGGGGCCAGACCCACTTCCTTCCACCAGCCTTTTTCGGTCGCCACATGGAACGGCATGGCCCAGTACAAGGACGGTTGGTAGCTGATTTTGATGGGCGTCAGGGCTTGCGCCTGCGCCACACTCACGGTCGCAAATGCCAAGCTCAGGCCCATGGCAGCAGCCAAGATTGATGTCTTCATCGCAAAGTCTCCTTCTGGTTGGGTTTCAATGATCTGTGCCTGCGTGTTCTTCACGCAAGGACTTCCAGATTCGGGTACGCAAATGGACAAAGCTCTCAAGGTCCATCACGTCTTCGATCTTGTTGTGGCGGTCCCAGTTTTCTGCTTCTCGAACCGACTTCACATCCAAAATTTCTTTAACCTTGCCCGGACGGCTGGTCATGATCACCACCCGATCGGCCAGGTAGACCGCCTCCTCCACCGCGTGCGTGATGAACAGCACTGTGCGGGGGTTCTTGCGAGCGAGCTTGACCAGCTCTTCTTGCATCACCACCCGCGTCTGCGCATCCAATGCGCCAAAGGGCTCATCCATCAGCAGCACTTGGGGGTCCAGCGCATAAGCACGTGCAATCGCCACCCGCTGCTGCATGCCCCCCGAGAGCTGGTGTGGGTAGGCATTTTCATAGCCTTTGAGGTTCATCAGATCGATGTAGTGAGCGATGATGCGCTCGCGTTCTTCTTTGGCCAGCGCTTTGCCGCGCAGTCCGAAATCGATGTTGTCGTGGACCGATTTCCAAGGAAACAGCGCAAACGCTTGGAACACCACGGCACGGTCTGGACCGGGCTCGGTGACCACCTCATTGTTCACCTTCACTGTGCCGGTGCTGGGAAACTCCAGGCCTGCAGCCATGCGCATGCAAGTGGTTTTGCCACAACCGGAGGGACCCACAATGGCGACGAATTCCCGGTCTTGCACTGTGAGGTTAAAGCCGTCTATGGTGAGGAAATCCTCGCCATTGCGCAGAAAGACGCGGTTGACATCGGTGAACTGAATCGTGGCCATGGAGTAGTCTTTTCGGAAAAGGTCTGCAGGAGTGGTGTCAGGCGCTGCGGTGTTTGAGCAACTGCCGCTCCAGGCGGCGCAGCAGCACATCAATGACCACACCCACCATGCCAATGGCGATCATTCCAGCCATCACGGTGTCGGTGGCCACCGCGCTTTGTGCCCGCACAATCAAGTTACCCATGCCGCTGCTGGCCACAATCAGTTCTGCGCCCACCAGTGACATCCACCCCAAGCCCGCGCTGATGCGCAAACCGGCGATGATCGACGGCACTGCAGCGGGAAACAGCACTTCGGTGATGGTCTTGAAACTGCCCACACCCAGCATGCTGGCGGCTTCCAGAAACCGCACATCCACGTTTTTTGCACCCCGATAAGCGTTGATCAGGCATGGCGGGAATGCGCCCGCAAAAATGATCAAGGTGGGCCCACCCACGCCCGTTCCAAACCACAGCGCGGCAAATGGCACCCAGGCCACCGGTGCAATAAACCTCAGTCCATCAAACAGAGGGGTCACGACATCGTCCAGCAGGCGAAACCAACCCATCGCCAAACCGAGCGGCACACCGATCAAGGCGGCCAAACCAAAGCCCATACCAAAGCGACTCAAACTGGCCAACATATGCTCGTGCAACACGTGACCCGCAAACGGGTTGTGCGTCAAGTCGATCAACTTGGCCAACACTTCGTGCGGCATGGGAAGGAACTGCGGCGGCGCAAAGTGCAGCGCACGCGCCAGATACCAGAAGATGAAGAAAGTCAGCGTTCCGATCGCCGTCAGGCTCCAGAACTGCCGCCGCGAGAGCTTGTCGTTCATGCCGCCACCCGTCCTTTTCGCCAGGGCATCGCCCGGTTTTCCAATTGACCCAGCAGCCACGTGGTCGATGCCCCACAGACACCCACAAACACCATGGCGACCAAAATCATGGCGGGATAAATGTCTTGCGAGGCTTGGTTAAGAATGCTGCCCAAGCCATAAATGGCGCCGATCAGCTCGGCAGCAACCAAGGTGGTCCAACTGGCCTGCAGAGACAGCCGAAGTCCGGTGAAAATCATGGGCAAACTGCCCGGGACCAGCACCTCCGACACCATGCGCCAGCCCTTGATGCCCAGCATGCGCGCCGCCTCCATGACCGGCGCTTCTATGTTGCGCACACCGGTGTAGCTGTTGATCACCGACGGAACAAAAGCCGCTACAAAGATCACCAGAATCTTCGATCCATCGTCCAAGCCAAGCCACACAATGGCCAGCGGAATCCATGCCAACGGCGGAATCGGGCGCAACAACAAAAAGGCAGGATTGATCAGCGCCTCGGCCTGCCGCGAATACCCCATCAGCATGCCCAACGGCACACCCACACCGACGGCCACCGAAAAACCCATCGCCACCAACTTCAAGCTGTGCAGAACATGCTGATGCAACTTGCCGTTGCCGTAGCCCTCGCTCTGGATGAAGCTGAACGCACCCCAAACCTCTTCAGGACGCGGAAAACGCGACGGATTGATGAAACCCGTGACAGACGTGGCGACGTACCACAGCACCAACAGGCTCACCAACGTGATCAAGCCCACTGCTGTGCGGCGTGAACTGCTTCGCTGCGTCAGGGACACGTCTGTTCCTTTCGGTGTGCCCCTAGCTGCGGGACTCAATCACTGGGTATCTATGTCGCGCCCAAAAATGTAAGCGCTTGCAGTGACTTTGCGTTCATGCTCCAAACTTGTCAATGAGGCAAACCAGACTTATTCAGAAATCGAGGGAAAACACTTAATTTTCCGGCGCAAGCGCTTGCACTTTTTTTACCGATGCCAAGGCGTTGTGGCATGCTTTGACCATGAACCAGCGCATCACCCTAGAAGAGGTCGCCCAAGCATGTGGTGTCTCCACTGCCACTGTGTCGCGTGTGCTCAGCAGACCCGAAGTGGTTCGCGCCAGCACGCGTGAGCGGGTCATGTCGGCTGTGCGCCAGCTCGACTACCAGCCCGATGCCGCTGCGCGCGCACTCGCCTCAGGCCGAACCCACACCGTGGGCTGTGTCATCCCCACGCTAGACCACGCCATCTTTGCCCGCAGCACGCAAGCCATGCAGACCACATTGGCAAGAGCTGGCTACCAACTGCTGGTGGCCAGTCACGATTACGACCCAAGAGCCGAATTCGAAGTGGTCCGCGTGCTGCAACAACGCGGGGTGGATGCGCTGGTGTTGGTCGGCACCGATCACGCACCGGGCCTATGGAAGGCACTGCGTGCTTGGGACAAGCCCAGCCTGCTCACTTGGTCATGCGACCCGCGCCTGCCTTCTATCGGGTTTGATAACGAAGCGGCCGCTCGTCTGGCGACCAATCACCTGCTGTCCTTGGGGCACCGGCGCATCGGAGTGATCTCGGGTCTCACATCACACAACGACCGCGCCCGAAGCCGCATTGAAGGCGTGCGCCAAGCCTTGAAACAGGCGGGCTTGAAGCTACCCCCCAGCCTGTTGAGCGAGCAGCCGTTCAACCTCAACGGCGGAAGGACAGGCCTGCGCGCGCTGATGTCGACCCGACCACCGCCAACCGCCATCTTTTGCGGCAACGATTTGCTGGCCACTGGCGCGCTGTTGGAAGCGCAGCGCATGGGTTTGAAGGTGCCGCGCCAGCTGTCGATCTGCGGCATCGACAACAACGAACTCGCCGAGGCATTCAACCCCGGGTTGACCACCATCGCCTTGCCGACACAAGACCTGGGCCGCATCACCGCCAACGCGGTGCTCTCGGCGATCGCCGGCGAAGCGATTGCAGCCCAATCTCTGTTGCCGTTTGACCTGGTGGTGCGCGGCAGCACCGCCGCTGCGCCCAAATAGCCAACGGTGTGGCTAAGAGCGCAACAACTCGCTCCAGGCCTGGCACAAACCTGGTGTGGCTGCGGCGATCTGTGTCGACTGCATCCAAGGCAGCCCGTCCAGCGTAAACACCTCGCCACCGGCCTCGCGAACCAACAACACACCGGCCGCTGCGTCCCACGGGCCCATGCCGCGCTGCCAAAACACGTCGATGCGCCCAGCGGCCAGGTAAGCGAGGTCCAAGGCCATGCTGCCACTGCGGCGAGCACCTGCCACTGCGCCCAGCACACTGCCAAGCTGGTGGAGATAGTCCGGCATAAACGCGGCGTGCGGCTTGGGAAACACGGTAGCTGCCACCGCATCAAGCAGGCGAGCAGGCGACCCCACTCGCAACCGGTCGCCATTCAAATGCGCTCCCTGACCGCACGCGGCACTGAACACCTCAGCTCGCACCGGATCGACCACACTGGCCACCACAGGCTCACCCCCCTGCACCAGCGCGATCGACACCGCGTAGTGGGGCCAACCGCGCAAAAAATTCATGCTGCCATCGATGGGGTCCACCACCCAGATGCAGTCCTCGGCCCCCTGTGCGCCCACCGCACCGCCCTCCTCGCCCAGGAATCCATGCTGGGGATAGGTCTGCGCGATGCGCTGGCGCATGTGTTGCTCAATCTCACCATCCAATGCGCTGAACCAGTCGCCCGCCGCCTTTTCCTGCACAGGTGCATTCCGCCCTGCTTGGCGCACCTGCTCCGCCGCGTCCTGCGCCAGCGCCTGGGCAAACTGGCGCAGCTCGGTCAGCGATTCGCTCATGGCGGCACGCTGGCCGAGCTCACGAATTCGTGGGATCGGGTGTCGATGATGGAAATCCGCAGTTCAGCCGGCTGCCGATCAAAAGTGCGGGCCACACGGGCCACCCGCAACACCGGCGAGCCCACGGGCAACTGCAGCAGCTCGGCGCTGACCGGATCGGCCCCTTCGGCGCGCGCCCGCTCGTCGGCCCCTACAACGGTGATACCAAAGGCCCGCTGATACAGCTCATAAATGGTGCCGGGGCGTTGCTCGAACTGCTCGCGGGTCAAGCGCGGAAACAGCGCGCAATCGAGCGTGATGCGGTCGTGCACCACAGGCCGACCTTGCAAGGACAAGAGGTTCTCAATGCGCAGCACCCGCGCCACGCCGCGCAGTCCAAGCGCCTTCGCCTCGTCGGCGCTGGCGCGAGCGGTGTCGAAAGCCAGCAGGCGAATCTGTGGGAACTCGCGTTGGCCATCCCGCCCTTCGATCTTGAAGAACTGGTACATGAAGCGTTCGTTGTCCTGCTGGCCGACAAATGTGCCGCGGCCCTGCTGGCGCAGCAGCACACGGTCGGCCACCAATTCGTCCACCGCCCGCCGCAACGTGCCAATGGACACACCGAAGCGCTGGGCCAGCTCGGTTTCATTGGGCAACGCCTTACCGAGCTGAAACTTGCCCGACCGGATATCGGCAATCAGCTCGCGTTTGACCTGATGGTACAGAGCCATCAGAAAACAGCAGGGTGGGTCACTGGATGCATGACGCGATTCTATGCAGACCCACCAAACACTCCAGACTCATTTCACGCCAACCGCATCCACCAGGCGGTAATACAGGCCTTGTGGGTCTTTCTCCAGCACCGAGAACTTGCCTTCTACCGCCACCGCGTTCTGGGTGTATTTCACCGGTTTACTGGTGCGCACCTCGACCATGCTCTCGGGCCCGCCGGGGGTACAGAACTGGCAGGTCAAAGGCACCGAGGTGATGAGAAAACGCCGCTGCGACTCGCCCGCTTCCAGTGGCATCATGAAGCCTTGGATGCGGATTTTTTTCTGATCCAGCGCCAGCACCTCGGGCGGAAACACCGGCACGATGCGGCGCACATCGATCTTGGTGCCAATATCGGTGAGCACCGACCAGGGCACCACATCGTCGCGCGGCTTGAGCGGCGCAATCGGGCTCAGCGGGCTGTGCTCGCCCGCCCCGGTGCCATGCGGAATGGCGCCAGGCTTGGGCACGGGTGTGACACCGGGCACCGGCGAACTCAGCACCTGGGCCTGGGCCACCAGTCCCACAGACGCCAAGCCCAGCGCCAGACAGCTGCGGCGGTTCATCACATGGGCGATCAAACGGGACATGGGGCAGGCCTTTAAGGGTTGAATCAATGCGCGTGGCGCATGCCGCAGTATTTTCCAATGGCCAGACCCTTGCAGGCAGTCTGCAGTTCCGCCAAACACTGTTTTTCGCCTTTGCCCGCCTCCAGGCACTTGGCGGCGGCCTCGTGGGCGGCGGCCATGGCGCGGTGGCGCGCAATGTCTTCTTTGAGCTCTTTGTCGGAATGTTGTGCCCACACAGGGGCGGTCAATGCAGCGCTCAACACAGCGACCCACAGAAACGGTTTCATGGTTTACCTCACAGACAACAGGGTATGAACATCTTGGCGGTAGGCGGCCACCGCCGGCAACAGCGCGGCCAGCAGCGCCACCGCCAGGGCCAGCACAGGCACCGGCCACCACACCGCCCAGACCCAAGCGCCGGACAGCAGCAGCGATTGCTCTTGCGCCAACACAAACCCTAGCAGGGCTGTCAAGCCCCCGCTCAAGGCCACGGCCAGCGCCAGCGACAACAGGGCCAGCCACAGGGCTTCGGCCAGCAGCAGCGCCGCCAGCCGAGCCGGGCCCACGCCCAGCAAGCGCATGAGGGCGATGTCCGCCCGGCGCTCGCGCAGGGCCTGCCACAGCGCCACCAGCACCGACAGCGCCGCCACCAACAGCAGCACCGCGCCCAGCGCCTGCACCGCTCGGGTGCCCACGCCCAGCATCGACAACAAACGGGTGATCTCCATCGCCGGTGCGGCGGCCTGTAACTGGTCGTTGGCGTTGACCGCGCGCGGAAAAGTCACCGCCGCCAGCGGCGTGCTGTAGCGGATCAGCGCGAGCGTCACCTCGCGGTCGGCCTGCAGCGCAGCCAAGTCCTGCGCGTCCATCTCAGCCGCACCGTGCATCTCGTCGTGCACCTGCCAGACCGACTCGGTGGCGGTCAGCGCCAAGCGGTCCAACACGCAGCCACAGGGCGCCAACACACCGCTCACCCGGTACGCCGCCTCTTCGTGCACCGCTCCGCCCGCGCCCAAGCCGTGGGCGCCGTAGAAACCGTCGCCCGGCTTCAAGCCCGTGGCGCGCGCTACCTCGGCGCCCAACACCGCTTGCATGGGCGCTGTCCACAGCGCCCCCGCCACCAGCGCGGCGCCATAGTGGGTGATGTAGTCGGGCGTGGTGCCGACGATGCGAAAACCCTCGACGTTGTCGCCCAGGCTCAATGGAATCAGGCGCTCCACCTGCGGGTGCTGTTGCAAGCGCTCCACCTCGGCCAGCGGGATATTGCCCGGCGGCACATCCAGGTGGTACACCCCCGCCAGAATCAACTGCATCGGGCTGCCTTTGGCGCCCACCACCAGGTCGATGCCAGCGAGGTCGCGCTGCAACGCCCGCTCCACCTGGGCCTGGGCTTGCAGCACCGCGCCCACCACGGTCAGCCCCAGGGTCAACAACACGATGTTGAGCGCAGCGCTCAGCGGCCGCGCCCAAAGATAGGTCCAGGCCAGACGCCACACGCTCATGCCGCCGCTCCGGATAACGCAGACAAGCGCAGCTCCGTGGCGCCCGAGAGCGCCAACACCGCCCGGCTGTCGTGGGTGGCCACCACCAGGGTGGCACCTGTCGCTTGGGCGTGCTCGCGCAGCAGGGCCAAGGCGGTGGCACAGGCCTCGTCGTCTAGGCTAGCGGTGGGCTCATCGGCCAGCAGCACTGGCGGGCGCAACAGCAGCGCGCGCGCCAACGCCACCCGCTGCGCCTGCCCACCCGAGAGCTGGGCCGGTCGGCGCTGGGCCAAATCCCCCACGCCCAAAGCGCTCAAACGCTCGGCCATGGCGCGGGTGTCCACCGGCAGACCGGCGGCAAAGTACACCAGCGCCAGGTTGTCGCGCACCGACAGCGCTTCGCTCAGGTGCAGGCGCTGCGGCAACACACCCACTTGGCGCGCCCGCCAGGCGTCGCGTTCGGCACCGCTCAGGCCATGGAGCACCGTGCCTGCCACGCTCACCCGCCCCGCAGTCGGGCTCAACAAGCCCGACACCAGGCCCAGCCACGTCGATTTGCCACAGCCCGACGGACCGCGCAACAGCAGCGTGCCGCCCTGCGGCAGGTCGACATCGGGAAAGCGCAGCGCTGCAGCGGCGCCGGCGAATTGGTAGGCCAGTCTCTGGGTGTGAATCATGCGCCGATGGTAGCCATCAACGCGAGAGCCGCGCAAAGGTCTTGCGGAACTTGGCCACCTTGGGCGCGGCCACCGCCATGCAGTAGCCTTGGTAAGGGTGGCGCTCAAAGAAGTCTTGGTGGTAGTCCTCGGCGGGGAAATAGTGCACCAGTGGCAGCAACTCGGTGACGATGGGCGCGCCAAACGCGTTGTTGGCCGCCAGTTCGTCGATCAGCGCCTGCGCCTGCGCGCGCTGATCGTCGCTGGTGTAGTAGATGCCGCTGCGGTACTGGGTGCCCACGTCGTTGCCTTGGCGGTTGAGGGTGGTCGGGTCGTGCACCACAAAAAAGATTTCCAGCAGCTCGCGGGTGCTGACTTGTTCGGGGTCGTAGACCAGCTTGACCACCTCGTTGCAACCGGTGGTGCCGGTGCACACGTCTTCGTAACTCGGCGCGTGGGCTTGGCCGTTGCTGTAGCCGGACTCGACGTCGAGCACCCCACGCACTTCCTTGTACACCGCTTCGGTGCACCAAAAACAACCGCCGCCCAGAACGATGGTGGAGGACATTTTTTCTCCTGCGTTGTGTCGGTTCACGCCAGCTTGAACGGCAGCTCGCGCAGCGGCTTGCCGGTGATGCGTGCGATGGCGTTGGCAAAGGCCGGCGCCAGCGGCGGCAGGCCCGGCTCGCCCATGCCGGTGGGCGGATCGGCACTGGGCACAGTGTGCACGCTGAAGGCGGGCATGTCGGTGATGCGCGCCACGGTGTAGTCGCCAAAGTTTTTCTGCTCCACCACACCGTCTTTGAAAGTGATGGCAGCCCCCGGCAGGCACATGCCCAAGCCCATCAGGGCCGCGCCCTGCACCTGCGCCTCCACCGTGCGGGGGTTGACCACCAGATTGCAGTGCACGCCGGCGGTCACCTGGTGCAGCCGCGGCTGACCGTCTTGGACCGACGCTTCCACCACATAAGCGACCACCGACTCAAACGATTCGTGCACCGCCACGCCCCAGGCTCGGCCAGCGGGCAAGGTTTTTTTGCCGTAGCCACTGCGCTCCACCGCCAGTTGCAGCGCCGCGCGGTGGCGCGGGTGGGCGTCGCCAAACATCTTCAAGCGGTAGGCCACCGGGTCTTGCCCGGTGGCGCGGGCGATGTCGTCGATCAGCGTTTCCATGACAAACGCGGTGTGGGTGCTGCCCACCGCGCGCCACCACAGCACCGGCACATTGAGCTTGGGATGGTGCACGGTCAGCCGCATCGGCAGAGGATACGGTGCGCGCATGCCTTCCACCGCCGTCACGTCGACACCGTTTTTCACCATCATCGGCTCAAAGGGCGAGCCGGCGGCAATCGACTGGCCCACGATCACATGGTCCCAAGCCAGCACCTGGCCTTGGGCGTCAAAACCAATGCGGGCGCGGTGCAGGTGCATCGGGCGGTAGTAGCCGCCTTGCAGGTCGTCCTCTCGGCTCCAGACGGTTTGGATCGGCGCGCGCAAGCCGGCGGCTTGGGCCGCTTTGGCGATAGTGCAGGCCTCCACCAAGTAGTCGCTGGTGGGCACCGCGCGCCGACCAAAACCGCCGCCGGCCGACTGCACCTGCACCCGCACCTGCTCGGGCTTGAGGCCCAGCGTGCGGGCGGCGGCCATGCCATCGAGCCCCGCCATTTGTGAGCCTACCCAGAGCGTGGCGCCCTGCTCGCTCAGCTCCACCGTGCAGTTGAGCGGCTCCATTGGTGCGTGGGCCAGGTAGGGGAAAACAAATTCGGCTTCGATCGTGCGTGGCGCACTGGCCAGCGGCGCCATGTCCGCATCAAAGTGTTTGGCACCCGGTTGGGCCGCCAGCGCGCGGTACTGCGCCAGCTGGGCCGCGCTGTCCACCTTCTCCACCGCGCTGGTGTCCCAGCCCAGCTTGAGCGCGTCGCGCGCGGTCTTGGCTGGCCAGTATCCAGTGGCGATCACCGCCACGCCCTCGGCACCCCGGTCCAGCGGCACCCGCAGCACCGCTTGAACGCCTTTGACCGCTCGGGCGGCGGTGTCGTCCACCGATTGCAGTTTGGCGCCAAACACCGGCGGGCGCGCAATCACAGCGGTCAGCTGCCCGGGGCGGCGCACGTCGATGCCAAAGCTCTGCTGGCCGCTGCTTTTGGCGGCGGCGTCGAGCCGGGTGGTGGGTTGGCCGATCAAACGGAACTGTTTGGGGTCTTTCAGGGTGACGCGCTCAGGCACCGGCAGGGCCATGGCGGCCTCGGCCAGTTCGCCATAACTGGCGCGCCGGCCCCCCGCGCCCATGACCACACCTGGCTCGGTGCGCAGGCTGGCGGCGTCCACGCCCCAACGGGCGGCGGCGGCTTGCACCAGCATGGCCCGGGTGCGGGCGCCGAGTTCGCGGTACTGGGTGAAGCTGTGTTTGATCGAATTCGACCCACCGGTCAGGTGGGTGCCAAACAGCGGGTCGGCGTAGGCGATGTCGTTGGTGCCGAGCTGGCTGCGCACCTTCGACCAATCGGCGTCCAGTTCCTCTGCCAACACCATGGGCAAAGCGGTTTGCACGCCTTGGCCAAACTCCAGCCGGTTGACCGTCACGGTGACTGTGCCGTCGGCCGCAATGGCCACAAACGCGCCAGGGCGCTGGGTGGGTTTGAGGCCAGCGGGTGCAGCGGCCGAACCCTGGGCCTGCGCCAGCAGCGGGAACACGCCCAGCGCAAAACCGCTGGCGGCGCTGAGCTTCAAAAAGGTGCGGCGCGGCGGCTCGCCGTGGGTGGGCGCGTCGCGCTCCAAAAGGTGTTGCAGGGCGCGCGGCATGTCTTGCATGGCGGTGTGGATCATGGTGCGGTCTCCTTCAGGCCAGGGCGCGGGCGGCGTCGGCGATGGCGGCGCGGATGCGCGCGTAGGTGCCGCAGCGGCACACATGGCCGGCCATGGCGCTGTCGATCTGGGCCTCGGTGGGTTGGCTGCCCTTGGGCAGCGATTTCAGGAACGCCGTGGCGCCCATGATCTGGCCGCTCTGGCAATAGCCGCACTGGGCCACGTCGTGGCGCACCCAGGCGTCGCGCACCGCGCGGCCCACCGGATCGCCGGCGGTGACGGCTTCGATGGTGGTGACCTGACGCCCCGCCACGCTGCCCACCGGCGTCACACAAGAGCGCACCGCCTGGCCATCGACATGCACCGTGCAGGCGCCACACAAGGCCGCACCACACCCAAACTTGGTGCCGGTCAGGCCAAGAGAGTCGCGCAAGGCCCAGAGGATCGGGGTGGATGGGTCGACGTCCAGCGTCTGGGCGCGACCATTGACGTTCAACGTGGTCATGGGCTCTCCTGAAGTGTTGTGGGGCGAAGCGCCGAAAAACCCGCAGTGTGAACCCAAGTTGGGCGGCGCAAAAGCCCTTGCGCGGCGCTTGCAGGCCCATTGCACCGGCCAGCACCACGCCACGCGCCACTCAGGTAGCATGTGTGGGCTTTGGGTGCGTGGGGTGGCCCTTTAGGCCGCTGTAACGGCCCCCTCTGAAGCCGCCTCCGGCCACTGCCCCACCAGCGCCAAAAAAGCCCCCAGCGCACCACCGGACACCCGCTCGCGGCCGGTGCGCCACAGGCAGTGGGTGTCGTAAGGCGCCAGCGGCCGCTGCAGCGGCACAAACACCACCCCGGGCACACCGGCCTGCTGCAGCGCCGCCGGCACCAAGCCCACAGCCAACCCTTGTGCGATCACCGAGACCACACTGAGCCAGTGGCGCAGCTCAAACGCCAGCGTGGGCTCAAAGCCGGCGTCGGCGCAGGCGGCCAAGATGCGGTCGTGGTAATCGGGCGATACCGCGCGCATCACCAGCGCCAGCGGCTCTTGGGCCAAGGCCTGCAGCGGCAGCGCGGTGTGTTGCGCCAAAACGTGGTCGGCCGGCACACACACCATAAAAGACTGGCTCGACACCCGAATCTGCGAAAAGCCCGGCGGCACCCGGGTGGTGTGCACAAAGCCCAGGTCCAGCCGGTCGTGCACCAGCTCCACCAGCTGTTCGCTGCTGGACAGCTCGCGCAGCCCCAAACGCAGGCGCGGGTGTTCGGCGGCAAAACGGCGCAGCACCTGTGGCAAGCCCCGGTACAGCACCGTGCCCGCAAAACCAATGTGCAGTCGCCCGGCCAGCCCCTCGCCCACATCGCGCGCTTGGCGCGCCGCCTGCGCGGCTTGCTGCAGCAGGGCCTGCGCCTGCGGCAAAAACGCCTCACCGGCGGCGGTCAGCGCCACGCCCCGGCTGTTGCGCTCCAGCAGCCGGGCGCCCACCGAGGCCTCCAGCTGCTGAATCGCCAGCGACAGCGGTGGCTGGGTCATGGCCAGGCGCTGGGCGGCGCGGCCAAAGTGCAATTCCTCGGCCAGCACCACAAAAGCGCGCAAATGGCGGAACTCCATAAATACATATCCTGTATTGATCTATCGATAATCAATATTAGACAGCTATTCATGCGCCGCCGACAATCGCGCCCATCGCCAATTCACGGAGACCCCACACATGGCCACGAGCAAGAACACCTTCAGCTGGGAAGACCCCTTCAACCTCAACGCCCAGCTCACCGACGACGAGCGCGCGGTGCGCGACGCCGCCCACGCCTATTGCCAAGAGCGCCTGGCCCCGCGTGTGATGGACGCCTTCCTGAACGAAACCACCGACCGCGCCATCTTCAACGAGATGGGCGAGCTGGGCCTGCTCGGCCCCACCATCCCCGAGCAGTACGGCGGCGCTGGCCTCAACTACGTCTGCTACGGCCTGGTGGCGCGTGAGGTCGAGCGCATCGACTCCGGCTACCGCTCGATGATGAGCGTGCAGAGTTCGCTGGTGATGGTGCCGATCAACGACTTTGGCACCGAGGCGCAAAAACAGAAATACCTGCCCAAGCTGGCGCGTGGCGAGTGGGTCGGCTGCTTTGGCCTGACCGAACCCAACCATGGCTCCGACCCCGGCAGCATGATCACCCGCGCCAAGAAAGTGCCCGGCGGCTACAGCCTGAGCGGCGCCAAGATGTGGATCACCAACAGCCCGATCGCCGACGTGTTTGTGGTCTGGGCCAAGGACGACGGCGGCCAGATCCGTGGCTTCATTTTGGAAAAAGGCTGGAAAGGGCTGTCCGCCCCCGCCGTGCACGGCAAAGTCGGCCTGCGCGCCTCGATCACCGGTGAAATCGTCATGGACGAGGTGTTCTGCCCCGAAGAAAACGCCTTCGCTGAAGTGCGCGGCTTGAAGGGCCCCTTCACTTGCCTCAACAGCGCGCGCTACGGCATCGCCTGGGGCGCTTTGGGCGCTGCCGAAGACTGCTACACCCGCGCCCGCCAGTACGTGATGGACCGCCAGCAGTTCGGCCGCCCGCTGGCCGCCAACCAGCTGATCCAGAAAAAACTGGCCGACATGCTGACCGAAATCAGCCTGGGCCTGCAGGGTTGTCTGGCGCTCGGCCGCATGAAAGATGCCGGCAACGCGCCGGTGGAAGTCACCAGCATTTTGAAGCGCAACAGCTGCGGCAAGGCACTCGACATCGCCCGCATGGCGCGCGACATGATGGGCGGCAACGGCATCAGCGCCGAATACGGTGTGGCGCGCCACTTGGTGAACCTGGAAGTGGTCAACACCTACGAAGGCACCCACGATGTGCATGCGCTGATCCTGGGCCGCGCCATCACCGGAATTCCCGCCTTCGCCAACTGAGCGCAGGGGTGTTGGGGCTGGCGCGACAAGCCGCTAATATCCAGTGATGGCTGTGCCCCAACCCCAACCCACTTCTGCCGACTTCCTGACCTGGGAAGCGACCCGGGACGAGCGCCACATTTTTTTTGAGGGTGAGGTGTTTGCCATGGCTGGCGGCACGGCGGAGCACAATGCGGCGGCGCTGGAAACCGCCACCGCGTTGAAGCACCACCTCAAAGGCAGCCCTTGCAAAACCTTTATCGGCGATATGCGGCTGTTTGTGGCGGCGGCCGACGCTTACTTCTATCCCGACGTGGTGGTGAGCTGCAGCCCGGCCGACACCCAAGACCCCAAGCTGACCGTGCTGACCGAAGCCAAGCTGGTGGTGGAGGTGCTGTCGGAGAGCACCGCCGGATTTGACCGGGGCAAGAAGTTCGCCGCCTACCGCCAGCTGCCTACCTTAGCCGAATATGTGTTGATCGACCCCGATCAACAAAGCGTCGAAGTGTTCCGCAAAAACGCTCAAGGTGTGTGGGAACTGCACCCCAGCGACGCCACCACGCCCGCCGTGACCCTGGAGTCGATTGGCTGGAGAGGTGCCGTGGGCGACCTCTTGGGCGAATAAAGCACCCCCAAGCGCTGCGGGCTCGCGCGGCCAGGGCGTGACCAGCGCGGTTTTTTGTTAGTGTCGGGGCATGCTTTTGTCCCTCGACTTTCTCGCTCTGCCATTGCTGGGCGCGGCCGCGCTGATTTTTATCAGCGTGCTCGCGGGCCTGCTGTCGGCGCGGGTGGGCTTTTCTTTCCTGCTGGTGTTTTTGCTGGTGGGCGTGCTCGCCGGTGAAGACGGGCCCGGTGGCTTTGTCTTCAACGATTTCAAGCTCAGCTTTTGGGTCGGCAACGTGGCGCTGGCGGTGATCCTGCTCGACGGTGGCTTGCGCACCGACATCCACACCTTTCGCACCGGCTTGCGGCCGGCCGCCTTGTTGGCCACAGTAGGCGTGGCGGTGTGCGCGGGCATCACCGGTATGGTGGCGTGGTGGCTGCTCGATTTGTCCTGGCCCATGGCGCTGTTGCTGGGCGCCATCGTTGGCTCCACCGATGCGGCGGCGGTGTTTTCGCTGCTCAAGTCCTCTGGCGTGCAGCTCAACGAACGGGTGGCCGCCACGCTGGAGATCGAGTCGGGCATGAACGACCCGATGGCGGTCTACTTGACGCTGCTGTTCATTGGCATTGCGCTGGCGGCCAGCCAAGCAGGCGCCGCACCCGACACCAGTGCAGGCGCCGTGGCACTGAGCCTGCTGCAACAGTTCGGCTGGGGGGCGGCACTCGGTTTGGGCGCGGGCTTTGGCCTGGCCCACATTCTGTTGCGCAGCAGCCGTGCGTTGGACGGCGGCGGCGGCATCCGCGCGCTGTTGCTGGTCTCAGGCGGTTTGGTGACGTTTGCCTTCACCACCTGGATGAGTGGCTCGGGCTTTTTGGCGGTCTACATCATGGGCGTGGTGCTGGCCAACCGGGTGCGGCGCTTGGTGCGCCCCGCGCTCTCGGCCATGGACGGCTACGCCTGGCTGTCGCAAGCCGGCATGTTTGTGTTGCTGGGCCTGCTGGTCACACCATCACAGATGGTGCAGACCCTGTGGCCGGCGCTGGGTGTGGCGCTGGTGCTGATGCTGGTGGCGCGGCCCATTTCGGTGTGGCTGTGCCTCAAACCGCTGAACTTTCCGACCCAAGAGATCCAGTACATCGCTTGGGTGGGCCTGCGCGGCGCGGTACCGATTGTCTTGGCGGTCTTCCCGGTCATGGCCGGGGTGCCGGGCGCCAGCATCTTTTTGAATGTGGCCTTTGTGGTGGTGATTGCCTCGCTGCTGCTGCAGGGCTCGACCATCGCCTGGGCGGCGCGGCGCTTGGGGCTGGACCTGCCCGACCAAGACGACGACCGCGCCCGCGAGGTGTTTGGCGACTTTGAACTCGACGCCAACACGCCGCTGGAGTCGCTCTGCGCCTTCTACGGCCTGCCGGTGCCCGCCGACAGCCAGCAAAGCCTGGCCGACTGGCTGTGCAACGAGCTGCACCGCCCGCCCGTGGTCGGCGACAGCGCCCAGCTGGGCCGCGCCGAGCTGTGTGTGCGCCACATCGAAGAAGGGCGCATCTTGCGGGTCGGCATCAAACTCGATTGATGCGCTCGGACGGCTTTTTGCCGCGGGCTTTACCCGGCAGACACATAGCGGCGGATCGCCTCAGGTACATTAATAACCCATCAGTCAGTAAAAAACCCAGGCATGTCCACGCCATCCGAGCCGCTCACCCACCGCCGCAGCCGCCGCAAAGAAGCGCGGCCGGGCGAGCTGTTGTCGGCCGCGCTCGACCTGTTTGTGGAAAAAGGCTATGCCGCCACGCGGGTAGAAGAAGTCGCGGCCCGCGCCGGCGTGTCCAAGGGCACGCTGTTTTTGTACTTCCCGAGCAAAGAGGCGCTGTTCCAGGCGGTGGTGCGCGACAACATCGCCGGCCGTTTTGCCGAATGGAACGCCGAACTCGACGAATTCCCTGGCTCCAGCACCGAGCTGGTGCACTACGCCATGCGCCAATGGTGGGAACGCATTGGCCAAACCCAGGCCGCCGGCATCACCAAAATCATGATGAGCGAAGGCCCGCTGTTTCCCGAACTCGCCGCCTTCTACCAAACCGAGGTGATCTCCCCAGGACACGCTTTGCTGCGCCGCATCTTGCAGCGCGGCATCGACCGGGGCGAATTCCACATTCCCAACCTCGATTGGGCGGTCTACAGCCTGATCGCGCCAATGATTTTTTTGGTCATGTGGCGTTATTCGATGGCGGCGTGTTGCCCGTCCGAACGCGCCATCGACCCCCTGCCTTTTATTGAAACCCAGGTGAATCTGCTGCTGTTTGGCATGCAGGTGCGCCCCTGATCGTCACACCATGCTCATCACCAATACCCGTCCCCGCCGCCCTTGGAAACTCTGGCTCGTCTTGCTGGCCGTGGCCATCGCCTTGGGCTTGGGCGTGTCGCGCGCCCTGCAAAAGCGCAGCGCCCAACAAGCCAATGCGGCGCAAGCCGCCGCCCAGCTGCAGCAGGCGCCGGTGTTTGCGCTCGCCGCCAGCGATGTGCTGACCGCGCGCAGCCAAACGGTGCAGCAGGTGGTGCCGGTATCGGGCGCGCTGCGGGCCTTGCAAACCGCCGTGGTCAAGGCCCGGGTGCCGGGCGAGCTGCAAGGCCTCACCAAACGCGAAGGTGACACGGTGCGCGCTGGCGAGGTGCTGGCCCGCGTCGACCCGACCGAAGGCCAAGCCCGTGTGCGCCAGGCCGAGCAACAAGCCCAAGCCGCGTTGGCCCAGGTGCAGATCGCCCAACGCGCGCTCAGCAACAACCAGGCCCTGGTGGGCCAGGGCTTTATCTCGGCCACGGCGCTCGACACCGCCCAAGCCAATCTGGCCGCCGCACAAGCCAACCACCGCGCCGCCCAAGCCGCGCTCGACATCGCCCGCAAATCGCTGGCCGACGCGGTGCTGAAAGCGCCCTTTGCCGGCCAGGTGTCGGCGCGCTTGGCCAACAACGGCGAGCGCGTGGCCGTGGAGGCCCGCATTCTGGAGCTGATCGACACCTCCGCCTTTGAGCTGGAAGCCGCGCTCAGCCCGGCCGACGCCACCGCTGTGCAAGTCGGCCAGACGGTGAGCCTCAAGGTCGAAGGCCAGCCCCAGGCGCTGACCGCCAGGGTGGCGCGCATCAGCCCCAGCGTGCAGCCCGGCAGCCGCAGCGTGTTGGTCTATCTGCAAGTGGCGCCCGCCCCCGGTCTGCGCCAAGGCCTGTTCGGCCAAGGCCACATCGTGGTGGCCACGGCCCAAGGCGTGGCCGTGCCACAGAGCGCGGTGCGCAACGACAAGCCCCAGCCCTATGTGCAGCTGGTGGAACAAGGCAAGGTGGTGCACCGCACGGTGGCGCTCAGCGGCAGCGGCTTGGCCGGTGAACCCGCCGAACCGGTGTGGCTGCTGTCCGAGCTGCGCGAAGGCGCGGTGGTGCTGCGCGCCCAAGCCGGCCTGATCCGCGAAGGCACCGAAGTGCGTCTGCCCGACGCCCAGCGCTGAACCCATAGGACGCCCCTGCCATGTGGTTCACCCAAGTCTCTTTGCGCAACCCGGTGTTTGCCACCATGGTCATGCTGGCCTTTGTGGTGCTGGGCCTGTTTTCTTTTCAGCGCCTACAGGTTGATCAGTTCCCCAGCATCGACTTTCCGGTGGTGGTGGTCACCGCCGAATACCCCGGCGCCTCGCCCGCCATCGTCGAGAGCGAGGTCACCCAAAAAATCGAGGAAACCGTCAACGCCATTGCGGGCGTCAACACCCTGACCTCGCGCAGCTATGAAGGCCAAGCGGTGGTCATCATTGAATTCCAGCTGCATGTGGACGGCCGCAAAGCCGCCGACGATGTGCGCGAGAAGATCAGCCTGCTCAAAGCCGCGCTGCGCCCCGAGGTGAAAGAGCCGCGCATCCTGCGCTTTGACCCGGCCAGCCGGCCCATCTGGTCCGTGGCCGTCTTGCCCGCACAGACCGGCACCGCCCCCTCGCCGGTTGAAATGACCAACTGGGCCGAACAGACGCTCAAAAAACGCCTAGAAAACGTGCGCGGTGTGGGCTCGGTCAATTTGGTGGGCGGCACACAGCGCGCCATCAACATCGAACTCAACACCGCCGCCATGGAGGCGCTCGGCGTCACGGTCGACCAAATCACCAGCGCAGTGCGGGTGGAAAACCAAGACCTGCCGGTGGGCACGCTGCAAAACCGCGAACGCGAGCAAGTGGTGCAGGTGCTCTCGCGCATCCAGAACCCGGCCGACTTCCAACAGGTCATCGTGGCGCGCCGCAACGGCACCCCCATCTACCTGCACCAGGTGGCCACGGTGCAAGACAGCGTGGAAGAGCTGGAGAACTTGGCGCTCTACAACGGCCAGCGCACCCTGCTGCTGCAGGTGCAAAAGTCGCAAGACGAAAACACCATCGCGGTGGTCGACGGCCTGAACAAGGCCCTGGCCGAGCTCAAAGACCAGCTGCCCCCCGGCGTGCGGCTTGAACCCATTGCCGACGGCTCGCGCCCGATCCGCGTGTCGGTGGACAACGTGCGCCGCACACTGATTGAAGGCGCCATCCTCACGGTGCTGATCGTCTTTTTGTTCTTGAACAGCTGGCGCTCCACCGTCATCACCGGGCTGACGCTG
This sequence comes from uncultured Hydrogenophaga sp., assembly GCA_964650505.1. Lineage (GTDB taxonomy): Bacteria > Pseudomonadota > Gammaproteobacteria > Burkholderiales > Burkholderiaceae_C > Hydrogenophaga. Next base: position 44,093 of record CAZYUD010000019.1, read on the forward strand.
CCGATTGCGCTGATCGGCACCTTCTTCTTCATGGACGTGATGGGCTTCACCATCAACATGATCACGCTGATGGCGCTCACGCTCTCGGTGGGCTTGCTGATCGACGACGCGATTGTGGTGCGCGAAAACATCGTGCGCCACGCCCAAATGGGCAAAGGCCCGTTCGACGCGGCCATGGACGGCACCCGCGAAATTGGCCTGGCGGTGTTGGCCACCACCTTGTCCATCGTGGCGGTGTTTTTGCCCATCGGTTTTATGGGCGGCATCATCGGCAAGTTCTTCCACGAGTTCGGCATCACCATGGTGGCGGCGGTGCTGATCTCGATGTTTGTGAGCTTCACGCTCGACCCCATGCTCTCCAGCGTCTGGCACGACCCGGCGATTGCGCAACACGGCAAACCTTTTGCGCCCCAAAGCCTGTACGACAAGACCATTGGCCGCGTCACCCACTGGTTCGATCGCGTGCAAGACGACCTGGCCGACACCTACCAAAACGCCTTGCGCTGGTCGCTCAAACACAAGCTCGCCACGCTGGGCCTGGCCTTGGCCACCTTTGTGGGCAGTGTGTTCATGCTGCCGCTGCTCGGCACCGAATTTGTGCCCAAGGCCGACTTTTCTGAAACTTCGGTCAACTTCCACACCCCGGCCGGCTCCTCGCTGCAAACCACCGAAGCCAAAGCGCGCGAGGTCGAGGCGATTCTGCGCACCTTCCCCGAGGTCAAATACACCCTGTCCACCATCAACGTGGGCGACGCCCAGGGCAAGATTTACGCCACAGTGTTTGTGCGCTTGGTCGACCGCAAAGACCGTCGCTTGAGCGCCGACGCCCTGTCGGCCCAGCTGCGCTTGCGGCTGCAAAACGTGCCGGGTATCACCGTCACCCACGCCGGCCTGCGCGACGGGGTGGGCGGCAACAAACAGATCGAGTTCTCGCTGCAGGGCGACGACCTGGGCGAACTTGAACGCATCGCGCGCGACATCCAACAACGGGTCCGGCCCATCGCCGGCTTGGTGGACCTGGACTCCAGCGTCAAACCCAACAAACCCACGGTGGACGTGCAGCTCAAGCGCGAAATTGCCGCCGATGCAGGACTCAACAGCGGCACCGTGGCCAGCGCCTTGCGCACCCTGGTGGCTGGCCAGACCATCGGCAACTGGCGCGCCACCGACGGCGACGCCTACGACGTCACCGTGCGCCTGCCCGCCGCCGAGCGCGAACGCCTGCAAGACCTGACCCAGCTGCCTTTTGTGGTGGGCAACGCGGCCGACGGCAGCGCCCGTGTGGTGCGCCTGGGCCAAGTGGCCGAAGTGCGCGCTGCCACCGGCCCCAACCAGATCAACCGCCGCAACCTCAACCGCGAGGTCTCGTTCAGCGCCAACGCCTACGGCCGCTCGGCCGGCGAGGTGACGGCCGACGTCCGCGCCGCGCTGGCCCAGGTGGCTCTGCCACCGGGATACCGGGTGGAGTTTGGTGGCTCCACCAAAAACATGCAGGAATCCTTTGGCTACGCGCTCTCGGCGCTCGCCATGGCCATCATCTTCATCTACATGATCATGGCCAGCCAGTTCAAGAGCTTTTTGCAACCCATCTCGCTCATGAGCTCGCTGCCGCTCACCCTGATCGGCGTGGTGCTGGCGCTGCTGATGTTTGGCTCGTCGATCAGCATGTTCTCGGTCATTGGCATCGTGCTGCTGATGGGCTTGGTCACCAAAAACGCCATTTTGTTGGTCGACTTTGCCATCCGCGCCCGCGCCGGCGACACCGAACACCCCGCCATGGACCGCGAAAGCGCCCTGCTGCTCGCGGCCAAGGTGCGGCTGCGCCCCATCCTCATGACCACGCTGGCCATGGTGTTTGGCATGGTGCCGCTGGCCTTTGCCCTGACCGAAGGGTCTGAACAGCGCTCCCCCATGGGCCAGGCCGTCATCGGGGGCGTCATCACCTCGTCGGTGCTCACTTTGGTGGTGGTGCCGGTGGTGTATTGCTACATCGACGACCTGACCAACTGGCTCAAGCGCCGCTTTGGCGCTGGCGCTGAAAGCGCTCCGTCATGAGCCATCTATACAATTTCGCATGGTTTTTTGATATCGGCTAACATACCCACCGGAGTATATAAATGAGCACTGTCCCCGCCTTGGCTGACCAAGCCCGTTTCAACATGATCGAGCAGCAAATCCGCCCCTGGGAGGTGCTGGACGCGCGCGTGCTCGCCCTGCTCGATAGCGTCAAGCGCGACCAGTTTGTGTCTGCCGGGCACGCCAGCTTGGCCTACGCCGACCTGGAGCTGCCGCTGCTGCCCAACGGCAGCGACGACCAGGTGATGCTGGCCCCCAAGGTGCAGGCCCGCCTGGTGCAAGACCTGGCGCTCAAGACCACCGACCGCGTGCTCGAAATCGGCACCGGCAGTGGCTACACCACCGCCCTGCTGGCCAGCCTGGCCCAGCACGTCACCAGCCTCGAAATCCACCCCAATCTGGCCAATATTGCGCGAGGCCGCCTGTCGCTGGTCGGCATCACCAACGCCGATGTGCGCCAGGCCGACGCCAGCGCCGACCAGTTCGCCGCCTGCCGCCAGGGCGCGCCGTGGGACGCCATCGTCGTCAACGGTTCGCTGGCCGAAGTGCCCGCCGCCCTGCTCGACCTGCTGGCCGACAGCGGCCGCCTGTTCGCCGTCACTGGCGACCTGCCCATGATGCGCGCCACCTTTGTCACCCGCACCGGCCCTGGCCAGTTCAGCACCCGCCAACCTTGGGACACGGTGGCCCCGCGCCTACAGGGTTTTGTGGAGCCTTCGCGCTTTAGCTTCTGAGGGCCTGCCCATGCAACACATCACCCCACCCCAACTGGCCGACTGGATCCAAGCCGCCCAGGCGCAGCTGCCCGACGGTCAACTGCCCGTGGTGCTGGATGTGCGCGAACCCTGGGAGCTGCAAACCGCCAGCGTCAAAGCCAACGGTTTTGAACTGGTGGCCATGCCCATGCGCAGCGTGCCCGCGCGCCTGAACGAACTCGGCCGCAGCCACCCCATCGCCTGCCTGTGCCACCACGGTGGCCGCAGCGCCCAAGTGGCCATGTTCCTTATGAACAACGGCTATGAACACGTGGTCAACATCCAAGGCGGCATCGACATGTGGTCGCGCACCGTGGACCCCACCGTGCCGCGCTACTGAGCCGTCTGCCCCACCGCTTTTTCCATCCAAGGACCACCCCATGCCCTCCCAGTCCCGCCCTTGTATTGCGTTGCGTCGTTCGGCTTTTGCTTGGCGCCCAGTGGCCCTGGCGCTGACCATGGCGTGGGGTGCCGTGGGCTCGGCACAAGCACAAAGCCTGCTTGACTTGTACCAAGCCGCCCAAGGCTACGACGCCGCTTACTTGGCCGCGCGCTCGCAGTTTGACGCCAACCTGGCCAAGGCCGAGCAAGCCAAAGCCGGCCTGCGCCCCCAAGCCGGCTTGGCGGCTGATGCCAGCTGGAGCAACCGCGACGTGCTACAAGGCGGCAGCACCACCAACAGCAACGCCCAAACCGTGACGCTGTCGGCCAGCCAGCCGCTGTACCGCCCAGCCAACAGCGCCAGCGCAAAGCAAGGCGAACTGAGCGTCGAGCTGGCCAAAGCCCAGCTGGAGACCGCCGAACAAGACCTGATCGTGCGCGTCACCCAAGCCTATTTCGACGTGCTGGCCGCACAAGACAGCTTGGCCTCGGTACAAGCCCTCAAGGCCGCCGTCACCCAACAGCTGGCCGCCGCCAAGCGCCGCTTTGAAGTGGGCTCGGCCACCATCATCGACACCCGCGAAGCGCAGGCCCAGTTCGACCGCGTCAGCGCCCAAGAAATCGCCGCCGACAACGACCTGCGGGTCAAAAAACTCGCGCTTGACCAATTGGTCGGCAAAAGCGGCGTGGCCCCATTGGGCTTGGGCAAAAACGCCGCCCTGCCCAGCCCCGCCCCGGCCGACGTGAACCAGTGGGTGACCCAAGCCACCGAACAACACCCCGCCGTGCGCCAAGCCAGCACCGCGCTGGCGGTGGCCCAGCTCGAAACCGAAAAAGCCGAGGCCGGCAACAGGCCCACGGTCGACCTGTTTGGCCGCTACGCCATGGGCCGCAGCCCCAGCACATCGGTGCCGGGCGCGTACACACGCGCCAACACCGCCACTGTGGGCGTGCAGTTCAACATGCCGCTCTACACCGGTGGGGCCACCCAAAACCGCATCAAGGAAACCTTGGCGCTCGAAGACAAAGCCCGCAACGACATCGAAGCCGCCAAGCGCACCGTGTCGCAGGCCACCCGCACCGCGTATTTCGGCATCCTCTCGGGCTTGGGCCAAGTCAAGGCGCTGGAAGCCGCAGAGGCATCGAGCCAAAGCGCGGTCGACGCCAACAAGCTCGGCTACGAGGTGGGCGCCGGCACCAGCATCGACGTGCTCAACGCCCAAAGTCAGCTGTTTCAGGTCAAACGCGACTTGGCCCAAGCGCGCTACAACGTGCTGATTGGCCACCTGCGCCTGAAGCAGGCCAGCGGCGCACTCAAGGCCGAGGATTTGCGCTCTATCAACCAGCTGCTGGCGCGTTGACGGCGCATGGATGGTGCGGCGGGCCTTGGAGCCCGCCCACTTATCATCGGTGCATGACAAATTTTCCTTTGTTGGCCCGTGCGCTGCTGTGCTTGGCCGCATGCAGCGGCGCTGCGTTTGCCCAATCGGGTGCCAGTGTGCCTTACAGCCCCAGCTGGCCCGCCCGCCACGCCATCAGCCTGCTGGTGGATGAAGGCGGCCTCGCCCTCACCACATCCCATTGGCCGCTGCCCGCTGCTGCGGTAGCGCAGGCTCTGCAAGCGCTGCCACCTACCTTGCCAGAGCATTTGCAGGCAGCCCGCAACACCGCGCTGCGCGACCTGGAGCTGCGAACGGATGCGAGCGCCAGCCTGCAGCTGCGCCAGGCGGGTGAAAGCCTGGGAGGCTTCGACCAAAACTACACACCGGGCTCGTCCTTGAGTGTCCAGACCCCCGCCATGAGCGCTCTCAACGGGGCCGTGGCCGGACGTGTGGGTGCGCGGGTCGAGGCATCACCCAACTCGCTGCAAACCCAGTTCAGTGGCTGGGGCACCGAAGGCCGCACCCAGCTGCGCCTGCACAACAGCAGCGCGGTGCTGCAAGCGGGGCCTGTGCACGTGAAGGTGTTTTCGCACCCGCACTGGTGGGGTGTGGGCTGGCAGTCCAGCTTGGTCAATGGGCACAACATCCCTGGATGGACCGGCATTGGGCTGCAGCGCGCCACTGTGGAGCGCTCGGCCAGCGCCTGGCTGTCGTGGATGGGCCCTTGGAGCTTCGATGCCTTTGTGGCCCAGGCGCAAGACCCCGTGGTCGCCGCCAACCAGGCCAAGGACTACCTGTTCACCGGCATGCGGCTGACCATGGCGCCACAACCCTGGCTGGAAATTGGTTTAAGCCGGGGTATTCAGTTTGGTGGGCAAGGCCGCCCCAAAGGCTTCAAGAGCTACCTCAAAGCGCTGGCGGGCCAAGAGGTCAACCAAAACCCAGGCGACCCACCCGACACCAGCGCCCAAATCGCGGGCTATGACATCCGCCTGCGCTGCCCAGCCAGCTGGGGCTGCGCCGCCTATGGCCAATTCATGGGCGAAGACGAGGCGGGCTACCTGCCCACCAGCTTCATGAGCCTGCTTGGCGTTGAGAAAACCTGGGGCCAGGGCCGCTACCGCGCCTTTGCCGAATACACCAACACCAACGGCAACAGCCTCAAATTCAGCGATCGCCTGGAGCCCGGCTATGTCAATGGCTTCTACGCCCAAGGCTATACCCATGGCGCACGCTGGATCGGCAGTGCCCAAGGCGGCGGCGCCAAGGTCTGGACCGTCGGCCTGATGGACGCCCAAGCGCGTCGCCTGATCAAATTCCTCCGCGGCAACATACCGCCCGGGTTCAGCGTTGGCGCCTACCAGCCGAGCCTGGGTGCGGCAGCGCCCCACGGCACACTGACGGGGCTGTCGGCTTCGCAGCAGTGGGATTGGCAAGGCCTCAGCGTCACGCCCGAAATCGACTGGTTGCACCTGAGTGCGGGGCAAAGCCAGCGCGCCAACCGCACCCAGAATTGGCGCTTTGGTATCACCCTCAGCAAAGCCTTGCCTTGAAAGTAATTCCATGGAATTACTCTTTTACATTTCTGCGTACACCAAGAGCCCATGCCTTGGCCGCGCCAGTAAAATCAGCGGGTTTTGACACTGCGCGAGGCCGCCTATCAACTCCCTCAAACACTTGGCCGTCATCATGGACGGCAACCGACGCTGGGCGCAGCAGCGCAAATTGCCTGCCATTTTTGGCCATCGCGCGGGCGCGGAACGGGTTCGTACCTTGGTCAAGGCCTGTGCAGCGCGCGACATCGAATGCCTCACCATCTTCGCCTTCAGCACCGAAAACTGGCGCCGCCCTGCCGACGAAGTCACAGGGCTCATGGCGCTGTTGCGCCGCTACCTGCAGCGCGAGGTCAGTGAACTCAAAGCGCAGGGTGTCCGACTGCGCGTCATTGGCGACAAAAGCCGTTTCACCCCTGCCGTGCAAAACCTGATTGCCAGCGCCGAAGAACAAACCGCCTCAGGCCATCGGCTGTGCCTGAATCTGGCGGTCAATTACGGCGGCCAGCTCGATATCGTGCAAGCGGTCCAGCGTTGGCAAGCGCAACACCCAGAGCAGACGGTGCAAGACCTCAACCCCGACGCCTTGTCGCCCTACCTGGCCACGGCGGACGGCCCCGCGCCCGACCTGCTGATCCGCACCGGCGGTGAATGCCGCATCAGCAACTTCATGATCTGGCAGCTCGCCTACACCGAGTTGTATTTCACCCCCTTGTTCTGGCCAGACTTTCAAGAAGGCCACCTGGACCAAGCCATCGACTGGTTCAAAGAACGCGACCGCCGCTTTGGCGGCCCCAGCCAGAAATACGGTTGACCCTTGTTTCCCATTCAGCACATGCCCATTGCCCCCGCTTCTGTCCGTCTTTGTGTGGTAGCCGCGCTCTTTTGCCACACTGTGGCGCCGTCGTGGGCACAAGACGCAGCGCCTGCTGTGGCACCACCCACCATTGCTGCACCCACCACACAAAGTGTCAGCGTCAACTTGAACGCCCTGCAGGGCGCCAACAGCCCCAGCGCAGCCACCCCGAGCGACAACGTGGTCGAGGCACGCACCACCGCCACACCCCGCTCGGCCAACGCCGCAAAAGCACCCAGCCAATTTCAGCGCTTTGTGCAAGAAGCCACCGGTCAGTTGCTGCCCGTGTTTGGCACCGAATTGTTTGCCAATGGCAGTGCGTTTGCACCCGACACCACCCTGCCCGCACCAGGCAACTACGTGCTGGGCGCGGGCGACGACATCCGCGTGAACATCTGGGGCGGCGCCGACTACAGCGGGCAACACACCATCGACCGCAACGGCCAAATCCACCTGCCCAAAGTGGGGGCCGTGCCCTTGGCCGGCGTGCCGGTCAACAAACTCGAAGCCGTGCTGCGCAGCCGGGTGGCCCGTGTCTTCACCAATTTTGACCTCAGCGCCAGCCCAGGGCAGCTGCGCAGCCTGCAAATTTATGTGGTGGGTCAAGCGCAACAGCCTGGCGTGCACCGGGTGCCCGGCTTGAGCACACTGGTCAACGCCCTCTTTGCCAGCGGTGGCCCCAGCGCCAATGGCAGCATGCGGCGCATCGAACTCAAGCGCGCCGGCCGCACCCTCACCACATTCGACCTGTACGCCTTCATCGCCCGCGGCGACAAAGGCGCCGACGTGCCGCTGCAGTCGGGCGACGTCATCGTCATCCCGCCCGCTGGCCCGCGTGTGGCCGTCACAGGCGCTTTTGACCACGCCGCCATTTACGAACTCACCCCAGGTGGCAACGCCCTACAAGACGTGTTGGGCCTGCACGGTGGCCTGCCCACCCTGGCCAGCACCCGCAAAGCCCTGCTGGAGCGGGTCGACCCACAACAAACCCCGCCGCGCCAAGTGCTGAACGTGGCGCTCACCCCCGACGGACTGCGCGCCCCGCTGCGCGACGGCGACGTAATCACCCTGCTGTCCATCAGCCCCGCGTTCGCCAACGCTGTCACGCTGCAGGGCAATGTTGCCGCGCCGCTGCGTTACCCCCACAGCAACGGCATGCGGGTGCAAGACCTCATTCCAGAACGCGACGCGCTGATCACCCCCGACTACTACCTCCGCAAAAACCTGTTGGTGCAAAACACCGCACAAGCCGAAGTCGCTGGTGGCGGCATCGCCGAACGCGTGCGCAAACTGGTCGACGAAATTAACTGGGACTACGCGGTGATCGAGCGGCTCAACAAGCAAACCCTCACCACCGAACTGCTGCCCTTTAACCTGCGCAAAGCGGTGGTCGACCGCGACCCGGCCCACAACCTGCTGCTGCAGCCCGGCGACATCGTCACCGTGCTCAGCCACACCGACGTGCGCCTGCCCCAAGACCGCCGCAGCCGCTTGGTCCGGCTCGAAGGCGAAGTGGCCGCCCCCGGCGTGTACCAAGCCCTGCCCGGTGAAACCCTGCCACAGCTGATTGCCCGGGTGGGCGGCCTCACACCACAGGCTTATGTGTTTGGCACTGAGCTGCGGCGCGAATCGGTCAAAGCCTTGCAGCAACAAAACCTCAGCGCGCTGATTCGCCAGCTGGAAAACCAGTTGCAAGCCCAAACCACCCTGCCCAGCGGCCTGGACGCAGCGGGCCTGGCCCAGGCCAAACTGGCCCAAGAACAACAACAGGCCCAGCTCAAAACCCAGGTGGAGCGCCTCCAAGCCCTGCAAAGCAATGGCCGCTTGGCGCTGGAACTGAGCCCCGAAACACGGCTGACCGCCGCCGCCCTGCCGGCACTGCCCTTGGAAGACGGCGACCGCATCCACATCCCCGCCCTGCCCGGCTTTGTGGCCGCTGCTGGCGCGGTGCACAACGAAAACGTGTTCATCCACAAAGCCGGCAAAACCGTGGGCGACATCCTACAAACCGCCGGCATCACCGAAGACGCGGAAACCAGCGCCACCTTTGTGTTGCGCGCCGACGGCACCGTGGTCTCCAGCCGTGACACCGGCGGCTGGTTTGGCAACCGCAACATCAACAACGTGGCACTCATGCCAGGCGACACCGTGGTGGTGCCCGCCAAGATCGACCGCGAAAGCCGCTACAACTTTGTCACCCGTGCGGTCAAAGACTGGACGCAAATCTTCTACAACTTTGGCCTGGGTGTGGCGGCCCTCAAAACCATCAAGGGCCTGTGATGAGCGAACTGCACACACAGCCGCCCATGGTGGACGACGACGACATCAGCCTGCTCGACCTGCTGCACACCGTGGCCGACAACCTGCGCCTGTTGGTGCTGGGCCCGCTGGTGGTGGGCTTGGCGGCGCTGGGCATCAGCTTTGCCATCACACCCACCTTTACCGCCAGCACGCAGTTTTTGCCGCCCCAACAGCAGCAAAGCGCGACTGCGGCCATGCTGCAAAGCCTGGGCGGCTTGGCGGGCTTGGCGGGTGCCGCCACCGGCATCAAAAACCCCAACGACCAATTTGTGGCCTTTCTCAAAAGCCGCACCCTGCAAGACAGGCTGATCGAGCGCTTTGATCTGGTGCAACGCTACGAAGCCGAACTGCTGCACGACGCCCGCCTGACCCTCAACACCATGGTGCGCATCAGCAGCGGCAAAGACGGGCTGATCACCGTGGAGGTGGACGACCACGACCCCACCTTTGCCGCCGAACTGGCCAACGCCCATGTGGACGAACTGCGCCAGCTGTTGGCCCGCCTGGCCGTGACCGAGGCCCAGCAACGCCGGGTGTTTTTTGAACAGCAACTGGCCCAAACCCAGGCCAAGCTCACAGCGGCCGAGCAAGCCCTGCAAAGCAGCGGCGTCAACGCCAGCGCCCTCAAAGCCAACCCTGGCGCCGCAGTGGAAGGTCTGGCCCGCCTGCAAGCCGCCATTGCCGCCCAAGAAGTGAAGCTGGCCAGCATGCGCAGCTACCTGGCCGACAGCGCGCCCGACTTCAAAGCCGCCTTGAACGAACTCTCCGCGCTGCGCCGCCAACTGGCCCAGGCTGAAGGCGCCCAGCCCAAGACCGAGGGCGACGCCGACTACATCGCCCGCTTCCGCGAATTTAAATACCAAGAAACCCTGTTTGAACTCTTCAGCAAGCAGTTTGAACTGGCCAAGGTGGACGAAAGCCGCGAAGGCGCCGTCATTCAGGTGCTGGACGTGGCCACGCCGCCCGAACGCAAAGCCAAGCCCAAAAAGGCGCTGATCGCGGTGCTGGCCACCCTGGCCAGCGGCTTTGCGCTCCTGCTGTTGGTGTTTGTGCGCCAAGCGCTGCGCAACGCTGGGCAAGACGCTGAGGCGGCCAGCAAACTGCGCGACATCCGGCTGGCGGTGCGCAAAGCCTTTGGGCGCCAGCCATAAACACGCCACACCATGTTCAGCGACCATAGCCTGCCCCCCAGCGCCTTTGCGGCCTTTGCTGGTGCATTTGGCGTGGCATGGCTGCTGCTGATCACCAAACACTGGCATGGCCGCTTCAGCATGGACGGCACCAGCGGCATCCAAAAAGCACACAGCAACCCCACCCCCAGGGTGGGCGGGGTGGCCATTCTGCTTGGGGTGTTGATGGCGTATGTGGTGGCCCAACCCGAACGCCAGGCCATCTTGGGGCCCCTGCTGTTTGCCGGCCTGCCCGCTTTTGTGTTTGGCTTGGCAGAGGACCTGACCAAACGCGTCAGCGTGCTGTCGCGCCTGCTGGCCACCATGCTGTCGGGTGTGGTGGGTTGGTTCATCACCGGCTATTCGCTCACCAATCTGGGCGTGCCCGGGCTCGACAGTCTGTTGGTGATCACCGGCTTTTCCGTCATGTTCACCGCCTTTGCCATTGGCGGTGTGGCCAATGCGGTCAATATTGTGGACGGCCTCAATGGCCTGGCCAGTGGCGTGGTGGCCATTGCGCTGTTGGGCCTGACCGCCATCAGCCTGCAAGTGGACGACATCAACCTGGCCTTTGCCTGCTTGGCCCTGGCGGGCGCCATGCTGGGCTTTTTTGTTTTTAACTGGCCACTGGGCAAGCTGTTCATGGGCGACGGTGGCAGCTACTTTGGCGGCTTTGCCCTGGCTTGGGCCTGTGTGCTGCTGGTGGAACGCAACAGCAGCGTCACCCCCTTTGCCGCCCTGCTGCTGTGCATACACCCGGTGTTTGAGGTGTTGTTTTCTATGTTCCGGCGCTACTTTCGCCAGCAGCACCCTGGCCACCCCGACCGCCTGCACCTGCACAGCCTGCTGCTGCGCCGCGTGGTGCGCCGTTGGCGCCTGTCAAAGCGCGTGGCCAACTCGGTGGCAGGCGTGCTGGTGGCTGGCCTGACGGCCCCGGCCGCCCTGGCCGCTTGGGCGTTTTACGACCAAGCCGGCATGGCCACGCTCGCCTGCGCGGTGTTTTGTTTGGGCTACCTGACGGTGTACGCCCGGCTGGTGCGCTTTCGCTGGTGTTCGCCGGTGGCGTTTTTTATGCCGCGCCAGCGGCGGGCTTGACGCGCCGAAGCCAGGATGGTGCTTTTACGTGTCATTCAACTCTGCCATCTGAACTCATCTGAAAACAGACCGCTTCAGCGGCGTCAACATGGCGTCTAAATAAGCTCTCGCGATAACCTCGCTTGTGTATTTAGAGCGGAGTGTCTTACGGGCATTTACATCAATGCTTGTATGCTCATCGATGGCCAAGTTAATGCACTGCGAAAGCTCATCTGAAAGTTTAAAGTAGCTAGCACACTCACCGGCTGTTACTCGATTGTATACAACATCAAAGCAACAAATCTTACAGTCATAAAAAAGCATTTCTACCAGAGACGGATTCGTACCGCCAACGCTGTGACCGTGAAGATAAACTGCGCAAGACTCGCGTAACTCGGCCAAGCGAGTTGAGTCATATATTGGGTCTAGCAGAGAAAGTCTAGGTTCCGATCGATATTGTTCGCGCAAAGCACGACCGTAATCGCTGCTATTCCAGTTCCCAACAATCGTATAAAGGCTTAAGTGCGATTTCAATGCACCTTGCATCATCAAATCAAGATTATTTTCAGGCTCAATACGACAAATTGTAAGCGCTGTCGATGGAACTGGTTGCCCACCCAGGCGCAAGACATGGTTGCCGGAGTAACCAATTTCTACAGCACGGTGCCTTGCAAATGAATGAACATACGATGCCAAGCCAGCATTGTCGTATACAACCAAGTCAGAAAAACGTTGGGCTAGATAGTCGAACAAAAACAGGACTCGTTGTTTAAACTTACTGAACTTTTTTCGACGCCACTCGACACCATCAATGTTGACACCGAGGCGTTTGCCGCCCAACCTACACATCAACAAGAATAGCGGGAACCATAAACCACCTGATACACCTAGAACCATGATGTGGGTACTTCCCCAATAAACGCGCATGAAAGCCAATAAATCATGTACGACAGAAGTAGCCCCATTCGCCTTGACCCCAATAAAGATACGATGCACGCCAAAATAATTCCTGCTTACATCATCCTTGTATAGCGATGCATCACAAGTCACAACGGTTGACCCTGCATCGCGATTAATAATCGGAGCACAATGCTCAAGAAATGACTCAAAGCCACCATATCTATTTGGAATGCCTGCGCTCCCAATGAACGCCATACGCATATTGTGATTAGCTCTCCAAGGCAAGCCTATATCCTTTCAATGTCATTTCTGCGGCCTTGCTCCATGTGAACTCAGTTCGGATGCAGGCTTGTAAACTAGCATTTGGTGAGGCAGCGAGTGCATTCCGAAGAGCACTTTTTATTGAACCTATGGATTCTGGGTCGCAGTAAAAGGCCCCATCTCCAAAATAATCACGGGTATCTCCTTTGTCCGTAATAACCAGGTTACAACCCATCGCCCCCGCCTCTAAGGAAGACAATCCAGGGGTCTCCATCCAACTCACCAAAGCATGCACTTTTGCAGCTGCGTAAAACTGCGCAAGACTTTCGTGATCTACTTGTCCGATGAAATGAACTCGGTCGCTTGCTTCGCGCTTGATCTGTTCGTAATAGCTGACGTGATTTGGCGCTGGCTTCCCGATGAGTACAAGATCGACGTCGAGCCCCTTCACCGCACGCACTAGTTCCAATTGACACTTGCGTCCTTCAATCCGAGCGGCGCTCAAGATGCAACCCTCAAAACGCTTCATGGATTCGGGAACCACCACACGATCTGGATCGAACACGGTTTCATCGACTGCATTTGGAACCACCACGTAAGGCTTCTCGCGTGACTGGACAAAATCGGCATGCACACGGGCCATTTCACTACCAGAATTGGGCAGGAAAACATCCACAAGCCTAGTTAAACGGCTGCAAATATGCTTATATCCAAAGCCCGCGACAACGAGGCTTCCTCGTCCGATTTCACCATTGGTGACGGCCCGAGCCAATACCTTCAAGCGTTCGATCTGCCAGGGCGAGACATTTCGACTAACAAAACCAGCTAATCCTGGACGTGCCTTGCGCTCGTATTCAGTGTACAGTCCGTAAATAGTAGAAAGTGCAACCCGTTTACCCTGCCGCTTAGCGTTGGCTGCCTGAACATAAACTTCTTGTGGTCGCATCAGATTGAACAAATGCACAAGGTCATAACCGACGAGTGACGGCTCTAATTCCGTTGAAATATCAACTGCAATACCAAGTTGACGTAGTGATTCAGCTGTCTTCGTCAACTGAACAGTATCGCCACCAGGAACGGTGAAAAGTGTTGAACGTGACTGGAATAAAACTTTCATCGAAGTATCTCAAACTTATTTCGCAGCGGATGCAAATCGAGATTCGAGAATCTCGCGAATCCTCGAACTAGCTTTTCCATCGCCATATGGATTGTGGGCGGCAGCCATTTCATCATAAGCGGCCGAATTATCGAGCAGTAAATTTACGTTTTCAACGATTCGTTCAAAGCTGGTGCCTACCAGTTTGACGGTACCCGCAGTGACTGCTTCTGGGCGTTCCGTATTCTCACGCATAACTAACACGGGCTTCCCCAATGAAGGGGCTTCTTCCTGGATTCCACCGGAGTCCGTCAAAACGAGGTAGGCGCGCTTCATCAAATAGGTGAAGGGAACATATTCAAGCGGTTCTATCAACAGGACGTTCTCCATATTGCCCAACAGACGACGAACCGGATCCCTCACATTGGGATTCAGATGAACTGGATAAATGATCACGATGTCTTGGCGTTCTGCCAATTTGCCGAGCGCTCGGCAGATATTCTCAAAGCCTTCACCCAAGTTCTCTCTGCGATGCCCGGTCACGAGTATCAGCCGCTTAGAGGCATCAATGAAGCTGAACTGCTGCTCCAAGGATGCCGTGAGTTCGCGGTTATTGTTAAGTCGATCAGAAACATCGAAAAGTGCATCGATCACCGTGTTACCTGTCACATAGACATTGTCAGGCGTCACCCCCTCACTCAGCAAACTATCACGTGAAATTGCCGTAGGAGCGAAATGCAGCTCAGCAAGACGGCCAACCATGCGACGATTCATCTCCTCAGGCCAAGGCGAGTAAATGTCACTCGTGCGCAGTCCTGCCTCAACGTGCCCCACTGGTATACGCGCATAGAAGGCAGCCAATCCAGCAGCCATAGCAGTAGTGGTATCACCATGAACCAATACCATATCAGGACGGCAATCGAGCAATACTTGACGCATTTCCAAGATCACTCTGGCTGTAATATCAGACAAATCTTGACCTGCCCTCATAATATTTAGATCATAATCCGGCCGAATAGAAAATATACTTAAAACTTGGTCAAGCATCTCCCGGTGTTGTCCAGTAACGCATACTTTTAGGTTAAAAAATTCACTTTTACCCAATTCGACAATAAGAGGCGCCATCTTTATCGCCTCTGGACGAGTACCAAAAATTAAAAGCAATGTATTCATATCAAACTCGCAGAGTATTGTTTTTCACATTAATCGAGATCGCAGTAAGATACAGAAGAGGGAAAAAATAAAGAACAGTTCTTGGGCCCGTAAACATGAAGGCACTAAATAACCCAAAGCTTATAAATTGTAAATTTTGAACAGAATAAAAAAAGTTCCTTGAATTTACAAGCACTCCAAAATAAAAGATGAAATACAAAATAAACCCAAGAATTCCAGTTTTAAATAGCAGCGTGATGTAAGAGTTGTCAATATATGTTTTTGATAGATCGACGCCGCCAACTGAAGTAATTGTAACCTGCATTTCTGAACCAAATCCGAAGCCGAGCCAAGGAGAGTCCAAAAACATATTAAACGCGTTAATTATCCCAAACCATCTTGTGTCAGCAGAACCATCGACAATATTTTCAAATCGCTCTGCGAATATTGACTGCGAAAGGGAAATCAACAGCAAAATCGATGCCGTCAATAAATAAATTAGATTTTTTGGCTTCATTCCCTTTAGCAAAAATAATAGAGTCAAGAGAATTAGTCCAATATCGGTTCTCTTCAATCCCAGTAGGGCGATTATACATACAAGAGTCAACACCGGGTAGAATAATGGCCTGCATGAATGGTAAATCAAAGGCAAGCCAAGAATCGCGATTACATGATTCGAAAGATTTATTCTACTAAAACCCATCGACTGAGTGGAATCCGCCATGCTCATCAAATATGAGCCTGAAAGATATGAGTACATGTATTGAATGAAATATATAATCAACCCTGCAAATATCAGCTTACTCACAAAAGTTGCATCGCTTTTTTTAAATTCAATAATTGATAGCGCATAGGAGATCACAAGTAGCTCGCACACTATACGTAAGTCTCTAAAGGTGTTTACACTTAAACCATTTATTGCCAAACCCCAAGCTAACCCAATGAACACAAATAATAACAGCGCCAACAAGTAAGGATTTATATAATAAACCCTCAGTTTTGCCAACGAAATAAATAATATAGTTAAAAGGATTGAAATTGATATCGCATCTTCTAAATAGATAGTCACTCCATTAACCCAAACACCAATATCCCAATGCTGAGGTATTGATAAACCAAGAAAAAAAAGTAAATAAAAATGAAAAGATAATATTTTGTTCACGGGGCGCTATATTAATTTGATTACAGACTCGAATGCTGATGGAAATGACTTGTCATCAACCATGTTTAATAATCCACTATCCAATAGTGCGGAGGGGCCGCTTTTATTATTTACTAGTACATCCACAATATCGCGGTAAGTATTTACAGCATTTCCAACAAGTACATCATTCAACTCTATATAAAAATTGCCACCTCGCAGTGCTTGATATTTGGTTAAATCTGGAACATAAAATAAAATCGGTTTTTTGAGTATTAAATAATCAAAAATAACGGATGAGTAATCCGTAATTAGACACGCCGTACGAAGCAACAGTACTTGAACATCAGAGTCATGAACAACGTCACAAGGCTGGATTAGAAAATCAGTCTTAGGAATATTTACTTTTTTTAAATCAAATGGATGCAGTTTAATGCAAAGCTTAATGCCGGTAACCGCATAGACATCTTTCCATATATCGATAAATTCATTGATATGGTCAACCTCTCCACTATCCCGAAAAGTGGGCAGGTATAGAGCGAATTTCAGTACGTAAGTATTTTCTGCATTCTCTTTTGAATTAAAAAGAATCTCGTTTCTAGGCTGTCTAGCTTTTATGAATCGGTGTGCAGGCAACCCTGTTGCCTTTGACAAAATCTTTAATGAAGAAGACGAGCTAGCTAACATGTAATTCCATTTGCTGTATACGTCTGAAAAGCCAATGTACTTTCTTAATTTGCTCTTTCTAAAATCTATAACACTATCGTATCCAATTCTTTTTAATGGCGTGCCATGCCAGAGATTAATTTTCAGAACATTATTTGGCAATGCCGGTGCAATATCATTAATGCCATGGGTAAAAAAAGCCGCTTTTGCATCTACAACTATTCTTACCCACATTGCTTTTGACCAAACAACATAAGGTAAATTTCTTCTTTTTAAAAATTCTTCGTCTTTTTTACTTTTAGCCACCCAATATGCATTTTCAATGCCTTTATCTAGAAATTCTAAATATAGATACTTCGCATTATCCGAAAACCCTGAGTTTGATCCAAATAGTATATACTTTTTTCGATTTCTCGACAGCTTTGAAGCTCCGGATACCAACAAATAAAATAGATTTCGACAAACTATTCCAATGACCTTTTTAATTAACATTTCTTCTTGTATTCGCGATAGAATTTACTTGATCTTAATGCAAGAACCAACAGTTCCGCGGCTATCATTGATGAAATTATTTTTGAAGGCGTTATTGTTGAAAAAACATATATTACAATTATCAGAATTATGAAAAATGCCGCTGCATATGTGATTGCCGAGTTAGCCATTGTTGATTTTGAGATAGATGCAAATGCCGGGTATCCCATCATTGTTCCAAGAAAATTCACAATTAGGAGGATCATGAAGCCAACTAGAAGTGACGCACCTGATGAATACTCTTGGCCAAACATGGAAAAAAGTATTTCTTCGGAATATATCGATACCCCAATTGAAAATAGTGCAACATAGATGACTAAGTGCCTTAACCACTTAAAGAAAATTTTCGGATCTCTTTTCTCGCTTAAGTATGGATAAAGTGCCGTAACAATTGGCGATATCAGTGCTTGACCAGCCCTAAATATTTGATCCGAAATTCTGAAAAGCGCTACCGCAGTCGAACCAGCAATAGACCCAACCAAAACAACTGGAATTATTGTGTATATTGACGCTGAAATTCTTGAGATAAAAAATGGTGTCGATTTAATTATAAATATAATTGAAAATTTATTTAATTCAAACGTATTTTTTATTCCGCTCGTGCGAAGAAAAATAAAAGACATGATGGCCGTAACAAGCAACCCAATGTCCCAGAGCAGTATTAATTGAAAACCGGATTTTATTTCATCATTTAAAATCCATAATGAAGTTATGAACGACAACCTTCCCAAAAAGATAAATAAAGCTAAGTAAAGGTTTTTGTTTAGAGAGATGTATATCCACTGGTGCTGAAAACCCATTAGAACTATGCCTATGAATATTGCTATTGATTCAATTTCTTCAAATTCATCGAAAAATATATTGTAAGCATATGTCGCGATTAGCAATAATGCGCCTAGAGTGAGCCGCTGAAGTGTGCTTGCACTTATCATTTTATTTATTCTAGTAATTCTTCTTTTGTTTGTTGATATTTTTGTTATTAATCCATTTCCATAGATGTTTAGACCATAATCATATAATACAAAGCCAAACATCATCAGACTTAATGACATCAGGTATACTCCGACTTCGGAGATATCAATCATCCGCGTAACAGCAGGGATAACCAATAAAGATGATAATGCATTAATTCCTTGTATAACTGCGAGTGAAATTGCATTTTTCCTCAATGACACTTTGCCTTACCCTTCTCTTAAGGCCATTAGTGTTTTATTGATTAGAGTGGATGATGTTGATTTTGTGTATGGGAAATAAATGATTTTTACATTTAACTCTATAAATTGCTTTTCGAAATCCGCCCACTTTTCACTCTTGTACCAATCATCTCCAACAAACATAATATCGAATTTGTATCTTTGCAATGCATCCTTTTTATCCATTGTGAATTGCGGAACGGCCAAATCCACATATCTCGAAGATCTTACTATTTCAATTCTTTCTTCGAATGGAATGACTGACTTTTTATTTTTGTATGCAACCAATTCATCTACAGTTACTCCGACGATTAGTTTGTCGCACATCGACTTCGCATTTCGCAATAAATTCACGTGCCCAACATGAAATAGATCGAATACGCCTGTTGTATAACCAATTACCACTTTAAAGTCTCCAGTACAATACTTTGGAATTCTTTGTATTCATCGAATCTTGTTTTGTTAGATTCAATTTGTGCGCTGAAACCGATTTTTTTTCGGGACAAAACGCCTTGAAGCCCTTGTTTAGATGCCAATTCACGTAATGGTAGCTTCGAATGAGTGTTGTTAATTTTTATCCCACTTGGCCTACGGTACATGTATGAGATTAGACGTTTGTTCACGAATGGAACGCGTGCCTCCTTTGATGCTGCCATCGAGGCAAAATCCATTCTTCGGAGTAGACCTGGCAGGTGGACGTAGTAGAAGAAGTCCTCAAGAAAATCGATATGGTCTTTCTTTTCTCTAAGCTCTTCTATGTATGAGATCAAACGCTCCGTTGGCTGTACAAAAGTAGAGTAGCCGTATTTTCTTAAGAATTGCTCAAGCCCTTGCCAAGGCGTGTTCACTGCCCAGCGATATATTTGATCATAACCAAATAGTAATTCGTCTGCCCCTTCACCCGTTAATACAACTTTCTCCATTGGTTGCATTTTGCTGCAAACTTCGTAGATTAAGCCTTCATTAGGTAGTCCGAGCGGCTCGCCTCTGATCTTCGTTAGTTCACGCCAATTGTTTTTTAAACCTTCTGGACAGATCGCAACAGTGATAAGTTCACGATTGAGTAGACTTGCGGTTTCACTTGCGCCATCAAACTCGTTATTGCTCTGCAAACCTACAGAGTAAGCGCGAGAGACTGATGAAAGCGCTGTAATTACTGCGCTATCGAGTCCGCCACTTAATAAGGATACGTTCTCTACATCGCTAATTTCATGCTGGGCAATCGTATCCTTCATTAGTTTCTCGAAAGCTTCTTGCTCATATGGTAGATTGGATGGCACAAGCTCCCAGAATTTTCTAGTGGAGTTATCACTACGCACTAATCTCCCAGGCAAAACCTCCTTGACGCCTTGGAAGAAGGATGCCCCTGGTACTGGACGGCGAATAAGTTTCCACTCCTCAATTGACTCTGTGCAGTATGAGGTTTTTACTAATGACGCAACAACTGGGGCTTCAGAACCTATTACTGTTGAGCCGTTCGTATCTTTTCCAATGAACAATGGCTTGATACCAAATGGATCTCTTGCAGCAAGCCATCGTCCTGTTTGGGTGTCAACGATTACCAATGCGAACATTCCATCGAGCAATTCAAATATCTGTTCGCCTATTTTTGCGTAACCTTCCAGGATTGTTTCTGTGTCAGATTTCGTTTTAAAATTTATGTTAAGTCTAGTTCGGATTTCATTGTGATTATAAATCTCCCCGTTATACAGAATAGCGTACCGACCACTACTAGAGATCATTGGCTGATCCGAGCGAGTTTTTGGATCAATGATTGAGAGTCGATTATGCCCAAGAAGAAAACGCCCCTCCTTAAGTGAAAGAACATGTTGAGCATCTGGTCCACGCCACTTTTGGCGATTTAGTGCAGCCTCAAAATCTTCGATTGATATTCTTTTTCCGTATTGCTGTTCTGCAAAAATAAGGCCGCACATAAATTAGTCCAATTTAATTGATTTGTGGTTGTTTTGATGGCACTCATCTTTCAATAATTCAATCTCCACCTTCAACGCGTCGTACTCTTCCATCTTGCGTTTCAGGAAGCGGCTGGTCAGCGCCACCTTTTCGGCAATGCCCTGGGGGGTGAGCAGATAGACGTACTTGAACTTGTTCTTGCTCTTCTGGAAGTTGCCCATCTTCACAAAGCCTTTGTCAATCAAGGCCTTGAGGCAGTAGTTCAGCCCGCCCACGCTCATGCCGAGCTTGTCGGCCAGCTCGCGCTGGGTCAGGTCGGGGTTGTCTTGCAAGATGCGCATGATCCGGGAATGGGTGTCTTGCTGCGTGTTCATTTGGTGCCGCCGGTTTTGGGGTGATAGCCACCGGTTTTGGGAGCGCCTCTGAATTCGATGTGGCCTTGGTCTTTGAGTTGTTTGAGCCAGCGTTCGACGTTTTTTGGCGATGTGTTGAGTCGCGCAGCGAGACCTGTTGTGCGCAGCCCAGGTTGTTCTTGCACGAGGCTCAGCAGTTGGCGTACACCCTCACTTACACCCTCACTTACACCCTCACTTACACCCTCATCTACTCCCCCACCCTCTTCCGCAGCGGGTTTGGTGAAGGTCAGGCAGAGGCCGCCGCTGAGTTCTTCGACGGTGAATTGCACTTCGGGGTAGTCGCGCAGTGCTTGGCGGATGCGGATGAAGCCGCTGCCGTATTTTTCAATCCCGGTAGTGAGGTAGAAGGCCTCGGCCACGAGTTTGTTGCGCAGGCGTGAGCGGTAGTGGTCTTGCTGCAGTTCGGCCAGGGTAAGACCGTCGTACAGCCTGCCGGGGCTGAAAAAGCTGATGCTGTTGTCAAAGATCTTGATCTGGATGTCTGAGCCGTCTTTGTAGTCGCGGTGCACAACGGCGTTGAGCAGCGCTTCGCGCAGCGCGGGCAGCGGGTAGGCAAAGCGCTCGGTGCGGCGCACGGCACCTGTGATCTCAAACGCCACGGGTACGTACGAGACGATGAAGCGCATGGCCTGGTCCACGGCTTCAAACAGGGTGTCGGTGATCTGCCGGTCGTCAATGATGAGGCTGGGGGTTTTGAAGCGCCCGATGTGAATGTGGTGCCGCAGCGGCTCTTTGGCAAACAGCAGCATGGCGGCCCAGGTGGGCTGGCCTTGGCTGATGTAGTTGAGCTTTTGAAGTGCGGCTGCGCCAGAGGTAGTACCCAGTGCAAAACGCCCACCCGTATTGATTTGCTGCACAAAGGCATCGATCTTGGCGGTGGAGAGGTCGGCCAACGTGGCGTTGTGGGCGGGGTAGGCATCCCACGAGAGTTGCAGCGACTGCATGTACAGGTCGCTGATTTCGCTGGGGTTGAGCGCCTGGTTGGTGTTGGCCACGCGTTTGTAGTAGCGGCCTTTGGTGCTGACGGGCTTGACCGGGAACTCGGCCACGGTGATGAGCACCACGGTTTTGCCATCAAGCGTGTGGGCTTCTAGGTCAGGAATGATAGACGGGCTGGTGGCCGCCTTGATCTGCACCAACCATTCGTTGAGGCTTTCTTTGCCGAGTGTGACGCCTTGCACCCGGCCTGCGTCATTAACGCCCACGAGCACGTGACCGCCTTTGGCATTGGCAAAGGCGACCAGGGTGTCTATGCAGGCTTTGTCAAACGAGGATTTAAATTCCTGCGTTTGGCTTTCGCCAGCGGCAATCCACTGGTAAAGCATTGGCCGTATCACGCCTTCTGCGCCCCCTGCGGATTGCCCTGCTCTTCCCCGACCTCCGCCTTCAACGCCTCAATCTCCATCTTCAGCGCGTCGTACTCTTCCATCTTGCGTTTCAGGAAGCGGCTGGTCAGCGCCACCTTTTCGGCAATGCCCTGGGGGGTGAGCAGATAGACGTACTTGAACTTGTTCTTGCTCTTCTGGAAGTTGCCCATCTTCACAAAGCCTTTGTCAATCAAGGCCTTGAGGCAGTAGTTCAGCCCGCCCACGCTCATGCCGAGCTTGTCGGCCAGCTCGCGCTGGGTCAGGTCTGGGTTGTCTTGCAAGATGCGCATGATCCGGAAGTGGGTGTCTTCCTGGATCTGGGCTTGGCGGCTGGTCATAGCCAGCCCATTTCATCCAGCTGCCCCCAGGCCGAGGCAATGTGGGCGGGCTGGAAAAGGTTTTGCTTGCGCGGGTTCCAGGCATGCACTGCGTGTGTGGCGGCATCCGTGTTGACCGCAGGCACTTGGCGCTTTGGGCCGCCATGGTGCGCAACCCAGTGCACCGTGGCCAGCAACTCCATGCCATAGGGCGTTTCAAACCCTTCGATGAGGCTGGCCACCCGCTGCAGGCGCTGGAGGGATTCGCCCTTGTCCTGAAGAAAGGCTGTGGCTTCGGCCACCGCACCGGGCTGCAGATCAATCTGGGCCTCGGGTTTTTGGCTGTCGCCGTAGCCGCGTATGAAGTGGCCTTCCATGACTTCGAGAACCTTGTTGAGGTTGGCTGCGTAGGGCCCGTAATGTCCGGCTTGGTACTTCAAACGCAGCGGTTCGCCAGCTTCCTGCAAAAAATAGGCAAGTTTTTGGACTTCCAGCAAGCTGCGGCTGTAGTCCAGTGCGGAGTAAGCGTCCATTAGCTTGATGAACAAGGCACGTGCCGTAGTCATTTGAGGTCGGTGAGTGCGTATGGGCATGGTTTTGGCCTCAGGGGCTCCGGCGGGCTCATAGAGCAGCACCTGCACATCAGGTAGGGGCTGAAATGCCTGTTCGATGAGCGGCCTCACTTCTTGCCAGTTCAGACCGCCGAGACCACAGCCCAGGGGGGGTATGGCGATAGAGCGAATGCTGAGGCGTTTCACATCGGCCACCAGCGCGCGCAGACCGGCTTCGATGTCTTCCATCCGCGACATGCCTTTCCAGTGCCGCTTGGTTGGAAAGTTGATGATGTATCGCGGGTTGACCAAACCACCGTTGTCATGAATCATCATCTGGCCCGGCACCACGTTGCCCGCATGGCAGGCTGCCTCATAGGACTTGAAATTGGCCGGAAAGGCTTGTTTAAATTGCAAGGCGATGCCCTTGCCCATGTAGCCCACGCAGTTGACGGTGTTGACCAGCGCGTCGGTGGGCGCTTCCAGCAGATTGCCTTGGGTGAGTTGAATCATTGGCGAATCTCCTCTTCAGTAGTACCACTCCGGCTTGACGGCCACTATTGGGCGTGTGGAGCGCGAACACTGGCTCAATATCTCTTCCACTTGCTGATGAGTGGTGTCGTTGAGCACTGCAATGCCTTGAACCAACGACCAGTCTAACGACTGCCAAATCAGAAATTCAGCTTGCTTGCGGCGCTGACGATCGTTGTCATCGGATCGATCAGACCAGTATCTGGCACCCACGAGAGTCCAGTCCACTTGATCGAGTTGGTTCAGATCGTCGTACCAGTTGGTAAAGCGCGCCAGACCGTGTCCGTCGGAGAAGACAAATCGGGCGCCTGATTGTTCAATGGCCTGCACGGTTGTGAGCAGGTAGATCAGTGGCGCTTGCCCTTCGCTGTAACCGTTGACACGTCCTGTCTTGAGGTTCAGCAGCATGACCGACAAAGGGCCGAAATAAAAGGGCAGATAGTCATGTATCGAGCCGCCTGGACCACAGCTTATTTGCCTGATTTGGCGGTTGGCCTGGACGCTGGCATTGTGAATGGGGCGGTAGAACAGCCCGTCATCGGGTGTCGAATTGGGGGCATGCAGCATGCCACGCGTCAGTAAGGTGGGCAAATTGTCGATGTGTACCAATCGGTACAGCCATGTCGGATTTGGAGGTGCAGACGAAGCCATCAAACGGTTGTACTCAACTCTTATGTCGTGCTTTCACACACTTCCGCTTTGAGAGTATCCATCTTCACCTTCAGCCCGCCCACGCTCATGCCGAGCTTGTCGGCCAGCTCGCGCTGGGTCAGGTCTGGGTTGTCTTGCAAGATGCGCATGATCCGGAAGTGGGTGTCTTCCTGGATCTGGGCTTGGCGGCTGGTCATGGGGGAATGCGTTGTTTTGGACACGCTACCGCAACGCGCTTGTTGTTGCAGACAAGCGCGGGCTGATGGAGACAGCAGGCCGTGAACACGGCACTTTTGTCAAAGTTCGAACAAGTGTACCGTGTCTCGGGGGTTTGTTCGGCGATTGAACGGACTGATGGCGTTCAATAAGCCCCCCGCCCCGCCATCACCACCTTGACGGTTTTGAAGAGGATGGCGATGTCGTACCAGAGCGACCAGTTTTTCACGTACCAAGTGTCGAGGTACACGCGGGTGTCGTAGTCCACGTCGTTGCGGCCGCTGACCTGCCACAGGCCGGTCATACCGGGGCGCACCATGAGGAAGTAGTCCACGTCGTCGCCGTAACGCTCCAGTTCGGCGCGGATCACAGGGCGCGGACCAACCAAGCTCATGTCGCCACGGATCACGTTAAAGAGCTGGGGCAGCTCGTCTAAGCTGGTGCGCCGCAAGAAGTGCCCTACGGCGGTGATGCGTGGGTCGTTGCGGAGTTTGAATTCGCGGTCCCACTCGGCTTGGGCGGCCGGGTCGCTGGCCAGCAGCTCGCGCAGGCGTTTTTCCGCATCGACGCACATGGTGCGGAATTTGAAGCAGCGAAATTCGCGCCCTGCCCTTCCCACCCGCTTGTGGGCAAAGATGGCTGGGCCACCGTCGCTGCGGATGCGCAGCGCCACCCAGGCCAGCAGCGGCGACAGCAGCGCAATGAGACAGGCAGCGGCCACCACGTCAAACGCGCGCTTGAGCCAGCGCGCCGGCCAGTAGCGCAGGTTGTTGCGCAGCTTGAGCAGGGCCACTTCGTGCGAGAAGAAGTACGACATGTCGGTGCCGTACAGGGGCACGCCGCGCATGGCGGGAATGACACTCACGTCTTCGGCCCGCCAGCGGACCAACTGGCGCAAGATGTCTTCGCGCAGGTGGTTTTGGCCGTGCTCCAGCGCCAGCACAAACTGAGCGCCAGGCACGCGAGCCCAGCTTGCCAAAGCGGTAACTGGCCACAAGGGCAGCGGCGGCTGGTGGGGTATGTTGATGTTGACATCAGGCCCTGGGCGCACCAGGGGGTCGGGCTGCACAAAGCCCACCACGTCAAAGCCCATGCCGGGCTCGCTGCGCAAGGCGGCCACGGCTTCGAGCGCGTTGGCGCCCACCCCCACCACCACCGTGGGGCGCAACCACCAGCCCAAGCGGCGCATGCCGGCCCGGGCCGCCCCGCGCATGATCGGCAAACACAAGGCCACCAGCGGCCAAACCAAGGCCCACCACAGGCGCGATGCGTTCCAGCGGGTCAGGGCCAACAGGGCCAGATCGAGCACCGCCAGCACCGCCACCACACGCAAGACCTCGCCCAGCTCGGTCCAGAAGGGTTTGCGGTCGCTGTAATGCCGGTGGCGCACCAAGAACACCAGCAAGCCAAACAGCACAATCAGCCCCCAGGCCCAGTAGCGGCGGGGGTCTTGGGTGGCGAGCCAGAGATCGGCTTCGTCCACCGGCAGACGATTGGCCAAGGCGGTGGCCAGCACGCTGGCAGTAAGAAAGGCCAACACGTCGGCCAGGACGAGCAGGGCTTTGGAGAGGCGGATGCCGGGGACGGAGAGGAGCGCCATCAGCTGCCACCCCAATACGCCTTGTGCATGCTGCACCAGCGCTTGAATCGCCATGGAAGCGATTTCTCCAGACGCCCCAGACGATACCCGAACCATTTGGCCCCAGTGCGCAACAACGCAGACGGGATCCAACCCGGCGCGTGTTGCCACAAGTAGGTCAGTTCAGACCGGACAAAGCGCAGCCCTTCGCCCCCTGCGCCACCGAAGGTGTGCAGCAGCCAAGGGGTTCGGGCATGAAAAACACCGGTATCAAAATAGCGGCGGAACTCTTGCATCACCGTGTAGTTGTGTGAGTGATGAGCACAGGCCTCTGCAACGTAAGCCACCCGCTTGCCCGCCATCAACAAGCGGGCGGCCACGGCCATGTCTTCCCCAAGGATCACGTCCGACGGGAACCCACCAACAGCCCGCAAGTCTGACACCCGGTAAGCGGCAAACGAATTGGACATAAAGCAGGTTTTGAGGCCAAGGCGCTCTCTGTCTGCGAAGCTAACCACACGCGACGTGGACGGATAGTTGAAGCCACGGGCGTGTGCAGCCACTGGTGTTGCATCGGTGTGGGGAAGTTGCCGGCCGTAAACGCAAGCGACTTCAGCGTCAGCGAAAGCACGCACCAGCGTTTGCACGGTATTCGCATCTGCAAGCAAGGCGTCTTGCGTCATGTAAGCCACGATCTCGGTGTCCTGAGGCACATGCTGCAGTGCCAGATTGCGCGTGCCGCCGTGGTTAAAGTCTTTGGCTGCTATGCGGAGCAGCTGCCAGCCGCTGGGTAAGTTGGAAAAGTCTGTGCCGTCGGTGGAGGTGGAGTCAACCACCAGGCAAGATACCAACACACCCTCAGGTGCCTGTGCCTGAACAGCCTCGAGCCACTTCAACCACTGCGGACCCGGGTTGCGAACCGGAACTACCAAGCTGACGGAAAATACGGGTAAAGACAATGATCACCTGCCAAAAACTTATCTCAATTATTTCATGCCCTACCAGCCCACCGTCCACATCCTGCTGACCACTTACAACGGTGGGCGCTTCATTTCCGAGCAACTGGCCTCGATCGAGCGCCAGAGCTACGGGCACTGGGCGCTGACGGTGAGCGACGATGGATCAACCGACGACACCCTAACCCTGATCAACGCGTTTGCCCAGCGGGTGAGCCAGCCTGTGACCGTGATGCAAGGGCCGCGCAAAGGCTCGACCTGGAACTTTTGCCACCTGATTACGCAAGCGCCTGAAGGGCAAGCCGAAGACCTGTTTGCCTTTTGCGACCAGGACGACGTTTGGTTGGACGACAAACTGCAACGCGCCGTGCAATGGCACAGCCAGCACGATGGCACGAGTGCACGCCTTTACTGCGGGCGCACGCAGTTCGTCAACGAACGGCTGCAACCCATAGGTCTAAGCCCCGGCATCCGCCGCCCCCCCAGCTTTGGCAATGCGCTGGTGCAAAACATTGCCAGCGGCAACACCATGGTGTTTAGCCAGGCGGTGTTGCTGGCGCAAAAAAAAGTCCAGCCGCAGCACAGCGTGTGGCACGACTGGACAACTTATCTGGTGACCGCAGCCATAGGTGGCTTGGTGTGGTTTGACAATGAACCCTGCCTGCTTTACCGACAACATACAGGGAACGTAGTCGGTGCAAATAACAGCATGAAGTTGGTTATTGAAGCGTTTTCGGCTTCTATGCGTGGGCGCTACCTACGCCGAATCAAAGCGCAATGGGCCGCCTGCAACGACATTCACCACATGATGGCATCGGCAAGCCATTTCACGCTACTGAATTTCACTTCAATCCTTAACACCACGTCCGCTTTAGCCAGACTCTTTTTATGGGGGCGAAGTACAATACGCCGACAAACATTCTCATCTAATCTTGCGCTTGCCTTGGCGCTGCTAACTAAAAAAATTTAAGCGACAGCAAAAGCTTTGAGCTGGCTTTTAAACATCAAACAACTCAACAAGCCCAACGGGTTTGGCTGCCGCATCCACAACAACCAAGCAACGAACTTTCTGGTTGTGCATAAAGTCTTCCGCCTCTACCAATCGCATATCTGCACTCACAGTCATAGGCTGAACAGACATGTACGCGTCGACAGGGTCTTGCATGCACGAACTGTTTTTGGTCAATGCTCGGCGCAAATCTCCATCCGTGAATATGCCCAAGAGCTTTGCATCGGTGCCTAGCACCAAGGCAAGCCCCAGACGACCGGCCGTCATGGTAAGCACTGCCTCGTGAAGCACAGTACCGGACAAGACAGAGGGAAGCTCTTTGTGCATAACATCGCCAACCTTGGTGAGCAGCTTTTTCCCCAAGCTTCCACCTGGGTGGAAGCGAGCAAAATCTTCCGGCTGAAATTTATTGGCAGATGAGAGCACCACAGCCAATGCATCACCCATGACCAATGTACAAGTGGTCGAACTGGTTGGTGCCAAATTGTTGCTGCAAGCTTCGCGCTCAACGCCTACATTCAAAACTGCATCGGCATATTTGGCCAATGTTGACTCCACCTTACCAGTTAACGCAATGATGCGATTCTGTTGATGCTTCAAGAAGGGAAGAATCCGCAATATCTCTTCAGTTTCACCAGAGTTCGATATGAGCACAGCCACATCAATCGGTTTAATCATCCCTAGCAGGCCGTTGAAAAAGTGCTCATCGAACGTGCTGCGGCCGCTGATTTCGAA
>CAZYUD010000020.1:0-72060 GCA_964650505.1 uncultured Hydrogenophaga sp.
CGCCTTCTGGCGTGGCTTCAAACACCACTGCTTCGCTGGCAGATGCTTCTGCAGCGGCTTCGCTGGTGGCTTCTTCGCTGGCGGCCTCTTGGCTCTCGGCCTCGATCGATCCGACCGAGACCATCACTTCATCGGTATTCTCTTGGGCAGCAGCGGCTTCGCCACTGTCGCCACCCACCACACCCAGGCCCACCTGGGGCACAAAACCACCAGCACCGCCGCCCACCAAGGAGCTGCCGAACACACCGCCCACATAGGCCAGCGGGCTTGCGCCCAGACCCTGTGCGGCACTGCCGGCTTCGCCCAGCACAAACGCCAGGTCTTGCTCGCTGGCGCTGCCGGTGTCGGTGGCATGCTGCTCTTCGGCTGCCGCCAGCTGCTCTTCATCGGCATCCACGCCCTCAGCGGCCACCACTTCGGCCTGTTCAAGCAACTCCGCCGGAGTGGCTGCGGCTTGGGCCAGTTTCTGGGTGTTGCGCTCGGTGCGGGCGGTGATCTTCATGGCGGAACCTCTTGACTACAGTTGTGGAGTTTGGCGGGCAGAACAAGTAACAAGGTATTACTTCTGCCATGGTTGTATTTTCCACAAAAGTATTCACTTTGGACGCCTTGGCACCCCTTTTTGATGAGTACTTTTTAACGCAATACGCTATGTACTTATCACTTTTGAAGGCAAAACAACAAAAAAGTGCTGCAGGCGTGTGCCGGCACAGGGGCCGACACTGCCGTGTGCACAGTGGGTTGGTGGTGTGTCAAAGCGGGCTCAGGGAGCCAAACACTGGGCCTCAGGCGCTGCGGGCAAGCCGCCGCACAGCGGCTCGCAGGGTGGGCGCTGACCCACCGGCGAGGATCGGCACTTAGCCCTTCAAACCGCCCTGGGTCAGGCCGCCCACCACTCGCTCTTGGAACACGGCGATCAGCACCGCAATGGGCACGATGGCAACGATCAGGGCGGCCGAGATGATGGGCCAAGGGAAGGTGAATTCGCCTTGGTACAGGGTGATACCCACCGGCAAGGTGCGCACCGCCGGGCTGGAGTTGAGCGAGAGCGCCAGCAGGAACTCGTCCCACGCGTTCACAAAGGCCAGGATGCCAGCGGTGAACACGCCTGGCGCGGCCAGTGGCACCACCACCCGCCACAAGGCGCCCAGGCGGGTGCAGCCGTCGATCATGGCGGCGTTTTCTAGGTCGCGCGGGATGCTTTGGAAAAAGCTCACCAGCACCAGGGTGCACACCGGCAGGTTGAGCACCACATAAGGCAGGATCAGCGCGGCGTAGCTGTTGAGCCAGCCCAGGGCGCGCATGGTCTCAAAAATCGGCACCAACAGCGTGACCAGCGGGAACATGCTGGAGGCCACGATGCAGGTCAGGATGAGCTGGCGGCGCTTCAAATTGAGCCGCGCAATGGCATATGCCGCAAAAGCTGCCACCAGCAGGGACAGCACGGTGGCGCCGGTAGCCACCAAAAAGCTGTTCTTCAAGTAGTGCAGCAGCGGCTGGTCGGCAAAGGCTCGGACGTAGTTCTCCATCGTGGGCGCGGCTGGCCACCAGGTGATGGGCTTTTGCACCAGCTCGGTCTCGGTCTTGAGCGAGGTGAACAAAATCCACACCGCCGGGAAAAAACCGTTGATGACCACCATGCCCGCCGCCACCCAGCGCAGCATGGGGGATGTCCAAAAACCAACTTGTGGGCTGCTCATGACGCGTTTTTCCCGATGTGGTGCAGATAAAAGCCGGTCACGGCCAGCGAGATGAGAAACATGAACACCGCCAAGGTCGATCCATAGCCGATGTCGGAGTAGTCGATGGTGTATTTGTGGATCAGCATGGCCAGGGTTTCGGTGGCCTCGCCGGGGCCACCACGGGTCATGGTGTAGGGAATGTCAAAGGTCTGCAGTGCGGTGATGGTGCGAAAGATCAAGGCGACGACGATGCTGGGCATGAGCATAGGGATGGTGATCTGCCAGAACTGCTGCCACTTGTTGGCGCCGTCCACCTCAGCAGCCTCATACAGCGAGCGCGGGATCATCTGCAAACCGGCCAACAGAATCAGCGCCATAAAAGACGAGGTTTTCCAGATGATGGTCAGGCAAATGGCGGCGAAAGCCCAGTTGGGTTTGAGCAGCCAGCTGGTGGCCTCGTCGATCACCCCCAGCCGCAACAACACGTCGTTGACCACGCCGTAGTCGGTGTTGAAGAACCACGCGAAGATCAAACCGGCAAAGGACAGCGGCAGCGCCCACGGCAGCAGCAGCGACAGGCGCACCGGCCATTTGCGTTTGAACGGCAGATTGGCCAGCATGGCCAAACCCAGCCCCACCACCAGCGCACCGGGCACGGTGATCAGGGTGATGAGCAAGGTGTTTTTGGTGGCGTTCCAAAACAGCGGGTCTTGCCACACGTCCACATAGTTGACGAAGCCGATGAAAGCACCGGTTTTGTCGATGTCGAACACGCTGTTGTAGACCAGCTTGCCGATGGGATAGACCACGATCATCAAGAGCAACAAAAACGCGGGCGCCAAGAGCATGACGGCCAGGGTTTTTTCGCTCGGGTCCTTGAGTCTGGAGAGCATGGGCAGCAACCGAAAAAAAACCCTGGGCGGTGTGGCCCGCCCAGGGCTGGGGGCGGAGTGAAGAGGCGAATCAGCGCATCAGGCGGCCAACGCGGGCGGCGATTTCATCGACACCGGCTTCGGGCGTTTTGGTGCGGGCCAACACGGCGCTGGTGGTGGTGCGGATGATGTCCGACACTTGGCCGTAGTCTTCCACCATGGGGCGGCTCTGGGCACCCAGCACCACCGGCAAGGCCGATTGGAACCAAGGCACCGCCTTGTTCACTTCCGCGTCGCGGTAGACGCTCTGGAACACCGGCAGGATCGAGCCTTCACGCGCCACAAAAGCACTGGCTTCTTTGGAAGACAAGAACTTGATCAAGCCGCCTGCGGCGTCCTTGTTCTTGCTGAAAGCGTTCATGGCCCACTGCCAGCCGCCCATGCAGGTGGCCGACTTGCCACCGGCCATGGCTGGCAGCGGCATCACACCCACATTGCCTTTGACTTTGGAGTCGGCGTCGTCCTTGAAGCGGTCGAACGCAAAGCCCCAGTTGATGGCAAACACCACATTGCCGGCCTTGAACTCATTGACCGTCACCGGGGTGGTGACTTCGGCAATGTTCTTCTTGACCACGCCATCGTCCATCATCTTGAGCCACATCTTCAGGCCATTGACCGCAGCGGTCTTGTCCAGCGTGAGCTTGCCAGCGGCGTCGTTGAACTGCTTGCCCTGACCCCAGTAGGGCAGCAAGAAGGTGCAAACCGCGCCTTCAATGGGCGCGCCCTGGAACGACAGGCCCTGCAAGTTGGGGTTGTTTTCGGCGGCCATGATCTTTTTAGAAGCGGCGGCCAACTCGTCCCAGGTCTTGGGCTCGGCCACGCCGTGCTTGGCCAGCAGGTCTTTGCGGTAGTACATGAACATGGAGTCGCCCTGGCTGGGCAGCGCCACCACTTTGCCGTCCACCACGTTGGCCTGCTGGTAAACCGGCAGGTAGTCGTTGCGCAGGAAGGCTGGGCCACCCACGTATTTGTCCAGCGGCTCGATCCAGCCCTTGCCGGCGTATTGGGCCGGGTTGACGATGTCGATCAGAAACAAGTCGATGGCGGAGTCTTTGGCGTTGAGCACGGTGCTCAGGTACTGGCGCTGCAGCTCAGAGGTGGCGCCACCGGTTTCGATCTCGACCTTGACGCCGGGGTTGGCTTTGCTGTATTGCTCAAACAGCTTGGCTTGCAGGTCGGGGCGCTGGTTGGGGCCGACAAACACGCGCAGCGTGGTTTGTTGCGCCCAGGCGGCGCCGGCCACCAGGGTGCTGGCCAGGGCCAGCGCGGCGAACTTCAAGGTTTGGCGTTTTTTCATCGTTGTCTCCTGTCAGAGGGTTAAAACACACACAGAAACACACATCGCAGCCAAGGCCATCACAGCGCTTGGCCGGAATCTTTGTCGAACACATGCATGGCCGCCGGGTCGAGGTAGAGGGTTTGCGCGGTGCCGGCTGGCACTTTAAAGCTTGCCGCACAACGGGCCACCAGCTCAGCCTGCCCGACCTGAAAAGTCACCAGGGTTTCCGCGCCCAGCGGCTCGCTGATGACCACGGTGGCGGGCACCGCCACCTCGCCAGCGGCGGCGCTCGGGCTCAAGGCCACGTTTTCCGGGCGAATGCCAAACACATGTCCATTGGCCTTCGCTGCGCGCTCGGCCAGCGCGGGCGGCAAGGCCACGCGCACGCCGCCCAGGTCGGCCGCGCCCGCGCTGACACTGCAGTTCACCAGATTCATGGGTGGGCTGCCAGTGAAGCCCGCCACAAAGTGGGCCGCGGGGCGGTTGTAGATCTCTTCGGGCGTGGCGTACTGCATCTTGTGGCCAGCGCTCAGCACCGCGATGCGGTCGGCCAGCGTCATGGCTTCGACCTGGTCGTGGGTCACATAAATGATGGTGGCGCCCAGGCGCTGGTGCAGTTTTTTGATTTCGCTGCGCATCTCGTTGCGCAGCTGGGCGTCGAGGTTGGACAGCGGCTCGTCGAACAAAAACACCTTGGGCTGGCGCACGATGGCACGGCCAATGGCCACTCGTTGTCGCTGCCCGCCCGAGAGCGCGGCCGGCTTGCGGTCGAGCATGTGGTCGATGCGCAGCAGGCGGGCGGCGTCCATGACGCGGCGCTTGATTTCGTCTTCGGGCGTTTTGCGCAGGCGCAGGCCAAAGGCCATGTTGTCGTACAGGCTCTTGTGTGGATAGAGCGCGTAGTCCTGAAACACCATGGCGATGTCGCGGTTGCGCGGCGGCTCGTCGTTGACGCGCTTGCCGTCGATCAACACATCACCGCCGCTGATGCCCTCAAGCCCAGCGATCATGCGCAGCAGCGTGGATTTGCCGCAGCCCGAGGGCCCCACAAACACCACAAACTCGCCGTGCTGGATCTCCAGATCGATGCCATGGATAACGGTGGTCTTGCCGTCGTAGCTTTTCTGAACCTTGTTGAGTTGAACGGATGCCATGGGTGGGTCACAAAAGTCCTGATCTGGATCAAGGACAGGGGCTTCAAGATGTGTGTAGGAATAATAGAGGAATTGACCGCTTCAGCGTCTTGGGGTTAATGCCTAGACGGCAAACCGCTGAGCGCGTAATCGCCCTCGGTCAGGCTGATGGCTTGGCCGGTGCGCGCCGACTCCTGCGCGGCCAAGCCCATGAGCACCGCCGCCAGGCCATCGCCCAAGCCCACCTCCACCCGGCCTTGACCACGCACCACCGCGTTGAAGCGCTGGTGCTGGTACAGGGTAGATCCGTTGTGGTCGCCGGCGGCCAGGGCCACCGGGTCGACCGGCACGTCGAGTTCGCGCGGGCCTTTGGGGTCGCGCGGGCTGATCACCACCTTGGGCACCGGCGGCTCGCCCAGGTGCGCAGGCCAGAAGCGGCCCGGACCGGGCACAAAACATTCGGCCTTGGCCTTGGGGCCGACCACCGAAATCTCTTCTTGGTAGCGCGCGCCTTCGGCAAACATGCACAGCTCCAGCATGGCGCGCTGGCCGCTGGCAAAGTCCACCACCACATAGGCGTTGTCCAGAATGTCAGGCGTGCCCTCGGGGTAGCGCTCGTCGCGGTGGTTGTGGTCCACACCGGCCGAGGCGTAGACGCGCACCGGCTCGCTCTGGGTCATGTGGCGCATCAGGTCAAAGAAGTGGCAGCACTTCTCCACCAGCGTGCCGCCGGTATAGCGGTTGAAGCGGTTCCAGTCGCCCACCTTCACCAAAAACGGGAAGCGGTGCTCGCGGATGCTGAGCATGGTGACCGGGCCGGTGTTCTGGGCGCTGTGCACCTCGTCGGTCAGGCGCGTGACGGGCGGCATGTAGCGGTATTCCATGGCCACCCAAATCGGCGCGGGGTAGGCCTTGCCCAGTTCGGCCAGGTCGCGCACATCGGCCAAGCTCGTGCAGGCGGGTTTTTCCAGCAGCACCGGCAGTGGGCGCAGCGCGGCGATCTCGCGCAGCTGCTCGGCGTGGCGGAAGTTGGGGCTGGCCACCAGCAGGCAGTCGACATCGGGCGCGGTCACCACCTCGGCCAGGCTGGCGGCGCGCTGGGCGCCGGGGGCCAGGGCCAGGCTGCCTGCGGCCATGGCGTCGTCGGGTTCAAAAATGCGGGTCACGCTGGCACCGGGCAGCAGCGCGATATTGCGCAGGTGCTCTTGGCCCATCATGCCGCAGCCGATGATGCCGTAGCGCACGGCTTGGGGGTTGGTCTGGCTCACTGCTTGGTCTCCGTGGAAAGTCGTTGCAACAGTTCAGGGGGCGCTGCCGTCCGGTCGGGTGTCGGCGCTCAGGCGGTATTGCCCACACAGTTCTTCAAAGGCGCCGAGTTGCGGGTCGATGCCCGTCTCTTCGCGCAAGATGGCGGCCACACGCGGCGCCATGGCTTGGGCAGCGCGGGCGTCCAAAAACACCGCACGCCAGCGGCGCGCCAGCATATCCTCTACCGTCACCGCCCACTCGTGGCGCGCGGCATACCGGACGATGGCCTCGGTCAAACCCAGGCCCAGTGGCCGGTCGGCGCCGGGCAAGGCGCCGGCCACCGCGGCTTGGCTGCCGAGCAGGTGGGGGCCGGGCGCGTCCTGCAAAGACGTGGGCGCTTGTGCGGTGGCGGGTGCGCCCCACAGGCGGTGGCGGTCGGTGTGCGCGGACTGGGCGGCGGCGGCCAAGTCGCCAGCGGCCACCAGCGCGGCCATCACCTCCTCGGCCATGGCGCGGTAGGTGGTCCATTTGCCGCCAGTGACGGTGACAAAACCCGGCGCCTCGCGGGCGATCAGGTGCTCTCGCGAGAGTGCGGCGGTGCTGCCGCCCTCGCCTTCGGCGCTGACCAGGGGACGCAAGCCCACCCAGACGCTGCTCACATCGGCAGGGCCCAAGCTCACGCCCAGCGAACGGCGGGTTTCACCAAACAAAAAATCCAGCTCTTCGGCCATGGGCCGGGGTTCCAGCGGCGCGTCGCTGCGCGGTGTGTCGGTCGTGCCGATCACGGTCGCGCCCAGCCAGGGCACGGCAAACAGCACCCGGCCGTCGGCGGTGCGCGGCACCAGCACCGCCTCGGTCAGCGGCAGCACCTGGCGCGGCACCACCAGGTGCACCCCCTGACTGGGCTGCACCAGCGGGCGCACCAAGCGGCCGCCAGGCTGGCTGCGTCCCAAGGCCTGTTGGCGCAAGGCGTCCACCCACACACCAGCGGCGTTGACCACGGTGCGGGCACTGATTTGGGTGTGTTCGCCGGTGATCGCGTCGCGCAGGCTCACCCGCCAGCCCTCGGGCACTGGGCTCAGCCCGACCACCCGGGTGTGGTTGCGCAGGCTGGCGCCAGCCGCTTCGGCGGTTTTGGCCAAGGCCAGGGCCAAGCGCGCGTCGTCGAACTGGCCGTCCCAGTAGCGCACCCCGGCCACAGCGCCGGGCATGTGGGGCAACAAGCGGCGCAGCGCTGCGGCGCCCAGGGTTTGGGTGGCGCCCAGGCTCAGGCGCCCGGCCAGCCATTGGTACATCTTGAGTCCGATGGCTGTCACGGCCCAAGACCAGCGGTTGGTTTCGGCCACCACAAAGGGCAAGGGCTGGGCCAGGTGCGGTGCCAGACCCAAGACCAGCGCGCGCTCGCGCAGCGCCTCGCGCACCAGCGACACGCGGCCCTGCGCCAAATAGCGCACACCGCCGTGCAGCAGCTTGGTGGAGCGCGACGAGGTGCCGCAGGCAAAGTCGCGCGCCTCCACCAGCGCCACCCGCCGGCCTTCGAGCGCGGCTTGCACGGCCACGCCCAAACCGGTGGCGCCGCCACCGATCACCAACAAGTCCAGCGGCGCTTCGGTGCCACAACGCGCCCAATCGGACAGTTCAGATCGAATCATGAACGATCAACTTAAGTGTTTTATTTATGTTCGTTTATTTTCGTTTGTGCGTTTATATCGCGAAACACGCAGCTTCGCTTATGCTCGAAATCCCTGATACCACCGGCGCGCAGACCCGCTACAAACCCAGGCATGACAATGGCACTCAACCCCCGGCAGCTGGCCATGCTGCAGGCTGTGCGCGAGAGCGGCAGCTGCAAAACCGAGGAACTGGCCGAGCGCTTCCAGACCACGCTGCAAACCGTGCGCCGCGACGTGCAGCGCCTGACCGACGCGGGCGTGTTGGAGCGTTTTCATGGCGGCGTGCGCGCGCCCGACAGCGGCAGCCGCAACACCGCCTACACCGAACGCCAGCGCAGCCACGCCGACGCCAAACAGCGCATCGCGCGCACCGTGGCGGCTGCCATCCCGCCGGGCAGCAGCCTGTTCATGAACATCGGCACCACGGTCGAAGCCGTGGCGCACGAACTGCTGCACCACCAAGACCTGCGGGTGGTGACCAACAACTTGCATGTGGCACGCATCCTGAGCGCCAACCCGCAATGTGAGGTGGTGGTGGCCGGCGGCACGGTGCGCCACGAAGACCTGGGCGTGGTGGGCGAGGCTGCGCTCTCCTTCATTCAGCAATTCAAAGTCGACATTGGGCTGATCGGCATCAGCGGCATCGACACCGACGGCACGCTGCGCGACTTTGATATGCGCGAGGTGATGGTGGCGCGCGCCATCGTCGCGCAGTCGCGCCAGGTCTGGCTGGTGGCCGACGCCAGCAAATTGGGCCGCCCGGCCATGATTGAGATGGCGCCGCTCAAGGTGGTGCACACCCTGTTCACCGACAGCGCGCCCACGCCCGACTTTGAACGGCTGCTGCGCGACTTGGACGTGCGCTGCGTGGTGGCCCCGGCCTGACACAACCACACAACGGAGACCCTTCGCATGACCCGCCCCACCTATCTGCTGGCCCTGGACCAGGGCACCACCAGCTCACGCGCCATCGTGTTCCGTGACGATGGCAGCGTGCACAGCATGGCGCAGCAGGAATTCCCGCAGATCTACCCCCAGCCCGGCTGGGTGGAGCACGACGCCCTGACCATTTGGCACAGCCAGCTCGCCACCGCGCGCGCCGCTCTGGAGCAAGGCGGTCTGAGCCCAGCCGACATCCGTGGCTTGGGCATCACCAACCAGCGTGAGACCACGGTGCTGTGGCACCGCCACACCGGCCAGCCGCTGCACCACGCCATCGTCTGGCAAGACCGCCGCACCGAAGCGCTGTGCCAGCGGCTCAAAGACCAAGGCGCCGAGGCGCTGGTGCAGGCCAAAACCGGCCTGCGGCTGGACCCGTATTTCTCTGGCACCAAACTGCGCTGGTTGCTCGACAAGGTGCCCGGCGCCCGCGCCCAAGCGCAGGCCGGTGAACTGGCCTTTGGCACCATCGACAGCTGGCTGATCTGGCAGCTCACCGGTGGCGCGCGGCACGCCACCGACATCAGCAACGCCAGCCGCACCCTGCTGCTCAACATCCACACCGGCCAGTGGGACGAAGAGCTGCTGGCGTTGTTCGACATTCCCCGCAGCGTGTTGCCCGAGGTGCTGCCCTCGGTGGCCGACTTTGGTCAGGTGCAGCCGGGCCTGCTGGGCAGTGGCGACGCAGCGGTGCAGATTGGCGGCGTGGCCGGCGACCAGCAGTCCGCCCTGCTGGGCCAAACCTGTGTGTCGCCCGGCGATGTGAAAAACACCTACGGCACTGGCTGCTTCATGCTGATGCACACCGGCCACCACGCGCCCACGAGTACCAACGGCCTGATCACCACCTGCGCGGCCCAGCCCACACCGGGCGCGGCGCCGGTGTACGCGCTCGAAGGCAGCGTGTTCATTGGCGGCGCGGTGGTGCAATGGTTGCGCGATGGACTCAAAGCCATCCAACACAGCAGCGAGGTCGAAGCCCTGGCTGCGAGCGTCCCCGACACCGACGGCGTGGTGTTGGTGCCGGCCTTTGCCGGACTGGGCGCGCCCTATTGGTTGCCCCATGTGCGCGGCAGCATCCAAGGCCTGACACGCGGCAGCACGGTGGCGCACATCGCACGCGCGGCGCTGGAAAGCATCGCCCTGCAAAGCACGGTGCTGCTGCAGGCCATGCAGCGCGACGCCCACACCTTGAGCGGGCTGCAGGTGAGCGCGCTGCGGGTGGACGGCGGCGCCTGCGCCAACAACCTGCTGATGCAGTTGCAAGCCGACCTGATGGGCCTGCCAGTGCTGCGCCCACACACGGTGGAAACCACCGCCCTGGGCGCGGCACTGCTGGCGGGCCTGCAGGCCGGCGTGTTCAGCGACGCGGCGCAGCTCAAAGAACGGCTGGCGATTGAGCGGGTGTTTGAGCCGCAATGGAGCCGCGATCAGGCCCAAGCCAAACTGGCGGCGTGGGAAGCCGCAGTGGCGCGCAGCGGCTGAGGAATGCCAGCCAATCAGGCTGGCTTGAGCGCCTGCTCCAGCGCTTCGCGGATGGCGTCGGCGGCGGCGATCAAATCGGCCAGCATGCGGTCGCTGATTTCCATCACGCCCTCGTAGTCGCACAAATTGCGCTTGTTGTGGCACATGATCAGGAAACGCCAAACACTGGCGGGCAATCCCAAGGTGTGGGGCAACAGCTGAAAGACGATGTAGCGGTTGCTCGGGCGGTATCCCAAGCGGCGCAGCGCGGCCAAGCTCAGCGCGTGCGCCGCACCATAAGCCAAGTCAAAACGGCCCTGCACCGACAGCCCGTGGTTGCGGGCGTCGTCCAGTTTTCCAGAGCCAACGTCGAACAAGCCTTGGACTTCATTGGCCACGGGCTCTTCGCGCTTGAGGGCCTTGCCCGGTCCAACCAGATTGCCAAAAGGATCAGCCATTCAATGTCTCGTCACCACCAATCAACCAAATTTTAGGTTGCTGCAGCACGCGGACAATAAAAGAGTTGTCGCGCTCTCTTCGGGCAGCGAAGTCGAGGGTGGAGTACAAGGTCGGATTGATTTCACGTCCCAGTGTCTCGCGGGCAGACTCCAGATGCTCGTAAAGGTCCGAATAATCGACGGCATCACTGACCACCAGCACATCGATATCGCTGTCTTGGGCATCCTGGGATTTGGCCATAGAGCCAAAAACAAAGGCCAAAGAAATCGTGCCGGCCAAGGGCGACAAGGCTGCCTTGAGGGTGTCTGCCAAACCCACTGTCTTGAGAATCAAGCCACGCAGCTCTGGGTAGATGGGGGCCGCTGCGTTGGCTTGGTAATGTTTTTGGCGTCCGAGCCGCCGCACCGAAATCAGCCCTACATCGGAGAGCGTCTGCAACTCACGCTGCACCGCCCCCGAACCAGACTGGGCGATCGAAATCAATTCGCTGGCGTAGAAGCTTCGCTGAGGCTCTCCGTAGAGCAGAGAGAGCACGCGCTGGCGCACTTTGGGAAACAAGGCATCGGCCACAGCCACAAACTGTGCAGTCTCGACATTCATGGTGACTTCCAAGTTGCCCAAAACGGGGCCATCCAACCCCGTTTTGGGTGTTTACAGCACACGGCACAAGTGGGGTAACAGCACCGGTACCAGCAAAAGCCTTACCGCTTCATGAAAGGCGCAAAGAACTCATCGGCCAACTCCGACGGGAAGCCATGCGCCGCTGTGGGCCGCAAATCATTGAGGTCAGGCTGAAAGTCGTAAGGCTGCGACCGGCGCTGCCGGTCTTGATGCGCTTGGACCTGATCATCGATGGAATTCTTTGCAGCGCTCATCGAGTCCAGCATCTGCCGACCAATGTTTTGCACATTGCCGATGATGTGGCTGGCGTTTTGTGAAGAGGCCGTGGACATGTCGGGGATCGACGCGTTGAACGGCTTGGACAAATCAGCGCTGGCGGTGGAGCCGTATTGCTGAGATGCCTGCACACCTTTGAGAATTTCTTTGGGATCGATGTAAGTTGACATTGCACACTCCAGTGATGGCCCAAGGGGCCTTAGGGACAACGAAAACCCGCCAGTACACCCGACCACAAAGGGCCGGGCGATACGGTGGACTGCCACTCAACGGTCACCGACCCCAGTGAGGTGCGGTGTTGAGTCTCTCGGCGATCGGCATCTCTGACCGATTGATAGCCGTTATCAAAAAACCGGAACAAGGCCCATGGGCCGTTGAATGCCAATACTTCGCTGCGCCCGTCCACCGAGCGGTACTGCAAGCGAATCATCAAGTTGGCAGCCGACGAGGTCCAGTCGAAGCGCTTAGGCGCCGAAACCCCATGCGCGTATTTCAGGGTCTGACCCGCCACGTCGATGGTGACTTCGGCGAGTTGGGGGTCCATGTCGACGATGCGCATGATGGTCGACAAGCGCAATTTGCCTTGCTCGTCCAAGGCCACGCGCCGGATTTGATCGGCCGATTCGTAAGACCGCAGCACCGACGGGCTGACCAAGGACACATTGCCCTCTTCGGTGCGGCGCGAGCGCCACGGCGAGCTGCTGGTGTCCACATAGGCGGCCAGGTTGTCGCGGAAGTGGGTGAACATGGGGCCTTGCTCGCTGAACAAGCGCTCGAAGTCGTGCACCCCCGCTTCCGATCTGGCCGAGCGCTGGAAGGGGTAACGCCCCACCAAACCACTGTCGCAAAAGCCACGGGCGGCCCCGGCGGCTTTTTTGTTGAGCAAGCTGGCCGAGCGCGACGCCGTTTGTATGCTGCCGTTGTCGATCAGGTCTAGCATGATGCCGCGCAATGGCACTGGCTGTCGTGCGGCGATCCCGCGCAGGCGCGAGAAAGCGTCGTACTCGGGCATCACTTGGCCAGCCTGCATGGCGCCGTTGACCAGGCCCAGCTGTCGGTACAACGGGTCAAACAAACGCGACATCGGGTTGTTATTGGCTGCCGTATTGGTGTCTGCCAGCTGCGTGGCCACACCACGGATGCTTTGGAAGTGGTCTTCCACCACATGCTCCGGCAGCAGCTTGGCGCGGTAGTGCTCGCCCGCCAATTCCCCCACCACGGCACGCCGACTCTTTTCCAGGTTGTGTTTTTGCCGGTCAATCCAGCTGTCCACATCGCCTTGGTAATTGCCGGTCAGCGTGGTTTCGCGGCCCACAAAGCGAATCAGCTGGGCAAGCGGAGACTGCGGATCGACAAACTGGCCAGCGAGCTGAGCCGCGTCATCCAAGCCGGTGAAGGAGCGCACCGTGACGTCAGACAAAAAGGTTTGCCAGCGCTTGATGTAGTCCTGCAGAAACTGCCGGCGGGTGGCGTCGGCGAGTTTCTCCACCGCTTTTTCAATTTCAAAGGTGTTGCCGCTCAACGTTTGGTCGCGCAGCACCCAGCTTTCCTCTTCCAACACCGCTCGGCTGCTGGGATACAGCCGGGGCTTGAACACATCCAGAAAGCCGGCGCGGGTATACCACCCAGGCACCGCTGTATCGGTCAAAGGCAGATCGCTGCGCATGCGCAGCGACATGGCAGCCGACACACCGGCAGCGCGCGACAAAGAGATGTCGGCGATCTGCGACGGCAAGCCTTGGTCGCGGATGTGCTGCAACACGCGGGTCACCGAAGGCACCTGAGCGGCTTTGGCGCGGGCCGCCTGCACAATCGCGGCGTCCTCTGGCGTGGCAGGCAAATCCGGCACCATCAACAATGCCCGCGCGTGTCCCATCACCGCTTCTTTTTCGCCGTCGGCGAGCAATCCCACCGACAAGGCGGGCCAGTTGCGGTCAATCCAGCGCACCAAGTCGTCGGCGTTGCGCCGCTCGGGCCGGGCCAGCTGCAAGTAGACCTTCAGCGACAAATACACGTCGCCTGAGCCGTCTTGCGTTTGCGCCACCAACACCTTTTGCACCTGGTTGAACAACTCCGGCATAAAGGTTTTGCTGAGGTGACGCTGGTAGGTGCTGAGCGCCACATTGGCCACGCGCTTGTGCTCAAAGTAA
Source organism: uncultured Hydrogenophaga sp. (assembly GCA_964650505.1). Lineage (GTDB taxonomy): Bacteria > Pseudomonadota > Gammaproteobacteria > Burkholderiales > Burkholderiaceae_C > Hydrogenophaga. The sequence continues at coordinate 13,857 of CAZYUD010000020.1, forward strand.
CCGGTAGGCAGGAAATACTGCGCTTCGGCCGCGTGTTGGCGGGCGTACTGCATTTGGCCCGAAATCTCGAGCAAGGGAGAGACTTCTGCACTGGCCATGCGTGCCTCGTCTTCGGCCAAGCGCCGACTTTCATTGAAGCGCGCCCAAGTTTGCTCCAAATTGTCGATCTCGGAGAGGTAGCCCCAGCCCAGCCAGGTCAGCGTGCCCACAGTGAGCACACCCAGGGCAGCGAACTTGGCCACACCCAACAGCCGGTGTAGCAGGGTTCGGGGAGCGGCTTTGACCACAGAAAAGCGCTCCAGCAGCATCTGTGAGACCAGTGGCGACCACAAGGCTTTCATGGAGCGAATGCCATGGCGCTCTGGCTGATCCAAGGCGGCCACGGCATCGGCCGACACCACCTCGGCCACGCTGCCCCACCACACGCCGCGCAAGACGCCAATGCGCTCCATCTGCGAGGGGGCAAACACTTGCAGCAACAGGTCCATCACCGCCGCGCGCTGGCGACCAAACGTCTCCAAGAACTCGATCTGGGCGTTGTTGACCGCCGTGCCGCCCGATTCGGGAGAGGCGAACAGCATTTGCTGCTGCAAACGGAACTCCAGGTCGGAGAAAGCCTCGTTCCAGGTGCGCAGACTCAGATCATCGGCGTCGGCCTGATCCAGATCGGGCAAGATAAAACCAAAGCCCTTTTCCCACTTGGCGTCGTTCATCTGCTCCAGCAAAGCCAGTGCGCCGGGGACCTTGTCGAGACCGGTGAAGCTCAAATAAATTTGGGGCTTTTGCAGCAGTGCGTCGCCCACATCCATCACCCGGGCGCGCAACACATCGGCCATTTTTTTGCGCGCCTCCAGCGAGGTCGAGGCAAATTCAGCGGCGTCCACGCACAGCAAGACACCGTTGATATGGGGTTTGCCACGGATTTTGCGGATCGCTTTGAGCAATTGGGTCCACGTCTTGTGCACGTCAGCGGGCAAACCGTCGGCGGTCACAAAGTGCCCAGTGGTGTCGAGCCAGACCGCGTCGCTGCCGATCCAACCATTGAGCGGCTGATGGGCCGAACGCTCCCAGGCCACACCGGCGTCGCCCCGTTCCGCCCCCACCCGCTCGGCAAATTGCATGACCAGACTGGTCTTGCCGCTGCCGCTGTGGCCCAACACCAAGAACCAGGGTTGTTGGTTCAAGTATTCACGCCGCAGGCGCCCGATCAACCGCCGCCACCACCCGCGCGGCCGCTTGGACCAGCGCAGATACAGCTGTTTCTTCACATACAGCAGCTGTTCGATCACCGGGTCGTAGCCGCGCCCGCGGTCGATGGATTTGATCTGCCGAGAGCTGAGCGAAATCCAGGCCCAGAAGCGCACGATGAGCGGCCAAAAGCCCCACAACAGCACCGCCGTCACCAGGATCTGTCGCACCCACTCCAGCTCAAAGGGGCGATAGACGCCGATGGCCAACAGCGGGCCAATCCACCAAATCACCGCTGCGAGCAGCAGCGCGATAAAAATGCGAAGGGTCAATCGAATCATGGGTTGTCCCGGTTCACAGCGTTGCGGTCGGCAGACTCACCGTAGGGCTGAGCGTCGCGTTCGTTGGGTGCAGCGGTTGCGATGCTGCCGCGTTCGTTCCAGGCCTTGGCCCGCCCCTGCGGTACCACTTTCCACAGCACATCCACGCGCCGGTTTTTGGAGTAGGCCGACGGACTGTTTGCGGCGTCGATCGGCTCGCTTTCACCCTTGCCCGACGAGGTGATCGCGCGCTGCACCACCTTCGCAGGCGCAGACGCACCACCCGGCAGGGAGGTTTTCATCAACTCTTCGGCCACCGTGCGAGCGCGAGCTTCGGACAAGGCTTGGTTGGACGCGAAGCGCGAGGCCCGGATCGGTTGCCGGTCGGTGTGACCAATCACCTCCAGATCGCCCGGCCACGGCGCCATGGCCAAGCCCAGCCGCTCGATGTTGTGCATGAACTCGGTGCGCACATCGGCTTTGCCCACAGCAAAAGCGCCGTCGCTTTTGAACACCAACAGCCAGCCTTGAGGGTGCTTGTATGCGGTCAACCAGCCCTCGCTGAGAATGGCGGGCAGCGGCGGCGGCAAGGTCTCGGAGATGTCAATCGTGCGCACAGGCGGTGTCCAAGCCGCTAGCGCTTCGCGCACCGGTCGGCCCCGCATGTCCAGGTACACCGTGGCCGCCGCCCACAACAAGGCGATGAAGCCCAGCAGCAACAGCAGCGCTTTGAGCGGCGTGAGCCATGCCGCTTTTTGAATCCCCGGCACCACCAAAGGTGTGCCCAGGGGATCGGGCTCGGTGTGCTGCCAGATCAGGGCGTGCAGCCGAGAGCGCAGATCCTGCAGCTGGACCTCTCCGTTGTCGATGACCCGGTAGCGACCTTGCCAGCCAAGCGACAACACCAACTCATAAAACACCAACAAATCGCGGGGCAAGGGGTCTTGCGACATCCACTTCTGCAGATCGGCAAACGCGTCTTCGCCACCCCAGGCGTCGCCGTGGTATTCCACCAGCAAGCTGCGCTCGCCCCCCCAGGCCACCGCGCCTTGCTCACGCGCCACATCGTTGGCGCGTTCGTCGATGAAGGTGCACAGCAGATACGAGGCGTCGTTGACCAAATTCCAATCGGTTTTTTCGGCCATCAGGCGCTCGCGGAACACCCGCACCTCCAACGCCATTTGGGTGCGCGCTTGCGACTGGTGCAACTGACGGCTGTCCGCCAGTTTGTTGAGCTGCAAAATGGCCGGCATGCCACAGGCAAGAAAGAAGTTGGACCACTTGGCGTGCGACTGACCGGCCCGCAATATGGTGCGGCTGCCCCCTACCCCGCTGGCGATGGTGGGCACCCCCGCGGGTTTGCTGGCGCCGCTGTCCAATCCCGTTCGGGCGACGGGGCCAACACCAAATTCCGGCGCCGGATGAATGGCCGCGTCGGTGCCATCCATCCGGTCGGGACGTTCATAGCGCTGCGCCGATCCGTAACCCACCATGGGGCCGAGCACTTGGTCGATCGCTGTGGTGGCGGTGTTGACGCCGGTGCCAGCCATCAAGGCGTTGGGCGTCAACGCCGTGGTGTTGCCCGACACCATGGGCACACGGCTGGCGATAGAAGACAGATTGGAAAGAAGTCCCACGGTGCAACCCTTCGTCAGTGGAATTTGGCTTCACGCAAACCCCAGGCCTCAAAAGTGAGGTCGGGAAACTGTCCAACAATGCGCAGGGCCAAGGCCGAGCCCGCAAACATCTGGCCCCAGTAAGGGTCTTGCGACTCCACCTCGAAATACACGCTCTCGGCGTAGTACGGCACCTGCCGCGGTGGGTGAGGCAATGGGATAAGGCGGGCGCCTGGCAATTGCAGATCGATGAGCTTTTGAATGAACTCCACCGATCCCAGCTTGGCCTGTTGTGGCAAAAGGGTGCGCAAGGTGTCCGACGGGATGGACGAGGACACCGCAAAAATGAGCTTTTGCAACTGCCACTGCTTGTCCAGCAGGCACAGGTGCACGCCATCGCCACGGTCTTCGAACTTGAGTGGCAACACCGGGGTTTGGATCACCCGCGCCAAGGCACTGCGCAGCGCCCGGGCCACCGGCTCAAAACTGCCCTGCAAGTCGGCGTGCTGGTAGGTGTACTTGCGCCCAAAGACGTCGTCTTCCACCCCCGGCAGCACACTCAGGCGCCCCAGCAAGCCGATCAACTCCTGGAACAACATCGACGGATGCAGGGGGTCGAAAGCATCGAGGTTTTCCAGCCGCAGGCGGTATTCGGCCAAGGCTTGGCGCAGCAGCATCTCCAGCAGGTCGGCCACACCACCACCCGCGGACAAGGCGCGGATGCCCGACGAGCCCGAGAGGCGCGTGCGCAAAATGCCTTGCAACTCCTCCAGCAAAGTCTGCAACGTGGTGTGCGCGCGCGCATCGAGCAAAGGAGGAATGTGCAACTCGTCCAAGATAAGCGCACCCGATGGGCTGCGAGCGGCCACCTTGGCCACCTCCAGCGCCACTTCGTCAGAGCGCAGTTCAGACGCAAAACACAGCCGCGACATCAGGGCGCCCGTGAGCATGGTGACTTGGCGAGGGGCACCGCTGTCGTCTTGCCCGACGCCGCTGTCGATCACCTCTGCTGGGGTGGCGCGGTACCGAGCGATCGGGTGTTGCTCAGAAAAGCTCATGTCGGGCCCGAGCGTCCGCGCGGCCTTGATCGCCAACACCACCACATCACCTGGACGCCCCAACGTGGCGTCCAGCGGCGCGGGCAAGGGGTCGTTGCCAGGCATCAAAAACGGGGTGCCATCGGGAAACACCCCTTTGGCCGACCGCAGGCCCAGACGCCGCAAGGACAGGCCATCCACATCCAAGCGAAGCTGGGAAAAGCCCCAGGCGTGGTTGGTCAGCACGGCAAGCTTGGCGTCCACCTGGTGACCCACGTGGCGCTCGAACTGCTGAAAGTGGTGCACCTCGATCAGCATGCCGTCGGACCAAGCCACTGGCCCACAAAAGACTTGGTGTTGGGTCATCGATGAGACGTCAGGTTGAGTTTGAGGGGTTCCGCCTCAGCTGCGGAATCGACTGGCGCGGCACCTCGGTGCACTTTGATCTGGGCCGATCGGTTGGCCGCTTTTGCGGGCTGCACTCTCTCCACAGACGCCGGCTTGGCCGTTCGGCGCGTGGCGGCTTCTCCCGCCCGCGCTGAGGTGGTCTGGGGCTCGGGGCTCTTTGGCAGCGCTTCTGCGCCCAAGGGCTGCGCACCCCCAAAAAATCCCGTCGCTGTGGCCCATACGGTGTTGTGGATCCATCCACGGCCGGACAGCATCTGCCGATACAGATTGCGCTCGACCGCGTTCACCCCATAGTCGGCGGTCATCACCAACCACAGATCGAAGGTCCCCTGCAGCCGGAACTGTTGTTGCTGGATTTGGTTGGGGGCAACAATGGAGCGACTGACATCCACAATCAAAGGGTCGCGCTCTTTTCCCACACACTGCCCGGCCTCAGGCTCCACTGCGGGCCGCCAATCCGCAGCCCGCACCAAATAGGTGCAATAAGCCAGCGGTCGCGGTGTGCCATCGCGCGAAGGGTTGAGTTGCGCATGTCCAACCACGGTGATGTGGATGGTCTTGTCGCCCTCCACCTCTTTGACCACCCGCATCATGTTTTGCGTCGCAATATCGCTGGCCGAGCGTGCGATGGTGTTGGTGAGCATGGAGCAGCCACTCAGCATCGCCACCAAACAAAGCGATGCGCTCAGATAGGTCCACTTCTTGTACATATCCTTACCCCGCAAGAATCAAAATTTTGGTTTGACTGGGCGCCACACGGGTGCCATTGGTGTTCTGGTTATTGGGCAAATTGACGCTGGTCATTCGGGTGATCGGAGACCCCTGAATAATGATCGTGTTGGCCCCCGTGATGTGTTTGGACTGGGCTTTCACGGTACCAGAAGCCACGCCACCCATGGAGCCCGGCTCATCGCTGTGGGTAACCGGGATAATGGTGTTCATGTTGTGAACAGGCCCACCCACATAAATGATATTGGGCACATTGGGAATAGCCTCATTGCCATTGGCTTGGTTGGGATAAGCAATGGGCACACCCACAGGTGGTGTTTTGCAGACATCGCTGCCTGTGAAATCCATACCGCCAGCTTGTGAATTGGCAAACATCATCACCCCATATGCACTTGTGAACCATCGATCTTCAGCAGACTCACCGCCACTTGGGTGATCGAATCGGCTTTGATATTGGCGTGTTGTGAAGCCCTGACAATCCAATTCTTGGAATGCTCAATTCGATTGCCTGTGACATCAGAAAACTTTTCACCGGCAGACTCTTTTGTCATCCGGGATTGCTGAAAAATACGATCGGCTTGAATGGCCAATGTTGTGCGGGCATTGATGCGAATGGCATCGGCGTGAAAAGTCAATTCACCCTGGTCGAAGGTGACAGGCGCTTGCACGCTTCCTTCGGCTTTCACCAAGATGTGCTGCACCCACACCCGCTCGTTGACACACAAGCACGACACCAAATCGCCCTCACCCGCCGCCAACAAACAAGAGGCGGCTTGCTGCGCCTCTCGCTCGGAACGGTCGCCCTGCAACATCACGCACAACTGTCCGGAACGGCCCGCTTGGGTCACCGTGCCCACGCGCACCGTCGCCGATGGGACCGCCCACGCTGGGCTGGACACCGTTGCCACGGCATTCGATAGGTTGTGCGAATCGATTGTCTGACCCTGCAATTCTGCGGTCGACAACACATCGGGAGGCAACATCATCTGCATCGCAGTTCTCCTGTTATGAAACAAAATCGGGCGTCGCTTGCCGAAAGGCCTGCCACCACTGCTTTTCTTCAAAACTCATCGCCAACTCAAACTCGGTTTTGCGAAAGTCCACCCCACCCCATTGGCGCTTGTCCAAGCCAGAAAAATCGGAGTTCTCCACCCGAAAGTTTCTCGACTCCAGCAAACCCAGTTGAAAACCCTTGGCATCCACATGCGCCCAAGCGCAATGCGCGACTTTTAAACGATCGACACAAGCCTGCCGCAAAGATCCGCCCTTGAGCGTCACCATCAACATATCCAAGTGATCTGCACGAGAGCCATCGAACAACACCCCACTCAACGGAACGTTGTTGAACTCCAACCGATGCACTCGGGTCTGCTGCAATTGCAGCAATGGCATGGCCCCTTCCAACACCGACATGGCGTTGATGTCGCAATCGGCCATCGCCCACTGCGACACCTCCATGGATCGCAGCGCCACCGTCTGGAGCTTGGACTTGAAGAACCTCACCAATTCACCCGCACAGTGCTTGGCCTCCACGCTTTCCGCCAACACACCCGCAAAAATCACCCGCTGGAGACGGGTGGTGGAGCAGAGCAGCAATCCGCTTTGCATCTCAGAAAAACTCTCGTCGCGCAGATGGCAGTTTTCCCAAGACAGGCTTTGAAACTGGCTCCGACTCCAGCTGTTCATGGCAAATACAGATCCGATGGCCTGCCATTTTTCACCCGCCAATTGGTGCCCGTTGTTGGCCACCCATTCGCTCGCTTCACAGCGCATCTGACCCAGCAACACATCTGAAAAAACATTGCCGTCCAGTAAACACCGATGAAATTCGACCTGCCCCGCAAACTCCACATCTTGAAACAAACAACCAGCAACAGTGGACGCTTCAAAAACGTTGTCAACAAAACGGCATGCAATGAACCTGACCTCTCGGATATCGACGGAGGACCAGCGAACGCCGTCAAACACACAACGGGAGTAGACTTTCCCCGCTTCTATGTTCGTCACCGTTCCTGTGAACGACAGATCCTCCACCACGCTGTCAGACGGCATGGGTGGCAAAGGCGGTTGCTTGTCGATGGATGTCATCTCATTGCCTCCTCGGAAACACTTGCGCACCTGTCATCACATTGTGAGAACGCATCTTGTCAATGGACTCCAGCGAGGCCCAGGCAAGATTGGCATCCGCCAAATTGCAGTCTTTGATGACCGCATCAGACAAATCGGTTGCACACAGATTGGCACCCCGCAACCCAACATAGGTCCAATGAGAATCGGCCATACAGGCGTCTTTGAGGTGAGCATCGTCGAGCAAGGAGTGATACCAACGCGAGGCTTGCGCCTGCACACCTTCAATATTGAGCTGCTTCATGGAGCAGTGCTGGACCTTTAGCCGCTCAGCCACAATGCCAATCCAGCAGCTGCTCTCAACGACACACTGAGAAAACTCCGCATCCGACAAGCTGGATTTTTTCGACAAGACAAAAAACTTGAATTTCGAATCGCTGGCGTTCAGTCGATCAAAAATCCCATCGATCACACTGAACTTATCCACCATGGTATCGGTGATCAACAAGCCCGAGCAATCGCAAGAAATCACATCCACCTGAGACAGCTTGGATTTTTTCCAGTAGCCCTCTCGAATGCGGGACTTCAACTGTGTCAAAGACTGGACATCGCAGTCCTCCAACACCCAAGCCAAATGAGACCCACCATCCACAATACAATTGGAGAGCGCGCATGAAACACAGCGCCATCCATCGGACTGGGTCTGCTGAATCATCAAATCAGACGCTTCAACCTGGCGCCATTGGGTCAATTGGATTTTGGAGCCCGAAATTTCACCCTTCTGCCATTTCACTTCAAAAAAACCAGATCGCTCAAAATAGCAATCCACAAAATCCACCTGCGCCATTTGGTTGCTGATGAATTTTGTGCCTTTCAGGTTGCACCGTTCAAATCGCACCTCATGCATGGTCCAACCTTGAATGACCAAGCCCGAGAGGTCCTGATCGCGCACCGTTTTCTTTTCCAACACTTTGCTGCCAGACGCTGACGCCTCATTGAGGTAGTCGCGCCAAGCCGGTCCGGTCAGCGCAGGTTTGCTCAGGACATAGTTGAATTCGGCCCCCACCAATGGGGAGTAGTCGCGCGACACATCCAACGAGGGCTTCTCTGCGGTCTGTTTTTTCAGTTCTTTGTCCAGCTCCACGGTGTTGCGCCAGGCGCTGTGCAGTTCATCGGCCACTTGTTCGTAGCGCTTGGCCGTGCTTTGGTGGTTTGGATGGTCCTTGGCGGACAGCACCTGCTCCCACACCAAGGCCTTGCCCAAGGCGGGCATCAAGGGAAAGTCGGACTCTTGCAGCAGATCGCTGCGGGTGTGATCCAAGCGGATGGCCGCGATGTCCTTCAAGTGCCGATCGAGGTGCGGCGCCTGGGCTTGTGCGATCAAGCCAGCCGCGTAGTGAATGGAGTTGTCGAGCACATAGTCCAGCGGCGCTTCACCGTGCCACCACAGCACGGCCATGTCGTCGTCTGGCAACAGCCAAGCGGTTTGCAGAAGCAGTTCAGGGCTGTGAAACGACGGTTGACCTTGCTGCAACTTGCACACCAGCAATTGAGGCACCACCTCTGGAATGCGACCCTCGATCGATCCGCCTTGAGGACCAAACCCATGCAAACCATATTCCAGCGCTGCGGGCCATTGCGCCTCCCGGCTCCACTGGTTGCTGAAGGCCTGCTGAAACAGGCGCAGATCGGTTTCAATGGGCCACCCCATGTGGGTACCGTTGGACGCCATGGCCTCCGGCGAGGCTTCGAACTTGGGCATCCATTTCTGCCGCTCGGGCCAACGCTGATCCAACGGGCCCATGGCCGCTGAACTGTCGGCACCAACCCCCAGGCGCCCCATCAGTTGCAAGGGCGCCTGAGCGTCGGAAGACACACCGATGTGTTTGGGGTGTGCCGCTGCGGACGCGTGGTCCAGCGACAGGCGAGCCACCCCATCGGCGCCCACCCTGGACTGGCAACTGACGGATTTGCTGGTATCGCCCCATTTCACATTGGCGGCCCATTCCCAGGGCACGTCAGCGGGGTGAGAGGCGTTGGCACGCGACGTGCTGTGCCCCAACAACAGCCACTCGGCGTGTTTCTTGGGCAATGAGAGTTCACACAAAGGCACGCTGGAGCGCACATGCTTCACCGCAGCCCAGACATTGGCTTCGTGCACCAGAATGCGCGGATCGCTCAAACGAAAAGCGATGCCGAGCGAAAACCCCATGCGCGCCAGATCGCCTATTTGGGTCGGTGCAAACTGAAACAACAGCGGCTGAGGTTTGATGACTTTCATGGCGGCCTCAGTTTTTGATGTGCATGGCCAGCTTGGCCACTTCCATGCCGGTCTGCACATTGCCGGTGGCCGTCACCTCCATCTTCTGGCCAACCGATGAGTATTCGACCCCGGTGTGGGAGATGGACGTCCCTGTGAACGACGCCTTAAACCCAGTTTGGCTGACACTGTTTCCGGTCTGGGAAATGGAAATGCCTGTGGTGGAAATCGATGAACCGGTCGTTGACACCTTGCTGCCAGTGGTGGACACCGAAGAGCCCGTGGCAGACACCGATGAACCCGTGACCGACGTGCTTTGCCCGGTGGCAGAAAATTTCACCCCCGTGACGCTGGAGCTCTTGCCCGTGGCAGAAGTGGACACCCCCGTCATCGACGACGACACACCAGTCATCGACACGTTAACGCCTCGGATATTGGTGCTCATCCCTGTCACCGATGAGGACACGCCAGTGAAACTGGTGCTGACGCCGGTGAACGAGGTGGAAATGCCGGTGAACCGTGTGGACACGCCGGTGAAGCTGGTGGACTTGCCCGTGAAGCTGGTGCTGATGCCGGTGAACGAGGTCGATATCCCCGTGAATGAGGTCGAAACGCCGGTGAACGAAGTGGACAAACCCGTGAACGAGATGCTCTGCCCGGTGTACGAGATGCTGGTGCGGGTGTAAGAGATGCTCAGGTCTGTCACCGAGGTGGAGGTGGCCTCCACCTTCTTGTTCTCGTCGTTCTTGACGATGGTGCTCAGGTTGCGCTCCACCGTCACTTGCTTGTCGCGCTCGGCGTGGATCATCACCCGCTCGCTGCCGCGTGTGTCGTCGAACGTGAGTTGGCTGGCGTGCTGGAACTTGCCGAACTTGTGCGAGCGCGAGACGATGCCGGTGTAGCGGATGTCTTTGGGCAGGTCGTAAGGCGTCGGGTTCTCGCCGTTGTACACAATGCCGGTCACCAAGGGGCAGTCGATGTTGCCATCCACATAGGTGATCAGCACCTCTTGCCCCACCCGGGGCATGGCGATCACACCCCAGCCCTTGCCCGCCCAGGCCTGCGACACCCGGATCCAGCACGAGGCGTCTTCTTCCGTGCTCTTGTAGCGGTCCCAGTGAAAGTGCACCCGGATACGCCCGAGCTTGTCGGTGTGCACTTCCGAGCCCGCTGGCCCCACCACCGTGGCGCTCTGGATGCCCGGCACCACCGGACGCGGTGTGAGCAGGCGCGGACGGAACGGCTGGTCGTCGTGCAGCACCTTAAATTCGCTGCCCACGTTGCGGCCTTGTGAGGTGCTGTCTGGGCCGTCTTGCACAAAGTGCAGCTTGGTGGATATCAGGTGAAAGCGCCGGTTGCGTTTCTCGTCGGGATGGCCTTCGATGCTGAAGGCTTTGCCAATGGTCAGTCCCCGCACGTTGCTGGTGCCGGTGAGCGTGCTGGCCTGCGCCTGCATCGCTTCGAGGCGAATTTGCGCCAAGCGCTCGCCGCGCTCCACGTCGCGGTACAGGCCCGCATCGGCGTACTCATAGTGTTCCAGCGTCAAGCCCGCCAGGCTGTGCTGTTCGACCTGTGCGTCGGCATCGAGCCGTTTGCTTGGCACGTGGTAGTCGAAGTCGCGCAGCGCCACGTTGTTGGGCCGGATGCGGCGGGTGCGCTGGATACGCTGCACGCCTTCGCGCCCTTGGATGGCGCGGTGCTCTTCCCCATCGGGCAAAAAGCGCAGGCTCGCGTAGGGCTCGTCCAGGTCTTGGAACTTCTGGTGGTCAGCCATCACCACCACATGGCGGTTCTCTTCGTGCTCCACCCAGAAGTAGATGCCTTCCACTTCCAGCAGCCGCTTGACGAACGTCAGGTCGCTTTCGCGGTACTGCACGCAGTACTCCCACTCGGCGTAGCTGCGCTCCAGCTCAAAGCGAAAGTCGGTCTTGCCTTGGCTCTGGAAGATTTGCTCGACGATCTGCGGCACCGTCTGGTGCTGGAAGATGCGGCAGTTGCGCCGCTCGCGCAAGAACGACAGCCAGCTGCCCAGCTCCAGGGTGTAGGTGTACTTGTCGTCTTTCTGTCCGGTGTCCCACGCGCCCACCACATGGGTGTGGAAGGTGCGCTTTTTGCCCTCGTCCAGGTCAATGTCGAGGGCCACCACGTCAGCCAGCAGCCCGTCCAGATCCAGATCCGGGTCCGGGCTCACCAGCTCCAGCTCGTACACCGGCTCTTCGTTGAGCTTCTCTTGTACCCGCAAGCTCAGCGCCACACATTCCTCGTTGAGCTTCTCGCTTCTTATTTCTATCAGACGCATGGTGACAAGCTCCTCACATCTTGATCTGCATGCCGTAGTTGGACACCAGACTTTGGAACTGCTTTTGTGAGATGTCTTTCTTTTCGCTCTTCAAGCCTTTGATGGTGATCGACGTTCCAGTGTGAGAAATGCTGACGCCGGTCATGGAAATCGACAGGCCTGTGGTGCTGATGCTGGTGCCGGTGGTGGACACCGAACTGCCTGTGGCAGACACAGAAGATCCCGTGGTGCTGACACTGCTCCCGGTCGTGGACACAGAAGATCCGGTGGCGGACACCGACGATCCGGTGACCGAAGTGCTGACGCCTGTGGCGCTGAAACTCACCCCGGTGACGCTGGAACTCTTGCCCGTGGCGGAAGTGGACACCCCCGTCATCGACGACGACACACCGGTCATCGACACCGACACACCGGTGATACTGGTGCTCATACCGGTGAACGAAGTGGAAACGCCTGTGAATGAGGTGCTGACCCCGGTGAAGCCGGTGCTGATGCCGGTGAAGCTGGTGCCGACCCCAGTGAAGCTGGTGGACTTGCCCGTGAAGCTGGTGCCGATGCCAGTGAACGAGGTCGATATTCCCGTGAACGAGGTTGAAACGCCGGTGTACGAGGTGGACAAACCCGTGAACGAGATGCGTTGCCCGGTGTATGAAATGCTCGTGCGGGTGTAGGAAATGCTCAAGTCCTTCACCGAGGTGGAAGTGGCCTCCACCTTCTTGTTCTCGTCCTGTTTCACGATGGTGCTCAGGTTGCGCTCCACCGTCACTTGCTTGTCGCGCTCGGCGTGGATCATCACCCGCTCGCTGCCGCGTGTGTCGTCGAACGTGAGTTGGCTGGCGTGCTGGAACTTGCCGAACTTGTGCGAGCGCGAGACGATGCCGGTGTAGCGGATGTCTTTGGGCAGGTCGTAAGGCGTCGGGTTCTCGCCGTTGTACACAATGCCGGTCACCAAGGGGCAGTCGATGTTGCCATCCACATAGGTGATCAGCACCTCTTGCCCCACCCGGGGCATGGCGATCACACCCCAGCCCTTGCCCGCCCAGGCCTGCGACACCCGGATCCAGCACGAGGCGTCTTCTTCCGTGCTCTTGTAGCGGTCCCAGTGAAAGTGCACCCGGATACGCCCGAGCTTGTCGGTGTGCACTTCCGAGCCCGCTGGCCCCACCACCGTGGCGCTCTGGATGCCCGGCACCACCGGACGCGGTGTGAGCAGGCGCGGACGGAACGGCTGGTCGTCGTGCAGCACCTTAAATTCGCTGCCCACGTTGCGGCCTTGTGAGGTGCTGTCTGGGCCGTCTTGCACAAAGTGCAGCTTGGTGGATATCAGGTGAAAGCGCCGGTTGCGTTTCTCGTCGGGATGGCCTTCGATGCTGAAGGCTTTGCCAATGGTCAGTCCCCGCACGTTGCTGGTGCCGGTGAGCGTGCTGGCCTGCGCCTGCATCGCTTCGAGGCGAATTTGCGCCAAGCGCTCGCCGCGCTCCACGTCGCGGTACAGGCCCGCATCGGCGTACTCATAGTGTTCCAGCGTCAAGCCCGCCAGGCTGTGCTGTTCGACCTGTGCGTCGGCATCGAGCCGTTTGCTTGGCACGTGGTAGTCGAAGTCGCGCAGCGCCACGTTGTTGGGCCGGATGCGGCGGGTGCGCTGGATACGCTGCACGCCTTCGCGCCCTTGGATGGCGCGGTGCTCTTCCCCATCGGGCAAAAAGCGCAGGCTCGCGTAGGGCTCGTCCAGGTCTTGGAACTTCTGGTGGTCAGCCATCACCACCACATGGCGGTTCTCTTCGTGCTCCACCCAGAAGTAGATGCCTTCCACTTCCAGCAGCCGCTTGACGAACGTCAGGTCGCTTTCGCGGTACTGCACGCAGTACTCCCACTCGGCGTAGCTGCGCTCCAGCTCAAAGCGAAAGTCGGTCTTGCCTTGGCTCTGGAAGATTTGCTCGACGATCTGCGGCACCGTCTGGTGCTGGAAGATGCGGCAGTTGCGCCGCTCGCGCAAGAACGACAGCCAGCTGCCCAGCTCCAGGGTGTAGGTGTACTTGTCGTCTTTCTGTCCGGTGTCCCACGCGCCCACCACATGGGTGTGGAAGGTGCGCTTTTTGCCCTCGTCCAGGTCAATGTCGAGGGCCACCACGTCAGCCAGCAGCCCGTCCAGATCCAGATCCGGGTCCGGGCTCACCAGCTCCAGCTCGTACACCGGCTCTTCGTTGAGCTTCTCTTGTACCCGCAAGCTCAGCGCCACACATTCCTCGTTGAGCTTCTCGCTTCTTATTTCTATCAGACGCATGGTGTTTCCTCCGTGGATGGGACTGGGGATGTGGATACCGACACAGGCTGTGGCTCTGGCGCGGCCACGTCGGATGTGGCCTCTGTCGGCTCAGGCATGGGTTCGGGGATGGCGGTGTCGACGTCGTCGTCGAACACGATTTCCAAGGTGCGACCGGCCATCAAGCGCACGCGGCTGAGCGTTCGGCCCTCGGCTTGTGCATCCAGGGCGGCTTGTGCCAAAGAAGGCATCACATGCTGGCGCAGCAGGTCGCCCACCGCACGCCCCGCCGCGGGATGGCTCTGCACAGCCAGCGCAACCCAATCGGTCACGCCAGCGTCCACACACAACGACATGTGCTTCGTGGTCAAGCGCTGGCCAATGTCGGCCAACGCTTGATCGGCAATACCCGCCAGCGCCGCCACGCTGAGCGGCCGGTAAGCGATCACCTGCATGCGCGCCAGCAGCGCCGGCGCGAAGCGCTTTTGCAGCTGCTCCAACGCCAGCTTGTTGAGGCGACTCTGCGAGATGTCCGCCTGCTGTTCACAAGCGGTCGCGATTTGTGCATCGCCCACGTTGCTGGTCATCAGCACCAAACAATTGCGCAAATTGATGTGGCGCCCTTCAGCGTCCTCCATCCAGCCTTGGTCAAACGCTTGGTAAAAAATCTCCAACACATCGGGGTGCGCACGATCAAATTCGTCGAGCAACAACACCGAATAAGGCTGCTTGCGCAGCGCCTCGGTCAAGCGGCCGCCTTTGCCAAACCCCACATAACCGGGTGGCGCGCCCTTGAGGGTGGAGACGGTGTGGGCCTCTTGGAATTCGTTCATGTTGAAGTGGATGAGGTGACCCTTGCCGCCAAACAACAGATCGGCCAAGGCCTGGGCGGTCTGGCTTTTGCCGGTACCGGTGGGACCGGCCAGCAACATCACCCCCAGCGGCCGGTTGGGGTCGCCCAAGCCCGCGTGGGCCACCTTGAGCGCCTGAGCGATCGACGACAGCGCAGCGTCTTGCCCGTGGATGCGCTCTTTCAGCAGCACCTCCAGGCCCGCCAGCCGCTGCGCTTGGTCTTTGCCCATTTCCTGGCAAGGCACACCGGTCCACTCAGACAACACCTCGGCGATGCTGTTGGCGTCCACCCAGGGTCGCACCCAGCGCTCGCCCGTGGCTGGGGCGTCCACGGCAGCGGCCTGTGGACCGTCGGCAAGCGGCTCGCTCTGCTCCAGTCGACGCACCCACGCGCGCACCGCCTCGCGTTGCACCTCCACCTCGCTTTGCACTTGTTGCTTGCGCTCGGTCTCCATCGCAATGCGCTGTACCGTTTCGGTGTCTTCGGTCTGTTCCAGCCCCAATCGGGCGTCGCTCTGTTGCCAATGCACACGCTGCTCCAAGGTTTGGATGCGGTACTGAATGCGGTCCAGCTCAGCGGGCGCGCACACCTGGCTCATGGCCACGCGGGCACACGCCGTGTCCAACACACTGATGGCCTTGTCGGGCAGCTGGCGCGCCGGCAAAAAGCGCCGGCTCAGCCGCACAGCGGCCTGCAAAGCCGCATCCGATATCAACACCTGGTGGTGTTCGCCAAAGCGAGGGGCCAGCATGCGCAGCATGTCAATGGCAGTCTCGTCGTCGGGCTCCTCAATCGGCACCGGCTGGAAGCGCCGGGTCAGCGCGGCATCGGGTTCAATGAACTGTTTGTATTCGGCCCAGGTGGTGGCGGCGATCATGCGCAACTGGCCACGCGCCAACATGGGTTTGATGAGGTTGACCGCATCCCCCGTGCCGGCCGCTCCGCCAGCGCCAATCAGGGTGTGGGCTTCATCGCAGAACAAGATGATCGGATGGCTTGAAGCCGCCACCGCATCCAGCACCGATCGCAAGCGTTGTTCAAATTCGCCGCGGGCACTGGCGCCTGCCTGCATGCGCACAATGTCGAGCGCCCACACCTGGGCCCCTTGCAAGCTGGCCGGTACGTCGCCTTCGCGCAGGAACTGGGCCAAGGCCTCAACCACCGCGGTTTTGCCCACGCCGGCCTCACCCACCAAAATGGGGTTGTTCTGCCGCCGCCGCAGCAGGATGTCGAGCACCATGCGCAGCTCTTCGTGCCGCCCGACCACGGGGTCCAACTTGCCTTGTTCCGCCTGCTCGCTCAGGTTGCTGCCCCAACGGGCCAACACATCACCGGCATCGCTGGCGTTGGGCGCCGCCAACACGCCGCTGCTGGGCAGGGTTTCCGAGCCGACGCTGTTGCCTGCGCCTTCGGGCCACGCGCTGCCGTTGCGCTCCCAAGCGTCAAGCACCTGATCCACCGTCAAGCGACCCAGACCGTCCGGGTCCAAAGCCGACAACCACCGGGCGGTGGCCGGCTCGTCGAGCCACGACAGCAGCAAATGGCCGGAGCGCACACGCTGGCTGCGCACAGCGATCTGGCTCCAGGTGATAGCCGGGGCCACCGATTGCTCCAGCACCGAGGACATGTCGCGCACCGCCTCACCACTGGGCTTGAGACGTTGCAATTGCAGCTGCACCCGCTTGAGTACCGCCGCGCGGTCTACCCCAAGCTGTTGCATCAACAAGGCCATGTCGCTGGTGTCGCGTTGCAACAGGCAATACAGCCAATGGTCCACGTCAATCAGTGCGTGCTGGCGCGAACGGCCCAGGGCTGTGGCATCGATCAGTGCCTCGTAAGGCACACCGCCCAGACAAGAAAACAAACGCTCACGGTTCATTCAGTGCTCCAACTTCGACTCAAAAACCCGTTGCCGGTCGATCCGTCCGTTCGGCGACAACCAGCCCCCCACACCGAGCTGCCACGCACCGGTGCGGGCCGCGTGTTGCGCCGAAGTCCGAACCAACACGTCCACCAAGGGAGAAACCCGGCCATCGGTGTAATCCACCACGATGGCCAGCAAGGCCTGTAGCGCCGGGCCATTGCGGCGCCAATGCGCGTACTCGGCGGCGCTCACGGGACCAATCTCGATCTGCACATGTTGTTGGGCGTCCAACATGCGTGCGCCCAAGCGCCAATGGCCCAGACGCACCCCACGCTGGCGCTTGGCGGGCGCTGGCAACCATTGCCGCGCCCTGGGAAGCACACGCACGGTGTGGCGAAAGTGCCGCCCCAACAGGCTTTGCAGAGCCCCCAACGTGCGGGTCGCGCCGAAGTACAACCCTGGGTAGGACTGGCGGCAACGAAGGGCGGCGTCGGCGTGGCCGCCACGCTCTGGGTGCAAGCTGCGGCGGTCCGATCGCGACAGGCTGTCCAAGCGCTCCCGAAACGCATTGCGGGAACGCTCCCAGCCCAGCACCGGGTGCATGCTCGACCACGCGCAGTAATAGGACCAGGCCAGGCGCTCGACCAAGCCGTTGACAAAGGCTTCAAACGCTGCGCTTTTGTGCAGCACACGTTCGTGAAACGCGTGCTCGGTGACGTGGATGGGCAAAGGTCCGTAGGGCGCGAACAAACCAAAGCCACGCTGGCGCACCCGCAACACGGCCGGCGCATCGGCCAGCGCACCGGTCTCCCACACAGCGGACTCGACCTCGGTGGCGGCAAAACCCATCAAGGGCGGCTGCTCGATCCGCACATGCGATGGCATGTCCCGCAGCGCTTGACCGTCGTCGCTGGGTGGCAGCGATGCCACCCAGTCGCGCTCGATGGCGCGCATCAATTCAAAGTAATGGGTCTTGGGAGCGAGCGACAGCGGCTGCTGGCTGGTGAAGGTCACAACAGACTCCCTTCGTTACCGCCCAGGTTGCTGTGCACACTGCACAGCTCGTGGTCGATGAAGATCTCGAATGTGACCCCGTCGTTGAGGTAGACCGACTCGGACAGCGCCTGCGCCACCACACGGGCAAAGAGCCAGGCGCCGTTGTCGGGGTGGTCACTGGAAGCGACGTGGATCGCCACCTTTTGTCCACGCACCCAAGCCATGGGCGTGCTGCGTCCCGCTTCCATAAAAGTGGTCTGCACCGTCACCTGGCGCAAACTGCCACAGCGTTGCACGTCGACCATGTGGCTGGCGTCTGAGGCCATGCGCAACAGGTCAAGCACCCGGTCGGTGATCTCGGTGGGTTCGGCCTTGAATTGCGTCAAGGGGTTGTCACCGAGTTGCGGAATCGCGTTCCAGCAATCGCTGACATCGGGCATGGGCCGCGCCACCGAAGCGGGCCACAGGCAGGTGATCTGCTCCACCGCCTTGGACTCTTTGAGCGCGTACCGCGCCTGTAAGGCCGCAGCAGGACGCCAGCCACGGTCACACACCAAACCTTCCACCTGAATATGGTGAATGTCGGCAAACCGGTACCGCTGGTCGGTCAAGGTCAGGCTGATTTCGTCGTACACCCCCAGGGCATCCAAGCCGTTGTCGCGCCGGCTGCCCGCGCCCACATCCAAGGTTTCGCGCCGCCAAGCGTAGCGCGCGGAGGTGGAGTGGGCATAAAAGTCGCCCATGTTCAGGGCCGACCAGGCATCGATCAACACCCCGTCGGCCATCGACACACCCACTTTGTCGACCGACCAGATGTGGTGTGCCGTGGGATACATGCGGTCCACCACCGTCCACTGACCGGTCTTGCCTTCGTCATAAGGCACCGGATCAAAGCGCTTGGTATACAGATTCACACAAGGCACCGCAAACAGGCGCAGCTGCTCCTTGTCCACGCCACCGATCAAATGGGCCGCCGCCCGCTTGAGCTTGAACACCAGCGAGAACGCCTTGGCGCCGGGCGCCAAGCGGGCCAGGGTATCGAGCGCCGCCAAGCGCACCGACAGAAACCTCTGCGGATACGCAAAATACTCCCGCAGCACCCGCAGCCCTGGAAGCGCGCCCAGGTCCTGGGGAAACACCGAGGCGCTCTCGTGCACCGCGTCGAACACCAAGCAACCGTCGGGCAGCCGCTGGGCCTGGCGCTGTTCCCCATCCACCAACAGCCACACCTCGGATGTATCGCTGACCAAGGCGCGGTGCAGCTCAAACGCCTTGGGCAAATCACCAGCCAGGGACAGGGTCAGAGCGTCCTCGGTGTGGCCCTTGACCAGATCTTCTGCTTTCGAGCCACCTTCGATCGAGAAATCGAGCCGAATCAGCGCTTGTGCGTTGGCCAGCGCAGTCGACATGGCCAGGGGCAACTGGGGCAGGCCTTTGACACAAGATGCGCCGGTGAGCTGCAGAGGCCACAGGCGCACGTCGCGGGTGGTCACCAAGGACACCGGATGGTGGCGATCGGGGCACTCGGCGCTGACCACACTGCCCTTGGGTATGCGGCCGACCCGAAACGCTTCGGGTGAGCCGAGGTCGGGTGCAAAGTCCAGCGTCAGCATGGACGGTGTGGCACGGCCAAACAGTGGCGAGAGCACCGCCAGCGCTTGTGCCGCGAACTCGGCCGACTCCCGGTCCAAACGGGCATGCACCCGGGCGGTCAGAAACGCCACCCCTTCCAACAAGCGCTCCACAAACGGATCGGTCACGCTGTCGGCGCGCAAACCCAGTTGGCTCGCAATCTGCGGGTGTTCTGCAGCGAAACGGCTGCCCGACTCGCGCAGCATGCGCAGCTCTTGGTTGTAACGGTCGAGGAAGCTCATACCCCCTCCTCGGCCAGAAAAAACATGGCGCTCAAATAGTCCAGGTAAAAACGAAACCGCAGCCCATCCCCTGAGCCCTTGAGGCGCGACGACAAATCCAGGTACAAGCAGCGCTTGGCCGCCTGATCGGTCTCGGGCAAAAAGTGCAGGCGCAGGCTTCCAGCCTCGATGCGGGGCTCAAAGTCGAGCACCACCTGCCGCACATACGCCACCAGCTTGACCGGGTCCACACGGCCAGACACCGCACTGGACAGCGGTGGACGTCCATAGTTGTAGACCGACAAATGCGCCGGATCGTTTTTGGACAAGCCCAGATCCATGCCGCGCAACGTGGCATTGAGCAAGGACACGATGTCGTGCCGAATCGTCTCGGACACACTCCGAGACGCACGGTGCACCGTCAATTGTCCAAACAGATCAGGGCAATACACAGCAACTCCAGAATTGCGAGGTGCCGCAGCACCCCGCAATCAATGGTGAATGAATTTACACAGCAGCGTTGAGCTTCAAGTCGTAACCTGCCTTAATAACAGCACCCATCGTGCCGTCATTGCGCTGTTCACGGTATTCAACTTCGATGCGAGCAAAGTTGATCTTGATTTCGTCGAGTGGCAACACCGTGTCCACGTCCGAGCTGCCATGGCCCATTTGAACCGGCATATTGCCCAGGGTGCGGAAAGAGGACACCAGACCATTGCTGAAAGTGATGATCATGAAATCCTGTTGACCCTTGCCGGATTTGCGGCAGATCAGTCGCGCCTGGGGAATGTGCTCACCGGTGGCACACAGCAGAAACAGCTTGGGCGAGGCCTTGTTCGAGACCATCCGGAATTCGAAATCCTTCATTTCGACTTTGCCGGCACCACCGCCACTGCCATAACCCCAACGGCCCGAGTTTTCCTCGGCCCATTGCCAGCTCTGGATCTGGATCAGACCAGGATATTGCTGGTCGGGCGATTCGCCTTCAACACCGTCAATTTTCAGGAAATAGTCTACCAATGAGGAAGCCATGTGGATACTCCAAAAAAGTTGAGAAAAAACACCCTGTTTTCCGATGCCACCGAGATGGCATCGGCTTGGAGGTCGTCAAAGACAACCCCCTGTCGCAACTGCCATCACGCCTTGGCGTCTTGCTTGGTGGATGGCAACTTCGACACCAACCGAAGGGAAACAGTCAAACCCTCCAGCTGAAAGTGAGGACGCAGGAAGAACTGCGCGCGGTAATAGCCCGGGTTTTCCGGAATTTCATCGACCACCACCTCTGCGGCCGACAGGGGGCGGCGAGACTTGGTGGCTTCGCTGGAGATACTCGGATCCCCATCGACGTAATTCATCAGCCATTCATTGAGCCAACGCTGGGTATCGTCACGCGACTTGAACGAGCCGATCTTGTCGCGCACGATGCACTTCAGGTAATGGGCAAAACGGCAGGTGGCAAAGATATAGGGCAGGCGCGAAGACAAATTGGCATTGGCAGTGGCATCATCGTCTTCATAGACCGCAGGTTTGTGCAAGGTTTTGGCACCAATGAACGCCGCCATGTCGGAGTTTTTCCGGTACACCAGGGGCAAGAATCCCGACTCCGACAACTCATGCTCGCGCCGATCAGAAATAGCAATTTCCGTCGGGCAATGCAAATCAAAATCGTCTTCAACAGAGGGCAGCACATATTTTGGCAACACATCAACTGCACCGCCCGACTCCACGCCACGGATCTTCGTGCACCAGCCATACAGCTTAAATGCTTTGGTGACGTTGGCCGCCATGGCATAAGCTGAGTTGGCCCAACAAAAATCCTTGGGCGAGTTGATGTTTACCGCCTCCTCAAAGCCGAACTCCTCAATCGGATTGGTTTTTGGACCATAAGGCAGACGGGCAACAAAACGGGGCATTGTGAGCGCCAGATAACGCGAGTCGTTGCTTTCACGCAAACGCCGCCATGAAGCATATTCGGTCGACGTGAAAATTTTCGACACATCGCGCGGATTGGACAACTCGCTCCAACTGTCCATTTGAAACAATTCTGGCGATGCTGCTGAAATAAAAGGTGCATGGGCCGCAGCAGCGATTTTGGACATTTCTGTCAGCAATGCCACATCGCCTGGGCTGTGATCGAACTCGTAGTCGGCCACCAAACAGCCATAGGGCTCACCACCAAATTGGCCAAACTCGTGCTCGTAGATTTTTTTGAAGATAGGACTCTGGTCCCAGATCACCCCTTTGTAGCGGCGCAGGGTACGGCCCAGCTCCACCTTGGAGATGTTCATGAACTTGATCTTCAAGTTGGCACTGGTGTCGGTGTTGCGCACCAAGTAGTGCAAGCCGCGCCACGCCCCCTCAAGCTTCTGGAAGCGCGAGCTGTGCAATACGTTAGAGAGCTGGGCTGAGATTTTCTTGTCGAGCTCAGCCACCAGTTGCTCGATGGTCTGAACCACATCTTCGTGCACCACCACCTTGTTGCGGCGCGAAAAAGCCAGCAAGGTCTTCACAGCGCCCGACACCGCCTCCTGCGCCTCGTTGGTGCGCGGCCGGAAGGACCGCTGCAACATGTCTTTGAGTTCGTTGTCCACCTCGGCATTGGTGGTCACAATCGCCTGTTTGGTGGAAAACAATTTATTGGATTCAGCAACTGCACTCATGCTCACTCCTTGTTGTCGGTTACATCACTGCCGTTGTTATGTTCCGCACCCGTGTCTTTGTCGATGCGAACTTCCTCACGCAATTTCACTGCATCGGCCCAACGGGGATTTTTTAAAAGCTCTTGAATCACATCTTCGGCCGCTGATTTGCCGTCCATGTACGTCATCAGCTCCTTGAGCTGATTGCGCGCCTCCAGCAACACCGCGAGTTCCGGAATCTTTTTGACCACCTGTGCAGGCTCAAAATCCTCCATGCTCTTGAAATCCAAGTCGATATCCAGCAAGGTGCCATCGTCGGTGAGTACGTTTTCGACGTTGAATGTCAGCTGCGGATTGATTTCAGCCATTCTTTTATCGAAGTTTTCGTTGTCAATCTCCAAGAACTTTCGATCATCGACGGGCCCGAGATTCTCCACGTTGTCACCTGAAAGATCGGCCATCACACCCGCAACAAAAGGAAGTTCCACCTTTTTTTGGGATCCATACAACTCAACGTCGTATTCAATCTGAACACGAGGTGCACGACTTTCACCGATAAATTTCTGTCCATCGTTTAAGCGATTCATACCAACACCTTTCCAAAAAATGGATTAAAGACCTTGAGGACGTTCGATTCGAGAAACCAACTGAGGCGCATCCGCATACAACTCCTTCATGATGTCTTGAAAACTGGCTCCCAACATGCGCTGAACCCGCTCCAAAAAAATCGGCGCTGGATGTCCTGGCTCTTCTTGTTGAAAATACCGAATCAGCGACTCCAAGACCGATGCCACATCCTCACGCGAACGGATATCACCCATTGCTTTTTTGCCCGCCAGCTCTGACACCGTGTCGGTGATTTGCTCCTCTTTTTTCTGACTCAGCAGTTGTCCCAGAAACTGAATAGGGGCATCCAACTCATAGACTTGCTCGGACTCAACACCTCGCAAAAAGCTGTGCAACCGTTGAAATACCTCCAGCATCAATGTCAGCCGCTGATGCACCTCCCCTGTCAACAATCCAGACTCAGCACCCAAGCCAAGATCCGCCAAGCGAGTAGGAGAGTCAACCGTCAATTTGACTTGCCCCAAAGACGCCATGAACTGCGTCGAACCCAAAAAGCTCAAATTCAACGCCAAGGTATCGCGATGGTCTTCACCCTCTTCTGCCAGTGGGTGAATATGATCCACATCTCCAGCAAACCATTGGTCCATGGTTTGCAAGGCAATCAACAGCTCCGGCAAGGCTTTTTGAATGATCAATGCCTTGATCCACCAAATCCCCACGCGGATGTCTGCTCCACGTTGAATCAATTGCTCGCAAAGTTCAATAACTTTTTCCCAACTGAATGCCTGCTCCCCCATCCGCACAGGGCCGGCTCCACCCTCTTGCTCATACGCCCCCATCAGCGCATCGAGACGCTGAAAATCCTCGTCAGCATCCACAACAAGGCCCTCCCAAGAAGATCAAATCAAACGAATCATGACAAAAAGAAGCGATACCCAACGAAATAGTCAAGCAAAGTGACATTTAAAATAATTTTTCTGGTACTTTATATACGTTTTATGGCAAAAAAATAGGTGTTTTCACCTACTTTAGTGTTACAAAGTCTTGCCTGTATTGATAAAAAGAGTTTACTTTTACCCAAATTGGGCAATAACCAAATACCTATATTACAATTTATGACGATATAAAATGTTAAAACTGGCAAAATTGATTTAGAAAATAATATATCCAGTCAGCACAAACGGTTGCACGAATCAAAACCCTATTCTGATGGCGTTTAGATTTGATCAAATCAAGACAATCAGCGACTATTCCATAGCAATCGACTCGGGTTTATTGCAGCGCACATCCGGTGTTGGTGCTCGCTGCTTGGATCTGTAAATCCCCTACAACGCGGTGCACTTGTCGCAAAACAACAACGAGATCAATCAAGCACCACGGATTGCTTATGAGGTATGACAAAAAGCAATAAGTCGCGAGCGCCATCGCGACCCAGTCCATCGCAAAGCGATTTAATACTTGAGATGTCAATCAAAATGGACCTCACCAACAGAGGCCAACTCACCGCCAGCGGCGTAGAAATAAAAGCGAGCGCCGAGCGGCTCGCCCAAGTCAAGCCCAGCTGAATTCGACCGTGGCGCGCGCGCGGGTGGCCTGGATGCGGCGCGCGTTGGGTTCGTCGATGTTGTCCACCCAGGCGGTGGCCTGGGCGGTGCTGCGGCCAAAGCGCTCGTGCCGCTGCACCAGCCAGCGGCGGCGCAGCTGGTCGTCCACGTTGACGTACCAGACCTCATCGAGCAAGGACGCAATGGGCTTCCAGTGGCTCTCGCTCATCAGCAGGTAGTTGCCTTCGGTGATGATGAGTTGGATATGGCTCTCCACGGGAATGGCACCCGCCACCGCTTCGTCGATATCGCGCCGAAACTCCGGCGCATACACCACCTCTGTGGGGCTCTGATTTCTCAAGCGCTGCAGCAAGGACACATAGCCTGCGCTGTCAAACGTGTCAGGAGCGCCTTTGCGGTCGATGCGCCCGAGCCGCCGCAACTCGCTGTTGGCCAGGTGATAGCCGTCCATCGGCACAATTTGGGAAATGCCGGGAAAAGCCAGGTGCAGCCGCTCGGCCAAGGTCGACTTGCCGGCACCGGGCGCACCAACCAGGCCCAGCAACACCCGCTGGGACCCCGCAGCCAGCAGCGCCTTGACGCGATCCAGATAGTTTTGGGGAATCGAGGAAGACACGGTGTGCACCATCTATGGAAAACCGCTCAATGGGCCAGCACATCGGACGACAGTTCGTCCACGGCCATGGCGCCGGTCATGATGGCCACGGTGTCGCTCATGCTGATTTTTTTGGGGTTGACCACCGCGGCCCGTTTGCCCAAGCGCGCAATATGAATGCGATCGGCGATCTCGAACACATGGGGCATGTTGTGGCTGATCAGAATCACCGGCAGCCCTTTGTCGCGGACCCGGCGGATCAACTCCAACACCATATTGCCTTCTTTGACGCCCAAGGCTGCCGTGGGCTCGTCCATGATGACCACATGCTGCGCAAAAGCCGCCGCACGCGCCACCGCCACACACTGGCGTTGTCCACCCGAGAGCGTTTCCACCGCCTGCGTCATGGAGCGGATGCCCACCTTGAGTTCGTTCATGCGGGTGATGCTCTCTTGCAGCATCTTGCGCTTGTCGATGGCGTGCAGCCACCGCCCCAGGAGCCCAGGACGGCGGATTTCGCGGCCCAAAAACAGGTTCTCGGCAATGCTCATGGCAGGCGCCACCGCCAGGTCTTGGTACACCGTCTCAATACCGGCGCGGCGTGCGTCCATCGGGGACTTAAAACGGATTTTTTGGCCGTCGAGAAAGATCTCGCCTTCGTCGGGAATGGTGGCGCCCGACAGCGCCTTGATCAGGCTGGATTTGCCAGCGCCGTTGTCACCAATCACCGCCAAGATTTCGCCGGCACGCAACTGAAAATCGGCACCATCCAGTGCGGTCACTTGGCCGTAGCGTTTGACCAAGCCACGCGCTTCCAGCACCACAGGGGAAGTTGTTGTTTGTGCCATGTCAGCGGGATCCTTTGCGAGACATTTGGTCGGCCAGCACGGCCAAAATGACCAGCACACCAGTGACCAGAATCTGGTAGACCGACGACACACCCATCAGTGTCAAACCATTGCGGAACACCCCCACAATCAGGGCGCCAATCAAGGTGCCAATCACAATGCCGCGGCCCCCAAACAAGCTGGTGCCACCAAGCACCACAGCGGTGATGGCATCCAAGTTTTCGGTTTGCCCAGCATTCGGATCGCCCACACCGATGCGGGCAATCGACAACAACGAGGCAATGCCATAGAACACCCCGGCCATGGCGTACACGCCGAGGATCACTTTTTCCGTGGAGATACCGGTCAAGCGGGTGGCTTCGGGGTTGTTGCCCACCGCATAAATGTGCCGCCCGGGTGCGGTTTCGCGCAAAAACAGCCAAGTCAACAGATACAAGGCGAGCATCAGCACCACCCCATACAGGATATTGGTCTCCCCGATGCGCAAGCTGTTGCCCAGCCAGGTCATGCTGTCAGACACCTCGGTGATGGTTTGTGATTGGGAATACAGCTGGGTGATGGCGAAGGCGATATTCATCATGCCCAAGGTCACAATAAAAGGCGGCAGCTTGGCTTTGGTGATCAACCAACCGTTGGCCACACCAAACAAGGTGGTGACCGCGATCCCCAAGGTGATCGCCAGCGCGGGGGGCAAGCCAAAATCCACCGCCGTCTTGGTCATCACAATCGAGCCCAGAGCCATGACCATGCCGCACGACAAATCGATGCCGGCGGTGAGAATGATCAAGGTCTGGCCAATGGCAATCGTGCCAACCACCATCACCTGCTGCAGGATCAGCGAGAAATTGCGCAAGGTGAAGAACTGTTCGCTTTGTGTCGAGAAGAACACACAAGCGCCCAGCAATGCGATCAACGGCCCTGCCGCACCCAGCGTGGGCAGCTTGCTTGTGATTGGATTCATCGCTATGCGTTCCAAGAAGAGAAAACCTTTGTCGGCCGGGGGGACGCCGCGCCCCAGCGCGCAGCCCCCAGGTCTGGCCCACGGTGGCCCACCACAGCCCCCGGGCTGCACTGCCCAGGGTGGTGTGTGCTCAATGTGCTGCGCTGGGCCGCTGGGCCGCTTTCACTTATTGCCCCAGCACAGGTCCATGCCGGTTTTGACGTCTTTGCTGTCCACGCCCTTGGCCGGCTTGGCGGCGATCAGCGTTACCCCGGTGTCGACATAACCGCTGGCTTTCTTGCCGGTCTTGGCGTACTCCACACCAGCGGCCACCCCCATCGCGGCCATCTTCAGCGGGTATTGCTGCGAGGTGGCGGAAATCACACCCGCCCCCACGTCCTTGACCCCGGCGCAGCCACCGTCGACCGACACAATCACCACATCTTTTTCCTTGCCTGCGGCCTTGAGTGCTTTGTAGGCCCCTGCAGCGGCCGGCTCATTGATGGTGTAGACCAGATTGATATTCGGATTCTTCTGCAGGCAGTTTTCCATGCCGGTTTGGGCTTTGGCAGCGTCGCCAAAGGTGTCGGCCGCGCACACCACACCAGCGGCTTTTCCACCCAATTCATTGCTGGTTTTGTCGGGGGCATTGAAGCCAAACCCTTTGAGAAAACCATTGTGGCGCTGCGCGCCCACAGGGTGCCCAGGAAACAAATCCATGGTGGCAATCACCGGAGTTTTTCCTGCCATGGCAGATTTGGCGTATTCGCCAATCAACAAACCCGCTTTGTAATTGTCGGTGGCAAACAGAGCATCCACCGCCGACACCGGATCGGTGGGGCTATCCAGCGCAATCACCATGACACCGGCCGCTTGGGCTTTTCTGATCGCTGGGATGATGGCTTTGGCATCACTGGGGGTGATCATGATGGTTTTGGCACCCGCCGCCACCATGTTTTCAATGGCAGTCACTTGGCCGGCATTGTCGCCATCAATTTTGCCAGCCGCTGAAATGATGCGGGCACCGAGTTTTTTTGCCTCAGCCTGCGCACCCTCCTTCATTTTGACAAAAAACGGATTGGACTCGGTTTTGGTGATCAGACCAATCACCGGCTGGGCGGCAGAAGCCCCAGCCCCAGTCAAAGAAACAGCCACCGCCAGAGCAATTTTTTCAAACCACATAGGAAACTCCTGAAAATTGAACATTCGCATGAAACATCTGCGCACACCGTGTCTTTTGCCTGGCGTCCTGCTGGCAACAAGCCACACCCGATCCCCCAACACCGGCGCCTTTGTGCCTTGGTCTCACCGGAACACGCGGCCCCGACGCCAAGTTGTGGTGCCTTGTTGGAGGCAGAGTTTATGGCCGCGAAAGGGCTTGCGCAAGGGCTTGCGCGTCATTTTCAAATACTTTTTTCTAAGTATTTTCCCTAGGTACTACAGCATGTCTGGTGGCGGCTGTGGCTGGCCACCGCCGCCCTCGCTCGGAGACCCCGTGTTGGGCCGCTAGGTCAGCAAGAGGTGCGCAACACCAGCTTGGGGTCCAGGCGCTGCACTACCTGGGGTGCCGCCGGGTTGGCGATGCGCGCCACCAGCAGCTGCACCGCCCGCTCGCCTTGCAGCTGCACGGGTTGCTGCACCACCGTCAATTTGGGCTCGATCAGTTCGGCCCAGTCAAAATCGTCGAAGCCCGCCAGCGCCACGTCGTCGGGGATGCGCAAGCCCATGGCCTGCAGCGCCCGCAGAGCACCGATGGTCATCAAGTTGTTGCCCGTCATGATGGCGCTGGGCCGGTCGGCCAAGTGCAACAAGGCCATGGTGGCTTCAAACGCGCCCTCAATGGTCGAATAGCCGCAGCGCACGAGCGCGGGGTCGGGCTCCGACCCGCACGTGCGGTGCGCCAGTTCGTACCCGGCAACACGCTCTTGTGAGGTGGTCAGCTGCGGCAAGCCCGAAATAAAACCAATGCGCTGGTGGTTTTTGGCCATCAGGTGCTCGATCATCTGGCGGGTGGACTGGACGTTTTCCACCGCCACTTGGTCAACAGGAATATCGGACACCCGATCGATCAGCACCACCGGGATTTTTTGCGCCAGCCGCTCCAAGTGTGAAAAACTGCTGTCCTCCATACAGGGCGCAATGATGATGCCATCCACCCGCCGTCGCTGAAATTCTTCCAACACCTTTTTCTGGTGCTCTGGATCTTCGCGGGTATCGGCAAACAGCATCATCAAACCGTGTTGAAAACACGCGTTCTCGATGGCATACACGGTTTCTGCAAAATAGTGGTTAGAGAGCGCCGGTATACAAACACCGATCGATTTGGACGAGGACTGTGCCAACGAGCGCGCCAAGGTATTGTGGACATAGCCAATCGCCTCAATCGCTTGGCGCACTTTGTCCTCTGTGGCGGCATCCACTTTGCGGGTTTGGTTCAACACATGGGACACGGTCGAAACCGAGACACCGGCAGCCGCAGCCACATCTTTCATCGTTGTCATTGTTGCTCCGATTTTCCAGCACGCGCGCTATGGTACACAGACACCGGAGAGCATCCACAGACCATTTTTTGATGGCGGCGTGTATTTCGCAAAATAGCTGGGGGCATCCATTGAACATTGCGCTGGCGGGGGCGACGGCGGCAGCGGGCGCAGCCATGCCAGACCGTTATGCTTGTGGCCCATGTACGCCGCCTTTTTTGGCCTGAGCAAGCCACCGTTTTCTATCGCGCCCGACCCGCAGAGCGTGTACCTGAGCCCGCGCCACCGCGAGGCTTTGGCACACCTGCTCTATGGCGTGCAAGACAGCACTGGCGGCGGCGTGGTGCTGCTCAGTGGCGACATTGGCACGGGCAAAACCACGCTGTGCCGGCACTTTTTGCAGCAGGTGCCGGCGCACTGCTCGGTGGCGTACATCTTCAACCCGCGCCTGACCGTGCTGGAGCTGCTGCAAGCGGTGGGCGACGAATTCCACCTGCCACCCTTGCCTGCGGGGGAAGCGCCCACCGTCAAACAGTTGATCGACCCGCTCAACGCGTTTTTGCTGCGCGAACACGCGGCCGGGCGCAACGCGCTGCTGTTCATCGACGAGGCCCAAAACCTGCCCGCCGACGTGCTGGAGCAGCTGCGCCTGCTGACCAATCTGGAAACCGCCGAGCGCAAGCTGCTGCAAATTGTGCTGATTGGGCAACCTGAGCTGCGCACCTTGCTGGCGCGCCCTGAGCTGGAGCAACTGGCGCAGCGGGTGATTGCGCGCTACCACCTTGGCCCCTTGGACGCCACCGAAACCCACGGCTACGTGGCGCACCGGCTGCAAGCCGCCGGCCACAGCGGCCCGACCTTGTTCGACAGCGCCGCACTGGACGCGGTGGCACGGCTGAGCCAAGGCGTGCCCCGGCGCATCAACCTGTTGTGCGACCGCGCCCTGCTGGGCGCCTACGCCCAGGGCCAGCGCCGGGTGACAGCGGCCACGGTGCGCCAAGCGGCGCAAGAGGTGTTCGACACCGAAGCCCCCACCCCGGCTCGGCGCGGCACCTGGGTCGCATCGGCGCTGGCCGTTGCCGCGCTGGGCGCCGGCCTGGGCTGGGGAGCGTCGCAATGGCTGCAACACCAGCGCGCAGCGGATGTGCCCCCCACACCCGCGGCCAGCGTGGATACGCCGCCCGCTGTGGCGCCCACGGGCGCGGACACAGCCCCCCCCGCCCCCACGCCGGCCCCCGTGGCCAGCGTCCCAGACCTACCGACCGCCATTCTTGCCCCAAGCAGTCCGGTGCCGCCCACCTTGGTGCCGCTGCCGCCCCAGCTGCAGCGCCCACCATTGGGTGGACTCTGGGCCAGCGAGGCCGGTGCGTGGGCTGGCCTGGCCCAGATCTGGGGCTTGGCCACCAGCGGCGACCCCTGCGCCAGCTTGTTGCGCCAAGGGGTGCAGTGCTTTCGCACCGACCGCATGACACTCAACGGCCTGCAACTGCTGCAGCGCCCCGCCCTGCTGCGCCTGCAAGATGGTACACAGCGCGCCTGGGCCTTGCTGGTGGGCATGGACGCCACCCACCTAACGCTGCAAGGGCGCGACGGCCAACCCTGGCGCCTACCGCTGGGTGCGGTGCCCAGCCTGTGGGGCGGCGACACCCTGACCCTGTGGCGATTGCCGCCGGGCATGACCCGGCGTGTGGGGGTGGCCAGCGCTGGCCCAGCGCGCGACTGGCTCAACACCCAGATCGCAGCCCTGCCAGAAAACGTGCTTGCGCCTGGGCCAGTGACCGAGCGCTTGGTGGCGTTTCAGCGTGCCCAGGGCGTCAACCCTGACGGCCAACCCGGTCCACTGACCTTTATGCAAATGAACCGTGTGCTGGGCGTGGACGAGCCGCGCTTGGGCAGCGGCGCCGCATCACTCCCAACACCCACCCCGCCCGCAGGGCGCTGAAAGCCACCCATGTCGTACATCCTCGACGCTCTGGCCAAAGCCGACGCCGAACGGCGCCACAGCAGCGGCACACCGGTGACAGCGGCGGTGCACCAGCCCGCCCCCAAGCGCGCCAGTGGCGGGCGGCGTTGGTGGACCGCCGTCGCAATTCTGTTCGTCGCAGCCGTGGCGGCGTTGGCCTGGCTACAGCGAAGCCAACCCAATGCGCCAGTGGCCCCCCGCCACATCGACGCACCACCTGCCTCTGCGCCAGCCTCTGCGTCCGCCCCAGCGGCTGCCAATAGCGGCACCGCCGAAACAGCAGCACCCGGTGTAGCTGCTGTTGCCCCCGAACCCACGCCGGCCCCCGCACCGCTGCCACGCGGCGATGCCACGCCCTTGCCCATCTTGGCGCCCGCGCCCCCAACACCAGGCCCGACAACACCCGTGGCCCGTGCAGCCAACAACACGCCCCCCGCAGCAGCAAACACCACCGCTGCGCCACCCACCGGCGCCACCCTGCCCCGCCCACCCGCCAACGCGCCGGCCCTGGCCATCAGCGGCGCCACCTATTCCGACAACCCCGCCCACCGCCTGCTGATCGTCAATGGCAAAGTGGTGCAAGAAGGGCAAGAGGTGGCGCCCGGCGTGCGGCTCGAAGCCATCGGCCCACGCAGCGCCGTGTTTAACCAAGGCGGCACCCGCTTCAACATCAACCACCAATGACCACGCCTTTGCTCAGCGCCCACGGGCTGTGCCACGCCTGGCCCGGCCACACCCTGTTTGATCAACTCTCGATCGCACTGCCGCCGGGGTTGACCCTGCTGCTGGGCGGCGACGGCAGCGGCAAAACCGCGCTGTTGCGCCTGCTGTCGGGCGCCGAGCCGCCACAGACCGGAGCGGTGTATTTGCATGCGGGCGCCAGCGGGCCAGCCGCCAGCGCCGACGACTTGCGCCACCACGTGTTCTGGCTGCACCCGGACGACCCAGCGCTGCAGGCCTTTCGCGACACCCCCGCCCGCCAAGCGCTGCACACGCAGTGGAAGGCGTGGCCAAACGCGCGGCCACAGGACGCAGCTGCGCTGTGTGAAGCCTTGGGCCTCAGCCCCCACCTGGACAAGCCGATGTACATGCTGTCGACCGGCAGCCAACGCAAGGTGTGGCTGGCAGCGGCCCTGTGCGCGCACGCCCCCATCACCTTGCTGGAAACACCGCTGGCGGCGTTGGATGCGCCATCGAGCCGCGCGGTGGTGGACGCAGTGATGGCACAGGCGCAGCCGGACACCACGCCACCGCGCGCCTGGCTCTGGGCCGACTACGAAGCACCGCAGGGACTGGCGCCCCACCAGACGCACACCTTGGGGGCCTGAGTCTGGACGGCGGCGCGCCTAGCGCCCCGGTATGCGGGCCAGCAGTTGCTCCACATGGGCCTTGGCCTTGGCCAGCGAATCCATGCTGCCGCTGAGGTACATGCGGCCACTGGCGCCGATCATGCTGCACTCCACCAGCGTCACATCGGGCGCCACTTTTTCGGCTTCGTTGGCCATGTGGGCACCAAACAAGGCCGGCGCCACCTCCATCAGCAACAAGTTCTGCCCAGGCAGCACCATATTGGCTTGGCGGGTGCGGTTCATCAGCACCGCGTGCTGATCGGTCACGTTCTCCAGAATGTCGCTGTAGAGCAGCTGGGGGCGCAACTGGTCTTGGGGCTGTGCCCCCAGCCAATCCAAAATGGCTTGCCCGCCGCGCGCCAGCGCAGCGCTGTCCTGGCTGTGCAGCTCCAGAATGCCAAACTGGCGCTCTACCGCCAAGATGCCGGGCTCCAAGCTGGGCTCGGCCTTCAAGGCCAAATCGATGACCCGCTGGATGGACAGCCCAGGGGCGATCTCCACCAAGAGCGAATGTGTGCCCTGCATCGCCACGTAACCGCGTGCGCCCAAGGGCGAACTCATCCACGACGAAAACTGGGCTTGCAAATCGGTGAGCGTCAGGTAGACCCGCAGCTCGGCCGCTGGCCGAGCCGGGCTCGCCGCTTTTTTGCTTGTGGCCATGCGGCCTCCTTAAAAACGGTCCACAGAGGCGCAGCGTGTCACTTGCCGTCAAAGGCCTTTTGCACGTCGGCGTGCGGGCGCGGAATGACGTGGCAAGACACCACCTCACCAATCGCCCCGGCGGCCTCGGCCCCAGCTTCGGTGGCGGCTTTGACGGCGCCCACATCCCCGGCAACGATGATGGCCACCAGGCCACCACCCACTTCCTTTTTGCCCACGATGTTGACGTTGGCGGCTTTGACCATGGCGTCGGCCGCCGCGAAGGCGCAGACATACCCTTTGGTTTCGATCATTCCGATGGCTTGTGACATGAGAGTCTCCTTGTGAAGGGTTGGGGAAAAACGGCTTGAGAACTCGTCGCGCTGAAGGGTCAGCGCATCGGGGTGGGGGTGTCGTAGTTGTCGAGCGAGGCGATGATCAAGGCGTCGGCCACCACCCGCTGCTGCGCTGGGGCAAACCACCACGCCGCAGGGGCGCCAATGGTGATCATCACGCGCTCACCGATGCCACAGCCCATGGGGTCGTAGCAGACGACCACGTCTTTGGGGTAGTCGAGCTGCACCTCCAGCAAGGCGCCGGCGGGCAGTTCTGGCAGGCGTTTGCTGGCCACAATGCGACCAATCACGGTTCCGGTTTTCATGGCTGGGCTCCTCGCTCGATGGTGATGCCGCGCTTGCGCAGCGCTTCCTTGCCCAGGGGCGTCGCCACCGCCTTGGGGTGCAGCCGCACGGTGTTGACACCGGGCGGCAAGGCCTTGACCAGCTTCTCGCCAATCACGCCTGAGAGTTCGGGCACAGCCGGCGTCTGGGCCGGATGGGGATGCTGGTCGCAGCGGTCCCCTTGGCATTCGCACGCCTTGCCAGCCTGGCAAGCCGAACAGCAAGCTTCCGAAGCACTGGCGTTGGAAGTGGGCGGCACGTCCAAGGCCTGCAGTGCCGATGCGTCCACCCGCAAATCAAACCGCAGCCAGCCTGCGTCCACCATCTGCAACAAGGCGGGTTGAGCCGCCAAGCGCTTGAACAACTGGGTCAACGCCGCGCTGTGCTGGGCACTGCTCACCCGCAAGGGCACCACCACCGCCGTGCGCACCGGGGTCTCTGGTGGGCAGGTGTCGTGGCGAGACCGGCTGCGCTGCACAGCTTGGCGCACCTGAAGGCGAATCTGTTCGCGCAAGGCTTCGGTGCTCATACGGCCTCTTTGGCGTCGCGGATCACCGCCTCGGCCACGGTGGCGGCGGCCCGCACATCCGACGCATTGCCCGACAGGTACAGCCGCCCGGCTGGCCCCATGAAGCGGCAGTCGATGAGTTTCACGTTGGCCGCTTTTTCGGCCTCGTTGGCCACCAACAAAGCGTACGAGGAGGTGGTCATCTCCATGATGTAGAGCGACTCGCCGGGCAGCAGCATGCTGCCGGACTTGCTGCGGTTGATCAGAAAGGCGTGGTAGCCGTCCACCCGGTCGATCACCTTGGACGCCAGGATCTCGGGCTTGAGCGCGTTTTTCTCGCTCACGCCCATGGCGTCAAGCACCGCGGCGCCCGCCGACTTGACCGAGGAGGCCGACTGGCCGTGGAACTCCAGGTAGCCAAACTGGCGCTCCACCACCAGATTGCCGGGCTTGACGTTGTCGTGCTTGAGCGCGATGTCGGTGAGCCACTCGATGTCCATGCCAGGCGCCACCTCGATCAACATGGCGGCGTCGTTGTGGCGGGGCAAAAAACCCCGGGCGGTGGAGCCCAGCAGGCACATCAGTTGTGGCTGCAGGCGGTCCAGAAAAATGCAACTGCGCAAGGTGGACATAGGGAGGTCTTTCAGCGAAGGTGTTCCAGTTCTTCCTGCACCACACGCAGGACCATGGCCTGCAGCTCAGGGCTGAGGGTGGTCTGCGACGGCGGCGCAGCGGTGGGCGCGTGCGAAGCCCCAGACGCCATGGCCCCTGCCCAGCCACCGGGCAAGGGAAAGGCCACACGCTTCCAATTCACCAGCAGCTCGGGGCCCACATTGCAGTCGACCGAGCTTTTGCCCGCATAACCGGTACCGATGGTGAAGGTGTAGGGCAAGCCGGTGCTGCCACCGGTGCTGTCGAGCACGGTGTTGCCATTGACCACCACGCGGTAATAGTCCAGCGCCGCGCCCCAGGCCACCGCCTGGGTAGCGTCGGCGGTGAAGATGCCCGAGGTGTGCCCGGCCCCGCTGTGCCGCAGCATCCAGCGCGCCACCGCCACCGCACCCTCCAGATCGGGCACCACCACACAGCCCAGAATGGGCGAGAGTTTTTCGCGCAGCATGGGGTGGCCCGCCTGGGCTTGGCTCACCGGGCAGACCAGCGCTTGGCAATCGGCGGCCACCGAGACACCGGCGGCCGCAGCGATGTCGCAGGACGAACGCCCCACCACCTTGGGATTCAATTTGCCGCCCGGGAAGGCGTAGGCTTGGACCAGGGCCGCCTCTTGCGGACTGCACACGTGGGCACCGGCGCGCGCCAAAGCCACGGCCATGTCGGCGGCCACCGCTTGGTGCAGGATCAGCACCGAAGGGGCTGAGCAGGGGCTGCCGTGGTCGAAGTTCTTGGCCGCCACCGTCTTCTGTGCGGCGTCGGCGACATCGGCGCTTGCGTCCACATAAACGGGTGTGTTGCCCGACCCCACACCAATGGCCGGATTGCCCGAGCCGTAGGCCGCGCGCACCATCGGTGTGCCGCCGGTGGCCAAGATCACATCGGTGCGCGGGTCGCGCATCAAGGCCGTGGTGGCTTCTACCGTCGGACGGGTCAGCACTTGCACCGCATGGCGCGGGCCTCCAGCGGCCTCAATGGCGGCCTGCAGCTCGCGCACCACCGCCGTGCAACATGCCAAGGCCACTGGATGGGGCGAGACCACCAACGCGTTGCGTGTCATCAGACACATCAAGGTCTTGAACAGAATGGTCGCCACTGGCGAGGTGGAATTGGACAAACCCACCACCACCCCCGCGGGGCGGCCAATCTCCACGATGCGCAGCGCCTCGTTGCGGCGCACGCCGCCCAACGGCACCTGATCCCACGCACTGGCGGTGAGGGTGCAGGCCAAGCGGTTTTTGGCGATCTTGTCGGCCACTTTGCCGATCTGGGTTTCGCGCACCGCCCACTCGGCGTAAAACTCGGCGCGCGGCTGCAAAGCCTCGGCCACACACTTGGCCACCCACTTGGCGTGCTCCGGCGTCCAGGCCGCCATCACATCTGCGGCGGGCTTGGCCTGGGCCAGCAGCTGCCGCGCCTCTTGCAAGGCGGCCAGATCCGCGTCGGCCAGTTCAATGGGGTTGACTTCACTCATGGCGCGGTCCGCTGCCCATCAGCGGCGTTGTGCGGTGGCGGCCACCGCATTGAGGTCCACGCCCTCCAGCGCGCTGAAAATGGCCTCAACCGCCTGTTTTTCCTGTGGGCTGGCGGCCTGCAGACGGCTGTGGTCGAGCAACTGGCGCACAGCGGCGGGCGGGGCTACAGCCGGGCCAGTGGCTTGCAAACTGGGCACAAAGCTGCCGCAGGTCATGCGCTGGCCAGCGCGGTAGTGCGGCGCGTAGTCGAACACCGCGTAGTGCTGGGTGGCGCAGTTGTCCCACATGGCCACCGAGTCTTTTTCCCAGCGGAAGCGCACCATGAACTCGGGCTTCTTGACCCACTCATACAGCATATTGAGCAGCGCCTCGGACAGGTCCATGTGCATGTCCAGCAAGCGCTTGGTCCAGATCGAGTTGACAAACAGGATCTTGCGGCCGTTGTAGGGGTGGGTGATGACCGCGGGGTGTGTCACCGTGGGCGTGCTCTCGATCATCTTGCACTCTTGGGCGCTGGCGGTGACCACCATGCCACTCTTGGCCGAGGCGCGCTGCGCCAGTCGCTCGTGCACATTGATGCGCCGGAAATGCCAAGGCAAATCGTGGTCGGCTTGCAGACCTTCGAGCATCTGCTGCAGGCCGGGGTTGAGTGCATCAAAGGCCGCGCCGGCATGCATCCACATGGTGTCGCCCCCGGCTGGCGGCAGGTCGGTGATGCGCAGGATGGACACCATATTGGGCTTCTTGCGAAACGTCACATCGGTGTGCCAGCGGTCGGTCTCGGGGGCCTCATTGCCTTGGTGCGAAATCAGCTGGATCTGCGGAAACCCTTCCACATGCGGAAAGAACTCGTGCTGCTCCATCTCGCCAAAGTGTTGCCCCAAGCGGATGTAGGCCTCGGGCTTGAGGGCCTGCTTGCGGAAAAACACCACGCCGTATTGCCACAGCGCCTGCTTGATCTCTTCGTACACGTCTTCCGAGCGCGTGTTGTTCAAGTCCACGCCGCTGATCATGGCGCCGATGGTGGGCGTCAGAGGCGACGCTTCAATGTGACGGAACTTCATGGTGTGTCTCCTAAAAACATGTTCATTGCCAGTGCAGCAGGCGGCGCTCTAACCAGCCCATCAGCTTCATGATCAGCACGCCGATGAGCGCCAGGTCAAACAGCAGCGACCACACCCCGTTGACGTTGAAGGTCGAGCCCAAATAAGCCAGCTGCTGGCCCAGGCCACGCTCAGACGCGATCACCTCAGCGCCCACCACCCCCAAAAAGGCGTAGATCAGTCCCAGGCGCAAGCCCGAAAACAGCACCGGCACCGCGCCAGGCAAGGTGACCCAGAAAAACATCTGCCCGCTGCTGGCGCCCAGGGTGCGGGTGAGCGTGACGTGGTCCTGGCTCACCCCTCGGATGCCCGCCACCGTGGTCGACAAGACAATAAAAAACGTCAGCGACACCCCCATGGCGATCTTCGAGCCCAAGCCCAGGCCAAACCACAAAATGAAGAGTGGCACCAGCGCGATGCGCGGCAGCACATTGAGCGCAGCGATGTAGGGCTCACAAAAGGCTTCAAGCCGAGGCCAAGTGACAAAGGCCAACCCGGTGGCCATGGCCGCCAACGAGCCGATGGCAAAGGACGCGAACACGGCCATCAGCGTCCAGCCCAAATCGCCCCAGAGCCGAGCGTTGCTGAAGTTCTCCACGGTAAATGTGGCAATGCCCAAGGGGCTGCCGACAAAACTCGGGTCGACCCAGCCCACGCGCGCGCCCCACTCCCACAAGCCCAAGACCACGGCCACAAACAGCGCGTGCAATCCCCCTGCGCGCAAGGTGTCAGCCTTCATGGTGCACCCATCCCGCTTCTAAGTGCTTCCACACCTGGGTGTAGGTGTGGTGAAAATCTTCGCTGGTTTGCAGCGCTCGAATGCTGCGTGGCCGCGGCAAGCGCACCGGCACGTCGGCCACGATGCGACCCGGCCGCGACGACATCACCACCACCCGGTCCGCCAAGGCCACCGCCTCCGACAGGTCGTGCGTCACAAACAACACCGTGCGCTCGCCTTCCTGGCACAGCTGCAGCAGCAGGTCTTGCAGCTGCAGCTTGGTCTGGGCATCCAGCGCGCCAAAAGGCTCGTCCATCAACAACAGCGGCGAGGGCATGGCAAAAGTGCGGGCCAAGGCCACCCGCTGGCGCATGCCGTGCGACAAGGCCTTGGGCAGCTTGTGCTCAGCCCCGCCCAAGCCCACCCGCTTGAGCATGGCCGCAGCCGTCTCACGTGCCTGGGCCAGCGGCACCCCACGCACTTTGAGCCCAAAGGCGGCGTTGTCCAGCGCGCTCAGCCACGGAAACAGGCTGTCGCGCGCCAGCATGTAGGCCACCCGTTGGCTGCCCAAGACCGGCGCTTCACCAGCGACCTTCAGCCGCTGTCCGGCGGGCAGGTCCACCAAACCAGCGCACAAATTCAGCAGCGTAGTCTTGCCACAGCCGCTGGGCCCAGCCAGCGCCACAAACTCGCCGCTGCGCAGCTGCAGGCTCACCCCTTGCAGCACCGGCTGCACGCCGTCGAAGCTGAGGTTGATGTGCTGTGCGTCGATCATGGACAGTCCCTGGCTGCGGCCGCGACAACACTCAGGGCAACACCGCTGGTGCCATGTCCACTTTGCCTGGCAGCAGCTTGTTTTGTGTCATGGCGTCGGCCACCGCCTGCATGGCAGGCCCCGTGCCACGGGCCTTGAAGTTGCCCAGGCTGTTGCGCAGCGCCACTTCGGCGATTTGATCGGCATTGGGCAATTGCAAGCCAAAGGTCTTGCGCAAGATCTCCAGCGTCTTGCCAAAATTGGCGGGGTTGCCCACAAAGGCCTCAGAGAGCTCCAGCGACTTGCGGATCGCCGCCACCGTTGGGGCATTGGCGGCCGCCCAATCGGCCCTGACCGCCATGGTGCCCGAGCCACCGCGCGTGACCAACAGGCTCTGCGGTCCTTGGCCTTTGCGCGGATCGACCACCACCCGGCAGGCTTTGAGCACCTCACACATGCCGTCGGTCGGCGAAAAGGTCATGATCAAGTCCACCTGACCCCGGGTCAGGGCCGGGAAAGCCGTGTCGGGCGCACCGACGGCCACAAAGGTAACGTCGTTGGCGCTCAAGCCCACATCGGCGAGCATGTCCACCACCTGAAATTCAGCGCCCGAGCCGCGTTGGGTCACCCCAATTTTTTTGCCCTTGAAGGACTTGACCACGCCGGGATAGCCCTCGCCTTCGGTGGGCAGCTCGGTCTTGGCGCCGGCCGCCACAAAAAACACCGGGTCGGTGTAGCCGGCACCAATGATCTTGATCGGCGACTTGCGCGCCACCGCAGCAGCAGCCACCTCGGTGGGGCCAAAGAACACCTCGATATCGCCCGACAGCATGGTTTGCAAGCCCAAGGGAGCGGCGGGAATGGTGCGCAATTCGCAGCGGATGCCAGCCTGCTGGCAAAAGCCCTGTTCCTGCGCTACCCGCACCAACAAGTTGCCGGTGCCCGGGTAATCCTGAAAGCGCACCACCGGCTGCGCCTGCGCCGCAGCTGCGGCAGCCACAGCAGCCAGCGCCACCGCCCACTGTTTGAACACTCGCTTGATCATGGTTGTCTCCTGGTTGCCGGGTCTGTGCCGGTGCCGGGATATTCCACGTCAGACTGGATTCAAAATGTTTCTCAGGTAACAATTTAAGGGATGACACCACCCTATGGTTTACCCGCAGCAGCCACCCCAAGCGATGCGCCAGCCGAGCGGCCCATCGCCCACTTTGTGTTGGACGAGGCCATGGTGCGCACCTTGGTGCCGGTGGGCATTCGCCGGCGCTGGCGGGCGGGCGACGAACTGGCCTCGTATGGCCAACGCATGGAGCATGTCAGTGTGTGCCTGAGCGGGCAGTACAAGGTGCTGCTCACCAGCATCGACGGCCAATCGCACTTCATGCGCCTGATCACCGTTGGCGAGCTGTTTGGTGTGCCGTCCGCATTGGCGGGAGCGCCATTTCCCACCGACATCGTGTGCGAGGAGCCAGGCGAGACCCTGGACATTGCGCGCCACACCTTGCTGCGCATGTTGCAGCAAGAGCCCACATTGGCGCTGGGCATCATCAAAAGTCTGTCCACCCGCATCTCTGAAATGTTTGATGTGATGGAGGCCGACTTGCTGCCATCCCTGCGCGCGCGGGTCTGGCAAAGGCTGCAGCGCCTGGCGCAGTTCAACGGCAGACCCGACCGTTTTGGGCACATCGAGTTGCCGCTGTCGCAACAAGACATTGCCCAATCGCTCAACGCGTCTCGCCCTCGGGTGCAACAAGAGCTCAAACGGCTGGAGCGCGAAGGTCTGATTCGCCTCGGTTACCGGCGCATCACCCTGCTGCAGACGCGGCCGGTGCGCCCGCCCGACACCACAACACGGCGATAATCCCGCGCATGCGATTGCTTTTAGATTTTTTCCCTATC
Source organism: uncultured Hydrogenophaga sp. (assembly GCA_964650505.1). Classification (GTDB taxonomy): domain Bacteria; phylum Pseudomonadota; class Gammaproteobacteria; order Burkholderiales; family Burkholderiaceae_C; genus Hydrogenophaga. Next base: position 54,998 of record CAZYUD010000020.1, read on the forward strand.
GTCTTGTTTTTTGCGGCCTACAAGCTCGAAGGCGTGTACGTGGCCACCGGCGTGCTGATGGCCGCCACCGTGGTGCAAATGGGCATCGTGTACGCCATGGACCGCCGGCTGCAAACCATGCACAAGGCCACGCTGGCGCTGGTGCTGATTTTTGGCGCGCTCACCATTGGCCTGCACGACGAACGCTTCATCAAATGGAAGCCCACCGTGCTCTACGGCGCCATGGCGCTGGCACTGGCCGCCGCACTATGGATCTGGAAAAAGAACGTGCTGCACATGCTGCTGGGCACCCAAATTCAGCTGCCCGAGAGCGTCTGGGGGCGGCTCACCGTGGCCTGGGTGCTGTATTTCATGTTTATGGCCGCCATCAACGCCTATGTGGCAGTGGCCTTCAGCACCGAGGCCTGGTTCAACTTCAAGCTCTGGGGCTATGTGTTCCCAGTGGTGTTTTTGCTCGGCCAAGGCGTCTACATCGCACGCCACCTCAAGGACGATAACGCCGAGGGGCAAGCATGAACCCCAGCGCTGTGCCCACCGCGGCGGCCATTGAAGCCGCGCTGCGCCAAGCCCTGGCGCCCACCCACTTGCAGGTGATGGACGAAAGCGCCGACCACGCCGGCCACGCCGGGGCCAACGGCCTGGGTTATGGCACCCACTTTCGGGTGCGCATTGGCGGGCCCGCGTTCGCCGGACGCAGCCGGGTGGCGCAGCACCGCCTTGTGTATGATGCGCTGCAGCACTTCACCGACGCCGGCCTGCACGCGCTGGCCATAGAAATTCAGCCCTAACGGGCGTTTTTTTCGACCCCTCTCCCCTTCTCTTTTCCCTTCGAGGCATTCATGAAGTTTCCCCGTTCTGTTCTGATGGCCGCCGCGCTGGTGGTGCTGTCCTCCGCCGTGTCCGCCCAGAACCTCGCCATCGTCAATGGCAAAGCTGTGCCCTCCAGCCGCTTGGATGCGCTGGTCAAGCAGGTCGAGGCTTCGGGCCGCCCGGTCGACGACAACACCCGCGCACAGATCAAAGAAGAAGTGATCCTGCGCGAGATCTTCATGCAAGAAGCGCAGCGCCGTGGCATTGCGGCGAGCGCCGAATACAAAACCCAGATGGAGCTGGCGCGCCAGTCCATCCTGATCCGTGCTTTGTTCGCCGAGGTCGAAAAGAACAGCAGCGTGACCGACGCCGAAGCCCGCGCCGAATACGACAAATTCGCCGCCGCCAATGCTGGCAAGGAATACCGCGCCCGCCACATCCTGGTGGACGGTGAAGACAAGGCCAAGGCCTTGATTGCCCAGATCAAAGGTGGCGCCGACTTTGCCGATCTGGCGAAAAAAGAATCCAAAGACCCAGGCTCTGGCAGCAACGGTGGCGACCTGGACTGGGCGGCTGCCAGCAGCTATGTGACCGAGTTTTCCGAAGCGATGGTCAAGCTCGACAAGGGCCAAATGACCGACGCGCCGGTCAAGAGCCAGTTTGGCTGGCACATCATCCGCGTCGACGAGATCCGCGACGCCCAGCTGCCCGCGTTTGACGAAGTCAAGCCACAAATCCAGCAGCAGCTCAAACAACAAAAAATGCAGGCCTTCCAAGAAAACCTGCGCGCCAAGGCCAAAGTCCAGTAAGACCCGCCTTGGCCACACAAGCGCGGTACCCCCGCGCTTTTTTGCGCCTGCGCTTGGCTCACAGCAGCAATATTTGATCAAATATTGACAAAAATTTTTCTTCGTAGAAAATCAAATGCATTTATTTGATCAAATATTTGCATGACCACCCCCACCGAACTGCAAGACTTCCTGAGCCAACACCACATCCACGAAGTGGAATGTGTGATCCCCGACATGACCGGCATCGCCCGAGGCAAGATCCTGCCCAAGGACCTGTTCCTCAACGCCGGCAAGATGCGCCTGCCCAAGAGCGTGCTGCTCAACACCGTCAACGGCCAGCAGCCCGACAACACCCCCCATGTGGGCGAAACCGACCCCGACATGGTGTGTGTGCCCGACGCCGCCACCGCCCGCGTGGTGCCCTGGGCGGCCGAGTCGGTGGCGGTGGTGATCCACGATTGCGAAGAGTTCGACGGCTCACCGGTCAGCCTGTCGCCGCGCAGCGTGCTCAAGCGCGTGCTCGCGCTCTACGAGGCCCAAGGCTGGCAACCCGTGGTGGCGCCCGAGATGGAGTTTTATCTGGTGGCGCGCCAGCAAAACCCGCACGAACCGCTGCAGCCGCCGCTGGGGCGCTCCGGCAAACCCGAGGCGGGGCGTCAGTCGTACTCCATCGACGCTGTTAACGATTTCGACCCCTTCTTTTTGGAGCTGTCGCGCTTTTGTGAGGTGCACCGCTTGGGCGTGGAAACGCTGATCCACGAAGCCGGCGCTGGCCAGATGGAAATCAACTTCACCCACGGCGAGCCGCTGGAGCTGGCCGACCGGGTGTTCCTGTTCAAACGCACGGTGCGCGAGACCGCGCTGCGCCACGGCATCTTCGCCACCTTCATGGCCAAGCCCATGGAAGCCGAGCCGGGCAGCGCCATGCACATCCACCAGAGCATCCTGGACGCCGCGAGTGGGCAGAACATCTTCAGCCACGCCGAGGACGGCTCGGTCACGCCGCACTTTCGCCACTACATCGCCGGCCTGCAGCGCTATGTGCCACAGCTCATGCCCATGCTGGCGCCCTATGTGAACTCGTACCGGCGCCTATCGCGCTTCATGTCGGCGCCGATCAACGTGCAGTGGGGTTACGACAACCGGACCTGCGGCATCCGCGTGCCCGAGTCCGACCCCGCCAACCGTCGCTTGGAAAACCGCGTGCCCGGCGTCGACGTGAACCCCTACCTGGCCATGGCCGCCACCCTGGCCGCGGGCTACCTGGGCCTGGTGGAAAAGCGCCAGCCCAGCGAGCCGATGAAGTCCAGCGCCTGGGACATGGATTACGAACTGCCCAGCCATATGGAAGACGCGCTGCGCCGCATGCGCGAATGCGAGCCCTTGCGCGAGGTGCTGGGCGGCGCCTTCATCGACGCCTTCTTGGCGGTCAAGGAACTCGAATACGCCACTTACAACCGCGTCATCAGCTCGTGGGAGCGTGAGCACCTGTTGTTGCTGGTGTGAGGGAGAGTGTCACCCCCTGCGCCGCTGCGCGGCTTCCCCCTCTCTCGCCTGCGGCGGGAGGGGGACGCACCCGGTGGCCCGGCTGAGCCGGTTCCACGGGTGCCCTGGCATCGGGCACGCGCTTCGACCACTCGCTTGGAAAACGACACGCATTCCGATCTGTTTGTTTGCTTCACTTGCCACCAACACCCATGACCGCTTCTGCTTCTTCTACCCGCACCGGCATCGACTGGGGCCGCGCCCAGGCGTTTGCGCAGGCCGAGCGCGATGCGTTTGCCCGCGCCAATCCCATATCCGCTGCGCTGGCCGAGCGGGCCAACGCCCACCTGCTGTTTGGTGTGCCGCTGCACTGGATGCGCGACTGGGGCACGCCGTTTGCCTTGCATGTGGCACAGGCCAGCGGTGCGCAAGTCACCGATGTGGACGGCCACACCCGGGTCGACTTTTGCCTGGGCGACACCGGCGCCATGTTTGGCCATTCGCCCGAACCGGTGGCCCGCGCCCTGGCCCATCAGGCCACACGCGGCTTCACCACCATGCTGGCCAGCGAAGACGCCGCCGTGGTCGGCGAACAGCTCGCGCAGCGCTTTGGTCTGCCCTTGTGGCAATTCGCCATGAGCGCCACCGACGCCAACCGCTACATCGTGCGCTGGATCCGCGCCGCCACCGGCCGCAAAAAGATCCTCGTCTTCAACGGCTGCTACCACGGCACCATCGAAGACGTGTTTGTCGATCTGGTGGACGGCCAGCCGGTGCAACGCAACAGCCTGCTCGGCCAAGTGCACGACCTGACCCAACACACGGTGGTGGTGGAGTTCAACGACCTGGCCGCGCTCGACACCGCGCTGGCGGCCGGCGACGTGGCGTGTGTGCTGGCCGAGCCGGTCATGACCAACATCGGCATGGTGCTGCCCGAACCCGGCTTTTGGGAGCAGGCCCAACAGATCATCCGCCGCCACGGCACGCTCTTGGTGATGGACGAAACCCACACCATCAGCACCGGCCCTGGCGGCTACAGCCGCGCCCACGGTTTGAGCCCCGACGCCTTGGTCTTGGGCAAACCGGTGGGCGGCGGTGTGCCTTGTGCGGTTTACGGCATGAGCGCCGCGCTGGCCGCGCGCGCGGTGCGCGCCAAACAAGAAGCGCCCCCCGGCCACAGCGGCATCGGCACCACCCTCACCGGCAACATGCTGGCCATGGCCGCCATGCGGGCTGCCTTGACCGAGGTGATGACCGACGCTGCCTACACCCACATGCTGGGTTTGGCTGAACACCTGGCGGCTGGTCTGCGCCACACCATCGCCCAATACCGCCTGCCCTGGTGCGTGACGCAGGTGGGCGCGCGCATCGAGTTCCAGTTCACCCCCACGCCGCCCAGCAACGGCACCGAGGCCGACCGCATCCTCGACGGTGAGCAGGAACACATCATCCACCTCGGCCTGCTCAACCGGGGCGTGATGATCACGCCGTTTCACAACATGATGCTCATCAGCCCCCACACCCAAGCGGCGGACGTGGAACAATTGCTGGCCGCACTCAACGAGGTGCTGAAGCACATCACACCACCAACGTGAAAACCACCGCCACCACGCCCCAACAAGACACCGCCTACACCCAGCTGCGCCAGTGGCTCAGCGTGGGGGAGGTGCTGCCGGGGCAGCGGCTCAAAATCCACGACATCGCCCAACGCTTGGGCGTGGGTGTCATGCCGGTGCGTGCGGCGCTGCAACGCCTGGCCGCCGAAGGCGCGCTGGTCAATGTGCCCCACGCCGGGGTGATGGTGCCCAAGCTGTCGGTGGCCGAATTCGACGATGTGCTCGACATGCGCCTGATGCTCGAAGGCACCGCCGCCGAGCGCGGCGCCCACCGCATCGACGTCGATGGCGTGGCCGCCCTGCAGGCGCTGGACGAGCGCATGGCCCAAGCCCTGCAACGCGGCGACGGCAAAGACTACCTGGACGCCAACGAACTCTTCCATGTGCGGCTGTACCAAGCGGCCGGCTCGCCCACGCTGATGGCGCTGATCGAAACCGTGTGGCTCAAAGTCGGGCCGCTGTCCAACCGCCTGTTCGACGCCGAAGGTGCTAGCGCCGTGCTCAACCACGCCCACGACGACGCCATGCGCGCCTTGCAGCGCCGCGACAGCACGGGCGTGCGCCGCGCGATTGAGCGCGACTTGTTTGTGGCAGCGCAGTTTTTGCGGCCGTTTTGTGTGTGATCTGCCCAATGAGCATCCAAAAGACCTTGTTCAAGGATGCACTCTTGGGCGCAAGAAATACGATTGGCGGGATTTAACTGATTCGAAACGATGCCTTACAGGTCACCGGATGAATCCGTCCGCTTTCATTTCAGACTTCGACCGCTGGAGATCCTGCTGCTCCAGAGGCATAGACAAATAATATGGCAATCTTCTTTTCTTAGAATGCAAAGAAATGAATCCAGCCTGCTCCATTTCACCGACTAGCTTTTTTATTTGGCCCGGCAATTCTTGCGGCATCCCTTTCGGAAAATGTGGACGCAGCTCATCAATAATTTGCCCAACAGTGACTGTTCCATTAGCACGAGTAAAAATGAGTTGCGGCCACTCATCCATTGTGACGACACTTGGCCTTCTACTTTCAATCAGAACAACTTTCTCTCCCATCATCCTAACAGGCTGTTGAAAAAGTCGGCGAGGGCTCAAAAAATGCCGATTTCTGGGGGGCTTCACCCCTTGCCCACTCCAGAAAAATCGCTTGTAGGCCGTTCTGGGAGGTCGGGCTTTGGCGGTGTTTCGTTCCTCAGGACTTTTTCAACGGCCTGCTAAATGTCACATTGCGACTGAGATACATAGCACTCACATCATTGGCATTCGCAATAACTTGACACGACAAAGAAGAAAGCAGCAACAATAATAAAAAATTGAATCCAGAAGCTTTTCTATTCATAGCAGTACCCAATCAAAAACGTGGATCATTTTCAATCATTTGTGACCCACACCACAACCATCAGCCCCCCCATCAACACCGGCTGGTGCAGCAGGTAGTAACTGAGGCTCCAGCGCCCCATCAGCGCCAAGCCATCGCCCAAACCGCCGTTTAGCCGCCACGACAGCCACTGCGGGCGATGGCGCAGCGCCCATTGGCCCGCCGCCATGCCCCACCACACGGCGGCCAGCCAAGGCAGCACGGGCACATAGTCTTCGGTGATGGGCAGGCGGCTGACCAGGCCCAGCCAGTTCAGCGCCGGGGTGTTGAACACATCGAGCGCCGGCACCGCGACCACCCAGGCCGGGCCGGCGGTTTTGGCGAGCCAGCTGAGGCCCACCGCCGCCGCGCCCAGCGGCCACAGCCAAGCGCCCCAGCCAGCGCTCAGGCGCGCCACGATCAGCATCGCGGCAATGCCGTGCAGCACGCCAAAGTAGATAAAGCTGTTGGGAAACATCGCCATCGAGCCTGCGGTGACGAGCAGCGCCGCACCCGCCACCTGCGCCCAACGCCGCCAAAAGCGTGGCCAGGTCACGCCCTGCGCCAGCGCCACCGCTTGCGACAGCCCAGCGGTGAACAAAAACAGGCTCACGATGGCGGTGCGTTGCCAGGTCCACACCGGGTCGCGGTAAAAGTCTTGTGCGATCCAGCCAAAGTGGTTGAGGTCAAACGCGAAGTGGTAGGCCGTCATCCACAGCATGGCGAGTGCGCGCAACTGGTCGATGCCGCTCAGCCGCCCCGCCCCCATCTGCAGCCCTGCGCCCATGTCAACCCCCGATGGCCTGGGCGTGGATGCGCAGCAGCAGCGCGCCCAGCGCTTCGGGCTCGCTGATCATCGGGTCGTGGCCGGTGTCCAGCTCAAACAGCTGCCAACCCGGCTCGCTGCGCACCCGCCGCCGCGCGGCGTCAATCGTGGCCAGCGGCGGGTTGGTGCAGTCGATAAAGGTGTGCGGCACCGCCCACACCAGCGCTGGGTCAAACTGCAGCGGCTCTTGGTAAATGCCAAAAGGCTGCGGCGTCTGGCGGCGGTTGACCCAGTCGCGGTCGGCGCCGCTCAGGCCAAACACCGACGCGTCCGGCGGCGGAAAACTCAAGCCTCCGCTGGCATGTCCCTCGGCCACCCGCTTGGCCACCGTCTCGGGCGCGTGGGGCGTGCTCCAACTGTTACCGGGCTCTGGAATGCCCGCGTCCAGATACACCAAGTGCTTGAGCACGCCCGGGTGGGCGCGCTGCAAGCGGTCGGCCGCGCAGGTGATCAGATTACCCGCGTAGCTGTGGCCCACCAGCACCACGCTGGCCAGCTCCTCGGCTTCGATCAGGCCCAGAATGTCTTGCACATGGGTGGCGATTGAAATGTCGTGGCTCAGCAGGTGCGCGCGCTCGCCCACCCCGGTTAGGGTGACGGCGTGCGCCTCGATCCCGGCGGCGCGCAGGCGCGGCAGCACCCGGCGCCAGCACCATGCCCCGTGCCACGAACCGTGCACCAACACCACAGCGGGTGCGTTGTCGGGCTGTGGGGGCAAGGCGGCGGGGGACTTTTCAGGCACAGGGCTTCTCCGGGACAATAGCGGGTTGCGCATTTTTCTGGACGACCATGCTACCCCACCACATCGAACTGCTGGCCCCCGCCCGCGACGCCGACATTGGCATCGAAGCCATCAACCACGGCGCGGACGCGGTCTACATCGGCGGGCCGTCGTTTGGCGCGCGCGCCACCGCCGACAACTCGGTACAAGACATCGCCCGCCTGGTGCAATACGCCCACCGCTTCAACAGCCGCATCTTCGTGACGCTCAACACCATCTTGCGCGACGACGAGCTGGAGCCGGCGCGCCAACTGGCTTGGCAGCTGTACGACGCCGGGGTGGACGCGCTGATCATCCAAGACATGGGCCTGCTGCAGATCGACATGCCGCCGCTGCAACTGCACGCCAGCACCCAGACCGATATCCGCACGCCAGAAAAAGCGCGCTTTCTGCAAGATGCGGGCCTGAGCCAAATTGTGCTGGCGCGCGAACTCACGCTGCAGCAAATCGCCGACATCGACGCCGCCCTTGGCCCCAAAGACGCGCCGGGCCGCGCGGTGCTGGAGTTTTTTGTGCACGGCGCGCTGTGTGTGGCCTACAGCGGCCAGTGCTTCATCAGCCACGCCCACACCGGGCGCAGCGCCAACCGTGGCGACTGCAGCCAGGCCTGCCGCCTGCCCTACGAGGTGAAAGACGCCCAAGGCCGCATCATCGCGCACGACAAACATGTGTTGTCGATGAAGGACAACAACCAGAGCGACAACCTGCGCCAGATCATCGACGCCGGGGTGCGCAGCTTCAAGATCGAAGGCCGCTACAAAGACATGGCCTACGTCAAAAACATCACCGCCCACTACCGGGTGTTGCTTGACGAGATTCTGGAAGAGCGCCAACACAGCGACGCGCCCCTGGCCCGCAGCTCCAGCGGCGAATGCACCTTCTTCTTCCAACCCGACCCGAACCAAAACTTCAACCGCGAATTCACCGACTATTTTGTGCAGGGCCGCAAGGAAGACATCGGCGCGTTTGACAGCCCCAAAAACCCCGGCCAGCCCATTGGCTGGGTCAGCCGCCTGGCGGACGACCACCTGGAGTTGACCACCGACGACGCCAGCGCCGAACTGCACAACGGCGACGGCCTGTGCTACTACGACCTGCAAAAAGAGCTGGTGGGCCTGCAGATCAACCGCGCCGCGCCCACCGGTGCCCAAGGCGTGTGGAAGCTCTGGCCCAAAGACCCGATGGCCGGTTTCAAGGACTTGCGTAAAGGTGTGGTGGTCAACCGCAACCGCGACATGAGCTGGGTGCGCACGCTGGAGAAAAAATCGGCTGAGCGCCGCATCGGCGCCTGGGTGGCGCTGACCGAGGCCGACGGTGGCCTGCAACTGACCCTGACCGACGAAGACGGCCACAGCGCCAGCGCCCACCTCCAAGGCCCGCTGCAACTGGCCAAAGACCCGGCCCAGGCCGAGGCCAAACTGCGCGAACAAGTGGCCCGCTTGGGCGACACGCTGTTTGCGCCGCTGGACGTGAGCCTGCAGTGGAGCCAGCCTTGGTTTGTGCCCGCCTCACAACTCAACGCCCTGCGCCGCGAAGCCGCTACCGCGCTCGAAGCCGCGCGTGCCGCCGCCTTCACCCGCCTGCCGCGCGCCAAGCCGGTCGAGCCCCCTGTGCCCTACCCCGAAGACACGCTCACGTATCTGGCCAATGTGTTCAACCATCAAGCGCGCGACTTTTACGCCAAGCACGGCGTCAAGGTGATCGCCGCCGCCTACGAGGCGCACGAAGAAGAAGGCGAAGTGAGCCTCATGATCACCAAACACTGTGTGCGCTTTTCGCTCAGCCTATGCCCCAAACAGGCCAAAGGCGTCACCGGTGTGCAAGGCACGGTCAAGGCCGAGCCGCTGCAGCTCATCAACGGCAAAGAAAAACTCACCCTGCGCTTTGACTGCAAACCCTGCGAAATGCATGTGGTCGGCAAAATGAAACGCAGCGTGCTGCAAGCCGCCGCCGAAAGCCCGGTAACCTTTTACAAACGCCACCCCAACGCCGTGGGCGCGCACTGACCACGCCCGAAAGCCCCCCATGCGCAGCCCCATCACCACCGTCGACGTGGACCGCAGCGACACCTGGACCCGCTACAAAAAAGGCATGTGCGACAGCTGCCAAGCCAACTGCTGCACCATGCCACTGGAAGTCAAGCTCAGCGACCTGCAGCGCTTGGGGCTGGTGGACGACTTTGAGGCGCAAGAAATCGACCCACGCCAGATCGCCCTGCGCCTGCAAAAAGCCAAGGTGGTCGAGCGCTACAACGCCAAAAGCGAGAAGTTCACCATGCTGCGCCGCGCCGACGGCGACTGCCAGTATCTGGACGAACGCACCCGCCGCTGCACGGTGTACGCCGACCGCCCCGACACCTGCCGCCTGCACCCGCACGTGGGCCCCCGGCCCAATTACTGCCCTTACGGCGCCAAGCGGCCGACACGCTGAGGCACCGTCGAGCCGCGCCCACTTATGCCCATGGACTGTGCACCGACCTGTGGAAAACCTCTAGAACATCTGCCCCAAGCCGCGCCGCCATTGGCCTGCCACGGCATGCCCAAAAATTGGGCAGTCGCATGAGCCAGCCCCTGCGTGTGCTCTGGCGCGACGAACACGCCATCGCCATCCACAAACCCGCCGGCTGGCTGGTGCACCGCACCGGGCTGGACGCGGGCGAAACCCGCTTTGTGGTGCAAACCCTGCGCGACCAAATCGGCCAACACGTCTATCCCGTGCACCGGCTCGACAAAGGCACCTGCGGCGTGCTGCTGCTGGCCCTGCACAGCGAGGCTGCCCGGGCCTTGGCCCAAGCCTTTGAGGCCCACCGGGTGTACAAACGCTACATCGCCCTGGTGCGCGGCTGGGCCCCCGACAGCGCCGAGGTGCAACACCCCCTTCGCCCCGACGACGCGCCGCCCGACGCCCCGGCCCAGCCCGCCCACACGCGGTTCACCCGCTTGGCCCAGCTGGAAGTGCCTGAGCCCAGCGACAGCCGCCACCCCAGCACCCGCGCCAGCCTGGTGCTGGCCGAGCCGCTCACCGGCCGGCGCCATCAAATCCGCCGGCACCTCAAACACATCAGCCACCCCATCGTGGGCGACGCCACCCACGGCAAAGGCCCGCTCAACCGCTGGTGGGCGCAGCGCCTGGGCCAACAACGCCTGTGGCTGCACGCCCAAAGCCTGACCGTGCCGCACCCCGCCACCGGCCAGCCACTCACGCTGCACAGCGGCTGGGGCACACCCAGCGGCGCACACTGCCCCGACCTGCAAGCGTGGCAACACCTCATGGCCCTGCCCTGGCAAACAGACGCCTCACCATCCGCATAATCCCCGCACCATGGACATACACACCCTCTTTCCCTTTGGCTGGCAGCACTACCTGGGCGGCGGCCTGCTCATTGGCGCTGGCGTGGCGCTGCTGTACGTGTGTAACGGCTGGATCGGCGGCATGAGCAGCGTGTTCTCCAGCAGCTGGTCGTATCTGCTGCGCCGGAGCTACTTTCAGCAAACCCGCTACACCGACAGCCGCGCCTGGCGCCTGGTGTACGCCGCCGGCGTGGTGCTCGGCGCGCTGGTGTGGCGCCTGTTTTTCAGCGACGGCAGCGCCCAAAGCACCAGCGTGCCCACCTGGCAACTGCTGGTGGGCGGCTTTTTGGTGGGCTACGGCGCCCGCCTGGGCAACGGCTGCACATCGGGCCACGGCATTTGTGGCCTGGGCAGCCTGCAGCTGCCCTCGCTGGGCGCGGTGCTCACCTTCATGGCCACCGCCTTCATCACCGCCAACCTCATGGCCTGGAGCCTGGCATGAACCCCCACACCCTGACCCTGCCCAAAGCCATCGTGACCCTGCTGGCCGGCGCCCTGTTTGGCCTGGGTCTGGCCGTGTCCACCATGGTGCAGCCCGAGGTGGTGCTGGGCTTTTTGCGCTTTCAAGACTGGGGCCTGATGCTGGTGATGGGCGGCGCCGCCGGCACCGCGCTCATTGCCTACAAGCTGGTGCCGCGCCTCATAAAACGCCCGCTGCTGGGCGACAAGTTTTTAACCCAGCCCGCCCACTGGAACCGCGACACCGCGCTGGGCGCCGCCCTGTTTGGCGTGGGCTGGGGCCTGAGCGGCGTCTGCCCCGGCCCAGCCATTGCGGCCCTGGGCACCGGCAACAGCGATGTGCTGTGGGCGCTGGGCGGGATTGTGTTGGGGGCCTTGGTGCAGGGGTGGCGGGCGCCCAAGTAAACTGTTTTTCTTCACACAAAGCACCCGCTCTGCCGGGTCTTGGCCGCCCGCCAACACGTTGGTGGCAGCTCACTTCACACACCAAAAAAACATGACCAGCACCCAACAACGCGCAGAACTTCAACGCCGCATCTGGCAAATCGCCAACGACGTCCGTGGCGCCGTCGATGGCTGGGACTTCAAGCAATACGTCCTGGGCGCCCTGTTCTACCGCTTCATCAGCGAAAACTTTGCCGCCTATATCGAAGGCGGAGACGACGAGGTCGACTACGCTGGTCTGTCCGACCTGGTCATCACGCCAGATATCAAAGACGACGCCATCAAGACCAAGGGCTACTTCATCTACCCCAGCCAACTGTTTGCCAACGTGGTGGCCGGCGCCAGTACCAACGACAGCCTCAACACCGACCTGGCCAAAATCTTCTCGGCCATTGAAACCTCCGCGCTGGGCTACCCATCCGAGCGCGACATCCGCGGCCTGTTTGCCGACTTCGACACCACCAGCAACCGCCTGGGCAACACCGTCAAAGACAAAAACGACCGCTTGACCAAAGTGCTCAAAGGCGTGGCCGAGCTGGACTTTGGCGACTTTGAAGGCAGCCAAATCGACCTGTTTGGCGACGCCTACGAATTCCTGATTTCCAACTACGCCGCCAACGCCGGCAAATCGGGTGGCGAATTTTTCACGCCCCAGCATGTGTCCAAGCTCATTGCCCAGCTGGCCATGCACAAACAAGCCAGCGTCAACAAAATTTACGACCCGGCCTGCGGCTCGGGCTCGCTGCTGTTGCAAGCCAAAAAGCACTTCGACCAGCATTTGATTGAAGAAGGTTTTTGGGGCCAGGAACTCAACCACACCACGTACAACCTGGCGCGGATGAACATGTTCTTGCACAACGTCAACTACGACAAGTTCAACATCCAACTGGGCGACACCCTCACCCAACCCCACTTTGGCGACGACAAGCCGTTTGATGCCATCGTCTCCAACCCACCGTATTCGGTCAAGTGGATCGGCAGCGACGACCCCACCCTCATCAACGACGACCGCTTTGCCCCCGCAGGCGTGCTGGCCCCCAAGTCCAAGGCCGACTTTGCCTTTGTGCTGCACGCGCTGAGCTACTTGTCCAGCAAAGGCCGCGCCGCCATCGTCTGCTTCCCCGGCATCTTCTACCGGGGCGGTGCGGAGCAAAAAATCCGCCAATACCTGGTGGACAACAACCATGTGGAAACCGTCATCTCGCTGGCGCCCAACCTGTTTTACGGCACCACCATTGCCGTGACCATTTTGGTGCTGTCCAAACACAAGGCCGACACCACCACCCAGTTCATCGACGCCAGCGGTTTGTTCAAGAAAGAAACCAACAACAACCTGCTGACTGACGAACACATCGCGCAGATCATGGCCGTGTTCGACAGCAAGGCCAATGTCGATCATTTGGCCCGCTCCGTCAGCCACGCCGACATTGCCGCCAACGACTACAACTTGTCCGTCAGCAGCTACGTGGAGGCCAAAGACAACCGCGAAGTGGTGGACATTGCGCAGATCAACGCCCAGCTCAAAACCACCGTCGCCAAGATCGACCAGCTGCGCCGAGACATTGATGCCATCGTGGCCGAGATTGAAGGGGGTGATGCGTGACCGAAGTGCCACAAGCATTGCCTCAGGGCTACGCTGATCTGCTCAGCGACATCAAGCAGCGGGTGCGCCACGCCCAAGCGCGGGCTGTGCTGGCTGTCAATGCCGAGCTGATCCGCCTTTACTGGGACATTGGCGCGCTGATCGACAAGCGCCAGAAACAGGAAGGCTGGGGGGCTGGTGTGATTCCGCGTCTCGCGCGTGACCTGCACAATGCGCTGCCCGAGGAAAAAGGATTTTCCGAGCGCAACATCAAACGCATGCTGGCCTTCTACCGCGAATACCCGCTGGCGGACTTTGTGCCACAAGCTGTGGCACAAAACCCAGCGACCCCAGAAGTGCCACAGGCTGGGGCACTTTTTCAGGCGCAGCTGCTGCAAGCCATTCCCTGGGGGCACCACGCTGAGTTGATGGCCAAGGTCAAAGACTTGCCCACCCGACACTGGTACATGCAAGCCACCTTGCAACACGGCTGGAGCCGCAATATCTTGGTGATGCAGATCGAGTCTGCCGCCCATCACCGCCAGGGCCGCACCGTCAGCAACTTCGCCAGCCGCCTGCCTGCGCCCGATTCCGACTTGGTGCAGCAAACTCTCAAAGACCCTTATCTGTTCGATTTCTTAACACTCGAACACGGATTTCACGAACGCGAACTGGAAACCGGTCTTGTGACCCATCTGGAAAAATTCTTGCTGGAGCTGGGCCAGGGTTTTGCCTTTGTTGGACGGCAATACCACCTGGATATCGGCGATCAAGACTTCTACATCGACCTGCTGTTTTATCACCTCAAGCTGCGCTGCTATGTGGTGATCGACCTCAAGCGCGGCGACTTCAAACCCGAATACGCCGGAAAAATCAACTTCTACTGCAATGTGGTGGACGACCAGCTGCGCCACGAAGACGATCAACCCACCATAGGTTTGATCTTGTGCCAGCAGCCCAACCGCGTGCTGGCCGAATACGCCCTGCGCGGCGTCGATAAACCGATTGGCGTCTCCAGCTACGAACTCACCCGCGCCCTGCCGGAAAACCTGGAGACCAGCCTGCCCAGCATTGAAGAACTTGAGCGCGAATTGCAAGGGAACGAGGTATGAGCGGCATGAAATTTTTGGAGAGACTGCTGGATGGAGTTGCGGTCGTGTGGAGCGAAGTCGGTGAGTTGATTTCACCGAAACGTGGCAGAAGACTTGTCAAAAGCCAACTGGAAGAAGTTGGTACTTATGCCGTCTATCAGAACAGTATGAAGCCACTCGGCTACTACCATCAAAGTAATGCACAAGCTGGAGCGACGTTTGTGATTGTTGCTGGAGCAGCAGGCGAGATTGGTTTTAGCGATGATGCCTTCTGGGCTGCAGACGATGTCTATTTCTTCCCCGAATCAGATGCCATCAACAATAAGTACCTTTACCACTTTCTGCTGACCAAGCAGCATGAAATTTCTTCTCAAGTTCGCAGGGCAAGCATCCCTCGATTGTCAATCGCCGCAGTTGAAAAGCTAGAGATTCCCATCCCCTGCCCAGAAAACCCCAAAAAATCGCTTGAAATCCAAGCCGAAATCGTCCGCATACTGGACAGCTTCACCGAGCTGACCACCGAGCTGACCACCGAGCTGACCACCCGCAAAAAACAATACAACCACTACCGTGATCAGTTGTTGAGTTTTGAAGATGGGGATGTTGAGTGGAAGACGTTGGGGGACGTGTGTAGATTTATTAACGGTCGGGCCTACAAACAGCCGGAATTACTTGCATCAGGCAAATATCCTGTCTTAAGGGTTGGCAATTTCTTTACAAATGGAAATTGGTATTACTCGGATCTAGAGCTTGAAGCAGATAAGTATTGCGACACTGGTGATCTTTTGTACGCTTGGTCTGCTTCGTTTGGGCCGAAGATTTGGGATGGAAAGAAGGTCATTTATCACTACCATATTTGGAAAGTTATCCCCAACGTCGATCTGATTTTGAAAAAGTATCTCTATTACGTATTGGCTTGGGATACCGAGGCCCTTAACAGGCTGTTGAAAAAGTCGGCGAGGGCTCAAAAAATGCCGATTTCTGGGGGGCTTCACCCCTTGCCCACTCCAGAAAAATCGCTTGTAGGCCGTTCTGGGAGGTCGGGCTTTGGCGGTGTTTCGTTCCTCAGGACTTTTTCAACGGCCTGTTAAAGCTGAACACGGAACGGGCTCAACGATGATGCACGTTGGTAAAGGTGCTATTGAGAAAAGGCTGGTGCCTGTCCCATCGCTCACAGAACAAGCGCGAATAGTCGCCATCCTCGACAAATTCGACGCCCTTACCAACTCCATCACCGAAGGCCTGCCCCGCGAAATCGAATTGCGCCAACAGCAATACGAGCACTACCGCGATTTGCTGTTGAGCTTCCCCAAACCCCAAGAGGTGGTCGCATGAGCGATGCAGACAGCAAAGTCAAACTGTTTGAGTCGCAGCAGATTCGCAGCGAGTGGGATGCAGAGGCTGAAAAATGGTGGTTCTCGGTGCTGGACGTGGTGGCCGTGCTGACCGACCAGCCCGACTACAAAAAGGTGCGCAACTACTGGAAGTGGCTGAAGAACAAGCTGATCGCCGAAGGCAGTCAGTTGGTTAGTGCCACTAACCAACTGAAATTGCCCGCTGCCGATGGCAAAAAATACCTGACCGATGTGGCGGACACTGAGCAAATTTTGCGGCTCATCCAGTCCATCCCCAGCAAGCGGGCCGAACCTTTCAAGCTGTGGCTGGCCGAAGTGGGCAGCCAGCGCCTAGACCAGCTGCAAGACCCAGAGCTGTCCATCGAGCAGGCCATGCATGACTACAAGCGCCTGGGCTACACAGACAACTGGATCAACCAGCGGCTCAAGAGCATCGAGATCCGCAAAGAGCTGACCGACGAATGGAAAAAACACGGCTTGCAAGAGGGGCCGCAATTCGCTTTTTTGACCGATGTCATCTACAAAACCTGGGCCGACAAAACCGCCAAGGAATACAAGCAGCACAAGGGCCTGAAGAAGGAAAACCTGCGCGACAACATGACCAACAAGGAGTTGGTCATGAGCATGTTGGCCGAGCTGTCCACCAAAGAAATTTCGGAAGCCGTGCAGCCACAAACGCTGGACGAACACGAATCTGTGGCCAAGCGCGGTGGTGGCGTGGCCCGGCAGGCGCGGCTCAAGCTGGAAGCCGAAACAGGCAAAAAGCTGGTCAGCCCGCAAAACGCCAAGCAGCTTCGGCTGCTCAGCCAAGACAAGAGCAAGAAATGAACAGGGAGCGCCAAGGCGTGAGCGATTACAAAACCATTGCCGAGTCCAAAAACTTCATTGTTCTGGACAAGTACACACCCGACTGGAAGGTGGCCGAGAGCTACCAGACCGAGGCGCAGCTGGAGCGCGAGCTGATTCAAGACTTGGTGAACCAAGGCTATGAATTTGCCCCAGGCCTGAACACGCCCGAGGCTTTGCTGGCCAATGTGCGCGTGCAGCTGCAAGCGCTCAACAACGTGGCATCGACGTCCCCCCGTTTTCAGTAGCACTGAACTTTGGAGCCCGGGGGTTAATT
>CAZYUD010000021.1:0-55458 GCA_964650505.1 uncultured Hydrogenophaga sp.
CTTGCATGTGTAAAGCATGCCGCCAGCGTTCAATCTGAGCCAGGATCAAACTCTTTAGTTCGATCTTGAAATTAACTCATCAAACGGAATTGAAGTGAACTTCACTTCAAACTGTTTGCGAGCGTTTGAGTCTTGCGACTCCGCCACCTCTTTCGAAGCAGCGTTGTGGCACATATTCCACTCAAACGCCCACGCTTATCGGCTGTATATTTTTAACGAACCACCAAGATCAGCATCGCTTTTCTTGTTTGCCTCGCTGCGATCAGCGAAGCCTTGCATTGTAGCACAACTTTTTGTGCTCCAGCAAGATTTTTAACTTGCCGCTTCGCTTTTCTCGTTTGCTGCGCCGCTTAGACTGGTGTCTTGTTCGGCGCTGCGTTGTGATCAGCGAAGCCCTGCAGTATACGCCAGTTTTTGGTGACTTGTCGAGTCTTCGCGAAAAAATTTTCAGATGGGGAGTTTGAGCGGGAGCTGGCGGACTCGTTCCCCTGTCAGTGCAGCCCAAGCGTTGGCCAAGGCTGGCGCCACCGGCGGCACGCCTGGCTCGCCGACACCTGTGGGCGCTGCTGCAGACCGCTCTATATAAGTGTGAACCTCAGGAGCCAAGTTCAAAGACAACAGCGGCTGGTCGGGGAAGTTGGTCACTTGGGCTGCTCCTTGCACAAAGCGCACTTCGCCATAGAGGGCGGCGCTGAGGGCAAAGACGACCGAGCCCTCCATTTGGGCGCGCACGTTGTCGGGGTTGACCGCCAAGCCGCAGTCGATCGCCACATCCACCCGGCGAATCCGCAAAGGGGCGTTGTCTTGGCGCTCGATCAACACCACCATCGCCACCACACTGCCGAAAGATTCGTGCAGCGCGACACCGCGCGCTTGGCCGGGCGGCAAGGCTTTCCCCCACCCGGAACCTTGGCGGACGGTTTGCAGCACTCGGGTGTAACGGAGCTGACCTTCTAACAAGCGCAGACGGTAGTCCAGGGGGTCTTGACCCGCCAGCGCGGCCAATTCGTCGATAAAGCACTCCGTGGCAAAAGCGTTGTGCGAATGCCCTACCGAACGCCAGAAGCCCACCGGCACGGGGTGCCGGGTGGCGACATGGTCCATGCGCTGGTGCGGTACCGCATACGGTTGATCGAACAGGCCTTCGGCGGTGGTTTTGTCGGGGGTATCGATGGGGCCGCTCAGAGCGGGCAGGACCCGCGCCATCCAGCGCGGCGCGATGGCGTCACCGGCAGAAGAGATGCGCAGCACCTTGGGCAGGCCGTCGGCGCCCAGTTGGGCCTTCAGGCGGCTGGCCATGGCGGGGCGGTAGAAATCGTGGGTGAAGTCTTGCTGGCGCGGCCAGATCAGCTGCACCGGCTTACCCTGCATGGCCTTGGCCACCGCCACCGCCTGCGACACCACATCCACTTCCAAGCGCCGGCCGAAGCCGCCGCCGAGCCGGGTGACGTGCAGCGTGACGTGTTCGGTGTCCACGCCGGCGGCGCGCGCGGCGGCGGCCTGCGCCAGCTGGGGCACTTGGGTGGGCGCCCAGACCTCGACCTTACCGTCCACCACTTGGGCGGTGGCGTTCATCGGCTCCAGGGTGGCGTGCGCCAGATAGGGGGCGCTGTAATGCGCTTCCAGCCGCCGCATGCCGCCAGCGGGCGCGCCCCACAGCTCGTCGGGGTCGCCGCGCTCGTGGAACACAAAACCGTCGCCGCTGTCGGCCGCGGCCTGCAAGGCGGCGTCGATCTGGGCGCTGTCGGCGGGCACGTTGGGGGCTTGCCATTGGGCTTGCACCCGCTCGGCCGCCTGTTCGGCCTGCCACCAGCTGCGCGCCACCACCACAAAACCGGCGGTGCTGCCGTCGGCGGCGGGCAGGGGCAGCACCTGTTCCACGCCGGGCATGGCCAGGGCGGCCGCGCTGTCCATCTGCGCCAAGGCGCCGCCAATGGCTGGGGCCATGCGCAGCGCGGCAAAGCGCATCTCGGGCAGGCGCACATCAAGGCCGTACTGCGCTTGGGCAAACACCACCGACGGCACGTCGGCGCGCGGCACGCTCTGACCAATGAGGCGGAAGTCGCCAGCGGCTTTGACCCGCACGCCCTCGGGCTTGCGACCAGCGGCGTCGCCCACCAGCTCGCCCCAATGGGCGGTTTGGCCGGCGGGGCCTTGCACCACGCCATCGGCCACCCGCAGCGCGTCGCGCGCCACCTGCCAGCGGCGAGCGGCGGCGTCGAGCAGCAACGCCCGGGCGCTGGCGGCGGCCAGGCGCACCGGATCCCAGGCGTCGGCCACACTGGACGAGCCACCGGTGGCGTTGATGCCCAGCTCGCGGGCGATTTTGCTCACCATCCACTGGCTCACCCGCACGCTCAGGGGCTGGGGGGCGGCGTGTTTGTCGCGCGGGTGCAGCGGCAGGGCGGCCACAAACATGGAGACATTGCCGTACAAGCGCTCACCGCTGGCTTGTTGCAGGTGCATCATGGCCAGCGGCATGTCCAACTCTTCGGCGGCCAACTGCGTGAGGGCGCTGTGCACACCCTGGCCCATCTCGCTGCGCGGCATGGCCAGCACCACATGGCCGTCGGGGCGGATCTGGATCCAGCCGTTGAGCGCCACGCCCTCGCTGCTGGCGGGCCATTCGCTGCCATCGCCCAGGCGCGAGCGTGGCGGGAGCGCCGACCAACCCAGCACCAGCGCGCCGGTGGCGCCCAGGGCGCCGAGCAGCCAGGTGCGGCGACGAATGCCTTGCCGTGGCTTGCTCATAAGGTTTCCTTCCGTGCGGCGCACTGTGGGACGGCGCGCCCTGAGAACGGCCCTGCGGCGCTCATGCCGCACCTCCGCTGGCCACCGAGGTGGTCGGCCCGGCCATGCGCTGCGCCGCCAGATGGATGGCCGCGCGCACCCGCTGGTAGGTGCCGCAGCGGCACAGGTTGGTGATGGCCGCGTCGATGTCGGCGTCGCTGGGATCGGGGTTGCGCGCCAGCAAATCGGCGGCGGCGAGCTGCATGCCCGACTGGCAGTAACCACATTGCGGCACCTGCAACTCGATCCAGGCCTGCTGCACCGGGTGCGGTTGCTCGGGCGTGCCCAAGCCTTCGATGGTCTGGATGCGCGCGCCCGCCACCGCCGATACGGGCATCACACAGCTGCGGGTCGCGTTGCCGTCGACGCGCACGGTGCAGGCGCCACAGGCGGCCACGCCGCAGCCAAATTTGGTGCCGGTCAGGCCCAGCACATCGCGCAACACCCACAACAGCGGCATCTCGGGCTGCACGCGGTCGTCGGGCACGGCCACGGTTTTTTGGTTGATGTTCAGTTCCATGCGGCGATTCTGGGGGTAAGTGGACCAACGGCCCTGTCCGCACCGGGATAATCCCGGGTTTTCCCGACACATTGCCCCATGGCCCTGATCACCCTTCAAGACGCACAACTGGCCTATGGCCACGTGCCCCTGCTCGACCACGCCGACTTTGCGCTGGAGGCCCAGGAGCGCATCGGGCTGATCGGCCGCAACGGCACCGGCAAATCCTCGCTGCTCAAAATTCTGGCCGGGCTGGACAAGCCCGACGACGGCACCCTGCAAGTGCAAGGTGGGGTGCGGGTGGCCTATGTGCCACAAGAACCGGTGCTGGACCCAGAGCACACCATTTTTGAAGCGGCCAGCGCCGGCATGGCCGAGGCGCGCGCCTTGCGCGATCAGTACCTCAGCGGCGACAGCAGCGCCGATCTGGACGCCATGCAAAGCCGGCTGGAGGCACTGGACGGCTGGAACTGGGAACAGCGGGTGGAAGAAACCCTGCAGCGCCTGCACTTGGACCCCCAACGCCGGGTCGGCGATTTGTCGGGCGGGCAACGCAAACGGGTGGCGCTGGCGCAAGCGCTGGTGAGCCGACCCGACGTGCTGCTGCTCGATGAGCCGACCAACCACCTGGACATGGACAGCATCGCCTGGCTCGAAGAGCTGCTGCTGGCCTACCGGGGCAGTGTGGTCACCATCAGCCACGACCGGGCTTTTTTGGACCGGGTGGCCACCCGCATGGTCGAACTCGACCGAGGGCGTCTGCTGTCCTACCCGGGCAATTTTGCGCAGTACCAAACCCTCAAAGAAGAGCAACTGGCCCAAGAAGCGGTGATCAACGCCAAGGCCGACAAACTGCTGGCCCAAGAAGAGGTGTGGATTCGCCGCGGCGTGGAAGCGCGCCGCACCAGAGCACAAGGCCGCATCAACCGCTTACAAGAGCTGCGCAGTTCACGCGCCCAACGGCGCGACGCCCTGGGCCAAGTGAAGTTGGAAGTGGCCAGCGGCGCGCCCAGCGGCAAAATTGTGGCCGACTTGGACGGCGTGAGCAAAGCCTTTGCCCGGCCCGACGGCAGCCGCCACACGGTGGTGCGCGGCTTCACCGGCACGGTGCTGCGCGGCGACAAGATTGGCCTGATCGGCCCCAATGGCGCGGGCAAAACCACGCTGCTCAAACTCATTTTGGGCGAACTGGAGGCCGACAGCGGCACGGTGCGGCGCGGCG
The DNA here is from genome assembly GCA_964650505.1 of uncultured Hydrogenophaga sp. GTDB lineage: Bacteria > Pseudomonadota > Gammaproteobacteria > Burkholderiales > Burkholderiaceae_C > Hydrogenophaga. The sequence continues at coordinate 4,512 of CAZYUD010000021.1, forward strand.
CCAACCTGAGCGTGGCCTACTTTGACCAGATGCGCGACCAAATCAACCTCGACGCCACGCTGGAAGATTTCATCAGCCCCGGCAGCGAGTGGATCGAAATCGGCAACAAGCGCACCCACGTCAAAAGCTACCTGGGCGACTTTTTGTTCTCGCCGGCGCGCGCCAACGCACCGGTGCGCACCCTCTCGGGCGGCGAGCGCAACCGGCTGCTGCTGGCCCGCTTGTTTGCCCGCCCCGCCAATGTGCTGGTGCTCGACGAACCCACCAACGACCTCGACATCGACACCCTAGAACTGCTGGAAGACCTGTTGCAGCAATACGAAGGCACGGTGTTTCTGGTCAGCCACGACCGCCGCTTTTTGGACAATGTGGTCACCAGCACCTTGGTGGCCGAGGGCGACGGGGTGTGGCGCGAATACGTCGGTGATGTGCAGGATTGGCTGACCCAGTCGGCCCGAGCCGCGCAAGCCGCAGCGGCCAACAAACCCAGCGCCGAGCCCGCCAAATCCAGCGCGCCGGCCCCCGCGCCTGCGCCAGCGGCCCCCGCCACGCGGCGCAAGCTCAGCTACAAGGAACAGCGCGAACTCGACGCCCTGCCCGCTGAGATATCGGCCTTGGAAGCCGAGCAGGCCACGCTGGAAGCGGCCTTGGCCGACGGCCAACTCTACGCCAGCGACCCCGCGCTGGCGGCCAGCAAAGCCCAACGCTTGGCCGAGGTGGAAGAGCGCTGGACAACCGCCATGGAACGGCTTGAAACCCTGCAAAACGCGTAAGACGATGCGCCCGCTCTTGCACAGCCGCCGGATTCCCCGGCATGATGAACACCCAACGCCGCACCGCTCGGCTTGATCACCCACCATTCATGTCCTCCCCGAAGCCTGTTTCCACCCCTTCCACCTGGTCCCGCTGGGGCCTGCCCACCGCCGGCGCTTTGTGGCTGCTGATGATGGTGCTGCTCTGGTGGGGCTACGACACCAGCCGCTCGCTGGCCTTGGCCGCCGACCCGGCCAACAGCGAGGCGCTGCACGCCCTGGCCCGCTGGCAAGGTTGGGCGCTGGCGGCGGGTCTGCTCTCGGGCTTGGCCTCGGGCGCGGTGCTGATGGGCCAGCGGCCCAACGCCGCCGAGCCTGCTGTGGTGGTTCCCCCCATACCTGTCGCGCCCCCCACGGCCTCAGGAGACGGCCCGCGCCCACTGCGCATCTTGGTGGCAGAAGACGCGCCGGCCGCCCAAATGGTGTTGCAGCGCATGGTCGAGGCCATGGGCCACCAGGCGCGCTGCTGCGACAACGGTGCCCTGGCGGTGGAAGCGGTGCAAAACGGCGATGTGGACCTGGTGCTGATGGACGTGCACATGCCGGTGATGGACGGGCTGGAAGCCGCCAAGGCCATCCGCGCCCTGCCGCGCCCGGTGGGCAGCCTGCCGATTGTGGGCTTGACGGCCGACGGCCTGCCCGAAACCCGCGCCAAAGCCTTGTCGGCCGGCATGGACGCGTTCTTGAGCAAGCCGATCAACCGCGAAGCGCTGGAAGAAGTGCTGGAGTGGTTGCCACGCCCGCAAGGCTGAAGCGCAACGCTCAACCCACCCCCTGCCCGCCCATGGCTTGGCGGGCCGCCACAAAGCGCTCCCAGAACGCCGCGTCTTGCGTGGCCGCGAAGTTGATGCGCATCAGCGTGCTGGGCGCGCGCTGGGCGTGAAACAAGGCGCCGGGCGCGATCAGGATGTCGTGGTCCAACAGGCGCTGCGCCAGCGCTTCGGTGTCCACCCCGGTGTCGACCCAGCCGAACAGCCCCGCCGGCTCGGCCACAAAACGGCAGCCGTGCGCCTGCGCCAAAGCGGCGCTGCGCGACCGCGTCTCATCCAGCCGCTGGCGCACCCGCTGCGCATGGCGGCGCAAATGGCCTTGTTCGATGCACAGCGCCATCGCCCGTTCTAGCAGGCTGGGCGTGGTCAGGGTGCCGAGCAGCTTGGTGTCGAGCAGGCGCTCGCGCAGCGCGTCGGGCGCCACCAAAAAACCCACCCGCCAGTTGGGCGTCAGGATCTTGGCAAAACCGCTGACATAGATGGTGCGCTGCAGGCCGTCGAGCACACTCAACCGGGTGGCGTGCTCGGGCGCGATGTGGCTGTAGGTGTCGTCCTCGACAATGAAGAAACCAAAACGCTGCGCCAGCTGCAGCACGCGGTGGGCGCTGGCCGGGCTCAGGCAAGCGCCGGTGGGGTTGTGCAGCACGCTCACGCTCACATACAGCTTGGGCGCGTGGGCTTCGCACAGGCGCAGCATCACCTCCAGGTCGGGGCCTTGTGGGCCGCGCGGCACCGGCAAAATGCGCACCCCCATGGCGGCCAGGCGCGCAAATTCGACCGCCCAACCCGGCTCTTCCACCAGCACCGCGTCGCCCGGGCGCAGCAGGGTGCGGCTGACGATGTCCAGCGCGTGGGTGGCGCCGACGGTGGTGATGATCTGCCCGGCCTCGGCGGGCACACCCAAGGCCTGCAAGCGGTCGGCCAGCACCCGGCGCAAATGGCCGTCGCCCTGGGGCTCGCCATAGCGCAGCGTGCTCTCGGCCAGGCTGGCGGGCTGGGTCACGCGGCGCAGCGCCAGGCCGACAAAAGGGGTTTCCAGCCAGTCGGGCGGCAACACGCCCATGCCCGGCTGCGGCCGGCTGCCCGCCGGGTGAAACATGCCCCGAATCAGCGCGGCGGCGTTCACCGGCGCGGCCATGCGCTCGGCCCCGGGTGAGGCGGCCTTGCGCGCCGTCGCCGGGCTGCGCACAAAGTAGCCCCGGCCGCGCTCGGCCACCACCAGGCCTTGGGCCAACAACTGGTCGTAAGCCGCCACCACGGTGGACGGCGACAAGCCCTGCTGCGCGGCGCACTGGCGCACGCTGGGCAGGCGCGCGCCGGGTGGCAACAAACGGTCGCGGATGCGGGTGGCCAGACGCGCGGCCAATTGTTCGGCCAGGGTTTGGCCAGCGCTGCGCAGCAAGGCCATGGCGTCGCCATCGGGGCCGGCGGGGGTGGGCGGGGCGCTGTCGAGCATGGTGGACACCGGGCAAAAAGGGGTTGAACGGCTGCGCTGTACCGCCGCGCGTGGCCATACAGTTTCTGCACCGTGGGGCTGAACTGTATGGCCACTGTACTGGCCTTGGGCGCTACATTCAAGCCCATGAACGCCGCCGCCATCTTTGATGTGTTGTCCACCAGCGAATGGTCGGCGCTGCTGCTGCTGGCCACTGCGACCAGCTTCACCCCGGGGCCCAACACCACCTTGTCGACCGCGCTGGCGGCCAACCGGGGCTTGCGCGGCGCGCTGCACTTTGTGGCATCGGTGCCGGTGGGCTGGGGCCTGCTGTTCACCTTGTGTGCGCTCGGCCTGGGTTCGCTGGTGCTGGCGGTGCCAGCGCTGCGCTGGGCGGTGTTGCTCGGTGGCGTGGGCTATTTGCTGTGGCTGGCGCGGCGCTTGTGGGGCGCGGGCACCTTGGCCCAGGCCGACGCATCGCGGCTGAACGTGACCTTCTGGCAAGGCGTGGCGCTGCAGTTTCTCAACATCAAGGCCTGGATGCTGGCCCTGTCCATCGTGGCGGGCTGGGTCGCCGGCCAGCCCGACGTGGCGGCGCGTTTTGCCGCCACCCTGCCGGTGATGCTGGCTTTTGCTTTTGTCAGCAACCTGAGCTACGCGCTGGTGGGCTCGCTGCTGCGCGCCTGGCTGGCCCAGGGACAGCGGCTGCTGGTGTTCAACCGCTGCATGGCCGGCGTTCTGGTGCTGACCGCTGGGTGGATGCTGTGGGGCGCGCGATGAACAAGCGCGCATGGGGCTTGACGACATCCCACCCGGTGCTGGCGGGCACCTTGCTCGGACTGGTGGGCGTGACGGTGTTCGCCCTGACCCTGCCGATGACACGCCTGGCCACCGGGACGGCGGACGCGCCCCAACTCTCACCTTGGTTTGTGACCTGGGCGCGCTGCGCCATCGCCGGCTGTCTGTCGCTGGTGTTTTTGCTCGCCACCCGTTCGCCGCTTCCGAACGCGCCGCAAGTGCGTTGGCTGGGGCTGTCGCTGCTGGGCAATGCGCTGGGCTACCCGCTGCTGCTGGCCTGGGCGCTGCGCCATGTGAGCGCCAGCCACGCGGCGGTCATCACATCGCTGCTGCCGCTGGCCACCGCTGCGGCGGCCGCTTGGCTCTTGCACCAGCGGGCGCGGCTGGGCTTTTGGGTGTTCGCGGTGCTGGGCAGCGCCCTGGTGGTGGTCTACAGCCTGCTGCGCGCGCACGGCGCTGGCGTCGGCCACAGTGGCCTGGTCTGGGCCGATGCGCTGCTGGTGGGCGCAGTAGTGGCCGCCTCGCTCGGTTATGTGGCGGGCGCGCAAGTCACGCCGGCCTTGGGCGCCGAGCGGGTCATCAGCTGGGTCTGTGTCATGGCCTTGCCGGTGGCCCTGCCCATGGCCTGGTGGACCTGGCCCGAACACAGCATCCGCCCCGCGTCGTGGTGGGCGCTGGCCTATGTGGGCGTGTTTTCGATGTGGGCCGGCTTTTTTGCCTGGTTCCGTGGTCTGGCCTTGGGCGGCGCGCTGCGGGTCAGCCAGCTGCAGCTGTTCCAGCCCTTCATCAGCATCGCCGCCGCCGTGCCGCTGCTGGGCGAACCGATTAACGCGCTGACGCTGGGCTTTGCGCTGGCGGTGGTGGCCACCGTCTTTGCCGGGCGGCGCATGAATGCGCCACTGCCCAGCGCAGCCCGCTGATCAACCCTCTATGCTTCGTCTTTCTTTGGAGACAACATGACCTTCACCCTCGCGCAGCGCGCCCACAAGATGAACCCCTCGGTGATCCGCGAGATCCTGAAGGTGACCGAAAAGCCCGGCATCATCAGCTTCGCCGGTGGTCTGCCCTCGGCCGACACCTTTCCGATCGAGGCGATGCAAGCGGCCTGCGCCAAGGTGCTGGGCCAAGACGGCAAGGCCGCGCTGCAATACGCCGCCAGCGAAGGTTATGGCCCGCTGCGCGACTGGGTGGCGCAAGAGCTGCAACAACAGGGCATGCACGTGGGCGCCGATCAGGTGCTCATCACCACCGGCAGCCAGCAGGGCCTGGACCTCGTGGCCAAGGTGCTGATCGACGCGGGCAGCCGGGTGCTCGTGGAAACGCCCACCTACCTCGGTGCGCTGCAGGCGTTTGCGCCAATGGAGCCGGTGATCGAAGGTGTGGCGAGCGACGACCAAGGCGTGTTGCCCGACGCGCTGCGCCAGCAGGCCGCTGGGGCGCGCTTTGCCTATCTGCTGCCCAACTTTCAGAACCCGACCGGCCGCACCATGAGCGAAGCGCGCCGCGCCGCTGTGGCCCAGGTCGCCATCGACACCGGCCTGCCGCTGGTTGAAGACAACCCCTACGGCGACCTGTGGTTCGACCACGCGCCACCGCCCGCGCTGGCCGCGCGCCACCCCGATGGCACGCTGTACCTAGGCTCCTTCTCCAAGATTTTGGCCCCCGGTCTGCGCCTGGGTTATGTGGTGGCGCCGCGCGCGCTCTACCCCAAGCTGCTGCAGGCCAAACAGGCGGCCGATCTGCACACGCCGAGCTTCAACCAGCGGGTGGTGGCCGAGGTGCTGAAAGACGGCTTTTTGCAGCGCCATGTGCCCACCATCCGCGCGCGCTACCAAGCCCAGTGCCAGGCCATGCTGGGCGCGCTCGAACACGCCTTTGGCCACAACGGCCAAGGTGGCGACGATTCGCTGGCGTGGAACCGCCCGGCCGGTGGCATGTTTTTGTGGACCCGCCTGCCAGCGGGCCTGAACGCGGTCGATCTGCTGCCGCTGGCGGTGGAACACAACGTGGCCTTTGTGCCCGGCTCGGCCTTTTACGCCGCCGAACCCGACCCACGCAGCATGCGCCTGTCGTTTGTGACCCCCAGCGTGGCCGAAATCGAACGCGGCGTGGCGGCCCTGGCACAAGCGATTGCGCAGGCGCAAGAACGCAGCCGCACACCCGCCACCGCCTGAGCCACCGGAGCGCCGCCATGTCGCACACCGTGTTTTTGCTGGCCTCCACCCGCGAAAGCGGGCATGTGGGCAACACCGAATGGCTGGCGCGCCGCGCCGCCGCCCAGCTGCCGCCCGACACGCGCCAGACTTGGCTGTCGCTGGCGCACCTGCAGCTGCCCGCTTTTGTGGACCAGCGCCACACCGTGGGCAGCTACCCCTTGCCCGAGGGCGATCTGCGCACCGTGCTCGACGCCACCTTGGACGCCACCGACCTGGTGCTGGTGGCGCCGGTGTACTGGTTCAGCTTTCCCAGCCCGCTCAAAACCGTGCTCGACCATTGGAGCGCCTGGCTGCGCGTGCCCGGACTGGACTTCAAAACGCGCATGGCCAGCAAACGCCTGTGGCTGATCACCACCAGCGGCGACCGCGCCAAAGCCCAACCCATGATCGACAGCACCGCCCTGTGCGCGGCCTTTCTGGGCATGCCGCTGGCCGGTGTGCTCTGGGGCAAAGGCGGCCCACCCGACGCGGTGCAAGCGGATACCGAGGCGCTGGCCCAAGCCGAGCGGCTGTTTGTTCACACCTCTTCCTGAATACCCCATGCGCCAACGCCCGTTTCAACAAGTGGATGTGTTCACCACCGTGCCCTACTTGGGCAACCCGCTGGCCGTGGTGCTGGACGGCGAAGATCTGTCCACCGAGGCCATGCAGGCGTTCACCGACTGGACCAACCTGTCCGAAGCCACTTTTGTGCTGCCGCCCACGCCCGAGGGTGCGGCAGCGGGTGCGGACTACCGGGTGCGCATCTTTTGCCCAGGCCGCGAGCTGCCGTTTGCCGGCCACCCCACGCTGGGCACCTGCCACGCTTGGCTGGCCGCCGGTGGCGTGCCACGCACCCCAGGTGTGGTGGTGCAGGAGTGTGGCGTGGGGCTGGTGACGATCCAACGGCATGGGGGCGACACCGCCGGGCCGCCCCAAGGTGGCGCCGCACCCCCTCGGGGGGCAGCGACCCGCGCAGCGGCGGAGCGTGGGGGCTTGTCTTTCAGTGCTCCGCCGCTGATCAAAAGCGGGCCGCTGCCCGAAGCCGATGTGGCGCTGATCGCGCGCGGCCTGGGCGTGGCGCGCAGCGACATCGTGGCCCACGCCTGGTGCGACAACGGGCCCAACTGGCGCGGCGTACTGCTGGCCAGCGCCGAGCAAGTGCTGGCGCTCCAACCCGATGGCGCGGTGCTGGCCGGGCTCGATATCGGTGTGGTCGGGCCGCGCGGCAAGGTTGGGGTGGTGGGCGCACACCACGAAGGTCACGACACGGACTTTGAGGTGCGCGCCTTTTTCCCCGGCAACAACGGCTTGGCCGAAGACCCGGTGACCGGCAGCCTGAACGCCGCCTTGGCGCAGTGGCTGATCGGCGCGGGCATGGCGCCGCCGCAGTACGTGGCTGCACAGGGCACTGCGCTGGGCCGCGCTGGGCGGGTGCACATCACGCGCGACGACAGCGGCACCATCTGGGTGGGTGGTGCGTCGGTGACCTGTGTGCAGGGCACGGTGCAGCTCTGAAGCGACCGTGAGCGCCCATTCATGAACACCGACACCCGTACTCCCGCCATCGACCACTTGGTGATCGCCGCCGCCACGCTGGCCGAAGGCGTGGCCTGGTGCGAACAGACCCTGGGCCTGAGCCCCGGCCCCGGCGGCGCCCACCCGCTGTTTGGCACCCACAACCGGCTGCTGCACTTGCACACCGACATGGGGCAGGCCTGCTATCTGGAAATCATCGCCATCGACCCAGCCGCCACGCCCCACCGCGCCGCGCCGCTGGCGCGCTGGTTTGATCTGGACCAGCCCGCGCTGCAGGCGCAGCTGCGCGCGCAGGGGCCACAACTCATTCACTGGGTGCTGCGGGTGCCCGACATCCACGCCACACTCGCCGCCTGGCAAGACTTGGGCATTGAACGCGGCACAGCGCTCACCGCCTCGCGCCCGACACCCCAAGGCTTGCTGCAGTGGCGCATCAGCGTGCGCGACGACGGCCAGCGGCTGATGGGCGGCGCCCTGCCCACCCTGATTCAGTGGGGCGAGGTGCACCCTTGCGACGCGATGCCCGAGAGCGGCCTGGCCTTGCTCGACCTCAGCCTGCACACGACCAATACCGCTGCGCTGCAACAAGCGCTGGCGGCGGCGGGCCTGAACGACAGCGCCGTGCAGACACACAACGCGCCCACCGGCCTGAGCGCCCGGCTGCGCACCCCGCGCGGCGAGATCACCCTCACCCACACCCGCCCATGAGCCTGCCCAGCCTGCCCGAGATCGAAGCCGCCGCCCACACGGTGTACGCCGCCTTTGGCCCCACGCCGCAGTACCGCTGGGCCACCTTGAGCGAGCGCCTGGGCACCGATTGCTGGGTCAAACACGAAAACCACACCCCGGTCGGCGCCTTCAAAGTGCGCGGTGGGCTGACCTATTTCGCCCACTTGTTGCGCCAAGGCGCGCTGCCGCGCGAGGTGGTCAGCGCCACCCGGGGCAACCACGGACAAAGCATCGCCTACGCCGCCGCGCGCCACGGCGTGGCCTGCACCATCGTGGTGCCGCTGGGCAACTCGGTCGAGAAAAACCGCGCCATGCGCGCGCTCGGCGCCACGCTGATCGCACACGGCCACGACTTTCAAGCCGCGCGCGAACACGCCCAAGCCCTGGCCGCTGAGCGCGGCGCCCACATGGTGCCGAGCTACCACCCCGCGCTGGTGCAAGGCGTGGCCACCTATTGGTGGGAACTGCTGCGCGCCGTGCCACAACTGGACGTCTTGTATGTGCCGATAGGCCTGGGCTCGGGCGCGTGCGCCGCGCTGGCGGCCAAGCAGGCGCTGGACCACCGGGTGCGGGTGGTCGGAGTGGTCAGCGCCCACGCCACCACCTACGCCGACTCCATCGCCGCCGGCCGGGTGGTGGAAGCACCCGTCAGCACCCAATTGGCCGACGGCATGGCGGTGCGCCGCGCCGACGCCGAACCCCTGGCCCACCTGAGCGCCGGCCTCGACCACCTGGTGCCAGTCACCGACGCCCAAGTGGCCCAGGCCATGCGCGATATCTACACCGACACCCACAACGTGGCCGAAGGCGCGGGCGCCGCCAGCTTTGCCGCCGCTTGGGCAGAACGCGAGCAATTGCGCGGCCTCGTGGTGGGCACCACCTTGTGTGGTGGCAATGTGGACGCGGGGGTGTTGGCGCAGGTGCTCAGCGCCACCTGAGCACCGTCAGTCTTTTTTGTAGAGCACCACGTCATGCAGATGCTTGCGAATGGCGTTGACCGCCATTCGTCGGGCCCCGATCTCCTCGGCGGTACAGATGTGTCCTGAAGCGGTGGGCAAACGCTCAAAGACCCTGTTCCCAGTCCAGCCCGACGCTGTTCGCTCGTAACGGCTGCTGAACCGAATCCCCGCCACATCTTGCTGAATGGCTGTGGGCATCACCAGCAACTGGGTGCCTGCGGGCAGCTCCACCGAGAACGTCTCCTCCACTTTGACCGGCGTACACAGCGCATCAAATCGCCGGTCTGGCAGCCAAGGGGGATCCATGTGGTCGACCAAATATGCCGGGATACTCGATATCCCTGGGTGCAGGGGCAAACTGCCGGCTTGCGGATTGCTCAGCACCCCTTCCAGCGCAAAAGCCACTGAAAAGCTCTGCAGCTGCTCCTGCCGCTGCACTGGCGGATAACTGAGCTGCCCCGTCCCTTTGAGGTTGGCGGCCTTCAGATACCGCTGGACTGCCGCCTTTTGAGCCCCATCGGGGATCTGCTCCAAATGGTCCTGCATGCCCGTTGCCGCCCAACCAGACGCTTTGACCGACAGATTCACCTCGGCGTTGCCCTGCGCATCAAACACCCAGCGCGACTGCAAGGCCAGCGCATTGTCTTGCTCCGAAAATACCGGCGTGCGCATTTCGCGACTGCCAGCCTTCAAGCCCACCAGCACGGGCCGGGCGGCCAACAGCGACGGCAGCTTGCCAAAAGGAAGACTCCGCGCCGTGGGATCGGTGTACACATCCAAGGCGGGGATATAGACAATCACATGGTTGTACAGCGGCGCGGCCACCGGGGGTACCCAATCCGCATTGGCAGCATTGATCAAGGCCGGTGCCGATTCGATACCCACGGCCTCCAACAGCGCCATGGTGAGCAAGGTCATGTCTTTGCAGTCGCCATAGCGCCGCCCGAGAATGTCTGAAAGGTTGTTGGGCACATAGCCACCCACGCCCACAAAAACAGCCACATAGCGGATGTTTTGTGTCACCCAGCGGTGGATGGCTTGTGCTTTGTCCCAGGGCTGCTCCATGCCTTGGGTGATGTGCTTGGCCAACGCTTGGATGTCGGGAGACGGCTGTATTTTTTCGCGCACTTTGGCTGCGAACACATCGGACAGGGCCACGCGGGTGGGCAATGTCGAATACATCCAATAGGGCAATTGCTTCAATCCGTTGGCCATCCCTGGTTCGTCGGAAAACCCTCGCCCTTGGCCCCGAATGGTCCAGCGCTGTTTTCCCTGCTCTGTGCTGGTCTGCAGGTCCAGGCGCTCAGCGGCCACCTGAATCGGCATCCCCAACGGAGCCGACAATTCAACGCGGAAGTCCTGCACATCGGTCATGTTGGGCAGCAGGTCGAGCATCGACAGCCATTGGGGCAACGCCGCCTGGCGCACGGTATGGCGCCAACGGACCAATGTTTTGTCGCCAGACGACACATTGGGGAACACCACCTGTACCAATTGAACACCCGGCCAGCTGATGCCTGTGCCGGGTGCGAGCAATCCGGTTTGTCGCTGGATAGCCTGCGGGTCTACCGCAATCTTCTGTCCGTCGGCCTTCTGTGTAAAAGCCTCCAGGATCTCCAGACTCTCCAGATCGGGGTTGAACGACAGCGCGTACTTGCCCACCGCCACCGCCCCCTGTGCCGATAGGGCCTCACGTTCGAGCGACAAAGTCCTCACAGTGCTGAAGTCGGCGGCGATCTCCTCCACATGCAACACCCGGTTGATGCGGAAATGGGCCGACTGCGCACCATAGTCCTGCGCCCAACCGACGCCGGTGCCCCCCAAGGCAAAACACAGCAAACAAACAATGCCCTGCGCGCGCAGGCGCCACACCAACCAAAGACCCATGACTCCTCCCTCGATACCGTTGTGAACCGGCCGAAGGGTAACCCAGGAGACAGCTCTCGCCAACCGTGACACACCCGAGACAAATCCGCGCCAGCGCGCGACCCAGAATCCGCCCCACACAGGAACGGAACGCATGGGAACGCTGTATTTGGTGCGCCACGGTCAGGCCTCGTTTGGGGCCGACAACTACGACCAGCTCAGCCCACTGGGGCATGAGCAGGGCGTGCGCTTGGGCCGTTACTGGGCGCGCACCGGCTTTGCGCCCGACGCGGTGATCACCGGCACCTTGCAGCGCCAGCGCCAGACCTGGGCCGCCATCCGCGAAGGGCTGGGCGAAGCCGCCCAAGCGCTGCAGCCAGTGGAATGTGACTGCCTCAACGAATACGACAGCGACGCGGTGATCCGCGCCATCTACCGCGAGCCCCTGCCCGCGCCCGACACGCCCGAGCTGTACCGCGCCCACTTTCACCGCCTGCGCGACGGGCTGACGCAGTGGATGGCCGGCACGGTGAGCCCCGAGGGCATGCCCAGCTACGACGACTTTGCGCGCGGTGTGTCCACCGTGCTGGCCCATGTGCGCGAACACCACCTGGGCCAGCGGGTGCTGGTGGTCAGCAGCGGCGGGCCGATCGCCACCGCCGTGGGCCAGGTGCTGGGCACCAGCCCCGAGACCACCATCAACCTGAACATGCGCATCCGCAACAGCGCGGTCAGCCAGACCGAGTTCAACGCGCGCCGCCACAGCCTCATCACCTTCAACGCCCTGCCGCATCTGGGCGAGCCGGGGGATGAAGGGCTGGTGACCTACACCTGAGCCCAGGACAAGGTCAGCGCGGCGCCTCGCCCAGCCGGCCCATCTCCACCACCAGCTGCGCCAGCGCGCGCCCAGCGGCCTGCACCAAGGCGTGGCCGTCCTCAAGCGTGGCGGCGGCGGCGTTGCCGACTGCGCCGCTGGGGTTGAGGTCTTGGGTGGCCCAGGCCAGTTTGGCGCTGGTGCCGTTGCCCAGCAGTGGCAGGTGCTGGGCGCGCCATTCGGTGGTCGACGCGAAGGCTTCTGCGCGGTCCATGCGCACGCGCTCGGGGTGCAGGGCGCGCATCATGGCGGTTTCCACCTGGCCAGCGTGCACGCCAAAGCGTTGTTCGTGTGCGGTGAAGCGGGCCATCACATCTTGGCCTTGTTCGTCGCGCAGGGGCAGCTGGTACCAGCTGGTGCTGACCACGGCCATGCCCAGCCGCGCGCGCAGGTCGCGGGCGACCAGGTCGAGCGCGCCTTGTTGGCCGCCGTGGGTGTTGAAGATCAGCAGCGTGGTGATGCCGCTGGCGGCCACACATTCGGCGAGTTCGGTCCACACCCGCATCAGCGTTTCGGCCTTGAGCGTCAAGGTGCCGGCGAACGCAGTGTGTTCGGGCGAAAAGCCCACCGCCTGGGTGGGCAAAAACAGCGCGGCGCGGTCGGTGAGCGTGGCCTGCAGAGGGCTCCAAGCGGCGGCGATGATGCCGTCGGCCAAATCGCTGTCGACGCTCAGCGGCAGGTGCGGGCCATGCTGTTCGGTCGCGGCCACCGGCAGCACCGCGATGGCGCGGCGGCGGTCCAGCGCGGCAAAGTCGGTGGTGCTCAGGTGCGCCCAGCGCAGCGGGCCGTGCAGGGGTGTGGAGGTGCTCATGGGGCTCACAGTGTACGGGGGTGGGTGGTCGCTGGCCACCGGCAACAACAGCGAGCGCTTATATTTGGAGCCGCCCCCGAGGAACTTGCCGCACCGCCGCAGGCTCGGACCGGGCCATGCATAAGAAACGGTTGTGGTGTTGACGATGATTGCCTTGTGGACACAGTTGCGGCGCTGGGCGCTGGCCGCCGCCTTGCTGAGCGGCCTGCCGGCGCTGGCCCAACTCAACACCGCTGCGCTGCTGGCGCCAGCGGGGGTGGTGGACACCGGACAGGTGCGCGCCGAGCTGCTGGCGCACGCGCCCCAGGGTGTGGCCCCGGGCGCCACCGTGTGGCTCGGACTGCGGCTGCAGCACGCGCCGCACTGGCACACCTATTGGAAAAACCCCGGCGACTCAGGCCTGCCCACCGAATTGACTTGGACCCTGCCCGCCGGTGTGAGCGCTGGCGCGGTGGACTGGCCCACGCCGCGCAAATTCCCGCTGGGCACCCTGGCCAACTACGGCTACGAGGGCACGGTGCTGCTGCCGGTGCCGCTGACCATTGCGCAGGCGCCCAGCGGCGCCACGCTGCCCATCACGCTGGAGGCCACTTGGCTGGCCTGCCGGCAAGAATGTATTCCCGAAGAAGGGCGCTTCACCCTGAACCTGCCGGTGCAAGGCAGCACCGCCAGCCATGCCACCGAGTTTGACGCGGCCTTGGCGCGCCGACCGGTGTCTGCGCCAGCCGGCAACGGGTCGATGACGCCAGAAGCGGGTTTTTTGGCGGTGCAACTGGCCAACTTGCCCGCCGCCTGGCGCGGCCAGACACTGGAGTTTTTTCCGGAAACACCGGCGCTGATCGAACCCGGCGCGGCCTGGACCCAGGCCTGGGACGGCGAACGCTGGACCGCGCGCATACCGCTCACCCCCCAGCGCAGCGAAAGCCCGACCGAGCTGCCGCTGGTGGTGGCGCTGGCCAATGGCGCCAGCGAGCCGGCCGGGGTGCGGCAAACCGTGGCGGTGCAAGGCACATGGCCGCCGGTGGCCGCGCTGCCCGCCGCCGTGCCCGACGCACTGCAACAGGCGCTGGACGCCAACGCCGCGCGCGCCGCCGCGCCGCCGCCTGCGGGGCCCGGCATTGGGCTGTGGGCGGCGCTGATTGGTGCGCTGATCGGCGGCCTGATCCTCAACCTCATGCCCTGTGTGTTTCCGGTGCTGGCCATCAAGGTGCTGGCCTTTGCCCAACACGCGGACCAACAAGCGGCCCACCGCCGCGCCGGCCTGGCCTACACCGCCGGGGTGGTGCTGAGCTTTGTGGCGCTGGGTGGCTTGTTGCTGGGCCTGCGCTCGGCCGGCGAGGCGATTGGCTGGGGGTTTCAGCTGCAAAGCCCCCTGGTGGTGGCCGCGCTGGCCACGCTGTTCACCGTGATCGGCCTGAACCTGGCCGGGCTGTTTGAGTTTGGCCACGTGCTGCCCAGCCGCTTGGCCACGCTGCAGGCGCGCAGCCCCAGCGGCGATGCGTTCTTGACCGGGGTGCTGGCGGTGGCCATCGCCTCGCCCTGCACCGCGCCTTTTATGGGCGCTTCGCTCGGCTTGGCGATGGCGCTGCCCACGGCCCAAGCGCTGGCGGTGTTTGCCTTGCTGGGCCTGGGCATGGCCCTGCCCTACTTGGCGGCCAGCTGGTGGCCGGCGGTGGCGCGCGCGCTGCCGAGGCCGGGCGCCTGGATGGTGGCTTTTCGCCAATTCATGGCCTTTCCCATGTTCGCCACCGTGGTGTGGCTGCTGTGGGTGCTGGGCCAGCAAAGCGGCATCGACGGCGCGGCCGCGCTGCTGCTGATGCTGGTGGCGCTGGCCTGGCTGATCTGGGCCTTGGGCCTGCGTGGCAAGGGCCGCACCGTGCTCGCCGGCTTGGCCGCCGCCGCGCTGCTGTGGCTGGGCCTGAGTCTGGGCCCCAACGTCACCCGCTTGCAAGCCAACGTGGCGGGCGAGCCGGTGGCCACTGGCGTGCAGGGCCAAAGCTGGCAGGCCTGGAGCCCTGAGCGCCAAGCCACGCTGCTGGCCCAAGGCCGACCGGTGTTTGTGGACTACACCGCCGCTTGGTGCGTGACCTGCCAGTTCAACAAGCGCACCACCCTGTCGGACCCCAGCGTGCTGGCCGACATGGCCGCCAAAAACGTGGCCCTGCTGCGCGCCGACTGGACCCGGCGCGACCCCCTCATCACCGCCGCACTCGCCCAACTCGGCCGCAGCGGTGTGCCGGTCTACACCCTGATCGCGCCCGGCCAGCCGCCGCTGGTGTTGAGCGAAGTGCTCAGCGCCAGCGAGCTGCGCGCCGCCCTGGCCCCATTGCCCACACCATGACAACACCCATGCACCGCCGCCACCTGATCCTGTCCGCCCTGGGCGCCAGCGCCGCCCTGGCGCTGGGCGCCTGCAGCCCCGCCACACCGCCCGAGTGGCAGGTGAGCCTGGACGAAGC
This sequence comes from uncultured Hydrogenophaga sp., assembly GCA_964650505.1. Taxonomy (GTDB): domain Bacteria; phylum Pseudomonadota; class Gammaproteobacteria; order Burkholderiales; family Burkholderiaceae_C; genus Hydrogenophaga. The sequence goes on from CAZYUD010000021.1 coordinate 19,759, forward strand.
CCGGCAACTGCTCGAACAAGGGCAAACGCTGGTGTTTGACATCCGTGAGCCCGACGAACACGCCACTGGCGTGGCGCAAGGCATGCGGCTGCTGCCCATGTCGCAGCTGGAAAAACGCGCCAGCGAAATCCCCAATGACCCCGCTCAGCCGGTGCTCATCATCTGCAACACCCAAAACCGGTCCAGCAAAGTGGTGGAGGCCATGCGCGAAGCGGGCTGGACCCACGTGCGCTACGTGAACGGCGGCATGAGCGAATGGGCCAAACGCGGCTGGCCCATGTTCAAGCCCCTGGGATAGTGGCCAGCCACTGCATGCACGCCAACACCTTGCCAACAAGCGAGCCCTACAGCGGCCTTGAAGAGGGTCGCGACGGTTGGCGAAAGCGCCATGGCGACGCCTGTTCGGCGCAGATTGTGTCCTTGCTGTTTCCGCCCGAAGCCAGCGGCGATGACACAGCTTAGGTGAGCCTGGGCGCAGGCGGGATAATCCCAGCTTCTATCCACCCGCCCGATCCGGACACGCCCATGCCTTTCGCCCCCCTGCAAAACGACACCTTTTTGCGCGCTTGCCTGCGCCAAGCCACCGACCACACGCCGATGTGGCTGATGCGCCAGGCCGGCCGCTACCTGCCCGAGTACTGCGCCACCCGGGCCAAGGCGGGCAGTTTTATGGGGCTGGCCACCAACGTGGACTACGCCACGGAGGTGACGCTGCAGCCACTGGAGCGCTACGCGCTGGACGCGGCGATTCTGTTTTCCGACATTCTGACCGTGCCCGACGCCATGGGCTTGGGCCTGAGCTTTGCGCAAGGCGAAGGCCCCAAGTTTGCCCACACCGTGCGCAGCGAAGCCGATGTGGCCAAACTCGCCGTGCCCGACATGGACAAGCTGCGCTATGTGTTTGACGCGGTTACCAGCATCCGCAAAGCCTTGAATGGCCGGGTGCCGCTGATCGGCTTCTCGGGCAGCCCCTGGACGCTGGCTTGCTACATGGTTGAAGGCGGCGGCAGCGACGACTACCGCTTGGTCAAAGGCCTGATGTACAGCCGCCCAGACCTGATGCACCGCATCTTGGCCATCAACGCCGACGCGGTGGCGGCCTACCTGAACGCACAAATCGACGCCGGCGCCCAAGCGGTGATGGTGTTCGACAGCTGGGGCGGTGTGTTGGCCGATGGCGCCTTCCAAAGTTTCAGCCTGGCCTACACCAAGCGGGTGTTGGCGCAGTTGAAGCGCACCGACGCCAGTGGCGCGGTGGTACCGCGCATCGTCTTCACCAAAGGCGGCGGCCTGTGGCTGGCCGACATGAAAGACCTCGACTGCGAGGTGCTGGGCCTGGACTGGACGGTCAACCTGGGCATGGCCCGCGCCGCGGTGGGCGATGTGAAAGCGCTGCAAGGCAACATCGACCCGAACGTGCTGTTTGCGCCGCCCGAGGCGATCGACCGCGAAGTGGCGGTGGTGCTGGAGAGTTTTGGCACCCCGCACCAAGGCGCGGGCACCGGCCCAACCCACATCTTCAACCTGGGCCACGGCATCAGCCAGTACACCCCGCCCGAACATGTGTCGGCGCTGGTGGAAGCGGTGCACCGCCATTCGCGCCGCTTGCGCACCCGCTAAAGCGCTGCAGCAGGGCCCGCATAGCACAAAAATTGGCCAAATTTTCACTTGACAACGGTCACTTATGCACACATTTGGGCCGCCGATGGCGGCGCCCAACCATACCCCACGGGAGTGAAAGTCGAAAGTGTTAATTTTTTTAACTTGTTGATTTGCAAAGATTTTTTTCCCTGCTAATTTTCTCAGCAATCCAGCAAAAGCCTTGATAGACAATGGGTTTGGCGCGTGTCCCGGGCTCTATCAACAAAGTTATCCACAGAAGTGCGGGACATCTTTCTAGTTCTTTGCAAATCAACGACTTGCGGCACACATCAAGGCCATGACTGAGAAACCCGGGCTAACTCACGAGCATTTGGCCAGTGGTTTTCCCACCGAAACTGACAGCTGGCTCGCGGTGGTGGTGCCAACACCTGCGCACAGTGGCGTGGCACCCGTGTTGAGCTATCGCCACAGCCGCCCCCTGCCGCCCGGACAGCTGGTGCGGGTGCCGTTGGGCCGGCGCGAGGTGCTGGGCTTGGTGTGGGACACCTTGGAAGGGCCACCACCCGATCTGGCCCCCGCGCAGGCGCGCAGTGTGAGCAGTGTGCTCGACGCCTTGCCCCCGCTGGGCGAGAGCTGGCGGCGTTTGGTGGCGTTTGCGGCGCGCTATTACCAGCGCAGTTTGGGCGAGGTGGCCTTGGCGGCCTTGCCCGCGCCGCTGCGCGATCTGGACGCCACCCAGCTGCAGCGGCGGCTGCAGCGCAAAGCCCGGCCAATACCCGAAACCCCCTCTCTGCCCCTGCCTGAACCCAGCCCAGAGCAAGCGGCGGTGCTGCAAGCGCTGCCTTCAGCAGACGCCCCCGTGCTGTTGTTTGGCAGCACCGGCAGTGGCAAAACCGAGGTGTATTTGCGCGCTGCCGAGGAGGTGTTGCGCCACGACACCCACGCCCAGGTGTTGGTGCTGGTGCCGGAAATCAATTTGACGCCGCAACTGCAAGCGCGCTTGGCCGAACGCTTAGGCCCGTGGCTGGGGCCCGGCGGCTTGGCCTGTTTGCACAGCGGCATGACGCCCCCACAGCGCCTGGCCGGCTGGCTGGCCGCCCACACCGGCCGCTCTCGGGTGGTGCTGGGCACCCGTCTGGCCATCTTCACCAGCCTGCCCCACCTGCGGCTGCTGGTGGTGGACGAGGAGCACGACCCCAGCTACAAAAGCCAAGAAGGCGCGCGTTACTCTGCGCGCGATCTGGCGGTCTACCGCGCCCGGCTAGAAACCGAACGGCTGCAGGCCAGCACACCGGGGGCGCGCTGCCAGGTGCTGCTGGGCTCGGCCACCCCGTCGCTGGAAAGCTGGCATGCGGCCGAGCAGGGACGCTATCGGCGCTTGGCCATGCCCAGCCGCATTGGTGGCGCCGCCTTGCCAGCGCTGCGCGTGGTGGACATGAAACAGCAGCCCAAAGGCACCGTGCTGTCAACCGCCCTGCTGGCGGCTATCACCGAGCGGGTAGCGCGCGGTGAGCAAAGCCTGGTGCTGCTCAACCGCCGCGGTTATGCGCCGGTGCTGTCCTGCGACGCCTGTGGCTGGAAAAGCCAGTGCGCCCACTGCAGCGCGTTTCGGGTGTTCCACAAAATCGACCGCACGCTGCGCTGCCACCACTGCGGCCAAACCGACCGGGTGCCGCGCGCGTGCCCGGACTGCGGCAACCTGGACATCGCGCCAGTAGGGCGCGGCACCGAGCAGCTGGAAGAACACATTGCCGGCCTGCTGGCCGATGTGCGGCGGCCCGATGGCACAGCGGTGCGGGTGGCGCGCATGGACGCCGACAGCACCCGCGCCAAGGGCGCGCTGGAGGCCCAGCTCGCGGCCCTGCACAGCGGCGAGGTGGATGTGCTGGTGGGCACCCAGATGGTGGCCAAGGGCCACGATTTCCGGCGCATCACCTTGGTGGCCAGCGCCAACGCCGACGCCGCATTGTTTGCCAGCGACTACCGGGGCCCAGAGCGCTTGTTTGCGCTGTTGATGCAGGCCGCCGGCCGTGCAGGGCGCGATGGTGCGCGCGCCGGCCACAGCGAAATGTGGATCCAAACCTTTCACCCCGAGCACAGCCTGTTTGCCGCATTGCGCGCCCACGACTATCCGGGATTTGCGGCAGCGGAACTGGCCGAGCGCGAGGCCGCAGGCATGCCACCCTTTGGCGCCCAAGCGCTGCTGCGCGCAGACGCGCGCAATCAAGCCAGTGCCCAGGCCTTTCTGAACACCGCCGCCGCCTGGGCCGCCGAGCTGCCGGAGGCCCAAGACGTGGCGCTGTACCCCGCGGTGCCGATGGCGGTGGCGCGGGTGGCCAATGTGGAGCGCGCCCAGCTGTTGGTGGAGTCGGCATCGCGGGCTGGGCTACAGCGTTTTCTGGCGGCTTGGCAACCGCTGCTGCTGCAGGCGCGGCAAGCGCCGCAAGCCAAAGGGCTGATCCGCTTTGCGGTGGATGTGGATCCGCTGGTGATCTGAGCGCCCAGGCTCACAGAGAGCCCAAAGCGCTCAAGCCCGAGTCGGCAAAGCTCGGCAGCAGACCACAACGCTTGAATGCGCGTTGCAGATCTTCGGGCTGGATCGGTTTGGTGATGAACTCGGTGACACCAGCGGCCATGGCCTTGGCGCGGGTGTTGTTGAGCACATCGGCCGTTACCATCACGATGGGTATGCGCGCCAAGTTGCCGCCCAGGCTGCGGATGGCTTGGGTGGTGGCCAGGCCATCGAGCACCGGCATGTGGTAGTCCATCAGCACCGCGTCGAAGACCTCACCGCTCTGGCTCAGGCGCTGCAGCGCCTCTTGACCGTTTTCGCAAAAGCTCACCTGATGGCCCAGCCGGTCGGCCATGATCATCATGACCTTGCGGTTCACCGCGTTGTCCTCGGCCATCAACAGCCGCAGGCGCGGTGTTTGCTGTCGCTGGCGTTCGCTGGTGCGCCGCTGTGGCGCTTCGGTCGGAGGCAAGGCCATGGTGATGGTGAACAGCGAACCCACACCCAGCTGGCTTTCGACGGTGATGTCGCCATCCATCAGGCGCACCAAGTTGCGCGAGATCTCCAGCCCCAGTCCCGTGCCACCAATGCGCCTGCGCAGTGAGCTGTCGGCCTGGTAGAAGCGGGTAAAGAGCTTGGCCACGGTGGCCTTGTCCATGCCGATGCCGGTGTCGCGGATGGTGATGCGAACGCGTCCCGCAGGACCACTGTCGCGCCGGATATCGGCATACACCCCGCCACTGCGGGTGAACTTGATCGCATTGCCCAGCAGGTTAAAGAGCACTTGGCGCAGCCGCTTGGCGTCGGCCATCACCCAGGCCGGCAGATCGGGGTCGACCGCCACACGCAACTCCAACCCCTTGGCTTGGGCAGCGCCTTGCATCAACGCTTCGACCTGTTCGAGCAACAGCCGCAATGGGGTGGGGCCAGGCACCAGCTTGAGCGAGCCGGTTTCGATGGTGGAGATATCTAGGATATCGTTGAGCACGCCCAGCAAATGTTTGGCCGAATGGCGGGCGGTCTCCAAGTAGTCGCGTTGCTGTTCGTTCAGGCGCGAGTCCTTGAGCAGCTGCAACATGCCCATCAGGCCTTGGAACGGCGTGCGCAGCTCGTGGCTCATGGTGGCCAAAAACACATCCTTGGCGCGGTTGGCATCCATGGCACGGTCGCGCGCTTCGGTCAGCTCTTGGCTCAAAGCGCGCAGGTGGGCATAACGCGCACTCTGCAGGCGGATGCGGCGCATCAACATGCCCAGCAGCAACAGCAACAACACGCCCTGCGCCAGCCCAAGCATCAACAACAACTGGCTTTGTTGGCGCAGTTGCTGGCTGCGCTCACTGACCAACTGCTGGCTGGCGGTGTGGGCATGGGCGGTCAGCACAAACAGCTGGTTTTCCAGCGGTCGCAGCGGTGGCAACAACAACTCCAGCCGCGTGGGGTCTTGCACAATGGCGTCGGCGTCGGTCATGATCCGATCGGCCACCTCCACATAGGCACGCAAGGCGCCCATGGTGTGCCGATACACCGGCGAGTTCTCCAACAGATCGCGCCGGGGAATGCGGTCAATCAGATCGATGCGGCTGACAAACACCTCGTAGCGTTCGCTCAGACGGTCCACATCCACCACCGCACCGGGCTCCAGCGCTTCGCGCAAAGCTTGTGCAAAGCGGTCGCGCTCGCGCATCAGTTCGGCCGCCTGCCACATCAAGCGGTCAACTTGGCGGTTTGAGGTGTCGTAGAGCAGCTGGTACTGGCGCCACTGCACCCACCCCAGCAGCACCAGAGTGAGCACCAACAGCCAGATGAACGGGGCCACCCAGACCGCAATCGGCCGGGTGTCGGCAACCTTCATTCAATGTGTATCGATTTGAGCTGCCAGATCGAGCGTTCGTAGTACACCGAGCTGCGCAAGGTGGCGCTGCTGTCGAACGGGTAGACCACAAACAGCGGTCCTTTTTCGCGCACGGGGATGAGCCTGCCATCAATGCGGCTGGCCATGATCACCGGGTGGTCTGCCGTGTCCTGCACAGGAATGGCGATCCGGTAATCGTTGATGGCAATCGCGTGCAACACCGTCCCCTTGGCGCCCACCGCCGCCAGCACGTCGGACAAACGCGGCCCGCGAAAAGTCACAGGGCGGTCGTACCAAGGCGTGCGCGTGGTGAAGCTGTGCTGCGGCAGCGCGTCGATCATCGCCATCGTGAATTGGTAGGTGTCACCCGCGTTGGTTTTGCCAATGGCGCCGCTGACGGTGAGCACCACCCGCCCCTTGGGAGCGGCGTGTGTCCATGGAGCGGCCATCACGCCCAAAGCGGTAGCGGCCAAACAGGCCAGAAAATTGCGTTTGCTCATGCTGGGGATCCGGGCAAAGAATCGGGGGTATTGCGGCCACGGTCGGGCCAGCCCTGCAGGGTACACCAGAGCCTGCGGGGCGTCAGGATGGGATGCCACCAAGCGACCCAATTTGTCAGTTCTTGCGCCCAAGGATATCAGTTTTGATGTTTATCACCGGGCAAACTGGGGGAGGTATCGCGGTATTGACACAACACTTTTTCAGGTGAGCACCCGGACTGCGGCCGAAAACGTCAAAAACGCCAGGGCCGTGGTCACCAAAATAATGCGTGCAATGCGCCCGTTGTCGGCGCCCAGGCGCTCGGCCAGCAAAGACACATTGCTGGCGCTGGGCAAGGCAGCGATCAGCACCATCACCACCCAGGCATCGTGCCGCAGCGGCACCCCCAGCGCCATGGCGGCCCAGCCAGCGGCGAACACCAGCAGCGGGTGCAACACCAGCTTCATGGCCGCAATCGGCACAAAATCGGACAGCGGCATGGGGTGGTTGGCCTGCATTTGTGCGCGGGCCAGCACCGCACCAATGGTGAACAAGGCCACCGGCGACGCCGCATCGGCGAGCAACCAGACGGTTTTTTCCACCATGCCGGGCAGGCGCACATCCAAGGCCGAGAACAAAGCGCCCAACAAAATCGCCCACGGCATGGGGTTGGACGCCACGCCTTTGAGCGCGTTGCGGGTGGCCACCCAAGCGCCACCCGGCGTATCCAGGCGCGACAGCCCCACACACAGCGAACTGGTGATCACCATGTCCACAATGATCAACACAATCACCGTGCCCACCGCCTGTGGCCCGAGCAAGGCGGCCAGCAGCGGCACACCCATAAAACCGGTGTTGGGAAACGCCGCCACCAGCGCCCCCAGCGCCGCGTCGTTCCAGCGGATGCGCGCCGACAGGGTCAGCGCCAAGGCGATGGCCACCATCACCAGCGCACACAGCAGGTAGACACCAAACACCGCAGCGTCGAGCAACTGGGCGATGGGCGTGGTGGAGCCAAAACGGAACAGCATGGCGGGCAGCGCAAAAAACAGCACAAAGCTGTTGAGGCCCGGAATCGCCGCGATGGGCAGCCATTGGCGCCGCGCGGCCACGTAGCCCGCCAAAACCAGCGCAAAAAACGGAAAAGTGATGGTGAGTATCTGCAGCACAGGGCGCATTGTGGCAGGCGCCAGGGTCTGGTTTGCCCAGCCCCATGGCGCCCACCCAGGGCATCACGCCACTACCGTGCGCTGACGCCGCTGCGCCACACGCTGCCAAGCGCGTTCGTGGAAGAAATACACCACCGTCTGCACCGTGGGCTCCAACAAGCTCAAGGCAATGGCCGCGACCCAATCGCCGGTGACCGCATACCCCACCAAGGCCGCCACCGTGATGTGGGTGAAGTAATAGGACACCGTCTTTTGCAAAGTGAAGGCATGGGTGCTGATGAATCGGGACATGGTGGGCTCCTAGCGGTAGAGAGCCTCCAGCTTAAGCCTCATCTATCGATTATGAAAAGTGATTTAATAAAATCTATCGATAGCGCTGCGCTATGCGCCAATGCTTCAGTGTGACAAGGCCAAGGCGGCCAGCCAGTCGAGCCAACACGCCGGTGCGCTGCAAGGTGTGAGAGATGCCATGGCGAACTCCAGTGGGTCTGTGCGACGCGCCGCAGCGTAGCGCTGCCCCGCCGCGCACTCAAGCGGCCACAGGCCATGAGCGGCATAGCCGGCGGCTATGATTCGCAGCCCGTTTTCTGCGGCCACTTGGTCAGCAACCCTTTGGCCCAGCGCCACGCTTCCATACCCACCCACCGATGTCCCACGGTCTCAACCTCGCCCAGCTCGAAGCGGTCAACCACCTTGGTGGGCCGTGCCTGGTGCTGGCCGGCGCCGGCTCAGGCAAGACGCGGGTGATCACCCACAAGATTGGGCGCCTCATCCAAGCCGGGCTGTCGGCCGACCGGATCGCGGCCATCACCTTCACCAACAAGGCCGCCGCCGAAATGCGCGAGCGCGCCAGCCAGCTGGTGGGCAAAGACGCCAAGAAGGTGCTGATTTGCACCTTTCACGCGCTGGGCGTGCGGCTGCTGCGCGAAGACGGCGCGGCGCTGGGGCTCAAACCCCAGTTTTCGATCCTGGACACCGACGACATCACCAGCCTGCTCAAAGACTGCGGCACCACCACCGACACCGCCACCGCGCGCCAGTGGCAATGGACCATCAGCGCCTGGAAAGGCGCGGGCCTGACCGCAGACGACGCACTGGCCCAAGCGCGCGACGAACTCGAGCGCAGCACCGCGCGGCTGATGGCGCTGTACCAAGAGCGGCTGACCGCCTACCAAGCGGTGGACTTTGACGACCTGATCGCCCTGCCGCTCAAGCTGTTGCGCGACTTTCCCGAGGTGCGCGAGAAGTGGCAGAAAAAAATGGGCCATGTGCTGGTCGACGAATACCAAGACACCAACGCCACCCAGTACGAACTGCTCAAACTGCTGGTCGGTGAACGCGCCCGCTTCACCGCCGTGGGCGACGACGACCAGTCGATCTACGGCTGGCGCGGCGCCACGCTGGACAACTTGAAGCGCCTGCCGCAAGACTTTCCGCAGCTCAAGGTCATCAAGCTGGAGCAAAACTACCGCTCCACCAGCGCCATCCTGCGCGCGGCCAACAACGTGATCGGCCCCAACCCCAAGCTGTTTCCCAAAACGCTGTGGAGCGACCTGGGCGAAGGCGAGCCGGTGCGGGTGGTCGAAGGCGACAACGAAGACCACGAGGCCGAGCGCGCGGTGGCCCGCATCCAGAGCCTGCGCGCCAACAGCGTGCACAAAGAGTGGCGCGACTTCGCCATCCTCTACCGCGCCAACCACCAGGCGCGGCCGTTCGAGACCGCGCTGCGCCGCGCGCAAATTCCGTACAAGGTCTCAGGTGGGCAAAGCTTTTTTGACAAGGCCGAGATCCGCGACCTGTGCGCCTGGCTGCGCCTGATGGTGAACAACAACGACGACCCAGCGTTTTTGCGCGCGGTGACCACACCCAAACGCGGCATTGGCCACACCACGCTGCAACAGCTGGGCAACTTCGCCACCCAATACAAGCTGAGCCTGTTCGAAGCGCTGTTTTCCCACTCGCTGGGCAGCGCGGTCAACGCCCGGGCGATTGGCGGCCTGCACGAGTTTGGCCGCTATGTGAACGACCTGGAATACCGCGCCCGCCACACCGTGGGCCAAGAAGCCGGGCGCACCTTTCTGAGCGATTGGCTCAAAGACATCGGCTACGAGCAGCACCTGTACGACAACGAGGACAGCGAGAAAGTGGCCGCCGCGCGCTGGAACAACGTGAGCGAGTTTTGCGACTGGATGGCCGGGCGCTGTGGCGGCGTGGTCGGGGATGAGACCGGCGCGCAAGACACCGACGAGCGCACGAGCACCGCCGGGCCGCCCCAAGGTGCGAGCGCCCCCTCGGGGGGCAGTGACCCAGCGAAGCGGCGGAGCGTGGGGGCCACTTCCCTGCTGGAAGTGGTGCAGACGATCGCGCTGATTTCCACCCTGTCCGACCGCGAGCAAGACCAAAACGTGCTCACGCTCTCGACCCTGCACGCCTCCAAAGGCCTGGAATGGCCGCATGTGATGTTGGTCGGCGTCAACGAAGGGCTGCTGCCCTTCAAACTCGACGACGAGGCCAGCGACATGGGCGGCGAGAGCCTGGCCGCGCGCCTGCAAGAAGAACGCCGGCTGATGTACGTGGGCATCACCCGCGCCCAGCGCACCCTGGTGGTGAGCTGGCTCAAGCGGCGCAAAAAAGGGCGCGAAACCGTGCCCGGCCTGCCGAGCCGCTTCATCGCCGAAATGGCGCTGGACCAGAACACGGTGAAAGAAGACCCGCGCGAAAAGCTGCGCGCGCTGCGCGCCGAATTCGCCGCCCGCGCCCAACAAAACAAGGCGGCCGCACCATGACGGGCCGCCGCACCCAGCTCCGCTGGACAATGGTCTGCGCGCTGCTGGCCACCGCTTGGGGCCATGCCGCCCTGGCCCAAACACCGGCGCCCACGGCCCCGGCGCCTTTGCAGTGCCCCACCGAGGTGGGCACCACCCACCTCTACGGCCAATGGCAACTGCGCCTGCAGCCGACGCAAGGCCCCGCCACCGAAGCGCCACTGCGCATGGAACGCCACCCCGACTACGCCGAGACGGTGCGAGGCCAATGGACCGCGCCCAGCGGCACCACCCACCTGCTGTCGGGCGATATCAGCGACGGCGAGTTGGTGCTCGACGAGTCGGTCGACGGCGTGGACATCCACGCGGTGTGGGTCGGTTACCCGGTGGACTGCGGACGCGGCTTCGAAGGCGAACGCCGCTTGAGCGCCCGACACGAGGCACAACCCGACGGCCCCAGCCTGCGCCAGCGTTTTGTGCTGCGCCGCGCGGGCGGTTGGGACTGAAGTACCACCCCAGTATTCATCATTGTCAAAAACTATTTTTTTGATAGATGCACACAATCAGAGGCGGAACTGGCATTGACTTGAGTCAAGTTTTTCTAGGGTTTACCCGCATACATTGAAGCCGTTCCCCCGGTTTGCGGCAGGTCACACCGCCACCGAAGGGCACATTGACCCTTCATGACTTCAGTGAGAAAAACCATGACCCAACGTCACCTCATGACCGGCCTTTTGACCGCCGTGGCCACCGCTACCGCCTTGCTGGCCACCCCAGCTGTGGCCCAAAAACGCACCGACGAACCGGTGCAAACCATTCCCGCCGTGCGCAACCTCGACCCAGCGATGGTGGAGCTGGGCAAAAAACTGTTTTTTGATCCCCGCCTCTCCAAGTCGGGCTTCATTTCCTGCAACAGCTGCCACAACCTGAGCATGGGCGGCTCGGACAACCTGCGCACCTCGATTGGCCACAACTGGCAGCAAGGCCCGATCAACTCGCCCACGGTGCTCAACTCCAGCCTGAACCTAGCGCAGTTCTGGGACGGCCGCGCCGCCAACCTCAAGGAGCAGGCCGGTGGCCCCATCGCCAACCCAGGCGAAATGGCCTTCACCCACGCACTGGCCATCGACACCTTGTCGTCCATCCCTGGCTATGTGAACGAATTCAAAGCGGTGTTCAAACACGACAAACTGAGCATCGAAGAGGTGACCACCGCCATCGCCGCGTTTGAAGAAACCCTGGTCACTCCCAACTCGCGTTTTGACCGCTGGCTCGACGGCGACAGCAAAGCCTTGAGCAAAAACGAGCTGGAGGGCTATAAGCTCTTCAAGGAAAGCGGCTGTGTGGCCTGCCACAACGGCCCCAACCTGGGCGGCAACTCCTTCCAAAAAATGGGCTTGGTCACCGCCTACAAAACCGCCAGCACCGCCCAAGGTCGCATGGAGGTGACGGGCAAAGACGCCGACCGCCTGAACTTCAAGGTGCCGACGCTGCGCAACGTGGAATTGACCTACCCCTACTTCCACGACGGCGCCGCCCAGACGCTGACGGTGGCGGTGGACCTGATGGGCCGCCTGCAGCTGGGCCGCGAGTTCAGCAAAGACGAGAACGCCAAGATCGTGGCCTTCCTCAAAACCCTGACCGGCCAGCAGCCGCAGATCGCTTTGCCGATCCTGCCGCCGTCGACCGACAAAACGCCAGTGCCGCGCCCGTTCGACAAGTAACACGACCGCGCACCACCAGCCGCCGGGGAGCCCACAAAGCCCCCGGCTTTTTTATGCCCGGCGACAATCGCGCGCATGAAACGCCTGTCCTCCTATTTTTTCCGTGGCCTCATCACCTTTTTGCCGGTGGCGCTCACGGTGTATGTGCTCTACCTGTTTGTGTTCTGGGTCGAAGACCTGACCATGCGCATGCTGCGCCCCCTCACCGGCGACTTTTATCTGCCGGGCCTGGGCATTGTGGTGGGTGGCGCGGTGATTCTGGTGCTGGGCTTCTTGGTGTCGCAGCCTTTTATGAGCCGGGTGCTCGGCTGGGTGGAGCTGCCCTTCACCAATCTGCCACTGGTCAAGAGCATTTACTCCTCGCTCAAAAGTTTTGCCGACTACTTCGCGCCACACGAGCGCGACGCGCAGCAGGTGGTGCTGCTGAAAAACCCGGTCAGCGAGTTCTCCATCATCGGTCTGGTGACGCGCCAAAGCCTCAAAGACCTGCCGCTGGACGCCGTCACCCAGCAACACGTGGCGGTGTACCTGCCCATGGGCTACATGATCGGCGGCTACACGGTGTTTGTGCCGCGCAGCTGGGTGCAGGTGGTCGACATGTCGGTGGAAGAAGCCATGCGCTCCTCGCTCATCGCCTGGATGGGCAACGGCAAAGCGCCGCCCAAGGCCTGAGGCGGCCGTGGATTCGCTGACCCAAGTGGCACTGGGCGCCACCGTGAGCGTGGCGGTGATGGGCCGGCGCACCGCCGTCTGGAAGGCCGCGCTCTGGGGCGGCGTGGCAGGCACCCTGCCCGACTTGGACGCGCTGATCGACCACGGAGACGCCATCTTGAACATGGTGCTGCACCGGGCCGAGACCCATTCGCTGCTCTACCTGACGCTGCTGGCGCCGCTCATGGGCGCGCTGGTGGCGCGGCTGCAAGGGCAGTGGCCGCTTTGGCGAGCGTGGGCGATGGCCCTCTGGCTGGCGCTGTTCACCCACCCCTTGCTCGACTGGATGACGGTCTATGGCACCCAGCTGCTGCAGCCCTTCACCGACCACCCCTACGGCGTGGGCAGCCTGTTCATCATCGACCCGGGTGTGACGCTGCCGCTGCTGATCGGCCTGATCGCCGCGCTGGCGCTGCGCCAGCACCGGGGCCTGCGCTGGAACGTGGTCGGGCTAGGCCTGGCCAGCGCCTACATCGCCTGGAGCGTGCTGGCCCAGGGCTTGGCCACACAAGCCACCCGCGCCGAACTGGCGCGCCAGGGCATCACCCCCACCCACTTGCTGGTGACGCCCGCGCCGCTCAACACCGTGCTGTGGCGGGTGGTGGCCATGACCGACACCCACTACTGGGAAGGCCATGTCTCGCTGCTCGACGCGCAACCGCAATTCGGCTGGCGCCGCTACGAGCGCGGCGCAGAACTGATCGCCCAACACGGCCAGCTCGACGGTGTGCGGCGCATCGCCGCCTTCAGCCAAGGTTTTTACCGCCTGCGCGCCGACCACGGCCGCCTGACCCTCACCGACCTGCGCATGGGCCAAGAGCCCGGGTACGTGTTCACCTTTGATCTGGGCCCGCTCGACGCACCGGGTCAGCAAGCGGCGGTGCAGGTGGGCTACCGCGCCGATGTGGGCGAGGGCCTGCGCTGGTTGTGGCGGCGCCTGTGGGGCGAGGCGGTGTTGCCGCCGGGGGTGTGACTCATCGACCGGTCGGAAGGTCAAACCTGGCGCTTTCGCCGAGCAACAAGTGCTTGAGCGAAGCCGGCTCTTCGTCAGACCGCATGGGGCTGTGCGCAAGGCTTGTGTCGTGGCGCCACACCACATCCTGCGTCGACACCACCGTCACCCGCGGTCCAAAGCTGCTGATGTCGCTCAGCGTGGCGTTGTGGTGGGCGATCACCTGCTGGGGCGTGGCATCGGCGTGGCCGGCGCTGGTGTGGGCGTCGCCCACCAACGTGACCGGGTAACCGAGCGCCATGGCGCGGCGCACTGTGGTGTCGACACAAAACTCGCTGTGCAGGCCACACACCACCACGCGCTGCACGCCGTGTTGCTGCAACAGCGCTTGCAAAGGCGTGCGAAAAAACGCGTCGGGCGTGGTTTTTCGGATGTGCAGATCGGCTGCGTCGGTGTGCAAGGCGGCAGGCAGTTGCCAGGCGGGCGACTCGGGCAGCAGTTGTGCGTCTTGGTGCTGCACCCAGATGACGGGGCAACCTGCAGCGCGTGCACCCTGGCTCAACACGTTGATGCGAGAGAACAGTCCTTCGCAGTCCCAGGCCACGCCCTCGCCTTCACACAGGGATTGCTGCACGCCGATGACCAGCAAGGCGGTTGTTGAGACTGGCGTGCCCCGTGGCTGGCGCCGCTGTGGTTCGCTCTGGTGCAAAAAGCGGGTGAGCAAATCGCGCGGCGGCGCCAGCCCTGCGTCCTTGAGCAACTGCCCCACTTGCCCCCGGTGGTAGCTGCCGTGGGTGATGACGTGCATCAGCATCTCGTGCCGGCTCATGCGCCCGGCGTCGCCGTCGGTGAAGTGAAAGTCGATCGACTCACCCAGCACACGTTCGCTCACCGTGGCCACATAACGCCGGTACCACGCATCGCCCTGTGCCACCGCAAACGCCAGCTCGTCCAGCGCTGGGGTGTCGGGCGTGTTGGTGGCGGTGTGGCTGTGCGTCTCACCACCCAGGTGAGCTTGGAAAATGTGGTCGACCACATGGATGTGGTTGAGCGTGCGGGTGGCCTTGTGCAGCAGCTCGGCGTGCTGTTTGGCATCCAGCGTGGCCAATAGAGCAAACAGCTCGTGGTTGGCGGCTTCTTTGTGGGCGAAGAGTGTGGGCAGCATGGGATCCTCCTGGTCTTGTGGGTGCCGTCCGTGTCAGTGTACGGCGACCCTCTGCGGATCAGGTCACATCCACCACCACCCCCTTGACCCGCCGCTGCAGGCGGTACGGTGGCAGGCCCGCCAACATGCGCCGGCCGTAGGCCTGGCGCAGCAGGCGCGGGTCGTAACAGACGACGACCGCTTGGTCGGTTTCGGTGCGCAGGGCGCGGCCGGTCCATTGCAGCAGCCGCGCGCCGGTGGTGGGCACCACGATGTCGGAAAACGGGTCGCGGCCCTGGGCCTTGAGCCAGTCGGCGCGGGCCTGGCCCACCGGGTCGCCGGGTGAGGCAAACGGCAGCTTGGTGATGAACACCCATTCGCAGAGTTCGCCGGGCAAATCAAGCCCTTCGCCAAACGACTGCAGGCCAAACAGAATGGACGGCTGGCCCGCGTGCACCCGGTCGGCGTGTTGCTGCAGCAGCCGGGTGCGTGAGCCGTCGCCCTGCACCAAGACGCGGTCGCGCAGCTCGCGCAAATCGCCACGCTCCAGCTGCAACTGCGCCTGGCGCAGCTGGGCGCGCGAGGTGAACAGCACCAGCGCGCCGCGCTGCACCTCGCGCAGGTCTTGCCACAGCGCTTGCAGCACTTCGGTGTTGTAAGCGTCGAGGTCTTTGGGGTCGGCTTGGGTGTCGACCACGATGAGCCGGCCTTGCTTGGCGTGGTCGAAGGGGCTTTGCGCTTCGCGGGTGCTGACCGCGGCATCGCCAGCCAAGCCGACCTCGTGCAAAAAGTGGTGGAAGGTGCCGCAGCTGGTGAGCGAGGCCGAGGTGAGCACGGCGGCGCGCACCTTGCTCCAGAGCTGGTAGCGCAGCAGGCCACCGGGCAGCAGCGGGCTGGCGTGGGCGCTCAGGGTGACGAGGCCATGGCGCACGCCGGCTTCCATCCATTTGGCCAGCGGCGGCTGGCCGTCGACCGCGTCTTGCAACCAGAGCGCAGTGGTTTCTTGCGCCTGCTGCAGGCGCGGCGCGATGGCGCCCAGGCGGCTGTAGAGCTGGGCGCAGCGCGGCGCGTCGCTGGGGTTGTCTCGGGCGTTGGCCTTGAGCAGGGTGGCGAGCGATTCAAACACTTTCAGCAGGGCGCTGGCGCGGGTGTTGATCGCATCGACCGCCTCGCTCCAGCCCTCGGGCAGGCGGCCTTGGGCAAAACGGTCGACCACCGGCGCGGGATCGGGCGCACCCGCGCGGGGGGGTCGGCTGGCGGCGGCCCATTCGGGCAGTTCGCCCACGCGCTGCATGGCCAGCCGCGCGAGTTCGCCGATGGCGGTTTTGAGTTCGCGGGTCAGCGTCGGCACATCGGCCTCGGGCCGCTCGGCCAGCGCGGCGGCCACCTCGCTCACCGCTTTGGGCAGGCGGTCAAGCCAAGCGCTGCGCATCAGGTCCATCTGCGCGGTGAACTGGCCTTGCGCCACCTGTGGCAGGTGGTGGGCTTCGTCGAACACCACAAAACAGTCGCTCGGGTCGGGCAGCGCGTGCAGGCCGAGCGTGGACAGCAGCAAGTCGTGGTTGACCACAATCACGTTGGCCTGAGCCAACTGGCCGCGCGCGCGGTAGTAGCTGCAACCGTGGTAGCTCGGGCAGTGGCGGGCGCTGCAGCTGTGGCGCTCGGCGGCCACTGGCACCCAGAGCTCGGCCTCGGGCGGGTCGTCGAGGCGGTCGCGGTCGCCGTCCCAGGCGCCGGTGTCCAGCGCCTTGCCCCAGAGCGCGTAGTGGCGCGCACGCGCTTCCCAGCGCTCGGCCTCGCGCGCGTTGGCGGCGGCGTCGGCAGGTGCGTCGCTCGGTGGTGGGGCGTCGGCGTCGAACAGGTTCGCGTTGCTGGCGTCGCCGGCGCTGAGCTGATCGAGCTTCAAGCGGCAGACGTAGCGCCCGCGCCCTTTGGCCAAGGCGTAGGTGAAGGGTTGTGGCAGCGCTTGTGCGAGGCGCGGCAGGTCTTTGGCCATGAGCTGCTCTTGCAGCGCCACGGTGGCGGTGGCGATCAACACCCGCTTGCCTTGCGACAGCGCCATCGGCACCACGGTCGCCACATAGGCGGCCGATTTGCCCACGCCGGTGCCGGCCTGCACCACCGCGATCGCGCGTTGTGGCGGGCCAATGTCGGCGTGGTCGGTGTTGGCGCCCACCGCGTCGTCGGGTGGCGGTTGGGTCAGGTCGACCGCGCCCAGGGTGGCGACGATGTGCTCGGCCATTTCGCGCTGGCCGGCGCGGTCGCGAAAGCCGAGGTTGTGCACCGCGTGCGCAAAGGCGTCGAGCGGGCTCAAGTTGTTGGTCGAGCCGCTGGCGGTGTCGGCGCTGGCGGAAGGGGTGTCGGCGGTGCTGTCGGTCATGGGCGGGGCGTTGCCCGGTGGGCGCTGGGTCGGCCGCTGGGTGCGGTGATGGGGGATTGTGACCCAGCCCGCGCCGCTACCATTGGCCAATGCAACTCTTTGACGCCCCCACCGCCGCCGCCGCCCTGCCCTACCCCGCGCTGATCGCCGCGCTGCGCGAGCGTTTTGCCAGCGGCTGCGAAGTGCCCACCCGCCATGTGCACGAACTGGTTGCGCCCGGACACAGCCACAAGCTCACCTCGCTGCTGATGCCGGCCTGGGTGCCGGGGCAGTTGTACGGCGTGAAGGTGGTCAACATCGCGCCGGGCAACAGCGAGCGCGGCCTGCCCGGTTTGCACGGCAGTTATCTGCTGTTTGACGCGGTGACCGGCCAAGCGCTGGCGGTGATCGACGGCAATACGCTGACCACGCGGCGCACCGCAGCGGCGTCGGCCCTGGCGGCGTCTTTTTTGGCGCGGGCCGAGGCGCGGCACCTGTTGGTGGTGGGCGCGGGGGCGATTGCGCGCGAGCTGCCCGCCGCGTATGCGGCGGTGCGGCCCATCGACACGGTGCGGGTGTGGGCCCGCAAGCCCGAGGCCGCTCAAGCCCTGGCGGCCGACTGGCGCGCCCAAGGCTGGCGGGCCGAGGCGGTGAGCGACTTGCCCAGCGCGTGCGCCCAAGCCGATGTGGTGAGCTGCGCCACCCACGCGACCCAGCCCCTGGTGCGTGGCGAATGGCTGGCACCGGGCAGCCATTTGGATTTGATCGGCAGCTTCACCCCCGCCATGCGCGAGGCCGACGACGCCTGCCTGCAAGGCGCGCGCCTGTTCGTCGACACCGAAGAGGCGCTGAAAAAAAGCGGGGAATTGCTGGAGCCACTGCGCCGTGGCGCCATCACCGAGGCCGATGTGCGGGGCACGCTGACCACGCTGTGCAAAGGCGTAGCGCGCGGCCGTCTGCAGGATCAGGAGCGCACGGTGTTCAAGTCGGTGGGCTCCGCGCTGGAGGATCTGGCCGCCGCCACGCTGGTGTGGCAAGCGGCGCAGAGGTCAACCGGCATCACAGCTCTTTGAGGCCCTGGCTGAAAATCTTGCTCACCGGGTTGACGATGTAGGACAGGACGGTGCGGCGCATGGCCAGGATATCGACCTGAGCCGTCATGCCTGGCAGGGCTTCGAGCCGGTCGGCGCGCGCGCCAGTGAACTCTTTTTCGCCAATGCGGATGTGCACCCGGTAATAGGGGCGCGGGCCTTGTGGCGTCTCTTCGTTCAGGGTGTCGGGGCTGACGTAGACCACATCGCCTTTGAAGCCGCCAAAGATGCTGAAGTCAAAGGCGTCGAGCTTCACATTGGCCTGCTGGCCCAAGCGCACCCAGGCCACGTCCGAGGGCTGCACCTTGGCTTCCACAATCAGACCACCTTCGGTGGGCAGCAGCTCCATCACCGTGTCGCCCGAGCGCACCACACCACCCAAGGTGGTGACCTTGATGTTTTTGACCACACCGTCGGCGGGGGCGATCAGGTCGGTCTGCTCCAGCAGCTGGGTGCGGTCGTTGAGGGCCTCGGTCTGGGTGTTGAGGTCTTCTTGCGCCTTGGCCATCTCGGTCTGGGCGTCTTGGAAGAACTTGTTGCGCCGGCCCGTGATCTGGGCGTCGATCTCTGCCACCTGGCGCTCCAAGCGCAACACTTCTGCCCGGCTCACGTCGCCGGTGGATTCGAGCTTTTTGTTCATGGCCAGCTCTTCGCTGAGCACCGAGCGCACTTTTTGTTGGGCGGCGATGTCTTCGGTAAAGGCGGTGCGGCGGCGGTTGAACAGGTTTTTCTGGTTCTCGATCAGCTCGGGGTAGGCCAGCAGGTCTTCATCGAACACCAGTGAGCCGCCATAGACCTCAGCCCGTAGGCGCGCCAGCGTGATACGCAAGGCCGCCACCTTGGAGCGGCTGTCGTCGACCGCCGCTTTGGCGCGCGCTTTTTCCATGGTGGCCAACAACTGGCCGGCTTTGACGGTGTCGCCTTCTTGGACCTTGAGTTCGCGCAACACACCCCCATCGACGGTCTGCACCACCTGGGTGCGTGTGCTGGCAATGATCTGCCCCTGCGCTCGGGTGACTTGGTCAATTTCGGTGAGCGCCGCCCATGCGGTCAACGCAACAAGACACAACACCGCCACCCACAAGGTCAGCCGGATGCGGGTGTTGGATGGAGCTTCGATATCGGCGGAGGAAAGAAGGCGGGGCGATTTCATGTTTGGCTCTCCAGGGCGGCTTGCGGCGCGGCATCGGCGGGCGCCACGCTGGCGGACAGCGCCTGGGTGGCGCGGGCACTGTTGTTGCGCAGTTGGGACAACACGGCGTCGCGCGGGCCGTCCATCACCACGCGGCCTTGGGCCACCACCACCAAGCGCTGCACCAGCGGCAACAGACTCATCTTGTGGGTCACCAGCAGCAAGGTGCTGTTGGCCAGTTCGGGGCTCTGCAGCACTTGCAGACAGCGCGCTTCCAGACCGTCGTCCATCGAGGCGGTGGGCTCGTCGAGCAACATCACACCGGGCCGTGCCAGCACCATGCGGGTGAAGGCCAACAACTGTTTTTGACCGCCCGAGAGGCCTTTGCCACCTTCAAAAATGGGCAGATCCAAGCCCAGCGGGTGCGAGGACACCAGCTGCAGCAAGCCAGTCTGGCTCATCACGGCTTTGAGCACATCATCCCCGGGGTCGGGCAGGCCCACCAGCAGGTTTTCGCGCAAGCTGCCTTGGAACAGCCGGTGGTCTTGCTGCAAGTAACCGACTTGGCGCGAGAGGTTTTCGCGCGCAATGTGACTCATGTCCAAGCCGTCAATCAGCACCCGGCCTTGGGTGGGGCGGTAGAGCCCGGCCAGCATCTTGAGCAAGGTCGACTTGCCGGAGCCAATAGGGCCAAGAATGCCCACCCGCTCGCCCGCCTTGAACTGCAGCTGCTTGACCTGCACCGCCGGCGGCGCGTCGCGGTGGTAGGTGAACATCACGTTCTCTACCTGGTAATTGCCCTGCAACTGGCTGGGCGTGAGCGGGCGCACCTGCGGGTCGTGGTCGGTCTGCAGCTTGTACAGACCGTCAATGCCTTCGCTGGCGGCGGTGGCGTGGGCATGCTGCACCATCAGGTTGGGCAGCATCATGACCGCAGCCAGCACCCGACCGCCCAGGATGGAGCTGGCGATCAGCGCACCCATGGTGATCTGGCCTTGCACCACCAACCAAGCGCCGAGCGACACCAAGCAGACATAGCTGATCTGCTGGATGCTGGCCAAGAAGTACTGCAAGCCCTCGTTGGTGTGGCGCATCTTGAGGTCGTTGCCAATGGCGGCCGAGCTCAGATCGATCCACTTCGAGAGAAAACGCCAGCCGCCTTGGGCCGCCTTGATGGTTTCTGCGCCTTCGACGGCTTCGACCAGCAGGCCGGTCTTCATGTTCGCTTCGCGCACACCAGCCTGGGCCAAGGTCTTGACACGGCGTCGGTAGAGCCAGCCCACAGCCAGCGCAGCGATGGCCATCAAAAAAGGCACCGCCGCAATCCAGGGGCTGGCCACCAGCGCAATGATGACCACAAAGATGATGGCCGCAGGCACATCCACCAGCGCAAACAAGGTGCTGGCGGTGTAGAAGCTGCGCACTTGCTCGTAGCCGCGCAGCTGCGAGGCCAGCGAGCCCACCGAAGCGGGCATCTGGTCCAACCGCACCGACAACAAACGCTCAAACACGTCGCGCGAGAGTCGGCTGTCAATGCCAATCACCGCCGTGTCCATGACCCGCGAACGCGCCCACTTCATCAGCCATTCGAAGCCGATGATGAGCATCACGCCCATGAACATCACCACCAAGGTATCGATGCTGCGGCTGGGGATGACCTTGTCGTAGACCTGCAGCGAGAAGAAGGACACCACCGCCGTCAGTACGTTGACGATGAGCGATGCGGTGATGGCCTCACCGATGGTGGCGCGGTATTCGCGCAAGTGGGTGCGCAAGCGGGCTTGGAAGCCCTCTTCGCCTGCCGTGTGGCGCCGATCGGGGGGGACCAGTCGGACGATGGTTTTGAAGTCGCTGGTGTCGTCCAGAGAGAGTGGCCCCTGTGCGGTGCGCAAGGTCCAGGCCTGGCCCTCCATGCCGTCGGTCAGCAAACCCCAACCGTGCTTGTTGCTGTGCACCAGCAGCGGCAGGTGGGCACGGTCGGGTCGACCCAACACCTTGGTTTTTTGCCAACCCAGTTGTTTGCCCAAGCGGTCAATCTCGTGCTTCTGCAGCACCCCAGCGCCCGACTCCAGCGGCTGCAAAGCCGCTTGCAGCCGCACCGCATCCAGCGGCAGTCCGTGCTGGCGCGCCAGCTGGGACAGCGCCCAATGCAGTGGCGTGATGGTCTCAACGCTCATGGTTCTACCTTCCAATGGTTGTCGCCGGGCAAGGCGCCCGAGCGCAGGCGCAGACGGTACAGGCCCGCGCTGGCGCCGGCCTGGGCCTGGGCCAGCCGTATTTCGCTCTGGGTCAGTTCGCGCAGCGCGTTGAGCACATCCAGCCAGCTCTTGCGGCCTGCGGTGAACTGGCGTTCATACGATTCGAGCACATCGCGTGCGTTGGCAATGGCTTGGTTTTGCACCCCTTGACGGTCGATGTCGCGGCGCACACTCTCCCACTCCACCCGCAGCTGCTCGCTCAGGTCCTGGGCCACCGCTTCGGCCGCCAGCTCCAAGCCCACCAATCGCTGGGCGTCGGCACCGGCGCGGGCCACCGACTGGAAGCCCGAGCCGGGTGCGTAATTCAATGCCAAACCAATTTGGTCGCGGTCCACACCGCTGGTCACCGCGCCGGTGAGCTGGCGGCGGTAGCGCAGCACCACCTGAGGCCAGGCTTGGGCGCGCTGCTGCTTGAGCCGCTCTTGGGCCACCTCGGTTTCGTGCCGGGCGCGCCGCACCGACGGGTGCTGGGGCAACCATTCGATCAGAACCTCCAGCGCGCGCGCCGAGGCAAACGACTGCAGGGCATCGGCCGCCAAGGTGGTGGTGAGTTGCTCTTGCAACTCTGGGGTCAGCTTGTCGCCCACAATTTGCTCCAGCCGCGACAAGGCCACCCGCTGCAGGGTGCGCGCCTCGTTCACGTCCACACGCGCTTGCAAGGTACGCGACGCCAGCAACTGCAACTCAATCGCCGCCGAGACCTGGGCCTCCACACGGCGGCGCATCAGGGCTTCGTAGCGTTCGTATTGCTGCAGCGAGGCCTGGTACACCGCCAGTGACCCGGTGGCGTCCATCAGCGACTGCCAGGCGTCCACCACCCGCAAACCAATCTGGCCGCGCGACACATCAATCTGCGCTTGGCTGACATCGGAGAGGCGCTGCGCCTCGTCGATGCGCGCGGTAATGGCTCCAGCCGACCACAGCGGCTGGTCCACCACCAGCGACGTCGCGTTGCCGGCCGTGGTGGCTTCACCGGTGACTTGCAGCGACGGCCAGCGGCCGAGCTTGGCGACTTCGACATCCTGACCGGCGGCTTCCGCCTGGGCTTGGGTGGCGCGCACCGAGGGGTTGGCAAAGAGCGCGCGCTGCAGAACCTCCTCGATGGCGTGTGGGCGGTCGCTGGCCTGCACCAGCGTGGCAAAGCAGGCGCCCAGCAGACAGAGCCCCGCTCGGCGCAGGGGCGGGAGAGTCATGGCCATCGGTATGGACCTCGTGTTCGAACAGACAGGCAACACCACCAACCATGGCGGGCAGCACACAATCGCCGGATTGTAGGGGCGCGCCACCCGCCGGCTGGGGCACAAGAGCAGAACGCCAAGAGAATACTTTTGACTAATGTGAGAAATCTGCCACTTGTATCAATTTTAGCCAAAGTGAACATGTGGAATGGTGGCTTGCGCTGGTGGGGCTCCAGCGATCGGGCCGGGGTCGAGCCACCCAGGCCCGACCCCGTGCCCGCGGGTGCGCTCAAATCACCTGCGCCAGACGCAACAGGTCGGCACCGTGCTGGTAGTCCAAGGAAGCATCCACCACCAGCAGCGAGCCGCCATTGGCCAGCGTGGCTTGGCTGTGGCCGTGCTCGGTCACACCGTCCACCGGGCTGCGCTCCACGCCGTCGCTGGTCAGCGCGATGGCGGTGATGCCCAGCGACAGCAGCGAGTGCAACTCACCGCCGTCGACCCGGCCGTCTTGGTTCAGATCTTGCCAGACCTTGAAGGCGTCAAAAGCTGCGTCTTGGGCATCAAAGACACCATCCCTGTTGCCGTCGAAGGCGATGGCCAGGCCTTCCAAGTCGGTGTTGCCACCGTGCTGGGCAAAGGCGTATTGGTCCATGCTGTGCAGCTGCCCGTCACCGAACTTGTCGTGGAACAAGATGCCGTCGTTGCCAGCCACCCAGTGGGCCTTGTCGGCCAAGCCATCGACGTTGATGTCTCCGGTGATGGTGCTGTAGCTGATGCGACCGTCGCCGTCCAGGTCCAGCAACACCGGTGCGGCGTTGGCCGAGAGGCTGACGATATCCTGGCTAAAGGGCGTGGTACCGCCGCGGGTGCTGACGTCGATGGTGGTGGCTTGCTGGTTGGCCGCATGCAAGGCGGGGCCAGTGTTATCCACCACCACCAAGTCCAGCTGGGTGTTGTCGCCCCGTAAGCCGGTGAAGCGGACGCGGTCGGTGCTGGCCAGGTAGAAGGCATTGTTCACACTGGCTGCCGACAAGCCGTACCAGTTGGCGCCTCCGTCGGGACTGTACTGCCACACACCGGTCGGACCATCCTCCGCCGACGTGATGGCGTAACCGCGCAAAAAGCCACCCGCGTCGACATCAGAGCCATTGCTCAACGCAAACAAGGTGTCCAGCGTCACTCCACCGGATCGCTGGTAAGTGGTTTGCTCAAACGCTGTCACTGGCAGCGAATCGACCACAATAGCACCCCCGTCGTAAAGGCTCTCGCCAGTGGCGGCGCCCAGTACGCCATTGATGGCCACGTTGATCACCTGCGAGGTACCGGTTGCCGTGAAGTTAAAGACAGCTGTTTGCCAGGTGTCGCTCAAGCCCGACGAGTTGTACACACGGCCGGTGTTTCCCTCGCTGGTGATGGACAGCTGGCCACCGTAAAAGCCCTGGTTTTGCAGGCTTGGGCGCAAGGCAATTTGCTGCCACTGCACCGCCACCACATAAGCGCCCCCTACTTCCAACCCTGTCAAAGTGGTGCTCATCGACTCGGACGTGCCGGTCTTTCTGCTGACCAAGCCCACAAACTGCCCACCATTCAGCGATTCTCCATCGAGATCGGTCAGCAGATAGGTGTAGTTTGTCTGCCCCGGCACATACCCAATCGCGTTCTCGTTGGTCTCAATCCAGGCGGTGTTGGCCGCGTCGTTGATGTCCGGCGTGTTGATGGTGGGATCAAGCCCCCCTGTTTTGGTCCAGCCAACAGGCAGCGTGTTTTGTCCGGTTGCACCGTTGAGCCCATCGATGGTGGCGGTTGCCACGGCATCGCGGTTGCTGGTCGCAAACAAAGCGCTGTTGTTGACAATGGCGGTGCTCGACACCGTGGGCGCGTCGTTGGCGCCGTTGATCGTGATGGTGGCGGTGGAGGTGTCGCTGCCACCGCGGCCATCGCTCACGGTGTAGTTGACCAGCACCTGGGATGTGGAACCGGCGGCCAAGACTTGCAAGCTGGGGTCGTTGGTGTTGACCGCCAGCACACCGTTGGTCACCGTCACGGTGCTGGCATAGGTCCCGGTCGTGCTGTTGACGCTCAGCGTCCTGGCGTCGCCATCGGCATCGCTGGAGTTCAACAGCAAATCGAAGCTGCTGAACACAGCGCCCTCTGTGGCCGACAGGTTCTCATCGCCATCCACCGGTGCGGCGTTGACCAGATAGCTCTTGGTGGCGGTGACGGTGCCCACATTGAGCGCGGCATCGGTGGCCTGCAATGAGATATCAATGGTG
Source organism: uncultured Hydrogenophaga sp. (assembly GCA_964650505.1). Classification (GTDB taxonomy): domain Bacteria; phylum Pseudomonadota; class Gammaproteobacteria; order Burkholderiales; family Burkholderiaceae_C; genus Hydrogenophaga. The sequence continues at coordinate 44,964 of CAZYUD010000021.1, forward strand.
CGATCGCTGTCGGCGAGCACATCAACACCATCGACTGCCACGGTATACGCCCCAGACGCGGCTACTGTGGTGGAGTACAAGACATCGTTCACATCAAGGGTGATGATGTCGCCCTCGCGAAAGGTGCCGGTGACAGTTCCTGTGAGCGTCACGCCGCTTGTGACCTCGTTGCTGTTGACGATGTTGTCGGCAGTCACGTCTGCTGGTGCGATGGTCGTGGTGGCATTGGTGGGCGCTTGTGTGTCAACAGTGAGGCTGTACGCCGCGCTGGCTGTGCCCTCATTACCGCTAGCGTCTGTCACCCGCACGGTAAACGATGGCGTGTCGCCATGCGCCAAGGCCGGTACAGCGAAGGTCCAAGCGGTGGCTCCGACCGCAATCACCGCCACGCCCAGATAAGCTCCGTCGGCGTACACCCGCACAATCTCGCCCGCCGCCAGCGGTGCGCTCAAGCTTCCGCTGAGCATGGGCGTGGTGTCGTTGGTCGCACCGCCGCTGGCCACGTTGCCTGCGCCCGGGGCCGCGTTGTCGTCGGCTCCGGTAATGGTGGCGGTGGTCGCCGGCGCCTGGGTATCGATGGTGGCAGAGTAGGCGTTGCTGGGACTCGCTTGGTTGCCAGAAGTGTCGCCTACACGCGCGGTGTAGCTCACGACTTGGTCATGGTTGAGGGTGCGCAGGTCGCTGAAAGTCCAATCGGTATCGGTGACCGTGGCATTGCCCAAGTAGGTGCTGCCGTCGTAAATCCGCAGCACCTCACCGGAGACGAGCGCCTGCCCAACCGTGCCCTGCAGCACCAGGCTGGTGTCGTCGGTCACCCCACCGTTGACCACCGGGTCGGTGACGATGCCCGCGTTGTCCAGGATCGCCGTGATCACCGTGGCCGTTGTCGGCGCCGCAGTGTCGATGGTGATGCCGTAGGTGTTGCTCACCGTCCCCAGATTGCCCGCCACATCAGCCACCCGCGCGGTGTAGCTGGGTGTGTCGCCGTGGCTGTGGGCCAAGGCCTGGGGCACCTCAAAGCTCCAGTTGCTGCCGTTGACGGTGGCGTTGCCCAAAAAGGTTGTGTCGTCGTAAATTCGCAGCGTCTCGCCAGCGGACAGCGGCGCACTCAAATTGCCGCTGAGCGTGGGCCGGGTGTCGTCGGTCACACCACCTGCGTTCACCGGGTCGGTAACGATGCCCACGTCGTCGTCGGCGGTGGCGATGGTGGCGGTGTTCGCCGAGGCTTGTGTGTCCACAATGGCGGCATATGCCAAACCCGCGGCGCTCTGGTTACCGACCGCATCGGCGACCTGCGCGGTGTAGCTCACCGTTTGGTTGTGGCTGAGGGTCCGTGGGTCGCTGAAGGTCCAGTCGGTGCCGGTGACGGTGGCGGTTCCCAAGAAAGTGTCTCCGTCGTACACACGCACGGTTTCACCAGCGGTCAACCCAGTTGTCAAAGTACCGCTCACCACCAAGCTGGTGTCGTCGGTCACACCACCCCGTGCGATGGGGTCGGTGAAAACGCCTTCATCGTCCAACAAAGCAGTGACATCAGCGGTGGTCGCAGGGGCCTGGGTGTCGACGGTGGCGGAGTGGATGTTGCTCAGCGGAGCGAGGTTGCCCGCTGCGTCGGCAACGCGGGCGCTGTAGCTGACCGTCTGGTTGTGGGCCAAGGTGCGCAGCTCGGCAAAGCTCCAGTTGGTGCCGGTAACGGTCGCCGTACCCAGGTAGGTCGCGCCGTCGTAGACACGCAGCGTCTCACCCGTGGCCAGCGGCGCATCCAAGGTGCCACTGAGTCTGGGTCGGGTGTCGTCGGTGACCCCACCGCTGGGCACCGGATCGGTCAACGGACCCACATCGTCTTGCAAGGCCACGATCTGCGTGGCTGTGCTCGGCGCCTCGGTGTCCACGGTCAGGGCAAATGGGCTGCTGGCCACACCCTGGTTGCCCACCGCATCGGCCACCCGCGCGGTGTAACTTGGCGCGTCGCCGTGGCTGTGGGCCACCTCGGACGGCACCTCAAAGCTCCAAGCGCTGCCATTGACCGTGGCGTTGCCCAGGAAGGTCGCGCCGTCGTAAATGCGCAGCGTCTCGCCTGCCGCCAGCGGCGCACTCAAGCTACCGCTGAGCGCGGGCCGGGTGTCGTCGGTCACCGCCCCACTGGCCAGCGGGTCCCTCAGGACGCCCACGTCGTCGGCCGCCGCATCGATGGTGGCCGTGGCCGTTGGTGCTGTGGTGTCAATGACCACCGCTGTGGCCGGGCTGGGCGCACTGGTGTTGCCTGCGGCATCGCGCCAAGCGTAGGCCAGCGTGTGTGCCCCTTCAGAGATCGCCGCATCGGGCGTAAGCCGTCCCGTGCTGGGGTCGTAACTGGCCGCCACCGGCACCCCATCGACCAAGTACACCGGTGTGGCACCCGCTGGCAACGCGCCGATGTTGAGCGCTGGCCGCGCGTCGTCGGTGGGATCTCCCGCGCTCAGCACGCCGGTGAAGACTCCCACATCGTCGATCACCGGCGCCGCCACTGTCGGCGCGCTGGGCGCACTGGTGTCCACCGTCAGCACAAAGGGGGGGCTGGGCTCACTTTTGTTGCCCGCCGCATCGGTGGTGGTCAGGGTCAGGCTGTGCTCTCCTTCGCCCAAGCCAGGCGCCGGCACCGTCAAACTCCACACCCCACTGGGGCCCACCACCACGCTGGCAATCGGTGTGTCACCGTCGTACAAGGTGATGATCTCGCCCGGCGTCGCTCCACTGCCCCCAAAGGTGGGCGTCGCGTCGTCGCTCGCATCCCCGCTGTCGAGCAGGCCTTGCAGCGCCCCCACGTCGTCTTCGGCGGTGCTGTTGCTCGGCGCGCTCGGCGCTGCTGTGTCGATGCTCAGCACAAAGCGGGTGCTGTGGCTGCTGCCGCCCCGCTGCGCCGTGGCGGTGTAGCTGTGCTCGCCTGGGGCCTGGCTGGGCAAGTCCACTTGCCAGAATCCCCCCAGATCGGCCACCACACTGCCCAGGGTGTTCGCCCCCTCGCTGAGGGTGACCAGCGCCCCAGGCGCTGCCCGCCCCACCAGGGTGGGTGTGCTGTCGTTGCTGGTGCCGCCATCGGCCACTTGGCCGGTGCGCCCTGGCGTATCGTCGAGCGCGTGGTAGATCTGCACACCCACTGCGCTGGTGTCGACCGTGATGCCGACTGGCTCGCTGGCTGCGCTTTGGTTGCCCGCCGCGTCGGTGGCGCGCACGGTGATGGCCTGTGCGCCCTCGCGCAGCGGTTCACTCGGTGTGGCGCTCCAGTTGCCGCTGCCGTCGACCAGCGCGCTGGCCACTGGCCGCCCGTTGGCGTAGACGGTGATGAGTTCACCCGGTGTGCCTGCCGTGCCGCTGAAGGTGGGCGTGGCGTCGTCGGTGCTTTGTCCGTCTGTGACCGGTGTGGCCTGTGTGCCTTGCTTGTCGGTGATGGTGGCCGCAGCCGGCGCATTGGGGGCGCTGGTGTCAATGAGCACCGGGTATTCGCCAGTGGGTGCGCTGCTCACCCCCCCCAGCGTGGCCACTGCGGTGAACGCTTGGAGGCCTTCCGGCAGCGCTGTGATGGGTGTGATGCTCCAGCGTCCGTCGCCGTCGACCATGGCACTGCCAACCTCAACGCCGTTGGCGCTGAGCACCACGGTGCTGCCGGGCACGCCCGTGCCGCTGACCGTCGGTGTGGGGTCGTTGGTGAGTTGCTCCTTTTGCAGCAAGCCGGTGATGCCTTGCTCGTTGTCGCTCACGCCGGTGATCGCCGGCACGGTGGGCGCATCGCCTCTGAGCTCAAACACCAGGTCGGGGCTCGGCCCGCCGATGTTGCCTGCGGCATCCACCGGCGCGGCTCGGATGATGTGCGCGCCATCGGCCAGCGGAACCTCGGGGGTGAAGCTCCAGTTGCCCTCGCCATCGACCAGCGCGGTGCCCAGCAGCACGCCGTTGTCGTAGATGCGCATGCTCTGCGCCCCCTCGGGCGCCACACCGCTGAAGGTCGGGCGGCTGTCGTCGGTCACCCCGTCTTGCGGGATCGGGTCTTGTACGGTGCGCACGTCGTCGCGCGCACCCACCGCCTGCTCTGGCGCTTCGGGCGCTGTGGTGTCCACCGTCAGCACAAAGGGGGCGCTGGGCGCGCTCTCATTGCCTGCGGCATCGGTGCGGCTCAAGGTCAGGCTGTGCTCTCCTTCGCTCAGGCCCGGTGCCGGTACCGTCACGCTCCACGCCCCACTGGGGCCCACCACCACGCTGGCGATCGGTACCCGGTTGCCGTCTATCTCTTCCCACAGGGTGATCACTTCACCGGGGCTGGCTCCCGTGCCACCGAAGGTGGGGGTGGTGTCGTCGCTCTCCTGTGCGCTTTGCAGCAGGCCTTGCACCATGCCCACGTCGTCTTGCACCACAAAGGTCGGCGCCGCCGGCGCTGTGGCGTCGATGCTCAGGCTGAAGCTGCTCTGGCTCAGCGCGTCTTGGCTGTCGAGCGCCGCTGCGCTGTAGGTGTGCTGGCCTTCGCTGGCTTCTGGCAATTCAAAGAGCCACTGTCCGTTGGCATCCACTTCGGCGCTGCCCAGCAGTTGCCCGCCTTCGCTGATGTTGACCACCTGCCCCGGGCGGCCCGTGCCCACCAGGGTCGGGGTCAGGTCGTTGCTCACCCCACCATCGGCCACTGCGCCTTGCACCGGGGCTCGGTTGTCTTGCGCTTGGGTGATGGCCACCGCCAGGCCGCTGGTGTCGATCGTCAGCGCAAAGGGCTGCCCTTCGCTGCTGTTGCCCGCCGCGTCTTGCGCCACCACCTTCAGGCTGTGTTGCCCTTCGGCCAGCGCTTGCTTCGGCGTCACGCTCCAGCTCCCATCAGCGCCCACCAGCGCGCTGCCCAGCTCCACCTCCCCCGACCACACCGTCACCACCACCCCAGGCTCTGCACCTTGCCCACTGAGCGTCGGCGTCGCATCGTCGCTCACACGCCCCAGCTGCCCCTGCCCGTCCCCCAGCTCTCCTTGGTCTTCACCCACACCGTCCATCACCACGTAATCCGGCTCCAACGGAGCGCTCAGATCGACCACAATGGGATACACACCGGTTTCGGGCCCAACCGGCAGCTCTGCGCTGAATTGGCGCGCGCTTAACCGGTTCAGCCCACTGGGCAAGGCGCTGGTGCTCACACTCCAGACGCCGTTGCTGTCCACATTGGCCGATCCCACCTCCACGCCGTCGGCATACAGCCGGACCAAGCAACCCTCCAAACCTGTGCCTTGCACCGTCGGTGTGTTGTCGTTGGTGCTGGCGTAGATCTGCAACTCGCCGGGTTGCGGCTCCGTGTTGTCCAACACAGCAATGATGGCGGGCGCCACGGGCGCCACTATCTCCACGGTGAAGCCCAGCGACTCGGTGCGCGGGCCGGTATTGCCGGCGGCATCGGCGACCGCCGCCGACCAAGCGTAGGTATCGGCTGGCAAAGGCCGCTGCGGCGTAAAGTGCCAGTCGCCGTTGCTGTCCACCGCCGCCGAACCGACCAGGATATCGCCGTTGTAGACCAGCACCCAATCGGTGCCGACCGGGGCCTTGCCGCTGATGCTTGGTGTGGCGTCGTCGGTGGTGTCGCCGTCTTGCAACGCTCTGGCGAGCCCACCCATGTTGTCTGTCACCACCACGTTACTGAGCACCCCAGTTGGCGCCTGAATGTCGACGGTGGCGGAGTGGATGTTGCTCAGCGGAGCGAGGTTGCCCGCTGCGTCGGCAACGCGGGCGCTGTAGCTGACCGTCTGGTTGTGGGCCAAGGTGCGCAGCTCGGCAAAGCTCCAGTTGGTGCCGGTAACGGTCGCCGTACCCAGGTAGGTCGCGCCGTCGTAGACACGCAGCGTCTCACCCGTGGCCAGCGGCGCATCCAAGGTGCCACTGAGTCTGGGTCGGGTGTCGTCGGTGACCCCACCGCTGGGCACCGGATCGGTCAACGGACCCACATCGTCTTGCAAGGCCACGATCTGCGTGGCTGTGCTCGGCGCCTCGGTGTCCACGGTCAGGGCAAATGGGCTGCTGGCCACACCCTGGTTGCCCACCGCATCGGCCACCCGCGCGGTGTAACTTGGCGCGTCGCCGTGGCTGTGGGCCACCTCGGACGGCACCTCAAAGCTCCAAGCGCTGCCATTGACCGTGGCGTTGCCCAGGAAGGTCGCGCCGTCGTAAATGCGCAGCGTCTCGCCTGCCGCCAGCGGCGCACTCAAGCTACCGCTGAGCGCGGGCCGGGTGTCGTCGGTCACCGCCCCACTGGCCAGCGGGTCCCTCAGGACGCCCACGTCGTCGGCCGCCGCATCGATGGTGGCCGTGGCCGTTGGTGCTGTGGTGTCAATGACCACCGCTGTGGCCGGGCTGGGCGCACTGGTGTTGCCTGCGGCATCGCGCCAAGCGTAGGCCAGCGTGTGTGCCCCTTCAGAGATCGCCGCATCGGGCGTAAGCCGTCCCGTGCTGGGGTCGTAACTGGCCGCCACCGGCACCCCATCGACCAAGTACACCGGTGTGGCACCCGCTGGCAACGCGCCGATGTTGAGCGCTGGCCGCGCGTCGTCGGTGGGATCTCCCGCGCTCAGCACGCCGGTGAAGACTCCCACATCGTCGATCACCGGCGCCGCCACTGTCGGCGCGCTGGGCGCACTGGTGTCCACCGTCAGCACAAAGGGGGGGCTGGGCTCACTTTTGTTGCCCGCCGCATCGGTGGTGGTCAGGGTCAGGCTGTGCTCTCCTTCGCCCAAGCCAGGCGCCGGCACCGTCAAACTCCACACCCCACTGGGGCCCACCACCACGCTGGCAATCGGTGTGTCACCGTCGTACAAGGTGATGATCTCGCCCGGCGTCGCTCCACTGCCCCCAAAGGTGGGCGTCGCGTCGTCGCTCGCATCCCCGCTGTCGAGCAGGCCTTGCAGCGCCCCCACGTCGTCTTCGGCGGTGCTGTTGCTCGGCGCGCTCGGCGCTGCTGTGTCGATGCTCAGCACAAAGCGGGTGCTGTGGCTGCTGCCGCCCCGCTGCGCCGTGGCGGTGTAGCTGTGCTCGCCTGGGGCCTGGCTGGGCAAGTCCACTTGCCAGAATCCCCCCAGATCGGCCACCACACTGCCCAGGGTGTTCGCCCCCTCGCTGAGGGTGACCAGCGCCCCAGGCGCTGCCCGCCCCACCAGGGTGGGTGTGCTGTCGTTGCTGGTGCCGCCATCGGCCACTTGGCCGGTGCGCCCTGGCGTATCGTCGAGCGCGTGGTAGATCTGCACACCCACTGCGCTGGTGTCGACCGTGATGCCGACTGGCTCGCTGGCTGCGCTTTGGTTGCCCGCCGCGTCGGTGGCGCGCACGGTGATGGCCTGTGCGCCCTCGCGCAGCGGTTCACTCGGTGTGGCGCTCCAGTTGCCGCTGCCGTCGACCAGCGCGCTGGCCACTGGCCGCCCGTTGGCGTAGACGGTGATGAGTTCACCCGGTGTGCCTGCCGTGCCGCTGAAGGTGGGCGTGGCGTCGTCGGTGCTTTGTCCGTCTGTGACCGGTGTGGCCTGTGTGCCTTGCTTGTCGGTGATGGTGGCCGCAGCCGGCGCATTGGGGGCGCTGGTGTCAATGAGCACCGGGTATTCGCCAGTGGGTGCGCTGCTCACCCCCCCCAGCGTGGCCACTGCGGTGAACGCTTGGAGGCCTTCCGGCAGCGCTGTGATGGGTGTGATGCTCCAGCGTCCGTCGCCGTCGACCATGGCACTGCCAACCTCAACGCCGTTGGCGCTGAGCACCACGGTGCTGCCGGGCACGCCCGTGCCGCTGACCGTCGGTGTGGGGTCGTTGGTGAGTTGCTCCTTTTGCAGCAAGCCGGTGATGCCTTGCTCGTTGTCGCTCACGCCGGTGATCGCCGGCACGGTGGGCGCATCGCCTCTGAGCTCAAACACCAGGTCGGGGCTCGGCCCGCCGATGTTGCCTGCGGCATCCACCGGCGCGGCTCGGATGATGTGCGCGCCATCGGCCAGCGGAACCTCGGGGGTGAAGCTCCAGTTGCCCTCGCCATCGACCAGCGCGGTGCCCAGCAGCACGCCGTTGTCGTAGATGCGCATGCTCTGCGCCCCCTCGGGCGCCACACCGCTGAAGGTCGGGCGGCTGTCGTCGGTCACCCCGTCTTGCGGGATCGGGTCTTGTACGGTGCGCACGTCGTCGCGCGCACCCACCGCCTGCTCTGGCGCTTCGGGCGCTGTGGTGTCCACCGTCAGCACAAAGGGGGCGCTGGGCGCGCTCTCATTGCCTGCGGCATCGGTGCGGCTCAAGGTCAGGCTGTGCTCTCCTTCGCTCAGGCCCGGTGCCGGTACCGTCACGCTCCACGCCCCACTGGGGCCCACCACCACGCTGGCGATCGGTGTGTCACCGTCGTACAAGGTGATGATCTCGCCCGGCGTGGCTCCCGTGCCACCGAAGGTGGGGGTGGTGTCGTCGCTGGCGTCGCCGCTGGCGAGCGGACCTTGCAGCACGCCCACGTCGTCGTTGATGGCGTCCACCCCAGGGGCATTCGGCGCCGTGGTGTCGATGGTCAGCGCAAAGCTGGTGCTGGTGGCCGCTCCACCGTTGACCCCAGGCTGGCTGGCGCTGTAGCTGTGAGGGCCTTCGCTTTGTTCGGTCACGGGCGTGAAGCGCCAAACCCCGTCCTCGGCCACCAGGACCGATCCCAGCACCTGGTTGCCTTCGCTGATGGTCACCACCGCGCCCGGGCGGCCCGTGCCCACCAGGGTCGGGGTGGTGTCGTTGCTCACCCCACCATCGGCCACTGCGCCTTGCACCGGGTCGCGGTTGTCTTGCGCTTGGGTAATGGCCACCGCCAGGCCGCTGGTGTCGATCGTCAGCGCAAAGCTGCTCGGCGGGCTCGGGTTGCCCGCCGCGTCTTGCACCACCACGCTCAGGGTGTGTGGCCCTTCGGCCAGCGGCACCGTCGGCGTCACGCTCCAGTTCCCATCGGCGCCCACCAGCGCACTGCCCAGCACCACGTCGCCGCTGCGCACCACCACCACGTCCCCAGGCTGCGCACCCGTGCCACGCACCGTCGGCGTCGCTTCGTCCGTGCCAGCCCCCTGCGTCAGCACCTCTGGCTGCCCGCCCACGCTGTCCACCACCTCAAACACCACCCCCACAGGCGGCGTCACATCCACGGTGAACACCCGCTCCCCCGTGCGCGGACCCTCTTCGCCCTCGGCATTGATGCCGCTGACGGACACCCGGTGTTCGCCCTCGGGCAGCGCCGACAGCTCATGGCTCCACCGCCCGTTGGCGTCGACCAGCACACGGGCCACGCTCTCTCCATTGAGCCACACCACCACCCACGACCCCGGCTGGGCCGTGCCACTCAGGGTGGGCCTGCTGTCGTCGCTGGCGTCAAACGCTTGCAAGGGGCCTTGGCGCGTGCCCACATCGTCCTGCATGTCGCCCAAGGCCACCACTGGGGTCGATCCGTCGGCCACCCACATTGACCAAGGCGCCGACCACGTCCCTTCTTGCGTGTCGCTCAAGGCCAGCACCCGGAGTTGCCGAACACCTGGCGCCCAGGGTTGCTCAGCGGTGTATGTCCAGCGTCCGTCGCTGACCGACGCAATGCCCACCAACCGATCGCCCTCGTAAAGCTCCACCCGGGTCGCGCCCGCAGGCGCCGTCCCCTGCAAGGTCGGCAGACGGCCGGCGGCCTCCCCTTCCTCTAGGCGGCGAGCGCCCGACCACACCTCGGTGATGCTGGCTGCAGCCAATGGCAGTGGTACGGGGGACGCAGCATCGCCATCTCCACCACCGCCCAGCCCCCCCAGGGCCAGCCCCCCACCGAGTGCCGGCAGCCAGCCCCCCATCGGGAACGCGCTGGCCACAATACCCCCCAGCGCCCCCCCAGAGAGCCCCGCGCCCGTGCCCAAGGCGTACGCAGCGCTCACCCCGTCGACCAAGGCCGACAGCCGCAGCCCCGGGTCTCCACTGAGCGGCATGTAGCCCAGCACCGCTTCGGTTTCGGCCAAACCCTGGATCGGCGCGGCCGCGCCCTCTTCGTAATACCCTTCGAGCACCAAGTGTTCAAACGACTCGGCTTGCTCCATCAGGTCCAAATGCAGATCAGCTCCCACCCGCCGCGCCTTGATGACGTCCGGCGCAAAACCCGTGGCAGCTTGGAGAATTTCAAGTTTCTGGACATCGCGCGCCAATACCCGGCGCGCCACGCGCTGCGCCACATCCAATTCCATCATGCGTTCTTCGCCGGAACGCATTACCCACTTGACCCTGAAAATATTGCCCATGTGCTCGCTCGCTGTCTCAGAAATACCCGGCCAGCGCGCAGCGCAGCCAGAGAAAACGGGTCAAAAGTGACCAGCGACCGATGATAATTAAATTGTCAAATATGACAATTAGCCATAATTACAAATAAAACACCAATAAATCCAGGTTTGTACAACCACGGATTGCTTTTGGAGGAAATTTGCCCTCTAGGGAATGTCTGCAAAACCTCGGCCGTTCTGGCCGGATGTGAGACAGTGAC
>CAZYUD010000022.1:0-51379 GCA_964650505.1 uncultured Hydrogenophaga sp.
GTCTTCGGGATTGGACTCCAGAGTCAGCCGCTACTCAAATCCGGGGGGACGTCGGTATCTATCGCCAATATCACGCAGAGCGCTCGAATCAGTAGGTAGAGGAAAGGTGCTCACCGCTTTAGAAGGGGCATACCGGATGCCACTACCCCACATGCCAGTGCAGACATCCCATGCCCAAACGTTGTGCACTGTCGACTGTAGAACCGCGAAGACACCGGGGCAATCGGTGATGAAGACAACTAATTGATCGCTCAAAATGCCATGGTTCTTCACCCAGGTGAGCTGAACATCTTTGGCTGCGCGTGCCGCAACGAGCACGCGCTCATACTCAGAGATCTTGGCGTAACTAGAAAGCCGTTTGTCCCAGAACTTCCAATAGTCTGACTCGTGAATTTGCTTGGTGAGCGTATCGCGGTAAGGCTTGACCCGTTCCGTCACAATTTGGAAGCACTCAGCGTACTCTTCGGCGACGGACCTAGCAGGCCGTTGAAAAAGTCCTGAGGAACGAAACACCGCCAAAGCCCGACCTCCCAGAACGGCCTACAAGCGATTTTTCTGGAGTGGGCAAGGGGTGAAGCCCCCCAGAAATCGGCATTTTTTGAGCCCTCGCCGACTTTTTCAACAGCCTGCTAGACATAGTGCCGAAATCTATGACCCATCGTGTAGGCTGTTGTCGTACTTGGGTGTTGACATCCGCACCATTGAGATATGGCTTCACCACGAGGCTGTTCTTCTCGTCGTTGGCAATAAGCGTTTTGGCCTCATCCAAGGTAAGCAAGAACCCCTCGCCGTGTATGTTGGTTCCGGCAAACGACTCCACAACTCGTGACTTGAGAGTGCGAATCTCTCTTATAGGAGCGTCACCAAGTTTGAAATCCCACTGAATGCGTGCAACGTCTTTGCCGTCAAGTACATATTTTCCCCGCCAGTTGGTTCCTGCCGTTACCCAACAAAGAATTGCTATTGACACCCCGGCTTTGCCTGGCCATGGCATGCTAGTGACTGCGTTTATCAACTGAGCGCCGTCGGTAGCGAGGCCACGTAAGCCAATCGTGGCATTGTCACCGTCGCAGATTGAGTCTGTTGATATCAATCCAGCTGCGCCAAGCGGACGATTCAAGATTTGTTGGGCGCGTAGCAAAAAGTACGCACAAAGATCGGCGGCGCCCTTCCTATCATGGGCAGTACCCGTGACAACCGCTTTGCGATATCGCTCTCCAAGGTTGGTCGAGATTCTCTTCCCCCCAAGAAATGGCGGATTTCCAATAATCGCGTGGAATCCACAGCCATCTCGCGCGAAAACCTCTGGAAACTCAAGTGGCCAATGCAAGGGTTTACGGACTGGTTTGCTAGGCAGAAGATCAACGCTCAAGGCCTCGCGCGCCCGATTCGCCATTACATCCAGGGCGCGCTCCTCCCCGGCAGCTGCTTTGCCAGCTTGGATAGTCAAAATCGTGATGGCACTTTCTATCGCCGTTGCATTGCCACCTGTGGCAAGCAGCTCTCCGATGAACGCATCGGCGATGCATTCCGGCAGTTCGAGCCTGCGGCGCGCGTCAGCGTCCAGATGCGCCATGGCTTCCACGTCGCGGATGTCCCGGATGGGCATATGACGCAATTGCTGCCGTAGATCAATGGCTTCGAGCACGGCCCGTTCGATGTTCTGGCCGAATAGGCGCAGTTGGCCTTGGCCCGTGGGATTCATCGACAGCTGGGTGAGCTGATCCAGCCGATGGATACCCAACAAGCTGTCGCCACTGCGCAGGTTGTGGTCGAGGAAGCCGAAGGGGCGCCCCTTGGCCAGCGTCACCAGCCAGATGGAAAGCTTGGCCAGTTCGACCGCCAGCGGGTTCAGGTCGACGCCGTAGAGGCAACGTTCGGCGATGAGGCGGCGGGCGACGATGGTGCGCGCCTCGGTGTCGCGCGGCAGCGGCTCGCTGCTGGCATTGGAATCCGCCACCCGCCCATCTGCACTGACCGTCTTGCCCTGTGCCTCGGCCTGTGCCCACGCCTCCACCAGCCGGTCGGCGAGCCAGCGACAGGCTTGCACGAGGAATGCGCCCGACCCCATGGCTGGGTCGCAGATCTTCAGGTCGAGCAGTTCGGCGGGGGATTTCAATGCCCATTCCGCGCGCGGCATGCCTTGTGCCGGACCGACGTAGGCGATGGGCGTGAGCGTCTCGGCGACGATGGCCTCGGTGAGCGACTTCGGCGTGTAGTGGGTGCCAGTCTCACGCCGATCGGAGCCGGTGGTGACGATGAAGGCACCGGCGGGATAGACCAGCGGGTAGCCCCACGGGTCGGTGCGCACCAAATGGCTGAAGGGTTTGACGCGGTCGCGCAACGCCGTGTCGCCGTGGCAGGCCGTTAATACGCGATCGGCGAGCGTATCGTCCACGGCACGGTTCAGATCGTTGCGCACGCGGCTGGCGGAGCTGCCGGAACGCTCCTGAAGCAGTTCGGCGAGTCGTTCTGCACCGTCGAGCCGCGCCGATTCGAGTTCGGCCAGCGTGACCCAGGGCGACTGGGCACTCTTGGTGCCGTCGAGTTCAAGCGTGACCTCGGCGGTGCGCTTGACAGTGCGTTCCAGCAGGCCCTCGTAGACGTAGCCGATCTGCTCCACATCCAGCGCCCGATATGACAGCGTGCGCCCTTGAAACTGCTGGATAGCTTCGAGCAGTAGCAAGACGGTGCGGTTGTCGATAGGCAGGGGCTTGGCGACGTCGATGCGCCAGTCGGAGCCCTTGGCCCGGCCTTCGAGGAAGGGGAAGCGATCCGGATCGAACAGCGAGCCGCCCAGCGCGGGTAGACGCAGGTTCTCGTGCTCAATGCCACCGTACACGGCGCGGAACACGGCCAGCAGGCGTGACCATGCGTCCCAGCGGCGCTCCAAAATCTCGTCCGATTCGGCGCGCAATTGCATCCGCAAGGTCGAGAGCGCGTAGTTGGCTTCGTAGCGTTCGTCGCCCAGGAGCAGCAGGCCACGCTCCTCGGCGGAAAGCAGGAAGACCAGCCGCATCATCACCGTCAGCGCGGCTTCGTAGAGTTCGGCTTCCTTCACGCCGCGCAGCAGTTCGCGGCTGCGGTCTTGGTCGGCCTTGTCGAGCGCTTGGATCAGCACTTCGACGGCACGCCGCACCTGCTCGCCCAAGGCGTCGGTCACTTCGTCCTGGAACTTCAGCGAGCGGTCGAACAGCGCGGGCAGTCGTTCAGACTCGTCCACGAAGAATCGCCGGATGCCCAAGAGGTGGACGAAAGCCTGGAGGGTGACGGGTTCCTGACCCCAAATGCGTGCATACCAGCTGGCGAAGGTGGTAACCGAGCCCACCGGCGCATCGACCAGCATCCAGCGTTCTCCGTTGGTGACGAGGCCGAGACGGCATCCCGTGGCGCGGCAGAGCGTCACCATGCGTTCCGCCGGTGTGTTGGCCCAGCCATCCAGCTTCGAAGTGGCATCAAGATCGACGTCCGACCCGTAGGTGTGGACGAGCATCAGCGGCTTGTCGTCATTGCCAACGATGGCGAAATCCGGCGACAGGCTGACTCCATGCTCGGGCAGAGTGACGTTCGAGTGCGTGGCGCACCAGTCCTTGCCCTTCAGCACGTCGCCACGACCGTCCTCATCGAATTCCAGTCCGCGCGACAAGACTTCATCGATCCAGGCAGTATGCAGATCGGCAAAGCGCGGATCGTCCGTTTCCTGAGCTTCGTGCCATTCGTCGTAGGCTTGGCGCAGTCGCTTGCGCTTGGCTGCATCGAGTTCTTCCAGCCCCTGCGGGAAAGCTTCCTTCAGGACGGGAACGGCGAGGAATGGGCCGGAAATCTCGATCAGCGAGAGCCATTCGTGGTGCATGCTCATGCGACACCTCCGGCAGACTCCGGCACGACGAAGATCACGGCTACGGGGAAAGTGCGGTCGTCGAGCTTGGCGTAGCGGGCTTCGATGGCCTGTGTTTCCATCTGGCGCTCATCGGGAATGCGGGCGAGGCGCGCTTGCAGTGCCGCGATGTCGCGCCGGAGCTGTATGCGCTCGTCCTCGGTGAACAGCGAGAGCTGTTCGGGCTGCTGCTCCTTCTTCAATTCGGACTGGATTGATTTCTCCAGTTCGTCCAGCACGGTGCCGATGTCGTCGATTTCCTGCTGCTTGCGGGTCTGGAGCGTGTTGGTCAGGAATCGGAGGCGTTCCTTCGAACGGGCATCGACGGCTTTCAGGATGGCTTCCTGCTGGCGGTCGAAGCGGGTGCGAAGTACATCGAACAAGGACGGTGCTGCCGTGATGGGCTTGGCCTCATCCAGCCATTGCTGGACACGGGTGACGCCTTCTTCGCGCCGGAAAGATTGGTCTCGCAGGTAGCCGCCGGACACCGTCAGTTCTTCGTGCAGCCGATGGTGGTTGCCGCCGGTGACGACCAGCCGCGAGACGACGACCACGGCGGGGCCATCGATGTGCGCGTTAGGCACCGTGCGGACGGTGACACGATGCAACTTCTTCACGTCGTCCTGCGCCCAGATCTCCGCGCGCAGCAGGCGCAGACACATCTGCACCAAGCGATGGTTCAAATGGACGAGAACGACGTCGTCACGGCCACTGGCAACGGCGTGATCGAAGGTGATGGGCCGTATCCGTTGGGTGTGCGGGTGACGCAGCCCCTCCAGGCATCGAGACCAGGAGCCGGACAGCGCGGGCATCCGAAAGACACTGCCCGATGGTGCGCCATCGAGTTCGGCGTGTTCCAGCGGCGGGCGGCCCGCAAGCGCGAGGCCAGTCTTCACGGCCATCGAGACGTGGTCGGGCGTGAGGTGAAAGTCCTGCTGGGTGGTGAGCAAACGCTCGTGCAGCTTGGCGACGCGCTCCTTCAGCTCGCGTTCGGCGCGAACGAAGTTCTTGGCCCGGGCGATCCGCGCTTCGGCGAGGCGGGTATCCAAGTCTTTTAGCGAGCCTTCGATGAGGCCGGACATCTGCGGCGCGATGACCGGATTGACGCTGCCCATATCGGCGCGCATCGAATCCAGCTTCCGCAAGGCGCGCAGGATGTCCTCGCCGTGGCCGCCGACCGACGCACCACCCGCATCGCCGCCATCGACCGGGTGCCAGATCAGCACTTCCTTTTCGCGCTGGCCGTGGCGGTCGATACGCCCGTTGCGCTGCTCCATCACGTTGGGGTTGTAGGGAATCTCCAAGTGGATGAGCCGATTGCAGTGGTTCTGCAAGTCAATGCCTTCCGACGCTGCGTCGGTGGCGAGCAGGATGCGGACAGGAGAGTCTTGCGGTGAGGCTTGGAACGCAGCCTTGATCGGCTCCCGCTCTTCTTGCGAGAGTCCCCCATGGAGTTGGGCGAGGCGTTCACCGCCGAAACCATGGCTGGCGAGGATCTGATGTATCCACTGGTGTGTGGTGCGGTACTCGGTGAACAGGATCACCCGGCGGTCATTCCACTGACCGTCCGGCTTGAGGTTGGATGTGAGCCAGTCGAGGATGGCCTTGGCCTTGGAGTCGGCCTGATTCCGGGCGCTTTGCGCCCATGCCCTCAGTTCGTCCAACATCCCACGCTGCTCCGCTGTCAGTGGCGATGTACGGCGTGTCGCTTCCTCGACGGCTTCGGCTTGGGCGTTCTCGACTTCCCGATCGTCGGCGTAGTCCTCGTCGGCTTTCAGGATGGCCTTGTAAAGGATGCGCTCGGCCATCGCGTCCGGCTTTGCGGGCCGGACCTCGGACAGCGATGCGACGTGCTTCTCGACGGTGGATGCGAATGCTGCTGGCGACGAGAGTAGGCGCTTCTTGAGGAGGCGATTTACGAAGGCCGTGCCGAAACCATTGCCAGCCTTCCCGGCGTCCTTCTCGCGGCTGACGCAGTAGTCGTCCAGCTTGCGATGAATTTCGCGCTCTTCCGCCGTGTATGGGACTTCGAGCGCCTGCAAGGTACGGCGGGCATACAAGGGGTTACCTTGCGCATCGACCAGATCGCTCTTTAGGCGACGGATCATCACCTGACTCAGGCGCTTCTCGTCGGGGAGGATGTTGCGCGCGAAACGCTGGTCATCGAGCAATTCCAGCAGCGAGGTGAACGACTCGGTATAGCCGTTGTGCGGCGTCGCGGTCAGGAACAGCCTGTGCTGGAAGTGCGGGCCGATGGCGCGGACAAAGCGGGTGCGCTGGCTTTCCAGCGCGTAATGCGCGCCTGCGGCGGGCGCGACGTGGTGCGCCTCATCCACGACCAGCAGGTCGAACTTGCGGGGATGACCGACGTGCGGGGGGATCACGTCGCGCATGGCACGCAGGCCCTCGCCACCCTTGGCCCAGTCCATCGACGTGATGAGGCGCGGATGCGATGTCCACGGGTTGGCGTGAATGCCGCGCTCGCGCCGCAACTGCTTGATGTATTCGGTGTCGACCACCCGAAAGTCGAGGCCGAATTTCTCCAGCATCTCGACGCGCCACTTCTCCTGGAGCGAAGCAGGGCAGACGATCAGGACGGTGCGTGCGCGATGCCGCAGCAGCAACTCCTGAATGACCAGACCGGCTTCGATGGTCTTGCCGAGGCCGACGTCATCGGCGATGAGCAGATTGACGCGAGCCATGTCGATGGCGCGCACCAACGGGTCGAGTTGGAAGTCCTCGATACTGACGCCGCTACGGAATGGAGCTTGGAGAAATCCACGATCGGCATTGGTGGCGGCACCCCATCGTACGGCATCAAGGAACGCGTCGAGCGTGTCGGAGTCATCCTGCCCCGTGACCGAAGGTAGGCCAGCCCGCTCGATGACCTGAGCGCCCGGCTCGATCTCCCAGACGACTTGCAGTTCTTCGCCGAGACCGTCCTCGTCGATCGACGACAACGTCAAGCAGTGTTGAGTCTTACCGGTGTCGAGACCCGCTGAGTTGATGTCAGCAACTACCCACTGACGGCGGCGCACTTCGACCAGCTGACCTGGCTCTGGCTTTGAGCGGTAAGTCTGGCTTTGTGCATTCTGTTGGACCCCCATGTGAACACCGTCTTCTATGTTTTTGCTGTTTGCCCTCGTGCTGGACATGCCGCCACGAGTTGAATGTCAGACGGGAGACTGTACTTGGGCCACTGCAATTCAGCGGCAGCCCAAAAGTTGACAACCTGCCGCGAAGGCACGTGGGAGACCCAGATACGGCTAAAAAGCTTGACCAGCTCCATCCTTCACCCGTTTGTAACCGATGCGAGGTGTAGGGCAATGCTGCGGGCTATTGCGCGACCAAGATCAACAGGGACTGCGTTCCCGATAAGCCGTCCGAGCACCTTGAAGTTCACTTCGCCATCCGGCGGCAAAAATGCATAGTTTCTCGGAAAGCTCTGGAGAATCGCCGCTTCCCTCAGGGAAATCGCTCGATCCTGCTCTGGGTGCCCGAAGCGTCCGTTGCCGAATCCGTAGCATTGAGTAGTCATAGTTGGAGCAGGCTTGCTCCACTCCATGCGCCCGTATACGCCGGGATAGGTTCGCCCGCTTTCTGCGCGGTGGCATTCTGCAACCAAGTCCTTGGGCCAATCGCGCCAAGTACCGCCGGGCCTAGAGAACTTGATCCGCAAAAGATTCTTCGCAGACAACGTCGACGTGACATGCAACTTATCGCGTGGCGCGGACTCGCCGGCGCTCAGAGCTCGCAGATGCCCGATGGCCTGCCGCACAGTCTTCGGCTTCTCATGGGTAGGCTCAATCATCTTGATGGAGCCATGCTTGGACGCTAGCAAAACCATCCGCCTCCGCATCTGGGGAACACCATATCGAGAACTGTCGACAACATCGAACCAGACTTGGTACCCAAGCCGCTTCAGCGTATCCACGAAGTCATGGAAAACCTCGTGCTTTGCAACGGTAGGCACGTTCTCCATCGTTATGACATCTGGCATAGAGCCCTGTGCAAGGCGTGCGAACTGATAAAGCAGGCCCCACTTGCCTTCTTTACCATCTGGCTCGTAGCGCTGGGCATAGGTGGAGAAGGGCTGACAAGGAGCGCAGCCCGCCAGAATCTTCAGCTCCGCGTTACCGAACAGCTTATTAAGTTCCTCGGTTGTGACCTTGCTGACATCACGCTCAAGAAACCGTGCACCGCCGTTGTTTGCTGTGTAGGGATAGTGGCAAGCGGGGTCAAGATCAATGCCCGCGACAACGGGTAGCCCCTCCAACTTGAAGCCATGCGTAAGTCCGCCTGCGCCGCAGAACAAATCTACGCAGGCAACCTTGCTATTCAAATTAGTCTTCATTTCTTCACTTTAGAAATCAGTTCAACTCAGACAAAGGGCATGTGGGAGGGAACGAAGTCGCCTGTGACATGCGCTGAGTTCAATGAGCAACCGCAAATGGTATCGAATCCACTTCGCGAAAGGGCCCCACATGCCCGCTACTGACTAAGCCTGTATTTTCTGACGATCAATCAGGTGGAGCTAGAGGTCCTTCGGCAGTTAGGCAATAAAGCGGATGAGCGAGACCATCAAGCGACGACTGTGTCCTTGCGACCCTTGCCGGTGGGAGCCTGGTGTGGTCAGCGCGAACGGCGCTTCAAGGCCAGCAACGAATCTGTTCTGTCCGACTCAGGCGCCAGTCCGAAAGTCGAAGTCCCCAGGCGCTGCCATTCCTGGACCATCAGGTGCAACTGCCACTCCTCGGGGGAGTGACGTAGTACGCCCTTCAATCGGGTTCGGATGTCCTGAGGCAGGTCTTGGCGTTCGTGCAGCTCCTTCAGTAGTTCGCCAGCCTGGCGCAAGGCGCGGGTGCGTTCAGCGGGGGTGATCATGGGATTCTTCTCCTTGGGTCAGCTGTCTTAATCACCCCGGGAATGATTCAGTCTCAAGCCAACCCTCTACGTTCCTTTTGTATTCGAGTACAGATTGACTTCATGAACTCAGAAGGGGCCGTCTCCAAGGCCTCTGAAAGATGAATCAGTGCGTTCAGCGCGGGCTGGCTTTGACCGAGCTCCATCTTTCCTACAAAAGTACGGCTAAGGTCTGCCCGGTGAGCCAGCTCATCCTGGCTGATGCCAAGAGCATTTCGCCGACTCTTGATCTCGCTGGCTAGGGCACTGAGGATTGCGTCATCACGCGGTTTTCGCATAGAGCGACTGTGATGTGACACACTCTTTTATGCACCCGCTTTTATGGTGCAGAATCGAGTTACAAAAGCTGTCTTTGAGGCCACCAATGAACCTTAGCAATCTTCGTCCGACCCAGCCTACAGACCTTGCGCTGTTGTCAGCGTCCCTTCGGGGCAGCAACGCCAAAGCAGCAGTCCCTTCTGCGCTGCCTGAAGACTTTCTCATCTCAGTCGCTCGAGACTTGCGGATGTTGGAGCAGCAGGAAGAGGACGAGGACGTGCAGGCTTCCAGTTACCTTGCGGCACCCTTGATGCTGGTTTTCTTTCTGTATACGGGCAACAGGAAAGGCAATGCCGAGTTCAAAATCGAGGAGAGCGCGGTCTACCGTTCACTTCATGTGTACCAGTGGGCGGTCGAAAGGGAAATCGTCACGAGGCTGGTTGGAGCCGGGGGAGTCAATGACGAGGCCACGCTCTGGGAACAACTGGACTCCATGCGAATGGCTACGGACTGATCAACCTGCTGTTTTGATGCTTCATCGACCTGCCGATGGGCGATGCAACCTAGGAGCTTCCCCCAGCCCGTTTTTGATCCGACAGAAATCCACTGCGCGTGCATCGAAGCCCAGACGGTCACGCTGCTGGCCGTACGCCTCGTTCAGATCGTCGTGCGTGTGACCATGAAAAAGCCGCGCAGCGCGCATAGCGCACGCCAGGTCGTCGAGGGCTTGCCAGCCGTGAGGGTGGCAAGATGGGGCCTCATGCGTGACTAGGATGTCGGCGCGCTTCGCTGACAACGCCCGCAGTTCCTCCGGATAAATTGCGCTGTGGAACTTAGGGCTTGGCCGCTGGCCATCGCGGCGTGCCCACGGAACACGATTCATGACTTCGGCCTTGCGCCGGACTTTTGGCCCAGCCGGCGGGTACCACACACGCCCTTGAAAGTTGCCGCCCAAGCCTGCAACACGGATGCCCTCCAATTCGACCACCTGGCCGTGCAGGGCAACGGCGTCGCCGCATTCGTGCAGGCGCTCCCAGTTCTCGTGCGAGTCCGCATCGTGGTTCCCGTGAATGAAAGCCACCCGCACGCCGAACTCTCGGAGAGCGCGGATCTCATCCAGTTCCGTCTTCAGGGGCCTACTCAATTGAAGATCCCCGAGAAACACCAGCCATGCCGGGGCGCTGCCGGCAGCTGCAGCGGCCTCGACCGCTGGCCCGATGTGTTCGAAGTGACCATGGACATCCCCTAGGAACCACAGCCGGCGCAGCGCCTGTGCGTGCATCTGGTCGAAGGCCTGAATATCCATCTCAGACCCCCGCCACAAAGCGCGGGTCGAAGTCGGGGTTGAGCTCAATACCGGCATATCCCCGCGGGTTGCACACAACCCGGGTGCCCTCGATGGTCATGTCAACCGAGTTGTGCACGTGGCCATGGATCCAGAGGGGCACGCCCGGACCCATCAGGTGTTCTAGCGACGATGCGAAGGCTGCGTTGACGTGGTTGCCCTGCATCGCCTGGTAACGTGGTTCGAGACACTTGAAGGACGGCGCATGGTGAGTGACCACAACGGTAGGACCGTCGAACGGGTAGGCCAGCTCCATCTTGAGAAGGGCTCGTGTGCGCTCGTGCTCACGCTCGAGATCTGCGGCTGACACCCTGTTGAATGTGGCGGTGCGGATCCTGTCGTGATCGACCATCACTCTCTGGGAGTCGATCATGCTGAGCACGCGGCTTCCGGTGAGTCGGTAATCAGTCCAGAGAGTCCCGCCGACAAAACGCACGCCGTCGATGACGACTGTGTTGTTGTGGAGCAAATGGACTTGCGTGCCCGCGCAGTCCACGCGCGCTTGCTCCACTGCCTTGACCAGGTTGGTTCCCCAATAGTCGTGGTTGCCCAGGACCAGCACCACCGGTTTGCCCGCAAAAGCCTTGGCCGCCCAGGCGCCAGTCCGCCCCTTCGTTGCAATGTCACCAGCCAGCACACAGACGTCGAAATCCACGCCTGCCTCGGGCACGAAGTCCGCGAACTCGGTGTGCAAATCAGACAAGATCAACAGCTTCATGGGCTTGCCTTGTCAACTTGAAAAGGCAAGCCCTCGTCATGCCAAATCGAGGGCAGAGCGCCAGCTTCACGCGCGCGGTGGTGCTCTTCACACAGTGTGATCGTCCAAGGACCTTCGATCGTGTGTCCAGGGGCTCCACAGTAAGCACAAGTCCGCGAGGAGACAGCTTCCACCTCGTGCTTCAAGTCGCTGATTTTTTGGAGCAGCTCAACGCGACCTGCGAAGTCCTGATCGTCCTCGGACATACCGTCCAGGGCGTAGTAGATGCGAAACACGCCGAACTTTTCTTTGGTCTGTGTCCAGTGAAAGTGGCGCTTGTTCTCACCGAGCACCTGGTCGACGTCCTCGCACAGCTGCGCGAACAAGGGGAACCACCCTCGCGCGAAGCTCAGGTAGATATAGGGTCCGGAAAACTGGTACGGGTAGCGCGACATGAGGTCTTTGAGCGTTGTCATCGGGGCAGCCTTTCATGGAGCCGCAAGGCGTTTGAGGGGGTGAAGCCAGTGCGATGGTTGGTGAGGAACAGGTTCGGGTAGCCAGCGCTGAAGAGCCAGGGCACATCGTCAATCGCTATCCACGACCGCGTCGGCGCATTGGCCTGCAGCCACAAGCGGATATCGAGCTCGCGCTGATGGGCAACGGCAGGTGCTCGACCGCCACGCGGTGAGATGGGCGTGCAATCGATCACCCGCGGCACGATGTCCCGAGAGAAGCGCTTGCGTAGCTGCTCAAGTGGGTGAGAAAACCTCCACGAGCTGCTGATGACGACGTCTACGCTTGGGTGCTGTTTCAAAACGTTCTCAATCAGAGGCAGGCATGTGAAGAGCTCCTCGCGCTTACAGACCTCTGGATGAGTGACCCCGTCGAAGTCGAGAAAAACCACCGGCGCGCCGCTCGGTGTGACGTTGGTGGATGGGCGATGGGGCTTTTCCATGGGGGTCTGCGGCGGATCGGCGTGTCAATGCAGTAGCGCTTGCAACTTGCCAGCGCACTCGTCTTCGGGCTGACAGCTGGCCGGCAGATCTCGAACCAGGATCTGTCGGCGGCCGTTGGCCACGGCGCGTGCCATCGCCTGTTCAAGCACCTGGAGCTGGCTCCTTGGCGTCAAGTGGGCGATGCACACAGGGACTCTGCGCTCTGGAGGGTCGAGCGCTGGGTTGCGAGCATGAAATGAGTCCACCACGGCGCGAGCCAGGTCGATCGCCTGCGCTGGCGTTGGCGGCTGCACCACAAACACCAGAAACCGCGAGCGGATCGGCTGAGGAATGCGCTCGAGATCATTGGCCGTGGCCACCCAACAGATGTGGCTCGCATCGAAAGTGATCCCTGAAGAGATGTCCTTCACCGACCTCGCGGACAGAGGCTCCAGGAGGCTGTGCAGGGGATCAAGCGTTTTGCTGCGCTCCGAGCTGTTGACACCCTTGTCGATCTCGTCGAGCAGGATCAGCGGATCCGCCCGCGGCGACAGGCAGACGGCGTCGAATACCAGTCCGGTGGACGTGTTGGACCAATGCCGGTCGCTGCCGATGAGCGAACAGCCCGTGTAGCCGGCGTCGAAGCTGTGGCGGTGCACGGACCGGCCAAGGGCCTTGGCCAGCTCAAAGGAGAAGTGAGTCTTGCCACCCCCTGGCGGACCAACAAGCAGGATGGGCGGAACAAGCAGCGGCTGCCCAAGATCGAGCGCCAGACGCATTCGATCAACGATGAAGTCGATGACCTGGGCAAATTGAGGCTGCTGCGGTCGCAGCGCAGTCACCCGCTCGAGCGCCTGCATGATTTCACTCTCGCCTGCGACCTGGCGGAATGCGCCAAGCTCGCGAAGCTGCTTGTAGATGGCGTCGTCGCGCTCGCGCATCGCTTTGTCGGGAGTGCGCGTGTCCCTGCTATCGATAAGCTTGAGCGGCTCGGCCCAGTCCATGATTTGCACCTGAGCATCACCGCCAATGCCAGTGGCGACCTCCATCGTGGCTTCATAGTCGGAGAGCAGCAGGGCCCGCTCTGCTTCCGGATCCAGTTTGAGCGCTGAGCGCGCCGGGGGAGATGCCGCGGACTTTGGGCTTGTGAGGATACCTCCAATGGCGGGCCCTGCAGAGGAGGCCTCGATCTCATCGTTTATCCGCATGACGGCGTGGCGCGCTGCTTGGTTGCGCGCCAGTACGAGTTGCCGGATGCCCTCGTCAGCCGGCAGGGCGATTGACACCTGAGTGAGAGTGGCGCTCGGCTCTGCGTCGTCGTCCTTCGAAGCTAGCGAAGCGACCAGGATCTCGTGCAGCTGATAACCGTCTTGGAAGTCTTTAAGGGGTCTGGGCATGTGGGGCTCCTGAAGGAGCCCGACCGGTGGTGACTGTGTGCCCGGCTCCTTGTTGCTGAACAAGGTGGGCGGCAGCGACCGGCTATCGGCGCAGCAGCCCACCCAGCGCGTTGGTTACGCGCTGTATTGACGTGGTGGTGAGGCGGGCGAGGCGCAGGGACATGGGGAAATGATCCGCGAAAAACGCAATCGGTCCAAACGATTTTTGCAAAATGCGTTGTTTAAAAATTAACCGCATGCGTTTATTCGTGGCCCAAGGGATGGGGTTCGGACAGCGCACGGTCATGGTAGGTCCCCAACCTGGGCCGCCTGGCAAAGCTCCACTTCTGGCTGCCTCCACCGCCGTCTGCTTCTCGATGGCCTAGTGGCGGGTGGTTATCCAGTGACAGACCAGATCTCGGTTGTGAGCAAGCAGCTCCATGAGGGAGGCTGTGCAGCTCCTCACAGATCGCAGCGTGCCGGGCGCGACATCGTAGCCACAAAGCGTATCTCTGGCTCGATCTCTGGGCCCGAGTCCCTGGGCTCGAGCCCGCAGTTGCGGACAGACAAGCCCTAGGTCACAGCTGCTACACACGAGGAATGTAACTATTCACACAACACTACATGTTTATGCCATGGTTTGATTGAGTCGGTTTTTTACAATCCTTGGATGTATAAAAACCCAGCATCCAAAGAACTTTATGGTGCACTGACCCGTTCTGCGGTGGCGCTGGCCTGTGCCCTGCTGGCCCACCAGGTGCACGCGCAAACGCCCACCCCCACCCCCAGCGATGTGCAGCGCGCCGCCGACGCTGAGCGCCAGGCCCGCGAGCGCGATCAACGCCAGCGCCAAGAGCTGCAGCCCGCGCCCGATGTGCGGCTGACGCCCGATGTGCCCGCCCACGACGTGCGTCGCTTGCCACCCAACGAGCAGCCGTGTTTTGCCATCGGGTCGGTGGCTCTGGATGGGGCCGATGGCAGCGGCATAGACACCGCAGCGCTTGTGGCCGCCTTGGCTGGCCCCACGGGCGACGACGCGCCCCAGGGCCGCTGCCTGGGTGCCCAGGGCGTGGCCCAGCTGATTCAACGCGCGCAAGACGCGCTGATCGCCCAAGGCTTTGTCACCAGCCGGGTGCTGGCCCCGCCGCAAGACCTGAGCACTGGGCGCCTGCAACTGCAGGTGATGCCCGGGCGCATAGCCCGCATCCGCTTGGCCACACCCGACGACCGCGCCACCTTGCGCCCCGCCTTGCCCATGGCCGAGGGCGATGTGCTGCAGCTGCGCGATGTGGAGCAGGCCCTAGAAAACCTCAAACGGGTACCCACCGCCGAGGCCGACATCCAGATCGAACCCGGCACCGAGCCCGGCACCAGCGACCTGGTGGTGAGCTGGTCACAAGCCAAGCTCTGGCGCCTGAACCTGAGCGCCGACGACAGCGGCAGCGAGAGCAGCGGCAAATACCAAGGCAGCGCCACACTGAGCTACGACCACGCGCTCACGCTCAACGATTTGCTGTACGTCACCTTGTCGCGCGATCTGGGCGGTGGCGACGCCGGCTGGCGCGGCACCCGTGGCGTCACGGCCCACTACAGCGTGCCGGTGGGCTACTGGCTGGTGGGGGTGAACGCCAGCCGCAACCGCTACTTTCAGACGGTGGCCGGTGCCACCCAAGACTATGTGTACAGCGGCGTGAGCCACAGCCAGGACATCAAGCTCACCCACCTGTTTCACCGGGACGCGGTCAGCAAGAGCAGCTGGAGCCTCAAGGCCTTTGCGCGCCAGTCAGAGAACTTCATCGACGACACCGAAGTCGAGGTGCAGCGCCGCCGCGTGGGCGGTTTTGAACTGGGCCTGCAGCACAAAACCCAGTGGGGCCCGGCGCAGGTCGAGGGCAGTCTGGCCTACAAGCGCGGCACAAAGGCCTTTGGCGCCAACGAAGCGCCCGAAGAACTGTTTGGCGAAGGCACGCACCGCTTTCGTTTGGTGACGGCCGATGTGCAGCTGAGCACACCGTTTCAACTGGGGGGCCAACGCTGGCAATACCAGGGCAACTGGCGCTGGCAGAACAACCGAACACCGCTCACGCCCCAAGACCGTTTCAGCATCGGCGGACGCTACACCGTGCGCGGCTTTGACGGCACCAGCGCCCTGTCGGGCGAGCGCGGTTGGTTGTTGCGCAACGAGCTGAGCACGGCCCTGCCTTGGCCCGATCAGCACGTTTACCTGGCGCTCGACCATGGCCGCGTGGCCGGCCCCAGCGCACAGAACCTGCTGGGCGACAACTTGACCGGCTGGGCGTTGGGCTGGCGCGGCAAGGTCGGCCCGCTCAACTGCGATGTGTTTGTGGGCGCCCCAGTGCGCAAACCTCAGGGCTTTCGCACCGCCAACACCACCTATGGCTTCAGCCTGAGCGCGAGCTTCTGACGCATCACCATGAAATGCCTTGTTCAAGCACCGGGTCTGGGACATACCGTGATGGAGCCAACGGCCGCTTTTGGAGCGGCGGTCTGGCTGGCCATGCAAGCGCCCAAGGTATGCGATCTGGCATTGCACCAGTTGGAGCGTCTGATCTTGTCGCCCCAGGACGCCTCCAGTTATGTGCTGCTGTCTTTGCCCGACGGGCAGGGGTGGAAGCCCCATGTATGGCTCTCGTACGCCGAGATGGACCCATTGCACGAGAAGCGGTACGTCGCCAACCCCGCTGCCGCATTGCCTGCGCAAGCGTGGCGATCAGGAGACCGCTTGTGGATGCTGCATCTGATTGGGCCTCATGGATACGACCTTGAGACACACCGCCAAGTGCGCACTTTGTTTGCCAACAGAACCGCCAGGACCCTAAGTCCACGCAGCCATTTGTTGGGACAGCGCGTCTGTGTCTGGCGTGGCGCTCAGTGTGCGCCATCCATGGCACAGGCCTACTGGCAACAACGCCCCATTCTTGCTTAACCCAGGGACAACAACACCATGAACCGCAACGCCTTCACTCTTGTCTTCAACGCTGCGCGCGGCTGCATCATGGCGGTGGCCGAAAGCGCGGTGCGCTGTGGCAAAGGAGCGGGGCCTGCTCTGGCCCGGGGCACACGCAGCGCGCTGCGCGCAGGGGCTGCGCTGAGCGTGGCGCTGGCCACCTTGTCGAGCGCGCTGGTGCAGGCGCAAATCATTGCCGACCCCAGCGCGCCCGCCGCGCAGCAGCCCACGGTGCTGCTGGCGCCCAACGGCACGCCGCTGGTCAACATCCAGACCCCGAGTGCCGCAGGCGTCAGCCGCAACACCTACCAGCAGTTCGACGTGAACAGCAATGGTGCCGTGCTCAACAACAGCCGCCAAAACGTGCAAACCCAGCTCGGTGGCTGGGTGCAGGGCAACCCGTGGCTGGCGCGCGGTGAGGCGCGCATCATCGTCAACGAAGTCAACAGCGCCAACCCCAGCCAGCTCAGAGGCTATATCGAAGTGGCGGGCTCGCGCGCCGAGGTCATCATCGCCAACCCGGCGGGCATCAACGTGGACGGCGCGGGCTTCATCAACGCCAGCCGCGCCACACTCACCACCGGCACACCGCAAATCAACGGTGGCAGCCTGGAGGCCTACCGCGTGCAGCGCGGCACCATCCGCATCGACGGCGCGGGGCTCGACGCCCGCCTCACCGATTACACCGGCATCCTGGCGCGCGCCATTGAGCTCAACGCCGAGATACACACCAACAACCTGCAGGTGGTGGCTGGCGACAACACCGTCAACGCCGACCAGGACCAGGTGCAGGCCAGCGCCACCCCGGCGGCCGACAGCGCCCCGGCCTTTGCGCTGGACGTGAGCCAGCTCGGCGGCATGTACGCCGGCAAGATCACCCTCATCGGCACCGAAGCCGGCGTGGGCGTGCGCCACCACGGCACCTTGAGTGCCAGCGCGGGCGATGTGCACATCGACGCCAAAGGCTGGCTCAGCTCGGCCGGCGCCATCGAGGCCAAGCTGGGCCATGTGGCCATCCAGACCGCGCAGCAGCAAGACATCAGCGGCAGCGTCACGGCGGCCGGCAACCTGAGCCTGCACGCCGGCAGCGACACCGAACGGCAGAACATCACCCACAGCGGCAAGGTGCGCGCCGGGCTGGAGGCCAACGTTCGCGCCAGCCAACTGGACAACAGCGGCGACATCAACGCCCAGCGGCTGGACGTGGCGGTGGCGGGCCTGAGCAACAGCGGCGACATTTGGCAAAGCGGCGCGCAGGCGCTGCAGGTGCAGGCCCAGACCCTGAGCAACGCCAGCGGCGCGGCCGTGGGCGCGGTGCAAGCGCCTGCACCCGCTCCGGCGCCGGCCCCTGCGCCTTCACCGGCCCCAACGCCCGCGCCTTCACCGGCCCCCACTCCTTCACCCGCTCCGGCACCGTCCCCAGCCCCCTCGCCTGCACAGGCCCCCTTGGCCACGGGTGTGGTCAGCGTCGGCGGTGAGCTGCGCAACCAGAGCGACGCCACCTTGGCCGCCGCCGGTGCGCTGCAGGTCAGCACCAGCCAAGCGCTGCACAACGCTGGCCACATCAGCGCGGCGAGCGTGCAAGCCCGGGGCGACACCCTGGTCGTGTCGGGCGGCACCCTGCAGGCCAACACCTTGAGCGTCAACACCCAAGACGTGCAGCTCAGCGGCGGCGCGGTGGACGTGGGGCAAGCCACGCTGGACGCCACCCGCTACACCCAGGCCCAAGGCGCCCAGCTCTACAGCCGGGGCGATCTGGCCTTGCGCGCCGGCAGCCTCAGCAACGCCGGGGACATGCGGTCGGGTGCCCGGGCCACCGTGGCCGTGGCCCAGACGCTGACCAATACCGGCACCATGGCCGCCACCGGCGACCTGAGCGTCACGGCCGCCAGTGTGGCCAGCAGCGGCACGCTGGCCGCTGGCCTGAACGCCGACGGCAAGCTCAAGGCCTTTGCGGCCGACGGTGCAACGCTCAACGTCAGCACCACCGGCGACCTGAGCGCCACCGGAAAGAACCTCGCCGCTGGCGCCATGACGCTGAGCGGCCAAGCCGTCGACCTGAGCGGCAGCGAGACCAGCGCGCACAGCGCTGACATCACCGCTCGTGGCGCGCTCACCACCAACACCGCCAAGCTCATCACCAGCGGCAACACCACGTTGACTGCCCAGAGCCTGAGCAACACCGCCGGCACCGTCTATGCAGGTGGCTCTGCCACGGTGGCTGTTGATCAAGCGGTGAACAACACCGGCACCCTGGCGGCGGCGGGTAACGTCACCGTCACCGCTGGCAGCGTTGACAGCAGTGGCACGCTGGCCGCTGGCCTGAACGCCGACGGCAGTTTGAAGGCCTTTGCGGCGGACGGAGCAGCGCTCAATGTCACAACCAACGGTGACTTGACCGCCACCGGAACCAACCTGGCCGCTGGTGCCTTGACGTTGACCGGCCAAGCGCTGAACCTGAGCAACAGTGAGACCAGCGCCCACAACGCCACCATCACCGCTGGCGATGCGCTGACCACTGACCGCGCCAAGCTCATCACCAGCGGCGATACCAGCATAGACGTCAAGAGCATGAACAACACCGCCGGCACCGTCTATGCAGGTGGCACCGCCACGGTGAATGTTGATCAAGCGGTGAACAACACCGGCACCCTGGCGGCGGCGGGCAACGTCGACATCACCGCTGGCAGCGTCAACAGCAGCGGCACGCTGGCCGCTGGCCTGAACGCCGACGGCAAGCTCAAGGCCTTTGCGGCCGACGGTGCAACGCTCAACGTCACCACCACCGGCGACTTGAGCGCCACCGGAAAGAACCTGGCCGCTGGCGCCATGACGCTGAGCGGCCAAGCCGTCGACCTGAGCGGCAGCGGGACCAGCGCCCACAGCGCCACCATCACCGCCCGCGATGCGCTGACCACCGACCGCGCCAAGCTCATCACCAGTGGCAACACCAGCATCAACGCCCAGAGCCTGAGCAATATTGCAGGTACCGTTTATGCAGGCGGTGCAGCCACGGTCACGGTGGAGCAAGCCTTATCCAATACCAGCACGACCGCCGCCGCTGGCTCACCTGCGGTGGTGGCTACTCTGGCCGCAGCCGGCAACCTCACGGTCACCGCCGGCAGCGTCAACAGCAGCGGCACCCTGGCCGCTGGCCTGAACGCCGACGGCAGCTTGAAAACCTTTGCGGGCAACGGGGCGGCGCTCAACGTCACCACCACCGGTAACCTGACAGCCACCGGCAACACCATGGCCGCCGGCGCCATGGCGCTCACAGGCGAGGCGTTGAACCTCAATAACAGCGAGACCAGCGCCCACAGCGCCACCATCACCGCTCGCGGGGCGCTGATCACCGACCGTGCCAAGGTCATCACCAGTGCCAACACCAGCATCGACGCCCAAAGCCTGAGCAACACCGCCGGCACCGTCTACGCTGGCGGCACCGTCACAGTGGATATCGATCAAGCGCTCTCCAGCACAGGCACCCTGGCAGCAGCCGGCAACCTGACCGTTGCTGCCGGCAGCGTAAGCAGCAGCGGCACGCTGGCCGCTGGCCTGAACGCCGACGGCAGCTTGAAGACATTCGCTGCGGATGGTGCTCAACTCAATGTCGCAACCACTGGCAACCTGACGGCCACCGGCACCAACCTCGCTGCTGGCGCCATGACGCTCACAGGCGAGGCGCTGAGCCTTAACAACAGCGACACCAGTGCCCACAGCGCCAACATCACCGCCCGCGCCGGCCTCAGCAGCCGCAGTGCTGATATCGTCACACAGCAGTCTTTGACACTGGACGTCAGCGGTGCGCTAGACAACACCCAAGGCACGCTGGCCAGCCAATCGGGCGCACTGAGCGTGGATGCGCTGCGGGTGGACAACACCCAAGGCCAGCTCTTGGCCGGCACCGGCCTGAGCGTTGCCGTCGATGAAACCCTGAACAACACCGCTGGCACCTTGTACGCGGGCGCCAATGCAACCTTGGATGTTGCCCAGGCCCTGACCAACACGGGCACAGTCGCAGCGGCTGGCAACGTCACTATCGCCGCCGGCAGTGTCGCCAGCAGCGGCACGCTGGCCGCTGGCTTGAACGCCGACGGCAGCTTAAAAACGTTCGCAGCCGATGGTGCAGAACTCGATATCACCACCACCGGTGATCTGAGCGCTACCGGCACCAACTTGGCCGCCGGCGCTATGACGCTGAATGGCGAGGCGGTCAACCTGAGCGGCAGCGAAACCAGCGCCCACAACGCCACCATCACCGCTCGCGATTCGCTCAGCACCAACAACGCCAAGCTCATCACCAGCGGCAACACCACCATTGGCGCCAAGAGCCTGAGCAACACCGCCGGCACCATCTACGCTGGCGGCACCGCCTCGGTCGCTGTGCAGCAAGCCCTTGCCAACACAGGCACCCTGGCTTCAGCCGGCAACCTCACCGTCACAGCCGGCAGCGTTGACAGCAGCGGCACAATGGCCGCTGGCCTGAACGCCGACGGCAGTTTGAAAACCTTTGCGTCCAACGAGGCAGCGCTCAACGTCAGCACCACCGGAGACCTAACCGCCACCGGCTTCAATTTGGCCTCAGGTGCCATGGCCCTGAGTGGTGGGGCGGTCAACCTCAGCGGCAGCGACACCAGCGCCCACAGCGCCACCATCACCGCACGCGAGGCGCTGGCCACCAACAACGCCAAGCTCATCACCAGCGGCAACACCAGCATCGACGCCCAGGGCCTGAGCAACACCGCCGGCACCGTCTACGCTGGCGGCACCGCCACGGTGGATGTTGATCAAGCGCTCGCCAGCACAGGCACCCTGGCAGCAGCCGGCAACCTCACCGTCACCGCCGGCAGCGTCAACAGCAGCGGCACCCTGGCCGCTGGCCTGAACGCCGACGGCAGCTTGAAGACGTTCGCTGCGGATGGTTCTCAACTCAATGTCACCACCACTGGCAACCTGACGGCCACCGGTACCAACCTCGCTGCTGGCGCCATGACCCTCACAGGCGAGGCGCTGAATCTCAACAACAGCGACACCAGCGCCCACAGCGCCAACATCACCGCCCGCGCCGGCCTCAGCAGCCGCAGCGCCGACATCGTCACGCAACAGGCATTGACTCTCGGCACTGGCGGTGCGCTGGACAACACCCAAGGCACGTTGGCCAGTCAATCGGGCGCGCTGAGCGTGGATGCCCTGCGGATAGACAACACCCAAGGCAAGCTCTTGGCCGGCACCGGCCTGAGCGTTGCCGTCGATGAAACCCTGAACAACACCGCTGGCACCTTGTACGCGGGAGCCAATGCAACCCTGGATGTTGACCAGGCCCTGACCAACACGGGCACAGTTGCAGCGGCTGGCAACATCACCGTCACCGCTGGCAGCATCGACAGCAGCGGCACGCTGGCCGCCGGTCTGAACGCCGACGGCAGCTTGAAGGCCTTTGCGGCGGATGGGGCAGCGCTGAACGTCACCACCACCGGCGACCTGAGCGCCACCGGCAAAACCATGGCCTCTGGCGCGATGTCGCTGAGCGCAGATGCGGTCAATCTGAATGACAGCAACACCAGCGCCCACAGCGCCACCATCACCGCTGGCGATGCGCTGACCACAGACCGCGCCAAACTGATCACCATCGGCAACACCACCATCGGCGCCAAGAGCCTGAGCAACACCGCCGGCACCATCTACGCCGGTGGCACCGCTACGGTGGATATCGACCAAGCGCTCGCCAGCACCGGGACGCTGGCAGCAGCCGGCAACCTCACCGTCACCGTCGGCAGCGTCAACAGCAGCGGCACACTGGCCGCTGGCCTGAACGCCGACGGCAGCTTGAAAACCTTTGCGTCCAACGGGGCAGCACTGAGTGTCACCACCACCGGTGACCTGACCGCCACGGGCAAAACCATGGCTGCCGGCGCCATGGCGCTCACAGGCGAGGCGTTGAACCTCAACAACAGCGACACCAGCGCTCACAACGCCAACATCACCGCTCGCAATGCGCTCAACACCAGCAGCGCCGAGATCGTGACCCAGGGCGATCTGACGATGACCGCCACAGGTGCGCTCAACAACACCGAAGGCACATTGACCAGCGCACAAGGTGATATTGGCATCACAGCCCAAGGCGTGAACAACACCGACGGCCTGATGGTGGCAGCCAGCCAACTCACCGTTGGGGCAGGCCAGGCCGACATCACCAACACCCGAGGGCAGCTGCTGGCCCAGGGCGATGTGAGCCTGAGCACGGGTACCACCCTCACCAACACTGCGGGGCTGATCCAGTCCAACGCAGCGGTCCGCCTCACCGCCGGTACCGTCAACAACAGCCAGACCAGCACCAACACCCAAGGCATCGTGGGGCAAGACATCCACATCGGTGTGGCCACACTCAACAACCAGCAGGGCCAAGTCCTCGCCGATCGCGACCTCACCGTCACAGCCAGTGGCGGCATCGTCAACACCCAAGGCAAGCTCAACGCCCAACGCAGCCTGACCCTGCAAGACAGCCCAATCGGTGCACCGACCGCAGTCGCTTCGCGCCAGCTCGCCATCACCAACACCGGTGGCCAGATCGTGGCCAACAGCGCCTCTGCCCCCACCGCCAGCAGCGTCAGCGTGCGCGCCAAGACCCTGGGCTTAGACGGCACACTCAGCAGCGGTGGCGACATGGCGCTGGATCTGGTGAGTGACCTGAGCACCGAGGCCGGCCAGCAACTGCGCGCCGGGCGCGATTTGAGCGTGCGGCTCAACGGCGGCACCTTGGACAACGCCGGCCAGTGGCAAGCAGGCCGAGACCTGTCGGTGCGCGCCAATCACATCAACAACCAGGTCAGTGGCGAATTCTTGAGTCTGGGCACCACCACCCTGGACACCACCCAAAACGCCAGCGGCACTGTGCTGAACCGGGGTGTGGTGGACGGCGCCGACACCCGTGTGCGCACCCACACGCTGGACAACAGGGGCGGACGCATCTTTGGCGACCGCGTGGCCATTGCGGCCGACACGGTGACCAACCGCCAAGGCCCAGCCCCGGGCACCGACGCGTTGCGCGGCGGCACGATGGCCGCCCGCGAGCGGCTCGACATCGGCGCACAGCACATCACCAACCAAGAAGGCTCGCTCATCTTCAGCGCGGGAGACATGGCTATAGGCGGTGCGCTGGACGCGAACCACCGCGCCATCACCGACGGTAGCGCCAACGCGCAGACGCTCAACAACAACAGCGCCACCATTGAGAGCCTGGGCAACATGGCGCTGGCGGCCAACACGCTGCGCAATACGAATGAGCGGCTGAGCTGGGTGGTGGTGCCACAGTCACAAACAGCGGGCAGGGAGTACTTCACTGCGCAGGGATTTGTTCACTCTCAGAGCATTGGATGGCATGTTGACAATCAAAGACAGTTTCTGCCCTCCTCCAGTGCGTATGCTGCGCCCGTCTATAAAGCTTTTTACCAAGGCCCAGCACCCTATGTGCCTGCTCACACGGACTACGCAAGTGGCGACTCCATCTACGTTCCAGACGCTTTTAACTATTCCCGCACTTCAGATATCTGGGGCCATTTGGGCTTGAGCCAACCTGCGTGGGACGCGCCTGGGCCTCGTCCAAACGAAGATTACAGTGATTCTGGTTTTCTTAAGAATGCAGATGAAATCGCAAGGTGGCAAGCCAAGGCCGCTCCCTGGGAAGAGCTCAACCGCAGACACGCGGCCATGGTGCAAACCGTGGGGCAGCAATTGTTGTCTTATGACGTGTACCGCGACTTCACAGAAACCACGCAATCGGTCAGCTTGACAGCCAGCCAGCCAGGCGTGATTTCTGCTGGTGGGCACCTCACCGTGAGCATCGCCCACACAGGTCTCAACCAAGACAGTGTGATCATGGCGGGTGGCACCTTGTCAGCGCCCTCTGGGCAGGCTGCCAACATCAGCAACGAAGCCACAGAAGTGGATGCGCCCACCGTGCGAACGGGCACGACGTACGACTGGGGCACTGTCGGAAGGGACTGTGATCTCTTTAAATGCGACCCCGAATACGGCTGGCGCTCCAATCCTTACAACGAGAGCACACCGCGTCAAGTCGCATTGCCCGCATTGCGTTATGAGCAGAACACATCGACGTCTGCACCCAGTATCAACATTCAGTCCAAAGCCACCACTGGCGCCCTGGGCGCTGCAGGGGCTGGCAACGTTCAGACCACATCCAACGCACTGAACAGCCAGACGGCAGCCACAACGGGCCAGGCCGCTGGGCAGGCGGGTACCAGTGCCAGTGGAGTCAACGCCGCAGCCGCCACCAGCAGCGCTTCCGCCATTGCCGCACAAGCCGCATCGGCAAACGCCACCGGCACCGCTGCCAACAGCGCCAATGTGGCTGCACAAAGCACCAGCACCACCCAGACAAGCCTGAACGCCACCGCCGGCAACACGGCGGTCCCGTCAGGGAATACGTCCGCCACCAACAGCGCTTCCGCCGTTGGTGCCCAAGCCACAACGGCCAGCGCGTCAGGCTCAGCGGCCAACAGCGCCAACGCCCGCCAAGACGCCACCGCCGGTCTGGGCCAGCAGGCCGCCCCCGGCCCGGTGCTGCCCGGCAGCAGCCTGTTCACCATTCACCCGGAGCCCAGCGCCCGCTTTGTGGTGGAAACCGACGCCCGCTTCACCAACTACCGCGACTGGCTCAGCAGCGACTACATGCTCTCGGCCCTGGCCATCGACCCCGCCAGCACCCAAAAGCGCCTGGGCGACGGCTTCTATGAACAAAAGCTCATCCGCGAGCAAGTGGCCGCCCTCACCGGCTACCGCTTCCTGGGCGACTACCGATCCGACGAAGCGCAATACATAGCGCTCATGACCGCGGGCGCCACCTTCGCCAAGGCGCAGCAGCTGCGCCCTGGCGTTGCGCTATCCCCTGCGCAGGTGGCCCAGCTCACCAGCGACATGGTGTGGCTGGTGGGGCAAACCGTCACCCTGCCCGACGGCACCACCACCACCGCCCTCGTCCCCCAGGTCTACCTGGCGCCCAAGGCCGGTGACCTGGCCAACAACGGCCAGCTCTTTGGTGGCGGCGCTGTCATCAGCGCCAACGAAGTGCGCATGGCTTTGAGCGGCGATGTGAACAACAGCGGCACCATCATGGGCCGCAAGCTGGTCGACATCAGCGCGCAGAACATCGGCAACAGCGGCCTGATACAAGGCGACGCGGCCTTGCTCAGCGCGCGCGAGGACATCAACATCACCGGCGGTCAGGTGCGCGGCACCAGTGCGGCGGTAGCCACGGCCGGCGGCAACCTCAACGTCACCACCACCGTGACCCAAGGCGCGGGCGCGGCTGGCAATGGCGTGTTTGCATCGCAGCAGATCGACCGCGTGGCCGGCATTTACGTCAGTGGTGACGCAGGTGTGCTCTTGGCCAGCGCCGGGGGTGACATCAACCTGACAGCCGCACAGCTGCGCAACACGGGCAGCGGCCTAACCAACCTGAACGCCGGTGGCAACGTCAACCTGGGCACGGTGCAAACCAGCATGAGCAGCGACGTCACCCACGATGCGCGCAACTACGCCCGGGTGCAAATGAGCACCGAGATCGGCAGCTCCATCAGCGGCGGCGGTGCTGTCAATATCAGTGCCACCCAAGACGTCAACATGCGCGCAGCAGAGGTGAGCGCCGAAGGCGCGCTCAGCGTCAACGCTGCTCGCAATGTGGTCGTTGAGGCCGGACAAGACAGCTATGGCATCGCCACCGCCAGCCACATGAAGGCCAGTGGTTTACTCGGCTCCACCACCATCACACAGCGGCAGAGCACCCAATCCACCACCGCCCAAGCCAGCGAACTCGGCGGCCAAACCGTGGCCATCACCAGCGGCGCCGACACCCGCATCGTCGGCTCCAACGTGCTGGCCGACCAGCGCCTGGACATCAAGGCCGGGGGCAACCTCAGCATCGAAGCCGCACAAAACACCCAAGGTGGCAGCGACTTCAATGAAACCAAGAAAAGCGGCCTCTTCGGCTCGGGCGGCATTGGCTTCACCATCGGCAAACAACAGCAAAGCACCGACGCGCAAAACACCCAGACCACCGCAGCCGCCAGCACCGTGGGCGCCATCGACGGCGACGTGAACCTGAACGCCGGCCAAACCTACACCCAACGCGGCAGCGACGTGGTGGCCCCGGGGGGTGATGTCAACATCAGCGCCCAGCGCGTGACGATTGAAGAAGCGCGCGAAACCGCCAGCAGCCAGACCGAGCAGCGGTTCAAACAAAGCGGGGTGACGGTGGCGGTGAATGTGCCCATCGTGCAATCGGCCCAAGCGCTGGCCAAGACGGTGGAGGCCGCCGGCGACACCAAGAGCGAACGCATGCAACTGCTGGGCGCGGCCACCGCTGCGCTGCAGGCCAAAGAGCTGGCCGACCAAGCCGCCAAGCTGGGCGACGCACTGGCCCAGGGCACCGATATCCGCAAAGCCGCCGACATCAGCGTGAGTGTGAGCCTGGGTTCGAGTCGCAGCCAAAGCAACAGCAGCCAGAGCAGCGACAGCGCCCGGGGCAGCAGCGTCACCGCTGGGGGCGATGTCAACATCAACGCCAGGGGCGCTGGAGCCAATAGCGACATCACCGTCCAAGGCAGCACGGTGAAGGCGGACGGCACCACCCGCCTGAGCGCCGAAGACGAAGTGCGTTTGCTGGCCGCTAAAAACACCCAAAGCGAAACCAACAGCCAAAGCAGCAAAAGCGGCAGCGTGGGCCTGACCTTTGCCACCTCCGGCATCAGCGCCACCGCAAGCGCCAGCCGGGGCCAAGGCCAGGGCGCGGGCGACGGCACCACGTTCACCAACACCCAAGTCAGCGGCCAAACGGTACAGATCGAATCCGGCGGCGACACCACGCTCAAAGGCGCGGTGGTGCAAGGCGAGCAGGTCGCCCTCAACGTGGGCGGGAACCTCACCATCGAAAGCTTGCAAGACAGCAACCGCTACAACGAGAGCAGCAAAACCGCCGGCTTCAGTGTGAGCGTGCCCATCACCGGCGCCAACGCTAGCGTCAGCGTCAACGCCGGCAAGACGAACATCAACAGCAACTACCAATCCGTTAACGAACAAAGCGCCATCCGCGCCGGCGACGGCGGCTTCCAGGTGAACGTGGCGGGCAACACCACCCTCACTGGCGGACAACTCACCAGCAGCGACAAAGCGGTGCAAGAAGGACGCAACACCTTCAGCACCGCCGGGCAAACGGCGGCTGAGGCGATCAACAGCGGCGCGCTCACGCTCACCGACCTGAACAACAGCGCGAGCTTTGAGGCCAGTGGGGTGAACATCGGCCTGGGCGTGAGCCGAGGGGAGGCCAAAGACAAAGACGGCAACGTCTTGCGCAACGACGACGGCAGCGCGAAGGTACAGACCACACCCAGCCGCAGCATCGGATTTGGCAGCAGCGACGGCGCGGCCAGCACCACCACCGTGGCCGCCATCAGCGGCCTGGCGGGCAACACCGCTGCGCGCACCGGCGACGCCGAGACCGGGATCAAGCCCATCTTCAACAAAGACGAGGC
Source organism: uncultured Hydrogenophaga sp. (assembly GCA_964650505.1). Lineage (GTDB taxonomy): Bacteria > Pseudomonadota > Gammaproteobacteria > Burkholderiales > Burkholderiaceae_C > Hydrogenophaga. The sequence continues at coordinate 27,926 of CAZYUD010000022.1, forward strand.
GAAGCAAGAGGTCAACGCGCAGATCGCGATCACGCAAGAGGCGGGCAAGCGCATTCCGAAGGCCATCGCCGACCAGATGGGCCGCAAGCGCGATGAGTTGAACACCGAGGCCAAGACCGAGACCGACCCGGACAAGAAGGCCGCCTTGTTGGCCGAGGCGGCAAAGTACGACGAAGGCGGCGTCTACCGCATTGCGGCACACGCCACGCTTGGTGCGCTGGTCGGCGGGGCCGACGGAGCGCTGGGCGCAGGGGCCAGCAGCGCAGCAGCACCCACACTCAACACCATCCAGAGCCAACTGCAGACAGCGCTGCAAGACGCCGGCATGAGCGCGGAAGCGAGCCAGCAAGTGGCCAGCCTGAGCACGGGCGCGCTGGCGGCCACGCTGGGTGCCACAGCGGGCGGCACAGCTGGGGCGGCCACGGCGTTCAACGCGGATATGAACAACCGGCAGTTGCATCCGACGGAAAAGCAACGCATCAAGGATTTGGCCAAAGGTGATGCACAGAAAGAAGCTCGTCTGACAGCGGCCGCTTGTGCGCTGGTCAAGTGTTACGCCGAGTACCCCGAGGGCAGCGTTGCTTACAACACCCTCAAGGCCATGGCAGACGCGGGCGGTAGCGATGCCATGGCTGCGGAGCGACAGCAGTTGCAAGCGCAACAGGGCTTGTTTAACTACAGCACCCAAGGCGTGCTGAGCGACAAGAACATTGATGCAGCCAAGCAGCTCAACAACACCTACCAAATCACCACACGGACGCTCGGCGCAGGACAAGCCCTGCTGGGCGCCGCAGGGGTGGCCGGCAGTGTGGCCACTGCCCCAGCCAGTTGTGCAACCGGCATTGGCTGTGTGGCCAACGCGGCGGTTGCCACGATCAGTGCCGACGCTGCGGTCACCGGATTTAAACAGGCCGTCAGCGGTCAGCCAGAAAGCACCTATCTCAACCAAGCCCTACAAGGCTTGGGCCTGAGCCCCGAGGCGGCCAGCTATGCAGAGTTTGCTTTGGGGGTCGGGGCTGCGGCGAAGGTAGCCAACACGCTAATGACGCCGATAAAGCTGGATGCGGCAGCCAATGCTTGGGCGAAAGGCACGTACACCGGCCAGAGTGCGATTACCCATGAAGGCAGGGTGTATCGGTTCACGGATCCGAAATATGCGGACAAAACTTGGGAGATTCATCCAAAAAACGTGGCGGATGACATGCGCTACTCCGAGCCTGGGGTGGGGTCTGTTTACTCGGGCACCAGCGTGCAGACATCTGCTGCTGAAGTGGGTAGCTATCGCAGGAGTTTCGATGGCTTTGCACCGAAGACACTTGTCGCTGGCGATGTGCGCATTGATAACGTTCTCGACCTAACAGACCCTGCTGCGCTGCGAGCGCTGGGTGTCACGAAAGCACAGATCACCCAGACAGGACACGGTGTAAATGGCTCCTATACCCAAACACACCGGATAGCGGAATGGGCGAGGGAGCAGGGATACAACGGCATACTTGCCCCTTCAGCCCAAAGCAAGTCGGGTACCAACCTCATAACCTTTGACAACACGATTGTCACCAATGTCAAGGTGTCGCCTCAGCCACCTGCCTCACTGCCCTTCGGGAGACCTCAGCCGTGACAGTACTGACCGATGAGATTAATGAACGTCTTGCCAGAGCGTGGATGGCGGAGCGTCCTCGGCACAAAACAGAGTTTTTTGATAAGTTGCTAAAAGAAATCACAGATCTCAACGGTGATGTGTGGATGGCTGAGCTTATGTGGGTGTATTGGGGACGAGGCGCATTAAAGGCATTAGACGAAGAGATACCAGCGATTAACCCACACATCCGTTGGTGGAAGTTCGGGCAGAAGAAGAACACCGTCCGAAGTCTGCTGAAAGAGCCTGATGGAAAGCAGTGGGTGTGGCGAATGCTGCATGACGTGAGTGGATGGATGTGAAACAGATTTCGTGACCAAGTGCCGACAGGGATGAACTTAAGCTGCAGAGTCTTCGGCCTAAAGAAGTAGAGGACGAACTTGATCACCTTTGACAATACGGTAGTCACGAGTGTCAAGGTGTCGGCCGCAGTCACCTGCTGCATTGCCCTTCGGAAGACCTCAGCCATGACAGTACTAACAGGCCGTTGAAAAAGTCGGCGAGGGCTCAAAAAATGCCGATTTCTGGGGGGCTTCACCCCTTGCCCACTCCAGAAAAATCGCTTGTAGGCCGTTCTGGGAGGTCGGGCTTTGGCGGTGTTTCGTTCCTCAGGACTTTTTCAACGGCCTGCTAACAGGTGAAGTTAATGAACGTGCCGCACGGTCATCAATGGCGGACCGCCCGCGACACAAGACGGAGCAGTTTGATCAACTGCTAAAGGAACTTGATGGTGACGTGTGGATGGCCGAGCTAATGTGGGTGTATTGGGGCAAGGCGGCGCTACGTGTACTGGATGATGCGATGCCAGCGCTTAATCCCCATCTTCGCTGGTGGAAGCTTGGCCAGAAAAAGAACACCATCCGCAGCCTATTGAAAGAGCCTGATGGGAAACAGTGGGTGTGGCAAATGCTGCATGACGCTGGTGCTTGGATGTGAAATTGCAGCCTGCATTGCTGCTCAGCAGCACCCAGACCACCGCCGCCGCCAGCACCGTGGGCGCGATTGCGGGCGACATGAACCTGAACGCCGACCAAACCTTCACTCAACGCGGCAGCGACGTGCTGGCCCCGGGGGGCGATGTCAACATCAGCGCGCAGCGCGTGACCATCGAAGAAGCGCGCGAGGCCGCCAGTAGCCAGACCGAGCAGCGGTTCAAGCAAAGCGGCGTGACGGTGGCGGTGACCAGCCCGGTGCTCAACGCGGTGCAGACCGCAGCGAGTTTGACTGCGGAAAAAGACAAGCAAATTCTTCATGAGCAGGAGACCAGAAATGCGGGAGGCACCTTCATTCGTGACCGTGAAACCGGGAAACTGGTTGAGGTTCCAGCTGTGTCCCGCATCGAAAGGAGGCCATAAATGGCGCGCGTGGGCAAGTTACTGAACTACGACGAGTTGTTGGCAAAGTACCCCGACTGGGTACTGTGGAACACCAGTGCTTACTACCAAGAGTCCACTCCTGAAGCAACTGAAGCAGCGCGGCTTCGTTGCCTTCGAAAAACTGGTCACGTCATCAAATTCATCCAAGACCACGGCCTGACCCGCCGTGTGTTGTGCGAAACCGCACCGGACATTCCGGAAGACTTTTGTGTGTATTTGCGCGACATCACACCTGAAGGCCTGGAGTTCTATCGCACGGGTTACATGAAGTGGCTCAAGCGCTTTGAGCGCAACATGCATGCAGATCCGTCCGACGTGCGGGTGATGGAGAAAGCGCTGGAAGAGATGCGCTGGAAGAAAAAGGCATGAGGCCATTTGTTGTGGTCATGTCTGGGAACAGTATTTCTTGAACGCCGGCCAAACCTACACCCAGCGCGGCAGCGACGTGCTGGCCCCAGGACAGGGAGCCAGCGGTCAAGCCGCTGGGGGCGATGTCAACATCAGCGCCCAACGGGTGACATCAAAGAAGCTCGCGAATCCAGTAGCAGCCAGTTCGAGTAAAAGCTCAAGCAACGCGGGCTGACCGTGGCCATCACCTCTAGCTAAGTGCTGCTTATGCGATAAGGCACTTCGATAGGTAAGCGTGTACCCCTAAGCGGATATGCGATTTTGGAACCTGTCGATCACCTTGGAGCTCAATAGGCCGAAGGCTTCCACACCGTCACAGGATCTCGCTGTGGCCGACCCGGTGGAGATCCTGTGGCGGTGATCAATTGTGCTGGCGAAGACAGGGCGGAGCTAACGGGGCATGCCCCGCCTTGGCCCCAAGGACGTGGCCTTGGAAAAGCAGCTCATCCGGTACACACTAGGTTGCAACTTCGAGCCGCCGGACGCTAGTCAGCGAGCAGCTGTAGCCGGGGATGCGAAGCAGTGGGCTGAAGACACGCGCGCAGCAGCCCATGCTGCTCTTGACCGCAGCCTGCGCGACTTGCTTTCTCCCGGCATGGGTTGTCAAATAATGCAACCATGAACCCCAAGAACCTTGCCGACAAAGCAGTTGGTCCGCCAATCCGTCGAGCAGCACCAGTTGCGTCGTGGGCGGCTGAAAAGAGCAGCTTGGTGAATGCGGCAGGCCGCGCCGTACCGCCTGGAGCCGATGCCCGCGTGGCTTTTGGATTTGCGCCAATGAGTCTAAAAGGCGCGGCTTACCGCTGGCGAGGACTTGGTGATGACGCGAAAGATGCGTCCGAGCGTGTTCCCCCGTACGAAAGGCAATCAGAGAAATCGTAAAGAGCGGCCTTCGCGGGCGAGAACAGCCGAGAGTTTTTGCGGGCATGGCCATCGCCCAAGTTGTTCGCCCGCGTATAGAGGGACATGCTACGATCAATCGTCACAGAGACGGACAAGGTGGAGGAGCCATGTCGCTAGAAGCCAAAGATAACGGTCCTGCACGTAGGTATCCTACCGTCGTACGCGAGGCTACGAGTGTTTTCGGGGACGGCCAGGCGGCAATCGCCTGGATGACGTCGCCCGCCATGGGCCTCGACCAGCGCAGGCCCATTGACTTGTTGGCCACCGCGCAGGGGGCAGCGATCGTCGAAGACTTCCTCAACAGAACCGACAAAGTGGTGTATTCATGACCGCGAAAGGCTCAGCTCCCATGAGCGACCTAGCGGCCCCGGTGAGCCAGAGCTTGGACGATGAGATCGACGCCTCCTTGGGCGTCGAGACGATCTCGCTGCGCCTGCCCAAGGAGTTGGTCGATGTCTACAAGCTGATTGAGGAGCACAGGGACACGCCCGACTATCGACTGCTCATGCGCGACAACTTGTAGCAGTTCGTGCCCGAGGGGCTTGAGACATTGCGCTGAAACGTCACGAGCGTGCTCTGGCTCAGGCGATCCACTCTTCACCTTGCACCTGCGCCTGCTGCAGTAACAATTCGACCGCTAAGTCCTGCTGGTCCGGGGGTACTTGTGGATCGAGCACGATGAGCGACCAAGGATTACGATTGCGCCGGTGACGCAGGTGCTTTTGACCAGTGCAGGGTAGACATCAACCTGACAGCCGCGCAGCTGCTCAACACTTGCAGCGGTCTGGCCAGCCTGAACGCCATTGTTTATGCGGGGTGAGGGGATTGTTCAGGGGTAACAACTTAGCTAGAATACACTCACTTGTTGACACTGGTGGTCAACGTCGTATGCGGCAGCCGCTCTCACTCATTCACTCGATGAGTTGTTTACAAAAAAGGTTGCTATAACCGTTCTGATCCACACAGCGCAGCACAAGAAAAAAACCCGCCCCGATGTGAACCGGGGCGGGTTTTTTTCTGGGGGACCAGGCGTTTACTTCACCAGATCAAACCGGTCGGCGTTCATGACCTTGGTCCAGGCGGCCACAAAGTCGTGCACAAACTTCTCGCGGTTGTCGTCCTGGGCGTACACCTCGGCGTAGGCGCGCAGAATCGAGTTAGAGCCAAACACCAGGTCCACGCGGCTGGCCGTCCACCGTGTGGCGCCGCTGGCGCGGTCCACCATGGCGTAGCTGTTTTTGCCGGTGGGCTTCCAGCTGTAGGCCATGTCGGTCAGGTTGACAAAGAAGTCGTTGCTCAGCACGCCCACCCGGTCGGTGAACACGCCGTGCGCGCTGCCGCCGTGGTTGGTGCCCAGCACCCGCATGCCACCCACCAGCGCGGTCATTTCGTGGGCGGTCAAGCCCATGAGCTGTGCGCGGTCAAGCAGCAACTCTTCTGGCTGCACGGTGTAGTCCTTCTTCACCCAGTTGCGAAAGCCGTCGTGCACCGGTTCGAGCACGTCAAACGATTCGGCGTCGGTCTGCTCGGCGCTGGCGTCGCCGCGGCCAGGGGCAAAGGGCACATCCACTTTTACACCGGCTGCCGCTGCTGCTTGCTCCACCCCCACGTTGCCGGCGAGCACAATCACGTCGGCCACGCTGGCGCCGGTGTCGGCGGTGATCTTCTCCAGCACCGCCAAGACCTTGTTCAGGCGCTCGGGCTCGTTGCCTTCCCATGTGCGCTGGGGTGCCAAGCGAATGCGCGCGCCGTTGGCGCCGCCGCGCATGTCTGAGCCTCGGAAGGTGCGCGCGCTGTCCCATGCGGTGCTCACCATCTCGGCCACGCTCAGGCCGCTGGCAGCGATCTTGGCCTTCACAGCGGCCACGTCGTAGGCGCTGTTGCCGGCGGGCACTGGGTCTTGCCAGATCAGGTCTTCTGCCGGCACTTCGGGGCCGATGTAGCGGGCCTTGGGGCCCATGTCGCGGTGGGTCAGCTTGAACCAGGCGCGGGCAAACACCTCAGAGAAATAGGCTGGGTCTTTGTAGAAACGCTCCGAGATTTTGCGGTACTCGGGGTCCATCTTCATCGCCATGTCGGCGTCGGTCATGATGGGGTTGTAGCGGATGCTGGGGTCTTCCACATCCACCGGCTTGTCTTCTTCTTTGATGTTGATCGGCTCCCACTGCCAGGCGCCGGCGGGGCTTTTTTTGAGTTCCCAGTCGTAGGTGAACAGCAGGTAGAAATAGCCGTTGTCCCACTGGGTGGGGTTGGTGGTCCAGGCGCCTTCAATGCCGCTGCTCATCGTGTCTCGGCCAATACCCCGGCTGGTGGTGTTCATCCAGCCCATGCCTTGTGCGTCCACGTCGGCGGCTTCAGGGTCGGGGCCCAGGTTTTGGGCCTGGCCGTTGCCGTGGCATTTGCCCACGGTGTGGCCACCGGCGGTCAGCGCCACGGTTTCCTCGTCGTTCATGGCCATGCGGGCGAAGGTCACACGCACATCGTGGGCGGTTTTCAGCGGATCGGGCTGGCCGCCCACGCCTTCTGGGTTCACATAAATCAGGCCCATCTGCACAGCGGCCAGCGGGTTTTCCAGCGTTTCGCGGCTGTCGGTGCTGTCGTAACGGGTGGACGCCAGCCACTCTTTTTCTGAGCCCCAGTAGGTGTCTTTTTCGGGGTGCCAAATGTCTTCTCGACCGAAGGCGAAGCCGTAGGTCTTCAGGCCCATGGACTCGTAGGCCACGTTGCCAGCGAGGATCATCAGGTCGGCCCAGCTGATTTTGTTGCCGTATTTTTTCTTGATCGGCCACAGCAGGCGGCGAGCCTTGTCGAGGTTGACGTTGTCGGGCCAGCTGTTGAGCGGCGCAAAGCGCTGGTTGCCGGTGCCGCCGCCGCCACGGCCGTCGGCCGTGCGGTAAGAGCCAGCCGCGTGCCAGGCCATGCGCACCATCAGGCCGCCGTAGTGGCCCCAGTCGGCCGGCCACCAGGGCTGGCTGTTGGTCATCAGTGCAGTCAGGTCCTTCTTGAGCGCCGCCACGTCCAGCGTCTTCACCGCCTCGCGGTAGCTAAAGCCTTGGCCCAGCGGGTTGGTCTTGGTGTCGTGCTGGTGCAGGATGTCCAAGTTCAGGGCGTTGGGCCACCACGCCATGTTGGATTGACCTGCGTTGGTGTTGCCACCGTGCATGACTGGGCACTGTCCCTGCGATTGTGTTGCGCTCATTGCGTACTCCTGTGGGTGTTGAACAAAGCCGATGGATGAAAATAGAAATCTGCTATCGATAAACATAAATCAATAGACATCCAAAGGTATCCCCAGTGTATATACCCCCACGGGTAAAAGAAGTCGTCTTTGCCTATCGCGGCCATAGCGCCGCAAGAACCGCCATATGTGTCTGCCAATGTGGCGGACTTGGCGGTATTTTTTGCATGTGCCGTGGGCCTAAGTCATTGATTTGCTTGGCATCTGGTCGTGCTGGCGCTGGGTACGTTTCTTGATTGCAGGCTAAGTCCGTGGCGACCGTTGGTTCGACACGCGACACAAAAGGAATCCCCGTGGACATGATCGGTCTGTATCCCACCTGGTTCGAGCCGGGCGTGGGCAGTGGCTGGGTGGTGGGCTTGATGGCCACCATCCACGTGCTGTTTTCCCACACCTCGGTCGGCGCGGCCATCTTCTTTGCGTGGTTGGCCAACCATGCGCACCGCCACCACAAACCCGAGCTGCTCGAATTCATTCGGCGCTATGGGCTGTTCTTGCTCGTGTTCAGCTATGTGTTGGGCTCGATCACCGGCCCGGGCACCTGGTTCGCCACCACCGTGGCCAGCCCGCGCGGCATCTCCGCGCTGATCCACAGCTTTGTGTGGATGTGGGCCACCGAGTGGGTGTTTTTTGTCATTGAGGTGGTGGGCGTCTACATGCTGGTCTATCTGGCCGGCCGCATCGACGTCAAAACCCACACCCGCATCGCCGTGATTTTTGGCTTGACGTCGTACACCACCATGCTGGTGATCGTGGGCATCTTGAGCTTCATGATGTGGCCCGGCAAAGCCAGCTGGTCTGAGACCGGTGGGGTGCTCAACGCCTTTTATGGCCCGAACACCTTTGCCCACCTGGGCATGCGCACCGCCTTTATGTTTACCATCACCGCCGTGGTCGGTGGCATCGTGGTCGGGAGTTTCAAAGACTTGGCGGTGAAAAAACAGATCGGCCGCCAACTCGCCGTGTTGGGCATCGTGGCGGCGGTGGTGGGCGCGCTGATGCTGCAGTGGTACCTGGCCACCTTGCCCGAGACGGCCGAGGTCGTGTTGGACAACCGCTTGCCCGCGCACTTCCCCATGGCCTTGATGGCGGCGGTGGGCGGCACCATCGCTTACTTCTTGCTCACTTTGGTGCAGCCCCGCGCCATCGTCTCCGGCCTCGCTGGCGTGATGACGGTGGTGATTTTGGTGTTTGGCCTGTGGCCCGAAGAAGTCGCGCGCGAATCCATCCGCAAGCCATGGGTGGCCGGCCAATACGTCTACTCCAACCAAGTGGTGGGCCGCGATGTGCCGGGCATGGGCGTGAAGTCCGAGATTCCCGCCATCGAAGCCCACGGCTTCTTGAAGACCCATGTGTTCATGCCCGAACACCTGCGCACCGTGACCGACGCCAACCGCGTCGAAGCCGGTCGCGCCTTGGCCCTGACCACCTGCTCGAACTGCCACTCGCTCTCGAGCACAGGCATCCGCCCCTTGGCCAACTACTTTGTGGGCCAACACAGCGAGGCCGACATCGCCACCTATTTGCAAGCGGCGCTGTCGGGCGGCAACACCGTGTACATGCCGCAGGTGCCCTTGAACGACATCGAAGCGCGCGCCCTGGCCGCCTTCATCCAGTCCATCACACCGGCGCTTGCAGCGCCGGTGGTGGTGCAGGCCCAGGAGTGACCCCATGACCCCAGAGATGCTCCACGCCTTGCGCGACCAAGCCGGTGTGCCCTCGCACCCGGTGATTTTTCTGATCTTGGGTGTGCTCACCTTTGCCCTGCACATCGCGGCGGTGCAGGTCATGCTGGGCGCCGCCACCCTGACCCTGCGCGGCGCCTTTCACGCCCACGTGCAATGGCGCCGCCTGGCCAACGCCATGCTGCTGACCGCCAAGATCGCGGTGTCGGTGGCGATTGTGATTGGCGTGGCGCCGCTGCTGTTTGTGCAGGTGGTGTACGACCCGTTCTGGTACACGTCCAACGTGCTCTCGGCCTGGTGGGTGATCGGCTTCATCGTGCTGCTCATTGGCGGCTACATCGCCATGTATGCCTTTTATTGGCAGAACCACGACATCGTGGCCCACGGTGGCCGCGCGGGCTATTGGATGGTCTTGTCCATCGTGCTCATGCTGGCGGTGGGCTTCATCGTGCACGCCTTGAGCAACCAGATGTTCTACCCCGAGCGCTGGATCGAGTGGTACGCCCCCGGCGGGCAGATCGACCCCAACGGTCACAGCCTGCACCAGTGGCATCTGCCGCGTTTTCTGTTCTTCATTGCCTTGTCGGCACCGGTCACCGGCGCTTGGCTGCTGGGCTACCGCCGGTACCTGCAAGGCGCCGGTGAGGCCGACACCGGCTACCTGGCGTTTGTGCTGACGCTGGCGCGCCGCCTGATGGTGGTGGGCGGTGTGGTGAGCCTGTTGATCGGCGCGGCCTGGATGGCCACCCTGCCCGAGAAGATGCAGTGGTTCGCTGGTTCGCTGTGGATGTGGCTGGCCGTGGCCGCGCTGCTGGCCGTGGTGGCCATGCCCCAGGCGTTGGGGGCGCGCCTGGATCGCGGTGTGTGGGGATATGCCGTGTTCGGCGCCGGGGCGGTGGCCCTGATCGTGGTGGGCACCGCGCGCGAGGTGCTGCGTTTTGTCACCCTGCTGGGCAGCCACGGCTACGACGCGCTGGACTACCGCGTCAACATGGATTGGTACAGCACCAGCCTGTTTTTCATCACCTTTGGTGTCCTGGGTGGCACCACCCTGGCCTACCTGCTCACCGTGGCTTGGCAAGCCGGCCAGCACCGCGACAGCGGTGTTTACACCCCCAGCGCCACCGTCACCCGCATGGGCCAATGGTCGGTCTCGCTGCTGGTGCTGTGGACGGTCGCGTACTTCGCGGTCGGCTTTTGGGTCTGGTGGGCCCGTTGAACCCGCGTATGGAGCACCCAATGCACAAGCCCCATTCCTCCGCCATGAACTTGCCATCCGGTACCCGACGCACCGTGGCCCTGTGGGCCATGGTGGTGGCCGTGGCCGCCACCACCACCGCCACCTTGGCCGCGCGCGTGTGGGCGCAAACCGCCCTGGCGCCCCAGGCCAGCGCCACCCCCCACACCGTGGCGGGCGCCCCCGTGCCCGCCCCCACCATGGCGCACAGCTGCGCCGCCTGCCACGGCACCCTCGGCCAGTTGGGCGACGAAGCGTTTGCGCCGCTGGCGGGCATGCCCGCCGCCCAGTTTGTGCGCACCATGACCGACTTTCGCGAAGGCCGACGCCCCGCCACCCTGATGGGCCATGTGGCGCGCGGCTTCAGCGACCAAGACATCCAGGGCATGGCCGACTTCTTTGCGGCCCAAACCCCCGCCACACTGGCCACGCTGGCCCCAGGAGCGCCCCGATGACACACCCAGCCCCCAGCTCGCGCCGCGAATGGCTCACTCAGGCCTTGGGCCTTTTGTCGGTGGCGGCCGTGCCCAGCCTGGCTTTTGCCAACAACAGCGCGCACATCGTCATCGTCGGTGGGGGTGTTGGCGGCGCCACCGCCGCCAAATACCTCAAGCTGTTCAACCCGCAGCTGCGCGTGACCGTGATCGAAAAGAACCGGGTCTATGTGCGCCCCTACGGATCGTCGGAAGTGCTCAACCAACACGTCCAGATGGACGATTTGAACGTGAGCTACGACACCCTCAAAAGCCGATACGGCATCGAGTTTGTGTTCGACACCGTCACCGACCTGGACCCCCAGGCCCGTGTGGTCAGTACCCAGGGCAAACAAAAAATCGGCTATGACCGGCTGATCGTTTCGCCCGGCATTCAACTCATGTACAGCGCCTATGCGGGCTACAGCGAGGCGGTGGCCAACCAGTCCGTGCCCTCGGGCTGGATACCTGGGCAACAAACCGCCTTGCTGGCCAAGCAGCTCCAAGGCATGCGCCAAGGCGGCACCTTTGTGCTGGCCGCGCCGCCCAACCCCTACCGCTGCCCGCCCGGCCCTTACGAGCGCGCTGCGCTCATGACCGAGTGGTTCGCCCAACACAACCCCACAGCCAAGGTCATCATCGTCGACCCCAAAGACAGCTTTGTGACCGACGAAACCATGATGCTGGGCTGGAACCGCCTCTACAACTTCAACCTGCCCGACGACTACGTCAAAAAGATGCAGGGCCAGGTGGAGATCACGCAACACAGCAAGCCCAGCATGCTGAGCTGGGTGCGCGGCAAAGACGGGGGTCGCACGCTCAAGATCGACGCCAAAACCATGCGCATCGACACCGAAGGCGACACCATCAAAGCCGACGTCATCAACGTCATCCCACCCATGAAGGCCGGGCCAGTGGCCGCCACCCTGGGGCTGACCGACGGCAGCGGCTTTTGTCCGGTCAACCGGCGCGACTTCGCCTCCACCTTGGTGCCCCATGTGTACGTCATTGGCGACGCGAGCATCGCCGACGCCATGCCCAAGAGCGGCTTCTCGGCCAACACCCAAGCCAAGGTGGTGGCGCGCGCCATCGTCGAAGAACTCGCCGGTCGCAGCGCCCCTGAACCCTTGTGGGAAAACACCTGCTACGCCCTGGCCGGTAAAGACTACGGCCTGTTTGTGGCCGACGTCTTCAAGATCCTGGACGACGGAAAAATCGGTCGCATCAACGGCCAAGCGCGCTACCTGCCGCTCAACGCCACCCCCGCGCAGATCAAGCTCGGTGCGCGCTACCAGCAAGCCTGGCTGCGCACCTTCACCGCCGACTGCTTTGCCTGACCCTGCCGGAGCGCCCCATGACCCACGATCCGCGTTCAACCGACCCCTATCTGCAAGAGCTGTGCGCCGTCACCGACGGTTGGCTGCGCCGCGCCCGCCAAGGGCTGGCGGCCGCCGCCGCTGGCCTGCTGCTGGGGCTGACCGCCACCCCCTCGCGCGCCAATCCGCCAGCGGCCCCCAGCACCGCCGCCTGGACGCCCGCCAGCCTGCGCCAGGCCCTGGCCGCCTTACCCCCCGGCAATGCCGAGCGTGGCCAGGTGGTCAACCAACAGATGTTTTGTGCCTCCTGCCACGGTGACACCGGCGTGGCCCCGACCCAGAACTGGCCCCACCTGGCCGGCCAAAAAGCCGCCTACACCGCCAAACTGCTGCTGGACTACCGCGACCGCCGGCACCTGCCCAATCAGGGCGCCGCGCTCATGCACGACATCGCCGTCATGCTCACACCGCAGCAGATCGCCGACGTGGCCGCCTATTACGCGGTACAAAAAGCGCCTCAAGGCGACGGCACCCCGCGCCCTGCGCTCAAGCTCAATCCCGAGCAACTGGTGCGCAAAGGCGATCCTTCGCGCCTCATCACCCCATGTGCCAGCTGCCACAGCACCCGGGGGCAGGGTGGTCAACTCGAAGCCCCGGCCCTGGCTGGGCAAAACCCCTTGTACTTTGTGCGCACCATGCTCGACTACCAAACCGGCCACCGCAGCAACGACGCTGCGCAAGGGATGCGCGCCTTTGCCAAACGTCTGAGCCGTGAGGAAATCGAAGCCCTGGCCACCTATTACGCCGACCTGCCCGTGCAGCGCCGATAAGCCTTGCGCCATACTCTGCAACCATGCACTTCTGGGACAACAACTTTTCCGCCCCCGGCCACAAATACGGCACCGCCCCCAACGCCTTCTTGGCCGAACAGGCCCTGCGCCTACCGGCGCCCAGCGATGTGCTGGTGCCCGGTGACGGCGAAGGCCGCAACGGCGTGTGGCTGGCCCAGCAGGGCCACCGCGTCACCGCCATGGACGGCTCGGCGGTGGGCCTGAGCAAAGCCCAGGCCCTGGCGGCCGAACGCGGCGTTCACATCACCACTGTGCATGCCGACCTGGCCGACTGGACACCCGCACCCCACAGCGCCGACGCCCTGGCGCTCATCTACCTGCACCTGCCACCGGCCCTGCGCGCCAGCGCCCACCAACGCCTGCAACAAGCCCTGCGCCCGGGGGGCCTGCTCATCGTCGAAGCCTTTCACCCGCAACAACTGCGGCACAGCAGCGGTGGCCCCAAAGACAGCGCCATGCTCTACACCCTGGACATGCTGCGCCAAGACTTTGCCGGCCTCACTGAACTGCTCGCCTGCGAAGGCGAAACCCCCCTCAACGAAGGCCCTGGCCACCAAGGCCTGGCCCACGTCACCCGCTGGGTGGCCCAGCGCCCCTGAGGCCCAGGGCGCCACCGGGCGGCCATGCCCCACAATGGCACCCACCCCGCCCCTTTGCCGAGTCCCGCCATGAACCTGTTGCCGCCCAACGACCCGCAACGCGCCCTGCTGCACAACGAGGTGCATGCGCGGCCCAGCGCCCGCATCCGGCTGCCGGCTTTTATTGTGTTGGTGGGCGTGTTCAACGACGGCGTCAGCCGCGAACAGGAATGGGAACACCTGCGCCGCCTGCAGCCCGACTTGCCACTCGCCGACGTCCAGGGCAACTTCGCCCGCCTGCGCTTGCCGGGCTACACCCTCAAGTGGGAGCGCCACACCGAATTCACCCGCTACTCCTTGGTGCAAGCGTTGCCGGCCGACGCCGGCTTGGGGTCACAAGACCCCGAGTTGTTGTCGCATCTGCACCTGCCCTCCGACTGGCTGGCTGGCATTCCCGGGCGCACATTTTCTGCCATCAAACTCGTCATGTTGCACGGCGACTTGAGCGATCCGCAACAGGCCTTGGCCCAGGCGCGCCATTGGCTGGGCGAGCATCCGGTCGTCGCCTCGCGCATGGGCAACCCGGCGCACTCGCTGGTGGCCACCGACTTTGCGTTGCGCGACAGCGGTTTTGAACGCATCTTGGTGGTAGCGCCACCGGGCACCAGCGAGACCCGCGCCGGCCGCATCTCGCAGCGCCTGCTGGAGCTGGAAACCTACCGCCTCATGGCCTTGCGTGGCCTGCCGGTGGCCAAAGACGTGGGCGCCAAACTCGGCCAAGCCGAGCGCGAACTCGCCAGCATCACCGCCGCGCTCGACAACAAAAGCGCCGCCGACCAACTGCTGCTCGATCGCTTGGTGGCCTTGGCCGCCACGGTCGAGCTCATCACCGCAGAACACGCCTATCGGTTCGCCGCCACCGCTGCCTACGACAAACTGGTGCGCGAACGCATCGCCGAGCTGCGCGAGTCGCCCATCACCGGCACCCAGACCATTGGCGAATTCATGCAGCGCCGGCTCTCACCCGCCATGGCCACCGTGGCCGCCACCGCGCAGCGGCTGGCCTCGCTCTCTGAGCGCATCAGCCGCGCCAGCGCCCTGCTGCGCACCCGGGTCGACATCGCCACCGAGGCGCAAAACCAGCAACTGCTGGAAAAGCTCACCAAAGGCCAAGAGCTGCAGCTGCGCCTGCAAAGCACCGTGGAAGGCCTGTCGATCGCGGCCATTTCGTACTACGTCATCAGCCTGCTGCTGTACCTGGGCAAAGCCGGCAAAGCCGCCGGCCTGCCGATCCACCCCGAGCTGGCCGCCGGTGCCCTGGTGCCGCTGGTGTTGTGGGTGGTGTGGCGGACCAACAAGAAGATCCACGACAAGCTGCACCAGACACATTGACCCGCCCGCGCCGCGCCTAACAGCGCGTCACCCCCCAGGGGGCGGCACTGGCGGCCCGGCAAAGCCGGTTCCGCGGTGCCCGGGAAGGACTTCACCACTGGTGCTGAGCCGCTGGCAGTCGGAGCGCGTGCCCGTTTCGAGGATGCGGTGGAACCGGCTCTGCCGGGCCACTCGCATCGCCCCCCAGTGGGGGGTGACGCCGTCAGGCGGCGCGGGGGGCGTTCAACTGCACCCGTTGTGCTTCTTCCACATCTCTTCATGCCCAATCGCCTTGGCAAAGGCGGGCACGGTGCAGTCCTTGCCTGCGGTGCTGCCGGGCGTGGGGGCGATGCCCATGTCTTCGAGCGTGGCCATGTCGTCAAAGCCACCCATGGGGCCGGTGTGTTGCACCCACTGGCTGGCCCCGACCGCACCCGCCACAAACAGCACCAGCACCAGGCCTTGTGCGGCTGATGGCCGCGCGTTGCCGCGCACCGGCACCTCACACACACCGCCGGGGCAGTACTGCGCTTGGTTGTTGGTGAAGGTGTTGTAGAGCTTGCAGCCTAGGCAAATGCCAAACGCGGTTTCAAAAAACATCAGCAGCAAGCAGGTGCCGCAGATCAGCATATTGATCGGCCCCATGATGCTGTTGAGCACCATCAGATAGGTCATGACCAGGCCGAGCAGCAGGCCCAGCCCCCAAGCAAAACGCTTTTGAGCGGCGCCGGTCCATTCGGGGGTTTGCTTGCGCACGATCCAGCCGCCGACGATCAGGCTGGGCGACCAGCGCGGCTGCACCATGCGCAGGGCCATGTCGGTCACAAACAGCAGCACAAACAAGCGGGTGGGCTGAAAGTTGCCCAGCAGCATGGCGTTCATGAACGACACCACCGCGGGAAAGAACAGCAGGCCGGCGGCGGCCCGCACCGCGCGTTCGTTGAGCACCGGCACGTTGTAGCCGTCGATGGTGTCGCCGTAGGTGGGCAAAGGCATGGCTGGTCCTTTGGGTCGGTGTGTGGTTGTGTGGGTCAGCGGCTCAGGCCGGCTTTGCGTGCCTGGGCGGCGCTGAGTGTGTGGCGCTTGCCGCCAGGCAGTTCAATGACGATGTGGCTTTCTTCCACGGCGTTGCCGCCACAGGCGGGAGCGTCCACGATCACCACGGCTGGTTTTCCACGGTAGCTGGCGCATGCCATGCTCAGGTAGCAGCTGGGTGGCAGTTCGATGGTTGCGCGGTCGTTGATGCTGATTTGGGGGCTGTAGTCTGGTGCTGTCCAGCGCAGGCCGCGGGCGAACTGCACGGTGGTGTTGCCACAGCGCAGGCGCTCGAGGGTGGTCTCTTCATCGGACACCATGACCCCTCCGTCCAAGCGGACCTGTTGTTGTGCCAGGCCGATCAGGGGCGCAGCGGTGAGGGCGATGGCGGCTATCCAGTGTCGGTGGTGCATGGTCTTTCCTTGGTGTGTCAGGCTTGGGTAGAGATGCCCAGCGCTTTGATTTTGCGGTAGAGCGTGCGTTCGCTCATGCCGAGTTGGGCGGCCAGCTCTGAGCGGCTGCCCCGGTGGCGCGCGATGTGTTGGCGCAGCGCGGACGCGTTGGCCTGGTCCGCCGCTTCGGGGCTCCATGGGGTGTGGGCCACACCAGCTGGTGACCGGGCGATGGCGCCGGTGTCGATGGCCGCTTGCACATGGCTGCGTTCGATGGTCTGGCCGTCACACAGCAAGGCGCTGCGCTCCAGCAGGTTGCGCAGCTCGCGCACATTGCCGGGAAACGCTTGGTTTGCAGCAGGGCCAGCGCGTCTTGGGCCAGGCGCAGCGTGCGATGGGGTGCCACTCGCTGCAGCAGAGCGGGCGCCAGCAGCCGGATGTCGCTGGCGCGTTCGCGCAGCGGTGGCAGGGCAATCGGGAACACACACAGGCGGTAGTACAGGTCTTCGCGAAAGCGCCCTTCGGCCACCATGCGCGGCAGATCGCGGTGGGTGGCGGCCACCACCCGCACATCGGTGTGGCGCAGCTCGGTGCTGCCGACCCGCCGGTGGGTGCCAGTTTCCAGCAAGCGCAGCAGCTTGACCTGCATGGGCAAGGGAATGTCGCCCACCTCGTCCAGAAACAGCGTGCCGCCGTTGGCCGACTCCACCAAGCCGGGTTTGGCCTGGGTGGCGCCGGTGAAGGCGCCACGTTCGTGGCCAAACAGTTCGGATTCAAACAGTGTTTCGGGCAGGCTGGCGCAGTCCACCACCACCAGGGGCTTGCGCGCGCGCGGGCTGGCATCGTGCACCGCGCGGGCCACCAGTTCTTTGCCGGTGCCCGATTCACCCAACAACAGCACGCTGGCCTGCGATGGGGCCACGCGGGCCACCAGGTCGAGCATGCGCACAAAAGCGGGCGCGCGCCCAATCAAGCCTTGGCCGGCGGGCATGCCACGGGCCAGTGGCATGTGGGCCATTTTTTCCACATAAAAAGCGGGGGTGCCGTCGGCGCTGGGCACGGGGGTGAGTTCGATGTTGACGTATTCCTCGCCTTGCGGCGTGTGGTGCAAGTGCAGCACACGTTCCACCTGGCCCGATTGGCGCGAACGCGCCAAGGGGCAGGACTCACCCGCTTGGTCACAAGGCACATCAAAGTGGTGCGACACCTCATAACAGCGCCGCCCCACCACGGCTGGTCCAGCGTCAAACTGCCGCAGGTAGGCGGCGTTGGCGGCCACGATGCGGTAGTCGGTGTCGAACACGATGTGGGGTTCTTCCAATCCGTCCAGAAAGGCGATCAGATCTTGGGGTGGGGGGTGTGGTGACATAACCCCTGGGAGTATGCCAGTGTCCGCCACACTTGTCATGTTTGGCGGTTGTGGCGCAGGCGGCGGGCGCCGTGTCTGCGCAGTGTTGGGGCGGATTGTGGGGCGTAGGGTGGTGTCCTGGGCTTTGTGTGGCGTTGGCACGGATCTTGGGTGCTTTCCAGCACCGGCGCTGTCTGTGTGCCGGACATGGAGCGATCAATGAACGACACCACACACCCACCCGTCAACCCCGAGCGGCGCATCTGGATACTCAACACCACGGCCATGGGCGCTGTTGCCAGCGCTGCGGTGGCGGTGCCTTTTGTCAGCAGCTTTGCCCCGAGTGAGCGGGCTAAGGCACAAGGCGCCAGCGTCGAGGTGGACATCAGCGACCTGGCCCCAGGGGCCATGACCACGGTGGAGTGGCGCGGCAAGCCGGTGTGGATCGTGCGCCGCACGCCCGAGATGCTGGCCGCGCTCGACGGCATGCAGGACTTGGCCGATCCGGACTCGCAGAAAGACCAGCAACCCGAGTACGCCCGCAACACGGCGCGGTCCATTCAGCCCGAGGTGTTGGTGATGGTGGGCATTTGCACCCACCTTGGCTGCTCGCCGGTGACCTTGCCACAAGGCACGGGCAACCCCAGTGTGCCGGCCGATTGGCAAGGCGGGTTTTTCTGCCCATGCCACGGATCGACCTTCGATTTTGCAGGGCGTGTGTTCAAGAACAAACCCGCGCCCACCAACCTGGAAGTGCCACCGCACAAATACCTGAGCGCCACGCGGCTGCTGATTGGCGAAGACGACAGCGGGGCGGCATAAAAAAAACGGCACCTGCAAGGTGCCGTTTTTCGTGGAGCTTGGTCCGATCAGAACGCCAGCGTCTGCACGCCGGGTTTGAGCAGGTGGGCCGCCACATCGGCGGGTTTGGCCGGGGTCACACCGGAGATCAGGTCGCTGGCCTGTTTGCCGCTGTTGGGCAGATACAGCGCACACACCTCTACCTTGGCGCCGCCTTTGATCAGGCCTTGCAGCATTTGCTGGGGCGTGACGTTGCGCGGCTTCAAGCTGGGCATGTCTTGGCCGGTCACGGCGATGTGGGCGGCGGCGTCGCACAGCAGCACGCGCACCTCGGCTTTTTGCTCCAGCGCTTGGCCGGCCAGCACCAAGCCGGCGCCTTGGGCCATGGCTTGGCCACTGTGGATGTTGACGAACAGCGATTGGGCTTGGGCGGCACCGGCAAAGGCCAGCAAACCGGTCAGGGCGAGGGTGGTCAGCTTTGTCATGGGGAACTCCTGTGTGACAGACGAACAAACAGCCGCCCAAACGAGCGACCGCAGCCATTGTCTTAATACCCTATGGGGTATGCATTGACAAAACGCAAGTGCTGTCTGGGCGTTGGGTCACAGCCCATGCGCCAACGGCGTGACGGGCGCAATCTGCCCTCATGCGTCGACCGTCAACGCCAACACCGCCTGGTGGTGCGTCAAAAACACCTGTCCGGTGAGGTGTTGCACAAAGTCGGTGTGCTGCAGCCGGTCCATCACCGGGCCTTTGATTTCGCTCAGGTGCAGCGCAATGCCTTGGTCGCTCAGGCGCTGCTGGATGGTCTCTAGGCTTTGCAGGCCGCTGGCGTCGATGTCGTTGATGGCGCTGCACAGCAGCACCACATGGCGCACGCCCGGCTGTGCCGCCACGGCGGCGGCCACATGGTCTTCCAGGAACCGCGCGTTGGCAAAAAACAGGCTTTCATCAGGCCGCAGGCCCAGCACGCTCGGGTGGGTCACCACAGTGTGGCGCAGCACATTGCGGTAGTGCTCGGTACCGGCCACATTGCCCACGGTGGCGATGTGTGGGCGGCTGCTGTGCCAGATGTGCAGCATCAGCGAGGCCACCACACCGGCCATCAGGCCGCTGACCAAGTCCACGCCCAGCGTCACACAAAAGGTGAGCGCCTGCGCGGCAAAGTCGGCGCGCGAATAGCGCCAGGTTTTGGCGAAGCTGCCAAAGTCCAGCAAGCTGCCCAGCGCCATCAGAATGGTGGCGGCCAGCACCGCCAGCGGCAGCGCCTGCAACCAGGGCGTAAAGAACAGCGCCGTCAGCAGCAACAAGCCGGCGGTGAACACATTGACCAGCGGCGTGCGCGCGCCGGCTTCGGCTTGCACCAGGGTGCGCGAAAAGCTCGCGCCCACCGCAAAGCCGCCGCTCAAACCCGCCGCCAAGTTGGCGCCGCCCATGGCGCGCATTTCGGCGTTGGTGTCGATGCGCTCGCGCCGCTTGGCGGCCATGCTTTGGGCAATCGACACCTGCTCCACAAAGGTGAGCACCGCAATCAGCAGCGCCGGCACCAGCAGCGCCTGCCAGGTGCCCAGGCCCACACCCAGCACCGTGCCCAGCGTGAACGGCGGCAGGCCCGACGGCACCGTGCCCACCACCGCCACACCCGCTGCGGCCCAGCCCAGCTGCGCGCTCAGCGCAATGAACAGCACCATCACCAGCAGGGGCGAGGCCTTGGCGGTGATGTCGGCCACGCCAGCAGGCACACCGATGGCGCGCAGCGCGGGCTTGAGCCACCGCTTGCCCAGCCACAAGCCCAGCGCTGCCCCCGCGCCCACCGCCAGGGTCAGCGCGTGCAGGTCGCCCAGGTGGTGCCACACACTGGCCACAAATACGCCCACATTGGCGCTGGCCAGCGGTGTGCCCAGCACATGGGGCAGCTGGCTCATGGCGATCAGCAGGCCCGATGCGGTGACAAAACCCGAGAGCACCGGGTGGCTCAAAAAGCCCGCCACAAAGCCCATGCGCAGCGCGCCCATGACCAACAAGAACACGCCCACCAGCACCGCCAGCGCCAGCGTGGCGGCCACAAAGTTGGCATGGCCCAGCGGCACCACCGCGCCCACCGCCGCCAGCGACATGATGGAGCGCAGCGCCGCCGGCCCCGGCCCGAGCACCGTGCTGCTGCCCATGAAGGCGTACACCACCAGCGGCAATACGCTGGCGTACAAGCCGGTCACCGCCGGCATGCCGGCCAGCAGCGCGTAGGCCATGCTTTGCGGAATCAGCAGCAGCGTGACCACCGCCGCAGCGGTGAGGTCGCTGCTGGCGTGGGTGCAGTTGTAGCTGCGCGCCCGCTGTAGCAGGGGCAGCCAGTCGCGAAGGGTGGGATGCATGGGGTGGCGCAAGCGGCAGAGGTGTGGGTCAGACAGCGTTGAGCGGTATTTTGAGGTAACGCACGCCATTGTCCTCGGGCGGTGGCAGTTGCCCGGCGCGCATATTGACCTGCACCGACGGTAGGATCAGCACCGGCATCGCCAGCGTCGCGTCGCGCGCGCGGCGCATCGCCACAAACTCCGCTTCGCTCACCCCCGTGTGCACATGCACATTGCCGGCCTTCTGCGCCGCCACCGTGGTGCGGCATTGCGGCTCGCGGCCTTCGGGCGGGTAATCGTGGCACAGCACAATCTCGGTGTCGTCCGGCAGTGCCAGCACCTTCTGGATGGAGCGGTACAGCGTGGCCGCATCGCCGCCGGGGAAGTCGCAGCGCGCGGTGCCGTAGTCGGGCATGAACAGCGTGTCGCCCACCAAGGCGACGGTGCGGATCGGGTCGGTGCTGTGGTCGCGCACCACATAGCTCATGCAGGCGGGCGTGTGGCCTGGCGTGTGCAGCGCCTGCGCCTGCAGGCCGCCGATCGCAAAACGCTCACCGTCGGCAAACAGTCGATTGAACTGGCTACCGTCGCGCGCGAACTCGGTGCCCGCGTTGAACAGTTTGCCAAAGGTGTTTTGCACCGTGGTGATGTGCGCGCCAATCGCCAGCTGCCCGCCCACCTGCTGCTGTAAATAGGGGGCGGCCGAAAGGTGGTCGGCGTGCACATGGGTCTCCAGCAGCCATTGCACCTGCAAGCCGAGTTCGCGCACGCGGGCGATCAGGCGATCGGCGCTGGCGGTGTGGGTGCGGCCAGACTTGGGGTCGTAGTCCAGCACGCTGTCGATCAGCGCGCACTCGCTGGTGTGTGAGTCCCAGAGCAGGTGGCTGAAGGTGAAAGTGGCGGGGTCGAAGAAGGATTCGATCTGCAAGCGGGAAGTGGTGTTCATGGTGTGCAGAGCCTCAAAGTGGGCCAGGGACAATCAACAAGGGCCGGAGAGTCCGGGTTAGACCATCCAGCCCTAGGGGCTTGGCACACCCCGGTGGGGGCATGCCAAGGCGTTCAGCCGATCACAGCGATTTGGTCGAGAAGTACCAGTCGGTGGTGTTGTGGCCCTCGGCCATGCGGGCCTTGATGGCTTCTGGGCTCTTGGGCGGCGGCACGATCACGTCGCAACCCGGCGTCCAGCCCTCGGGCGTGGCGATCTTGTTGGCGTCGCTGGTCTGCATCGCTTGCAGCAGGCGCACAAACTCTTCGATGCTGCGGCCGTTGCTCATCGGGTAATAGACCATGGCGCGCAAGATGCCGTTGGGGTCGATGAAGAAGGTGGCGCGCACAGCCTGTGTGTCGGCCGCGCCCGGGTGCACCATGCCGTAGGCGCTGGCCACTTCCATCTTGATGTCTTCAATGATGGGGAAGCTGATCTCCACGCCAAATTTTTCCTGGATGTTCTGCGTCCATGCCAGGTGCGAATAGAGGCTGTCGATGGACAGACCAATCAGTTCGCAGTTCATGGCGCGGAAGGTCTCGGCGTGCTTTTGGAAGCCGATGAACTCGGTGGTGCAGACCGGTGTGAAGTCGGCCGGGTGCGAAAACAGGATGAGCCACTTGCCTTTGTAGTCGGCGAGCGAACGGTCACCGTGGGTGGTCTTGGCGTTGAAAGCGGGGGCGGCTTCGTTGAGGCGGGGGAAGGTAGCAACGTTTTCCATGAGGGACTCCATTCAGTTCAGGTTTCGGACGAACCGGGAAAGCAGAATTGCTTGACCGATGAATGAAGTCTATGGAGGCGGATATTTTGATAGCTTGCGTTTTGTCAAGCGGGCGATTGGCATTGCCTACTGGGCCCATAGCGCGAGCGCTGTCGCTGCGCGCGGTGGTTGAGGGCCATTCTGACCTGCCTCCTGTAGACATACCAATCAAAAGTGGAAGTCCGGTTTCAAAATTCCTCGATCGGTTGGGTGGATGCAGATCGGCGCAGCGAGCCGGTGGCATACGTGCCAGGCTCCTGGGCGCGGTGGGCAGCGTGGCCACGCCGGGCTGTAGCGGCTGAACCTGCGCCGCCATCCGCTGCACGGCGACCCGGCGCAAAAGCCCATGGACCGCGGCTTTATCGCACTGTTCCTGACCATGCCGTACAGAAAGTTCGGCCACGGCTTTTACCGGCTGGCCGCGCTGCTGCGCCACGCGGTGGAAAAGCGCCAGCCCAGCCCGATTGGGCTGAGCGACGACTGAGCGAGCGGTCGCGTTCTGCAGCCAGTCGCTCAGCGTTGGGCGCATGGGGGCTGGGTGGGGCTGGAGAAGCATCGGCGATGCAGCGGCAACCGCTCGTATCTGTTCAGACCCCGGCACCTGTCTTGGCACTTTGCAACTGCTATGCCCAGCGAGCCTGTATGGCGCACACGGCTAGGGAAGGTCTGCACAACACCCGCCGCGGCGTGAGTTGATGCGCGTGATTTCA
>CAZYUD010000023.1:0-43743 GCA_964650505.1 uncultured Hydrogenophaga sp.
GCGCAAGGTGTTGGCCTCTTTTCGTGCGGCATCAGCCTTCTCCTGTAGGTCACGGTTCACATCGGCCAGCGCGTCCAGCTGGCGCATCGAGCGCTTGAGGAGGTCCACCCGCTCGGCCTGCTTGCCCTGCTCGATCAGGGACACCTGGTAGCGGTGCAGACCGACCCCTGCTGCCACCACCAGTGCGAGAGCCGCCAGGGCTGCGTACAGCCTCACAGGACGATCCTCTGGGCCTCGGCCACTGCCTGCCCATACAAACGCGGCCAAGTGCTCTCATGGGGCTTTCCTGGCCTCCAGGTCCGCATGTAGAGATCCCAGGCCCCGGCCGAGTCGCCGATGGCCGGCAGGCGCTTGGGGTCGGTGAACAGCAGCAGCCTGGCAATGCCGGCGGCCAGGACATCGTCGGTCTCGATGGCGTTCCAGATGGCCAGTGAGGTGGGCTCGACGCCGCGCGTGCGACAAAGCAGGTGGACCCAGTACCGGCTGGCACTGTGGCGCAGCACACCGGCCACGCCGCCGCCGCGCTCGAATTGCCAGTACCCTTTTGCCGGCCCGGTCGGCGTCAGGCTGCCGTCCTTCTGCTTAATCAGCTGGCGGCGCGCCTCGAACCTGGACTCCTGCAGCCCGATGGCCAGCAGCATGGCCCAGGCCTCCCTGGTGTTCATCTGTCTCGGCAGGATGTCCAGGGCCTTCTGGATCTGCCACACGATGGGCCTGTTCACTCCGGTCGTCATGTCTTTCGCCCCCAGTCAAAAGCAGCGTCCCACGAATGGCAGGTGGTGCGCCTGATCACCAGGCCCAGGCAAACCATCAGCAGGCCCGTGCGCAGCGACAGAGCAGCGGCCCACATGGCCTGGTAGTCCCTGGTCACCGTGAGTGTGTGCCACGCCGTCGCCAGCAGGCTGAACACCATCACGATCATGCCGGCCTTGATCCACAAGCCCTCATGGATTTTTGGCGACATCACCAACCAGGCAAGGACCAAGGCCGTCACCAGGGAAACAAGCCCGTTGCCGATCTCCAGCAGGTCTTTCATTTTCTCCCCCAAGGCAGGACGGTCTTGAGGTCGAGCGTTCTGATGTAGTCGGTCCCGGCCGACACAAGGTTCAGGCCGAACAGGCCGATCAGAAACGCAACAGCAGACCGCATGGATTCGCTCTCGACGCCGAAATACTCCGACACCGCGGGTGCCGTGAACCCGGCCAGGATGCAGGCCGAGATCACTGTGAAAAGCCGCTGCATGAACGTGGCGCCAGGCACCGCGCGCAGGGCCAGAAGCCCACCAAAAAGACCGGCCAGGAAGGGACTATCCAGGAGGCCGGCAAGTGTCCACTTGTCACCCACGGCCACGGGCCTCCTCGGCATTCAACAGGGCGCGAGCCCTGGCTACATCGGCCATGTGTGCGACCCTGCAGTGGTCCTTCTCCATCCACCGGAACAGCAGGTTGATTGTCCACTCGGTCTTCTTCCATCCGCTGCGGTGGGCTCGGCCGCTCACGGACTCGTTGGCGGTGGTCTCTTTGTGGCGGGCAAGCAGCAGCACGTTCAGCAGCTGGCTGAAGGCATCGCCGATCTTGATCCAGCGCGGGGTCTCGTCTCTGGTCATGCTGGCCACTCCATCGTTGGCAATAGGTCAAGGAATCCCTGAATTGTCGGGATCTCACGAAGCCCTTCGCGCACCTCGGCCAGGACTGTGTAGCCCATCGCGTTGCAGGCATCCATCCACTTGGCGAATGCCAATCCCTCGGCCTGGAACGGGCCAGGGTATCCAGCGCGCAGCGCGCAGGTCACGCGGTTGTCGTACCGCCTGGACTTTGCAGTCGAGTCGAAGAGTTCGTCCAGCGCCTCCATGTATGGGGCGACGACCTCTTCTTCGCTCATCGGCACGGCCTTCATGGTGCGAACAACGGCACCATCTACGTAGGGGTCTGATGTTGCCAGGCGATGAAGATCAGGGACCACAAGGCCGTCGTTGCTTACCTTGTATCCAGACACGGACAGAAGGAAGTCGTCCGGCGGCAGGCCGTCAGGGAAAAGGAACTCAGGCCAAAGAACCGAAGCCGATCCAATGACCAGGCCGCTGTCGGTTTGAATTGCGTAGTTCATGCTTGCCTCAATACCATGGCTATTGATCGGTTCCCAGCGGATGCTGTGAAGGACTGCGACCCGGATGATGCCACCGGATCCCTTGTGCCGGCATACGTGGTGACGTTGGCGCCGACCGCTGACCCCTGCTCGGTGAACGGGCTTGTGGTCTCTGTCAGTCCACTCGTTCCTGCTGCCGACCCGTAACCCCTGAGCACAGCATCGCCAGCGTTTGCCGAGATGCTGATGCTGGCTGTTGTGTTGCGGTCAGACGCAATGACGCTCACGCCACCGGTGCAGCTGTAAACCAGGTAGTTCTCACCGGCAGAGTGGGTTCCACTGCCAGGGATTGTCCTGTGGATCTCACCAACGGTCCCTGTTGGGACGGAGATCTCCCAAATTGCAATCGGGCTGACCTCGTTGGCAGATGGGCCGACGATCTGGGTTCCAGTGTAGGTGGTTGATCCAACCTTGATGTCAAGGACGCTGATGCGGCGCTCTGTCGTGGTCGAGTTCGTTCGCAGTGCTGCGATGACGTAGATCTTCCTGTCGGGCGACTCAGGCCCAAGCTGGACGTCCGTGATGGTCCTGTTTTGCCCACCAGATCCGAGGGCATGCGAGTCCCTGTACTTCAGCTGGAAACGCCCTGCACCACCCATCATCAGGCGAGGAAGAGTCACGTCGCGTACTCCCCGTGCTTGAACCCACGAATAGTTCCTTCCTGCTCCCAGATCACGAACACCGCGCGACCTGAAGCCGGGATGGTTGGGGTGACGCCTCCGACCCACTGAACGCTCGGGATGGTCACGGCATGCCCGTTGGATTTGACGCTGACCAACAGCGACCCTCCAGTCGAAAGCGTCACGTTGATCGTCGTCGTCCCTGCTGCACTAACCACGATGGCGCCAGTGCTCTGGTCGCTCACGTTGACGGTGCCGGCCGATGATGTAGACGGCGGGAATCGAACCGATCCGTTGATGGCAATTCTCTCGTTGATCGTGACGTTTCCGGCCCGAGGAACGAAGTCATCGGGGTCGAATGTGGCGGCGGCAGCTGCAGCATCTTCGGCCAGGCCCTGGGCAACGATTGCAGCATCCCTGGCGTTGGCGGCATCGACTGCCGCCTGCTCTGCAGCAAGGATGCCAAGCAGGTTGTCAGACACCGCCTGGATCTCGGTCGAGATTGCAGCCACGTCACCAATGGCATCAGCAAGACCAGAAACCGCCTGGACATCAGCCGAGATCCCTGCCACCACAACGATCTCGTCGGCCACAGCCCCAGCCGCGGCGATGGCTGACAGGTTCGCTGCAATGTCTTCCAGCTGCTGCTGGATGCCAGAGATCACCAGGATGCTGGATACCAGGGTGTCAGCATCAGCATCCGAGGTGATCGGCAGCACGGCTGCCCTGCTCAGTCTCTCGCGCAGCTGCTGCACCAGGATCGTCAGCCTGTCGAGTGCAGCGGTCACGACCGATGGGTAGAAGCCACCCTGGTTGGCCAGGTCGACTGGCTGGAGTTCAGGAATGTCGCTGGTGATCACCAGCGTGTACCCATCAGGAAGCGGGTCGAACAGCGTCACAGTGCCGCCCGGGTCGGCGTTCTGGTTCTCGTTCAGTTCGACCTGGTACGCAGCATCAAGCTCCAGCACCGACTCAGCACCAAGCTCATCAGCAACGACAACCTGCAGGTCGGAGGCAAGGAAAACCTTGAACGGAAACACGAACTCTGTCGCAATTCCGTTGCCGACGTAAGCGTCGGATTTACGGATCTCTGATGCAACTGTCACGCTTATCCTCCTTTGATGACGGGCAGATAAGCCCTGGCGTTTGGCCGAGCCTCGTCGCCGCCGGCGTTGTTGATGTTCAGTGTGTGAGTGTGTGCTCCGGCCGTGCCTGTGGTCGTGGCGCTGGTCACGTCATAGTTGCCGATTGGGTTGCTCGGGTTGTTGATCCTGCGGCCCAGCCTGGTGCCTGAGTGGGAGTGGTTCCCTGCCGATGCGGCTGTGCCGGTGTGGGTGTGCTCTTTGTTCTGGTTTTCCTGGACATCTCCGACAGCAAGGTCTCCACCAGCTGCGCGCCAGAACCGATTGCCGGTGACATCGTCAGGCACGTTGAACGTGGTCGATCCGTCGCCGACCCCGTACTTGGTGCCGATGGCTGCAAAGAGGCCCGGGTTGGCCGCGCGACTGACGGCCTGTCCATTCATCAAGAACCAGCCGGTTGGAACCTCATCACCAGGCCAAAGCATCGGCGTGCCTGGCCTATCAATCGTCGCCAAAGCAGCAGACAGCGCATCTTCCAGGTCATCCACCCTGGACGTCAGCGCAGCAACCTGTGCCGACAGGGCCTCGCCCTGGAACGGGAACCACAGAGCAGGTTCGTCCAGGCTCGGCGGGACCAGGGTGATGTCCTCGACGTCCTGCAGCAGGAACCACAGGCCGCCCAGGTACTCGACGATGATGCCCGCCTCTTGTGGTCCCTCCAGAAAGCTGTAGGGTCCAGCGAAGTCTGACGCCGCAACGATGCCGTCGATGTTCTGTGCAACGGTGACGACTGAGTCGATGTTGCTTCCGACAAGCTGGATGCTCGGGGCCTGGGTCTGGACCTGGAGAATGGCTGCGATCAGATCCTCTGCTGTTGACGATGAGGTGATGGGCAGAACAGCGGCCCGGTCCACCCGCTCGTTGACCTGCTGGATCAGGATCGTCAGACGGTCAAACGCGCTCTCGACCACCTCGGGATAGAAGCCGCCCTGGTTCGTGATGTCGGTCTCTTGCAGCAGCGGAACAGCGCTGGTGGCGACCAGCAAGTGACCGACAGGCAGTGGGGATGGCAGGTTGATGGTTCCACCAGGGCTGCTGTTTTGGTCGGGGTTCAGCGTCACTGTGTAGCCAAACGGCCTGGACAGCACGGTCTCGACTCCGCTGATGTTCGCCGTGACAACCAGCAGGTCGTTGACGCCGAACACCTTGAAGTCGAAGGGGAAGGACTGCGTGATCCCGTTGCCGGTATAGGGACCGGCCCTGCGGCTGGTGCTTGAGATGGTCATGGCAATTTCCTGTGCTGTGCGAGGTTATCCTGGGTTTGCATACCGATGCACACCTCACCTGCTGTCCGGGCTGGCCACGCCAGTCAGGGTGCCGCGGATGGCGTCCAGTTCGCTGGTTGGATCGACCCTGCCCTGGTCGACTGCCGCCCAGTAGCCGACTGGGCGAGCGAGCCAGTGCGCAGGCAGGCCGGTCATCAGGCTGATGGCGGTGCCAACGTCGCGCACTGCGCGCTGCCTGTTGCCGTCGTTCACCAAAGCCTGGTAGACGGAGTAGGGGGCACCGACCGCGCCCTCCAGCAGGCTGATGCCAGGCGATAGGCTGACGCGGTCATCAACAGGGCTGTCGTTGAAGCGGTTCATCCCGGCCACAGCGAACTGACCGGCAAACGGAACCCCGGCCAAAGCGAACTTGACCGTGCCCAGTCCCGCCACCTGCATCATCCAGTCATCCAGGTAGCCGTCGTCGTCCTCATCGTCCGGGCCTCCACGCATGGCGATGGCGATGGCCTCGGCCAGCCAGGCTGGCGCAAGGATCCCGAAGAAGACGATGCCCAGCGTCTTGCCGGCACCGCGCACCAGGCCGACCTCCTTGGCCACCTTGATCAACTCGGTGGCGTTGGTGTTGGCCATCATGTTGAAGTAGCCCAGGAACTGGGTGAACAGGCGGGCGTAGGCTGGGCCGGTCTCGATGCGACTGACGTCCTCTGCCAGGGTGGTGTTCTGCGTCTGGCGGATCACGCCATCAGCAAAGCGCACCGCGTCCTCATCTGTCATTCCCTGCTCGACGGCCTGGTTGTACGAGGCGGTCCAGACGATGGGGCCGATGTGGTTGTCGAATGCGGCCTGCAGGAAGTAGGCGTGCTTCATGCTCCACTGCTGGGCCTTCTCGTAAGCCGACGGATCCAGGAGGATGTCTTCCATCTGTCCCTGGATCGCAGCGACCTCGTTCTCCATCCGGTCCTTCATGAAGATGGATGCCTCGGCCACGGAGCGCTGCATCGCCCTGGGGTTCGCCAGGTAGGTTGCCATGGCAGCAGCGAGCCTGCGCCCGCCCACCTTGTTCATGGCACCCGGAAGGCCGGTGATCTGCTGCAGGGTGTTGCTGACGTTCAGGAACATCAGGGACATGCCGGCGCGCGAGCGGATGACGCTCAGGAGCCTGGACATGCCGCCATCACCAGGCACCGGGGTCTCGACCTGCTGGGTTGCCGCGCGCTTGAGCCACGGGGCCAGCATGCCGTCGATGGCGGCCGGGTCGATGCGCGAAAGGTTCGTGCCGAACTCCTTGTCGGTGATCAGGCGGTTGACGTCGCGGACGGCCGGCTCCATGTGCGTGAACAGCAGCACCTTGTCGATGTGCTGGGACAGGCTGCGCAGGTCCAGCATCAGCGGCCGGTTGTACTCGACGCGGGCCTTGGTGAAGCCCTTGCTGGTAGTCGGGAAGGAGTAGGCCATGTTCTGGTTTTCCTGCTCGGCCAGCTGCCGCATGGTGGCGTCCTTGACGATTCGAGGGTCGGCCTGGGCTGGCACATAGCCGCCACGGTAGACGCCGAATGGGGTGCTGAACTCGTCGGCCGTGACCTCTTCGAAGTACCGACCGAACACATCGCGATGCGCCTTCTGGGCCGCCGGCTTCATCTCCTCCAGCAGATCCCACACGCCCTGGGCGAAGTCGTAGTGGACCTTCTGCAGTACGCCCTGTTCGTGCATGCGGTTGATGAAGGCGTCCCACTTCCTGGTGTCCAGCTGGCCGTCCACCTCGGTCGCCCACCCGCGGCCGAGCAGCAGCTTGCGCTTGTTCGACTCGTTGCCGGTGTGCAGGATGGCGTGCAGCAGTTCTGCCAGGCCAACACCGTTGTGGCCCTTGCCGAAGGTGTAGCCAAGCTCTGGGGCCTCGATCACCTTGTTGGCCTTCATCGTCGGGGCAAGCGCTTCGACCAGTTCCTTGTACCGCCGGCGGTACAGGTTTCGATCTGCGCGGTAGCGGTCGGCCGCAGCCTTGACTGGCTGGAAGATGTAGTTCAGGAAAGGCCCGCCGAACTTGCCGTCCTTCGCCTCGGCCCACTGTTCGACGCGGCGCAGTATCGCCCTGGCGTACTGGAGCCGCTGCACGGCCGACTGCATCGGAGTGATGGCCGACGACTCACCTGGGATCTCCAGGGGGATGCCGATCTCGCGGACCTTTGCGTTCAGTTCGTCCAGCACCTCCTCCTTGTCCAGCATCCTGCCGCCAACCTCCATGACGCGCGAGCGCCTGGCCAGGTGCATCATGGCCTGGATCTCATCACGCAATCCACGCAGCTGCTCGATGGTCAGCTGGTCGACCGGCTTTGCCATCATGGATGCAGCCTCAATGCTGGGCTGCAGGACCGCGTACATCTCTGGGTTGTTGCGTGCCAGCACCTGCACGTAGTCGGCCGCCCTCGAAGCTGATCGCTCCCCGATTCCGTACATGCCCAGGATCTCGCGGGCAGCGTTGACCACGTCGGGATCCAGGCCCCTGGCGACCGTTTTCTTGTCGCTGCCACGCATCACCGCCCGGAACAGCTTCATGGCCTCCTGGGCCTCGGCAATGGCCTGCTTGGCGGCCACGGAGGCGTGGGCGTTGATCACCTGGTTGCGCTTTTCCACGGCCGCGGCCTCGGTGTCGCCGGCCTTCATGGCCTTTGCAGCGGCGCGGCCGGCACGGGCCTCGGCGGCAGCGTAGACGTGTGGCTTGATGTTGGACAGGGTCAGCCGGCTGATCATGTTGCTGGCCATGGCCTTGGCCGCCTCTGCCAGCATCTTGGGTTTGCCGGTGGCGCGTGCGATGGCGTTGTACTCGGCCGCGACGAACCTGGCGCGGACGTCGTTGTAGACGGCCTGGTCGGCTGCGCGCTCGATCCCCTCCGGCGTGGTCAGTTCACCGAACTGCTCCAGCATGGCCTGGTCGGTCATCCGTTCGATCAGTTCGTTGGGAGGCTCGGCGGCCAGGATCTCGCGCACCAGCTGGTCACCGGTGAACTGTCCTGCCAGGCCCGGGATCATGTCGGCCGCCATGTCGACGTCCATCCCGTTGGGCGCAGTCATGCGCAAGCGGGTCAACTCGGCCCACTGCTCAGGGGTGATGTTCGGGTTGGCCGGGTTCACCGCCAGCTTGTTTGCGCCCTTCACGCCGTTTGGATCAGTCCCAGCCAGGTAGCCCCAGGCCTGGTAGATCGGACGCTGCATGACCTCCCTGCGCACCTCCTGGCGCACCTCTCGGCGCTGCTCTGCCATCTGCTTCTGCAGGCGCTTGATCTCGCGCCCACGGGCGTTGCGCGAATAGGCCATATCCCTGGCCGCCTTGGACTGCAGTTCGTCGTGGGCGGTGGCCGTGGCCTGCTCGCCCAAGGCCTGGTAGGCCTGGAACTCCTGGGTCGTCATGCCGGCCTGCTCGGGAGCCGTGAACAGCGGGACCATCGACCTGGCCATCTGGGCGATCTCGATCTGCTCCTCGGTCGCCAGCATGCGGTCCATGACGCCGCGGACGCTGTCGTCCAGCTGCACGTTCAGGGCCTTGATCTCCTTGTAGATGTTCAGCAGCCAGGAGCGGAAGCGCTGGAACATCGACTGGACCTCGACGTTGGGCGCGCTGCCCTCAAACAGGTAGGCCTCGAATCCACGGGCAAACTGTTCGTGGTAGGCAGTGCGCTGCGCTGCGTCCAGGGTGTACCACTGGTCTATCGACTCCAGGCCGAACCACTGCATCAAGGCCTGGGTGTCAGCCAGCAGCTGCCGCTCGCCATCGCTGGCGCCCTCGTTGAATGCCGCGTCGCCAGAGATCTTGCTGGCCAGGTCCAGCTGCACCTCCAGGAAGAAGTGCCCGGTCTCATGCAGCATGGTCGAAAGGTCGGCCCCCTGGAACAGGGTGATGATCGACGGCGTCTGCGTGATGTCGTCACCCAGCGCGATCTGGCCGCGCGGCTGGCGCTCCTCCTGCTGGTTCAGGATGTTCGTGTCCTGCGGGTCAAAGGTGCCACGGTTGTTGATGGCCTTGATGTTGGCTGGGTCGAATACCACCACGACAGTGCCGTCTTCGGCGTAGCCGTCTGGTCCGGTGTCGAACACGTCCTTGATGATGACTCCGTCGGCCCCCATATCACGGGCCTCTGCAGAAACGGTATCGGTGGTCACAAGACCAGGAACCGGGTCGTTTTCCACAACGGTGTACCCGTCGCCTTCTGAGGCGATTGACTCGGCTTCTTCCTTGTAGGAAACAGTGTCAACCAGTTCCCCATCCTCATCCATCACAGACCACGTTTTGCTGCCTGGTCCGGTGTCCCAGTTCTCACCTCCCCAGTCGTAAACAAAGGCGTCGCGCACGTTCAGGAAAACGGAGTAGATGCCAGGCTGCTTGTCCTCGACCTCGACCGTCGACAGGTACTCCATCACCTTCTCGCGGTCACCCTCCTCCTGCACGTAGCCATTCATTGAGACCTGGTATCCAGGCCTGGTGACCAGCTGCTCACCCTCCTCCAGTTCCAGGTCAGCCAGAGCCTGTTCCTCGTTGACGTACCACTCCCATCCCTTGTCGCCTTTGCTTGACACCACCACCTCGACCTGGATTCCCTCGACGATCTCCAGGCCTGGCATCAGGCTTGGGTCGTCGAAAAGCTCCTGCGCGGTATAGACCGGCGCGTCGTCGGTGCGGCCCTTTGCGTAACCCCTTGCCATCTGGATGGAGTCAGCAAAGAAAGCGCCCGTGCCGCTGGTCTTGCCTTCGCCGCTGGTATCGAACGATGTAAAGCCGGCTTTTCTGCTGCCGTGGAAGTAGACCTGCGGCTCGCCGTTCTCATCGACCACCTTGGACGCATTCTGGGGGTCTGCCTCCCAGTCTCCGAACCAGTTTTTGAACGACGGGGTGCGGACCATCAGCCAGTTGTTTTCCGACAGGTTCGTGCGCTTCCCGTTGGGCGCCTTCATCCACCGGTCGGTGTTGGCGTACATGCGCCGAACCACCGCCACCTCGGACTCCTGCTTTGACTGGTCATAGACCGACGTGCCAGGCTCAACCTCTGCGTCCTGGGCGATACCCTCCTGCCACGTCCACTCCGGCATCAGGCCGGTCTTCTGGTCGGCGAAGACGGTGTCCTCCACCTTCGCTGTGCGGTTGGTCTCTCCGTTCGGCCCGTAGTTCAGCCAGCTGTTCTGGCCGCGGGTCTCGCTGGTCAGAGCGCCCAGCGCGCTGCCGGTGAACAGGCGGGCGTGGGCCTGCCATGCATTCTCCTCGCCCCGAGCCCGGAAGCCGGAGCCCTCCAGGCCGTGCCCGAATGCGTCATGCACAGCCCGGAACACGTCGTTCGCAGTGACCGGCGCCATGACCTGGGAGCCAGCCTCGCCCACCGGCCACATCAGCCCGGTGTCGGCCAGCAGCGGGTTGTTGTCCGGGTTGAACTCCTCGTTGGTGCCGAAGCCATCGGCGGTCGGGAAAACGCCCATCCGCTTGTTCGCGCGGATGTCGCGCATGGCGTTCCATGGGCTGTTCGCATAGGACTGGTTGTCCTCGCGCGAGAGGTCGATGAACCAGAAGCTGTAGCCAGCCTCGACCAGCGCGTTGTACTGGTCGAGGGTCTGGCGGATCAGGTTCTGGTAGGCCTCACGCACCACAGGATCATGCGGTGCGTGGGCCATCTCGGCATATGCCTGGGCGATGCGCTTCGCCCTGTCGGGGTCGACCTCGACGTACTCGCCCTGCCTTACGTAGGGGATTCCTCGGGAGGCGGCGTATCGCTCGGCGACTTCGACGAGGCGGGGATCTGGCCCGTGAAAGCCAGGTACTGATGGCGCGCCTTCAAGCGGCGCAAGGCCCCGGCTCGGGCTCCGTCCCTCTCCTCGGTCTCGATCTCCTCCGGCATCGAGCCCATCCTGATTGAAAACTCGGCCGGCGCTGACATCGGGTTCGGTCCCGGCCCCGCCAGTCTTCGTTCGTGCATTGCGATCTGCGCCTGCAAGCCCTTCACGAACGGATCGTCCGGCCCAGTCGCCCTGGCCTGCGCGTCCTTCAGATCCTCCTTCAATTCGTCCAGTTGTGAGGCCATCTATTCTCTCCTGATATTCCGCCCTGAAGGCGACATTGGTTTCATGCCAGAACACACCTGCAAAGGAAATGCCCTGGATCTCGTTCGCGACCTTTTGGGTCAGCGCCTTCATCTCTTTGCCCTTGGATCTGACGTGTGCCGCCAGGTCTTCGTCGGACATCGACTGGATGCGCTTGCGCTCGCCCTCATCTTCAAACTCGGGCACGTAGTGGAAGCGAACGCCGACAGCCGGCGGCTTCTCTCCAGCAATCGCTTCGAGAGACCGTCGGCCATCAACTACGACAGTGTAATTGGAAATACCGGATTTACCAAGCTGCGCCAGGGCGTCCTCCAGCTGCTGGCCTGACAGCGAGGTCTGGAAGTAGATCTCGACGCCAGGGCGGTGCCTGGTGTAGTCCAGCTGTTCGTCAGGCCGCAGCACCCTGGCCAGGAAGGTGGAGTCCTGGTTGTTGTCGCGGGCCTCGCGCAGCATGCGCAGCCACAGCGGCCTGGGGTCGAACCCCTCGCGAGCGACCACCTCCATGTCGATGGACTGCTCGATGCTGCCACCATACCGACCCTCGGTTGCGTAGGCCTTGGAGCCCAGCACCACGGCATCCTGGTCGGCCTCGTAGATGGCCGTGCTCAGGCGCTCGCCCAGCGCAGCCTGGTCGGCCGAGGTGGGCACGAAGTTGACGCCCTGGTACTCCTCGTTTTGCTGGATCGAGATTCCCGCCACAAAGCGGTCGACGGTGCGCTCCAGGGTGGCCAGTTCGGCGCGCGCTGCCTCCTTCTCGCGGGCCTGCTTCTCGACCTCTGCGCGGGCCTTTTCGATGGCCTTGATCTGCTGCTTGGTCTTGCCTGCTGTGGACTGCTTGGACAGGGCCAGCACCTTCTTCTTCGGTGATCCACCAGCGATGGTGCGCAGTTGGGCGATGCGCTGGCGGTCGGCGTAGCCAGCCAGGTTGGCCTCCAGTTCAAACGACCCACCCTCGCCTTCGGCCGAGGCCCAGCTGTTGTTCGTCCAGACCTCTTTCTCGATGAACCAGACGATGGCCTGCAGGTCGTCGTCGTTGACCTTTGCCAGCACCGGGTCAGTGTTCAGCATTGCGTCATTGCGGATCATCTCTGCCGCCCGGGCGAAGATGTCCTGGCCCATGCCGAACTGCAGCGTGGTGGTGCCGTCCTCGCGCATCTCGCCGGTCACACCGGTCTCGGCCATGCTGGGGATGCGCTTCTCTCCGGCCAGGCGGTTGAGCATGCGCGCGGCCCAGACGTCGATGGTGGCCCTGGAGCGGAACCCGATCAGGTTGCCGCTGAAGTTCAGGGCCTTGGGCGCAGTGCCGCCACGGCCGATGTCGGCGTCGGCATTCTTGACCACACGCCACAGGTCGACCATGGCGCGGATGACATTCTTGCCATTGAAGCCGAACTTCTTGTCGTTCCACTTCAGGGGCAGCAGGTCGTCAGGCACATTGCGCGCCGCCTTGACCTCCTCGTAGATGGCCAGGTACTCTGGCATCTCCTTGATGGCCGCCTTGCTGAAGCCGCCCTCTCCACCCTGGTACTTCTCATGGAAGAACGCCGACAGCTTCGCCTCGGCCCGCTCGACGCCGATGACCCACTGCTCCCACTGCTCGATCTTCGCGTCGTACTCGCCCTTGCTGGCGCGACGCATCGCCTCAATGGCGTTGTCCCAGTTGGTGCGGACTGGGGTGTTCGGGCTCGTTGCGCCGAGCAGGTCGGCGTAAAGATCACCAAGACCGCCGAACTCCTGGCGCAGGCGCGAGCGCATCGACTTGTACCACCCGGCCTGGGCCAGGATGTTCTGGGCTGCGCGGTCTCCACCTTCAGCGCGCTTGAAGACCTTGCGCACCTCCTCGGTCATCTTCCTCGCGATGGCGTTCACCCGCTTCTTGTACTCGGGCGTGCCGACGTCGATCTTCTTGCCAGTTTCGTCTGATGCGAATCCGTAGGGGATTGCCTGGTAGTTGTGCTCGGCCTTGACCGCCTTGCCAGGCTCGTCGTCGTCGGACTTCTTCGCCGGCTTGGATCCCTTGTAGACCAGTGGTGCCCAGCGGTCGCTGGCTGGGTGGGCCTTCTTGTGGTCGGTGACGATCTCGGTCAACTCCTCGACAGTCATGCCGATCTTGGGCGCGCTGGTGCGGATGGCCTCGACCTCTTCGGCCGACAACTCCACCCTGGTGGCAACTCGGCGCACGCCCCTGGTTGCCAACGACGACAGGCGCTCGACGGCACCCTGGAAAAGAATGTTGCTGCTGTTCGCGCTGAAAGATCCCCTGTTGCCGATTGCACTCTTGATCTGCCCCGGCTCGAATGCTACGTAGAGGGTTCTGTTTGACCCGTTGACGATGATGCCGTCGGCGCCGGCCTTCTCGGCCCGCTCGTACAGCTTGTCGCGGTTGTAGTCGAAGTGCTTGTCGGCGCCATCCTTTGTGTTGACGACGATTGGATTTTGAAGACTGAGGTAGACCGGCATGATGTTTGCCGTGCCATCACCAAAGTCGGCGCTCTCTGGGACCGATGGGTCAAGGTCGGCCAGCGCTGGCTTTTCTGCGTACACGCTCGCCGTTGCTGGGCTGCTGGTAAAGAAAAACCCCTTCTGACCACCGGTGGACCGATAGTTCTTGCCCTGGGTTTCTGTGTCGAACGTATCGAAGTCTCCAGCAGTCCCGTGATAGACAACCCTCGGCTTCCCATTGGAGTCGGTCACCTTGCTGCTGGCAAACCATGCCTTGAACTCCGGGGTTTCGATCTGGCTTGGCGCCTTCCCATCTTTGTTGATGATGCCTTGGGCTCGCAGGCCCTCGACCATCTTTGCGCCCTGCTCCGTCTGCACGCGGCCCGGGGCGATGTCATAGCCTGCTGCGCGGGCAGCCTGGTACATGGCTTTGGCCAGGCCACGGCGCTGGTATGCGGTGGCCGTCAGCGCGTTCTCTGCCTTGAGCGTATTGCCTTCAGCTGCGAAGTTGACCAGGGCGCGGCGGTTGCCGTCCTTGGTGAAGGCCTCGACCATCACCACCAGCTGGCGGTCGGCGCCCATGCCCATGACCTCCTGGTGCAGCTTGATGTCGAAGGCCTCTTCGCCGGCCACGTACTCGGCCTGGTACTCTGGCTGACCGGTGGGCTGACCCTGGCCCTCGACCTCCACCCGGCCGTCCTGCTCAAACACCCGGGCGCCGATGGCCTGCTCGGACTGGATCCGCAGCGGGTAGCGCTCCAGCAGCTGCTCGGGCGTCATGCCGACCTTTGCGGCGGTGACGGTGTAGAAGTTGGACAGCAGGTTGCTGTAGGTGGTCTGCACCTCGGGCCTGAATCGGCCGGTGGTCGCCAGCTGCTGGTCGAAGTAGGCGCGCACGGCCCTGGAGCTCTCGGCCATGGCCTCGGACATCTGGGCCCTCTCGATGGCCGCTGCAGCCTCCTCCTGGAACTGCTGATCCTTGGTGGCCATGAAGTCGGCCGCCTCGGCCCTGCTCATGCCGTTGACGTCCAGCTTGATGTGGTCGACCAGGGCCTGGCCATACTCGGTCTTCGCGATGCCGGCCACGTAGTCGCCGACAGGAATGACGATGTCGCCACCAACGGCCAGTGCCTCTTCCATCTGGGCCTGGACTGCAGGGGGCAGCTGGTCCATGCTGATGCCGGCCTGGGTGGCCATCTGGTTGAGCACCTGGGCCGGGATGTAGACGTTCTCGGCGCCGCCCTCCTCGGCCACCTGCTGCACGAAGTCGGCCATGGCCTGCGGGCTGCGCTGGAGCACCTTGCTGGCTTTGGCCATCTCGGACATCTCGGCGATCACCAGGGCGTGCTGCTCGGCAGCCAGTGCGCGCTCCTCGCGGAACGCAATGTGGCCCGCCACCTTGTCGATGGCGCCGACCACGGTGACCTGACCACCAGTGCCGACGACGGTGGCCACCAAGGTCTGGATGGCTGCGTCCGGGCGCTCGCGCATGAAGTCGCCGAAGCTCTTGCCCTGGTTGCTCTCGATGGCAGCCCAGGTGTTCATGTCCTGGAAGAAGGTGGCCAGCTGCTCACCAGGGATCTCCAGCGCCATCTGCTTGGCCAGAATGGGCATGAACCCGCGGCCGACCTTCAGGTCATCCAGCAGCTTGGTCAGTGGCAGGCGCTCGGTGGCGTACTCGATGGCCGCCTGCGATGCGCCGAAGGTGGCCGCCTGGACAGGGTTCATCCCAGCCTCGCGGCCCTCGCCGTACTCCCCGCCGGCCACCGGGGCAATCATGCCGGTCATGGCTGCGCGCTGGCCGCCAGGCAGGAACAGTGCCGGCAGCAGGGCCAGGTTGCGCGACAGCGAGGCCATGCCGGAGTAGAAACCGCTCTCGATGTTGCCCTGCCCCTGTGGCATGGTCATCTCGGCGCGGCGATTGATGCCCTGCTGGTAGGCTTTCAGACCTGCCGCCACCGGGGTCAGTGGGCTGCCAGGCAGCACCATGTCTGCAAGTTCAGCGGCTCCGCGAGCGACGCCCACCACGCCACCGCTTGCGTTCACCAGGCCACCCAGCATGGCGTTGCCGGTGTTCTTCAGGAACTGGGCTGCGCGCTCGATGCCGCCCAAAGCCTCGGTGTCGTCGTGGGCAATCTCGGCGAACGACAGGTCGGACATGCGCCGCGAAAAGGTCGGCAGGTCGCTGATTGACTCCCTCAGATCCTGTGCCCTGGCGATCCGTGCAAGCTCGTCCTGCTTGGCCTCCACGGTCTTGATGTCAAGGCCGAACCTGGTGGCCAGCGACTGGGCCTCTGCCGCCTTGTCCGGGTTCCTCGGGATGGCCAGGTCCAGCGTCCTGTCGATGGCACGGATGCCGCGCTCGCGCTGCTCATCGAACTCAGCCTGCATGCCAGGCGTGGCATCGATCTCGGGCGCAGCAGTCTGCTGCGTGAGGCCTGCTGCTTGCCTGAACTGGTTGGCCTGTTCTTCAATCCCGGGGAATCTGGTCGACATAGCTGGTGGGTCTGGTGGTGGTTGGAATCTGCGAAACGGATGACGACTCGGTCGGGCGCTTGTCCCTGATCCACGCCCTGACCATGCCCTCTTTGGTGACCGGCGCATTGTTGCGCATCATGAACACGGCGTACCTGTCGCGGTAATCCTGGGGAATCGCTGAAAGCCTGATTCTCTCACCGTCCACAACCACCACAGCGCGTTGCTTCTCAGCATCGGACAGGGCCACAAACGGCTTGGCGTCCGACGATCCGAAGAGCCTGCCTTCCACCCGGACGCGGTCGACGGCCATCTCGCCAGTGATCTGCCGGATGGCTTCCTGGTTGGCCTTCTTGCCGGTCGATGCCTCCCACTCCGAGATCCGAACCTGCAGCGTGTCTTTGAACCTGGCCAGGTCTTCCTTCTGCTGGGTGGACAGCTTGGAGTCCGGCTTGTCCGGGATGATGCCCAGGCGCCGCGCCGAGTCGCGGACCTCGTCATTGACAGTGCGGACCTGCAGACCCGGTGGGTCACCCTTCTTGACGGCCTCTTTTGCGGAGGCGATCTCCTTCGCTGCAGCCTTCAGGTCGGCGTCACTCAACCTGTCGCCAGCAAGGCGGTACAGGTCACCCATGGACATGCGGGCCTTCTCCTCCGGGCTGAGATCGGCGAACGCCAACCAGGTCTGCATGTCGGTCTTGCGCGGTCGGCCCTCGGCCATGCTGCGCAGGTGATTGTTGACAGTGAACCGGTCGCGTCCACTGAGGCTGGCCAGCTGGTAAGGCGTCGGGCTTCGCCCCTCGGCGATGACGCCCATGACCTCCTCCATGGCGCTGTCCTCGCGCTCCTTTGCGATCTGCTGCTCCTCCCGGTGTCGATTCTTTACCCGGGTCTCGATGGCGTCGCGCTCCTTGCCCTCGTACTTCTCGCGGACCTCGGCCATGATCGACGACAGGTCGGAGCCGTGCTTGTCGAAGAGGCTGTCGGTGGCGCGCTGCGAGCGCACCTGCATCGACCCTTCCTCGACAACAGCCTTGACCGCAAGCCTGGCCTGTGGGGTCATCTCCTCGCCGTTCAGCTTGAAGTATTCCTCGGCCATCTCGTACATACCGGTGTCGGTCATGAACTTGATGGCAGAGGCGTGGCCCCTGGACAGGTTTTCCTGCATGACCATTTCGGTCTGCTTGGCAGACCAGCCACGAATGCGACCCTCCTGGAAGGTCGCTGCCTTGATGGCCGCCTTGTTGTCCTCGGACCTGGCCGGGTCTCCGAACTCGATCCCCATGCGGCCGATGGCGTCCTCAATCGTCGTGCGGTTGACGCTGATGGCGTGGTTGGTGAACTCGCGCGCCGTGTGCTTGATGATGTCGCCACGGAACTGGGTGTCCATTTCCGCAGCCTTCGCCGCGAAGATCTGCCGCTGCCGGTCGTTGCCCAGGCCCGCCATGATGGCCTGCAGGTTCTCATTGAACCGGCCCCCGAACTCATCCTCCAGCGACTTCTTGTCCGGCCGCTCCAGGGCCGCCTGCCCGGTCAGGTGGACAAACCCCTGCTCCGGGTCATAGGTGAGCGCCAGGCGCGCCCTGCTGGCCTGGTTGAGGGCCTCATTGATCCTGACCTGGTCGGCGCGTTCCTGGGCCTCCATCTGGATCTTGGCGAACTGGTCCATGCCCCTGCCGAGGGCCTCGTTCGCCTGGTTGGCCAGCTGCGCCCTGGACGTGTCGACCTGGATGGACTGGGCCTGGGTGTTGAACCTCGCCCCGTTTGGTGCAACGGGCTGCACGATGTCCGGCGCGGAAAACCGCTGGCCGGCGGTGGTGTTGTTGACTACGCTGGGGGCGTCGAGCGTTGGGATGCGTGGCATGTCGTCCTCAGTTCAGGTAGCCCTTTTGGGCCAGGGAGTAGTAGGTGCTGGCCATCTGCGTGGCGCTGCCCAGCAAAGAGGTGAACACAGCCTGGCCGCTGCTGGCCGGCTTGCTTGCCACAGGCGGGGTCACGAACGATGGCATGCCTGCCAGCGTTGCCGCGGCCTGGGCCTGGCCGTTGGCCGCGATCATCTGCGCGTTGGCGCCACCCATGATGGCTGCCGCTGCCTGGTTGGCTGCCTCGGTGCGGTAGCCCCATGCCGTCCTGACAGCGTTGGCTGCGATGGTGTTCGCGTCGATGTCACCGATGATGTCGGTGCTGGTGAGCACGCGCACGACCGAGTCACTTTGCATGTCGACGCCGCTGGCCGCGAACCCGGTGCGCTGGCGACTCTTGAAGGCGGCAGTCTCCAGGCGCTTGGCCTGCTCCTGGCGCTGGCCAGAGAACAGCGCGCCCTGTGCGGCGCTTTCGGCCAGCCTGGCGTTGATCCTGGCCAGGGCTGCCTGCAGCTGCGTCTGGACCATGGCCGACTTGCTCTGCAGCAGCTGGCCCTGGGCCTGGATCCCCAGGGCCTGGCGCTGCAGGCCGATCATCTGGTTTTGCCAGTTGGCCGTGGCCATGTTGTGCTGCCACTGCATCTTGCCCAGCTTGGCTGCGCCGCGTGCCGCGATGATGCCGTTCAAAGCCTGGAAGCCCATGCCGATGAGGCCGGCATAGGCACCGACCCCTGGGGACGCACCAACACCAGCACCAGGCATCCTGGTGATCCAGCTGCTGTCGATGTTGGGCGATGTGGCGTTGTAACTCAGCATGGTCAACCTCCGATGGCGACTTCAAGGGACATGGACACGATTGTCAGGGGAAGCGGGTCTTGCTGTCGCACGAACACGGAGCCGTTGTCGGTCCAGTCGGCCTCCACCATGATCTCGATCTCCTCCGTCTTCAGCGCGGGCGGCTGACCCCAGTTCTCGGTCGTGCGCTGCTTGGCCTCGGTCAGCCTGTCTGGGCTCGGCCCAGCAAAGATGCCGGATGAGCGATACACGCGCAGCCAGACCTTGTTGACGTTCTTCACTCGGCCCTGGCCAAAACCCTGGGTCTCGAATGCCAGCGGCAGCGTCTGCATGTCTGCCGTGATCGGAAGGCCGACATGGATCTTGCTGCCGGGGACGTCCAGACTGATGGACCCTCCGACCACGGTTCTACGGGGGTGAACGGCGCCGTCGATCAGTATTGACACCTCCTCGCCCTCCAGGTGATCAAGGCCCGCCAGAGTGGACACCGGTGCGCCGTCGTAGGTCAGGCCGCTGTCGACGAAGAATGCGTCAGCCTGGGCGACAAACTGCCGGCTGCGCAGGCGCTCGATGTACCTGGTCGGATTGCCATTGATCACCCGCCGGATCACCGCATATAGCACGTCCTCCTCGCCCTCGGCCACGACCGCGATGCTCTCGAACTCGCCATCGACAGTGTCGTGCTGGTGCCAGGCGCCGATCTGCTGCTCCGGGATGTAGGTGAAGCCCAGCAGCTTGCCGGTGCTGGAGACAAACCAGCAGAACGGGACCGGGGCCTTGCTGTAGGCCATGTCCTCAATCCTGAACGTGTCGAACAGGTGCGGAGCCCGCAGGCTCAGGTCGCCCGTGATGTAGCCACCGGAGTCGTTGCTGAACCCCATCTCGCGGACGTGGCCACCTCGCGCAGCTGCGTACAGAAGGGAGTTGTTGACGATGACCGGCTGGACGTTGTTTGCGCCCACGTAGGACTGGGGGCCGACCTTGATGTTGGATGGCGCCACCGGGCCCTCGGAACCCTGAAGCCTCCACTCGCCGGACGATGTCAGCAGCACCAGATCCTGCAGCGGCACGATGTGCCTGATGGTGTTGGCCTCGCGCGCTGCCACCCGGAATCCGATGCTGTCGTCATCCCTGGATGGGAGGCTGTAGGTCAGATTGCTCTCGGTTCCTGACCTGGTCATCCAGACGTTCTGTGGCTGCTCGTTGGTCCCGGCAAACACACGACGCTGTTGGTAGTACGAGACCGCTGCCGGGTACTTTCCGGCAGCGTCGAACGTGGGCTTGATGTTCGGCGGCGTGATCGACAGGTCCGGCGTAACGCCCTCATCCTTGAAGGTCAGTTCTTCTGTCTCGCCCACGTAGCCGAACAGGCCGTTGTCCTCCCGGTAGACGCGGTAGCGACCCGCGCCCTCGACCTCGGCCCAGGTGATGGTGTTGAAGGCTCCGGTCTGCAGGAGGTTGTTTGTCTGGTTGGTGGTTCCGATGCCGCCACCAAGCGACTCCTCAATGTTGTCCGGCCCCATGGCGGTGATGCGGTAGCGGTAGTCGCGCAGCTGCGCCGGGCTGCTGGCCCTGGTGGCGGTGACCGTCGGCACGCCAGGCGCGTCGATCTGTGGCTGGAACACCACCTCCTTGAGCACCCACTTGGTGGCGCCCAGGCGGCGAAGCTCGCGCACCGGGTGCGACGGGTGGACCAGGGTAAGCACGTCAGACGACTGGACATAGTGGATGTCGAACAGGTCGGTCGACTCGTATGGCATCGGGATCTGGTAGATCTCGCCAGGCATCTCGTACCACAGGTCGATGTCGGGCGGCGCCTCACCCGGGTTGTCAGCGATGGAGTAGTAGATTCCCCCACCCTCTTCCACCAGGTCGCCCTGGGTGTACCTGCGGCCGGCTCGCCTCACGCCAGAGCCAGCGCTGGTGATGTCCACCGCTGTGCCACCCTCGGACAGCGAGACCTTGAAGGTGTCGGTCGTGGGCTCAATGACGTAGTAGGCGGTGCCGGCAACCAGTCCACCAGGCAGCGCGTCGTCGGTGTCGAACTGGATGACCTTGTCTTCGGCGAACCCGTGTCCCGCAATGGTCAGCGTGTCGGTCCCGGTGTCCACCGCCGTGATGGTCTGCATGGGCTCGTAAGGTTCTGGATCACCTGACAGCAGGGTGGCGCCGTTGGTGTGGAACCTGGCGTAGTTGTCGCCCAGTTCGATCACCATCGTCTGCGTGGTCGAGAATGAGAACGGGATGACGCGAACAGGGTTGTCAGGAAAACCACACTGGCGCACGAACTCGAAGCCAGGCCTGTTGGCCACGGGCCCGTGCGGCAGCACCAGCATGTTTCGGCAGGTGGCCAGGCCGGTCTGGTACTTGACGTCGTCGATCCTGCCCCAGAACTCGGGCGTAACCTCGCCGCCAGCGAACGATCTGGAGAACGTGCGTACATTGGCCATCAGCGGCTCCGAATGTGGGCAGGGATGTGGCCAGTGCCACCGTAGCCCATGCGCTGCTCCTGCGAGCGGTTTGCATCCTTGACGGCAGCCTCACCTGCAATGGCCATGGCCACCTGGAGGCACGACTGGGTCATCTTCACGCCGGCATCGCCCTTGAGAACCGGGCCAGCAATCATGGACGCCAGCTTCCAGTAGACGGCCTCGACGAACTTGGCAGTGAACTTGGTTGTATCGGAAACCTTTACGGTGTATCGA
Source organism: uncultured Hydrogenophaga sp. (assembly GCA_964650505.1). Taxonomy (GTDB): domain Bacteria; phylum Pseudomonadota; class Gammaproteobacteria; order Burkholderiales; family Burkholderiaceae_C; genus Hydrogenophaga. The sequence continues at coordinate 21,491 of CAZYUD010000023.1, forward strand.
AGCTCGGCGTCCGGGCAGTTCGTCAGCAGCATCATCTGCGCGGTCTGCCTGCCCTCGACCTGGCCTGTGTTCCTGGCTTCCAGCGCGAACGGCATGCCGTCCTGGAACCCTCCATCGGACACCTGGTCGCTGCTTGACCCGACGGTGACGACAGACAGCGGTCGCAGCATCTCTGCTGGCACGGCGTAGGCATAGGCCCACTGCGAACCCTCCCATGCGGAGATCAGCGCCAGCTGCTTGCGCCGGATGCAGAAGGACCAGATGAACTCCTCCTGCAGGCTGTCCCTGGCCAGCGGGTAGAACTTGGCGCAGCGCTCGGCCTGCGGGCTCCCCTCGGGCGGGTTCAGGCTTGCCACCGTGGCGCTGTCGCCCAGGGCAGACAGTGCGAGGTTGGCGATGTCGACTTCTGATGCCATGGTGTCCTCTATGAAAAAAGGGGCCGCACCCGTGGATGCAGCCCCTTGTCAGCCGCGAGGGCTTGGGTCAGGCCTTGGCCTTGCCTCTGGCAGGGGCCTTGGTGGCGGCAGGCTTGCCGGCTGGTGCCAGGTCGCCGAGCACGCCGCCCTGGGCGTTGATGCCGGACATGCTGGTTGGCGTCGGCACCTGCGGCGCTTGTGGCGCCGCCTGCTCGGCGGTGGCCTTGCTCTTCCACTCGACGGTGCCAGCTTCCAGCTTGGCGTCCTCGGGCACCTCGAACGGGGTGCCAGCGGGGACCACGGAGCCGCCCACAAAGGACGGCTTGTTGGATACGACCAGCCGTGCCATGGCTTACACCACCGCTTCGTAGGCGCGCCAGGCGGCCAGATCCTTCACCAGGAAGGCGTCCACCGAACCTGCGGTGATGGCCGCCACGCCGGTGATCTGCAGGATGCCCAGGAAGCGCTCGTAGGGCACATCACCACCGAAGGGCAGCTTGCCTGCGAACAGGATCGTGCCGGCCGGGATGCCTGCGCCCACAGCCTTCACCGGGGTCAGCAGGTGCCGACTGCCGGTGGAGGCGTTGATGGATGCGGTGTCGTCGCTGGCCAGTGCGAATCCCAGGGTGCCGCTGGCACCGGCGGTGATCAGGGTTTTGGCCTTGATCACCAGGTAGGCCTCTTCGACGTGACCCAGGTCGACCTCGGACTTGAGGTCGATCTGGTCGCCGATGAGGTAGGAGCCGGCGCCGCCGGTGTTGAGTGCGACGCCGTCGCAGAACTGGTTGTACTTGTCGCTGATCATGTTGATCTCCAGGTTGGTGTTGGGCGGCTGGAGTGACCCGAAGGTCACCCCATCGTCATCAGGCGATGACTCGGCCCTCCGTGTTCAGGAGGGAGTCCAGGCGCTTGACCGGGATGTCGTCGAAGGTCATCACGCGCTTGCCTTCCACGCTCTCCCAGGTCAGGTTGCTGGAGATCCGCTCCACGATGCCCAGGCGCAGGGATTCGCGGATGGTGCGGTTGACGTACCAGCAGGCACGGCCCTTGTTGGTGTGGACCCGCTCGGACAGCATGATCATGAAGCGGATCAGCAGCTTCTGGGCGTCGATCCGGTTCTGCAGCGTGCCATCGGTCAGCAGGGCCGACACGTCGATGTTGGCGATGCGGCCCACACCGCGCCAGTCGCGTAGCACAAGGCCGGCATCCTGGCGGAAGTGGGTGCGGTAGCCTTCCATGCGACCACCCTGGCCATCGACGTTCTCGATGGTGACCTGACCCTTGTCGGTCATCTGCAGGCCAGCCTGGCTGCCCTTGGGGTAGATGCCGTGGCAGGTCTGGTCGCCCCAGGTCACCAGCCAGATCGAGGTGCTGCCGTTGGCGTCGGTGCCGCCAGCGTCCACGATCATCTCGGCGTTCTTGGCCGACAGGCTGTTGTAGCGCGGGGCCAGGCCGGTGAAGGCGGCGTCGTTGGTGGTCTCGTTGCCATAGATCATGGTCGAGGACAGTTCCTGCGCCATGCCTTCAATGTGGGCACGGGACTCGCTCAGGCGGAACTCGTTGGTGTTGCCGTTGAGGTCGGCCAGGGCCCTGTCCACCTCGGCGTAGGCTTCCAGCATGCCGCACGAATCGGTGACCTGTGCGGTCTGCGATTTCGTCGGCTGGACGCCCTGGTACAGCTTGCGCCAGGTCGGGGTGGGCAGACCGGTGCGAACGGTCGACTTGTGACCCGTGGGCAGGTTGCCTTCCTTGAAGACGCAGTCTTCCAGGATCGGGGCTTCCTCGTTCAGGATCTCGGCGATGACGGCGATCTTGCCGTTGGGGTCGACGCGGCGGGCCACGTCGAGGAGGGTGGGGAACTTGTCGTTCAAGGCGGCCATGATGGGCTCCTGTGGTTTCGTGAAGTGGTTCAGCCGAACAAAATGTCGGCAGCGGATTTCTTGCCAGCAGGCGGGCTGCCACCAACAAGGGTGGAGTCTTCCTGCACAGTCAGGCCCGCCCGGTAGAGCAGCCGCACGATGGCGGGGTGCGTGCCCAGAGGGGTCTGCTTCAGCAGCTTGCTGACCTCGTCGTCGCCATAGGCCTTGAGGCCCTTGACTGCAACGGCCAGCTTTTGCTCCATCTGCTCACCACCGACCAGTTCGTCGTTGGCGGTCGCGATGGACCACTGTTCCTGCTGCGCCTTGATGTTCTCGGCGTGCGCATGCACCAGGGCCTGGACGGCCTCGGGCTTGACGCCGCTGGACATCGCAACCTGGGCCAATGCCTTGATGTTGTCGGCCCCCATGCCCACCTCTTCAGGCAGGGTCAGGGACTCGTACATCTCGGCAGTCAGCACATCGGGCTTGTTGCCCTCCTGGTCGCTGGCCGGTGCGGGAGCAGGTGCGGACGCAGGCGCGGCAGCGGCGGGGGCCGGAGCGGCAGCTTGCGGGCTCTGCTGTTGGCCCTCGCTGGCGGGAGCGGGCGCAGCGGCCGGAGCCGATGCGGGTGCGCTCGCGGGAGCGGGGGCGGGGGACGGTGCGCCGTTATTGGTCTGTTGGGCGCTCGTCTGCTGGTTCGGATCCAATGCTGTGCTCCTTGGTCATTTGAAAATGTGCGTCGGCGCAAACCTCATGCACGTCCTGCAGGAAAACCAGGCCAACCTGCCTCATCCCCTCGGTCGCGGCCATCTGCATGGCGTTGGTGGAGAACGAGGTCCGGTAGATCCCGGTGATCGACAGCAGACGCCACATCAGTCGGCGGCCCCAGCGTGTCTCCATCAGGCGCTTGATGTCCTCCAGTTCAGTGTTGCGGGCGTTGCGCTGTCGGCGTTCTGCTTCTCGCGCCGCGCGCTCTGCTGCTCTGATGTCTGTCGGGTCTCGTTGCGCCATGGCGGTCACTGTAGTTGGGTGTGCGTATGGGTTTGCACACCCTATGCGCCATAGAGGATGCCGGCGGCCTCAGCCTTCTTGCCGGTGGCCAGTTCCATGTCGGTGATCTGCAGGACGACCGACTTGTCGCTGTGGCCCTCGCTGGCGTGCTCGCTGACCCTGGTGACCTTGACCTTGGCTGTCAGCGTCATGACGGCGCCAACCTCGGGCAGCGAATCCATGCCCAGCTTGGTCAGGCTGTCGCTGTCCAGCGAGATCTCCAGGCCATACGGGTAGTCATTGCCAGGCTCGGCAATCGCCAGTTCGCTGACGCCGCTGGACTTGCGCGGCTTGCGCTTCATGCTGATCATGGTGCACCCAGGACTTGGAACGGCACCTCGCCAGCGCCGATGATGAACGGTGGCTTTGCCGCAGCCTCGATCCCCTGGCTGGCAATGCCGAAGCCACCCTGCACCGCGGTGTCGGTCGACTGCCCCATGCGGTCCACGATGCCGGTGACGGCCCCCCAGACCAGCGCCTGGCCCTTGTACTGCGCCCACAACCCAAGGCCGAACTTGGCCACGTCCCAGGCCATCTCGCCACCGGTCGGTTTCTCCTTGACCTGGGCCACCACGACCGACTCGCGGCACGTCTTGGGGATCGTGGCCATCATGAACGAGCGGGCCTCGGGCGACATGCTGGAAGCGTGCTTTGTCATCTCGCTGATGCAGGCCACGATGGCCACGTTGCTGGACTCCACCAGGGACACGTTCGGGCTCTTGTCCTGCGCCCATGCGGGCATGGTGAAGGCTGCGGCCAGGGTGGCCAGGATGATCACCAGGGCGATCTTGATGCTGCGGTCCATGTGGTCCTTTCAGAAGCCTGCCGGCTCGGTCAGTTGCGGATCTGCGGCCTCTGCAGCGGCCACGTCCTTGAGCATTGCGGCCTGCTGCTGGGCCTGTTCCATCTGCTGCATCTGTGCCATCTGCTGGGCTCGCTGGTCGCGGATGATGGCGACCTTGTCGTTGCCCAGCACCAGCTGCGGGTCGATCCCCAGCAGGTCGGCGTACTCGTCGGCCCACCGGTCGGCGTCCAGCTTGTCCAGCACCTCGGGCTTCAGCTGCGCGACCACACCCAGGTTGCCGACGAAGCGGTCGATGCTGTTGGTGGCCACGGCACGCTGGGCCTGGGCCAGCATCGACACGTACTCGACCTTGAGCTCCATGCCCTGCATCTCCTGGGGAGGCGGCGGCAGCACGTCGTTCTCGATCAGGGTCTCAAAGGCGATGTCGATCATCGGGTCCAGGAGCTCGTTGTGCAGGCGCTCCAGCACCGGGCCCAGCATCAGCAGCTTCTCTTCGTGGCGCTCGGCCACCTCGGTGGCAGTCATCCCGTTCTTGTTCGCGTTGGCGATCATCAGGAACAGGTCGCTGTAGAAGCTGGAGTTGATGCGCTGGCGCACGTCCTGGATGTCCACCAGCAGGTGGCTCAGGTCCAGGCGCACATCGAACATGGTCTGGATGCGCTGCTGCGTGGCTCCCATGTTGACGTAGGTCACACCGCCAGGCAGGGTCGAGATCTCGCGACCCTTGAGCTCCAGCGGCATCTGCAGCGGCGGGTTCGTCATGTAGTCGATTCCCTGGCCCTTGCGCATCTGTTCGTGCTGCAGCTGCTTGAGGTCGCCCAAGGCCTCCATCGCTGGGCTGTAGCCGTAAAGATCTCCTGACACAGTGCCCCACCTGGGCGTCAGAGCGCGGAAGCGCTTGAAGCCACCGTCACGCAGGAACTTGTCAGTGTCCGAACCCTTCTCGAAGTAGGCCGAGCGGATGGGCATATTCCTGGCGTTGGGCACCCGCGGGTCGCGATCCTTGCGCGGCTCGATGATGTGGACCATCGGCACCTTGGCTTCCAGGTTGCCACGGTCGTACAGGCTCTTGACGGCCTTGCTGCAGTTCTCCAGGCCGAACTGGCTGACCGTCTGGGCCACCGTCTGCTCGTACTCGCGAGTCAGGCAGTTGACGATGTCTCGGTCGTCCTGGGCCAGGCAGTATTCACCGATGGTCAGGGTGTGGTGCCGGATGCCGTGCTCGAAGTCTGGCAGCACGATACTGGCCGCTGTGCCATAGGCGCCCATCTCCTCGTACATGGTGTGCAGCGCGCGGTAGGTGTTCGACCGCTGGAACATCAGGAGCATCAGCTTCTGCACCAGGTGCAACCAAGCCTTGACCTGGGCCGACTCCATCATCTCGGTGTCTGGCACACCCAGGCGGAACCACGGCCGAGCCGGAGAGGTTGCACCACTGAGCAGGCCTGCGCCCAGGATGCGCAGCGCACGCGGGCCCTCGCTGTCCAGGATCAGGTTGTGCTTGCGCTTGCCCTGGTTCTTCTCGGTCGACATGAACCGGCCGGAGCGCGGCAGCAGGTTCTCGTTGATCTCCCGCCAGTGCGCGTCCCAGCTGGACCGTTCGGTCAGCATGGCCTGGTGGCGCTTGCGGAACGCCTTTAGGGCCTCATGGCCCTTCGGGTTGCGAGAGGCGTGCTCCAGCATGTCACTGGCCCAGGAGGCCGGCTTTGCCAAGAGCGCCAGCCATTGCGCCACCAGGGCCGGTCAGCATGGTCGAGCCTGCACCAGTGCCACCGGCCTTGTCGTTGCCGGTCAGCATGGCGCCCACGTTCGGCGCCTTGCGCATGGCTCGGTTGTTGGCGATGTCGGCCATGGTTGCCTGCTTGTTTGCCTGGGCCTGGGCCCTGGCGGCGGCAGACTGCTGGGCGCTGAATGCCTGCTGCTGTTGCTGCAGTGCCAGCGCCTGCTGCGACAGATTCTCCTGGGCCAGCTGGAACTCCTGCTGCTGCCGGTTCTGCTCCATCGCGGACTGCTGCTGGAACTGCTGCGCCTGCTGCTTCTGGGCCTGTGCGTTCTGGTAGGTGCCGGCGACGCCAGCCGCAATCACACCGGTGGCTGCCACGGTTGATGCAGAAACGGCCGTGCCGAGAAGTGCTGAAACTGCCATGATCAAAGCTCCTTGCTGAAGATGATGTCCTGGACCCCGTAGGACATCCTGGGAAGGATGTCGGCCAGCGGTGTGTCCTGCTTGGCATGCCACAGCATCAGCCGTGCGCCTCGCACCTTACCCTCCTGCTCCGTGCGCTTCATCAGCCTGATGCCGACACCGCCCTCGCGATGGGCCTGGGCGATGTAGAGCAGGTCGTTCTGGCAGACAACCAGGTCGGCGTAGTGCGGGTGGTTGAGGATGACGTTGACCGAATAGCCAACCATCTCGTCGCCCTTGTACGCAGCCAGGATCATCATCTGACCGGCCTGCTCCATCGCCCGGTAGGCCTGCTCGTTCGGCTTGAGGACCATCACCTGCTTGTTGCGGGCGATCTCGTCCCAGTGCTCCTTGAACAGCACCGGGGCCACCTTCAGCATCTCGTCGACTGTCGACGCACGGATCTGGAGCATGGGCGCGATGTTCTCACCCTGTGGCGGCGCAACGCACACCCCTCGGCCGGTGATCTTCTTGTGCAGGCCCAGAGCCGGATCTGGCACCGCGTCGAAAATGACGTGGATCCGGTCGGTCGGCCCATCGTTCCTAAAGCCGTGCCTGGCCTTGTGGTCGAACTGCCAAAGCTCGCCAGGCAGCATGCCCTCCTGCTTCTCGTCGCCCACGTAGAAGACGCACCGGCTGTTCGACGTCAGCACCAGGTGGAAGCGGGTGAAGTGGTCCGCATACTCGCCCTCGTCCACATGGGGCGTGACCACCCCACCAGCCTTCAGCTTGACCACCATGACGTAGCCAAGGTCGGTGGCCCCGATGGCCTGGCAGGCGGCCCTGACCAGTCCGACGATGGCCGGAAGCGCTTCCTGGTTGCCAAGGTAGTCGATTGCGTTGCCCAGGCCCATGTAGCTCTCGGCGTCCCACACCCTCGGGCCTCGCAGGTAGATGGTCTCGGTGTCGGCGTGGTCGGTGCCTGGAAACAGCTGTCGCAGGGTGATCTGCTGCCACAGGCTGCGCGGCGCATCCTGGGCCGCCTTGATGGCTTTCTGCTCCTGGCCATGGCTGTACTGGTAGGGGATGTAGGTGAAGTGCTTCATGGTCATGCGTAGGGGTTGTGGCCGAGCCTCTTCTCGGCGGTACTGGATGCCTGGCCGATGCCAGGGATTCTTGGCCGGCGGACCACCGGCATGGCGAACGTCAGAGCCGCAGCATCAGCCCGGTCTGGAGAGCGGCCGATCTCCTCCTTGACGTCGTCCTTGTCGCACAGGCGGAACTTGTCGCCCTGGTAGCTGTAGGTGATGGCCAGCAGTTCGTCGCGCAGGATCTCGTCATTGGGCAGACATCCACCAGCGCGCACCCACTTGGCCAGGAGGAAGTACATCTCCGAGCGCTTGTTGAAGTACCGCTGGTCCAGGGCCTTGCCGTTGAAATAGATCTCCACGCACTCGCGGTTCATGTTGCGCAGGGCGTCGACCACGCCAACCCCGTAGCCACCGGTGGCGTCCACAAACACCGCGTCGACGTCGATGCGGTCCATGTCCATGGCCACCTGGCCAGCGACCAGGGTGGTGTCCGGGATCCGCAGTTCGCGAATGGGGAACAGCTGAGGCCCGCGACGGTGTGCGACGGCCGAGCAGTCATCGCCCTGGCGCGCCACGTCCACACCCAGGATGTCGGCGTGGCTCTCAAGCTCTTCACGCTTGGCCGTGCGGCCCATGGCTGCGTCGACCTCGTCCGGGCCCAGCAGGGAGTTGCTGCCAGCTGCAGGGAACACGCCTCGCACGCGCACGCGCACGAAGTCGCTGTCCTCGCCGTAGTCCTCGACCCACTTGGCCAGCTGCCGCTTGTTGGTCATCTTCACCGTGCGGCTGTCGATCTGCCTGGTGTGCCACCGGTGCTTGAACTTGCCGAAGCACTCGCGGAACCTGCCGGTGTTCCTGGTCGGGTTGCCGAAGGCGGTCCAGATGATCTGGGTGTTCTCGTCGGTCAGCGCGCCCTCGGACACCTCCCAGATGGTGTCCGGGATGGCCGAGCCCTCGTCGAAGACCAGCAAGATGCGCTTGCCCTGGTTGTGCAGGCCGGCGAAGGCCTCGGTGTTGCGCTCGGACCAGGGGACCATGTCGATGCGCCAGGTCTTCTCATGGTCCGGGTCACGACTGAACAGGGCCGTGGCCGTCAGGTCGAACCAGTCACGGAAGATGCACAGGCGATACCACTTCGAGACCTCGGCCCAGGTCTTGGTCTTCAGCTGGTTCTCGGTGTTGGCCGTGACCACACCCTTGGTGTCCTCGAACGTGCTGATGGCCCACAGGATGATCCAGGCCACCAGGGCTGACTTGCCGATCCCGTGGCCACTGGCCACTGCCACCTGGATGGCGTCCTGCAGGTCTGCCCCCTCCCTCAGCTTGCGGCCGATCAGGTCGAGTGTGTCCCGCTGCCAGTCATCCGGCCCGAGATAGTTCGCAAGTTCGCCGACACCCCAGTCGAACGCAAACAGCACCCACCCCAGCGGGTCGGTGCTGTACTGCCCTGCGGCCTCGACCAGGTGTGAATCAAACTCGTCTTGATGCATTCGCCCTCGCGCGCGCCAGGCGGTCGGCCAGTTCGGTCTTCACGTCGACCTCCAGCTTGTCCTTGAACGCTGCCACGTCAACGTGCCTGCCCAGCAACTCCAGGAGCCTGGTGCGGTCGGCCAGCTTGACCTTGTGAACCACCCCATACGTTGGCCTTCCATCGTCGTCCTCGCCCAGCTTCTCCTGTGCCGTGTCCAGTCCTGCCACCAACCCGGTGCGAAACACCACTGGCCAGTCCTTGACCGGCTTCATGTTGCCGTTGTCGTCGTACAGGTCGGCCAGGTCGGCCGTCACATCAGCCACCAGTCGGCGCAGCACCCATTCGGCGTCTGCAGCCACCTTCTCGGCCCGCTCTGCCTTCAGCTTGGTCACTTCGGCCTGAACATCAGCGTAAGTCAACAGGCGATGGCCGGCGCTTGTCGCTGTCTTCTCGCTGAATCCTGCCCGGATGGCCGCCTGGGTGGCGTTGAGGTCCACCAGGTATTCCCTGGCAAAGACCATGCGCTTCTCGCGCGCAGCGTCGGCCTTGTGCCGCCCCTTGTTGTCGATGACCTTTGGGCGGGGTTCTTTGGCCGGGGTTGAGGCTTTGGCCGGGGTAGCCTTTCCCTTTGGGGCTGGCTTTGGCCGGGGTTTGCTGGCTTTTGGCCGGGGTTCTTTGGGCGGGGTAGCCATCATCTGCTCCAGTTCTTCGGCACACCGGCACGGCGGCGGCCCTTGATCCATCCGGCGACGGTGGCCTTCTTGACCTCCATCAGCTGGGCGATCTTCCCATACCCCATGCCGCCCTCGTGAAGGGCTTTGGCCATCTCGATCTCACGGTCGGTGTTCTTGGCCTGGTAGTGATCCTGGCCCGCGACTGGGCCTTCACCCTTGTCAGTCTTCTTGCTCATGTCTTCGCTCCGGGTGGAACAGTTCTGGGTAGAGGGTTCGCAGGTGGTCGACCAGGCGGTCGATGGCCTTGACCCTGGCGTTCGGGTCTCGGTCCACTGGGAGGCTGGCGGCCTTCTTCAGTTCCTCCCTGGCCCACTGTGGCAGCTTGTCGGCCTTGATCACCGAGGAGCCCCACATCCAAGGCAGTTGTCGACGATCCCGGGAGGGAACGGCCGGCTGCAGTACGCACACCGCAGCCTGGATGAAGCCGTGAATGCCAGCTGCTGGCCAGTCACCTGGTTCAGCATCTTGCTCTGGTACTCTGCAGCCTCCCTGGCGGCCCTGGCCTGTGCTTCTGATGCTGCGACACCGACAAAGATGCCAGCGATCACTGCTCCGGCCGGCATGCCTTGCGCTCCTCTTTGACCGTCAGGATCCGGTATGCCCACCCACGCTCAATCACCTCCTGCAGGTGGCTGATGTCGATCTCTCCCCAGCGGCCACTGCCTTCAGAGTCGACCTGCAGCATCTGGATCCCGCGCCGGTCCAGTTCGGCCGGGTAGGTCGGAATGGCCGGCAGGCCACTGTTGGCCAGGGTGGCCCTGTCGCGCCAGGCTGCCCACATCATGCGAGTCAGCATGGTCTGGCTGTCCAGGCACCCCCGGTCTCGTTCGGTGTGGTGGACGTAAGTAGACCCATTCCACTCACCACCCACCGTCCAGCAGTGGCCAGCCATCCAGGCCTCGAATGCGGCCCGCTCGGCCTCGACAGCGCATCCACCGACCTCACCAACTCTTCGAGCGTCGTCGGTAGTCGGGCTGTGCCAGACGCCAGCATCCGGCCGGTCTCTCTCGGCCTCCTCTATGTCCGCGCGAAGCTCCTCCATAACTTCCTGCATGAGGCCGTCCCGGTGCTTCTCCAGGATGGTGCTGTTCCAGGCATCAAGCACTCGCTTCATTGTTTTCAGTGTCATGGCTCAACTTTCAAATTGACCGGACGTCCCGCCGGTCATCGGGGTGTTGCGCTCCTGGATCCGCACCTTGACCATCCCACCGATCTCGCTCATCCTGGTGAACACCAGGCGGTCGATCTGGCTGTCATCGAACCAGACCCCGGCATAAGTGATGCTGTCTAGGAGGGACTTTCCCAGGTTGTCCAGGTCGAAGCTGCGGCGGTTTGGTGGGTAGACGTCCACCTCGACAGTCAGCCGCTTCTCGGCGGTGAACACCTCACCAGCACCGGTTGCCAGCACAGCCCTGTGGACCGCATCTCGGTACAGCCGCCCGCGTTCACTGATGACCACCCGGGCGGATCCATTGATGACCAGGCTGCGCCAGTAGGTGTTGACCGAGGGCGGATATGGCAGGGTCAGAAGTCGCACGCTGGAACTCCTCAAAAGGGAAGGGGACGGACAGGGGCCATTTTCGCATACTCCGTGCTTCGCACACCGTGCGAACCCAGGCCACCGTCCACCAGAAAACACGCTCCTCCTCGGTCAGGTGCCGGCCCTGGTCGATCTCCTGGTGGCAGCTGCGGCACAAGGCGGCCACGAACACGTCGCTGGCCTTGATGTGCCCACCCTTGCCATGGCGTGACTGGTTGCTGTGGGCTGGATCCGACCTAGGCGGATGCCCGCAAAGCTGGCACGGCATCCTGCGGCACATCTCCAGCATCGCCTCGCTGCGCACGTAGTCGAATTTCTCGACCGCCCTGGCCGGCTCGTCAGTCACCCTGGCCACCACCCCGCGGCGCTGGTCCATGGGGATGGGCTGCGGGTTGTACGCAGGCCTGGGTGGCGGCGCCTTGCGCCTGAAGCCCGAGCGCTTCACTGGCTGACCTCCGGTGGCCTGGCGTAGGTCAGCACCTTGCGGCCGGTCGCTGGGTCGATGCTGACCTCCGGCATGTTCAGACCCTGCATGTCGGCCCAGGACACGATCCAGGTGCAAAGCTCGGCAACCTGCTTGCCGGACATCTCGCTGGTGCGCTCAAACACGATGTCGATGCCGTGGCCATCCAGGGCCGGGTACATCTCCACCGGCTCGCCCTGTGCGCGCAGGAAGGCGGCCACGCACAACCGCTTCCAGGCCGTCACAGGCAGCTGCTGGCCAGCCCAGGTGTGATTCTTGGACAACCAGGTCAGCATGGCGTGCAGCCTGGCGTTGGCCTCGTCGGAGCGCTTGCGCTCGCTGATCGTGATGTCCAGCGCCAGGCCCTTGCCGACGGCGTCGACCACCAGGCCCGAGATCTGCATCAGCTGCTTGGCGATGACCGCCGGCCCGCCCAGGTGGATCGTGATCTTACGCATCACCACGCCCCGGCATGCTGAACCAGGTTGCCGGCTCGGACAGCTTCATGGGCTTCCACTCACCCTGCTCGAGCAGGCGCTGGCAGAAGCCCTCGGACAGAGCGATGTCGACCTCCTCCGGGCTCAACGGCGTTTCCCCCGCTTGCGGCCGGCGGATCCCTCGCTCTCGGCCTGGCCACCAGATTGGGCGTCCGTCTTTGTCCAGTTTTTGGCGGCGTCGCGAAGCTCCTGCTCTCTGTGGCCGTACTGCCCCCAGACCTTCAGAACGTGGCGCCGCAGGTCGGTCACCTCCTGCTCCGACCGGCGCCATCTGGGCGCCATCCTGATGTACCTGGCCCCGCACTGCAGGCATGCCGGGTTGAACCTGTTGAACATCTCGTTGAGGCTGTGGGCGTAGCAGCACTCGCATGATCGAGCAGGGATGGTTCGTGTGGTCATAGGTGCTCATGGTTTGACTTTCAGTTTGCCGGTGATGGACTCGATGTGTGCCCGCAGTTCTGCCGGCATCGGCGCGGCCTTCTGCAGATCCTGCTCAATGGCCGCCAGCGCAGGATCCTTGCCTGGCTTGCTGGGCACCGTGACCCTGGCAACGTCGGCGGCCTGCTGGGCGAATGTCTGACGCTGGCTGTGCGTGCGCTGGCAGATGTCCGACCTGCACCAGTTTCGCCAGGTCGCCTCCCAGTCCAATTTGGCCCCATCCTTCCCGCCCTTTGCGCGCCAGTGGTCGGCGAACTTCGCGGCCTCCAGTCGGACCACATCCGCTGTCCATGCAGGGTACTCGTCAAGGGCCCACTCACCCCATGCCTTCGGCAGCTGCCAGTCGTGAGGGAGCCTGGTAGCCCGCTTTTGCGGGGACGCCGCAGCGGCGTCCACACCTTTAGGTGTGGTTAATGGTTCTTGGTTATTGGTTAATGGTTCTTGGTTAGGTGGCGGTTCGTTCACGACTCGTCCACGGTTCGTGCTCGACTGGTGACGCTTCGCCTCCCTTTCCCTGGCGATTCGTGCGTTTGTGTCGGCCTTTCGTTTGAAGTCGTCGATCTCCTCCTGGATCCGCTTCTGGACGTAGACATCCCCCTCCAGGGTGAAGAACTTGCCCAGAACGAACCTCACGGCCTCCTCTTCGGCAGCTGTGGAGGCCCATGTCCAGTCCAGCGCTTCACTCAACGTGGGGAACTGTTCACGGTCGTAGCACGCATCGAGCAGGAGCGTGTACGCTCCGTGCTGAAGCATGGTCAGGCGGCCCGCCTTCTTGGCGTAGTCGCCGAGGTTCCGTTTGTAGTAGTGCATCAAAAACTCCTCGACTCCTGAGAGGGTGGCCGGCAGCGGGTGGGAGTCTTCACCACGACCCAGGCCCATGACCTCCTGGGCGCTGCCGGCCGAAACATTACCTGGGGATGGCCCGCCAGACGCGGAACCCGTTGACCTGGTCGCCAGTGGGCTCGGCCAGCTGCCTGGCCTGCAGGTCCGGCAGCCTGCGGCAGACCTGAACCACAGTCAGGCCGGTCTCCCTGGAGATGGCGTCGGCCCCCTTGGGGCCTGAGTACAGGCAGGTCATGACGCGGCCGGCGTGGGTGGCGCTGAACTCGGTGGACTTGACCGCCGCCGCCTTGCTGGTCTCGGGATCGCCCTTGCGCGCCCTGCGCCTGACCACCGAGATGTCGTCGAACACGATGGGGGTCTGGCGCTTGCCAGGCTTCTGCACCTTCACGCGCTGGCGCTTGTCGACCTTGAAGTCGCGAAGGAAGATGTGGGGGAACTGCAGCTTGACGTCGGCCGGGACGCCGTTGACGCGCCAACCATGGACGCGCTGGCGCCCGCCTTCCCGAGGAAGGCCCAGCTGTTCCGCAACGTGGGATGGGCCGCCAATCGCGTCGAGAATGGCGGCGTCTGGGTGAAGGGGTTTTTTACGGGTGTTCATGGCCAGCATTAGAACCCAGAACGCGACACACAGTCAACGCCCCAAAAAAATACTTGCAATCCCGTAAAGACCTGGATTACACTGGAGGCCCAACCAACCACTCCCTGGAGCACACAATGGCACGCAAACTGACAGCCACCCACGAAGGCCAGGTCTTCACCCGCAAGACCGACCGCACTTACACCCACGTCGTCCTGGTTCGCAACGACCTGCGCAAGTCCCTCGACAGGGCCGCTCGATATGCCCCCCTTCAAAAAAGCGACTTCAACCGGCTGCAGGAGATCGCCGAAGGCACCTACCGCTACATGCAATTCCAAGACGAGGCCACCATCGAGCGCGCGAAGTTCGCGGTGCAGATGGGCTTTGAAGACTACAACCACCACCTGGTCGCCGAGGCAGTCAAGCGGGACTCCGAGCAATTCGACCCTGGCTGGAAAGTCGAAGGCTGGTGCGGGCGCCTTGACCTGGCCAGGAAGCTGCAGGCCAGCGTGATGTCCGCATCCCACAGCGTGGCCGCCGAAGCCATCATCGTCCCCGTCAACGCCGCCTGATCATCAATCAGGGGCCTCGGCCCCTCCTTCTGGAGTCCACCATGCCCATCCGCAACCCCGCCCACAAGCAGACAACCACCACAAAGCCGGTCACCCTTGTCAAGTTCGAGCCCAGCATCGGCGCCATCGACCGAGCCATTGACCAGCAAGAAATTGGGTCGCACCTACACAACATGGTGCAGTGTGAAATCGCAGCCCTTCCGTCCAGCGACAGATGCTACGACTACCAGGACCTGGTCGATTGCATCAAGCGGCTTCAGGCCCGCCGCGCCCTGCACTACAGCCGCGCCAGGAACCTCCTCGGCCTCCACGACTGAACCCTTCCCCATCTTTTCCCCATCTTTTCCCCAACCGTTCCCCAACCACCAGGAGTCAATATGACCTCACCAGACAGCAACCAGGCCGCAGCACCGGTCAACATCCGCGACGAGAACGAGCGCTTCCGCGAGCGCATCGACGCCCTCTCCGCATTTCACAATTCCAGCCTGGTCGGCGCCATGATCGGGATCATGCTGACCTCGCGCACGCTGTTCGTGGCCACCAGGCTGACGTTTCTGAAGGGCCAGGACCACGACGACCCAGTCGCCAAAGCGAAGCTCGATGCGTCAATGGAGATCGAACAGAAGCTGGAGGGCGCCATCGTCAACAACCTGCTTCCGATCCTGATGCGTGATGGCGTCGACGTCGACCGGCTGGAGGCCGACGTCAAGCGTCTGCTGAACGAGCAGGCCGACATGCAGCGCCGTGGCTTCGAGAACGGGTTCACGTCATGAACCGCGCCATCATCGCCATCCTGCTGCTGGCCCTGGCCAGCACCGCAGCTGCACAGTCCAAGGGGACCATGCAGTCCACCAACAATGCGGGCGGCAAGATCGTCCTGCGGGCCAGCCCGTGCGTGATCGACGGCAAGACCATTGACAGCGCCAGGGAGGCCTACACCGTCAGCAGCAAGGGTGACGTGATCGACGGGTGCTGGGTGTACCAGGATGGCATGGTCCACGCCTGGTGGCTGGTCGGCCCGGACGTCATCCGCCGCGTCTACCCTGGAGACACTTTCAGGCTGGTCGAATAAATCTCTTGCACACCCGTAAATTCCGGGTGTACAATGAGGCCTCACCCCAACCACTCCCTGGAGCACACTATGTACGCAAGCACCTTTGAAGAGCACCTGGCCCACAGCGCCCCCTGCAACAGCCGCTTTGACGGGTTTTGCCGTGGCGACACCATCCACATGACCGAGGGCGAGGTGCTGGCTGAACTGGCCGAACTGGCAGGCGAGATCGACGAATACCGCGCCAGCGGCGCCAACATCGGCCCACAGCTGCCGGCGGCCGACCTGTGGGAAGACATCCCTTTCTGATCCCCGGGGCTACGGCCCCATCCTCCCTGGAGCACACATCATGTCCCTCATCATTTCCCAGAACCAGGCCAGCAAGGCTCTGAAAGTCCTCGACGCCATGCGTGGCACCGGCATGTCTGGCACCTTCCTCATCCCCAACGATCTGCCAAACGACAACAGCGAGGTGGTCACCGTCACCCTTCACGACAGCGGAGAAATCGACGTCTGCGTCCGCTGCGTACCGAACTCGAAGCTGAACAAGCGCCGCGAGTACCCGGGCCACGACGCTTTCTACGTCGCCCACTTCGACTGACCACCATGAACCGCTCGACCATCGCGCTGGCCATCGTGTACGTCCTGGCCGTCATCGTCCTCCTGCTCGACCTCTCAACCTGGAGACCCCTGTGATCACCACCAAGCTGCGGCTGGTTCGCCAGCTGTTCATTCACCCCGACGTGCCGGCCTCGACCGCTCGTCACAACATGCGGGCCTGGGTCCGCTCCATCCGCCAGCTGGGCAACCGCTGGCTCCTCGCAACCCCCATCAACCACTGAGGACATCATGAACGAACAAGAAGCCATGGCCATCCTGACGAAAGCCCGCGCCGAACTTTTCTGCGCCCTGGCAGCAGCACAGGGGCAGTTCAAGCCCATCGAGAAAAACCGCGAGGTCACCATCCGTCCGCGCGACAAGGCCGCCTACAGCTTCCGCTACGCCGACCTCCAGGAGATCCTGGCCAAGACCATGCCGGCCCTGTCTGCCAATGGCCTGGCCCTGATCCAGACCGTCGAGCAGGCCCAGGCTGGGTCCATGTTGTTCTGCCGCCTGGTCCACGCATCCGGCGGCGAGATCAGCAGCAGCATCAGCCTGCCGTCGCCGCGCGACCTGGGTGACCCCAAGGCGTTCGGTGCCGCCATCACCTACCTTCGCCGCTACCTGGTGACCTCCATGCTGGGCGTGGCTGCCGACGACGACCTGGACGAAGACTCCACCCCTGCGGGCGATGGCATGGCGTCCGAGAAGCCTGTGGACGACACCACCAAGGCCGGCGCACAGGAGCCGCGCGCAAAGCCCGCCAGCGAGGCCAAGGACCGCCTGGTGACCGTGGGCGAAGCCAAGTTCCTGGCCAACAAGCTGGCAGCCGCAGGAAAGGATCTGGGCGACCTCATGGAAGGTGCTCCGGAAAACCTGGCTGACCTGACGCTGTCCCAGTTCACGGCTATCAAGGGGAAACTCTGATGCTGACGTTCGACGAAGCCACCCACACCTACCGGTGGGACGGAAATTTGGTGCCCGGGGTGACCTCCGTCCTGGCGCCCATCACCGACTACAGCATGGTGCCGCGCGACGTCCTGGAGAAGGCCAGCCGGTTCGGCAAGATCGTTCACCACGCCACCGCGCTGCTGGACGAAGGCCTTCTGGATCCGACCTCGATCTCGCCAGTGGTGCAGCCCTACCTTGATGCCTGGACGAACTTCTGCATCGACCACTCATGTGTGTGGGAAGATGTCGAGAAGCCCATGTACAGCATCGACATGGGCTTTGCCGGCACGCCAGACAGGATCGGCATCATCGACGACGAAGAGGGGGTGGTCGACATCAAGACCACCTACCAGCTGATGCCGTCGGTCGGTCCCCAGCTGGCCGCCTACAGCCACCTGAAGTTCGGCAACAAGAGCACCCTGAAAGCTCGCTGGGGCGTCAAGCTGAACGAGGACGGCACCTACCTGGCCCACCGCTACCACGACGGCAACGACCTGGCCACCTTCGCGTCCTGCCTGACCCTTCACCGCTTTTGCCAACGCCACAAACTCACCCCTTCCTGGAGCAAAAAATGAACACCACCGCCATCACCCCCGTCCTGGCAGACTCCGTCAAGTACGACGCCTCGTCGGCCCTGCAATTCCGCCAGAAGGCCCAAGCCATGTCCACCTCGGCCCAGGCCCTGGTGATCGACAGCGAGGAGATGCTGCAGCTGGCCGGCGAAGACCTCCGGTCGGTCAAGGCCCTTCAGAAACAGGTCGAGGAAACCCGCACCTCGATCACTGGCCCGCTCAACCAGGCGCTGCAGGCAGTCAACGCGCTGTTCCGCCAGCCGGCAGAGTATCTCGTCCAGGCCGAGCGCACCCTGAAGACCTGCATCGGCAACTACCAGGCCGAGCAGCAGCGCATCGCAGACCTGGCCCGCCAGGAGGCGGCGCGCAAGCAGGCCGAGGAGCGCAAGCGCCTGGCCGATGAGGCCGCGGCGGCTGAGGCCGAAGCCGCAGCGGTTCGCCATGCAGCCATGCAGACCGAAGACGTCGAGCAGCTGACCATCCTGGAGCGCCAGGCCGAGCAGCAGCAGATCGCCGCCCAGGCAGCCCAGGCCATGTCCCAGGTGGTGGTCGCTGCCCCGGTGGTCGCTGCCCCGGCGAAGGTCTCTGGCATCTCTGGCCGCAAGGTCTACAGCGCCGAGGTCACCGACCTGCGGGCCCTGCTGCAGGCAGTGCTGGACGGCAAGGCGCCCATCGAAGCCGTCCAGGCTGACATGAAGTTCCTGGGCGCCCAGGCCAAAGCCTTCAAGAAGGAAGGCGCCCTGTTCCCTGGTGTCGTGGCCACCGCCACCACCTCCATCTCGGCTCGCGCATAAGAAAGGATCCAGCGCATGTCCACCGTCAACAAAGTCATCATCCTGGGGCGCGCTGGTCGCGACCCCGAGATCCGCTACACGCCCAGCGGCGAGGCCGTCTGCAACCTGTCCCTGGCCACCTCCACGCGCCGCAAGGACCGCAGCACCGGCGAAATGCTCGAAGACACCCAGTGGCACCGGGTCACCTTCTATGGGCGCCAGGCCGAGGTGGCCGGCGAGTACGTCAAGAAGGGGCACCTGGTCTACATTGAGGGCCGCCTGAAGTACGGCAAGTACACCGACCAGGCCGGCGTCGAGAAGCCCACCTGCGACATCATCGCCAGCGAACTGAAGCTGATGGGCGGCTCGGGCTAGCAGGGCGGCGGCCGGCAGGGGCAGGCAGCTGCGCCAGCAGCCCGTCCTCGCAGCCAGGCTCCCGCGCCTGCGCCGGCCCGCCAGTCCAGTGGCTTCGACGACATGGATGACGACATCCCCTTCTGACACCCTTGCACCCGGAGCACTCCGGGTGTAAACTGAATTTTTCGTTCCATCAACAGCTGCAACATAGGAGCCAGCATGAACCGTCCCGACAGCGCACCCACCGACGTGCCCGAACTCATCGCCGAACTGGAGGGTGGCCAGTTTGAGCTCATCGTCAGCAAGGCCATCAGCGCCTGCTCGGCGGCCACCGTCGACCACGGCAAAGCCAGCGAGGTCACCCTGAAGTTCAAGATCGAGAACATCCCCGGCACCAGCCAGGTTCGGATGCAGCACGACGTGAAGTTCACCAAGCCCACCAGCATCGGGAAGACCAGCGAGGAGACATCGGGCGCCACGGTGCTGCATGTCGGCCGCTTCGGCAAGACCTCGCTGTCCCAGCAGCGCATCGAATTGACGGGAGCCCAGGGCACCCTCAACATCCCCGGCGCCAAAGACTGAGCGCCACCATTCACCATCACCAGGAAACCATCATGACCATGAACGCAGACGCCATCCGCCAGATCCAGCTGGGCGAAGCCACGGCCCAGGCCAACAACGCCATCGCCTCGGCCATCGACCGTGACGCCGGCGTCGTCGCCATCCCGGCAGACATGAAGGTCCACGACGTGCAGCACCTGATGCCGTGGGCTCGCCGCATGTCTGGCCAGATGATCACCGAAGACCTGGGCTCGTTTGTCGACTACGTGCGCAAGTACGCCGTTGCCGACGCCAGCATGGTGTTCATCGACAAGGACGACATCCAGGCCAAGTGCATCTTCGACCTGGGCACCGTCGAGCAGCCTGGCCACGCAGCCCACTCGGCACTGTGGGACGCGCCCATCAGTGAGGAGCACAAGGCATGGAACGAGATCACCAGCGGACGCCAGGCGCAGCGCGACGTCGCCGAGTTTCTGGAGGACTACCAGACCCAGATCACCTGCGTTTCGCCCGACGGCAGCCTGATGTCCACCCTGCAGGTGGCCAGCGCCATCCGCTCGATCACCATTGAAGCCCTGGCCAAGCGCGAGAGCACGCAGGAACAGCTGTCGGCCAGCCGGTCGGACTTCGAGTCCATCAAGGCCTCGGCCTCCAGCCCGCTGCCGGCCATGATCACGTTCACCTGCGAACCCTACGGCCCCGAACTGGGTGACTACACCTTCCAGGCCCGACTTCGCATCGAAGCCGGCAGCAAGGATCCGGTGATCCTGCTCTCGCAGGTTCGCCTGGACGCCATGAAAGTGGAGATGGCGCGCCGCTGCGAGAACAAGGTGCGCGACGTCTTCACCGACGCAGACATTGCCGGTGTTCCGGTGGTCGTCGGCAAGCGCCTGGGCCGCTAACAGGACAAGGGGGGGCGAGCACCTTCAGCCTGGGCTGACCCACCAGGTCCATCCGACGAATCTCCAAGGCCCGATGGTCCCCCATCGACTCATTGCCAAAGGGCCGCCACGGGGCTTGGTCAGCCGCCTTAAAGGGATAACGGCCTAATTCGTCGGTCGGGTCACCATCTCAACCAGTACAAGCAGGACATCATGAACTATGACGCACTCAACGAACTCCTCCACCTCGCCATTGTCGCCCTCATCGGCGCGTGCTTTGGATTCCTCGGGGCAGCCCGCTGGATCAAGTCCAGCGACGACGACGCCGCAGGATCCTACGACGACCGCGAGTGACCCGGTCATGGCCAGGCTCATTCGCGGCATCAACGCATCGGCAGGCCAGCACATGCGCGCCTGGCGCAAGCAGGCCGGCGTGCCGGGTGCCAGATGACCACAAAGCTGCAGCAGCAGCTGCGCGAGATCCTGTCGCTGCCCGAGCATTCTGATGGCGTCAACGAGGCCGTCCTGCGGACGTTGATGCGATTGCGCCACGGCAAGCGGTTCGCCAGGTCGGAGCAGATGAACGAAGTCCTCGACGGTATGCCTGACGTCTACATCGACCGGTGGGAGTGGGGCAGCAACCTGCGGTGGCCTTACCGTGTGTGGGTCAAGGTGTCAATCCCGAAGGATGCGCCGAGGCCGAAAAGACCAAGCCAAAAAGCATGAACATACTGCATGTTGTCTCGATCTCAGGCGGCAAGGACAGCGCAGCCACGGCCATCCTGGCCCTGGAGACGATGCCGCGCGAGTCGCTCCGCTTCATCTTCTGCGACACCGGCAACGAGCACGAGAGCACCTACGACTACGTGGCCTACATGGGCCAGCACCTGGGCATCCAGATCGACACGCTGCGCGCCGAGTTCACCCAGCAGATGGCGACGAAGCGCGAGTACATCCTGAATAAGTGGCCCGGCAAGGGCGTCCCGCTGGAAGCCTGCGAGCGCGCCGCCAGGGCGATGGTGCCCACCGGCAACCCGTTCCTGGACCTGTGCATCTGGAAAGGCCGGTTCCCATCGCGTCGCGCCCAGTTCTGCACCGAACAGTTGAAGACGCTTCCAGCCACCGAGTACCAGCTTAACCTCATCGACAGCGGCCAGTGCGAGGCGGTCTATTCCTGGCAGGGTGTTCGGCTGGACGAGTCCTACAGCCGCCGCATATGGATGCAGGGAACGGGCGCCTGCGTCATCAGCCTGGACGAGCGCGGCGGCGGCATCTGGAACTATCGACCAATCCTGCGCTGGACCGCTGCCGATGTCTTCGAGGCGGCCGACTGCTACGGCCTCAAGCCGAACCCGCTGTACCTGCAGGGAATGACGCGAGTGGGCTGCATGCCGTGCATCAACGCGGGCAAAGACGAGGTGCTGGAGATCAGCAAGCGGTTCCCTGGGCACATAGACCGCATCGAGATGTGGGAGCGCTCAGTGGCCATGGCCAGCAAGAGGATGGAGGCCAGCTTCTTCCCAGACCCCGACCGCGATGCCCACCTGAACAAGCGAGGCATCCGGAACGTGGTCGAGTGGTCGAAGACCCAGCGCGGAGGCCAGCACATCGACTGGATACGGGTCACCGAAGAGCCGAAGGCATGCCAGAGTGCCTATGGCCTTTGCGAGTAAGGTGCCCGGCTTACTGCTCACCAGGGGGCTCAAGCAGCCCCCTTACTTTTGCTCGGAACTCGTCGAGGGCTGGCCAGGATCCCCTGGTCTCGACGAGGTCGGCGACGTGAGCATCAGCTGCTCGCGCCACCTCTCGATATTCCGCTGCGCACGCGAGGAGTAAGACTCCAGCGGTATTGGCTCGCTCAACGGCGGCAGCGCAGGCAGGTCCGGGGTCGTCGGTACGAGCACGGTCGAGCTCGTCCCGCAGCCCGTCAACAGCAGCCCCAGCAGCAGCGCTGTCAGCGCGAGCGCGCGAGCGCAAGGTGTTGGCCTCTTTTCGTGCGGCATCAGCCTTCTCCTGTAGGTCACGG
>CAZYUD010000024.1:0-43254 GCA_964650505.1 uncultured Hydrogenophaga sp.
AGAGGTTGTCGAACTTGCTCTTGGTGACCGAGTCGTTGACGTTGATGGCGCGGAATTTCAGGGTGCCCTTGGCCGCCATTTCATTGAGGCGCAGCACGCCGGTGGTGGTCTCTTCGGTCACGCCGATGATCTGCGCGCTCTTGCGGCTGTACCAGGTGGCGTCTTGCGTCAGCTTGGCCTTGATGGCGGCAAACAAAATGCGCTCTTCTTCGCTGCCCGGGTTGGCCAGCACCGACGCATCGGTCTCGGCGCGCTGGCCCAGGTGCATCAGCAGCGTGGCGTCGCCGCCGTCGTCGAGGATCATGTTCGGGCCTTCGCCTTCGGTGCCCTTGGCGCCGAATTCAAAGATGCGGTGGGTGTAGTCCCAGTACTGCTCCAGCGTCTCGCCCTTGATGGCGAACACCGGGGTGCCGCGCGCGGCAATCGCGGCAGCAGCGTGGTCTTGGGTCGAAAAGATGTTGCACGAGGCCCAACGCACTTGTGCGCCCAGCGCCTGCAGGGTTTCGATCAGCACCGCCGTTTGAATGGTCATGTGCAGCGAACCGGTGATGCGCGCGCCCTTGAGCGGCTGGGCCTGTGCGAACTCGTCGCGGATGGCCATCAGGCCGGGCATTTCGGTCTCGGCGATTTTGATTTCTTTGCGGCCCCAGTCGGCCAAGCCGATGTCGGCGATCACGCAGTCGGCGTTGAGGGCGGTTTTGAGAGGTGCATTCATGGTGCGCTCCAGTGAGTGGTGTCAACAAAACCACTGGCCACAGCGCTTGCAGGGGCTCACCGCACTGGTCCAGTGGATGAGCGTCGTTGCGAATGGGGTCCGAGCCTCACGCCTGCTGCCAGCGGTGTGCTGGTGGGCGCTGCAACGCTCCTCGGATGGGCTAGATTTTAGCGGAAGGCGCCAAATAACCTTTTTTCATGAGGAATCCCGGATAATTCGGGTTTTCCCCTTGTTTGCACCGCGCGCAGATTCTGTGCCCTCAGGTGCCCGACCCCACAGCCAACATGAGTGCCTTTCACGAAGAGCGCGTTCTGAGCGTTCACCACTGGACCGACCGCCTGTTTTCGTTCACCACCACACGCGACACCGCGCTGCGGTTTTCGAACGGCCACTTCACCATGATCGGCTTGAAGGTGGACGGCAAGCCGCTGCTGCGCGCCTATTCGATCGCCAGCGCCAATTACGAAGAGACGCTGGAGTTTCTGAGCATCAAGGTGCCAGACGGCCCGCTCACCTCGCGCTTGCAACACATCCAAGTGGGCGACAGCATCATCGTCGGCAAAAAGCCCACCGGCACCTTGCTGATCGACTACCTGTTGCCCGGCAAACGCCTCTATCTGCTGGCCACCGGCACAGGTTTGGCGCCGTTCATGAGCGTGATCCGCGACCCCGAGACCTACGAAAAATTTGAGCAGGTCATCTTGGTGCACGGCGTGCGCGAGGTCAAAGAACTGGCCTACCAGGAATACATCACCCAAGAGCTGCCCAAGCACGAGTTCCTGGGCGAGATGATCGGCCAGCAGCTGCTGTACTACCCCACCGTGACGCGCGAGCCTTTCAAGCACCAAGGCCGGGTGACCACCGCGATTGAGACCGACCAAATCGCCAAAGCGCTGAATGTGCCGCCGCTCAACGCCGCCGAAGACCGGGTGATGATCTGCGGCAGCCCTGAAATGCTGCGCGATCTCAAAGCCATGATGGAAAAGCGCGGCCTCAAAGAAGGCAACACCACCACCCCGGGCGACTTTGTGATCGAACGCGCGTTTGCCGAGGCCAAGTGACCGCTTTGTCTGGCCATGCCGCCAGATCTCGCACAAAATGAGGCCCTTGGGCCTCTTTTTTTTGCCATGACACCGCTTCACTCTTCCTCTTTGTGTGCCTTGGGTCGCAGTGTGGCCTTGTTGTCTCTGGCCATGCTGTTTGGTTGTGGCGGCGGCGGTGGTGGCGACAGCGGTGGCGAGGACGCCGGCAGCGTGTACTTTGACGCGCCGTTGCTGGCCTCGGCCAGCTTGCAAGGGGGCAGCTGCACCGATCTGCGACAGAAACAGTTCGTCCGCTCCTACCTTGACGAGGTGTATTTGTGGCCGGAACAGGTGCAACGCCGCGATGCCAAAGCGTATGCCGACGTGCACGACTACTTCCAGGCCATCAAGGCCGCCACCCCGCTGGACCGGTTCAGTTTCAGCAGCACGACCCAGGCAGCGGACAACCGCGAAAACAGCCTGGATTTCGACGTGGGCATTTACTGGGTGAATGTGGGCGGCGAGGCGGCACGCGTGTGGCGGATTGCCAGGGTAGAAGCGGGTTCCCCTGCCGATTTGGCGGGACTGCAGCGGGGCGATACCTTGGTGGGAACGGTCCAAACCAATCTGAACAGCAGCACCTCTGGCCCGTATTTTTACCGCTTTGCTTACCGGCGCAGCACTGAGCTGTTGCAGGCCAATCTGGTGCCTGTGACCGTCACAGAACACCCCGTTGGTGCGTTAACGACGGTGCGCCACAACAACCGCTTGGTGGCTTATTTGCCGTTTGAATCGCATTACGGCGCGGCCCAAGACCAGCTGATGGATGCCATCGGGCAGGCGCGCACCGCCGGCGTGCAGGACTTGGTGCTGGATCTGCGCTACAACTCTGGGGGCTTTCTCTACATCGCCGCTTCCTTGGCGTCCATGCTGGCGCCCAAGGCGACCGTCGATACGCAGCCCACGCTGGTGCGTCTGCAGCCCAACAACAAGCTGCAAAGCCTGTACGCCGATGCGGTGGTGCGCATGGCACCCACGGTGCAATATGTGCAACCGGACTTTCGCAACGGCGTTGGCAGTGTGTTGCCCAATTTGAATTTAAGCCGTGTGTATGTGCTCAGTGGCCCTGCCACTTGTTCTGCCAGCGAGAGCCTGATCAACGGTCTGCGCGGCATTGGTGTGACGGTGCACATCGTGGGCGATACCACCTGTGGCAAGCCCTATGGCATGGTGCGCAAAGACAATTGTGGCGCGGCGTTTTATCCCATCCAGTACCGTGGTGTGAATGCACTGGGTCAGGCCGACTTCAGCAGCGGCATTGCGCCAACATGCCGGGTGGCCGACGACCTGGACCATCCGCGTGGCAGCGCCGACGAAGGCTTGTTGGCCGCCGCTTTGCACCACATCGACACCGGCAACTGTCCGACCAGTCTGCAAGGCACCAGCCGGGGTGCCGACTTGGCGCAAATGGCGCCGAGGCCGCTGGGCCAGAGTGGGGCTCCGCCCCAGCGGCCTCGGCCTGGCCTGGCGCTTCTTGATCCGCAGTGATGCGGATCACCGGCCTCTGGCCAACACCGGCGCCAGCATGCGGCCGGTGTGGGTGCCCAGGCGCACCACCTCTTCGGGCGGCGCCGCCGCCACCACCCGGCCACCGCCGCGGCCGCCCTCGGGTCCCAGGTCGATGATCCAGTCGGCCTCGGCCATCACGTCCAAGTCGTGTTCGATCACCACCACGCTGTGGCCACCGTCGACCAGACGGTGCAGCACCCGGATGAGCTTTTCCACATCGGCCATGTGCAGGCCCACCGTGGGCTCGTCCAGCACATAAAAGGTGTGCGGCGCTTTCTGCCCCCGGCGGGTGATGTCGTCGCGCACCTTGCTGAGTTCGGTCACCAGCTTGATGCGCTGCGCTTCGCCACCGGACAGCGTGGGCGAGGGCTGGCCCAGCGTCAGGTAACCCAGGCCCACGTCTTTGAGCAGTTGCAGCGGGTGGCTGATGGCGGGCATGCTGGCAAAGAAGTCGACCGCCTCATCCACTGCCATCTGCAGCACCTCGCCGATGTTTTTGCCCTTCCACGTCACAGCCAGGGTTTCGGGGTTGAAGCGCGCACCATGGCAGACCTCGCACGGAACTTTCACGTCGGGCAAAAAGCTCATTTCAATGGTGCGCATGCCTTGCCCTTCGCACGCGGGGCAGCGGCCTTCGCCGGTGTTGAAACTGAAACGACCCGGCCCGTAGCCGCGCGCTTTGGCCTCCAGTGTGTCGGCGAACAGCTTGCGCACCGTGTCCCAAAACCCGATGTAGGTGGCGGGAC
This sequence comes from uncultured Hydrogenophaga sp., assembly GCA_964650505.1. GTDB lineage: Bacteria > Pseudomonadota > Gammaproteobacteria > Burkholderiales > Burkholderiaceae_C > Hydrogenophaga. Next base: position 4,053 of record CAZYUD010000024.1, read on the forward strand.
AGGATCGCGGGGTTTTGCCGATCGGCGTCTGGTCAACTTCGAGCACCCGGTCCACGCTTTCGGTGCCGATGAGACCACTGCAACCCACCCACTGTGGGCGCTCGCCAGCGTCCCAGGCTTGGCGACCGGCAAAGGTGCTGCGGCGCGACACGGCTTCGGCCACGTTGCTGAGCAGCACATCGCGAGCCAGCGTCGATTTGCCCGAGCCGCTGACGCCGGTAACGACCACCAGGCGTTGCAGTGGGATGTCGACACGGACCTGCTGCAGGTTGTGCAGGTGGGCGCCTTTGAGTTGAATCCACTTCGGGGTCTCTGTCTCCGGCTGTGTTGTGGGCTCCTCCTGCGTTTTCGCTTTCTTCGGCTTCTTGGCCCGGGAGGGGGTACCCCCCGGTGCGTCAGTCGCAGGCTCCGATTCCTTACCGGGGGGTACCCCCTCCCGGGCAGTGGCGTTGCTTTGTTCGCCGGAGAAGAACTTCCCCTCCAGGCGGGCAATGTTGCTGTCGGCAGCAAGCGCCAGCGAAGCTGCGGCATTCCCCCCGCCGTCCAGGGCGGTGTCCGGGGTGGTGCGCCCGGGGGAGGAGTCGGAGCCTGCGACTGACGACCCCGGGCGTGCCGCTCCGGACACCGCGCCAGCCGGAGAAAGACAAAAGCGCCGAGGCTGCAAAGGATGGAGCATGGCGTCGCGCAGATAACGCCCGGTCAAAGAGTCGGCAGACGCCATCACATCGGCCACCGAGCCTTGGGCCACCACCTGGCCACCACGCCGGCCCGCGCTGGGGCCGATGTCGATGATGTGATCGGCCCGGCGAATGGTGTCTTCGTCGTGCTCCACCACCACCAGGGTGTTGCCGCGCTCACCCAGCTTGTGCAGGGCGTCGAGCAGGATCTGGTTGTCGCGCGCGTGCAGGCCAATGGTGGGCTCGTCCAGCACGTAGCACACGCCTTGCAAATTGCTGCCGAGCTGCGCGGCCAAGCGGATGCGCTGCGCCTCACCGCCCGACAGCGTGGGCGCGCCCCGATCCAGCGTCAGGTAGTTGAGCCCCACTTCTTCCAAAAAGGCCAGACGGCTTTCGATCTCGGGCAGCAAATCGCGGGCGATGTCGGCTTCACGTAGGCTCAACTTGCCTTCGGTCATCAAGCCCTGCGTCCAGCGGCGCAGCTCACTCACCGACAGCCGCGCCATATCGGTGATCGCCACGCCCGCAAAGCGCACCGCGCGCGCCTGCGCGTTGAGCCGGGTGCCGGCGCAGCTGGGGCACACCGCGTCGCCCACATCGTCCACCTCGGGCTCGGCAAAACTTTGCTCGCGGCCACGCTCTTTGTCGTCGCGCACCGAATCGTCCAAGGCCTGGCGCTGCTCGCGCGAGAGCGTCACGCCGGTGCCCACACAGTCTGGGCACCAGCCGTGTTTGCTGTTGTACGAAAACAATCGCGGGTCCAGCTCGGGGTAGCTGGTGCTGCACACCGGGCAGGCGCGAATGGTGGAGTACACCTGCACCGCGCCCAGCGCGCGGGTCGACCGGCCCTCGGCCAGCGCAGCGGCCAAGCCATCGAGCGGCGACAGGATGTGCACCACCCCCTTGCCCAGCTCCAAGGCCTTGGTCAGCGTCTCGCGCAACCACGCCTCGTTGTCGGCGCGCACCACCCCGTCGGCCACCGGCAGTTCGATGGTGTGCTCCTTAAAACGGTCGATGCGCGGAAAGCCGGTGGTCGGCAAAAACTCGCCGTCCACCCGCAAATGGGTGTGGCCGCGCGGGCGCGCCCAGTCGGCCAACTCGGTGTAGACGCCTTTGCGGTTGATCACCAGCGGCGCCAACACCCCAATGTGCTGGCCTTTGAAACGCTGCAGCACATGAGCCGCGATGCTGTCTGGGCTTTGTGGCTCCACCGCCGCGCCGTCGTGCACACAGTGCTGGGTGCCCAGCTTCACATACAGCAGGCGCAGAAAGTGCCAGACCTCAGTGGTGGTGCCCACGGTCGATTTGCGGCCGCCGCGCGACAGACGCTGCTCAATCGCCACCGTGGGCGGAATGCCGTAGACGGCGTCGACCTCGGGCCGGCCCGCCGGCTGCACGATGCTGCGGGCGTAGGCGTTGAGGCTTTCCAAATAACGGCGCTGGCCTTCGTTGAACAAGATGTCGAAGGCCAGCGTCGATTTGCCCGAGCCGCTGACGCCGGAGATGACGTTGAATTGGCCGCGCGGGATGTCCACGCTGAGGTTTTTGAGGTTGTGCTCTTTGGCGTTGACGATTCTGATGGCGTTGTTCGGTGCATGTGTTTTTGTTGCCTCGGCGTGCGCTGCGGGGGACGGGCTGCGGCCGGCACGCCCGGGGTCGTCAGTCGCAGGCTCCGATTCCTCCTCCGGGCGCACCGACCGCAGCCCGTCCCCCGCGGATGCTGGTACTCGACTGCCTGCTGCTCGCATCGCCTGCGGTGACCCGGCCGGCGTGGGGGATACCCCCGGCAAGGAATCGGAGCCTGCGACTGACGCGCCGGGGGTATCCTCTACGCCGGCAGCGAGAGAGGCAACAGCTCCCACAGACGAACGCACCAAATAAGACGCCGACACATCGCGCACTTCGGAAGCGGACTCAGCGTCGACCTCGCCAAACACCTCGGCGTATTGCCGCAAAGCCAACGCCGTGTGGCTTCTGGGGTGTTGCCGCACTTGCTCGGGTGGGCCAGCGACCACCAACTCGCCGCCGCGGTCACCGCCTTCAGGACCCAAATCGATCAGCCAGTCGGCGGCGCGCATGACATCGAGGTTGTGCTCGATGACGATCAGCGAGTGCCCCGCCTCCAGCAGCTTGCGCAGACTGCGCATCAGCTTGGCGATGTCGTCGAAGTGCAGGCCAGTGGTCGGCTCGTCGAACAAGAACAGCGTGCCTTTCTTGGCCAGGGATTGCCGGCTGTTGCTGGCGCTCTTGGCCGCGTCGGCCAAAAAGCCCGCGAGTTTCAGGCGCTGTGCCTCGCCACCGCTGAGCGTGGGCACCGGCTGGCCCAAGCGCACGTATTCCAGGCCCACATCCACGATCGGCTGCAGCGCGCGAATGACATCCCGATCGGCGTGGAACCGCTGCGCCGCCTCGCTCACGGTCAGCTCCAGCACGTCGGCCACGTTCAGCTGGCGACCGCCGCGCTCGATGGTGACCTCCAAAATCTCGGGGCGGTAGCGTTTGCCGTCGCAGTCCGGGCAGCGCAGGTACACGTCTGAGAGGAACTGCATTTCCACATGTTCAAAGCCCGAGCCGCCGCAGGTGGGGCAGCGCCCGTCGCCGCTGTTGAAGCTGAACTTGGCGGCGGTGTAGCCGCGCTGGCGCGACAGCGGGGTGTCGGCAAACAGCGCGCGGATGGCGTCCCAGGCACCGACATAACTCACCGGGTTGGACCGCGCGGTTTTGCCAATCGGCGACTGGTCGACATAGACCACATCGCTCAGGTGGTCGGCGCCCAGCAGGCGGTCGTGGGCGCCGGGGCTGTCCGTGGGCTTGCCAAAGTGGCGCAACAGCGCGGGCGCCAGCACGTCTTGCACCAGGGTGGATTTGCCCGAGCCCGACACACCGGTCACCACCACCAAACGCTGCAGCGGAAACTCAACCTGCAGGTCTTTCAGGTTGTGCTCTCGCGCGCCCTCCAAAATCAAGCGTGGCGTGCTTTCGGTGACCATGCGCTTGAAGCCCATGCCAATGCGTTTGCGCGCGCCCAGGTAGGCGCCGGTCAGCGTGTCGGCGTGGCGCGCCGCGTCTGGCGTGCCGTCAAACACAATCTGCCCGCCGCGCTCACCCGGGCCGGGGCCCATGTCGATTAACCGGTCGGCGGCGAGCATGACGGCGGGGTCGTGCTCCACCACCACCAGTGTGTTGCCGGCGTTGCGCAGTCGCTGCATGGCCTGGTTGATGCGGTCCATGTCGCGCGGGTGCAGGCCAATGCTGGGTTCATCCAGCACAAACAAGGTGTTGACCAGCGAGGTGCCCAGCGCGGTGGTGAGGTTGATGCGCTGCACTTCACCGCCGCTCAAGGTGCGGCTTTGGCGGTCGAGCGTGAGGTAGCCGATGCCCACTTCGCACAGATAACGCAAGCGGGTGTTGATTTCGTCGAGCAGCAGCTTGAGGGCTTGTTGTTCGCCGCTGCGTTTGTTTTTTTCGCTCGCTGCATCGGCATGGGGGGCTGGGGCTGCTGCGTCAGTCGCAGGCTCCGATTCCTCCGCAGCCCCAACCCCCCGCGCCGATGCGGGGGTGGGCGCGCCAACTGTGCTGGCCAAAGCCTTCACCTCGGCCGGTGTTGTTGGCGTACCCGCACCCGAGCCCAGCGGCGAGGTGCCGGTGCGCCCGGGGGAGGAATCGGAGCCTGCGACTGACGACCCCGGGCGTGCCGGTGCCGCGCCGTTGGGCGCAGCATCCACCAAAGACCCCAGAGAAGCAAAAAACCGCCGCAGACCATCCAGCGGCAACAACATCAGGTCGTGCAAACACAAACCCGGCAAAGCCTCCAACTGCGCCCGCGACCATTTCACGCCTTGTGGCATGTAGCGCCGCTCGGGTGGCAGCACCGCATCGGCCTGGGCCTTGGTGCCCACACGCCACAACAGGCTGTCGGTCTTGAGGCGCGCGCCGGCGCACACCGGGCATTCGGTGTAGCTGCGGTATTTGGACAGCAGCACCCGGATATGCATCTTGTAGGCCTTGCTCTCCAGGTACTCAAAGAAGCGCGCAATGCCAAACCAGTGCTGGTTCCATTTGCCGTTCCAGTTCGGCGAACCGAACTTGACCCAGTGCTGCTGCTCAGGGGTGAGCTTGTTCCACGGCGTGTCGCGCGGAATGCCAGCGGTCTCGGCGTGGCGCATCAGGTCGTCCTGGCATTCGGCCCAGGCGGGGGTCTGAAACACCTTGACCGCGCCTTGGCGCAGGGTAAGCCGGCCATCGGGAATCACCAGACCGTAGTCGACGCCAATCACGCGGCCAAAGCCCCGGCAGCTGTCGCAGGCGCCCACCGCCGAGTTGAAGGAGAACATCGACGGGCTGGGTTCGGTGTAGCGGATATCGCTTTCCGGGCAGTGCAGGCCGGTGCTGAAGCGCCAAATGTCGGGCTCGCCCTCGTCTTTGAGCGCATAGACCATCAGCTTGCCGCCGCCGCGCTTGAGACCGACCTCAATCGCTTCCATCACCCGCGCGGGTTCGGCGTTGGACAGGCGAAAGCGGTCGGCCACCACATCGAGCAGCTTCACCGCCTCGATCACCGGTTTGGCTTTTTTGCCTTTGGCCGGCGCCTCTTCTTTCACCTCGCGCTGCACCACCCGCTCGGCTTGTACCCGGGTGTAGCCGCTGGCAGAGAGCCATTGCTCAACCTCTTCGGGTGTGGTGGACGCAGGCAGCTCCACTGGGAAAGTCACCACCAACCTAGGGTCGGGACTCGAAGCCCCCACGCTCCCCGCTGCGCGCGGTTCGCTGCCCCCCGAGGGGGCGGATTCACCTTGGGACGGCCCGGCGGTGAATCCCAGGCAGCGGCGCTGCAGCTCGGCGTAAATCGACTCTGGTGAGTCGTGGCGCACCGGCAGCGCGGTGTCGCGGTCAAACAGCCGGGCGCCACGCGCGAACAAGAGCTTCAGGTGGTCGTTGAGCTCGGTCATCGTGCCCACGGTCGAGCGCGATGACCGCACCGGGTTGGTCTGGTCGATGGCAATTGCCGGGGGCACACCGTCTACCCGGTCCACCGCCGGTTTGTCCATGCGGTCCAGAAACTGCCGTGCGTAGGCGCTGAAGGTTTCCACATAACGCCGCTGCCCCTCGGCGAACAAGGTGTCGAACACCAAACTCGATTTGCCCGAACCGCTCACGCCCGTGACCACCGTCAGCTCACCGGTGCGGATATCGAGATCGAGGCTTTTGAGGTTGTGCTGGCGCGCGCCCCGGATGCTGATCACCCCGGTGGCGCCGCTCTTGGCGGCGGGGGGGGCTGGGGTGGGGGACGGGGTGCGCGAGGTGTCTGTCATGCTGGCTCCGGACAAGGAGCCAAAGATTCTACGGACGGGGTGGGCGCAGCGCCGGCGCGGGGCCTTTGCCCGAGTGGCGCACTACGGCGCCGGCTTGACAGCGCGGCGAATGCCCACCGGCAAGCGGCCCGCCTCGGTCCAAGCGGGGCTGTCGAACCAGGCGTCGCCTTCTAGGTAGGCGCGCAGCATGGGCAGCGCGTCCTGGCCCCAAAAAGGCTGGCCGTCGCACACCATCAAGGGCACACCAAACACGCCCTGCGCCAGCGCCTCGTCGGTGTTGGCGCGCAGGCGCTGCTTCACCGCGTCGCTGTCGGGGCCAGTGTCGGCCGTCCAGGGGCGCTCGCACTGCGCCATGTGCGCGCCCAGCGTATCGCTCAATGCCAACAGGCGCTCGCCGCTCACCGGGTCGCCACCGCCGCGCCACACATGGTGAAACAGCTGCTCGGTCACATAACGCGAGGTCTCCCCCGGCGCCTGCGGATGGGCGCAAGCCAGCCCCAGGCGCAGCAAGGGCAAGGGGTTGAACGGGTGCGCCGCCGGCAGGTCGAGCGGCACACCGTGTGTGCGCGCCAGCCACTGCACCTGGCGGTAGGTCCAGTCGCGTTTGCCAGGAATCTCGGCCGGGCCGAGCTGGCCCAAGCGCTGCAGCAGCGCGCCAAACAACACCGGCCGGTAGCGCACTTGCACGCTCAGGCCCATCAGCGCGTCGGGCAAACGCTCAAACGCCAGATAGGCGTAAGGCGAAATCGGGTCGTACCAGAAGGTGATGTCGGCAACAGCGTGGCGCATGGTCGGCTCGGTTCAATCCCGGTTCAGGCGGTGGTTTGGCGCCGTTCAACCTCGTGCCAAATCGCCAGCTTTTCGGGCGCGTCCAGCACCGCCCAGTGGGCGATTTCGTCGAGCGTGCGCCAGCAGCCTTTGCACCAACCGGTGGCCTCGTCCATTTGGCACACCGATATGCAGGGCGACGGCACATCGGCTTGCGGTTGGCGCAGGCGCGCTTTTTTTAAGGTGTTCATGCGGGGCCCTCGGTCACATCGTGCGCCGGGGCGCCGGTCAGGGCCACCAGCTCGGCCGGCGTCAATGGAAACACACCATGGGGGTGGCCAGCGGCCGCCCACAGGCGCTCAAAGCGGAACAGCTCGGCGTCGACCAAGGTGACGCAAGGCGTGGCGTGCGCCACCGGCGGCACACCGCCGATCGAAAAGCCGGTGGCGGCCTTCACAAAATCGGCGTCGGCCCGGCCCAGCTTCTGGCCTTCGCCACAGACCAGCGCCTGCACTTTTTTTTCGTCCACCCGGCGGTCGCCCGAGGTCACCACCAGCACCGCCGCGCCATCGGGCTTGCGGCGAAAAATGATGCTCTTGGCGATCTGGCCCAGCGCCACACCCAACACATCGGCCGCCTGTTGGGCGGTGCGGGCCGCGTCGTCCAGCATCACCGGCGCGTGTGGGTGGCCGCGCTCGGCCAACCAGGCGCTCACGCGTTGCACGCCTTCGGGCAAGGTCGCGGTGCTCATGACGCAGCCCGCTTGACCATCAACAGGCTGGCGCCCATGGCCATCAGCACACCGCCGAACACCCGGTTTTGCGCCCGACGCGCGCGCGCCGTGGCCAGCCAGCGCTGGGCGCGCGACGCCAAAAAGGCGTAGCCGTGCATGACCACCACATCCACCCCCACCGCCGTGACCAACAACACCAAGAGCTGCAGCCACAGCGGGCGTTGCGGGTCAATAAACTGCGGCAGCACCGCGACCATGAACACAATGCCTTTGGGGTTGGTCATGTTGGTGAAAAACCCCAGCAAAAACCGCTCGCGCACCGACGGCAAGGCGGCCTGCGCCGCCGCCACGCCAGGGGCCGCGGTGTCGCCCACCGGCGCGCGCCATTGTTTGATGCCCAACCAGACCAAATACGCCGCACCGAGCACCTTGACCACGGTGAAGGCGGTGGCCGATGCCATCAGCAAAGCCCCCACGCCCACACCCGCGATCAGCAGCGTGCCCGCCACGCCGGCCTGCAAGCCCATGATGGTGGCGCTGGCGTGGCGCACGCCATAGGCCAGCCCATGGCTCATGGACAAGACCGCCCCCGAGCCCGGAGACACCGCAATCGCCACCGAAGCGGCCAAAAAAGCCAACCAAACGTTCAGATCCACACCACACCCGTCACATCAAGCGGCGCGTTTGGCCAACAGGGCACGCGCCACGCGCGATTGTGGCGCACGGCCCAGTTGTGTGCTGATACAAGCGGCGGTGTCCACCAGCGCATCCAGGTCGATGCCGGTGTCCAGTCCCATGCCGTGCAGCATGAACACCAAGTCTTCGGTGGCCACATTGCCGGTCGCGCCCTTGGCGTAAGGGCAACCGCCCAGGCCAGCGACGGACGATTGGAAGTTCCACACCCCCAGCTGCAGCGCTGCCAAGGTGTTGGGCAGCGCCTGCCCATAGGTGTCGTGGAAATGGCCGCTGACATAGTCCAGGTCGTAGTGCTGCAGCGCGGCGTCGATGGCGCGCTGCACCTGGCGCGGTGTGCCCACCCCAATCGTGTCCGCCACGTCCACCCGCTGCACCCCAATGCCTTTCATCAGCCCCGCGAGGTAGGCCACCCGCTCGGGGGCGATGTCGCCCTCATACGGGCAGCCCACGGTGCAGCTCATGGCGCCGCGCACCGCGATGCCAGCGGTCAGCGCCGCCTCGACCACCGGCGCAAAACGCTCGATGCTCTCGGCGATGCTGCAGTTGATGTTTTTTTGGCTGAAGGCCTCGCTGGCGGCGCCAAACACCACAATTTCGTCGGGCCGATCCAGCACCGCCGCCTCAAAGCCCTTGAGGTTGGGCGTGAGCACCGAATAGCGCACACCCGCTTGGCGCTGCAGGCCACTCATCACGTCATGGTTGTCGGCCATTTGTGGCACCCATTTGGGCGACACATAGCTGGTTACCTCCACCTCGCGCAGGCCAGCGGCCTGCAGGCGGTGCACCAGTTCGATCTTGATGGCCGCCGGCACCGGCTGCTTTTCGTTTTGCAGTCCGTCGCGCGGGCCGACGTCGATGAGTTGAATGCGAGAGGGCAAATGCATGAGGTGCTCCGGTTCGTGTGCACGGCGCTGTCAGTAAGCGCGGTCGCGGTCCACCACGCCGCTGAGCGGCTCGCCGCGCTGCCAGGCGTGGATGTTGCGCGCGATCTGGGCGATGGACTCGTCGCGCAGGGTGCGGGCCGAGGTGTGGGGTGTGAGGCTGACGCGCGGGTGGCGCCAGTAGGGGTGGTCGGGCGGCAGCGGCTCGGTGTGGAACACGTCGAGCGCCGCATGGCCGATGTGGCCGCTGTCCAGCAGCGCGAGCAGGTCGTCGTCCACCACATGGGCGCCGCGCGCCACGTTGACGACTTGTGCTCCGGGGCGCAGCCAAGTCAACGTGTCGCGGTTCAGCAAGCCGCGCGTCTCGGGCGTGAGCGGCAGCAGGTTGACCAACACCGCGCTGTCCTGCACACAAGCGCGCAGGCCGTCTGGGCCGGCAAAGGTGGTCACACCGGGCAGGGTTTTGGGCGTGCGGCTCCAGCCGCGCACCGGGAAGTCGAAGGCTTGCAGCGCGCGCAGCACCCGCTGGCCCAGCACGCCCAAGCCCAACACCGCCACCGTGTGCTGGGCGCGCGGCGCGGGCATGCGCGGGAGCCACAGGCCTTGCGCCACGTCAGCGGCGATGGCGCCGAACTCGCGGTAATGGCCAATGACGGCGTGGCACACGTATTCGGCCATTTGGGCGCCCATGCCGGCGTCTTCCAACCGCACCAGCGGCACACCAGCGGGCAGGCGCAGCCGCAGCAAGGCGTCCACCCCCGCGCCGGTGTTGAAGATGGCTTGCAGCCGGGTTTGTTCGTCAAAAAACGCTTGGGGCGGGCCCCAGACCACCGCCACATCGGCCTGCGGTGCGCCGGGCTGCCACAGGCTCACCTCAGCGCCGGGCAAGGCCGCGCGCAGGCCCTGCAACCAGGGCTCGGGCTCGGTGCCGCTGCAGCAAAAGGCGATGCGCAGGTCTGCGCTGCTGGGGTGTGTCATGGGCGGCCTCGCGGGTTCATCCCAGCGCCCGTTCCCAGACGGCCGCTTTGGCGAGTAGGTGGCGCTGCACCACTTGCCGGTCTTCGCCGAAGCGGGGTGTGGTGAGCGCGGCGAGTTCGCGCGCCACTACCACCGCCCGCTCCACCGTCTCGCGGGTCAGCGCCAGTTGGGCGCCTGTGCCATGGCAAATGCTGGCCACGGCCCGCACATCGTCGGCCGAGCGCTCGGGGTACCAGGCCTGCACCACTTTTTCCACGCTGATCTGCACACAGCGGTTGATGGCCTCGGCGTTGCGCGAGGCTTGTCCTTCGTGCATGCGGTAGCGCAGCAGGCGCTTGGGCAGGTTGCGAAACTCGGCACCGGCCAGCATGGCGTCCACCCACATGGCCAGGTCTTCGCCATGGTCAAAGGCCGGCGGCTCGATGCCGCGCTGGCGCATCCAGTCGGCGCGCCACATGGCGGTGGGGTTGCAGATGTTGGCCCGCGCCATCAGAAAGTGGGCCTTGATCTGGGCGTCGGCCAGGGGCAGTTGGGTGGCCCCGGTTTGGATGCCAAAAAACGCCATTTGGCTGCCCAGCACGGTGCAGCGTGGGTGCTCTTGCATCCAGCGCAGCTGCTGCGCCAAGCGGTCGGGCTCACAGATGTCGTCGCTGTCCATGCGGGCGTGCAGCTCGCGCTGCGCCAGCCGCATGCCGGTGCGCATGGCCTGCGACACACCCTGGTTGCTGTCGTGCCGGTGCACGCGCAGACGCGGATCGCGCTGCGCGTATTCGGCCAACGTGTCGGCGCTGCCGTCGGTGGAACCGTCGTCCACCGCCACCACTTCAAAGTCGCGGTGGGTCTGGCCCAATAAAGAGTCCAGACAAGGCCGCAAAAACGCGCCGGCGTTGTGAACCGGCAAGATGACAGAAATGCTCATGCGCGCATTGTCAGGCCACTTGCAATTTCAGCAACTCCGCGCCTTCACTCACCTGGTCGCCTGGCGCGTACAGCAGCTCGGCCACGGTGCCGTCGGCCGGGGCGGCGATGGTGTGCTCCATCTTCATCGCCTCCATCACCGCCAGCGGCTGGCCTTTTTTCACCGCATCGCCGGCCTTGACCGCAAAGCTCACCACCTTGCCGGGCATGGGCGCGGTCAGACGCCCGCCTTCGGCCGCCACCTCGCCGGCGTGGGCCAACGCGTCGAGTGTGGTGAGCGTCGTGGCGCCGCGATCGGTGAACACCGCCACCTGTTCGCCCAGGGTGTGGATGTGCACCCGCTGGCGCTGGCCTTGCCAGTGCAGCTCAAAAGCGCCGTCGGCTGCCGGCGCAAACGCGAGCACACCCGAGGTGTCGCCCACCGCCAAGTGCAGCGCGCCATCGTGGGCGTAGGTGAGGGTGGCGCTGAGGGCTTCGCCCCGGGCTTCAACGTCAAATCGGCGCTGCGTCAAGCCAAAAGGGCGCCAGCCGTCGCGGCGGCTGAAGGGGTCGCTGGTTTCCAAGCGCCGCTCGGCCATCAAGGTGTGGGCCACCGTGGCGGCCACCGCGGTGCTGGTGCCCACGCGGTCTTGGTCGAACAACACCGCCGCTTCGCGCTGGATCAGCGCGGTGTCGAGCCGCGCCTGCGCAAACGACGGGCTTTGCACCACATGGCGCAGAAACTGCACATTGGTGGTCAGGCCGACGATGTGGGTCTGGGCCAAGGCCGTGTCCAGCCGGGCCAGCGCCTCGTCGCGGGTGCGGCCGTGCACGATCAGCTTGGCCACCATCGAGTCGTAATACGGGCTGATGGCGTCGCCCTCGCGCACGCCGTCGTCAAAGCGCACATGGCCCTCACCCCGGCCCTCTCCCGCCTGCGGGAGAGGGGGTTGAAACGCCACATGCGCGGGCTTGCGGTAGACCGCCAAAGTGCCGGTGGCGGGCAAGAACTGGTTGTCTGGGTTTTCAGCGCAGATGCGCGCTTCGATGGCGTGGCCGTGGATCTGCAACTGGTCTTGGCGCAGCGGCAGCGGCTCACCGCTGGCCACACGCAGTTGCCACTCCACCAAGTCCAGCCCGGTGATGGTTTCGGTGACCGGATGCTCCACCTGCAAGCGGGTGTTCATCTCCATGAAATAGAACCGCGCCCCCACGCTCCGCCGCTGCGCTGGGTCGCTGCCCCCCGAGGGGGCTGTTTCGCCTTGGGACGGCCCGGCGGCGAAACCACTCGCGCCTGCCTCTGCACCTTCTAGCCCGTAACCACCGGGCTGTTCGACGATGAACTCCACCGTGCCCGCGCCCACGTAGTTCACCGCCTGGGCGGCGGCCACCGCTGCGGCGCCCATCTGCGCGCGCAGCTCGGGCGTCATGCCCGGGGCGGGGGCTTCTTCGAGCACTTTTTGGTGGCGGCGCTGCACCGAGCAGTCGCGCTCAAACAGGTACACACAGTGGCCGTGGGTGTCGCCGAACACCTGGATCTCGATGTGGCGCGGGCGCTGCACGTATTTCTCGATCAGCACCGCGTCGCTGCCAAAGCTGTTGATGGCTTCGCGTTTGCACGAATCGAGCGCGGCCATGAAGTCGTCGGCCTTGTCCACCGCGCGCATGCCTTTGCCACCGCCGCCGGCGCTGGCCTTGATCAGCACCGGGTAGCCAATGCGGTCGGCCTCGGCCTGCAGCAGCGCGGGCGTCTGGTCGGTGCCGTGGTAGCCGGGCACCAGCGGCACACCGGCAGCTTCCATCAGGCGCTTGCTCTCGGCCTTCAGGCCCATGGCCTGGATGGCCGACGCGGGTGGGCCAATGAACACCAAGCCGTTGGCGGCGCAGGCTTGAGCGAAGTCTTCGTTCTCGCTCAAAAAGCCATAGCCGGGGTGAATGGCTTGCGCACCGGTGGCCTTGGCCGCGTCGATGATGCGCTGCCACTGCAAATAGCTCTCACGCGGCGCGCTGCCACCGATGTGCACCGCCTCGTCGCAGGCCGCCACATGTTTGGCCTTGGCGTCGGCGTCGGAATACACCGCCACGGTTTTCACGCCCAAACGGCGCGCGGTGGCGGCCACACGGCAAGCGATCTCGCCACGGTTGGCGATCAGGATTTTGGTGAACATTCATGTCTCCTTGGCAGGGCCAGCAAACCACACACGCACGCGCCGAACAGCCGCGCGCAAAAATCGAAACAAGATCCATGTGACGAGCCACATCAGCAGCACCGCCACCAACAAAGCCAGCGCAAACACCAGCGGGTGCTGGTAGGCCAGCCACAGCGCGCCCACCACCAGGCCGTCTTCCAGCAGGCTGGCGCCCCAGTTGCTGAACGGCTCGGGCGATGTGTTGATGGCGGCGCGGGTCGTGGTTTTGGCGGCTTGGCTGGTGGCGGCCAAGGTGCCACCCAACAGCGCGGCCACCACGCCCCAGGTGGCGCCGTCGGCGCCCATGGCGGCAGCGGCCAGCGCCGCGCCAGCGGGCACCCGCAACACGCTGTTGGCCATGTCCCACACCGAGTCCACCCAAGGCACTTTGTCGGCCAAAAACTCCACCGCCATCAGCGCGCCGCTGGCGGAGAGCACCGCCGGGTGCTGCAGCGCTTGCAGGCCCTCGGGCCAGGTCACCCCACCCCAGCGGCCGGCCGCGCCCACCAGAAACACCACCGCGTACAAACGCAAACCACTGGCCCAGCCCAAAGCCGCCGCCATGGCGAGCAGGCCGGGTGTGTCCAGGGGCAGGGCTTGCAAATCCATGGCGCGGCGCTCTGTCAGGCCAGCCAGTTGGGCTTGCGCTTGTCCAGAAACGACTGCACCCCCTCGCGCCCTTCGGCACTGGCGCGGATGTCGGCGATGCAGGCCACGGTGTGCGCCATCAACTGCGCGTTGATGTCGCGCTCGGCCACGTCGTGGAGCAGGCGCTTGCAGGCGCGCACCGCATCCGGCCCGGCGCTGCACAGCGCTTTGGTCAGGGTGTCCACGGTGGCGTCGAGCGCTTCTGCCGCCACCACTTCGTGCACCAGGCCAATGCGGTGCGCTTCGGCAGCGCTGAAGCGCTCGGCGGTCAAACAATAGCGGTGCGCCGCGCGGGCGCCCATGGCGCGAACCACATAGGGGCTGATGGTGGCGGGGATCAAACCCAGCTTCACCTCGCTCAGGCAATAGGTTGCGCTGTCCACACTCACCACCATGTCGCAGGCCGACACCAGGCCCACGCCACCGGCAAACACATCGCCTTGCACCCGCGCCACCGTGGGCTTGGGGCAGGTGTAGATGGCCTGCAGCATGGCCGACAGCTGTTCGGCGTCGGCCAGGTTGTCGTCTCTGGTGTAGTCGGCCATGCGGCGCATCCAGTTCAGGTCGCCCCCCGCACAAAACGCCGGGCCTTCGGCGGCCAGTACCACCGCGCGCACGTCGTCGCGCGCGCCCACCGTTTCGAACGCGGCTTTGAGCTGCTGGATCACCTCGTCGTTGAAGGCGTTGCGCACCTCGGGCCGCGTCAGGGTGATGCGCGCCACGCGGTTGTGCATCGCCACATTCAGGGCTTGGGTCATGGTCGGGATTCCTCTTGCAACAAAAACACCAGGTCCAGCTCAGGCGCAGGCAGGCCATACGCGGTGAGGGCGGCGCTGATCTGCCCCCGGTGGTGGGTGCCGTGGTTGAACACATGGGCCAGCGTGGCGGCGAACGGCAGGCGCATGGCCTGGCCGCGCATATTGGTGTAACTCAGCGCGCCGTCAAACCGCTCAGCGGGCCAAGACTCGATCAGCGGCAGCCAGTTGGCCGCGCCGCCCTTGAGCGCTTGGCCCAGCCGCTCGCGCTCGGGTTCGATCTCGGCGTTGAGTTCCACCGTTGGCGACACACCCCGCGCAAAACGCGGGTACCACAACATGTGCTCGCCCACCAACAGGTGGTTGAGCGTGCCGTGAATGCTTTTGAAGAACAGACCGCAGTCCTTGCGGTAGTCGGCCTCGGGCAACATGGCCACCGCGTCGAGCAAGCGGCGCGTGGCCCACACGTTGTAACGGGCGAGTTGCAGAAAGTGGGCGCACCAAGGACTTGGCAACGGACTCAATTCGGCCATGTGTCCAGGCTCCCCAAGGTTTTGAGCGATTCGAAATCGGCGTCGCGGTGCAGCAGCGTGTGGCCGTGGGTCATGCAGTAGCTCGCGAGCAGCACATCGACAGGGCTGCGCACGGTGCGGCCTGTTTCTCGCAGGCGCCGGTACAGCGCGGCGGCCTGCAGGGCGTTGTCCAGGCCGCCGATCTCCACCACGGTGGTGCTGAGCAACAGCGCTTGCGCTTGCCGCTGGGCTTTGGGCGCCATGAAGCCGCGCAGCACCTCGAACACCACCAGATCGGCCACGCCCACTTCCTCTTCCACCTGGTCCAACAGCGCGTCCAGACGCTCGGTGTGCGGGTTTTTGAAGCCCCTGAAGTAATCGATCCAGACGCTGGCATCCACCAAGGTCATCGCGGTGTTCCTGGTGTGTAGGGGGCGGCAGGCTCTTGCACCGTGGCTTCGGGCATGGGCTCAGCCGCTTGAGCGGCCAACTCGGCGCGGTGCTTGGCCCATCCCTCATCGGAGTCGTCCCAGAACAAGGTACCGCGCGCGGCACGGATGGCCGCATAAGCCTTTTTGCGCTTGAGCAACCGCAAGCCTTCCTCAACCGCTTCTTTTTTGGTCTTGAAGTCGCCGCTGGCCATCACGTCGGCCATGAGCTTGTCGTCGATCACGATGTTGGTGCGCATCCAACGCTCCTTGAGTGTGTATAAATTTCAAAAACTATACACATCACATCCGGAAAAGTCCAAACTTGGTCTCGGGGATCGGCGCGTTCAGCGCGGCACTCAGCCCCAGCGCCAGCACACGGCGCGTGTCGGCCGGGTCGATCACACCGTCGTCCCACAGGCGGGCGGTGGCGTAGTAGGGGTGGCCTTGCACCTCGTATTGCTCTTTGATCGGCGCCTTGAACGCGGCCTCTTCTTCGGCGCTCCAGCTGCCGCCCTTGCCTTCGACGCCGTCGCGCTTGACGGTGGCCAGCACACTCGCGGCTTGCTCGCCGCCCATCACCGAGATGCGCGCGTTCGGCCACATCCACAAAAAGCGCGGGCTGTAGGCGCGGCCACACATGCCGTAGTTGCCGGCGCCAAAACTGCCGCCGATGATGACGGTGAACTTCGGCACCGCAGCGGTCGCCACGGCGGTCACCATCTTGGCGCCGTTGCGGGCGATGCCTTCGTTCTCGTACTTGCGGCCGACCATAAAGCCGGTGATGTTCTGCAAAAACACCAGCGGCGTTTTGCGCTGGCAGCACAGCTCAATAAAGTGCGCGCCCTTGAGCGCCGACTCGCTGAACAAGATGCCGTTGTTGGCGATGATGCCGACCGGCATGCCCTCAATGCGCGCGAAGCCGCAGACCAGCGTGGTGCCGAAGCGCGATTTGAATTCGTCGAACTCGCTGCCATCAACGATGCGGGCGATGATTTCGCGCACGTCAAACGGTTTGCGGGTGTCGGTCGGGATCACGCCGTAGAGTTCTTCGGCAGGGTAGAGCGGCGCCACCGGGTCGATGGTGGCAATCGGCGGCGTCTTGCGGGCGTTGAGGTTTTTCACCGCTTGGCGCGCCAGCGCAATCGCGTGCAGGTCGTTCTGCGCCAGGTGGTCGGCCACGCCACTCAGTCGCGTGTGCACATCACCACCGCCCAGGTCTTCGGCGGTGACCACCTCACCGGTGGCGGCCTTCACCAGCGGCGGGCCGCCCAAGAAGATGGTGCCTTGGTTCTTGACGATGATGGTCTCGTCGCTCATGGCCGGCACGTAGGCGCCGCCCGCCGTGCAACTGCCCATGACCACCGCAATTTGCGCGATGCCTTGCGCGCTCATATTGGCCTGGTTGAAAAAGATGCGGCCGAAGTGGTCGCGGTCGGGGAACACCTCGTCTTGGTTCGGCAGGTTGGCGCCGCCGCTGTCCACCAGATAAATACACGGCAGGTGGTTTTGCTGCGCCACTTCTTGCGCGCGCAGGTGCTTTTTGACGGTCAGCGGGTAATAGGTGCCGCCTTTCACCGTGGCGTCGTTGCAGACGATCATGCAGTCCACGCCGCTGACGCGGCCAATACCGGCGATGACACCGGCACAGGGCGCGGCGTTGTCGTACATATTGAGCGCGGCCAGCGGCGACAGCTCCAAAAACGGCGTGCCCGGGTCGAGCAACATTTGCACCCGGTCGCGCGGCAACAGCTTGCCGCGCGCGGTGTGTTTGGCGCGGGCGGCCTCGCCACCGCCGAGCGTGGCTTTTTCAATCTGGGCCTTCAGGTCGTCCACCACCGCGCGCATGGCGGCGGCGTTGGCCTGGAAGCCGGCGGAACGGGCATTGAGTTGGGTCTGCAGTTGGGGCATGGCGGTCTCCGGCGCTTCGGTGGGCGCCATGGGCGGCGCCGATGCCGCATGGTGCGCCCAGCAGCGGCCAAATGTGCGCCAAAGCGGTGACAAATCCTGCCACTTTTGCAGGCCACAAGGCACAATCGACCCATGGCCCGCACACGCCCACCGTCACCCCCCAGCGCTGGCGCTCAGCCCAACCGCGCTGAGACGCCCATCGCCTTTATCCGCGCCATGGTGCAGGCCTACGAGCGGCGGGGCTTGAGCGCCGATCACGCGCTGGCCAAGGCACAAATACCGCCACATCTGCTGCAACAAGACGACGCCCGCGTCACCGCCTTGCAAATGGAGTGGATGAGCGAAACCGCGATGCGCGAACTCGACGACGAAGCGCTCGGCTGGTTCGGCCGCCGCCTGCCTTGGGGCAGCTACGGCATGCTGGTGCGCGCCAGCCTGAGCGCGCCCAACCTGGGCGTGGCGCTGGCGCGCTGGTGCCGCCACCACGGCCTGCTCACCGACCACATTGGCCTGCGCCTGTGGCGCGAAGGCACCACCGCCCACCTGGCCCTGAGCGAACACCGGCCACTGCACCACGGCAACCACCACTGGCAAGAGTTTTGTGTGGTGTCGGTGCTGCGCAATGCCTTGGGCGTGGCGCAGTGGCTGATCGATTCGCAGCTGCGCCTGCAAACGGTGCAGCTGGCGTTTGCGCCCCCGCCACACGCCAGCGCGTACACGGTGCTGTTTGACGGCCCGGTGCGCTTTGGGGCCGATGAACACCGGCTGAGCTTTGACGCCGGCTACCTGGACCTACCGATCAAACGCGACGAGGCCGCGCTGCAGCGCATGTTGCAGCGCGCCCTCCTGCTGACGGTGCGCCCGTACCGGCGCGACCGGCTGCTGCGCGAACGGGTGCGTGCCTTGCTGCTGCGCGGACAAGGCGCGCTCGGCCCAGCGGCCACCGCCGCCGACCTGGCCGAGGCGCTGCACGTGTCTGAACGCACGTTGCACCGCCAGCTCAAAGACGAAGGCGCCAGCCTGCAGGCCATCAAAGACGATGTGCGCCGCCAGCGCGCACAAGACCTGCTGCAACGCAGCCGCAAACCCATCAAACACATCGCCGCCGAGGTGGGTTTTGGCAGCGAAAAGAGTTTTATCCGGGCGTTTAAGGGGTGGACGGGGCAGACGCCGGACGGGTTTAGGCAGCAGAGGGAAGCCCAGAAACCAGCGGCTTGATGGTGGTGAGCACGGCCACCAGCTGCGGCACAGCGTTGACGGCCTCGTTCAAATACGCCGCCCGCAGCGCTTCGTCCCAGTCCTGCACCACCTCGTCGTCCATGGTGGCCAAACCACCGACTGTGGCCGGCAACACCGGCTTGAGCGATGCCAGCGCATGGTGCAGATGGTGTAAATGCCCTTCACACTGGCGCCAAGCGTCGTGTAACACCCATGGCCGTGTGTCGTTCACAACACCACCCCCTGCTGGCGCGCGATGCGGTAGATCGGCAGGTCGATCTGGCGATGGGGGTAGTCGATCAGCACATCAATTTTTTGCTCGCCCAGCTGCGCGTACAACTTGGCCACAAAACGAACATGGGCCTGCGCGATCAGGGCCGGATCGGTCAACGGGGTGTCGATCAACAAATCGATGTCACCGCCCCGCCGGGCATCGTCTGCCCGCGAGCCAAATAGCCGCACCTCGGCCCGCTCGCCAAAACAGGCGCTGGCAGATTGTTTGATGACCTGTCGTTCGTAGTGCGTCAAACGCATGGTTGGTGGCTGGCTGGGGATCAAGACAAAACCATCCTAGTGGCGTGTCTGGTGAGGCGCCATGGTGGGTGCGCCGGGGCGACGCCACCGTCAGCCGCGCAAAGCCACCGCCACCTCGCCCATGCCGCCAAACGTGCGCGCCACCGCCAGCCCAGCAAACGCGTCGGCGCGCTGGTTCAGCAGGCCCCACACCGTGGCGCCGGCGGCGAGCCCGGCGCGCGCGCCGGTGGGGGTGTCTTCGATCACCAAGCAGCGCTCTGGCGCCACGCCCAGGCCTGCGGCGGCGGCCAGGTACACGTCGGGCGCGGGTTTGTTGGCGGCTTGTTCGTGGCCGCTGTGGATGTGTGTGCCAAACCACTGGCGCAACCCCAACTGCTGCAACTGCATCTCCACTTTCTGGCGGTCGGCGCCTGAGGCACAAGCAATGCGCCCGCCCGTGAGGGCGTGGGCGGCGGCCACCGCCGCGTCGGCGCCCGGCACCAGGGTGAGCTGGTCTTGCAGGCGCTGGTTGCGCCGCGCGTAAAAGGTGTGCATCCAGGCCTCGGTCAGGGGCCGGCCGGTTTCGGCTTCGATGCGCGCGCGTTCGTCGCGCACCGCTTTGCCGATGAAGATGCGTTCGCACTCGGCTTGGCTCAGCGCCCAACCTGCCTCGTTGAGCATCTCGCGCAGCACGCCAGTGACGATGCTTTCGCTGTCGGCGAGCACACCGTCGCAATCGAACAGGACGGCGTCAAACAGGGGGCTTGTGTTCATCAAAAAAAGCGCATTCGGGTGTACGGAGTGGTGTGGTGGTGGATTGTCCCTGACACAACATCTTCACACCCTCTGCCTTCGAGGCGCAGCAGGTGCGTTGCGCAACCGGCTGTGGCGCCGCTGGTGTTTGCTACAGTCCCGGCCTCCGACCATTTTTGCTCCGTTCACCATGCGCTACTCCGTCTCGCACCAAAAACTCCAGATGCTGCTCACCGCCCAGGGCTTGACCAGTGGCGACGCCGCTGGCATCGACAAGCTGTTTGGTGGCACCGATGGCTACTACTGGTATGGCACCCTGCGCGACATGTGCCCGCCCGGCAAAACCCTGATCTGGGAAGACCAGTACGCCATGGTCAAAGCGATCCAAGCGCACGAAAACGCCACCGCAGCAGAAGACGAGATGCCGGCCCAGGTGCCCACCGCCGCGCACATCGCGGCCATTTCCAAGCTGCTCGGCAACCCGCTGTAAAGCCCCCCAGCGCCGGCGCGGGGCCTTGTCCCGCCGCTGACGCCGCCGAGCCCCTGCTGGGGCTAGCATGCGCGCCTTGACCGATGTACGAGGCCCGCATGACATTCGACTGGCACAACCCCTATCCCAGCCACCGCACGCCGCTGATGGCGCGCAACGTGGTGGCGACCTCGCACCCACTGGCCACCCAAGCGGGGCTGCGCATGCTCCTGCGCGGCGGCAGCGCGGTGGACGCGGCGATTGCCACAGCGGCCGCGCTCACCGTGGTGGAGCCGTGCTCCAACGGCTTGGGCAGCGACGCCTTTGCCATCGTCGCCGACGGCGGCCAACTGCACGGCCTGAACGCCGCAGGCCTGTCGCCCGCCGCGTGGAGCGCGCAGCACTTTGATGCCAAGTACGGCTCGGGTCACGCCATGCCCAAACGCGGCTGGGATTCGGTGACCGTGCCCGGCGCGGTGTCGGCCTGGGTGGCGCTGCACGAGCGCTTTGGCCGGCTGCCGTTTGCCGACCTGTTCGAGCCCGCCATCGAGCTGGCCGAGCGCGGCCACGCGGTGGCGGTCACCGTGGCCTGGAAATGGGCGAGGGCAGTGCCCGAGCTGCAAGGCCAGCCGGGTTTTGCTGAGACCTTTATGCCGCGCGGACGCGCACCCGAGCCGGGCGAGCGCTTTGTGTTCGCCGACGCCGGGCGCACGCTGCGCCGCATTGCCAATAGCAGGGGCGAAGACTTCTATCGGGGAGAAACGGCGGCGCGCATGGCCGCACACGCGCGGGAGCACGGCGCCTTGTTGAGCGAGGCCGACCTGGCCGCGCACCGCTGCGCCTGGACCGAGCTGATCGCCCACGACTTTGCTGGCCACACGGTGCACCAGATACCGCCCAGCGGCCAGGGCATTGCGGCGCTGATGGCGCTGGGCATGCTGCAGCACCTGCCCCTGGCCGAGCAGCCGGTCGACAGCGTGCTGGCCCAGCACTGGCAGATCGAGGCGATGAAGCTGGCGTTTGCCGACACCTACCGCTGGGTGGCCGACCCGCGCGCCATGCGCGAGGTCACCGCAGCCGATTTGCTGCACCCGGACTACCTGCGCGAGCGTGCGCGCCTGATCCGCGCCGACCGTGCCAGCGACTTCGTCCACGGCACCCCACCGCGCGGCGGCACGGTGTACTTGAGCGTGGCCGACGAGCGCGGCCAGATGGTGAGCTGTATCCAAAGCAATTTCTGGGGCTTTGGCAGCGGGGTGGTGGTGCCCGGTACCGGCGTCAGCCTGCAAAACCGGGGGTTTGGTTTCACCCGCGAGCGCGGCCACCCCAACGAGGTGGCTGGCGCCAAGCAACCGTTTCACACCATCATCCCCGGCTTCCTGACCCAGGGCGGGCGCCCGCGCATGGCGTTTGGGGTGATGGGCGGCAATATGCAGCCCCAAGGCCATGTGCAGACTTTGGTGCGGCTGCTGCAACACCGCCAGCACCCGCAGGCCGCGTGCGACGCGCCGCGTTGGAAGGTCGACACCGGCCTGAAGGTCGATTTCGAGCCCACCATGGCCGCCGAGCTGCAACAAGGCCTGATGGCCTTGGGCCACCGCTTTGAGCCGCCAGCCGACGGCTACATGGACTTTGGCAGCGGCCAGTTCATCTGGCGCCAGAGCGACGACCCCGAGGACGGTTATGTGGCGGCCACCGATGCCCGCCGCGACGGGCTGGTGGCGGGGTTCTAGCCGACACCCCATGGCCCGTGCGCCGGCAGATTCAATACGATATTTCGGTAACTAGGGAAAATACGGGTCAATATCTGCAATAAAGTACAGAAGTGCTGTGTTTGCCGTACGGATGTGCACGAGAAAAGTCCGAACAATCGGTGCTGCGATTTGCCGCAACATTTCACCGAGCACACCAAGGAGACATCCGTGAACTTCCGTCTTTCTGCAGTTTTGGCCGCTTCGCTGTTGGCCACCGCCGGCGCCCAGGCCGCCACCGAGCTTGTGATTGCGACCGTGAACAACGGCCACATGATCGAGATGCAAAAGCTCTCGAAAAACTTCGAGGCCGCCAATCCCGACATCAAGCTCAAATGGGTGACACTGGAGGAGGGGGTGCTGCGCCAGCGCGTGACCACAGACATCGCCACCAAGGGTGGGCAGTTCGACATCATGACCATTGGCATGTACGAAACGCCGATCTGGGGCAAGAAGGGCTGGCTGCAAGAGCTCAAGACCGACGCCGCTTACGACGCCAACGACCTGCTGCCGGCCATCCGCAGTGCACTCACCATCGACGGCAAGCTGTTTGCTGCGCCGTTCTACGGCGAGTCGTCCATGCTGATGTACCGCAAGGACCTGGCCGACAAAGCCGGTGTGCAAGTGCCCGAGCGCCCGACCTGGGCGCAGATTGCCGACCTGGCCAAGAAGATCCACAACCCGCCCAACACCTACGGCATCTGCCTGCGTGGCAAGCCGGGTTGGGGCGACAACATGGCTTTCCTGTCCACGCTGGTCAACACCCATGGCGGCCAGTGGTTCGACATGCAGTGGAAGCCACAAATCGACAGCAAACCCTGGAAAGACGCCGTCACGTTTTACGTGGACTTGCTGAAAAACTACGGCCCTCCAGGCTCGGCAGCCAACAGCTTCAACGAAATCCTTGCCCTGACCAACTCCGGCAAGTGCGGCATGTGGATCGACGCCACCATTGCAGCGTCTTTTGTGAGCGACCCCAAACAGTCCAAAGTGGCCGAGCACATGGCCTTTGCCCAAGCGCCCACCGCCGTCACGCCCAAAGGCGCCAACTGGCTGTGGTCTTGGAATCTGGCCATTCCCGCCGGATCGAAGAAGGTCGACGCTGCGCAGAAGTTTGTGACCTGGGCCACCAGCAAAGACTATGTGCAATTGGTCGCCAAGACCAATGGATGGGCCAATGTGCCCACCGGCACCCGCAAGTCGACCTACGCCGCGCCTGAGTTCCAAAAAGCCGCCCGCTTTGCGGCCGCTGAGCTCAAGGCCATCGAATCGGCTAACCCGACCGACTCTACGCTGCCCAAGTCGCCGTATGTGGGCGTGCAGTTCGCCGCCATCCCCGAGTTCCAGGCCATCGGCATCGCTGTCGGCCAGCAGATGAGCTCGGCCTTGGCCGGCAAAACCACGGTGGACGCGGCGCTCAAGGCCAGCCAGACCGCGGCCGAGCGCGAAATGAAGAAGGCCGGCTACTACAAGTAAGCCGCGCCCGGCCCCCTCTTCCGCTGGCGGAGGAGGGGGCTGGTGTTTTCCAGTCCCAAGGCCCGCCATGAACCGTCCCCCATCGCGCACGCCGTCGCGCCTGTTGCCCCGTCTGCTGCTGACACCTGCGGTGGCCACGCTCTTCTTGTGGATGATCGTGCCGCTGGTGATGACGATCTATTTCTCCGTCATCCGCTACAACCTGATGCAGCCCGACCAGTCCGGTTATGTGGGTCTGGAGAACTTCGAATACTTTGTCACCGATCCGTCGTTCACCACGTCGGTGATCAACACCATGCTGCTGTTGGGCAGCGTGATCGCCATCACGGTGGTGTTGGGGGTGGCCATTGCGCTGTTGATCAACGAGCCCTTTGCCGGCCGTGGCATCGTGCGGGTGTTGCTGATCTCGCCTTTTTTTGTCATGCCCACAGTCAATGCGCTGCTGTGGAAAAACATGATGATGAACCCGATCTACGGCGTGCTTGCGCAGGTGTGGGCGTTCTTTGGCGCCGCTCCTGTCGACTGGCTGACCGATTTTCCGCTGCTGTCGGTGATTGTGATGGTGAGTTGGCAGTGGCTGCCTTTTGCCACGCTGATCTTCATGACAGCGCTGCAGAGCATGGACCGCGAGCAGCTCGAAGCCGCTCGCATGGACGGCGCCACCTATGGCCAGCAATTGCGCTACCTCTACATCCCACACCTGGGCCGGTCGGTGGCGGTGGTGGTGATGATTGAGCTGATCTTCTTGCTCTCCATCTTTGCCGAGATCTACACCACCACCGGTGGCGGTCCGGGCGATGCGAGCACCAACGTGGCTTTCCTGATCTTTAAGCAGGCGCTGCTGAACTTCGACGCGGGTGTGGCTTCTGCGGGCGCGTTGTTCGCCGTCGTGTTGGCCAACATCGCGGCGATCTTCCTGATCCGCATGGTCGGTAAAAACCTCGACAAATGATGAAACACCCCCGCCGCGCTTCGCACGACCCCCTCAAGGGGGCGGCTCCGGTGGCCCGGCAAAGCCGGTTCCACGGAGCCCTTGTTGGCTCCCCCTCTGTCCAGGAGTTGTTCTCATGAGAGCCTCTGTGTACACCCCTGCCTATCTTGTGCGCACTGTGGCTGCCTGGGCGGTGGCGCTGCTGCTGTTCTTCCCGCTGGGTTGGCTGTTGCTGACCGCGTTCAAGACCGAGCTGCAGGCCATCCATGTGCCACCGCTGTTCCTGTTTGAGCCGACGCTGGAGAACTTCCACGAGGTGCAGGAGCGCAGCGACTACCTGCACTACGCCTGGAATTCGGTGGTCACCAGCGTGGTGTCCACCCTGCTGGGTCTGGCCATTGCGGCGCCCGCCGCTTACGCCATGGCCTTTCACAAAGGCAAGCGCGACAAGGACATCCTGATGTGGATGCTGTCGACCAAGATGATGCCGGCGGTTGGTGCACTGGTGCCCATTTATGTGTTGGCCCAAAAGAGCCAGTTGTTGGACACCCAGTTGGCGCTGATCATCGTCTTTACGCTGTCCAACCTGCCGATCATGGTGTGGATGTTGTACGCGTCTTTTAAAGAGATTCCGCGCGAAATCTTGGAGGCCGCGCGCATGGATGGCGCCACGCTCTGGCAGGAAGCCACCCGGGTGCTGTTGCCGCTGGGCATGGGCGGCTTGGCTTCGACGGGCCTGCTGTGTCTGGTGCTGAGCTGGAACGAAGCCTTTTGGAGCCTGAACCTGAGCGCTGCCAAAGGCGGCACGCTGGCCACCCTGATTGCGAGCTATTCCAGCCCCGAGGGCCTGTTCTGGGCAAAGCTGTCTGCCGCCTCGCTCATGGCGATTGCCCCCATCGTGGTGTTTGGTTGGTTCAGCCAGAAGCAGCTGGTGCAAGGCCTGACCTTCGGAGCGGTGAAATGACAGCACACCCCCGCCGCGCTGCGCGCGATCCCCTCAAGGGGGCAACGCTGGCGGCCCGGCAAAGCCGGTTCCGCAGCGTTCTGGCACCGAACTTCCCTTCTTCCTCGCAGATGCGCTTCTACAGATTTTGAGGACAAACCCCATGGCCTATCTCCAACTTCAAGGCATCGAGAAATATTTTGGTGAGCACCGTGCCATCAAGGGCATCGACCTGTCCATCGAGCGCGGCGAGTTCATGGTGTTTGTTGGGCCCTCGGGCTGCGGCAAATCGACGCTGCTGCGCCTGATCGCCGGGCTTGAGCACACCGACGGCGGCACGCTGACGCTGGACGGCAAGGACATCACCCATGCGCCATCCAGCCAGCGCGATTTGGCGATGGTGTTCCAGAGCTATGCGCTCTACCCCCACATGAGCGTGTACGAGAACATGTGTTTTGCGCTCAAGCTCGCCAAGGTCGACCCCAAGGTCATCGACGAGAAGGTACAAAACGCGGCGCGCATTCTCAACCTCACCGCCTATTTGCAGCGCACGCCCAAGGAACTGTCCGGTGGGCAACGCCAGCGGGTGGCCATTGGCCGCGCCATCGTGCGCCAGCCCAAGGTGTTTTTGTTCGACGAGCCGCTGTCCAACTTGGACGCGGCCTTGCGTGGCCAGACCCGGGTAGAGATCGCCAAACTCCACCGCGATCTGGGCGCCACCACCATTTATGTGACGCACGACCAGGTCGAAGCCATGACCCTGGCCGACCGGGTGGTGGTGCTGCGCGACGGTGTCATTGAACAGGTGGGCACACCGCTGGAGCTCTACGACCGACCGGCCAACCAGTTTGTCGCCCAGTTCATCGGCACACCCCAGATGAACGTGTTGCCGCTTCAGCAGCTGCCCGCGCTGGTGGCGCAGCAGGCGCCGGCTGGTGCGGTGGGTGGTGCCATTGGCCTGCGGCCAGAAAACGTGAGCGTGCGCAGCAGTGGCGGCACGCCGGTGGCCGGTCAGGTGGATCTGGTTGAAGCCCTGGGCGCTGAGACACTGATTTATGTCAGCACCGCCAATGGCGCGCAGTTTGTCGCGCGGCAAAACGCCCGCACGGGGCTGCACGCCGGCGACACGGTGAGCCTGGACATCGATGCTTCACAAGCCCACTGGTTCGACGCCAGCGGCCGTGTGGTGTCGGCGCAGGTGGCCTGAGCCATGGACACGAATCTCCCACTCCAAGGCCAGACCGCCGCAGTGACCGGTGCGGCGTCGGGCATCGGCTTTGCCAGTGCACAGGCCATGGCGCAAGCGGGCGCCCGTGTGGTGTTGATCGACCGCGATGCCAGTGCGCTGGACAAGGCCTGCGCCGCCATTGGTGCGCAGGCGCAGCCTTTGTTGCTGGACCTGCTGGACCCACTGCAGTGCAACA
This sequence comes from uncultured Hydrogenophaga sp., assembly GCA_964650505.1. GTDB lineage: Bacteria > Pseudomonadota > Gammaproteobacteria > Burkholderiales > Burkholderiaceae_C > Hydrogenophaga. The sequence continues at coordinate 30,916 of CAZYUD010000024.1, forward strand.
GCTTGCCGCAGCGCACGCTGGAGCTGCTGGGCCAGCTCGATATTTTTCACGCCAACGCGGGGCTGTATGTCGGGGGCGATCTGCTCGCCACCACCCCCGAGGCCATCGACCGCATGTTGAACCTCAATGTGAATGTGGTGATGAAAAACGTGCACGCTGTGCTGCCGCACATGGTCGGCCGTGGCACGGGCGACATCCTGGTCACCAGTTCGCTGGCTGCCCACTACCCCACACCTTGGGAGCCGGTCTACGCCTCGTCCAAATGGGCGATCGACTGTTTTGTGCAGACGGTGCGGCGCCAGATGTTCAAACACGGCATTCGTGTCGGGTCGGTCTCGCCGGGCCCGGTGGTCACCGGGTTGTTGTCCGACTGGCCGGCCGACAAACTGGCCGAAGCCAAGGCCGCCGGCAGTCTGCTCGACCCCACCGATGTGGCCGAGGTGCTGCTGTTTATGTTGACCCGCCCGCGCGGCATGACCATCCGCGACGTGGTGCTGATGCCCACCCATTTTGACCTTTGACCTTTTTGCGCACCTCGGCGCCACGCAACCATGAACGTCATGCTCCACCTGGGCCTCGGCTCTTTCCACCGCGCCCACCAAGCGGTGTATGTGCAGGCCCTGATCGCGTCGGGCGACAGCCGCTGGACCCTGGCCAGTGGCAACACCCGGCCCGACATGGCCGAGACCGTTGCGGCACTCGCCAGCCAAGGGGGTGCCTACACCTTGGAGACCATCTCTCCGACCGGTGAGCACCGCTACCAGCGCATCACCGCGATCCGCCAAGTCATCCCCTGGAGCGCCGATCTCGCGGGCTTGATTGCACAGGGCGCCGACCCCGCCACCCAAATCATTTCCTTCACCGTCACCGAGGCGGGCTATTACCTGAACGCGGTCAACCAGTTGGACTTGGCGAACTTTGCCGATCTGCGCGCCGACCTCGACGCGGCCCGCGCCGGTCGCCCCGGGCCCACCTTGTACGCCGCGCTCACCGCCATCCTGCGCGCCCGCATGCGCGCCGGGGCCGGGCCGGTGACTCTGCTCAATTGCGACAACCTGCGCCACAACGGCGACCGCTCGCGCGCCGGTCTGCTGCAGTTCATTGGCCTGCTCGGCGATGCGGACTTGCTGGCCTGGGTGCAAGCCAACACCAGCAGCCCCAACGCCATGGTCGACCGCATCACCCCCCGGCCCACACCCGATGTGCGCGAGCGGGTGCGCGCCGCCACCGGTGTGGACGATCCCGCTGCGCTCATGGGCGAGAGCTTCATCCAATGGGTGATCGAAGACCGCTTTATCGCAGGGCGCCCGGCGTGGGAAACGGTCGGGGTGGAAATGGTCGATTCGGTGGATGCCCACGAAGAGGCCAAAATCCGCCTGCTCAACGCCACCCATTCCTGCATCGCCTGGGCGGGCACGCTGGTGGGCTACCAATACATCCACGAAGGCACCCACGACCCGGTGATCCGGCAGATGGCTTTTGACTATGTGACCCACGACACCATCCCGGTGCTGGACACGCCCGAGCGGCCCAGCCCGATGGACTTGCCGCGTTACCGCGATGTGGTGCTGGAGCGCTTTGGCAATCCGGCCATTCGCGACACCAACCAGCGGGTGGCGATGGACGGCTTTTCCAAGATCCCAGGGTTTATCGCCCCCACCATCCGCCAGCGTTTGGCGCGCGGCGAGAGCATCGACAATGTGGCCATGCTGCCGGCGCTGTTCTTGGCCTACTTGCAGCGCTGGCACGCCGGACGCATCCCCTACACCTACCAAGACCAAGCCATGGACCCGGCGGCCGCCCATGCCATCTGCGCAGCCGCCGACCCGGTGGCGGCGTTGGCCGCCGACCCGGTGCTCTGGGGTGAACTCGCGGGCGACGCCCGATTGGTGCAGGCGCTGCAGCGGGCCCACCAGCGGGTGCAGGCTTTTGTGGCCGAACACCAGCCCGTGACCAGCACCTGATGGGATAACCACAACCGAGGTTCCGCCATGTCCGTCAAACCCCGCGATCTGCCCCGCCAGCTCAAGCCCGAGCTGGAACACGACGTGGCCCGTTCACCGGCACTGGGCTACGAGCGATCGGACGAGGTCGGCATGATCCGCTGCCTGTCGCACGGCTATCCCACCCCTTTGGCGCGCTGGCACTACCACGAAGAATACGAGCTGCACATCATCACGTCGACCAGCGGCAAGGTGTTTGTGGGCGATTGGATCGGCCAGTTCCAAGCTGGCCAGGTGGTGCTGACCGGCCCGCGCTTGCCACACAACTGGGTCAGCACCGGTGTGCTCCCCGACGAAGGCGTGCCGCTGCGCGATCTGGTGATCCAATTTCCGGGTGAGCCTCTGCAGCGTGCTGCTGAGCACATTCCTGAGCTGACGGCGCTGGCACCCCTGCTGGAGCGCGCGCGCTACGGCATCGAATTTTTTGGTGTCTCCGACGCCGCCCAGCGGCACTGGTATGCCGTCAAGACCGCCCACGGTCTGCAGCGGCTGTCGGCGTTCACCGCCTTTTTGGCCGATCTGGCGGCCTGCACCGATTACCGCCTGCTCTCCAGTGTGCAGCTGCAAAGCACCGAAAACGACGACGAGCTTGACCGCATCGAATCGGTGGTCAGCCTGATCATGGAGCGCATGGGCGAGCCCCTGGCGGCCACCGATCTGGCGCGCGACTTGGGCATGAGCGAAAGCCAGTTCAGCCGCTTTTTTCGCAAAACCACCGGCAACACCTTCACCGACTTCGTCAACCGGGTGCGCATCCATCGCGCCTGCCAGCTGTTGATGGAAACCGACCGTTTGGTCACCGACATCTGTTACGAGGTCGGTTTTCACAACGTGGCCAATTTCAACCGGCGTTTTCTGGACATCAAAGGGTTCACGCCGTCCGAATTCCGCCGCCAGGCCGCCACGCGTTTTCGCGGCGCTGCCTGACGCGCGCCTTCTTCCTCCTCACCGGACCTCCCCATGTTTCTCGGACTCGATCTGGGCACTTCCGAGCTCAAGGCACTGATGCTTGACGAACACCACACGGTGGTGGCCAGCGCCGGGGCCCCGCTCACCGTGCAGCGGCCACAGCCGCTGTGGGCGGAGCAGTCGCCCGCCGATTGGTGGGCCGCGCTGGAGGGGGTGATGGACCGCTTGGCTGCTGAACATCCGCAGGCCATGGCGCGGGTACAGGGCGTGGGTTTGTCGGGCCAGATGCACGGGGCGGTGCTGCTCGACGCCGCTGGCGCGGTGTTGCGGCCCGCCATGCTGTGGAACGATGGGCGCAGCGGCGCCGAATGCGCTGCGCTGCGCCGCGCTGTGCCCGCGCTGGGTGACATCAGCGGCAATCTCGCCATGCCTGGGTTCACCGCCCCCAAACTGTTGTGGGTACAAGCCCGTGAGCCGGCGGTGTTTGACCGTGTGCGCACCGTGTTGTTGCCCAAGGACTGGTTGCGCTGGCAACTCACTGGTGAAGCGGTGAGCGATATGTCCGACGCGGCCGGCACTCTCTGGCTCGACACTGGCCGGCGCGACTGGTCGGACACATTGCTGGCGGCCACCGGTCTGGACCGGTCCCACATGCCGCGTTTGGTGGAGGGCAGTGCGGTCTCGGCTTGGCTCAAGCCCGCTTGGTGCGCGCGCTGGGGGCTGCCGGCGCGGGTGCCGGTGGCCGGCGGCGCGGGCGACAACGCGGCCAGCGCGGTGGGCATGGGCTTGACCGAGCCCGGGCAAGGGTTTGTTTCGCTCGGCACCTCGGGGGTGGTGTTTGTCTGTGGCGAACGTTTTGCTCCCAACCCCGCACGGGCGGTGCACGCCTTCTGCCATGCGCTGCCGCAACGCTGGCACCAAATGTCGGTGATGCTCAGCGCCGCCAGTGCCCTCAGCTGGGCCTGCCGTGTGCTGGGGTATCCGAGCGAAGCGGCGCTGACCGCCGACGCGGCCACACTGACAACCGAACGCCAAGACCGCGCACCGCTGTTCCTGCCCTACCTCAGCGGCGAGAGGTCGCCCCACAACAACCCCCAAGCCCAAGGTGCCTGGGCGGGCATGACCCAGGCCCACGAGCGCACCGATCTGGCGTATGCGGTGGCCGAGGGGGTGGGTTTTGGTCTGCTGGACGGCCTGTTGACGCTGGACCCCGGCCCGGGTGGCTGGCAGGCTTTGTCGCTGGTCGGTGGCGGGGCGCGCAGCGCGTGGTGGGCGCAGCATTTGGCCCACATCTTGGGGGTGCCGTTGCAGATCCACAGCGGCGCGGAGCGCGGCGCTGCCCTGGGGGCGGCCCGGCTGGGCTGGCTTGCTGCGGGTGGCCGCCTGGCCGAGGTGTGCCCCACACCACCGGTGGTACAGCACCTGGCACCTGACGCCGCTACCCACCAGCGCCTGCGGCAGCGGCACACCAGGTTCCAAGCCTTGTACCCGGCGCTGCACCCGGCATCTGAGGCGCTGACCGTCCATTGAAGGGGGTTGGTGCCCTGTACAGGGTGAGCGGAAAAATTACGATAAGCGGAATTCATTTACGCATGTTGAATTTTGCGGTACAGTCCCCGGCACACCCGAGGACGACATGGGCACCTACACCTATCCGACATTTGCCTACCGCAGCGCCGCCGATTTGATGCAAGGCGCGCCGCAGCGCCGCCCGCTGATCGTCATTGGCGCCGGCCCGGTGGGCCTGAGCGCGGCCATTGACGCGCGGCTGCGTGGCCTCGATGTGCTGCTGTTCGACGAAGACAACAGCGTGTCCTTTGGTTCGCGCGCGGTGTGCTATGCCAAACGCACGCTGGAAATCCTCGACCGCTATGGCGTGGGCGAAGCCCTGTGCCACAAGGGCGTGAGCTGGAGCGTGGGCCGCACTTTTGTGCGCGAAGAAGAGGTTTACCGCTTCAACCTGGTGCCCGAGGCCGGCCACCACCGCCCGGGCATGATCAACCTGCAGCAATACCACCTGGAAGAAGCGCTGGTGGCGCGCGCCACCGAACTCGGTGCCGACTTGCGCTGGCAACACAAGGTGGTGGGCGTGCAGCCGCTGGACAACGGGGCGCGGGTGACGGTGGAGACGCCCGAAGGCCCCTTCACCATCGAGGCCGACTGGCTGGTTGTGGCCGACGGGGCGCGCAGCCCGGTGCGCCACCAGCTCGGCTTGGACATGGATGGCCAGGTGTTCAAAGACCGCTTTTTGATCGCCGATGTGGTGATGGAAGTGGACTTTCCCGCCGAGCGCTGGTTCTGGTTCGACCCACCGTTTCACCCCCAGCAGAGCGTGCTGCTGCACAAACAAAGCGACAACGTCTGGCGCATCGACTTCCAACTGGGCTGGGACGCCGATCCGGAAGAAGAGAAGAAGCCCGAACACATCATTCCCCGGGTCAAGGCCATGCTGGGCGACGAACGCCCCTTCACGCTGGAGTGGGCCAGCGTCTACACCTTCCAGTGCCGGCGCATGAAGAACTTTCGCCACGGCCGCCTGCTGTTTGTGGGCGACGCGGCGCACCAGGTTTCGCCTTTTGGCGCACGCGGCGCGAATTCGGGCATCCAAGACGTGGACGATCTGGTCTGGAAGCTGGCCCTGGTCATGCAAGGCAAGGCCAGCGAGGCGCTGCTCGACAGTTACAACACCGACCGTTGTGTCGCGGCCGACGAGAACATCCGCAACAGCACCCGCTCCACCGACTACATCACGCCCAAGAGCGCGGTCAGCCGCTTGTTCCGCCAGGCCACGCTGGATTTGGCGCGCCACCACCCCTTTGCCCGCAAGCTGGTCAATTCCGGCCGGCTCAGCGTGCCCACCATCCAGGTCGATTCGGTGCTCAACACGCCGGATGTCGAACCCTTTGCCGGCGACATGGTGCCCGGCGCGCCAATCGACGACGCGCCGCTGCGCATCCATGGCCAAGACGGCTGGTTGCTGCCGCAGTTGGGCGACGGTTTTGTGCTGCTGGCCTGCGCCACGTCACCCGCCACCGCCGAACACGAGTTGCCCGGTTTGCGGCAGGCAAGCGGTGCTTGGGCCACACAAGCGGTGCCGGTGCAGATCAAGCTGCTGTGCCAAGAGCCCAGCGCCGACGTAGCCGCACCCTGGCCGGTGCTGCACGACACACAAGGCTTGGCGCACCGGCGCCTCGATCTGCGACCGGGCAGTTGCTACTTGATCCGCCCCGACCAGCACGTGGCCGCGCGCTGGCGCCGATGCGATCCGCAGGCGGTGCAAGCCGCGTTGGCGCGCGCCACCCAGTCCGCCGTGGCCCACGCCTGAGGAGAGCCCCATGCCCTTGAACTTGCATCCCAACTTCGCCGAGCCTGGCCAGCGCTATTTCCGCGACTTCACCCCGGGCGACGATTTTTACCAAGCGCTGATCGACACCCACCGGGACCTCAGCGATGAGCAGAGCCATCTGCTCAACGCCAAGCTGGTGCTGCTGCTGGCCAACCACATTGGCGACTTGTCGGTGCTGCGCGAAGCGCTGGCGCTGGCGCGCCAAGACATCTGAACACCTTCAAGGAGAGCCCTATGCCGATCCGCAAAATCCACCACGTCGCCTACCGCTGCAAAGACGCCAAACAGACGGTGGAGTGGTACCAGCAGCACCTGAACATGGGCTTTGTGCTGGCCATCGCCGAAGACCAGGTGCCGTCGACCAAAGCGCCCGATCCGTACATGCACATTTTTCTGGACGCTGGCGGCGGCAATGTGCTGGCGTTTTTTGAGCTGCCCAATTCACCCGAGATGGGCCGTGACCAGAACACCCCGGCGTGGGTGCAGCACATCGCGCTCGAAGTCGACTCCATGGACGAGCTGCTGGCCACCAAGGCGCGGCTGCAGGCGGCGGGCATTGAGGTGATTGGGCCGACCGACCACACCTTGTTCCAGTCGATTTATTTCTTCGACCCCAACGGCCACCGTTTGGAATTGGCCGTGAACACCGGCACGCCCGAGATGCTGCGCCAACTTGACGAGGTGAAGTGGGACATGCTCAACGAATGGGCCCAGACCCGGCGTGCGCCCAAACACGCGGCGTGGATGCACGACAAGACCTTTGCCACTGCGAGCTGAACAGCGGATTCCCCATCAAAAACGGCGCCCTAGGGCGCCGTTTTTTAAGCCGCCTCAGCCGTCAGCCGGCTTTCTGCGCCTTGTATTGCGCCAAGGCCAACTGGGTCAGTTCGGTGTCTTTGCGGATGTTGTCGGCCAGCGCGGCATCAAGGGCTTCTTCGGTGCGCAGCGCCAAGTGCTCGATACGTGCCGAGGTGGTGGCCATGGCCTTAAAGCCCAGCAACATACACGTGCCTTTGAGTTTGTGGGCGGTGTCGCCGATGGCTTTGCGCGATCCGCCGGCAAACGCATCGAGCAGTTCGTGCACCGTGCCAGCTGGTGGGTCGAACAAGGTCTTGAGCAGGTCGTCCAGCGCCTCCTGCGGCATCAGCGACAGGATTTCTTCGTACGAAGCCAGGTCGATCAGGGAGTCAAGGGAAGCGCTCATGTCGCTCATGGTGTTCTCCGGCAGCCGTTGCGGCATTTCATAAGACGAGACAGGAAAGGGACTGGAGGACGGGCCCTGGGTGCTGAGGTCTTGGGGCGCGGTCTCCAGTGCATCGAGTAGACCACAGCGCTGCAGGGCACGCTCAAGGTCTTGTTCTTGCAGTGGCTTGCTGGTGAATTCGTTGACGCCCACATCCAGCGCGCGTTTGCGGGTGTCATTGACCACATCGGCGGTCACCAGAATCACTGGAATGTGCGCGGCCGGGGTGTGCAGCGCGCGGATCGCTTCGGTGGTGGCCAAGCCATCGAGCACCGGCATGTGGTAGTCCAGCAGCACGGCGTCGTACGTGTGCTGCTTGAGCAATTCAAGCACCTCTTGGCCGTTTTCGCAAAAGGTGGCGTCGTGGCCCATTTTGTCGAGCAAGATGCTCATGTATTTGAGGTTGATGGGGTGGTCTTCGGCCACCAGCAGATTGAGCTTGCGCAGGCTGCGCGGCTTGCTGCCATCCACGGTTTGCAGTCGGCTGTCCTGCGGGGCGCCGGTTTCGGGCAGGCAGAGCTTGGCCACAAACACCGAGCCCACCCCAAGCTCGCTGCGCACCTCAATGTCGCCGCCCATCAGGCGCGAGAGGTTGCGCGAAATCTCCAAGCCCAGCCCAGCGCCACCGCTGCGCCGGCGCAGCGAGCTATCTGCTTGGTAGAAGCGGGTGAACAGGTGCTTGACCGTTTCGGCATCCATACCGACCCCGGTGTCGCGCACCGTCATGACAATTTCGTCTTTGTGGGCCGGGTTGCGGGTCACTTCTGCGATCACACTGCCGTGGTGGGTGAACTTGATCGCATTGCTCAGCAGGTTAAACAGAATCTGCCGCACCCGGGTGGGGTCGGCCATGACCCATTCGGGCAAATCGGCGGCGGTGTAGATGCTCAGTTGCAGGCCTTTGTCTTGGGCTGCCACCGTCATCAGGTCTTCCACCTCGTGCACCACCCCGCGCAGATTGATGGGCGCCAAAGACAGTTTGAGCGTGCCCGACTCCATGGTGGACACGTCCAAGATGTCGTTGAGCACACCCAGCAAATGCACCGCCGAATCCTGGGCGGTCTGTAAGTAGTCGCGCTGTTGGCCGTCAAGCGTGGTTTGTTCCAGCAAGGTCAGCATGCCCAAGAGGCCTTGGAAGGGGGTGCGCACCTCGTGACTCATATTGGCCAAAAACACGCTCTTGCCTTGGTTGGCGGCTTCGGCGTCGTCGCGCGCTTTCTCCAGTTGCTGGCTCATCTGCTCCAGCTCTTGGTATTGCTGTTGCTGGTTGCGGATATGGCGCAGCAGCACACCCAGCAACAGCAGCATCAGCAGGCTGTGAATCACCGCCATGCCAATGACCAGGCCGCTTTGTTGGCGCAGTTGCTCGGTGCGTTCGTCGTCCAGCCGCGCCACCTGGCGGTTCGACTCGCGCGAGACTTCGAGCATCAGTGGCGAGAGCACCCGCAAGCGCTCTCCCAGACGGCCGAGTTCTGCGGGGTTGTTGATCCACTGCGGGGTGCGTTCGAAGGCAGCGCGCTCGTCGTCGATAAATTGGCGCACCGCTGCGCGGGCGTCTGCGTAGACCTTGGACTGGCCGAGCCAGCCTTGCAGTGCGTGTTTTTCGAGTTCCGTGGCGCGGTTGGCCAACAACTCGAATTGTTTGCGCAGCTGCACCCCGTCGTCGTCGCCAACACCGGCTTGCAGGCGCGACAGCTGCAGGCCCAGTTCGTGGAGGTCGCGTTCCAGCTCAAACGACTCCCACATGGTCTGTTCGGCGAGCTGGTTGCGGTCGTCGGCCAACAAGGCCAGTTGCCGCCACTGGGTCCACGCCATGGGTGAAAGTGTCAGCACCAACAGAGCCAGGGCTGTGACCACCCATCGCCGGGTGCTCCATTGGGAAATATCGAGCGATTTGGGCATTGACAATGCGGCTGAACCGCAAATGAATACATTTGTATTGATTTGCTGCGAATTGTGTTAAGCAATCGGTAGCGCTCTCATGATAATCAGAAATTGGGGCTGGGGTGTGGCATTGCAACCAAAAAAGCGCTGGTGGTTCGCTGTGTTGGCAGGGCTTTACACAGGGCAATCGCCCAGTGTGCGAGGGGCTGCACCAGCATTTGGTATTTGCCAAAATCGGTTAAATAAATCATTTTTGACATTATGGTGGGCAATCGCAATGAGCGCGCCATTGCGCGCCTCGAGCATCGCTTGCAGCGCGCCAATCAACTGCAATTCGGTCTGGGGGTCCAGCGCGCTGGTCGCCTCGTCGATCAGCAGCCAGCGCGGGCGCTTCAAAAACGCCCGGGCCAGTGCCAAGCGCTGGCGTTCGCCGCCTGAGAGCACTTGGTCCCAGCTTTGTACCTCGTCGAGCCGATCGCTCAGGTGTGGCAGTTGGGCGGTGTGCAATGCGCCGATGAGCTCGGCATCGCCATGTCCTTCGGTGTGGGGGTAGAGCAGGGCGTGGCGCAAGCTGCCGTGGGGCAGATAAGGGTGTTGGGGCAAGAACATGGTGTCGTTGTGCCCCTGTGCCGGGGCGTGCACCTGGCCCTGTGCCCAGGGCCAGATCCCGCCCAGCGCACGCAGCAGCGTGGACTTGCCCGAGCCCGAGGGCCCTTGCAGCCAGATCCGGTCACCTGCCTGCCAGCGCAGTGCCGGGGTCTGCAGCAAGGCTTGTCCGTTGGGCAAAGCCAAGGTCAGTGGACCCATCTCCCAATGGGCGGCGTCAGCGACCTCCGACACGGACGTGCCGGCACCTGGCAAGTTGGCCAACGCGCTTTCGAAACTGGTCAAGCGGTCGGTGGTGGCGCGCCAGGCGGCCAGACGGTCGTAGCTGTCGACAAACCACGACAGCGCATCCTGCACCCGGCCAAAGGCCGAGGCGATTTGCATCAGCTCACCGAGCTGAATGGCACCGCTGAAAAAACGTGGCGCCGCTACGATGAAGGGAAACACCACCGCCGCTTGGCCAAAGCCGGCGGTGAACCAGGTCAGGCGCTTTTGTGCCGCGATCAGGCGCAGGTAGTTCTGGATCGCGTCGCCAAAGCGCACGTCGAGCTGGCCGCGTTCGGCCGCTTCGCCGCGGTCCATGGCCACCGCTTCGCTGTGTTCGCGCAGGCGCATCAGGTGGTGGCGGAAATCGGCCTCGCGCTTTTGTTGTTCAAAGTTGAGTTTGATCAGCGGGCGGCCGATGTAATGGGTCAGCACACTGCCGACCAGGCAGTAGATCACCGCCAGCCAGACCATAAAGCCCGGAATGGCCACGCTGCTCTCGCCCCAGGGAATGCTCATGGCGCCCGAGAGGCTCCACAAAATGCCGACAAAGCTCACCAGCGTCACCACCGCGTTGAGCAGGCCCATGCTCAGGCTCACCGTTTCAGAGGTGAAGAGGCGGATGTCTTCGCTGATGCGTTGATCCGGGTTGTCGGGGGTGCTGCCCGAGGCGCGCGCGTGGCGCAGCAGCTCCATTTGGTAGAAGGCTTTGTGGGCCAGCCAGCGGTCCAGGGTGTGGGCCGTCATCCAACGCCGCCAGCGCACCTCCAGCAGCTGGGTCAGGTAGAAGCGGTAGACCGCGATCACCACGAACGCAAAAGCCAGGTAAGTGAAGCGCCCCAGCTCGCGCCAAAACACCTCGGCGTTTTTGTCTTGCAGCGCGTCGTAGAACACCCGGTTCCACTCGTTGATGAGCACCAGCATGTAGACCGCGCCCAGGTTGAGCGCCACGATGGCGGCCAGCAGGCCGCGCGCGCGCCATTTTTCATCGCCAAAAAAATAGGGGCGGCTCAAGGCCCAGGCCGCGCCCACAAAATGGCGAAAGCGGCCGAGCTTGGACGTGGGAGCGGTGTTCATACGGTCGGTGGCTCCGGATTGCGCACGCCCGAGGCCACATGGCCAGCGGGGACGTGCAGCGCGGCCGATTCGATGTGGCCGGTCTGGTCGTCAAAAAAGAAGTCGGGCTCGAATTCGGCGAGGAACTCGCCCTTGTCCAGCCCGCCCAGGAACATGGCCTCGTCGACCTGGATGTTCCAGTCCATCAGCGTGCGGATGGCGCGTTCGTGGGCCGGCGCGCTGCGTGCGGTCACCAGCGCGGTGCGGATGCGCATGGGGGTTTGGTCGTTGCTTTGCAGCCGGTGCAGGGCTTCGAGCACCGGTTTGAACGGCCCACCGCCCAGGGGTTGGGCGGCTTTGCTGACCTCGTGTTCTTGGAACGCGCGCAGGCCTTGGGCTTGGTAGACCTGTTCGGCTTCGTCCGAGAACAGCACCGCGTCGCCGTCAAAAGCGATGCGCACCTCGTTGGGGTGGGCGTCGCTGGCGCGCACCGATTGTGGATAGACCCGCGCCGCCGGCACACCGGCGTCGAGCGCCGAGCGCACATCGGCCAGGTTGGCCGACAAAAACAGGTTGGCGCGCAGCGGCTTGAGGTAGCGCCACGGTGGCTGGCCCCGGGTGAAGCTGCCGCGTTGAATCGGCAAACCGTAATGTGTGGCCGAGCGGAACACCCGCATGCCCGAGACTGGGTCGTTGCGCGAGAGGATCACCACCTCCACCGGCTGGCTATCCGCCGTGTTGAAGGCCAGCAGTTTGCGCACCAGCGAAAACGCCACGCCTGGGCGCGCCGGCACGTCCAGCCGTTCGAGCTGCAGCTGCATGTAGGAGCGGTCGTCGCGGGTTTCGAAGACGCGGTTTTCTTCTTCGAAGTCGAACAGCGCCCGCGACGAAATGGCGACCACCAATTTGCCTTGCAAGGACAGTCCCATGATGGGCCTCCGACAGGTGTCAGGTTGTGACGAGTTGGTTGAGCTCGATGATGGGCAGCAGCACCGCCAGCACAATGGCCATGACCACCAAGCCCATGC
>CAZYUD010000025.1:0-42063 GCA_964650505.1 uncultured Hydrogenophaga sp.
CTGAAATCACGCGCATCAACTCACGCCGCGGCGGGTGTTGTGCAGACCTTCCCTAGGGGCTGCTGCCATTCAAATGGGCAAATGGTGCAGCGCCAATACCCCTGCCCTTGGGGTATAGCGCTGGCGGGCGTCCAAGCGCTCACTGCTCACTTGGGCGGGGCGCCCACGGTAGACCTCGGTCTGTAGCCACCCAAGCTCGTCCGCAAGCGCTTCGGCACTGGGCAGCTGGCGCCACCAGACCCGGGCGTCTGTGTCCCAACGGTAGGCCCGCTGCTTGAGTGTGTCTTTGGCCTCAAACGGCGCGCCTGTGGCGCGCAGGCGATAGCTTGGCGTACTCGCTGCACGGCACAAGCGCGCCAAGCCGGTGTCGCTGTGGTCGGGCAAGGGCTGGCTCAACACCTGCAACAAGGCGTGGCAGTCTGTGAGGGCGCGGTGTGCGTCGTAAAACCAGCCACGCTCCAGCGCCAACGCGCTCAGCTTGGCCGATTCCGCGCCCAGCGCCTTCCAGTCGATATCGGCAAAAGAGCAGGCCCAAGGCTTGTCGGCAAATGCCGGGAAACGCGCTTCGACAAACGGCCGGTCGAAGCCCGCGTTGTGGGCCACCACCAAGTCGGCGCGGGCGAGCAATGCATGGACCGCTGTTTCGTCGAGCCGCTGACCTGCCACCATGGCGTCGCTGATCCCGGTGATGCGCTGGGCGATTTCAGGGATTGGTATACCCGGGTCTTCAAAACCTTCGAAGGTTTCCACCGGCCCAAACGGCAAGCCGCTGCCCGTGTCGACCTGCACCAGCAACAACGCCAGCTCGATGATGTGGTCACTGGCATGGGACAAGCCCGTGGTTTCGGTGTCGAGCAGCAAGACGTGGGTGGTGGTGCCGTCGTTCCCCGGCGGCCTTGGCCCGTGGTCGGCCAGCGGCTGCAGGCGGCGCAACACCCGGTAGGCGTCCGAGGCATCCAACAGCGCGGCCATTTGTGCCAAGCTTGGCAGCCGCTTGTGTGCACGCGCCTTCGGCTCAGCGGAAGGGTGTGCCTGCTCGCCAAAGTCGAACTGGGTCTGGCCCATGGTGTGCGGGGGAAGGGAGTCGGGAGCTTGCGCGCTGGGGCGAAGCCAATATATGGCGCGGCTGGCGGGGATCGAACCCACGACCCTTGGCTTCGGAGGCCAATACTCTATCCACTGAGCTACAGCCGCGCTGCAGAGCAACATTCTACATCGCAGCCGTTGCGCGTCAGTTTGGTACAGGGCTGTTGGCTATAATTTCGGGTTGCTTGGCTTCGCGTTGGTCGGAGCTTTTTCCGCCAGAGTCTGGCGTTATGGTCTGCATCAGACCCCCATGAGGACACCATGAGCGACAGCGAACACGATTCCCACACCGGTCCCGTCAAGACGCCCATGCAGCTGCTGTGGCTGTCGTTTTTCTCTTTTGTGATTCCGGTGTTTGTGATCATCGGTCTGGTGCATTTTGTGACCTCGGCCCCCAAACCCGCCGCAGGTGCGGTCGACACCGAAATTGCCTTGGCCGAGCGCATCCAGCGCGTCGGCACCGTGGAGCTGCGCGACGCCAACCGCCCACTGCAAGCCGGTGACGCGGTGTACAAAGCCCAGTGCGCAGCCTGCCACGACGCCGGCTTGGCTGGTGCTCCCAAGTTTGGCGACGCAGGCGCCTGGGGTGCCCGCATCGCTACCGGCTACGAAGCGCTGCTCAATTCGGCCCTCGGCGGCAAAGGTGCCATGGGCGCCCAGGGTGGTGGTGCTTTCAGCGATGTGGAAATTGGCCGTGCGGTGGTGCACCTGGCCAATGCCGCTGGCGGCAAGTTTGAGGTGCCGAATCCTCCGGCAGCCGCTGCCGAGGCCCCGGCCGCTGAGACAGCGCCCGCTGGCCAATAAACGTCCGGCCCACCTCCCCACCAAGCCCGCGTCAGCGGGCTTTTTTTTGGGCGTGTTGGCGCTGGGGACTCAGGACAAACCCAAAGCGTTCAGCAAACCCGCTGCGCACGCCTTCGCGCAGCGGCCACTGCTGCTGCTCCAGCAGCTGGGCGGCGGACCACATATCGCTGGTATGCACCCGGCCAAAGCCCACGTCGGTCAGGCAATAAAGGGCCCCCTCTTCATCCAGCCAAGCCTCTTGCACTGCAGCAGGCACCCCGGTATGGGCGTACACCACACCTTGGGGGGCGATGCGCCAAATCCATGGGGTGGTTTCAAGCTCCACAAACACCCGTTGTGGCCCGTTCTGGAAGAAGCAGCGGCCTTGCGTGTCACAACCGTAATTGCGTCCGATAAAAGCGAGCAGCCCTGCATGCTCCAGCCGGCTGCCTTTGGCCGCTGGCCAGGCCATGCGGTCTTGGAAGGCACCAGCCGACTGGGCTTGGTCGTCGCGCAGATACCAGTCGCCGCGACCATCCAAGGCCAACCAACCGTGACAGTCGGGGACGTTGGGCCATTTGCGCAAAGCCGCTTGTACCAGCTCATCCATGGCCCGTACTCCTCACACGCTCGACCGCCGTGTGCAGCCACTGACACACAAAGCCTGGCATCCAGCCCACATGACCGCGCCAGCCCCCCACGGCCCCATCCCAGACCGGAAAACCCACATGCCCCCCGTACGGCGTGCGGTGCAAGGCCACGCTGGGGCTGACCTGCTCAGGCCGGGGCAAGGAGGCCTTGGGCACAAAAGGGTCGTCCTCAGCGTGCAGCACCAGTGCGGGAATGGCCATGCTGCGCAAATGGGGCAGGCCGGAGGCCTCCGTCCAGTAGTGCTCCACCCCAGCAAAGCCGTGGACTGGCGCAGTGAAGGCATCGTCGAAGGTGCGCAGGGTGCGCGCTGCCAGCGCCCGCTGCAGATCGAACAAGCCTGGAAACTGGGTCGATTTCTCCACGGCCTTGCGCTGCATGGTGCGCAGGAACATGGGGGTATAGATCCAGCGGTTGAGGCCTTGCTCCAGTGCCGCACCGCTGGCCATCAAATCCAGGGGTGAGCAGATGGACGCCACCGCCTGCACGGTGCGCAGCGCAGCGGCGCCTTGGCGCCCGGCCCAGACCATCAAGGCGTTGCCGCCCAAGGACACACCAGCGGCCAGGCGCGGCTGCCCAGGGTAGCGCTCCGCCACTTGGGCCAATATCCAACCTACCTCAGCGTGATCGCCCGAATGGTAGGCGCGCGGCGCGCGGTTGAGCTCGCCGCTGCAACCGCGAAAATGCGGCACCACACAGTCCCAGCCTCGGCCGCTGGCCTCCTGGGCCATCGCTTGGGCGTAATGGCTGGTTGAGCCGCCTTCCAGACCGTGGAACAACACCAACACCGGCCGCTGGTTGTGCGCCGGTGTGCCCAACCAGTCGGCATCGATGAAGTCCCCATCGGGAGTGTTCCAACGCTCACGGTGCCAACACACCGTAGGACGCGCTGCCACCTTGGCTGCCCAGATGGTCTGGAAATGGGGATTGCGCAGACCCCTGGGGGGGACGTATGCGGGTTGGCGCTGCATGTCAGTGCAGTTGCCTTGAGGGCAGCGCACTGCTTGCGGGCGGCTCACCCGGAGCAGCGCAGCTGTGGCGCGCCAGCAGGCGCCAGCCCTGAGGGCCACGCAGATAAACATGGGTAGCCCATTGCCAATGGGTGCGCGGCCCATCGTGCCCTTGGGTGTCCAAGCGCTCCAGCAACACATCGACCACGGTGTCGTCTGCCGAGGCCCGGTGCACCTGCTCAAACCGCAGTTGCAGCGGACCATACGCCAGCACCTGGGCAAAACCCTCGCGGATCGCGGCCCGTCCGCTCCAATGGTTTTGCGCTGGTGCCACACACACCACATCGTCGCTGTCGGCCCAGCAGGCCATCAGCGCCTCGATATCGCCATGCTGCAGCGCCTCATAAAAGGCGGCACACAGCACATCCGGCAAATCCACAGGCACACGGGAAGCGCGTCGCACAGTTCGGCCTCACTGCCTGGGCGAGGGCTGCGTGCGGTTGTTCACCACCAAATTGAGTTCTTGCCGCAAGGTGCGGTTGATTTGGGCCAGCGCCTTGACCTTGCGGTTGGTGTCGCGCACCCGGTCTGAGAGGCGCTTGGTGATCGCGAGCAACAAGCGCGACGCCACCCGGGGCTGCTCGCGCATCAGCGACAACATATTGGGACGGGTCAGAATGGCCGCCACCACCTCACCATCGGCCGTGCAGGTGGCCGAGCGCGGCGTCCCGTCCAGCAGGCCCATTTCCCCAATCAAGGCACCCGCTCCCAGCACACTCACCACAATGTCTTCGTCCACACCGTTCACTTCACTGGCCACCGACACCTCACCGTCGAGCACCAGCAGCATAAAGTCGTTGTGAACCTCTTCACCCTCGCGCATCAGCACAGTACCGTCGGCAATGCGCCGGGGCTGCATGTAATCGACCACCAGCATGGCGTCCTCAAAGGTCAGCTCCTCCAGCGCGGATGGGGTGATCAACAGCCTAGCGGCTACCTCCTTGGGGCCAAGGTCGGGGTTCTGCGACAAAGAAGTCATGCACCAATTGTGGAACAAAGCAGCCACCTGTGCCGCTGCTGCAGACAGAAAAAAACCGGCCTAGGGCCGGTTTTAGTGGGTGCTCAAGCGTAGGTCAGCGCTTTTGGCGGTACTTGCGCAATGCCGCGATCTGGGCGGCCATGACCGCCAGTTCGGACGTGGCCTTGGCCATGTCGATTTCGCTCTTGGCGTTCTTCAACGCCTCTTCGGCCTGCTTGCGGGCTTCGGCGGCCTTGGCTTCGTCGAGGTCTGCCCCCCGGATGGCGGTGTCGGACAACACGGTCACACGGTTGGGCTGCACTTCCAGAATGCCACCGGCGACAAACACGAACTCCTCACCGCCGTCGGCCTTTTCGATGCGCACCGCACCCGGCTTGATGCGGGTGATCAGCGGCACGTGGCCGGGCAGGATACCGAGTTCGCCGGCCTCACCAGGCAAAGCCACAAACTTGGCTTCGCCGTTGAAGATCGACTCTTCGGCGCTGACCACATCGACGTGGATGGTGCTCATAGGTACTCCAGTTAAAAGGTGAGTGGAAAGCAAGCAGCGGGGTGACTGGCTAGGCGCCGCGCGCAGCCGTACTCAAGGTACGGCGAGCACGGCAACAACGCCAGGCGCCCCGAGGCGCAGCTTTACGCCACCTTTTTGGCTTTTTCGAAGGCTTCGTCGATCGTGCCGACCATGTAGAAGGCCTGCTCGGGCAGGTGATCACACTCACCAGCGGCGATCATCTTAAAACCACGGATGGTTTCCGACAGCGGCACGTACTTGCCGGGCGAGCCGGTGAACACCTCGGCCACGTGGAAGGGCTGCGACAGGAAACGCTGAATCTTGCGGGCGCGGGCCACGGCCAGCTTGTCTTCCGGCGCCAGTTCGTCCATGCCCAGAATGGCGATGATGTCGCGCAGTTCTTTGTAGCGCTGCAGCGTTCCTTGCACGGCGCGGGCGGTTTCGTAGTGCTCTTGGCCCACCACCAGCGGATCGAGCTGGCGGCTGGTCGAGTCCAGCGGGTCCACAGCGGGGTAGATACCCAGCGCAGCGATGTCACGCGAGAGCACCACGGTGGAGTCCAAGTGGGCGAAGGTGGTGGCAGGCGACGGGTCGGTCAAGTCGTCGGCCGGCACGTACACGGCCTGGATGGACGTGATGGAACCGACCTTGGTCGAGGTGATGCGCTCCTGCAGACGGCCCATTTCTTCGGCCAGCGTCGGCTGGTAGCCCACAGCGGAAGGCATACGGCCCAGCAGAGCGGACACTTCGGTACCGGCTAGGGTGTAACGGTAGATATTGTCCACGAAGAACAGCACGTCACGGCCTTCGTCGCGGAAGGACTCGGCGATGGTCAGACCGGTCAGGGCCACGCGCAGACGGTTGCCCGGGGGCTCGTTCATCTGGCCGTACACCATGGCCACTTTGGATTCGGCCAGGTTGTCGAGTTTCACCACGCCGGAGTCGGCCATCTCGTGGTAGAAGTCGTTGCCCTCGCGGGTACGCTCACCCACACCAGCGAACACGGACAGACCCGAGTGCGCTTTGGCGATGTTGTTGATGAGTTCCATCATGTTCACGGTCTTGCCCACACCGGCGCCACCGAACAGGCCCACCTTGCCGCCTTTGGCGAAGGGGCAGACCAAGTCGATCACCTTGATGCCGGTTTCCAGCAGCTCGGTCGAGGGAGAGAGTTCGTCGTAGGCCGGGGCCTTGCGGTGAATCGAGGCGGTCAGCTCTTGGCTCACCGGACCACGCTCGTCGATGGGCGTGCCCAGCACGTCCATGATGCGGCCCAGCGTGGCCTTGCCCACGGGCACGGTGATGGGCGCGTTGGTGTTGGTCACCACCATGCCGCGGCGCAGGCCGTCAGACGAGCCCAGCGCAATCGTGCGCACCACGCCATCGCCCAGCTGCTGCTGGACTTCCAGCGTCAGGGCCGAGCCTTCCATTTTCAGCGCGTCATACACGCGCGGCATTTGGTCGCGGGGGAATTCCACGTCCACCA
The DNA here is from genome assembly GCA_964650505.1 of uncultured Hydrogenophaga sp. GTDB lineage: Bacteria > Pseudomonadota > Gammaproteobacteria > Burkholderiales > Burkholderiaceae_C > Hydrogenophaga. The sequence continues at coordinate 6,504 of CAZYUD010000025.1, forward strand.
CAGCGCCGATGCACTGAACAATCTTGCCTTGTGCTTGAGACATGATGTGTACCTTTAATTTCTTGAGATTTCAGTTGGACGCCGGGATCAAACCGCTGCGGCGCCGGCCACAATTTCGGACAGCTCTTTGGTGATGCCGGCCTGGCGGGTCTTGTTGTAGACCAGCTTGAGTTCGTTGATCACGTTGCCAGCGTTGTCGGTGGCCGCTTTCATGGCCACCATGCGAGCGGACTGTTCGGAGGCCATGTTTTCCGCTACGGCTTGGTACACCTGCGCTTCCACGTAACGCACCAGCAGCTCGTCGATGACCACGGTGGCGTCGGGTTCGTAGATGTAATCCCAGTCGTGACCCTTGCCGCTGGCTTGCAGCGCTTCGGCCGACAAGGGCAGCAATTGCTCGATCACCGACTCCTGCTTCATCGTGTTGATGAACTTGGTGTAGCACAGATAAACCGCACTCACACGCCCTTCGGTGTAGGCGTCCAGCAAGGTCTTGACCGGGCCAATCAGACGTTCCAAGTGCGGGGTATCACCCAGGCCAATGACCTGCGACACCACTTTGGCGCCCACGCGGTTCATAAAGCCCAGGCCCTTGTTGCCGACCGCCACCACCTCGGCACCAATACCTTGGGCCTGCTGCTCGCGCAGCTGATTGGTCACGGCGCGCAGCACGTTGGTATTCAAACCGCCACACAGACCCTTGTCGGTGGTCACCACCACATAACCGGCGACTTTGGCGTCGTTGGCCTGCATAAAGGGGTGCACATACTCGGGATGGGCGCGACTGAGGTTGCCCACAATCTGGCGCACCTTCTCGCTGTAAGGCCGGGCCGCACGCATGCGGTCCTGCGCCTTGCGCATTTTGGAGGCGGCGACCATTTCCATGGCTTTGGTGATCTTCTTGGTGTTTTCCACCGATTTGATCTTGCCGCGTATTTCCTTGCCTGCTGCCATTGCTGCTCCTGTTGGGAATGCCTGGCGCTATCAGTAGGTGCCGGACTTCTTGAACTCGGCGATGGCGGCCGTCAAAGCGGCTTCAGCGTCCTTGTCCATGGCCTTGTCGTTGTCGAGCTTGGCCACCAGAGTGGCGTGCTTGTCTTTGAGGTGGGCGTGCAGGCCCGACTCGAACGACAATACTTTCTTGACATCGATGTCGTCCATGTAGCCTTTGTTCACCGCAAACAGGGTGGCTGCCATCAGGCTGATGGGCAGCGGGCTGTATTGGGCCTGCTTGAGCAGTTCGGTCACGCGGGCACCGCGGTCGAGCTGCTTGCGGGTGGCTTCGTCCAGGTCCGATGCAAACTGCGCAAAAGCGGCCAGTTCACGGTACTGGGCCAAGTCGGTACGGATACCACCGGAGAGCGACTTGATCAGCTTGGTCTGGGCCGCACCACCGACACGCGACACCGAAATACCGGCGTTGATGGCGGGGCGGATACCGGCGTTGAACAGGCTGGTTTCCAAGAAGATCTGGCCGTCGGTGATCGAGATCACGTTGGTCGGCACAAAAGCGGACACGTCGCCAGCTTGCGTTTCGATGATCGGCAATGCTGTCAAAGACCCGGTCTTGCCCTTGACTTCACCCTTGGTGAAGGCTTCGACGTAATCGGCGTTCACGCGGGCTGCGCGCTCGAGCAGACGGCTGTGCAGATAGAACACGTCGCCAGGGTAGGCTTCGCGGCCTGGCGGGCGGCGCAGCAGCAGCGACACTTGGCGATAAGCCACGGCCTGCTTGGACAGGTCGTCGTACACGATCAGCGCGTCTTCGCCGCGGTCGCGGAAGTATTCGCCCATGGTGCAGCCAGAATAGGCCGACAGGTACTGCATGGCGGCCGACTCAGACGCCGAGGCGGCGACCACAATGGTGTATTCCATGGCGCCGGCCTGCTCCAGGGCGCGCACCACGTTTTTGATGGACGACGCCTTCTGGCCGATGGCGACGTACACGCAGGTCATGTTCTGACCTTTTTGGTTGATGATGGCGTCGATGGCCACAGCCGTTTTACCGGTCTGGCGATCGCCAATGATCAGCTCGCGCTGACCACGGCCGACGGGGACCATCGAGTCGATCGACTTCAGACCGGTTTGCACCGGCTGGTCCACCGATTTGCGGGCGATCACGCCGGGCGCGACCTTTTCGATCACGTCGGTCATCTTGGCGTTGATCGGGCCTTTGCCGTCGATCGGCTGACCCAGCGCGTTGACCACACGACCCACCAGCTCGGGGCCCACCGGCACTTCCAAAATGCGGCCGGTGCACTTGACGGTGTCGCCTTCGGAGATGTGCTCGTATTCGCCCAAAATCACGGCGCCCACCGAGTCGCGCTCGAGGTTCAGCGCCAGGCCATACGAGGGCTGGCCGTCTTTGGTGGCCGGGAATTCCAGCATCTCGCCCTGCATCACGTCGGACAAGCCGTGCACGCGGCAAATGCCGTCGGTCACCGACACCACGGTGCCTTGGTTGCGCACGTCGGCAGAAGCGTCAAGGCCCTGGATGCGCGACTTGATCAATTCGGAAATTTCAGCGGGATTGAGTTGCATGACTCTTTCCTTCTTTCAAAAATAGGAGGTGGGCCAGAAAAGCGCGAAACCGGTGGGTCTCAAGCCGTCAGAGCCACTTTCATTTGTTCCAGACGGGCTTTGACCGAGGTGTCGAGCACCTCGTCGCCCACCACCACACGGATGCCGCCGATCAAATCGGACTGCAATTCCACCCGCAAATTCAGCTTGCGACCAAAACGCTTTTCAAGCACGCCCGAAAGATCGGCCAGAGCGGCTGCGTCGATCGCAAACGCGCTGTACACCACCGCGTCGGAAGTGCCCTGCTGGGCGTTCTTCAACACCTGAAACTGGCGCGCGATTTCGGGCAGCGCCGCCAGACGACCGTTGTCGATCACCGTGCGCAGAAAGTTCTGGCCGGCTGTGGACAGTTGCACTTTGGCAACCGCCGTCAGCAAGTCATAGACTTGGTTGGCCGTGGCTTTGGGGCTGTCGGCGAACTGGCGCAGCTGATCGTTGGCCGCCACAGCGGCCAAGGCATCGAGCCACACCGATGCCGAAGCGGCGTCCTGACCAACAGCCTTGAACAGCGCTTCAGCGTAAGGGCGGGCAATGGTGGCGATTTCGGCCATGATGATCCTTTAGAGTCTCAGCGTTGGGCGACAGGCTTCACAGCTCGGTTTTCAAACGGCCCAGCAGTTCGGCATGAACGCTGGCGTTGACTTCGCGACGCAGGATCTGCTCGGCACCTTTGACGGCCAGCGCAGCCACCTCTTCGCGCAGAGCCTCACGGGCCTTGACGGCCTGCTGTTCGGCTTCTTGGCGAGCGGCGGCCACAATTTTGGCGGCTTCGTCGTTGGCGCGGGCCTTGGCTTCTTCGATCAGCGTTTGCGCGCGGCGCTCGGCGTCGGCCAGGCGGGTAGCGGATTCGTTGCGCGATTGGCTCAACTCTTCTTCGACGCGCTTGTTGGCAACAGCCAGCTCAGATTTGGCCTTGTCGGCGGCGGCCAGGCCTTCGGAAATCTTTTGCGCACGCTCATCCAGCGCTTTGGCGATCGGGGGCCACACGAACTTCATCGTGAACCACACCAAAATCGCAAAAACAATGGCCTGCGCAAAGAGGGTTGCATTGATGTTCATCGCAACGCCTTTCTGTGTGTTACCGGGGTTGTTGACGCTTTGACCTGCTCGACACGGTGCTGCGGCGGCTCACGCCGCACAGCACCCGTGACTCACAGCCCTGTTTCTGAATTACAGAACGAAGGGGTTGGCGAAAGCGAACAGCAGGGCAATGGCCACGCCGATCAGGAAGGCCGCGTCGATCAGGCCAGCCAGAATGAACATCTTGGTCTGCAGGTCGTTCATCAGCTCGGGCTGACGGGCAGACGATTCGAGGAATTTGCCACCCATAAGGGCGATACCAATCGAAGCGCCAATGGCACCCAGACCAACGATCAAACCGCAAGCCAGAGCAACCAGACCCAGAATGTTTTCCATGATGACTCCTATGAGAAAAGGACGTGAGTTGAGAAAGAAAAGAAACGAAAACCAAGCGAAGCTTCAACAGCCCGCCTCAGTGAGCGTCATGCGCTTGACCGAGATAAATCAAGGTCAGCATCATGAAGATGAACGCCTGCAAAGTGATGACCAAAATATGGAAGATGGCCCACACCGTACCGGCGATCAAGTGCCCGACGAAGAACAGCCCTCCGCTGAGCGAGAGAGCGGCATAGCCACCCAGCAACGCAATCAGCATGAACACCAGCTCACCCGCGAACATGTTGCCAAACAACCGCATGCCGTGCGAAACCGTCTTCGCCACGAACTCGATCATTTGCATCAGGAAGTTGACCACCCCCAACAACAGCGCCCACACTGGGTTCTTGCTGGTGCCAAAAGGAGCGCTCACCAATTCGTGCGCCCAGCCGCCAAGACCCTTGATCTTGACGTTGTAGTACAGGCACATCAACAAAACAGACACTGACAGACCCAGCGTCGTTGACAAGTCGGCCGTGGGCACCACGCGCAGGTAGTCGGGGAAGCCCATCGCCGGACCAGCCACATGCCAGATGCTGGGCAACAAATCAACCGGCAGCATGTCCATGAAGTTCATCATGAAGATCCAGCAGAACACCACCAACGCCAGCGGAGACACCAGCTTGCGGCTCTGGGCATTGTGGATCACCGCCTTGGCCTGGCTCTCAACCATTTCCACCAGAATTTCCACCGCAGCCTGGAAGCGACCCGGCACACCTGCGGTGGCTTTGCGCGCGGCAGACCACAACAGCCAGCAGACAAAAATGCCCAAGACGACGTTGACGACCACCGAATCGATATTGATCACCGAGAAGTCGATGATCGACTCCTGCTTTTTGTTGGTCAGATGAACCAGGTGATGGCGGATGTATTCACCCGGGGTTGGACCGCTACCTTCTGCTGCCATGTTCGTGTCGCCCAATCAGCGTGTTTGTTGACCGCGCCGGCCCCGGATCCACCACCCGAGCCAGTGCACCTTAAGCACCACCACCAGCCCGACCAAAAGGCCCAGCCAGCTGAGGTCAGGCACCACCCATTGCGCCGCCCACAACATGAGCACCGCAAGGACCACCTTGACCCCTTCCCAAAGCAAAAACCCGACAAATGCCGCTTGCGCCACGCCAGCCAAACGGCGAGCCAAGGCACTGGATGTCAGGCCGTAGGCCATGACCGCCGACGGAAGCGCTACCGAAGCTGCCCCGTAGGCCACCGACACCATCACCGAGACCCGCTGCGTCAACAGCCACCCCAGCAAAGAAGCCAGCACACCCAACAACACTTGCCACCCGACCAACTCCCACACAGACACCGCCACTTGGCGCCGCCGCCATGCGACCGCTTCTTCAGCAGTCAAGGGCTTGAAATCGGGTTCCGCGTCGTCATCTGCCCAAGCATCTTGGCGATCCGGATCACCGGCGCCGTGTGACTGATTGGGGCTTTCCGACGAAGAATGTTGCATTGTCGGCACAGCAAATTACAGTCAGGTTACAACGGACGTCTGACACGCAGAGCCTCTCATTATACGTAGAAACCCCATTCAAACCGAGAACCCTCCCCAATCTGCAGGGGCTCTTGTGCGGGGCACCTTGGATAATTGGGTTTTACCCAGCGAGCGCACCATGTCCGCCACCGACGACCAAGAGCCATCCCTGATTGAGTACCCCTGTCGTTTCCCCATCAAGGTGATGGGTGCCAACACCGAAGACTTTGTGGCCGCAGTCACCGCTCTGGCACAGCAGGTAGAGCCCGCTTTTGGCGCCGACCATTTGGAGCGCCGCCCCAGCCGGGCAGGCAATTACCTAGGACTCACCGTGCAGGTATGGGTGCAAAGCCGCGAGCAGCTCGACGGCCTGTATCGCGCCCTCACAGGCCACCCCTTGGTGAAATACGTGTTGTGAAAGTCACCGATCTGGGCCGGGTAGCCTACGCCACCACCTACGACGCCATGCAGCGCTTCACCGCCGAGCGTGGCACAGACACCGATGATGAACTGTGGCTCTGCGAACACCCGCCTGTGTTCACACAGGGGCTGGCAGGCCAAAGCGATCACGTGCTCGCGCCCGGCGACATCCCGGTGGTGGCCACCAACCGGGGCGGCCAAGTCACCTTTCACGGACCAGGGCAGATAGTGGCCTATCCCTTGATCGATCTGCAGCGCCTGGGCTATTTCGTCAAAGAGTATGTGTACCGGCTGGAAGAAGCGGTGATCCGCACCCTGCGCGATGTGGGCGTCACAGGTCATCGGGTGGCGGGCGCGCCCGGCATCTACGTGCGCTTGGACGATCCCAGCGACCACCGGCTGCTGCCCCAACGCCCACAACGGCACACCGGTGGGGTGCCGATGGCGCCGCAATTTGATGGCCTGGGCAAAATCGCCGCCTTGGGCATCAAGGTCAGCCGACACTGCACCTACCACGGCCTGTCGCTGAACGTGGCCATGGACCTGTCGCCGTTTGCCCGCATCAACCCGTGTGGGTATGCGGGCCTGCAAACGGTGGATCTTTCTACAATAGGGGTTGACGTTTCACCAGATGAAGTGAAACCCCGGCTCAGCGCGCACCTGCAATCGATGCTCGCCCCCTGAACGCCTCACCGGCCGCCTGCCATGACACACACCGACGCCTCCACTCCCTTGCCCGCCGATACAACTACGGTGCGGGAGGCCCAGCCCAGCGACAGCTACGACGCCAGCGCGAAGCAAAAAAGCCAGGCCAAAACCGCGCGCATCCCGATCAAGGTGGAAGCGGCGCCGGTGCTGAAAAAGCCGGAGTGGATCCGGGTCAAGGCCGGCTCGCCCACCACGCGCTTCTACGAAATCAAGGACATCCTGCGCAGCAACAAGCTGGTCACGGTGTGCGAAGAGGCCAGCTGCCCCAACATTGGCGAGTGCTTTGGGAAGGGCACGGCCACCTTCATGATCATGGGCGACAAGTGCACCCGCCGCTGCCCATTTTGTGACGTCGGCCATGGCCGCCCCGACCCGCTGGACGCCAACGAACCCGACAACCTGGCCAAAACGATTGCCCAGCTCAAGCTCAAGTACGTGGTCATCACCAGCGTCGACCGCGACGACCTGCGCGACGGCGGCGCCGGCCATTTTGTGGAGTGCATCCGCAAGACCCGCGAGCTGTCGCCGCAAACACAAATCGAGGTGCTGGTGCCCGACTTCCGTGGCCGCGACGACCGGGCGCTCGAGATCCTCAAGGCCGCGCCGCCCGATGTGATGAACCACAACTTGGAGACCGTGCCGCGCTTGTACAAACAGGCGCGCCCAGGCTCGGACTACCAGTTCAGTCTGAACCTGCTCAAAAAGTTCAAGGCGCTGTTTCCCCACATCCCGACCAAGAGTGGCCTGATGGTCGGCCTGGGCGAAACCGACGAAGAAATCTTGGAGGTGATGCGCGACATGCGCGCGCACCAGATCGACATGCTGACCATCGGCCAGTACCTCGCGCCCAGCGGCCACCACCTGCCGGTGCGCCGTTATGTGCACCCCGACACCTTCAAGATGTTCGAGGAAAAAGCCTACGAAATGGGCTTTACCCACGCTGCTGTCGGCGCCATGGTGCGCAGCAGCTACCACGCCGACCAGCAGGCCCATGGTGTGCTGGAGTCCATGAACAAATGACATGCGCAGCGCTGCAGGTGAACACCTGAGCGTGCGGTGCTACAGCGCCTCGCCAGGCAGCCACGATCACGATCATTTCCAAATTCTGGTGGGACTCGAGGGCACCCTGGACTTGGAGGTCGCAGGGCGAGGCCAGCGGATCGGCGTCGGTGACAGTTGCGTGGTACCTCCGGGGGAGCGCCACGACTTCGAGTCGCAGATGGGTGCACGTTGCTTGGTGCTCGACAGCCAATCGAGCGGCTGGATAGGTCTGGGCCCGTCGCAGCACGCACTCACCCTCTCTCTCGCGCGTTACCTGGCAGACGCTTGTGCCCTCGACCTGCCGCGCGCCCAACTTATAGGGCCAACGCTGTTGCTCGAGAGCTGGAGGTCTCAATCACCCCACCGAACACGCCAGCGCCGAACCATTCATTGGAATGCACTGGCCGAATGGGCACGCCAACGTTGGGCAACCCAACACATCGATGTGGCGGATATGGCACGACAGGTTCACCTGAGCCCCAGCCAGTTCGCGGCCCGCTGCCAAGCAGAGTGTGGTCAAAGCGCGCAGCGGTGGTTGCGTGACTTGCAGCTTGATCAAGCCCAAGATCTGCGCGCCAGAGGACTGCCCATGACCGAAGTGGCCAGACGCAGCGGTTACAGCTCGCCCTCCGCCGTGACCGCCGCATTGCGCCGCAGGACACGCTGACCCGCATCCTGCGACACAACACCAGCGTCTTGCGACAGCAGAATCCGCCATGATCGGACTATGAACGCTGCCAACCTCTTGGCCCTGGGCGCGATCGCGCTCTGGGCATCCCTAGCTGCACTGGGCGTGGCCCTGTCGCATGTACCGCCGTTTTTGCTCACCGGCCTGTCGCTGCTGGTCGGTGGGCTGATCGCACTGCCGCTGTCGCGCTTTGACCTGCGTCAGTGGCGGGTGCCCCCGGCCACCTTGGCCCTGGGTGTCTATGGCCTCTTCGGCTACCACTTCCTGCTCTTTATTGCCCTGCGACATGCCCCACCGGTGCAAGCCAATCTGGTGAACTACCTGTGGCCGCTGGGCATTGTGGTGATGGCGCCACTGTTCTTGCCAGGTGTTCGGCTGGCAGGGCGCCATGTGGTGGCCGCCATGCTCGGGTTTGCGGGGGCTGCGCTGGCGATCTTAGGGCGTGGCAATGGCACTGAAGCGGTTTGGGCATGGGGCTATATCCCGGCACTCGGCTCGGCATTTATGTGGGCCAGCTACTCGTTGCTGACGCAGCGGGTAAGCGCCTTCCCTACGGCGGCCATTGGCACTTTTGCTTGGGTGTCGGGCGTGCTGGCGCTGCTTTGCCACGCCTGGCTCGAGCCGTCTGTTGCGCTGAGTCCGCAGGACTGGGGCCTGATTGTGTTGATGGGCTTGGGGCCCTTGGGCGGCGCCTTCTTTTTGTGGGATGCCGCTCTCAAACGCGGCGACGCCCGTCAGATCGGCGTGCTGAGCTTCATCACCCCGCTGCTCTCGACCCTGACGTTGCTGCTGGTGCAAGGTCAGATGCCCAACTGGTCGGTTGGCTTGGCGGCCGCCATGATCATGGGCGCGGCGGTGATCGCCACCCGCCGTTGACAGGCGCAGCGGCGGCTCAATCGGCCATCAGTGCGGCCGGATCATCGGCCTGCACCACCGACTGCGCCCAAGGAGCGAGCTTGTCGGCATCGCTGCGCAGAATTTGCTGCTTGATGATGAGAATCTGCGCCGGATGCATCGAAAAACTGCGCAGGCCTAAACCCAACAACAGGCGCGTCATGCCCGCCTCACCAGCCATTTCGCCACACACCGTCACCCCTTTGCCCTGGGCCTTGCACTGACCAATCACGCTGGACACCAACTGCAGCACGGCAGGGTGTAACGGGTCATAGAGATGGGCCACGGTTTCGTCGGCGCGATCGATCGCCAAGGTGTACTGGATCAGATCGTTGGTACCGATCGACAAAAAATCGAAGTGGCGCAGGAACAAGGGCACGGTAAGCGCGGCCGCCGGAATTTCGATCATCGCACCCAGCTTCACTGGACCATGCACCATGCCCTTGGCATCGAGCTGGCGCTTGGCGCGCTCCAACAAGCCCAAGGTCTGGCGGATTTCGCTGGCGTGCGCCAGCATCGGGATCAGCAAGTGCACGCTGCCGTGGGCAGCGGCTCGCAAAATCGCGCGCAGCTGTTCCAGAAACATCGCCGGCTCGGCCAGGCTCCAGCGGATGGCGCGCAGGCCCAAGGCGGGATTGAGGTGTTCGTCACTGCGGTTGTGGCGATCCAGCGGCTTGTCGGCCCCCACATCGACAGTGCGTATGGTCACCGGCAGACCATGCATGCCCTCGACCACTTGGCGGTAGGCTCGGTACTGCTCGTCCTCGTCCGGTGTCTGGCCATTGCGGCCCATGAACAAGAATTCGGTGCGGAACAGTCCCACACCCACCGCACCGGCGCGCAAGGCGGCTTCGATGTCGGAGGGCTGCTCGATATTGGCCAGCAGCTCGATGCGCTGGCCATCGAGTGTGACCGCTGGTGTGCTCTTGAGACGCAGCAGGCGTTCGCGCTGCTGCTCTGCGCGTTTTTGCTTTTCGGTGTACTCGGCCAACACTGGCGGCGAGGGGTCGACAATCAGCACCCCGGCATCACCGTCGATGATGACCCAGTCGTCCTGCACCACCAAATGGCTGGCCGAGCGCGCGCCGACCACCGCCGGGATGTCCATGCTGCGCGCCACAATCGCGGTGTGGCTGGTTTTGCCACCCACATCGGTGACAAAACCAGCAAAAACGCTGTGTTTGAACTGCAGCATGTCGGCAGGCGACAGGTCGTGTGCGATCAGCACCAAGGGGCCTGCATTGGCCAAGGGCACCGCCGGCGCCGACAAGCTGGACTGGCCGCGCATGATGCGCAACATGCGCTCAACCACCTGCTCCAAATCGGCCTTGCGCTCGCGCAAGTAGGGGTCTTCCATCTCGTCGAACTGGCGCGCGATCACCTCGTACTGTGCGGTCAGCGCCCACTCCGCGTTGTAGTGGCGGTCGCTCACCCACTGTCGCACACCGTGGCTGAGTTGCTCGTCTTGCAGCAGCATCAGATGCACATCCAGCAAGGCGCTGAGTTCGGGATGGGCATCCTGCGCTTCTTCGCCAAGAGACTGTTGCAGGGCCTCAATCTCGGCAACCACACCGTCGCGCGCTTGGCGCAGACGCTCTATTTCACTCTTCACCTGCTCCGGCGCGACGAAGTAATGCGCCACGTTGGCCCTGCTGGAAGCCACGATGACCGCACGACCAATCGCAATGCCGCGCGATACCGCCAATCCGTGGACCACAAACGTCATGAGCTCACTCTCCCTCGCCGAACTTGTCTTGGATCAAGGCCAGCAGCCCATCCATGGCGGCTTGCTCATCGGGACCGTCGACTTCGATCAAGACCTCACTGCCCAATCCGGCGGCCAGCATCATCACACCCATGATGCTTTTGGCATTGATGCGCCGACCACCCTTGCTCATCCAGACCTCGGACACGAAGCTGCCCGCCAGTTTGGTGAGCTTGGCAGACGCCCGGGCATGCAGGCCCAGTTTATTGCTGATGGTCGCGGTGGTCTGGATCATGGAGATGGCGGCGAGACTGGAACTGAGGAGCGGTGACGGCAACCTGGATCACCCCCTGGGTGGCACCCACCAAGGCGCGCGAAACCAGCGCATCAAGCGATTCGTGGCGGTAGGAGACGGTGCGCAACAGCATGGGCAAATTGACGCCAGCAATCAGCTTGCTGCGCACACCGTCGACCAGCCGCTGGGCCACATTGCAGGGGGTGGCGCCAAACACATCGGTGAGTACCAGCAACGAAGGCTCGTTGAACTGCTGCATCAGCACCCGCGCTTGGGCCAGGCTTTCCTCGGGCGGCAAATGGGGCTGCACATCCAAGGCGCGCACGCTGTCGCTGCTGTCTGCAAAGACGTGCAGCACACAGGAGCGCAAGGCGCTGGCCAAAGGAGCGTGGGCCACAATCAGAATGCCGTTCATGGGCCTGAGTTTATCCGCGCGCAGGGCCCGCCGATGCACCTTCGCACTGGCGCTTCAGGGCAAGCGCAAAGCCTCAAAAAACGGCGCAGCGTCGGCGCGGTCGGGTCGCTGCCCGTAGACCGCTGCCTGGTAGGCGATGTCGCCCTGTACAAAGTAGACCGCCCGCACCACCAAGGCCTCGCCGCGCGGGCCACGGCCTTCGGCCTGCACCGCTTGGCTCAGCGTGGCACCGGGCACTTGCCACGTCCAACCAGCGGGCGCCACGGCGCCAGCTGCCTGGCCCACGCTGGACAAACTGGCCTGTTGCCACGCCTGCAACAGCTGGGCGTCAGCCCCAGGCACCCGCATCCAGCCCAGGGCAAAACGCAGCCCACCGGCTTCACAAGCCATCATGGACAAATTCGCCGCTCCACTGGGCAGAGCCACTGGGCGCACAGCCGCCTCGGGCTTGCAAGGCAGCGAGGCTTGCAAGGGTGTGCCATCAACCCGGGTGGTGCGCCAGTTGAAGGTGGGGGAACAGGCCAGGGTCAGGGCCGAGGCGGCCAGCACCGCCCACAGCGGCGACATTGGGATGCGTTTCATGGCCCGCATTCTGGCGCATACTTTGGGCATGAGCGCCGCCCAACTGCCAGCCATCACCTCTTTGCGCCACAGCGCCGAGCGCGCCAACGCCGCTGGCCAACCGCTGGTCATCATGAGCACCCTTGCCGGCTGCCCATGGTGCGATATGGTGCGCAACCATTACCTGGGCCCCATGCAGGCCAAGGGCGAGGTGGTGGCGTTCGAGCTGGACGTGCGCGACCGCAACCGACGGCTACAGGCCTTTGATGGCGGCTTCACCACCCACGCCGATCAGGCCCGGGCGTGGAAAGCCCGCTTTGCGCCCACGGTGATGTTCTGGAACGCCCAGGGCCAAGAGCTGGCTGAGCGCTTGGTCGGGGTGGCGGTGCCGGAGATGTACGGCAGCTACCTGGAGCAGCGCTTGGCCGAGGCGCGCAGCAAGCTGCGCTGAGTGCAACGCCGTCTGCCCCGGATGGTCACAAGGCGCCAAACACCTTTTTGAGAATCGCGCTGCCGGCCTGTGCTGGATTGGCCCGCAAGGCCCGCTCCTGCTCGGCGATCACCGCGTACAGGCCGTCGAGGGTTTTGCCTGTCACATAGCGCTCGATATTGGCGTCGCTCTCTTTGACCAAGCCCAAGCCGGCAGCCTTGCCCGCCACGCGGTTGTAGCGCTCGGCCAACCCCACCCGGGCGGTGGCAGTTGTCACCACCGGCAAGAACTGCTCGCTCAACGGGCCACGCGTCTTGTCGGCAAAAAAACGCGTCACCGCATCGTCGCCGCCGGTCAGCACCGCGGCGGCGTCGGCCACCGTCATGTTTTTCACCGCGCTCACGAGCAGCTTTTTGCCCAGCGGCACGGCGGCTTCGGCGGCGCGGTTCATGGCCGTCACCAATTCATCGACCCGGGCGCCCTGGCCGGTGAGTGTGAGCAGTTGGCTGGCGTCGGCCAGAAAACCCGGCAGGGGGATGCGAACTTTTGGGTCGCCCAGGAATCCATCCACAGCGCCCAATTGTGAGACCGCGACTTGTACGCCTTTGTCGAGCGCAGCCTTGATGCCGGCACTGGCTTCGGCTGGCTTGATGCCCGCCAAGGGCTGGGCCAGCGCCCAACTGGGGCAGGCCAAGCAGGCCAGGGTGTGGGTAAACTGACGTCGGTCCATGATGGCTCCTGAAAATCGGTGGATCGTTCACCTTGCCACAGGTGCTTGGCCGCGTTGGGCCCAAGGTGTGTGTGAGCTTTTTGAAAACCCTTTGAACATGACAAATGTCGCTGTCCCGTTGAATCGCCGCTTGTTGCTTGCCGCTGGCATGGGGGCAGTGCTGGCTCCCGCACTATCGGGTTGCGCCGGGCGCGACGCGGCGCCCGAATCCCGCTTTGTGTTGCTTGACGGCAGCAGCGTCAACACCAGCGATCTCAAAGGCAAGGTGCTGCTGGTGAATTTCTGGGCCACCACCTGTGTGTCCTGTGTGAAAGAAATGCCCGCCTTGGTGGAAACCCACCGCAAGTTCGCGCCGCGTGGCTTTGAAACACTGGCCGTGGCCATGAGCTACGACCCACCCGCTTGGGTCCTCAATTTCGCCCAGAGCCGCCAGCTGCCTTTCAAAGTGGCATTGGACAACACCGGCGACATCGCCAAGGCTTGGGGAGACGTCAAGCTCACGCCCACCACCTACATTGTGGACAAGGCCGGGAACATCGTGAAACGTTATGTGGGCGAACCCGAATTCGCCGCGCTGCACGACTTGCTTGACAGCCTGCTGAAGGCCTGAGCGGACCCAGGCCTTCAGGGCGACTTCAGTCTTTGCGGTAAGCGTCGTGGCAAGCCTTGCAGGTCTGTGCCGCAGGGCCGAACGCCGCCTTCAATTGGTCCAGGTTGCCCGAGCGGGCGGCGACCACCAACTTGCCGACCTCCATCTGCATTTTGTTGGCCGCATCGTTGAACTTGGCCTGCTCACGCCAGATCTCGGGTTTGGCGCGGGTCTCGCCCTGGTCGGTGCCCGGGCCAAAAGCGGCCCAAGGCAGCTTGGCCAAAGTGTCCACCACAGCGGCGTTGTCCGCCGCCAGTTTGGCGTCGAAGGGCGCGCGGCCATTGGCCATTGCACCGAGGCGGGAGAAATGGGTCCCCATCACACTCAGGCTGGATTTGCGGTACTTGATCGCGTCTTCGGGTTTTTGGAACTGGGCGTGGGCGGGCGCGGCGGCGACCATCCAGGCGGCAACAACAAGGCTCAGTGCGGCTTTCATGGCATCTCCTGTGAACAATGGAACAATGGAATGGGAACAACGGTAACGCGAATGCGTTACCCCGATGTGGATGCCGCGCTATTCCCGAGCGTTCCACAGGAACTCTTGTGCTAGGGTAAATCTCTAGCCGAACTCGAAAGGTGTGTATGCGGTTGTTGCGTATCTGGGATCTGCCTACCCGGGTGTTCCACTGGGCGCTGGCGCTGGCGGTGTTGGGTCTGGTGGTCACTGGCAATGTCGGTGGCGACGCCATGGTGTGGCACATGCGCTTGGGCTACGCCGTGCTGACCTTGGTGGGCTTTCGCCTGCTCTGGGGCATATTCGGTGGACACTGGTCGCGCTTTGCGCAATTTCCGCTCAGTCCGCGGTCGGTGCTGCAGTACCTGCGGGGAGCGCGAGAGGCGCGCTGGCACGCGGGCCACAACCCGCTGGGCAGTTGGGCGGTGCTGGCCATGCTGCTCGCCCTGGCCGCACAAGCGGTGGCGGGCTTGATGGTGGACGACGAAATCGCCTACGCTGGCCCACTGACCGGTTGGGTGAGCGGCGACACGGTGCAACTGGCCACTTGGTACCACAAACAAGTGGGCAAGCTGGTGGTGCTCGGACTGGTGGTGCTGCACCTGTTGGCCGTGGCATGGCATTCGGTGGCGTGGCGAGAACGCCTGGTGCCGGCCATGTGGCACGGCCACAAACCGGTGGATGCGCCCGAACTGCCCGCCAGCGGCGATGCCTGGCGCCAGCGGGCGCTCGCGCTGGTGCTGTTGCTGGTTTGCGCCGCGCTGGTGGCGTGGCTGGTCTGGTACGGGCAGCAACACGCCTACAGCGCCTTTGGCTGAGGCTGCGCTACAGTCGGTGCCATGCCCGCTTCACCGCCATCCATACATATCGCCTCCGCGCTGAGCGGCGGTCAACTCACCGACATCCGCGCGCTGTTTGTCGATTACCAAGCCTACTTGGGCATCGACCTTTGTTTTCAGGGCTTTCCGGAGGAGCTCGACAGTCTCCCGGGTCAATATGTGGCTCCGTCAGGCGGCTTGCTGCTGGCGACGGTCGATGGCGCTGCGGCCGGGTGTTGCGCCTTCCGGCCACTGGTGACCAGCGACCACCCCAACGCGTGTGAAATGAAGCGCTTGTTTGTGCGCCCAGCGTTCCGGGGTTTTGGCTTGGGGCGTCTGTTGGTGGACGCCACCCTCACCCAGGCGCGGCTATCGGGCTACTCCAACATGCTGCTCGACACCTTGAGCGACATGGAAGCGGCGCGCGCGCTCTACCAAGAAGTGGGGTTTGTGGAGGTCGCGCCGTACTACCACAACCCCTTGCCAGGCGCCCACTACCTCAAAGTGGCTTTGTGAGCGCCCGGTGTCAACTCACAGGCTTTTGGCCTGGGCCAGCAAAGTGGCGGCGTCACTCACCTCAAATTTGCCCGGCGCTTCGCGGTTGATGGCTTTGACCACGCCGTTCTGGATCAGCATGGAATAGCGGTCGCTGCGCAGGCCCAGACCACGCGCGGTCAGGTCCAGCGTCAAACCCGTGGCCTTGGCAAAATCGGCACTGCCGTCGCCCAGCATGCGCACCTTGCCATCGGTCTTTTGCTCACGCGCCCACGCGCCCATCACAAAAGCGTCGTTGACGCTGACACACCAGATCTCATCCACACCAGCAGCCTTGAGGGCGTCGTGCTGCTCCACATAACCCGGCACATGCTTGACCGAACAGGTGGGGGTGAACGCGCCGGGCACAGCAAAGAGCGCGATGGTCTTGCCAGCAGCGGCCTTGGCCGTTTCCACCGGGTTGGGACCGACGCTGCAACCGTTGCCCTCCACTTCCACGTATTCCATCAGCGTGACCGCTGGCAATGTGTCTCCGACTTTGATCATGTTGGCCTCCTCAGGCTTGTGAATGGACCCCGCCACGGGCGAAAAAAAAGCGACCGAATTGTCGGTCGCTTTTCAGAGAGCTGCTTGAGCCTCAGGCAACAGGCTTACACCAGTGCTGCCTTTTGCACCAAACGGGTCACCACCCAGTTCTTGGTTTTGGACAGCGGACGGCTCTCGCTGATCTCGATGATGTCGCCCATTTTGTACTCGCCCTTTTCGTCATGGGCGTGGTACTTGCTGGACTTCATCACGATCTTATCGTAGAGCTCGTGCTTCACACGGCGCTCCACCAGGACCGTCACGGTCTTGGCACGCTTGTCGCTCACCACTTTGCCGATCAGGGTGCGCTTGAGGGATGTTTTGGCTTCCGTCATGGTCACTCCTTATTTGGCGGCGCGCTGCTTCTCGGCCAAGATGGTCTTGGCGCGAGCAATGGCGCGACGGGTGTCGCCCAGCGTGGCGGTGTTGTTGAGTTGTTGCGTGGCCTTCTGCATGCGCAGGCCGAAATGGGCCTTCTGCAGGGATTTCACTTCGGCTTCGAGGCCGGCAACGTCTTTTTGGCGCAGTTCAGCGGTTTTCATGTGGATGTCCTCCGGATCACTGGCCCAACATGCGCGTCACGAACGTGGTGCGCAGCGGAAGTTTGGCGGCGGCCAGGGCAAACGCTTCGCGGGCCAGCTGTTCAGGCACACCCACAATTTCGTACAGCACCTTGCCGGGCTGAATTTCAGCCACGTAGTACTCGACCGAGCCCTTACCGTTGCCCATACGGACTTCAGCGGGCTTGTTGGAGATTGGCTTGTCCGGGAACACACGGATCCAGATGCGGCCACCGCGCTTGACGTGGCGAGAAATCGCACGGCGGGCGGCTTCGATCTGGCGCGCCGTCAGGCGGCCGCGATCGGTGGACTTCAGACCAAAATCGCCAAAGGCCACGGTGGCGCCACTGGTGGCGATACCGGTGTTGCGGCCTTTTTGCTCTTTACGGAACTTGCGACGAGCAGGTTGCAGCATGTTTATTCTCCTTTGCCGTCCGCAGGTGCCCCTGCGGGTGCGTCTTTGCGAACGCGCTTAACGGCGGGTTTGTCGGTGGCCTCGGCGGGCTTGTCGCTGCCATCGGCCGGAGCGGCATTGCCACCACGGCGCACCGCAGCGCGGGCGGCGGGGCCAGCCGGACGCTCACGGCGCGGACCACGGGGGCGGCGCTCTTCTTCCTGGCGCGGCTCAGCGGCCACGGGGGCGTCGTTGCGGCCCAGCGTGTCGCCTTTGTAGACCCAGACCTTCACGCCAATGATGCCGTAGGTGGTCTTGGCCAGCGAGGTGCCGTAGTCGATGTCGGCGCGCAGGGTGTGCAGCGGCACACGGCCTTCGCGGTACCACTCGGTGCGGGCGATTTCGATGCCGTTCAAACGACCAGCGGACATGATCTTGATGCCTTGGGCGCCCAGACGCATCGCGTTCTGCATGGCGCGCTTCATGGCGCGGCGGAACATGATGCGCTTTTCCAGCTGCTGGGTGATCGAGTCGGCGATCAGCTTGGCATCGATTTCGGGCTTGCGCACTTCTTCGATGTTCACCGCCACTGGCACGCCCAACTTGACAGACAGCTCTTTCTTCAGCTTCTCGATGTCCTCGCCTTTTTTGCCGATCACCACACCCGGACGGGCCGAGTAAATGGTGATGCGGGCGTTCTTGGCAGGACGCTCGATCACGACGCGCGAGACGGCGGCGTTCTTGAGCTTCTCTTTGAGGTACTCACGCACCTTGATGTCTTCAGCCAGCATGCCGGCGAAGTCGCGGTTGCTGGCGTACCAACGGCTGGCCCAGTTGCGCGAAACGGCAAGACGGAAGCCGGTCGGGTTGATTTTTTGTCCCATATCCTGTGACCTCCTCAGTTGCCGACCGTCACATAAATGTGACAGGTGGGTTTGCTGATGCGATTGCCGCGACCTTTGGCGCGGGCCGAAAAACGCTTGAGCGTGGTGCCTTGCTCGACGTAGATGGTCTTGACCTTCAGTTCGTCGATGTCGGCGCCGTCGTTGTGTTCAGCGTTGGCGATGGCAGATTCCAGGGCCTTCTTGACGATGCCAGCGGCTTTTTTCTGGGTGAACGTCAGGATGTTGAGGGCCTGATCCACTTTTTTGCCGCGAATCAGGTCAGCCACCAGGCGACCTTTGTCGACCGACAGGCGCACGCCGCGAACGATAGAGCGGGTTTCCATGGTTAGTCCTTACTTCTTGGCTTTCTTGTCGCCGGGGTGGCCCTTGAACGTGCGGGTCAGCGAAAATTCGCCGAGCTTGTGGCCGACCATTTGGTCGGTCACATACACGGGCACGTGCTGCTTGCCGTTGTGCACGGCGATGGTCAAGCCGATGAACTCGGGCAGGATCATGGAGCGGCGCGACCAAGTCTTGACCGGCTTCTTGTCTTTGGTGGCCACGGCTTTTTCGACCTTGGCCAGCAGGTGGTGGTCAACGAAGGGACCTTTTTTGAGAGAACGCGTCATTTCGTCAACCCCTTACTTCTTGCGGCGCGACACGATCATGTTCTGCGTGCGGCGGTTGTTGCGGGTACGGTAGCCCTTGGTCAGGTTGCCCCACGGATCCACCGGTGCGCGACCCTCGCCGGTCTTGCCCTCACCACCACCGTGCGGGTGGTCGATCGGGTTCATGGCGGTACCGCGAACGGTCGGACGGATGCCCATGTGGCGCTTGACGCCGGCCTTGCCCAGCTGGCGCAGGCTGTGCTCGGTGTTGGAGACTTCACCGATGGTGGCGCGGCAGTCCACATGGACCTTGCGCACTTCTCCCGAGCGCATGCGCACCTGGGCGTAGATGCCTTCGCGGGCCAGCAGCACCGCAGAAGCGCCAGCGGAGCGGGCGATTTGGGCGCCTTTGCCGACTTGCAGCTCGATGCAATGGATGGTCGAACCCACAGGGATGTTGCGGATCGGCAGGGTATTGCCCGCACGGATCGGCGACTCCGAACCCGACATCAAGGTGGCGCCCACTTCCACGCCACGGGGGGCGATGATGTAGCGGCGCTCGCCGTCGGCATAGCACAGCAGCGCAATGTGTGCGGTGCGGTTCGGGTCGTATTCAATGCGCTCGACCTTGGCCGGGATACCGTCCTTGGTGCGCTTGAAGTCGACGATACGGTAGTGGTGCTTGGCACCGCCGCCTTTGTGGCGAACCGTGATGTGACCGTTGTTGTTGCGGCCCGATTTCTGGTGCTGGGCTTCCAGCAGGGGCGCGTAACCCGAACCTTTGTGCAGGTTGTCGCGCGTCACCTTCACCATGCCGCGACGGCCTGGCGAGGTGGGTTTCATCTTGATGACTGCCATGATTACGCGGCCTCCCCACCGAAGTTGAGTTCCTGACCGGGCTTGAGCGTCACGTAGGCTTTGCGCACATGGTCGCGACGACCCACGGTTTTGCCAAAACGCTTGGCCTTGCCTTTTTGGTTCAGCACAGACACGCCGGTCACTTCCACTTTGAACATCAGTTCCACAGCGGCCTTGATTTCCGGCTTGGTGGCGTTGCGCAGCACCTTGAACAGCACGGCATTGGTGTTTTCAGCGACCATGGTGGCCTTCTCGGACACGATCGGTGCCACGAGGACCTGCATCAGGCGGCCTTCGTCAAATTGGGTGGTGCTCATGCGAACATCTCCTTCAACTGGTCGACGGCAGCCTTGGTGACGATCACCTTCTTGAAGTGCACGAGCGACACGGGGTCTGCGTAACGCGGCTCAACCACGAGCACGTTGGGCAGGTTGCGCGAGGCCAGGTACAGGTTCTCGTCCACTTCCTCGGCGATCACAAGCACGTGATTGAGGTTCATGGCCTTGAACTTGGCGGCCAGCGCCTTGGTCTTGGGGGAGTCGACCTTGACCGAATCCACCACGGCCAGACGGCCTTCGCGCACCAGCTGCGACAAGATCGAAGCCATACCAGCGCGGTACATCTTCTTGTTGAGCTTCTGGGTGAAGTTCTCGTCGGGGCTGTTCGGGAAAATCCGACCGCCTCCGCGCCACAGCGGGGAAGACGTCATACCAGCCCGGGCGTTGCCCGTGCCTTTTTGCTTGAACGGCTTCTTGGTCGAGTGCTTGACCATCTGGCGGTCTTTTTGCGCACGCGTGCCTTGACGGGCGTTGGCCTTGTACGCCACCACCAGCTGATGGATCAGCGATTCGTTGTAATCACGACCGAACACGGTATCCGGCACTTCCACATTGGAAGCGGCCTGACCCTGGTCGTTCAGGAGTTCAACTTGCATCAGTTAGCTCCTTTGGTTTTGATGGCGGGACGAACGGTCACAAAACCGCCCTTGGAGCCCGGCACAGCGCCTTTGATCATGAGCAGCTGGCGGGCCTCGTCGACACGCACCACATCCAGGTTCTGGGTGGTCACGGTCTCGTCGCCCATGTGGCCGGTCATCTTTTTGCCCGGGAACACACGACCCGGATCCTGCGCCATGGAAATGGAGCCCGGCACGTTGTGCGAACGGCTGTTGCCGTGCGACGCGCGCTGCGAGCTGAAGTTGTGGCGCTTGATGGTGCCAGCAAAGCCTTTACCGATGGACGTGCCTTGCACGTCCACCTTTTGGCCAGCCGCAAACAGCACCTGAGCGGGCACCACGGCGCCAGCGGGGTACTGCGCAGCCACATCGGCCGGCACACGGAATTCTTGGATGATTTCACCGGCTTGAACGCCGGCTTTGGCCAAGTGGCCAGCCACAGGCTTGGTGATGCGAGAGGCGCGGCGCGAGCCGAAAGTCACCTGCAGCGCATCGTAGCCATCGTTGGCTTGGGTTTTGACCTGGGTCACGCGGTTGTTCGACACATCGACCACCGTGACAGGCACTGCATCGCCGTCATCGGTGAACAGACGCATCATGCCCACCTTGCGACCCAACAACCCGAGGGAGTTGCTAAGACTCATTGTTTTCTCCGTTCCCGACTTCAATTGGCCGGGGCTGATGGTGCGTCGCGTGCCTCAGAAAGAAACGCGAACGCGGTTAAGGGCCAACGGCCCGAAAAGCCCGCCAGTATAACCGGCGGGCTTTAATTGTGCAAGCCCGTTAGCTCCGTGGCGCCTGTGGTGGTGCGGCGTGTGGACCACACCGACCTGCCGCAGGGCCGCCCCAAGGCAGGTCAGCCCCCTCGGGGGGCAGCGACCCAGCGCAGCGGCGGAGCGTGGGGGCTCTAGTTCACTGCAGCTTGATTTCGACGTCCACGCCCGCCGGCAGGTCGAGCTTCATCAGGGCGTCGACCGTCTTGTCGGTCGGGTCCACGATGTCCATCAAACGCTGGTGGGTACGGATTTCAAACTGGTCGCGGCTGGTCTTGTTGACGTGCGGCGAACGCAGGATGTCGAAGCGCTTCATGCGGGTCGGCAAAGGCACCGGGCCCTTGACGATGGCACCAGTGCGCTTGGCGGTGTCGACAATTTCGGCCGCTGAGGTATCGATCAGTTTGTAATCGAAGGCCTTCAGGCGGATACGGATTTTTTGCTTGCTCATGGTGATTCCTTGTTGAGTCGGTGAAAGTGGCCTGCAGCGTCAACGCCACAGGCCAGGCTCACAAAGATCACGCAATGATCTTGGCCACCACGCCGGCGCCGACGGTACGGCCACCTTCGCGGATGGCGAAGCGCAGACCTTCTTCCATGGCGATCGGGGCGATCAGCTTCACAGTGATCGACACGTTGTCGCCAGGCATCACCATTTCTTTGCCTTCGGGCAGCTCGATCGAGCCGGTCACGTCGGTGGTGCGGAAGTAGAACTGCGGACGGTAGTTGTTGAAGAACGGGGTGTGGCGGCCGCCCTCATCTTTGCTCAGCACATACACCTCACCAGTGAAGTGGGTGTGCGGCTTGATCGAGCCGGGCTTGCACAGCACTTGACCACGCTCCACGTCTTCGCGCTTGGTGCCGCGCAACAGGATACCGACGTTGTCGCCAGCCTGACCCTGGTCCAGCAGCTTGCGGAACATTTCCACGCCCGTGCAGGTGGTCTTCTGGGTGTCTTTGATACCGACAATTTCGATTTCTTCGCCGACCTTGATGATGCCGCGCTCGATACGGCCGGTCACCACGGTGCCGCGACCCGAGATCGAGAACACGTCTTCCACGGGCATCAGGAAGGTGCCGTCCACCGCGCGCTCAGGCGTGGGGATGTAGCTGTCCAGAGCGTCGGCCAGCTTCATGATGGCTTGCTCGCCGAGCTCGCCGGTGTCGCCTTCCAGCGCCAGCTTGGCCGAACCCTTGATGATGGGGGTGTCATCGCCGGGGAAGTCGTACTTGGAGAGCAGCTCGCGCACTTCCATTTCGACCAGTTCCAGCAGCTCGGCGTCGTCGACCATGTCGGCCTTGTTCAGGAACACCAGGATGTAAGGCACACCCACCTGACGCGACAACAGGATGTGCTCGCGGGTCTGGGGCATGGGGCCGTCAGCGGCCGAGCACACCAGAATAGCGCCGTCCATCTGGGCGGCACCGGTGATCATGTTCTTGACGTAGTCGGCGTGGCCGGGGCAGTCCACGTGGGCGTAGTGGCGGCTGGCCGTTTCGTATTCCACGTGGGCGGTGTTGATGGTGATGCCGCGGGCCTTCTCTTCGGGCGCCGCATCGATCTGGTCATAGGCCTTAGCCTGACCGCCAAACTTCTTGGACAGCACGGTGGTGATGGCCGCCGTCAGGGTGGTCTTACCGTGGTCCACGTGACCAATGGTGCCCACGTTCACGTGCGGCTTGGTCCGCTCAAATTTCTCTTTTGCCATTGCAATTACCTCTTAAAAAGAACAAAACCCGTGTGTGTTTAACGTCTCCGGCCACAGCCTGCCACGGGCAGCAGGCTCACCACAAAAGCGGCGCCGAAGACAAAAAAGATCCGAAAGAAGCAGCCCCACCCCAGGTGGCGACGGATCCGGCTTTGCCGGTCCGTACGCCAGGCCCCCTTGAGGGGGTGACGCGCCGCAGGCGCGGCGCGGGGGTGAATCCAATCACTTCGAGCGGGCCGAAATGATGGCTTCTTGCACGTTGCGCGGGGCTTCCGAGTAGTGCTTGAATTCCATCGTGTAGGTGGCACGACCTTGGGTCGCCGAACGCAGGGCGGTCGAGTAGCCGAACATTTCGGACAGCGGCACTTCGGCCTTGATGGCCTTGCCGCCACCAACCATGTCTTCCATGCCCTGCACCATGCCGCGGCGGCTGGACAGATCGCCCATCACCGTGCCGGCGTAATCTTCAGGCGTTTCCACTTCCACGGCCATCATGGGTTCCAGAATGACCGGTTGGGCCTTCTTGCAACCTTCCTTGAAGCCAAAGATGGCGGCCATCTTGAACGCCAGTTCGTTCGAGTCCACGTCGTGGTACGAACCGAAGTGCAGCGTGACCTTGACGTCCACCACCGGGTAGCCGGCCAACACGCCCTGGGTCAGGGCTTCGTTGACGCCCTTTTCCACGGCGGGGATGAATTCGCGCGGCACCACACCGCCCTTGATCGCGTCGACAAACTCGAAGCCCTTGCCGGCTTCTTGCGGTTCGATCTTGAGCACCACGTGACCGTACTGACCCTTACCGCCGGACTGACGCACGAACTTGCCTTCGGCCTCTTCCACGGTGCCGCGAATGGTTTCGCGGTAGGCCACCTGGGGTTTGCCCACGTTGGCTTCCACGCCGAATTCGCGCTTCATGCGGTCAACGATGATCTCCAAGTGCAGCTCACCCATGCCGGCGATGATGGTCTGACCGGATTCTTCGTCGGTGCGCACCCGGAACGACGGGTCTTCAGCGGCCAAGCGGTTCAGGGCGATGCCCATTTTTTCCTGGTCGGTCTTGGTCTTGGGCTCAACGGCCTGGGCGATCACCGGCTCAGGGAACACCATCTTCTCGAGGGTGATCACGGCTGCCGGATCGCACAGCGTCTCGCCAGTGGTGACGTCTTTCAAACCCACACAAGCGGCGATGTCACCAGCGCGGATTTCTTCCACTTCCTGGCGGTTGTTGGCGTGCATCTGCACGATACGGCCGATGCGTTCCTTCTTGCCTTTGACCGCGTTGAAAACGGTGTCGCCCTTCTTGAGCACACCCGAGTACACCCGCACGAAGGTCAACTGACCCACAAACGGGTCGGTCATCAGCTTGAACGCCAAGGCGGACAGCTTCTCTTCGTCGTCGGCCTTGCGGCTGGTCGGCTCTTCGTTTTCGTTCGTGCCACCAACCGGGGGAATATCCACCGGCGAAGGCAGCAGCTCGACCACCGCGTCCAACATGCGCTGCACACCTTTGTTTTTGAAAGCGGTGCCACACAGCATCGGCTGGATTTCGGTGGCCAGGGTACGGGCACGCAAGCCAGCCGTGATTTCTTCTTCGGAGAGGTCACCCTCTTCGAGGTACTTGTTCATCAGCTCTTCATTGGCTTCAGCGGCGGCTTCCACCATCTTTTCGCGCCATTCTTTGGCCACGGAAACCAGCTCGGCTGGGATGTCTTCGAAGGTGAACTTCATGCCCTGGGAGGCTTCGTCCCAGATGATGGCCTTCATCTTGCGCAGGTCAACCACACCCTTGAAGTTGTCTTCGGCACCGATCGGGATCACGATCGGCACGGGGTTGGCTTTCAGGCGCAGCTTCATCTGCTCCACGACCTTGAAGAAGTTGGCACCGGTGCGGTCCATCTTGTTCACAAAGGCCAAGCGCGGCACCTTGTACTTGTTGGCTTGGCGCCAGACGGTTTCCGACTGAGGCTGCACGCCACCCACAGCGCAATACACCATACAAGCGCCGTCGAGCACGCGCATGGAACGCTCCACCTCGATGGTGAAGTCCACGTGGCCGGGGGTGTCGATGATGTTAAAACGGTGCTCGGGGAAGGAGTTGTCCATCCCGCGCCAGAAACAGGTGGTGGCAGCGGACGTGATGGTGATACCGCGCTCCTGCTCCTGCTCCATCCAGTCCATGGTGGCGGCGCCGTCGTGCACTTCGCCGATCTTGTGGTTCACACCGGTGTAGAACAGGATACGTTCGGTGGTGGTGGTCTTGCCGGCGTCGATGTGGGCCGAAATACCGATGTTGCGGTAACGCTCAAGAGGCGTGTTGCGTGCCATAAAAATTCTCCAAAATTAAGTACCAAAGCCCGCGACCCTTCTGGGGTCCGCGGGCTCGCTTCCAACAGGCCAGCGGGCGCACATGACGCCCGCGTGAATCAGAAGCGGAAGTGGCTGAAGGCCTTGTTGGCCTCTGCCATGCGGTGGACTTCGTCGCGCTTCTTCATCGCGCCGCCACGGCCTTCGGTGGCCTCCACCAATTCGTTGGCCAGGCGCATGGCCATGGACTTTTCGCTGCGCTTGCGGGCGGCTTCCTTGATCCAACGCATGGACAGCGCCAAGCGACGAACCGGACGCACCTCAACAGGCACCTGGTAGTTGGCGCCACCGACGCGGCGGGACTTCACCTCCACCACCGGCTTGACGTTGTTGATGGCCACCGAGAAGATTTCGACCGGGTCTTTGCCGGTTTTCTTTTCGATCTGCTCCAGCGCGCCATAAATGATGCGCTCAGCAACCGCTTTTTTGCCACCTTCCATGATCACGTTCATGAATTTGGACAGCTCGACATTGCCGAACTTGGGATCCGGCAGGATTTCACGTTTAGGGACTTCGCGACGACGTGGCATGTTTCACCTCAAAAATTGCTTCAGTTGGCGCCTTTTCAGACACCGCGAGAACCCAGCAAGGCCCTCACTTACTCGACCCGACGCCAACACGGCGCTTTGGGGTCACTGCGTTTGACACCGCTTGCCAGCAGGCCAAACCCCGAAAAATCCAAATTACTTGGCCTTGGGCTTCTTCGCGCCGTACTTGGAGCGAGACTGCTTGCGGTCTTTCACACCTTGCAAGTCCAGCGAACCGCGCACGATGTGGTAACGCACACCAGGCAAATCCTTGACACGACCGCCGCGCACGAGCACGACCGAGTGCTCTTGCAGGTTGTGGCCTTCACCGCCGATGTAGGAGATGACCTCAAAACCGTTGGTCAGGCGCACTTTGGCAACCTTACGCAGAGCGGAGTTGGGCTTCTTGGGCGTTGTGGTGTACACACGGGTGCACACGCCACGGCGCTGGGGGCAGTTTTCCATGGCCGGGCTCTTGGATTTGGTCGTTTCGACCTCCCGGCCGTGGCGCACGAGTTGGTTAATGGTTGGCATTGATAAACGTCCCTAAACGTTTGAAAAACGGAAAAAGTGAACCCTTCGGAAAATTCCGAAAAGCCCTCGAGTGTATCACCGGCGCGTGCTGTGCGCCAAACAAATCAACGCAGCCAAAGGCGCAACGCATCCCACGCCCGCCCGATGGCCCCCGCCTGCGGCACCGCTTCGAGCGCCACCAACGGCACCCGGGCCAACTCGCTGCCATTGGCCTGACTCACCCGCAGGGTGCCAATGGCTTGGCCTTGTTGCAATGGGGCCACAAGTGGGTCGGGACGCAGGATCTCGGTGACCAGCTGCTTGCCTTGGCCTGCGGGCACTGCCACCACCACACCGGACGGCACGCCCAGTTTGGCCGTGGCCGATGTGCCCTTCCAGACCTCCGGGGAGACCAGCGCTTGGCCTGGGGCCGCCAAACGCACCACGTCAAAGGCCGAATATCCCCAATTCAAAAGCTTTTGGCTTTCGGCAGCGCGGGTGGCCTCGCTGCTGGCGCCCAGCAGCACACTGAGCAAGCGGCGCTGCCCTGCCAAGCCCTCGCCCAAACCCGGCGCTGGGCGGCGTGCCGTTGCAATCAGGCAGTAGCCCGCGGCATTGGTGTGCCCTGTTTTGAGCCCATCGACCGTCGGGTCTCTGAACAGCAGCAAATTGCGGTTGGCGTCGTTGGCGGCCGGGGTGCCAGGGTAGCGGTAGCGCTGGATGGCGTAATACGGCACATAGGCTGGGAAGTCTTGCATCAGCCGGGTGGCCAGCGCAGCCAAATCGCGGGCGGTGGTGCTGTGGCCCGGCGCCGTCAGGCCTTCCGGATTGCGAAAGCTGCTGCTGCTCATGCCCAAGGCTTTGGCCTGCTGGTTCATCAGCTCCACAAAGCGCTCCACCGAGCCAGCCACACCCTCCGCCAGCGCCACGGTGGCGTCGTTGCCCGACTGCACGATCATGCCTTTGATCAGGTCTTCCACCGGCACCTGCATCTTGGGGTCAATGAACATGCGCGAGCCCGGCATCTTCCAAGCCCGCTCGCTGACAGAGAAGGTCTGGTCGAGCCGAATCTTGCCGGCCTTGAGGGCATCAAACACCAAATACGCGGTCATCAGCTTGGTCAACGATGCCGGCTCTACCGGTGCGTCGGGGTTTTTGCTGGCCAATACCTGGCCCGTGGTGATGTCCACCAGCAGGTAAGCGCGCGCCGCAATTTCTGGCGGGGCAGGCATTTGGGCACGGCCCAGCAAGGCCAGCGACATCAGGCAAACAAACACAACAGCACGGAACATGGCAAAGAAAAAGTAGAGCGGCGCCACGCATGCGGCACCAGGGGGTCAGTGAGCGGCCAAATGGCGCGCCACCAAGTCGCGCAACAAAGGCAATTGACCGTGAAAGAAATGTCCGCCGCCTGGCACCACCATCACCGGCAGGGACTGAGGCCGGGCCCAGTCCATGGCGTCGGACAAAGGCACGGTGTCGTCGGCCTCGCCATGGATGACCAGGGTGCGGGCGTGAAGTTCCGGCGCAATGGGCGCCACCACAAAACGGCTCGCCGCCGTGCCGACCAGCACCACCCGCACCAGCTCGCGCTCGGCGGCCAAACGCGCCACCGCGTGAGAGGTGACAAACGCACCAAACGAAAAGCCGGCCAACACCAGCGCGCCGCTGCCGGCCTGGGCCTGCACCACAGCCAGCAGGTCGTCGAGTTCGCCCCGGCCTTCGTCGTAAGCCCCCGCGCTTTGGCCCACGCCACGGAAGTTGAAGCGCACCGCCGTCCAGCCAGTGGCCACACAAGCGCGCGCCAGCGTCTGCACCACCTTGTTGCTCAAGGTGCCGCCAAACAGCGGGTGCGGGTGCGCAATCACGGCGGTGCCGCGCGCAACACCGCTTGGGCGGTCGATGGCCACTTCCAGTGCACCGGCCGGGCCGGACTGGATCAGGGTTTCGGTCTGGGCGTTCACCGTGTGTCGCTCGGCTCAGCGGCCCACATCGGGCGGCGTGCGCAGGCGCTCCACCACCACGCCGTCGCGCAGGTGTGAGTCGACGATCTCATCAATGTCGGCCTCGTCCACAAAGGTGTACCACACCGCTTCGGGGTAGACCACCGCAATTGGCCCGCCCGCGCAGCGGTCGAGGCAACCGGCCTTGTTGACGCGCACCTTGCCGGCGCCCAACAGGCCTTGCGATTTGGCGCGCGATTTGCAGCGCTCAAAAGCGGCCTGCGCGTTGTGGTCGGCACAACAAGCCTCACCGTTGTCGCGCTGGTTGAGACAGAAAAAAATATGCCGCTCGTAATAAGAGCGGCTGTCGGGGGTCGGGGTATCGGACATGGCGCCATTCTAAAAGCCCAGTCAAGGGCTTAAGCGCCGTGGGCTCAGAACGGCTTGACCACCACCAGCAGCACCGCCACCACCATCATTACCACCGGCGCTTCGTTGAACCAGCGGTACCAGATGTGATCGCGCCGATTTTCGCCACGCTCGAAACGCCGCAACATGCGCCCACACACATGGTGGTACGCCAACAGCAAAACCACCACCAGCAACTTGGCGTGCATCCACCCCTGACCCCCTCCCATGCCGATGCCGTAATACAACCAGAGCCACAAGCCCAGTGCCAACGCT
The DNA here is from genome assembly GCA_964650505.1 of uncultured Hydrogenophaga sp. Lineage (GTDB taxonomy): Bacteria > Pseudomonadota > Gammaproteobacteria > Burkholderiales > Burkholderiaceae_C > Hydrogenophaga. The sequence goes on from CAZYUD010000025.1 coordinate 35,679, forward strand.
GGCACCGCCAAGATGGTCATAAAGCGGTAGAGCTTGCGCGCCATCAGCAGCAACCGCGCGCGCTCGGCAGGGCTGTCTGGCGGCACCATGGCCAGATTCACATAAATGCGTGGCAGGTAAAACAGGCCGGCAAACCAGCTGGCAATAAAAACGATGTGGAAAGCTTTGATCCAGAGCATGGCCACAGTGTAGGGGCGAAAAAAAACCCGACCCACACGGGCCGGGCTTGAAGCCTTTTTGCTGTCACACACTAAGGCACCCGCTCAGGGAGGAAAAGCGGGGGACTTCAGCTTTCGCCTCTATCCGGGGCAGATATTACCCACGCCGGCCCACATCGGCACCTCAAATTGCGGAAGATGCCGAGAAAACCACGCAAACTGTTACAGAAATGCGACAACCAGGTACCTTGATGTACCCCAAAACTGGCGGGCACCTGGGCGACCGAACGGCCCCGCTTCTTTGCCACAATGGGGCCATGCACACACCCGCCCCCTACCCCCACAACCGCCCGCGGCGCCTGCGCCACGACGCCTTCACCCGCGATCTGGTGCGCGAGCACAACTTGAGCGCGGCCGATCTGATTTACCCGGTGTTTGTGCTGGACGGCCAACACCGGCGCGAAGCGGTGGCCTCCATGCCCGGCGTGGAGCGCTTGTCGCTCGACCTGCTGCTGCCGGTGGCGCAGGAATGTGTGGACCTGGGCATTCCGTACATGGCGCTGTTCCCGGTGATCGACCAGTCGCTCAAAACGCCCGACGGCCGCGAAGCCACCAACCCCGACGGCCTGGTGCCGCGGGTGGTGCGCGCTTTGAAGGCCGCCTGCCCGGGCCTGGGCATCATGACCGACGTGGCGCTCGACCCCTACACCAGCCACGGCCAAGACGGCTTGCTCGATGAGCACAACTACATCTTGAACGACCCCACGGTGGAGATCTTGGTGCAGCAAGCCCTGACCCAAGCCGCCGCCGGGGTGGACGTCGTCGCCCCCAGCGACATGATGGACGGGCGCATCGGCGCCATCCGCCAAGCGCTGGAAAGCGCTGGCCATGTGCACACCCGCATCATGGCCTACAGCGCCAAATACGCCAGCGCCTTTTACGGCCCCTTCCGCGACGCGGTCGGCTCGGCCGCCAACCTGGGCAAGGCCGACAAAAAGGTCTACCAAATGGACCCCGGCAACAGCAACGAGGCGCTGCGCGAGGTGGCGCTGGACCTGGCCGAAGGCGCCGACCTGGTGATGGTCAAACCCGGCATGCCGTACCTGGACATCGTGCGCCGGGTCAGAGACGAGTTTGCTGTGCCCACCTTCGCCTATCAGGTGAGCGGCGAATACGCCATGCTCAAAGCCGCCGCCCAAAACGGCTGGCTCGACCACGACGCGGTGATGATGGAAAGCCTGCTGGCCTTCAAGCGCGCCGGGGCCGACGGCGTATTGACCTATTTCGCCCGCGACGCTGCGCGCCTGCTCAAAGGCTGACGCGATATGCGCGCCTTTGTGGTGAGCGCCCAAGACGCGCGCGACATTGGCGCGGTGCCCGACGAGCTGCCAGCCCACGGCTTTGTCTGGCTGGCCTACACCCGCAGCGAATTTGAGCTGGGCCACGCCGAGCTGCAAACCCAGCTGCAGCGCCTGTGTGGCCTGCAGCTGGTGGACCTGCACATCTCCGACTTGCTCAACAAGCAGCTGCCCTCGCACTACGACTACACCTCGCAGTACGACAGGCTGGTGTTTCGCCGCTTGGCGCAGGGCCAGAACGAACACGGGCTGAGCCCGCCTGGCGCGCCGCTGGCCCAGCCCGTCAAGCGCAGTGGGCCGCCGGTGCTGCGCCGCATCGACACCAGTCCCGTGGGCTTTGTGGTGCTGGATCGGGTGCTGATCACCGTGCACCCGGCCAGTTGCAACGTCTTGGAGCAAGCGATCCAACGCCTGCTGGCCCACACCGGCACCGGCCGCATGCCGGGCTCGGCCCTGCCGACCCACCCGGCCGACTGGGCGCTGCGCATCGTCAACCAAATGGTCGACGGCTATTTGGATTTGCGGCGCGAGCTCACCCGCCAGCTCGACCACTGGCAGGCCGAGTTGCTGAGCCCCACCACCCGCTTCAGCAACTGGGGCGCGCTGCTGGACGCGCGCATGGCGCTGCACCAGTTGGACGACATTTGCGAAGACCAGCGGGTGGCGATTCAGGACTGGATTGAAAACCTCAACGCCTGGGAGGCCAGCGGCGAAGATTTGACCAACGTGGGCGGGCAGCGTGGGCTGGAACTGCTCAAGGTGCGCGGGCGCGATGTGCTCGAACACATTGAGCGGGTGGTGCACCATGTGCGCCGGCTGGAGCAAAACGCCGAAACAGCGGTGCAAATGCACTTTTCGGTGCAGAGCAACCGCACCAACGACACCATGCGCACGCTGACCGCGCTGACCGCCATTTTTCTGCCGCTGAACCTGATCGCCGGTGTCTTTGGCATGAACTTCGCGTTCATCCCGCTGCTGCACCAGAAAGCGGGTTTCTGGTGGGCCATCGCGTCCATGGCCTTCATCTCGGTGGCGCTGGGCCTGCTGTTCTGGCGCAAGCGCTACATCGCCCGCTCGGGGCGCTGAAGCGCCCGCGCTCAGACGTAGGGCGGCTCAAGGCCTTCGTGGGCCAACACACGTTGCACAGCGGGCCGCTGCAGCATACGGTTCAGGTAGGGGCCCAGATGGCGCTTGTCGCGCGCCGGCGAGGTGAAGCCACGCGTCCAGCGGCACAGGGTGAACACATACGGGTCCAGCGCGCTGTAGGTGTCACCCAGAAACCAGGGCAGGCCATGCCGGCCCAACTCAGTGTCGAGCTGCTTGAGCAAGGTGTTGGCGCGCAATTCGGCGTGGTGGCGCACCTGCTCGGCACCGGCACTGTTGCCTGCGTGCACCCAGCGCTCGGGATAGAACCAGACCATCAAGGTGGTCTGCAGCGTGTTGGTCAACCACGTCAGCCATTGGTAAAACAGCGCACGCTGGGCCGAGCCCACCGGCGGCGCCAGCGCGGCCTCGGGATGGGTATCGCACAGGTGCAGGCAGATGGCGGCGGTTTCGTAGACCACCAGATCGCCGTCGGTCAACACCGGAATCAGGCCATTGGGGTTGAGCCGCAAAAAGGCCATGGTCTTCTGCACATTCTGCGAACGGTCCACCAGCACCCGCTGATAGGGCACCCCCAACTCTTCCAGCACGATGTGGGGAATCATGCTGGCGGTGCCTGGGAAATGGTGAAGTTGAATCATGAAGCCTTTGCCAACAAAGGGGGCACACCACGCGCCCCGCCCGCACTCAGACCAGATGCGTGGCCAAAAATTCCAGCGTGCGCCCACGCGCCAAGGTGGCGGCCGCCGCGTTCCACGAAGCGCGTTGGTCGCAGTTGAAGCCGTGGTGGCCTTCGTACAGCTGCACCTGCACACCTGGGTGGGACTTGGCAAATGCGTGCACCGTGTCCAGCGGTATCCATTTGTCGTCGGTGGCGAAGTGCACCAGCGTGGGCACCGTGGCCTGCGCCGCGCCGTCGACGCCCACCGTCATGCCACCGCCGTAATACGGCACCGCCGCCGACAAGCCGCGCAACTGGCAGGCCGAGCGCCAGGTGAGCAAGCCACCCCAGCAAAACCCCAATATGCCCACCTTGCCGGCCTGCGCCACCCAGTCGATGGCGGCTTGGATATCGGCCATGGCGCCCGGCGCTGGCAGCGCCTCCACCGCCGTTTTCAGGCCAAAGCCGGTTTGCATGTCGGCGTCGGTGTAGCCCAGCTCCACCCCCGCTTGCACCCGGTTGAAGGTGTGCGGCGCGATCACGAGGTAACCGTCGGCGGCATAACCATCGGCCACCGAACGGATGTGGCTGTTGACGCCAAAAATCTCTTGCAGCACCACCAGCCCACCCTTGGGTGTGCCAGCGGGACGGGCCACATACGCGGGGCAGCTGTAGCCATCAGCGGCGGTGAGTGTCACGGTCGTCATGTGTCTCTCCTGAACAAGGGGTGGAATGGCGCGTCGTTTGGGCGACGTCTGGGTCGGGTGCGCTGCGTATCATGGGTCAACCGTCCGACCTTTGCCCACCCCAGGTTTTCCATGACAAGCAACACCCCCGCTGGAGCCCCCCGCGCCCTGCTGGTCACCGGCGGCGGGCGCGGCATTGGCGCGGCCACCGCGCTGCTCGCCGCCCGCCAGGGCTGGGCGGTGGCGGTGAATTACGCGCGCGACTCGCTCGCCGCCGACGCGGTGGTGCGCACCATCCGCGCCGAAGGCGGCCAGGCCATCAGCGTGCGCGCCGACGTCGCCAACGAGGCCGAGGTGCTGCGCATGTTCGCCACCGTGGACGCCAAGTTCGGCCCCATCGCCGGGCTGGTGAACAACGCTGGCGTGGTGGACGTGACCGCACGACTTGACGAAATGGACTGGGCGCGCTGGCGCCGCATGTTCGACACCAATGTGCTCGGCAGCCTGCTGTGCGCGCGCGAAGCGGTGCGGCGCATGAGCACACGGCACGGCGGCGGGGGCGGCAGCATCGTGAACCTGTCGAGTGCGGCCTCGCGCCTGGGCTCGGGCGGGCAATACGTGGACTACGCCGCGAGCAAAGGCGCCATCGACAGCTTCACGCTGGGGCTGGCGCGCGAAGTGGCGGCCGAAGGCGTGCGCGTCAACGCGGTGCGCCCGGGGCTGATCGACACCACCATCCACGCCAGTGGCGGCCTGCCGCAGCGGGTGCGCCACCTGGCGCCGACCGTGCCGATGCAGCGTGGCGGCAGCGCCGACGAGGTGGCGCAGGCGATTGTCTGGCTGCTGTCGGACGCGGCGAGTTACACCACCGGCGCGCTGATCGATGTGTCCGGCGGCCGCTGAAGGAAACCCCATGACCCCCAAAAACACCATCTCCATCTGGTGGGAAGACCTGCAAGTCGGCGAGGTGCGCGACCTCGGCACCATCTCGCCCACGCGCGAAGACATCATCGCCTTTGCCAGCCAGTTCGACCCACAGCCCTTTCACCTCGACGACGAAGCCGGCAAGGCCTCGGTGTTTGGCGGTTTGAGCGCCAGCGGCTGGCACACCTGCGGCATGGCCATGCGGCTGATGGTGACCAACTTTCTGCACAAAACATCCAGCCTCGGCTCGCCGGGCTTGGAGAGCCTGAAGTGGACCAAACCGGTCTACCCCGGCGACGTGCTGCGGCTGCAGCACACCATCACCGAAAAACGCCCCATGGCCAGCCGCCCCGACGTGGGCCTGGTGCGCACCGTGTGGGAAATGTTCAACCAGCGCGGCGACAAGGTGCTGCACATGGAGGGCTACGGCATGTTCAGACTGAGAGATGTACCCCCACGCTCCGCCGCTGCGCGGGTCGCTGCCCCCCAAGGGGGCTGATCCGGCTTGGGGCGGCCCGGCGCCGGATCGCTGTGCCCCCACGCTCCGCCGCTGCGCCCGCACAATAGCGGGCATGGACTTCAAACCGCTCATCACCTTGCTGGCGCTGGTCAACCCGATTGCCATCGTCCCCTTCTTCATCCACTACACCCAGGGCTTCAGCTCGGCGCAGCGCAAGCGCACCATCGTGGTGGCCAGCTGCAGCGTGTTTGCGGTGATCGCGGTGTGCGCCATCGTGGGGCTGGAGGTGCTGGACTTTTTCAACATCTCGCTGGCGAGTTTTCAGGTGGGCGGCGGCATGCTGCTGCTGACCTCGGCGCTGTCCATGCTCAACGCCCAGCCAGCCGAAGCCAAAGCCACCAAAAGCGAAGTGGACGACGCGCACAGCAAAACCTCCATCGCGGTGGTGCCGCTGACCATTCCGCTGCTCACCGGACCGGCCACCATGTCGACCGTGGTGATTTACGCCGACCAGGCCAAGACCTTTTTGCAGCACGCCGCGCTGGTGGGCTACGGCGTGGTGATTGCTTTGGCCACGCTGGTGTGTTTTGCCCTGGCCAAGCCGATCGCGCGGGTGCTGGGCCAAACCGGCATCAACGTGATGACCCGGCTGATGGGCCTGATCTTGGCCGCGCTGTCGGTGGAGGTGATGGCGGCTGGGCTGGTGAAGCTGTTTCCGGTGTTGGCGGGGTGAGGGCGCACTGCTGGTGAATGTGCTTTGGGTGGAGGGCCGGCTAGCGGCAATAGTGGCCCTGTGCGCCATCGGCGCAAACCAGTCAGATAGCCAACAAGTCATAGTCACCCCTCGACATTTCTGGCACAGTCGTTGCCTATCGGCTTACACTGCGCTCAGTTCTGATCAAGCGGGCAGGCTGAAGTGGGCGGAGACCGGTCGGGTTTCTGGGATTTGTTATCTCTGCCTACAGTCTCCAGATGATGACCTAAGGAATGTCTGCAAAACCTCGGCCGTTCTGGCCGGATGTGAGACAGTGACG
>CAZYUD010000026.1:0-41811 GCA_964650505.1 uncultured Hydrogenophaga sp.
GGCCTTGCTGTATTTGGCTCCCCGACCTGGACTCGAACCAGGGACCTGCGGATTAACAGGCTGGCGCGGAGTCCAATAAAATCAATCACTTAACATCGAATTTCATTCCGCAAAAAGTTTTTTTGGGTGCCTTGAAACCCGCATGAATGCTGGGTGCAAATTTTTTTGCGGAACTAAATCTGGTAAGTTTGAAGCCAAGACCTTAATATCGAATACTGTTCATTTGATCAGTATTTTAATGTCTGACACATTCCAAATTTTCAATGGCCAAGACTACTGGAAGGACCGACCTGGTACCTGCCAGTTCTGCACCCACGCCCGACCTCAATTCAACAGCAGGGAATACGGCGGCGAACAGTTGCTGAACTCATGGTGGTGCGATCTACACAAGTACAGCACGGTCAATCATGGCTGCCCCTGGTACATGCGGGAACCAGGCATTGAGGGTTAGGAACTTTCTCACCTGTTGCTGCACTCAGCATGTGACCACCCGTCAGATGGTCATGGAGGCCAGCCAAAACCCATACTCAGCTGGTCTCCGCCCAAACTACTTTCATCTGCCCTGTCGGAGCAAGGCCTCGCTGCCACCGGCGGAGATACACTTCGACGTCCAAGTTTTTAAGTCATGGCTTTGGATATTGAACTTTTGATAATCAAGCTCGCAATGCGCCCGAACATCCAACCCCTGCCACAACCCCACGTTTAGGTCAGCAAGAATAAAAGCCAATCCGGCAAAGAAGATAACAGCCAAAAAATAGGTGGACTTCACCCAGTAGATGATCAAATCTTTCATTTTTATTTCCAGGAGTAAAAAGTAACACCTTCACTTTCACTTATTAAATCCAGAAGATCAATCATTTGACCAAGTCGATCAGCAGTGCCCTGCACTGGGCAGTCACTTCATCGGCTGTTCGTGCGAGCTGTCGAAGATCCGCTTCAACTCGTTCTGGAAGTACAACGGTGGGGGCAGTTCCTTTTGCAATGCCGGGTTCACCTGGGGAGCCGGTGGGCACGGGGTCTGGATCACAGACTGACCGAGGGAGGCGCAGGCGGTCAGTGCGAGTAAGCTCACGGTACCGGCTGTCAACTTGAGCCAATTCGGTAATGTATCCATCAATCGCTTCCTTGTCTTTTTTGCGTTGGGCCTCGATCTTGGCCTGGTAGTCTTCAAAGGCCTTGGCCAGTTGTTCAGTGTGTTGTTCCTGCAGTGCCAGCTTTTGCTTGGCAGCAACACCACCCTCCACTTTCACGCCGGCGTAAAAGCCCAGCAGCAAAAGCGCAACAGGTATTGCCATGAACACAATGGCGGTGAACGAGCTCGGCAGCTTCATGATGTGGCCACCTTGGCAGGTTCAGGTAAGGGCATGGGTTTTAAGCACAGCGAACGCTCAGCCTCTCGACGGTTGGCCAAGCCTTTAACCCGTTTCCCGCCGGCATATACCCAGCGGCGAAGCTCATTGCAAGCCCCCGTGTAATCGCCCTGGTTCAGCTTTCGCACAAGTGTGCTGCCACAATACGCACCCACCCCCACGTTGTAGGTGAAAGAGACCAGCGCATCGTACTGGTTTTGGTTAAGCGGCACTCTGGTGCACTTAAGCACGCCTTGGCCGTGATGGGTCAATTCCTGCACCAACAGCTGGTCGCACTCGGCCTTGGTGTACACCTTGCCAGGCACAATGCCGGGGCCTGTGTAGCCCTGACATACGGTGAGAACTCCCACAATGTCGCGGTAAGGCACGTACTCAGTGCCCTCCCACATGGCCACAGTACCCACCAGAGTGGCCGAGGCAGCGAGAACCGCACCCCCAACTTTTTGGCGAAAGGTGATCATGAGTCGCGCTGCCTGCGAAGTGCTTCTAAGCGGGCGTCACTCTCAGCTTGTTCTCGACGATCGCGTCGGCGCTGATAATACAAATTTGCAAACAGGCCAAGCAGCGCGATGAACACACCAGCCCAACCGATCCAATTGACTGAAGCCATCCACCCCACCACACCGGTGATTGCACCAGCTTCGGTTGTTCTGTTCGAGAAAAAGACAGCGGTATCTTCAACTTTCATTGCAGGGTCTCAGGTTGTATGTAATTGAAACAATGCTAATAAGGTGAAGCAGTTTTAAGCGCACCATAAAAAAGGCCCCACCGGTTTATCAGTGAGGCTCATGGTAGGAAAAGCGTGGTGCGGTATGTGCACTAGAAAAGTTTTAAGAAACGCTCACTTCGGTGTAGGCTCCTGTATCCTTGCGAAAGATTACAGCCACTCAATAATTCCAAAATCCACATCACTGAGTTTGAGCGCATGGGTCGCCACTGCAACAAGATCCGGGCGAACGCTGATGAATTTTTCAGTGATCAGGGCTGTTATTAACCTATTGCCTAATTGCCGTGTCGGATATGGTGAGACCAGAAAGCCAGAAGTTTTTTGAGAGTTGCATATTAAATCAAATTTGCATTGGGTCTAAAATCGGTAAAAACATTGCTTGTGCCTGATGCAGCAGTAATAATCAATCGCCCATAATCATCATCGCTAAATGTAGCTACGTTCGTGCCGCCAATCAGTGTTGCCTGAAACATTGGATTTTGCTGCAACACAAATGTATTTGTTCCTGCGGTTGAAATATTGCTGGCTGTACATTGATAGTATGTGCCTGCATTTACTGTTCCATTTAAAACCTTAACAACAGCAGATTGCTGCTCGGCATCTGTATCAAAATCAGTTGCCCTAACCCAAGCACCAGCAGACGACACATAAACACCATTCTCAGATGCAGTAGTTTGATTTTTGACCAAAACTCTGCTTGCGCTTGTCAAAAATCCGTCAATCGTCTGCTCACCAGACAATGTAATATTTGCAGTTGTTGCGCAATTAACTGCATCATGATAAACCCCGCCACCAATAGTTAGTGACTCTAGATTTAGCAAATAAAGTCCTGCGGCTGTGTTGTTTCCAGTCCTGGTTTTACACATTAAAAGTTTTGAAAGGTTGTCGCCAACTTGGAGTCCTGTTTGGGTTCCTGTTGTTGTAAACGATCTTTCGTTATATTGCCCTTGCTGAGTTCCGCTACTCAAAAAATTAACTACAGTTGCCTGATCTCCAATAAACGCAATTGCGGTGGCCGATGTAAAGTTCGCGCCGTCAACAATACCCTGATTGCCTTTTGCATATATTGAAAAATAGCGCGTGTGAGTCGCGTCTAACTTGACTCGAACAGGACCGCTAACTGATTCGCCAAAAATCTTTGTTGTAAAGGTCTTGCTTTGCGCTGCCGATGTGGGCCCCCATTGAGCATCAAACAAGCGCACATTTGTGACAATGCTGCTTGTAGACCCAATCAAAATATCAGGGTCGCCGGTAACAGCTCCGTTACTTTCAAAGTATGGCGCAATTACATTCATGCTCGTCTTGATTGAATGAATTGCCCCGCCATTATTACCTTCAAAAGTTGGGCTAATCAGCGTCACTACATTCGTGTTTGCGCCAGTGGTTTCTGCAAAGAAAGCTCTGATAGACGTGTTTGATACACGAAGGTTTGTAAATGTCGCGCCATTCAAGGGGGTATTGGCTTGCGAGAAAACTCCATACTGACCGCCGTTGATAATCATCTGGTCAACGTTCAGGTTGTAAATGTAGTTCAACATCTGCCAGCCGTAGGTCGTGCCAGAAGTTCTAATGTCGCAGAAGTGAGAGCCTTGATTGATACCGCCAGTGTTTTTGAAACCAGCAATAGCAAGACCATTAGGAGTCAACGTGATGTTGTCAAAATTCAATTCTGCTGTGACATTGTGATGAAGAACACTGTCCATTGCAGCGATTGCGCGAATTTCTATGCTTTTTAGCTTTAAATTGCCGCCTGTTAAAATTTCTTGTGCGGTTGAAATGGTCAGGCTTTCTCCATCTAACCACTTCCCTGTGCTTCGCGCATAGTTAATTGCGGCTTGCAGTTTTGCGCCTTCATCGCTTCCGTCACCATTACAACCAAAACCGCGCGCAGTAACCCTATTTCGCAAAAAATCTTCAAGGGTTTGCGACACCGCCCCCGTGCCTGCGGGGGTGTATCCAACAATCGAAGCCCCGATCCCAGAAATAACCCGATTGATAAACCCCTGCACCGTTGTCCACAGCCCAGAATCCGGCAACTGCGTAACCACTACATCAGCGGTATCAAAACCTTGTGGCACAGCCACGGTGCCACGCACTTGGATGTTCGGCTCACCAGGCACACCGGGTGCAGCTGGTGCAGTTGTAAACTTGATTACAGCGCCGGCCAACAACACAAAGTCTATTCCATTGCGTAGTGAGGTACCGTCAACCTGAACGTCCATGTTGGCCAGTAGGGCTGGATTCGCGCTAAGCGCAAACTCAGTCTCAACGCCATCACCTTCGAACTGATCTACAAACGCAGTACCAAAGGCCACAGTGGTGGCAATGTCTTGCGGCGACAAATTGGTCAACTGGTCACCCTCGCCGTTCCATCCAAGCACGTTACCGGCAGTAGGTTGCGGAAGTTGCGTGCTGATCGTTGAACTGGACGAAGCCGGAATGCGCAAGGTGCGCTTTGCCATTTCAAGCAACTGCTGAACCAGAATCGTCACGCGGTCCAGTGCGTCTTCAAGAATCTCGGGCTCAAACCCGTTTTGGTTACGAATGTCGGTGCCTTGGTCATAAATAAGATCACCAATAATTACGGTATTTGCCCCCCCGGAAATTGCGGTGTTTAGCGTTACCGAACCGCCCGGTGTGTTGTCTTGATCTGGGTTCAGGGCAACAGAATATTCGCTGTCCAGCACCAAGATGCTTTCAACACCAGCCGCACTGGTCCAAATAACCTGAATGTCTTCTTTGGAAAAAACCTTGAAGTCGAACGGAAGAATGGTGCCGCTGAAAAACGGCCCTGCTTTACGGTCTGTGCTTTGAACTGTCATGTGCGGTACCCCTTGGCGATGCACGAATTTTCACGCGCACCGCCGGGGTTAAGCGCACCCCATCAATCTCTTGAGGGTGGACCAAGCAGAATTGAAGTGGCTGGTGCTTCGCCTTCTTCCCAGGCAACCCATCCTTTGTAGGTTCGCATTAACTGAACATCGGGCACGCCAGTAAGCGAGCCCAAGGTTCTTGCAAATGCACCCACCATGGCTTGATCCACTTCGCCTTGCTTTACCTGAATTGAGGTATCAGCTAAGTTGGTAATAATTCTGGCCACTGGTGGACCTGCATAATCAAACCCGGTAACCAGCGTTCCAAGGTCTCGCAGAAATGGCAGCATGCCAAGTGTGTAACCTGTCAGCCACTTAGCCGATTTAAGTGCAATATCTTCTGGCTCGTCGTCTTCAAGATCGCCTTTCAGCGCGGCCTTTACCATTTCAGCTGCGATCGATGGCAGAACCACCAGGAAAAACACATCGCTCATCCAACCCATAAGAGCACGCGGGTTCTTAAAGTCTGTGTTGCCAGTACGTTGAGCCAACAGGTTGTAGGTGGCTGCAAAGTAAGAATAGAACTGGGTCAGGAATGGGTGATTCAATTGGAATTCGGTTTGGTCCTTCACCAAGCCCGAGCCTTGAGAATCAATCACCGCCTGGTCGGCCAAGGCAACGGCGGTGTCTTCTTCTCTGCCCTCCGAGAGAGCCTTGTTGTAGGCACCAATCCATGTGGGCACATCGACAGTCACCTGCAGCTTTTGCATGGTGAAGAACAATGCCGTGTCATACATTTGCAGCAGCTGAGAACGGCCATTCAATTTGCTGTTGATCGAGTTCATTTCAGCGTTGAAAGTACGTGCACGTGCGCGCATGAAGATAGATTTTTCACTCACCCACTTTGTGCTCGATTCAAACTTGGCGGCATCACTCAATGCATTGCCAATGCCGTTGAGCACCCAGCGTGGACCTATCTTGGCCATTGAGTTAAAAAAGCCAAACGGCTGCAGGAATGCAGTGGTCATCGATGCACCCATAATGGCGCGGCTTACGTTGTTGCGCAGTCTGTTACCCAGGCGCAGCCAGCGCTCGGTTTGCAAAACACCGTCCTGGGCAATGGTCACCATGGCGCCGCTCATCGTGTCCCACACCTCTTGGCCATACTTTTCCAGAATCATCGACTTTATTTTGCGGTCGTTGAGCAAACGGCTTACATCGACAATTGCCTCATGAAAGGCCAAGTCCTGGGTTACCTGAACAATGTGTTCAACAGCAACATTCAGATCAAGTCGAATGGGTCTCTCCACTGTTTCAGCACGTTTTTCAACGTGGCCACGCCGGGTTGATGCATGTGCAAAAGCACCGCGTTTCAGTTCGTCAAAGGTAGCGGCTGTGTCCAATTGGTTCTGGCGCCCACCGTCTTTGTCGTTGTCGTACTTTAATGGGTAGTAACCACCCCGCACCTGTACCACTTGCCCATCGGCGCTGGTCATGGTGAAAGGAAGCGCTTCAACTTTGCCTGGCTCAATGCCGGTAACCCGCTTTTGCTTTTCAACAATCAAGGGCCAGAACTCATCAATCAGTGCCCACATGTCGTTGGCGATTTGCAGTTCCTCGGCAGTGAAAGTTTGCAGCACGGTTTGTACCTGGGCAGTGGTAAACAACTCGCCATTGGGTTTTTTCAAACCCTCCAAAATGCGTGCGCGCCCCTGTTCATTTCCCCAGTTCAGCAGTATGGCCATTCGGGTTTCAGTGTCCAGGCTGAACCCAAGGCCCTGAATAAACCGCTTTTCAAGCAGCTTGCCTGTAGACTTTTCAAGGCGATTGAGCAAGGCCTCAAGCTTGGGGAAGTACTGGTCTTGAAGTTCCTGCCGGTAATCGGCGGCATCATTGAAGCGCCGCATGGCGGCTTGCCAGAAAATGCCACCGTCTTTGCCACCATCCATCTGTTGAATCAGGCTGGAAAGCTTTCGGTTTACAGCAAAGAAGCTTCTCACCGACTTGCCAATGTCAGCCATTGAACCCTTTTCGGGCTTGAATGGCACTACTTTGGACTTGCCGCCGGACTCTTCAATGGTTGCAAGCACTTCATCGCGTACGTCTTCAAAATTGCGCAGGTCACGCGCCACCTGGTACTGCTTCTTTTTGCGGCCGAGGTGTTCAATGTTTTTGATCGCATCGCGAATGGCGCGCATTTCCTGCAGGGTCAGTTCACGGAACTGCTTTTGGGCAGCGCGATCGAGCAAACGCTGGTCGATGTCGACAGTAAAGCCCAACTCGTTTTGCTGCTTTACCCAGGCATCCAACGATTTCAAGCGATCAATTTGTTTGTTCGACATGGCCCGCAAGCCGATGTCTTCCAGAATGGCGTCGATCTGGTCCTGGTATTCAGGTGGTAGGCCTTTGCGTACAGTGTCGCGGTCGAACTTGCGCAAGTACTTCAGGGTTTGTTCAGCCTCTTCCAGCGCTTTTACGGCACCACGCGCAGCATAGGCATTCAGCAGCTGATTACGCTTGGCCTGTGCCATGGCGTTGTAATCACCCACACGTTGGGCAGCATCGGCTTCCCGGCCTGCCTTGGCCTCGGCATTGGCAAATTGACCAGGCTTGATGTCGCGCAGCTTTTTTCGGCTCAGAATGTCTTCCGCAAACTCGCGGGCAGCCTTCATGATCACGTTGACGGTACCGCCACGCGTGGTTTTTTCGCGCGCATTGTTCAACTGGTTCACCGCTTCCAGCTCGGTGGCCACAAACCGGGCTCTTGCCTCGTTGTGAATCGCGGCCTCTGCGGCTCGTTCAATTTGCTCGGGCGTGGCCAGCTCGGAGAATTCCTGCAACATGCGCTGATCGGTCAAACGCTCAATCACCAGGCTTGGGTCTTCGGCTGCAATCAGTGCCTGCACCATGGCGTCGCCTGAATCAAAATCAAACGCTGGCGCCACAACATCGGGATCAAGCCCGGTTGCCTCGGAAGTCATCTTTAAGGCTGTCAGCTTGCGCCATGCCTCGTCTGGGCTGTACTTTGCTTTAAGCCAGCTGGTGGAAATTTTGCCGCTTGGTATGTTGGCCAAATCAAAGGCCACCTCTGGCGCATCTTCTTCGCGCTGCAAGCTGTAATCAGCCCACATGGAATACTGTGGATCACCGGCCAGTTCATTGAAGAAGGCTTCTTCAAAGTCGCGCAAATCGGGTTTGCCGTTTTCATCAACAGGCAAATAGCCCCACTCCGAAAGCACGCCCAGCATGTCATCGAGTGTGCGGCCCTTGTTTACGCGCACCACTGGCTTACCAAATACGCCTGAATCTGCCCGATCGGCTGGGTCGAAACCCCAAGTACCCACCAGCTGGTCTTTGTCCAAACCACCCAGCATACCAATGGCCACAAACAGGCTGTCCACGGCTGGGTTCAGTTCGCGGTTCTGCGCCTTGGGCTTTGGTTGATTGGCGGGCATGTCAAGGCGCGAACGGAAAAAAGCCCATGCCTGGTAAACCGGCTGGGTCATCACCTCGCGGCGTACATCGGTACGTACCTGGGCGCGCACTTCTTTGGCTCGTTTTTGCATTTGCCGAATCGCCTTGCCTTTGGCATTGGCAAACCACTTCATGTCGGCCAGGCTTTTGCGCTGCAACTGCTCAACTGCGGTCGCGGTCGCGTCTTTGCCCTGCGCTTGGTAAGCCTCCCACTGCTCTTGGTTCATGCCGGCTTCTTCAGCGGTTTGGAAGGTGGGGAACATCGAGCGGGCAAACTCGGCCTGTTGAATTTGCGCATCAGTGGCCAGCATGCGGTCCATCACCTGGCGAATTTCGGGACTCAAGTTGGTGTCCAGTGCGCGGTCGGTATTGCCACGGAACTGGGCCAAAAGGTTCTTGTACACATTCTTAATCCAGGCACTGAAGGTGCGGAATGCGTCGCGAAGTTCCAGGCTGGGTGCTTCGCCCTTGATCAAATAGGCCTCGAACCCACGGGCAAACTTTTCATGCATGGGGCGACGTTCATCAATGGTCATTGCCCGCCACTGCTGCAAAGGCGTCAGCTCGGGCGAACCTTTTACACCCATCCAGTCCAGAATCGCGGCCATGTCACTTTGCACTCGAGCTGGTGCATCTGGCCTGCTGGCCAAGTCGGAATACACCTCAAGGAAGAAGTGACCGCTTTCATGGAAGAACGTGCTTAGGTCTGAACCAGCGGCCAGTGTAAGCACTGAAGGCGTTTGGGTTATGTCGTTGCCAAAGGCGATTGAGCCGCGTTCCCCTTGCTCCAAAATCTCAATATTGACCTCAGACCCATCATCCAATACACTCTGATTGAGGGTGTTCGCACCCTCCGAGGGTTCTGAACCCGGGGCTATTTCCCCGGTAAGATCAGAGCCCTTTTTCTTTTGAAGCAGCGCATCTGGATCACGGTTGATGTTGTAAAACAAGTTGCCGAACTGATCCTCACCCAGCGTTACCCCTACTCGAACGTCATTGCCTCGAAGTTGTACGGTCTTTTGAATGTGATGAAAAGCCACTATGTCATCGCTACGCACCTTATCCAAAGGAAAGCGTCCGATGTACTCACCGGACTGAATAACATCGGGAATAAACTGCAACAAATCGGTTTTTGACGGGTCAGCCTTCACCCCACCCTTGAACTTTTTCCATCCCTTTCCAGTAATTCTTACCTTGCCCAAGCCGGGCCTATCAATTTCTTTACCCTGCAAATTGGCTTTGAAATACTCACGTGCCTGTTCAAAGTCCATTACAGGTTCATCGGCTTTTGCCTGATCAAACCGCCCGCCACCTGCCAAGTCAGGCAAAAAGTCTGCCCGAATCTGCAATGGATACCGGGCAAACGCCTCGGTCGGGGTTACGCCCAGGGTATCGGCCAAGGTGGAATAGAACGACTTTGCAAAGCTGGCTTTCAGTTCATTGGCTCGGGGCTGGAAACGACCGGCCTTCTTCAGCTGCTCGAGTAACTGCCCCTCCACCTGGTCAGCACTTTCCATGAATGCATCGGTTTGGGTCTGCTGGCCAATCACCCGTTCAGCTTCCTGTTGGAATACCTGCGTTTGTTCCTGGTAAAACACCTGCGCTTGTTCCTCACTCATTGCGCTAATGTCGGTGCGCAAAGATGGAATCAGCGCTTCATCCAGGCCGGTACCGGCCACGCGGGCCATGTATTCCGATACGGGAATCACAATATCGCCGCCGGCGGCCAAAGCCTCGGGCAACTGGGCGGCAACGCTTGGGGAGGCCTGGCTCAATTCAGCCACGCTGATACCGGACTGATTCAACTTGTTCACCAATGTTTGAGCATCGATGTACAGGTCTTGCACAGGGCCGTCTTCAACAACACGGTCAATGTACTGCTCAAATGCCTTGGGGTCGCGCTCTCGGGCCTTACTGGCGCTGCTGTCTGCTGCCATGTCACGCAGTACCTGGGCATTTTGCTCAGCGCCTTGTGCCTGGTTAACTTGCGCTTGAACCTGTTGTTGTACCTTCTCCGCCGCTGCGATCGTGTCGCGCATTCTGGCTGCACCGCGCGCATCCCGGTAATTGGCTGGCACCTCAATGATGGCTGTTGGAATCTCGGCAAATGCCTCGAGCAGAATTTCGCCGGGATTGAACTCGCCAGTCAAACCCTGCGCAGTCGCTTCACCAGCTGCTCCACCAGCCGCCTGAATACCCAACTCACCGGCTGTACGTGCGGCAACTGAGCCGGTTGACGAGGTAGCGCCAGCCAGCAATCGACCCGCCACACCCGCGGTAAGAGCATCAAACAAAGCAATGGGAATACCGCGCTTTAAACCTTTTTCACGAGCTGCTTCCATCACTTCAGGGTTGGCCATGGCTCGGCCAATCGAAAACGCATCTGTGGTGCTGCCACCGCTTTCGGTCACTACTTCATTGATGGTGTTTGCATACTCAACGGCAAAGCTTCCCACGGCAGAGCCAGCTACCCTGCCAGCAGGTCCAAATGCTGATCCAACAGCAAAAGCAGCAATAGCAGGCGAACTGGCACCCAGAGACTCGAGCGTCACCTCGAGCACCGATTGCGGGTTGCGAATGATCGCGCCGGCCGCTTGACCAAACCCTTCGGCCTGCGTAATTTCAGCCAATCCATCTGCCACATTGGCGGGCATCGGGAAACGTTCAACTTCTCGGTTGCGCTGTGCCAGGTTTACTGCCAGTTCTTCTGGGGCCCCATCGTACAGGCCCAACTCGCTGGCAATGATCGAAATTGAACCACGCGCTCGGGCAAAGCCACGTTGTACAGGCTCGGTGATGGCGCCAAAAAAGCCGCGCTCAATCGGCTTCATTCCACCATACAGCTTGGCCTCCATGCGTTTAAGCACATCCAGATCGTCGCGGGCAATTTTCGCAAAATCGGGGTTCTGCAGTTCATTGGCCAAGCGCGGGCTTTCGGTAACCAGCCCATCAAACTGCTGCAATTGAACTTGTCGCTCAACATCGGGCAGGTTCCGTTCTACGACCGCCGCAGGAATACCCGACTGCTGGGCAAGCTTTCGGGCTTTGCCTGCTGCATCGGGCTCCACATCCATGGCGCTTGCCATGCTCGATCGCAAGGCTTTGCGCTTCTCAGACTGCAAGTACTCCGAGTATGGGTTTGCTGTTGGCTGGTTCACTGTTGGTGCTGGCTCAGCTGCCTGCGAATTTGATTGCAGGTAATCCAGGTATTTGTTATCCATCATCGGTTCACTTCTGTGTACAGGTTAAGAATGGCCTGCTCGGTAACCGGTCGCCCATCAGCCCGAAGCGCCTGCTCTATTTGTTGGCGCTCTGTTGCCGGAATCGATTGGATCAGGGCGGATGTCTTGTTTTCTGGCTCTAAGCCTCGAATGAAGGCTGCCTCATCCTCTGTGCCTTGCACTTCAAATAAGCGCTTACTGGCTGAATACCAGGTACCGCCACCCTGAATGAGCAATCGATCAAGCACCTTTTCGCGCTCATCAAATGTCAATTTCTTACCCTTGGCCAACTGCTCGGCAACAATTGCATCATTGGCCGCGCGTTCAAACTGGGCCTTTTGTTTGGTGTCTTTGTTGTCCCAGCCAAGGTCGCGGTACCGCAAGGTCAATTGCTGGTCGTAGGTGCGCAAGTCCTTCAGCTCGTCGGGCTGCTGTACCTTGCCCTGCAGCTTGATCATTTCCTGTCGGTCCGAAGGGCTCAACTTGTCGAATACCTGGCGCAAATCACGCTTGGCAAATGCGGCCGGGTTGTTGATCGCCTCTTGATGCAAGCTGTAATACACGTTGTCGTCGGTCTTGATCGCCCTGCCTTCAGCCATGCTTTGGGCTTCTTTGCGCAAGGCCAGTCGGGTTTTACCGTCCATGCGGTTCAACACACTGGCTGGAATCGATGACAAGCGGCCTGTTCTGGAAAACACATCGTAGGCTTCGTCAGCTGCTTGGCGTTGATCGCTTTCCCGTGCCTGGCTGAGTTCACCAAAACGGGTTTTAATTTCAGCGACAACAAACTCTTCGTCCTGGCCTTGAAACGATTCACGCGCCTGTCGAATGGCGTCCACCTCAGTCAAACCATCGTTCAAAGCGGAATCAGCAAACGATTGGGCCTTTACCTTCATTTCGCCAGTGCGCACTAATTCCTCAAGTTTCAGGCGCTCGGCACCGGCAATCTCTTCCTTGTTGGCCTCGTAATAAGCTTTGGCGCTGCTGGGGTCGGCATCGATGCGCGCTTGAATAACCTGTTTGTGAAACTTGCTGGTGTAAAGCTGCTTTTTCAGGTCGGTTACGCTTGAATCTTCGCCAGTGTCAGCAGCATAGAATTCCAGGCGGCGCAAACCGTCTTGCTTCATGCTTTGCAGTGCACTCAATGGTCCCGGTACCGGTTTTCCATCT
This sequence comes from uncultured Hydrogenophaga sp., assembly GCA_964650505.1. Taxonomy (GTDB): domain Bacteria; phylum Pseudomonadota; class Gammaproteobacteria; order Burkholderiales; family Burkholderiaceae_C; genus Hydrogenophaga. The sequence goes on from CAZYUD010000026.1 coordinate 12,776, forward strand.
GGCCCAGTTTGAGTCGTACCGGCGGAAGAAAACTCCTCGCTGTTCATCATCTGCGCCGTGGTGGCTGCGCTGTTGATCAACGTTTCAAGGGTGGCATTGGTGGATTGCTCAAGCGACTTCACCCGCTGCTGGCTTTCAAACTTCGAGAAGCTTTCCAGCCCCTGCAGGCGCATTTTTCCCACCTGCTGATTGAAAAGCGCACGCTGGCGATCATTGGTAAGGCCCTCGGCAAACTTGGCTCCGGAATCCTGAAACCATTTGTCGACATCCTTGGTGATTCCCCACGCCTTGTTGCCAGTGCGTGTCAGCGCCTCTTGCTCAAAGCCAATCAGGCTCTCACGAAATGCGGCCTCGGCCTGAAACACCATGTCAGCGTCTTCACGCTGCTGCATATCGGCTGCAATGTTGCTCAGCCCTGCGCCGGCACGCAACAAGGCGTTGCCAGCCTCTTGTGTTTGACGGGCACCTGCTCCCAGCAATTCTGGGGATGCAATGCTTTGCTGTTGAACACTGGGTAAACCACGCAGCTCGGTTTGCTGCTGATACTTGGGTACGGTGGGCATGTCTTACCTCACTTTGAAACCAAGGCTTGGCTGGGTCGGCAAAGAATAATTGGGGGTAAATGAAGATTTGTTGCGGTACCAGGAATTGGCCACGGCGCCAGCGCCAGTCAACAAAGTTGGCAGCGCTGCACCAATTGGGCTTTCCATGCCTGCGCGTGCATCCAGCAAGTTGGCGTTGCTTATCTGGTTCGAGCCTTGCGTGCGCAAAGCCGCGGCTTCTCGGTTGCTGTTGTCCCGCACATTCAAGGCATCCAGCTCACCGAAATAGTCGGTGTCCAACAGAATGTTCAGCGCGCTGCCTTCGCCAAGGTCGATCCCATTGGCAGCCAAGCGAGCACGTTGAGAACCTTTAAGCTGTGCAGTGCGGCGGCGAACATCGTTCTCGGCCACTTGGCCACGTCGAATTGCGTCACGCGCCTGGCTTTCGCTGTACTCAGCATTGTTTCGGGCAACTGAAGCCTGGTATTCAAGGCTAGCTTTGCTGGCTTTGCTTTGGTTGTAAGCGCCATAGGCACCTGCTACGGTACCGGCGATCATCAAACCTTGTGAGGCAGAGGCCAGAGTTGCTGCGGAGGCTGGTTCACACATAATTACCCCATCGTGAATTTGTGAAACGGCAAGCCTTGGTGGCCAATGGGTTCAGCATCATGAATTGTGAAGCCCAGCCGCTTGAGCCAGCGAATACTTGCCGTGTTTCGCGCATCCACGTAATTGATCAGTTGTGGATACTGCGAAGTCATGGACTGAATGTAATCTCGGCCATAACGGATAAGCGCACCGCTGAATTCCCGCACCCGGTCTGTGCCCAATAACCACGGGGCCCCAACACCACCGATCAGGGAAACCGGCGCCACACCCACCAGAGAAACCGGTGTTCCATCTGAAGCAAGACCACACACGCACCAGGTTGATCGTTTCACCGCGTTGGTTAGCACGTAGTGAAGGTCGGCATCCTCGCCACGCATGGCGAACACTTCTTGCCGGTCTGCCTCGCGCATGTGCTCAGCAATGTATTGGATGTGCTCTGGCGTTGGGCTTACAAACTGGCCTTTGTTCATTGCAAACCTTCGATAATTTTGTGGTGTGTTTCAGATACGCCCGCACCCACCCAGTTGTTCCCAATGTGGTCAGGCTGCTTGGTGTCCCACCGCTGGATGGAAAGGAACATTGCACCCATTGGCAGGGTTTGGCCTGCATGCACATCGCCCTGGTTGATGCGAACACCCTTGCCTTTGGAAAAACTCAAGAAGCGTTCGTCGTCATAGCCTTCAAACAGGGCTTGGCCGTTAATTACAAATCGAACATGACCGCTGATCGGGTATTCAATGGTGTCTGTACCCGGGTGCACATGCTCAGGAATCCACACATTGGGCTGCACCACAATCAGCTCAATCTGAAAGTTGTCATCGCGGTGCAAAATCCCTGCTTGAACGCTGCCAAAGTCTTGGCACCAGGTCAGTGGTGCATTCATAGCGCAGAGTGGCAAGGTGTTGATTGCTGCTTCTGCAAACTCGTGTAGATCGTCTTTAACGCCAAACAGGCAATGGAGTTTTTTACCCACCAATGTCCACCTCCGGCACAATTCCAAGCACAGTCAAAGGCAGTGGGTCTGCCTGGCGAATACAAACAGGGGTGTCCAGCTTCCACTGGCCATGAATAACGATCGGGATTTGTGTGGTTTTAAGCCTTGGCGCAGCACCATAAGGTTCATTGGTTCGTGGCTTGTCTTCAGTCAATCGGTCAAACGATGGGCCCACGAAAATACCGCGGGACCGATACACGCGCACGTACAGCTTGTTGATGTTTTTTACCGAGCCTTGGCCAAATGCTTGAATCTCAATCGATAGCGGCAAGGTCTGAATGTCGGAAAAATACCCCAGCCCCACTTGCACCTTTGCCGCCGGCTGATCCAGCGTGATTGAACCGCCAGTCACCACCCTTACAGGCCGAACACCACCATCCCCCAAAATAGAAACCGTTTCACCTTCTAAGTGATCAAGCCCGGAAATAGTGGTCACCGTTAGCGCCCAGTCATTGGCTGCGATAGTAGCCAAGTCAGAAGGGAATGGTCTGTTGATGGTGCAGGTCACATTGCTTGCATCTACAAAGCCCGTGATTGTGGCCTGAGCAGTCAGAAAATCACCGCCCTCGCCTTCACTGTCCACCAGCTGGTAACGGTAGGAAATGCGCCTGCCCACATCACCAGCATCAAACACCGCAGCAGAAGCAGAGAAAGGTACGGCGGTTGCGCCTTGAGTTTGTGCATCTGCATCCAGAGTCAATACCGCATCGACGCTACCATCGAATGTAAGGCCAGAATCCACAAAGAAGCAGTCTTCTGGGTCTTGAAAGCGGCGCGAAGCTGAGCATTCAATGTATTTCACCCACTGGCCATTGATGTAACGATCCACAGCGGCGTACAAAATGTCGTCATTGCCTTCAGGTATTGCGCATACCGAACGGAATTTGCCTTTGCGCGTGCTGTGTTGGTGCCAGGCCACCACCTGTTGCTCAGGCAAGTAAGTAAGCCCAAGCAGTCGCCCATCACTACGCACAAACCAGCCAATCTTGTTGGGTGCCTTGGCATACGTCATGTCTGTGATGGTGTAGTCGTCAAACAGGTGTGGGGCCAACACGCTGATGTCGTCTGAACTGTAGCCGCTCGATTCCCACTCATAGGCCATTTCCCGCACTCGGCCACCTCGGGCTTGGGCAAAGAGTACCTTGCTACCAGTCAATATGGGCTGCACGTTGTTTGCACCTTCATACGACTGGGGCCGGGCTGAAATGGTGTTGGGGGTCAGTGCGTCGCTGTTTTGGCTGATCACCCTAAATTCGGCACCAGAAGTAAGCAGCAGCAAATCTCCAATCGGTACAACATGTCGCACGGTGTTCAACTCGCGGGCACGCACCCGGAAGGCGATCGCATCATCATCTTGGGTAGGAATGGAATTGCTCAGGTTGTTTTCCGTGGCGCTTTTGGTCATCCAAATGTTCTGAGGCCTGTTGGTGGTTCCACCAAAAACACGACGCTGCTCGAAGTAACCCACCGCTGCTGGGTAATTGCCAGCACCCACAAACGGGTTGTTGGGTATTGGTGGTGTCTTGGTGGTGTCAGGCGTGATGTTGTCATCAATGAACGAGGTACCCTGCGCCTGGCCAATGTAGCCCCACACCCCATTGAAGTCTTTGTACACGTTGTATCGAAATGCATCAGGTGCAGCTGTCCAGCGAATGGTGTTCTTTGCGTCTGCAGCTGCAAGGTCGTTTTTTACCGCGGCCAAGGTTATTGTTCCGCCACTCACATACGCCGGCAAAGCAGAAGTGTCGATTGGCACACCATTTCGGGTCTTCAAGGTCAGTGTGTCGACCGTGGGGGCGCTGTTGACCAGGTAGTACTCGTCGTTGAGGGAAACTGGCCCAACCAATCCATCCAGGTAAACCGGGTCGTTCTCAACAAAGCCGTGCCCCACCGCACCAAACACCCCAGGGTTTGCAGCAGTCAACGAAGTAACCGTTTTGGCAGTTGCCGGGTTCAATGCCTGGTCAGCCTGGTAGCTTTCTTCAACACCGTCTTCGTTCACAGTGGTCAGCGTGTAGGCATACAAAATGGTGCCGGTACCGTCGGTCACTTCCACGGTCAGCCCAGTAGGCGCCACTACCGTGGGTTCAAACTGAATTGGCGTTAACACCCAATCGGTCGCACCCATACGGCGCAATTCGCTAGGCGGGTAGCTCGGGTGGGTAATGGTGAATACATCGGCTTCTTGCACAAAATGCAGGTCCATTACATCGGCGCTTAGGTACGGCGTGGGAACCTCAAAAATATCGCCATCGAGTGGGTACCAGAATGTGGCATTGGGTGGGGCGTTGCCTGTGGTATTTGCCTTGCAGTAGTAATTGACACCAGCTTGAACAACCAGGTCGCCGGGTTCATAGGCTGTTGCACCGCTGTACGCAGCTACGCCAGAAACCAGAAGCGTTCCACCATTGCTGTGAAACCGAATGTACTGGTCGCCCACCTCCATTGAAAATGCTTGGTCGTCGCTGAACACAAAGGGCAGCATGCGCACATTCTTACTCACATCGGTGTAGAACTTTGCAGGAAGTACGAAGCGAAAACCCGGACGGTTCTGCACCGGGCCTTGTGGCAGCACAATCATGTTCAGGCACTTTTCCAACCCGGTAACCACTTTCACCAAGTCCGTTCTGGCCACCAATTCAGGCGTAACTTCACCGCCGGCAAATGAACGAATCAATGTCTTCATGCTTGTCGGTTCCGTCCAAATGGATCGTAGTAATTGGTGTCATTCCCGCGTGCTTGAATCCACTCGGGTCGGTGGTTCTCAAGGGTTTTCAGGTGCCGGGCGTTCGAATCCATGGCGATGGCCTTGTTCAGCTCCGTTATGTGGATTTGATAGCACGAGGTTTTCAGGTTGGACTTCTTGGTGATTGGCCCTGCAATGTAGCTGGCCAGCAACCACGACACGGCACTGACAAAAAGCGGGGTGAACTTGGTGGTGTCGGTTACGCGGCGAATGTACTTGATGTGCGCATCGGGCTCGTTGGTGAAAATCGCCTCGCTGCCGTTGTCTAGGGTCTCGATGATGTAATCCACCGTGTCGCCCTCTTGCTCACTGGTAGCATGTTGGGGAAGTATCGAAACCACACGCACACAGTCGCTTGGCTTTGCATAAGCGTACTGCCAGTTGCTGCGATCGTTTGTCACCTCAGAAAGGCTTTGCCGGCGCGTGGCAAAGTTCCACATGTGTTGCTCAAGGCAAATGTCGCGCGCAACTGGGTAAAACCGGGCGCAGGTTTCAGCAATTGGACCACCCTCGGGCGGCTTGATGCTTGAAATGGTGGCTTCCTCACCAATGTGAGAAACACTCAAATTGCAAATATCGACTTCACTGGCCATGGCTACACCTTAGAAAAAAGGGCGCATGAAGCGCCCTGAAATATTGTTGAGGAGACAAGTTCAACAAATTACTTTTGGTCGCCAGCGCCTTCACCATTAGGGTTGCCTTCACCAGCGCCTTTCTTGGCTTTGGCTGCTGGCTCTTTTACTTCTTTGGCTGACTCCACTGGCGTGTACCAGGTGGCCTTGCGACCATTCGGTACATTGAACTTTTCGCCTGGTTCACGAATACCGTCGAAGTAGCCACGAACTTTTGTAATTACCAACATGACTCAACCTCCTTTACTGAACCGAGAAGCCAGACTTGTATGGCTTGTTGGCGTTGACGTTGTGTGCCAAGAAAGCGGAGAATTTGCCCGCTGTCAGAGGGCCTGTTGCCACGGTGTAACGAATACCCATGTAGCGCTTGTAATCAAACGCTTGGGGCAGCTTCACAGCAGCAAGGCGTTGCCCAGCTTCGAGTGCTGCCAAAGCCAGAGCACCAGTCGAAAAGTGAACAACAGGGTTGGTGCTCAGCGCCTCGTTTTCAGCTGATTCCAATGTGATGGTCAATGTTGCGGCACCACCAGCGGTCGCGGTTTCGTCGCATTGCACCACCAGGTAAATGTCGCCATCTACCCCAAGTGCCTGTCCAACGTTGGCCACGCTTTCGCTGTTGTTGTCGTACACGTTCGTGCTGATGGCGGTTGCGGTAACTGCCTGTTCAACCGAGAACTCGTTTTGTGTATCAATAATCATGATTCATGCTCCGTTTGGTTGGTGTAGCCGCTTAAGCCACAACGCGTGCTTCGGTTGAAAGCAGCGCATCGACTGTTCGAATCGGTGTGCCGAGGAACGACAAGGTGCCGTTGTTTACGCTACCGGGTGCCACGGTACCGAACTGGTTAATTGCAGGCTGAATGGCCAACACACCGCCGGAAGACTTGTCCAACGCAGCCACACCCAGCATTTCCTTGACAGTACGGTTTGTGTAGAACGCACACTTACCCATGCCCATCATTGGAATTCGAGACATCGCCTTGACCATCAACTTGATGATCGCGGTTGCAGCAGTTGGTGCCTGCGTGCCGGTTTGAGCCAACAAATCAGACATGTCAATGTTGGCAATGCGAACTACGTAGCGCCAGTCACGAACGGTCAGGCCACAATCCCAGTTCCACAAATCAGCGAATGCGCGGAAGCGGTTGCGATCATCGTCAAATGCATCGATTTCGCCCAGGTCTTTGTGATTCAGGCCAGCAGTGCTGCCCTTTGGATAAATACCGTGAACGGTGTTCTCGCCCCAGCACACCAGGTAAATTGAGGTGTTGTCATCGCCGGTACCACCTGCATCAATCACGTTTTGCGAAGACTGCACAGCAGGGTCGAGGGTAGAGTAGCGAGGTGCAAAGCCGGTGATACGTTCAGCGTTATTTGTTTCGCTCTCGTAAATGATCGCGGTTTGCAGTGTCTGGTTCATGGCTTCAAGAAATGCCATGGCTTCAGACAAGCGGAACTGCTGAACATCACCACCCACAAAGGACTTCACATCTACTTCGGAGCGTGCTTCCAGCATGCCGCAGGTATCCACCACCTTGGCACGCTGTGATTTGGAAGGTGGAGTACCTTTGTAAGTTTTGCGCCAGAAAACCGAAGGCAAACCAGTTCGCACTGTGGACTGATGACCTGTCACCAGGTTGCCTTCAAGCCACGGCATGTCCAACAGCATTTCGTTGGTCTGGGCCAGCAACTCTATAGTTGCTGCAATTTTGTTGTCGGGACCCATGGCCTTGGCCATGTCGAGTAGTGTTACTGCACCTGATTGTGATGGAAGAGTAGCCATTTAATTGCTCCGTTAATTTCCGTTTCCGCCGTACAGCGCATTTGCTGCACGTTTCATGAGGGGTTGATTTGCGTTGCTTGGCGCTTTACCGCCATTTACAAATCGATCCTCGCTAATTGCTTTACCCACGTTGTAGAAAGCGTTGATCACCTCGGGGTGATTGCCCAATCCGCTCTTGTCCAGTAGTTGCTTCAGCTCTGGTGTCGCGAACGTATCCAGGGCTTTCTTTGCAATCCCCAAGTTTTCCTGCAATGCATCACCGCCAAATCGTTTGTCGGTCTTGCTTTGCTCGGCCCACTCGGCCTGCGCTGCTTGAATGGTTTCCACCTGTTTGGCTTCCCACTTGGCAGCCAATTTGGTGCCAAGGTCGGTCAGCTTCTGGGCAGACTCGTTTTCCAAACCAAGTTCTTTGGCAATACCCTTGAACTCATCCAGTGCCTCGGCATCCAATTGCATGCCTTCGGGTGCTTTCAGGTCGTACTCAATGGGTTCTTTCTTGTCCCCATCGGGTTTGCTTTCTTCACCTTGTTTGGCTTCACCTGGCTTTTCACCTTCACCGGCTGGCTTCGAATCGGCTTGCTGCTGCCCACCGTTTTCATTTGCTGCTGGTGCCTGTGCCGGTGCTCCGGACTGATCTTGGGTTTCACTGCTTAACAACGTGGTGTCGGCTGCTGGTGCAGCCAGTTCGCTTGCGGCGTCGGTGGTGGCTTGGCCGTTATCGCTCATTACTCATGTGCTCCTTTAGCATCACAACAAACTGCTCTGCGCAGTGTTTTTGGATGTCGCTAATCAGCATCAGGCCTACGTTTCTTGTGCCTTCGTGGAAGAATGTTTGTGAATTGCCTGTAAAACTGGATTGGTAAACCCGAGTTCTCTCAAGCAAGCGCCACATAATTCGACGACCGCGTTTGTCTGCCATCAGCCAACGAAAGTCGTCTTCCTCAATCTTTTTGATTCGCTGCTTTTGCGCGTCGGTTAGGTCGCGCTCTCGCAGCTCTTCATCGGTCATCAGGAATTCGCTTTCTTTGTCCATGCGCACACATTAAATGCGGCATCAAAAGTTAAGCGCACCGTCTAGGATTGATCGCCGTACAGCACCTGGGCGGTGCTTTTGGTCTTCTCTGGCATCAGCTCAAGGGCTGTAATTTGCAGGCCAACAGACAAGTTCTTCTTGTCCTTACCGTCCTCGGCCCGTTCACTCAGGTTTACTGAGGTGACCTTGACCATGGCCATCATCTGAATGCTTGCCCCAATGGTCGGCATGTTCTCCGGTCCAATGCCCAGCTTTTCAAGCGATTCATTGTTCATGTGAATTTCAAGCCCATAGGGGTACTTGGGCATGTCATCTGTGCAAGGTGAGCAGTCACTACCCAGCATGGACTCGCTCTTTTTTGGTTCCAGCTTCATGTCGATCATGGTCATGCTCCTTGCATTTGTCCGGCAACTTGCGTCAACGCATTGTTGCCATCTGTGTTGGTTTCGCTCATTGTTTTGGCGGTCATGGCCATTTGCTGGGCCGCTGCCATTTGTTGGGCTTGTGCCTGGGCCTGCGCACGGTTCTGGCGGATGATGGCCACCTCGTCGTTGGCCACAATCAGATCGGGGTCTACACCCAGCATGTCGCCGTACTTGTCGATCAAGGTGTCGGTGTCCACTTTGTCGATCGCATCCTGCTTCATCTGCATCACGGCACCCACGGTACCAAGCAATCGATCAATCGAGCCAATGCCAGCGGCACGCATGGCCTGTGCCAACATGCTGACAAACTCCACATTCAGGTCCATGCCTTGCAGCTCTTCTGGTGGTGGCGGCAAAATGTTGGCGCGTACCATCTTCGAGAAGGTGATGTCGATCAACGGGGAAAGCATTTCATCGTGCAAGCGCTCAAGCACCGGGCCCAACATAGTCAGCTTTTCTTCGTGGCGCTCGGCAATTTCACGCGCAGTGATATTGCTGCGATTGTCGTTGGCCAACATGAGGAACAGGTCGCTGTGGAAGCACTGCTTGATGCGACCGCGCACGTCCTCGATGTCCTGCAGCAGATAATCCAGGCGTAGGCTTGATTGGAAAGCGGGGCTAAGCCCCACACCCTGCCCGGCCTGCTCAAAGTACGTCACACCACCAGGCAGCATGTTGGCCTCGTTGCCCTTCATTTGGCCGCTGGCCTGCATGGCTGGTCTGGTCTGGAAGTCAATTCCTTGGCCCTTGCGCATTTGCTCGTGCTGCAATTGCTGCAGGTCGCCCAATGCCTCGGAGCCCGGGCCAGAGCCCATAATGTCCCCACCGATCACATCCCAGCGTGGGACCAGGAACGGGAATTCCTCAAAGCCTGATTCGCTTAAGAACGGTTTGCCCTGCTCTTCTGTGCCCTCTTCAAAGTAGCAACTGGAATAAGGCATATTCACTGCATCACGCTTTTTCGGGTTGCGCTCGCGGCGTGGTTCAGTGGCGTGAACAATGGTCACCCAGGCGTCGTAATTAAAGTTGTCCCAAAGGCTTCGGGTGCGCATGCTGCAGTTTTCATAGCCAAACTTGCGCACGACCTGGGCAACGGTCATGTCGAACTTGCGGTACAAGGTGTCAACGTACCCAAGATCATCCGTCGAGATTCGATACTCACCAATGGTCATGGCGTGGTGGTGAATCACGTTGTCGAAGTTGTTGTCCACAAAATCTGCAGCGGTACCAAAGGCGCCCAGCTCGCGATACATACCAGGAAGCGTGCGGTAGGTGTTTGACCGTGCGAATATGTCTCGCATGATCAGCGTCACATCGTTCAGCCAAATCTTCACCGGCCCGTAGTCCATCAGGTCTTTGTCGGGAATGGCCAACCGAAACCATGGCCGCGCGGGGGAAGTGGCACCCGACATCATTCCAGCTTGCAGAATGTGCAGCGCATAAGTGCCCGTGGAATCCAGAATGGAATGCTGACGGTTGCCGCCCTTGTTGCGATCGGTGTGAATAAAGCGACCACGGCGCGGTGTGAGGTACCGGGCAATGTCGCGATACTCGGTCATCCAGCTTGAAAACTCGGTGTCGAGCTGAGTAAGCCGGGATTGCTTCTGCTGCCTTGGGCTCCACTTCATTTCCATGGGTTACTGGCCCAACAAAGTTGAACGGCCAAGCTGCAACATGCTGGGGTCAACGCCACCAGGGCCAGTCAGCAGTGTACTTTGCGGCGAAGGCATGCCACCTTGTTGAGTTGTACCAGCACGTGGGCCAGTGCGTTGATCGTTCGGACGCTTGGCTTGCTGGGCTTGTTGGATCTTTTCAGGCTCAGGTAGCTGAGGAGGTTTGGGCATCTGCGAAATTGCGGCAATTGATCCAACTGCCGCAATGCCTGCTGTGACTGGATCACACATGGTGCTTCCTTACGAGGGTTCAGAAATCTTCGTAGGGATTGTGCTCTTTGGGTTTTGAGTTAAGCGCACCGCCGAAGTCGGCTTTCTTCTTGGTCACATTGCGTGCAAATGACAGGATCAGTGAGTCCGCGCGGTTGGGTGAACGTAGCCCGCGAGTCTTCATATCCTTCTTACTTTCAAGTTGAATCTTGCCATCGAGCCTGGCCACTGTCTCGGGTCCGATCAGGTCTTCATACAGCACATCATCGTCGGGTATCGCACCGCCCTCAGCAAGCCACTCTTTGGCTTTGCCCCACATGTAGGCGCGAAGATTTAAGTAGCCTGGATCAGGGCTTTCACCACTGAACCACACGATGAACCAATTGCGGCCCATGGTTTTGCCAGCGCTGATAATGCCTGTTCCATAGCCACCGTCGATGTTGACCGCATCCGCCTGGTACTTGTCTTCATAGGCTGCAATCTTGTTGGCCACCAACACATCGTTGTCGTTCTTGGGTATTACCTCAAGGATTTTGAAGTACAGCCCCTGGCGCATTGCAATTACCAACTCGTCGTCGCCTTCCCATGCCGGGTCGCAGGTGATGATGACAGGCGCAAACTCGTATTGGTTGATTTTCAGGTGCTTGCCCTTGGCCGCGTCGACCAAGTGCGTGGGAATAAACTGCTTGAGCGACGCACTGGGGAACATGCCCCGAATGCGAACCTTCACAATGTCGGAGTCTTCACCGTAGTCATCGACCATTTCCTGCAGCTTGGCCTTGTTGGTGCCCTCAACATCCCTGCTGTCGATGTGTTTGGTCAGCCAGCGATGCCGAAACTTCCTGAAACATTCCCGGAATCGTCCAGTGTTGCGAGTTGGGTTACCGAAAACAATCCAGATGATTTCAGTGTATTCATCGGTCAATGCACCCTCTGCCACTTCCCAAACCTTGTCGGCAATGGCTGAGGCCTCGTCAAATATCAAAATGATGCGCTTGCCTTCGTTGTGCAAACCGGCAAACGCTTCAGTGTTGTTCTCAGACCATGGCGTAAAGTCCAAGCGCCAGTTCTTTTCGTGTTCAACATCGATGCTGTAAATCGACATTGCTGGTTTCTTAAACCAATGCGAGGTCAACGCCAGGCGAAACCACTTGGACACCTCGGGCGCGGTCTTAGTGCGCAGCTGCGTGTCGGTATTGGCTGTGATCACCACGCGGGTGTCGTGATGCGTGGACATTCCCCAATTGGCAATCATTCCGATAAAGGCTGATTTGCCAATACCGTGGCCCGATGCCCTGGCAATCTGAATGGGCTGGTACCGTGTGGCTGGGTTTTTCAGCGCTGTTGCTATTTCACGCAGGCATTCACGCTGCCATTCACGTGGGCCAGAATGCTTTTCAAGCTCACCCTCTCCCCATTCGTATGCCAAATCGACCCACTTTTCAGGGTCGTGTGCACACATGGCGGCAAGGTCGATTAACTCTTGTTCCAGGTCGACAGCTTCGGTCATGGCTTTGAAATCCGCTGCTTTGCCTTGGCCAAGCGAGCAGCAAGGCTTTCATTTACAGTCACTTCAAGCTTGTCATTGAACATACCCAAATGCCTGGCCACGTTGATCAAGGCCTGCTCCTGGCTTTGCATTAGCACTTGCAACCCCTCTTTGCCCGACTTCACGCCAGCAAACAAGGCCAGCGCAGCTGGTGAGAGCTTTCGCGTGTCAGAAACATGCATGTGGCCATGACCTTCACCGTTGCATTTGGGGCATTTTTTGTTGGGCTCCATCGTGGCCACAAAGCCAAAACCACCCAAGTCGCTGGGTAGAATTTTGGCCTTTCGCGCCTTTGCAGTATCTACCGCAGCGTTGAATTCATCCTGGTCAATCCACTGGTACCGATGGTCAACACCATAGCAATGTCGGCAGCACTCACGGCGATATTGAACCAATTCATTGGGATCAGCGTTGGCAATGTCCCACCAGCGTTTGACCACCATGTCAGCAGAAATCTCAAGGCGCTTCTGCCTTTTTTCCATGCCAAGTTGAATTGCAGCCGCTACCCAAGTTTTCCCAAGCAACTCCGGGCCAATGCGATCAGCAGTTTTTGCAGAATATCCGGCACGAATGCAAGCTTGTGTCGCGTTCAAGTCTTTCAAGTATTCGTCAACAAAAGCCTGTTGCTTGGCCGTTAGCTTCTTACCCTTTGTCATCGCCTTTTTCCTTTTTGTAGCTTGGGCGCCAGCCAACGATGAATTGAGCCCGCTTGCGGTAGCTGCAAATGTCGCGAATGGTCCGCTTGCTCAGTTTGAATTTCATGGAAAGCTTCCGGTAACCCCAGCCATGTTCCTCGTGAAGCTCGCGAATCAAATCGATTTCGGCATCGGTGGCTTTGGCCCTGTGGTGGGTTTGACCGATCCGCCAGCCGCGCTCGTTCACGGCCACCATGCACTTGATCATTGTTCAAACCTCCGTCATGCCGTGAGTATCAAATTGAATTCTTGGCAACCCTGAATAACCCAGGACTACTCGCGCAGCAGCCTCCCAGCTCCAGCAAACCACACACAACCAACCCTCTTTTTGAAGTTGATCAATGCGGTCCCGTTGTTCTGCGCTTGGGCTTGCGCCAGGTGCTTTGAACTCAATATCAAGCCCAACAAAAGCGCCACGTGCTACAGGCCACTGAACGTCCAGGACACCCTTTCGTACGCCTTCCGCTTTCATCTTGGCCGCCACGGCCCCATGCCTGTGCCCGCCGTTTGGAATTGCATGAATCAGCTTAAGGTTTGGGATTCTTGACTCGTGATGTGCAACCCAGTTGAAGAATGCGACTTGAATGTCGTGCTCAGGGTGAGCTAGCTTTTTCCCTGCCCTGGGTTTTGAAGCTGATGCTTTGGGAACATTCTGCGCAGCCAACCTGGTACGCAGTGCCTGGAACTGTTCTTCGCTAAATCTCAATCCGTTGGTCATGACTATTGCACCTGGTTGCCAATTCCACGCAAGGCAGAATCGACCATTGGCGATGAACCACGAAGCTTGTCTCGCAGTTCCCGAATTCGCTTTCGTGCTTCCTCCCTCGGGGTTATAGCCTTGCCAGGTGCAACCAATGCCTTGCGTGGCTGGGGAATCTCGGGCAGCAGTCCTTTTGCTTGCTGGTTGCGTGCACGGTCCAGCTCAGCAATCCATGAAACGCGGTGCTTGGCCAAGGGTTCGTTCAAAACCTCGAACGGTCCAAAACGGCTAGCAGCCCAGTAAATGCATGGATCTGGCCAGTTGCCCATTTCGCCGTTTTCCCTGGCGCGCATGCCTTCGCCTGCAATCTTCCAAGCAAACTCAGCATCAATATCAGGGCGGCAAAGTTTCACAAACTGGGGCAATGTAGGCGGCCAGTTCAGTTTTCTGCACGCAGCTACACCGGCTTCAATTTCCGATTTTGAAAAGCCCTGTAGCTCAGCTCGCCAAACCTCTTCCATGATCGATGGTGGCGTGTCAGCCCATTGGTCAAACCACAGCTTGCCGTACATGGCTGCCATGATTGCGAACAACTTGGCCATACCCGAAAGCTCGTTAAGACTCGTTGGCTGGTGTGATGTCGATAATGTTCGATTCGCTTGCATCGCGATTCTCCGGCAAATTTCGGAATTGGAATTGGGCTACTTGGCTGCGCTTTTCGGCTTGAGTTAAGGGTCGATCTCTGCTTCGAGACCTTTGGGAATTTTCAGCTGGGTGCTGTGCTGCTTCTTCGGCGAGGCGTTTTGCGTCTGCAATCTGGCCTTTGACAATGCCCAGCACGTAGGCAAAGCCCTTGCCCTTTTCCCGAGCTATTCGGCCTGCGCTCACAAACTCCTCGATCTTTACCCCTTGCTCGAGCAGGGTTAGCAGCTCGGGGTGTGAGGGGTTGACCTGAGCCATACCCTCCGATCGAAGGGCGACACACACAGCCCCTGCAACAGTCGGCACCGTAGTGTGTGTCTTTTCTTCTGGTGTCTGGTGACTGGGGTCTGGTGTCTGGGTTAACGTGTTGTCACGCGTGACATGTTGCGTGACACGGTTGTGACTAGGGTGTGATTTTGCTCGAACGATAGCGTTATAAAGCTGGTCTGTTGTTGAGTTAAACGGCATGTGTACACCAAGCCCGGAGAGCTCTTCAAATAGGGCTTTGCGCCGTTCGCGCGCCCTTCTCTGCCTCTCCTTATCGTTCTCTCTTTTTTCATCTGCTTTGGGTTTGCTGGCTAAAAACTTTTCAATCTCTTCCTCAGCTCTTTTATTTTTCCAAACCCCATCGACGAGTTGAAAAAATTCCTCAAGCACCACCTCAACAGCGGCTTTTTCTTCCTTTGATCTTGCTCGCGCAACGCGGTGAACCTGGTCTGCAGGTATGCCAGCTTCAGTGCCGTAGTAGCGATCAAGCAAGAGGCGGTAGGCGCCATGCTCGATCATGGTGAGGTGGGCAGTATCTTTGGCATAGTCGCCTAGGTGGTGCTCGTAATAATTCACCTTAATCCTCAAATTGAAGGCTTGATTCAGCGCTGTCGCTACGCTGCAGATGGGCTTTTGCCAGGGTGAATAAGGCTTGAACTTCGTGGGCCGGGTAACACTTCATTTCCTGAGGCACTACCTTCAAACCGATCGCCGCCAGTAACAGGCAGATTTGTTCCAGGCCCATGCTTGTACCTTCACTGGATTGCCAACGGGAAATGGTCGAAACAGACGTCCCAATGCAATCGGCTGCAACTTGCTGACCACTAGCGGCAAGCTTCTGCAAGACCATTGTTTGATTCTTGCGTGCCTTATCAACGAGAGCGGAAGAAACTGTAGTCATCGCAAACACCGCCAAGGATTACGAAACATGGTTGACCTCACTTACTTGTGGCACATCCTCGGTACAGACGAGTTCTGGCCAGATCAAATGCCATTCATTTGGGAACAATTCTTTCCGCGAGGAAATTCCCTTTCGCTCACACATGGGCGCAAGGCAAATAAGGCGGTCTTTGGGTATGCCGTTAGATCGCCACTCGGACACTGAGGGTGGGCGGATACCAAAAAAGCCAGCAACCACACTGGTGCCGCCTAGTTCATCAATAATTTTTCCAGAGTTCATCGCTGTCTTAAGTGTTTAAACACTCTCGAATGTTAGGTATGCCTAGCTTTTTTGTCAAGGGCATACCTAATCACAAACGGGTTAGGATTACCTAATGAAATCACTTCCAGAAAGACTAGAGCTCGCGCGTGTCGGGCCTCCAAAGCGAACAAAAAAAGCAATTGCTGATGCAGTTGGAATAAGCACGGCTTCCGTAAATGACTGGTTTTCGGGCAAAACGAAGACTATTGAGGCCAGCAATTTAATCAAGACTGCTAAGTTTTTAAACGTTGAACCTGATTGGCTGGCGACCGGTCGAGGACCTATGAGATTGCTTGTAGCTGATCACATCATCCCGGTAAACCGAACGGATCCAAGCTTGATGCCCAAGCCCATTGTTATGGATGCGTTTACACACGCGGGCACAATCGAAATTCCTATGCTGACAGCAGTTGCTTCTATGGGTGAGGGAGAAGGGCTTTCCTATGACGGCGATCAAATCATTGATGTTTTGCCCGTTAGCAAAACTTGGCTTGAAAGGAACGTTAAAGCAAAACCTCAAAACCTCCGTGTAATCACTGGCGCAGGGGACAGCATGTCCCCTACTTTCATCGATGGTGACATGCTCCTAGTGGACAGTTCCAGAGCAAAGATAGATATCGATGGTGTTTATGTCTTGAGTGCACATGAGCGCCTATTTATCAAACGTGTTCGTCAGCGAATGGATGGGACATTTGAAGTCAGCAGCGACAACCCAACCGTTAAAACCGTGGACATTTTGAACGGAGATCATGAGATCAGTGTGCACGGCCGCGTAGTTTGGGCTTGGAATGGGCGTGCGTTATAAATTTTGTCACTCTGTACTAAGTAAAACAATTTAGTGCATCAAAAAGCCTTCTTGGCTTGAGGAATCAAAAATGAAAAAGCTTTTAGCAGGCTTACTTTGCTCGCTCATATTTGGGACCGGTTTCAGTCAAGACACAGAATATTATTGGGACTATGAAGGTGCAAATATAAGCTCTGTAATGGCTAAGGCAGGAAATTCTAGAATTGTTATCTACGATCTTCCAAGGTGTAAAAGCCCTAATTTGTGCGTTCAAATTAGAAGCAAATTATTATTCAATTGTTCTGCATCAAAGGTTTATTCACTAGGTCTTCTCATATCTGATGACTTAGGTAAACCCAGCATTGAGGAATTTTTTGATAGAGATGAAAGGCTAGATTTATTGATTCCAAAGCTTAGACGTACTTGCTCAGCAAAACCAATTTTAAAAAGAGCATCTGTTTTTATTGCTGAAAATCAAAGCTTAGAGGGTTACTTTTTAGTTTCCGACACTATAAAAAAAGAAGGAAATGTGATCTCCGCATGGATTGAAACAAAGCAATTTGAAAAAAAACTCCCCGATGAATATTCATCAACGCCATCCTCCGAAATAGAAGACTGGATGTATTCAACGGTGCAAAAGGAAAAAGCCTATTCATCCAAATTTAATTGGAAAATTAACTGTGAGAACTCAAGCACAGCAATTGTAACTTCCATAGCTTACAGACCAGATGGAACCGTTGCTGCAAGTGACACTTTCGAAAAAGTAAAATTCAAGCCTGTAATACCAAACACAATTGGTGAAACAATATTAAACAATGTTTGCTCAATGTTTTAGTAAATCGAATAAATATAGGCAATAGAGGATATTAATGCGGAGCGTAGTCATTCTTCCAAAATGGATTGATCAACACACGTTTCAACCACTGCTTGAATCATTCGATTTGATCAGGAACAGCGAAATTACCGAGATCGAACTCGACGCAAGAGCCCTACGTTTCGTGGAACCTATAGGACTTTGCCTGCTTTGCCTGTTGATACTTAAGGCGCAGCAATCTCACGTCACTGTAATGGCTACCAATATTGACTCACGATTAGAAAGTTTTTTAAACCGGATGGATTTTTTCGCCAATCTTCCTGGTCTCAACTACCAGCAATCGACTGCTGTGAGAGCATTTGTAAACACTAAAGCCATTGTCGAATTAAATATTGTAGATAAAGAGGCTGACGTTGAGGGTATTGCAAATCAACTTGCAAAAGCCTTAATTCAAGCGACTGATCACTATTCCAACACTGACGATGGAATGACATGTAGCCCAGCTGAAAATGCCCAACACAATATTGCTTACCTGTTCAATGAGGTGCTTAACAATTCAGTCACTCACGGAAAACTTAGGGGTTACCCTCATGCACTTGCAATAACTTCGGCTATGTTCAACAAAAACACTGGGGAACTTTCCATAGCCATTGTTGATGATGGATGTGGTCTTTTAGAGTCACTAAAATTCCACTCCCAAATGCCAAAAAATGCAGGTCATGCCGAAGCAATAGAACTCGCACTACAGCCAAGAATAAGTTGTAACAAAGACCTCGGCGTTCATCCAGACACCAAGAACCAAGGTATTGGGTTGACTGTTTCTACTGAATTTGCAAAACGATCGGGTGGTAAATTTTTAATTTTTACAGGTGACACTTGCTACCGAGATGGTGAATCACTGATTCCAACTTGCCATAAAATTACACATTGGCAAGGTGTTGGAGTATCCTTTGTGTTGAACTGTAGGAACCTTGCAGGCGATGTTGTGTCTGTTGGTGAAATCCTGGAAACGATTCCAGGATACAAAACCGTGCATAACTTGAATTTTCTATGAATAGAACAGGTGATTAAATGCATACGCTCGTATTATCTCAAACTTCTCCCTTTGCCTCCCAAGGCTCTCGAGAACGAGCCTTAAAGATCCGTGACGAATTGCGGACTATGATTGAACTGGAAGGATCAGCTACAGTTGATTTTGCAAACGTTCACCCCACCCAGTCATTTGTTGACGAGTTGATCGGTGTTTTAATACTTGAGAATGGGCCAGAGGTTCTCAGCAAACTTCGTTTTGCCAATTGTTCTCGTGATGTCCAATCAATTCTACATTTCGTTGCGAACGACCGGATAGAGGATTACGAGCGTAGGATTCAAGAGAGTTATAGAGCCCAGCTTCAGTCGTAATTAAAATTTACTTAGATTTTTATAAAAACCGCCGAGAGGCGGTTTTTTTTCGTCAGTGTGATCGACCAAAATTAGGGTGTAACTTAATCAACACGCGAAAAGTAGTACTTTGAAATTACGCGGGATGACAAGTCGTTTGACTTATCAATTAGTTCTTTATGAACTAAATTCCAGCCTTCAAGGCCAATGCCATTAATGAGATACAACTCAGTATTCGCAACTCCCAAAATATCCTCAGGCTCCAAACCTTGAACCTTTGCAACCAATAAAGATATCGCCTCATCGCAAGCATTATCGATCAATCCCTTTCGAGACTCTATATTCCTGACGGTGTAAACATTACCCGTACTAACATGGTGATCAGGAGACCTAGAAATCCATTTTACTGTAGCCCTTTTACGAAGCTCCCTATCCATGGCTACATCGTTTAAAACATACGTCACATTGACACCTTCCTGCTTCGATGCGGACTCAAAACCCAATTGTGCGGTCCCTGATCCGAGCGACCCGGCGGAGCTCGGGTACTGACATTCCATTTTGACCAACGCGTGCTCTGCGGCATTAATCGTAAAAGATAGTGCGATCAGGGTAAACAAACAGCCAGCACGACATGCGGTACCAAATAATTTAAAAATTGTTGCCATTTTTAACCTTTGTAAAAGACTAGGGTACAACTTTCTTTGGCCGATTTAAACCCAGATCAAACCCCTCAAAATAAGGGGGCTGAACTTCCTCAAAACAAAAAGTTAGGCATACCTATTGACATAAATGTAGGGTATGCCTAATAATTTGCCTCACACCAACCGATGTGAGGAACGAAATGCCAACTCCCCCCACCCTGGGCACAACAGAACAGCAGGCAGAGCTGCAGCGCTACATGCGCGACTTGCAGAGCTTCGACTGGAACTACGAGTACTCCGACGACTGGGACCGCGTAAAGCGAACCCAAACCCGCCTTTGCGAACTTCGCCAGTTGCAGCGTCGCGTCGATCCCACCGGTGAAATCTGGCTGCAGTTCATGCCGAAGGGTTGCCGCCACACCCCAACCGTTCACCAGGAGAAGACACATGGTTAATCCAATGACAGACGCCCTGCGCCGCATGATGTTCGATTTCAAACAACACCACTCGACACAAGAGCGCAGCAAACGCCGCCACCTGGTTAAGCAGATGGGTCGCCGCCAGGCAATCAAGTACATCAAGGACACCCGCAGCTTGGCCAAGGTCGAGGCGCGCATTGAAGAAATCGCACGCAAGAACGTCGAGCTGGAGGCAATCAATGGCTGATTCCAAAACATGCCCGCCGTGCAATCAGGACTGCGACCAGGGCGACACATGCCCAGTCTGGCTGCAGATGAATGAAGACAAGACGGACAACGATTCATTCGTGATCAGCCTTGTGTTGAGCACTGCAGCGGTTTGCCTTATGGCGGGTTTCGTGTTCGGCAAATGGACCGGCGAAGAGCGCGCGTTCAAAAACCTTTCAGCCACCACCGTGTGCAACCTACAGGAGTACCTGCGATGAAAGACAGTCACATTTCCACACCGCGCACCAGCAAGAACTGCACGTTCAGCGGCAGCTACCGTGCAGCCAATGATGACGAGTTCAGTGTCATGTTGCGCAATGCAGCCAAGGTGGTAGTGCCCTTCCTGGTGGGCGCCGCGGTTTCTGCCTTGTCGCTTTTGTCTATGGGTGCGGTGTGATTCCAGACATGCTGAATCAGCTGCAGGAGTCACTTGCCGATGCCATTAAAGGCAAACCGCCTGTTCGCCTGCGTGCTTCCAGCGTCGGGGATTTGTTCGATTGCCCCGATCGCTGGATTGCTGTGCACATTGAAGGCCTGCGTGTTCGTCAGAACTTCCGCGCCACCATGGGTACCGCTATTCACGCTGGCACAGCGCACTTTGACAATGAGGTGCTGCAGGGCCAAATGCCAAGCCTGTTGGCTGCCACTGAATGCACCGCTGAAGCCCTGCGCAACAGCGATGAAGAAACCGTGTGGGACATTCGCCGCGAAGAAGCCGAGGGCATTGCAGTGTCGCTGACCCACAAGTACTGCACCGAAGAAAGCCCGAAGCATCACTTTGTTGAGGTTGAGAAAACCTGCGAAAGCCTAGTACTGACCGATGTAGGTTTGGAGATCACTGGCCAGGTCGACCGCATCCGTGAAGTCGGCAACAAGTACGGTCCAGCCGACTTGAAAAGCGGTGTGCAGGCAGTGAACCGGGAAGGCCATGCCAAGACACAGGCCCATGCCCCGCAACTGGGCGTGTACAGCCTGCTGGGTGAGTTCAGTACTGGCAAGCCAATGGAACTGCCCTCTTTGATCATCGGCATGCAAACCGCCAAGACCCGCGAGAACCAGCGCATTGCCGCCACGGAAGTTAATGGTGTGCGCGAGGTGCTGCTGGGCAACGACGAACGGCCCGGCCTGCTTTTCAATGCCGCCTTGATGATCCACGGCGTGATACCGCCCTACGGAAACCCCCGAAGTTTTCTATGTCACCAGCGTTTCTGTCCGCGATTCAACGATTGTTTTTGGAGAAGGTAATGGAATATCAAGCAAAGAGAAGGCCATTTGAAAGCTTTTGGGTGGAAGACGAAAACGGTTGCCACATCTGGCAGGGTGTTTTGTGTGGGCCGTCCAATAACAAAAAGTTTCGTTACGGGCGAGTAACTGTGAATGGCAAAAAGATTCTGGCTCACCGATATGCATGGGAACTGAAGAACGGACCGATACCAGCTGGTTTGCATGCGCTGCACAAATGCGACAACCCACGGTGCTGCAACGCAGAGCACATTTTTCTTGGAACTCAGAAAGAAAACATGGCTGACATGGTGAGTAAAGGTCGATCAAACAAACGTCCACCCGCACCAAAATTCGGCGAAGAAAACCACCGCTCAAAACTCTCGGATGCGGCAGTTTTGGCAATCATTTCGCGCCGGAAATTCGGTGAAACCGTAACAGCTCTTGCAGCCGCGTTCGGTGTTCACAGTTCCCATATCAGTCGAATTTGCAATCAAAAAAGGAGAGTTGCCCAATGACAAATACAGCCCAGAACACCACCAGCCTCGCCAATGTTCGCACTGCGAACCCGTTCGGTGGAAACAACCAGGTCGCCCAACGTGTCGGTGGCAACGCCGCTGCACAGTCAGATCAACAGCGCGCGATCGCAGAAGTGCAAGCCGCCATGATGATTGCCCGCATGAATCCACGCGACCCCATCCAGGCAATGGATCGCATTTTGAACGCATGTGCCCGCCCTACTTTGGCTGATCAGGCTGTGTACAGCTACGCCAAAGGTGGCAGCGACATTTCAGGACCATCCATTCGCCTGGCTGAGACCATGGCGCAGAGCTGGGGAAACATGCAGTTCGGCATTCGCGAGCTTGAGCAATCCGAAGGTGAATCCACAGTGCAGGCCTACGCCTGGGACGTTGAGACAAACACCCGCCGCGAGATTACTTTCCAGGTACCGCATGTACGCCACACCAAGAAAGGTCAATACAAGCTGGAAGACCCCCGAGAAGTGTACGAACTTATTGCCAACCAAGGCTCACGTCGCTTGCGTGCCTGCATCTTGGCAGTCATTCCAGGTGATGTGACCGAAGCCGCAGTCAACCAGTGCGACGTCACAATGCGCACCAAGGCCGATACCTCGCCGGAAGCTGTTCAGAAAATGCTGCAGGCATTCGAAGTGTATGGCGTCGTCAAGGAACAAATAGAGGCCCGAATTCAGCGCCGCGTCGATGCGATTCAGCCAGCACAGATTGTCAGCCTGAAGAAGATTTACGCCAGCCTGCGCGATGGCATGAGCAAGATCGAAGACTGGTTCGATCCAGTTGATGGTCAGCAGGCCACCACAGCCGACTTTAAAAAAGCAGCGCCCAAGGCTGAGCCAAAGGTTGAGCCAGAGAAAGCGGAAGCCAAAACCTCAAACCCCGAAATGACCGCCGAAGAAAAAGCCGCGATCGCAGCCAAAGAGCAAGCTGAGGCGGAAGCAGCCGAGCAAGGCCAGCAAGCTGAAACCACCACCCGGGCTGCGCGTACCCCACGTGCCCGATCGCAGACCAGTATCGAATAACCCGCCGAGGAGCTTTGAACCTTGTGGTTGTCGGTGGCCGCAAGGGGAGCCAGCACCGACTCAACCGGGGAGCTTTGAGGGGCTGAAGAACCGGGGATCGTTATAGCAAAACCCCTCACCCAAATTTAAACACTGAGTAAGGACACAAAACCATGTCATTAAAACTTGAATTTGAAGATCAGCTCGCCCTGGTTAAAGAGGTGATCCCACGCAAGGTAGGCCCTTCGGATGCACAGGAGCTGCACGCCACGCTCAAGCTTACTTTGAAAGCGCCAGCGGGCGACATGCTGCCCTACTTCCATCCAACCCTTCGCCAGTTTCTTTTCTGCGATGAAGGTCTACGCATTCCACAGCTGGGCGAGTTTGAGTGGGATCTGGAAATGAAGCACATGGAGTTCAGCATCTACGGCCAAACCTTCCAAGGTGCAACTCTCAAGGGCTTCAAGATTCGTCCGCACCTGCAAAACCCGCCTGATGACCCGGACTTGCCCGGATTTGATCCAGCGGACTTTCATTACATCGAACTGAGTTTCAAGTGCGACGTGAAGATCGAAGAAGGTCGGCAGCTGGCAATCATCGCCGAAATGATTGGTTACGAGGTGCACATCGCCTTGCGCGCCAATCAGAAAGAACTCGACTTTGAAGGAGCGTAAGTCATGCGCATCAACTCAATCAACGTATCCAACTTCCTGCGTGTGAAGCAGGCCAACATCGAGTTTGAGCGCCCTGTGGTGCTGGTTGCGGGCCCCAACGGCAATGGTAAATCGTCACTGGCCGAAGCTGTGCGCATGGCCTTCACCGAAGAACCCACCCGCGTGAAGAAGAAAAATGAGTACGACAAGCTGGTGCACGATGGTGAAAAGATCGGCAGCATCAACATCACACACAGCCAGGGCGAAACCAGCTTTGTGGTGCCCAAGGGCAAGGGCGAGGGGCAGATTACCCATGGCGCCATGAACTGCTGCCTTGATTCAAACCTGTTCGCCCGCTTGGGACCACAGGAACGCCGCGAGTTTTTGCTCAAGCTGATGGGCGTGAAGTTGACCCCAAAGTTTGTGGTCGATTCCCTCATTACACGTGGTGTAAACAAGGAAAAAGCTGACCAGGTTATTCCGCTGCTTTCCGGTGGCATAGCCACGGCACAAACGGAAGCCCAAGCCAAAGCCCGAGACGCAAAAGTTGTGTGGAAAAACACGACCGGCGAGACCTACGGCAGCGAAAAGGCCGAAGGCTGGAAGGCCGAGGTTCCCCAGTTCGACCAGGACAAAATCAATGTCCTGACTGAAAACATCGAGGAGCTGCAAAAGCAGATCGACGAAACCAACCAGGCCATTGGCGCTGTTCAGTCACCAGGTGAAAACATCGAGGAGCTGCAAAAGCAGTTGGCCGCAGCTCGCGAGAAAGGCACGCAGTACGCCCGCATTCAGGACAAGCTAATCATTGATGAAGCCCAGCTGGTCGAGTGGCAGGAAAAAGTAGATCAGGCCAAAGCTGCGGCCAAAGGTAAACGCGAAGGCTTGATCCATGAACTGGCTTTCGCGCTGGCCGACTTGACCAATGAACAGCAACCCTTGGGCACCGATCGCGAGACATACCAGAATGCAATCACGCTGCTGTGCACATACGAAGACCACCACGGCCCGATCGAAGAGCAATTTAATGAAGCCTTGGCCGCTAAGTTGCCTGAGTACCAAAGGGCCTTTGACCTGATCAACAACAGCGTCAACAACGGCAAACGCGACCTTGCAGCAGCTGATGCAGCCGCCCAACTGGCGCTCCAAATTGAGGAAAAAATCGCCTTGGCCAAGGACAGCCAGGCACAGGTAGAGCAGCTTGCAGCCCTCAAAACCAAACTGACTGAACTGCGCACCGAGCTGAAAACCAAGGAAACCGCCCGCGACCAAGAGGTGCAGAAGATGCGCGCCGCCGACCAGGCAGGATTGCGCACTGAACAGGCGACCGCAGCCCATGAGGATGTGAAAGCCTGGGAAGAAATCAGCAACGCCCTGAAACCTGATGGCATTCCAAGTCAGTTGATTGGCAGCGCCCTGGAGCCTTTCAACAGCATGCTGACCGAATTCAGCCTGGTTGCTGATTGGCCAACTGTGCGCGTGTACGACGACATGGGAATCGGATTTGGCGACCACGAATACCCACTGTGCGGCGAAAGCCACCAGTGGCGAGCGGACACCCTCATCACCTGCGCGATCGCTGCGATCAGCGGAATCAAATTCGTGGTGCTGGACCGGTTCGACTGCCTCGACTTGCAAGGCCGCGCCGATGCCCTGGCACTGATCGACGACCTGATCGCAAACGCTGACCTGGAATGTGCTTTGATCCTGGCCACTTTGAAAAGCAAGCCCACTGGCCTGCCCGACCATGTGCAGGCTGAGTGGATTGAAGGTGGTGTGGTGCAGTCAGCAGCTGAGCAGGTGGCGGCATGAGCCTGCCCTACGAGAACACCACCGCCGGCAACAAGGCCTTGGCCGATCTGCAGAGCATGTTGCGTCAATTTGGCTGCAACAAGTTCGGCAGCATGCAAGACGATTCTGAAGGTGTCCTGATTGTGCAGTTTGAGTATCGCGGGCAGATGGTAAGCGTGAAAGCTTCAATCAATGGCTACGCTCAGGCTTGGTTGAAAGAACACCCCTACTCCAACCGCATGCGCAAAACAAAGGTGGAGCACGAACGCGCCGCCAAGGATGTAGCCAGTATCGCCGTGTATTCAATCATTCGTGATTGGACCAAGGGCCAGATCATGGCCATCGAAACAGGCGTGCTGTCCTTTGAGGGGGCTTTCCTTGGGCAAATCCTTTTGCCCAGCGGAAAGACCGTGCTTGAGCATGCTCAGGCCCAGAAGCTGTTGGGAGGGGTCAATTCATGATTACCAACTTCACATCACTTCAATTCATCCAGTTTTTGATAGATCGCTATCGCCTCGTTACAGATTTGGATCAGTTCTTCACGAAGCTTCTGTTCGATTCCGCCGCTTTGTGGTCCTCCATTTTTAAGACTTGTAAGCGCTCTCTCGGTCGCTTCGCGTGCCTGATGCAAATCTTTAAGTTCTTGATATTCGTTCATGTCATATCCATTGGGGAATTAAGGGAAAAACAAAAGTACCTTGGCAGCTTTGGAGTTGATGTGCAATGACCAAGTCCAAAGGAATCCTACCACCCCGCCGGCAGTGGACCAACGAAGAAGACCGGATCATTGCGGAGCACTACCCTTACACGTCCAGCACCGAGCTTTGCGACCTGCTGGGCTGCAACGTACACATTCTGTACAAGCGCGTCGAGAGGCTGGGTATCAAGAAAGCACCCGGCTTCATGAGTTCGTTTATTTCAGGCCGCTTTCAGCGTGGCGAACGTCGTGCACCAGAAACCCAATTCAAACCTGGTCAAAAGCCATGGAGCGCCGGAAAGAAAATCGGTACACGTGGTCGAACTGGTGAAACACAGTTTAGAAAAGGCATGGTTCCCCACAACTACCTGCCCGTTGGCACGGAGCGAACCAACATTCACGGCTTCATCCTGGTGAAAGTAAGGGACAAAGGCGCTCAGTGGGAACGCTGGCAGTTCAAGCACCGCATGGTGTGGGAACAGGCCCATGGGCCGGTCCCCGACGATCACGTTCTGATCATCAAAGACGGTAACAAGGCCAACTGCGTACTCGACAACCTTGAGTTAATCAGTCGCAAACAACTAGTCCTTAAGTACGGCATTGCCAGCATGCCCAAGGAAATCGCCGACCTCATGAAAATCAAAGGCGCCATCACACGTGCCATTAACAAACGGAGTCAACACAATGAGTAATGACATTAAAGGCCTGCGAGACATCATGTTCGACACGTTGCGCGGAGTTAAGGATGGAAGCATCAAGATTGAAACGGCCAAGGCGATCAACGACACCGCCCAGACGATCATCAACAGCGCGAAGGTTGAGGTCGAGTTTTTGAAGGCCACTGGCTCGCCAGCCTCAACCGGATTCATCGGTGGAGGCGACAACAAGATGAAGGAAATCACCAACACGCCCACCGGCACCAAGGTTGTTGAGAAGGATCCGGCTACTGGGATCACATCAACCGTTCACAGGATGCGCTGATGGACCGAGTTATCGAGCTGGGCCTCTACGGCCTGACATGGCTGGTAATCGTGATTGCCTTGGGGAGGTTGAACAAGTGAACGAGAAAGACAAGTTGGCGTGGGAACGCGCATGTGACGCACTTTATGGTTTTGGTTATTCGGAGCAATTCAGCATGGCCCTTTGGCAAGCTGCTCTTGAGTATGCGCGACAGCCAGCACAGGCCGAGCCGGTGGCGAAGGCGGTTATGGGTAAGCGTGAGGTTTCTTGCCACGGTCCAAACCGAAAATATGTTGAAGGGGTTGTTATTCAGCAGCTTAAAGAAATTGAACCTGAAACACTGCTCTACACCCACCCAGCCCAGCCGGTGCAGCCAGCCGGTTCGCAGCAGCCGAATCCGAGCGTAACAAGGGAGGTGTGTGATGGTTTGCAAATACTGCGATGACGGAGACGGCGGCAGTGTGTTCCCTTACTACGGATTGGCCCCTCACAAACACGACATGAGCCACGGCTCGATAATTGGCAGCACCAGATTTAAGCCAAAAAGCGAATGGCCTGAGAATTTTGAACCGGACCCCGAGACAGATGGCGGAAGCGGAACCTATGTTTACTGTCCAAACTGTAAAGAAGGAGCGCAATCATGAGCCCATTCTATTCAGAAGCTGAAATTGACGAACTCACAGGCATCAAGCGCGGCACTGGCGGAAGGAACAAATACCAGATGCAATGCGACTTCCTGAAAGATACCGGGATTCCATTTATTGAGAACGCCCGTGGCCGTGCCATTGTTGCGCGCAGCGCTATTGAAGGCCGTAGCAAAAAGCAGGAAACTGAAAACCAACCAGCGCACAAAGGCTGGGAACCCAAACTGATAAGCGCCTGAGATCATGGGAAGAAAGCCAAGCAAGTGGAGCAATTTACCCAAGGGAATGCGGGTGCGGGTGCGCAAGTACGGCACCTACTACTTCCTAGACAAAGGCGGCAAGCCACGGGTAGAAATTCCACTGGGTGACAATTATGTGGAAGCGGTGAAGAAGTGGGCCGAGTTGAACATGGAGAATGCGCCGATCAAGGCGGTTTACACATTCCTCGATGCTGCCGACCGATACACAATAAAGGAACTGCCCAAGAAAGCGCCACGCACCCAGAAAGACAACATCACGGAAATGGCCAACCTGCGGGAATTCTTTGGCAGCCCACCCGCTCCCTTGGATGAAATCAAACCAATCCACATTCGGCAGTTTTTGACTTGGCGCGTGGAGAAAGCTCAAAAATCCGCTCGGGAAGAAAACGAGCGACGCATCGAGCGCGGCCTGGACAAACTTGAGATCAAACGTGACCTTGGCCAAGTGCGGGCCAACCGGGAAAAAGCCCTGTTCAGCCACATATTTAACTTCGCAAGGAACGAGGGCCTGACCGACGCGCCCAACCCATGTGCAGGTATTGAGGGCTACCGCGAAACTGGCCGTGATGTGTATGTGGAAGACGAAACATTCAGCCGCGTGTACCAGGCAGCATGTGCCCCACTTCGCGAGGCTATGGACTTGGCCTACCTTACCAGCCAGCGACCGGCTGACGTTTTGAAGTACACCATTCAGGATGTGCGCGATGGAACGCTCCTGGTGAAACAGAACAAGACCTCGAAGAAGATCCGGATTGAAGTCACCGGTGAACTTGAAACCGCCATCAAGCGGATTATGGCAAGGCGAGCCCAGATCAAAATGCCGAATGTGCTGTCCATGACCCTGATTGTGAACGAGCGCGGCGAACCGCTTTCAGCTAACGCGCTGCGGTCCAGATTCGACAAAGCAAGGGAACGTGCAGGCGTGCAAAAAGCAGAATTTCAGTTCAGGGATTTGAGGGCGAAGGCCGGTACAGATACGGCAGAAGCTGGTGGAATTTTGGCAGCTCGAAAGCAGCTCGGTCACGCCAGTGTGACCATGACCGAGCAGTATGTGAGGAATCGCCGAGGCGAAAAAGTGAAGCCCACAAAATGAAGAATTGCGGAACTATTCGGGTTTTGCGGAACTAAAAGCAAAAGGCCTACATCGCTGTAGGCCTTGCTGTATTTGGCTCCCCGACCTGGACTCGAACCAGGGACCTGCGGATTA
>CAZYUD010000027.1:0-40616 GCA_964650505.1 uncultured Hydrogenophaga sp.
GCACCAGGTTGCCCGCCACGCCGCTGCCACGCACTTCCAGGGTGGTGTCGTTGGTGCTGCCGTTTTTGCCCACCAGGCCCTGCTGCGGGTCGGTGTTGTCGTGCACCGAGTTGATGGCTGGCGCCTGCGGCGCCTCCACCAGAACGGTGAAACTGATCGAATCAGTCCGCAGGCCCTCGTTGCCCGCAGCGTCCACTGCGGCCACCTGCCACTGATGGATACCTGAGGACAGAGCGACCTTGGGCTCAAACGACCAACGGCCGTCGACCGGGTTGACAGCGGCGGAACCAATCAACACGTCACCACTGTAAATTTTCACAATGGCGGCGTCGGTGGGCGCCTGACCGCTGATCACGGGTGTGTTGTCTTTGGTCTTGCCGCCGTTGGGCACTGTTTGCAGCTGGGCTAAGGTGTTGTCTTGCACCACAAGGCTGCTGGGTGCCGCAGGGCCATCGGAATCGACCCGGAACGGCGTGCCAGAAAAGCTGGCCGCGTTGCCAAGGGCATCGGTCACCTTGACTGCAATGCTCTGCTCGGACCCGGGCAGCGGCTCCGTGACGAGGACATCAAAATCGCCCAGACTGTTCGAGCGGGTCAGATAGGTCTTGCCGCCCACCGTCACTTCCACAGCTACGTCGGCTTCGGTGCGGCCCACAATTCTGGGCAAACGGTTGCTGGTCAACGCGTCGCTGTTGCTCAGCCCAGTGTCGTCTTGGGCAGTCGGGTTCAGCCGGGCGGTGGCAAACGCCGGCGGGGTGGTGTCGCCCGACACGGGGATGGATACAGAGGGTGTGCCTTTTTCGTCCTCGGCCCGCAGCTGCACGGTTTGCCCGGACGGCACAGCAGGTTGCAACAGCACGGCAAAAGTGCCATCGGGGTTGACTGGAACACGGGCCAACTCATTGCCGTTCCCATCGACCACCACCACCACCGTCGGATCCACAATGGTCCCGGGCACGCGGCCTTCAATGCGTGTGCCTGTGGGCGACTCGCCGCCGCCCGCGCCAAATTGGTTCTTCAAGTCCGTGACCACCGGCACGTCCGGCGGACTGACGTCGCCGGTCACCGCCTGCGGCGCTGAGGTATTTTGTGCCGCATCGCGTGCCACCAAGGAGTAGCTGCCTCCGTCGGTCAGCGGCTGAGGGGTCACCAGCACAAAATCGCCGTTGCCATCGGTGGTGGCGCGGCCAATCTCTTGGTTGTTGGCGTCAAACAGAATGACGGTGCTGTTGGGCTCCGATTTGCCCTTGAGCTCGGTGGCGCTCAGGGTGCCGTTGGTGTAGGTGTTTTTGTAACTGGTGACGCTGGGAGCCGAAGGCGCCGTGGTGTCGCCACCGTCACCGCCGCCACCCAGCGCGGCCGCACCGCCCAAGCCCAAAGCTGCCAGCAGCGGGTTAAACAGCAGAACCCCCACAGCAGCGCCTGAAGTGTCGTCAGAGCCCAACACAAACCCTCGGTTGTCTTCACCGAGGGATGCCAGCTGCAGATCGTTGATCCGCTCCTGGGGGATGTACTCATAAATGATGCCGTCCTCGGCCTGGCCCACCACAGAGACCGTGTCGGTGTATTCGTAATAGTCCTCAATCACCACATCGAGCTCGGCGCCCGTGTCATCGACGATGTCGATGTGCAAATCCTTGCCCACCCGCTTGGCACGAACCACGTCAGGCCCCACGCCCGAGTTGGCATCGACCAGCAGATACTTTGCTTGGGGTACCGCCTTGAGTTTTGCCGCCCGCCCCGCGTTGAACACATGGGTCTTCTCGTAGCCGTCCGGCAACATGACCTTGACGTTGTATGACTTGCTCATGAATCTTTTCCTCAAACACTGGGGTTGCGACGGGTATCTGGAAGCCTTGCCGCACACGCCAGCATTGAACATGTACTTGTAAAGGCTTAATTCCAGCCCAGAATGAGTCAATATTAATACCTACATAAACTTTTAAATGTCTCTGTCAATACTTCATAACGCTTTTTTGCGGCAAACGGCACAGGTACTCACTGCCCCGGCTCGCATACACCGGTAGATTCAGACCATTTCTGACAATCACAAAGGCTGGCGGTCCTGATGCCACAAGGGCAACACACGGGCGGTTACACTTGCCGCGTCAGGAGAGCGCACCCCCGAGGTGCCGCCGAAGGCGCAGGCCGGTTTTTCCGCTGCACGAACGCTCAGGCACCAGGACTGACAAACACCGGGCCGCAAGGCCGGGTGCCCCTGCTGGAGAGAGGCCAGGCGCAGCGCGCCACAGCCCACCGAAGGAGCAAGCGCGGTATCGCCCGTGTGAATCTCTCAGGTAAAGCGGACAGTGGGGCAGACACGGCCTTGCCGTGACCTTTCTGCCCTTGCCAGGATTTCTTGTATGTCCGACACCGCCGCTCCCGCCACCAGCATCCACCCCGATTTGCTGCACACCCCGCTACACGCCCTGCACTTGGAGCTGGGCGCGCGCATGGTGCCGTTTGCCGGCTACGAGATGCCGGTGCAATACAAGCCCGGCCTGATGGCCGAGCACCAACACACCCGCAAGTCCGCTGGCCTGTTTGACGTGTCGCACATGGGCCAGTTGCGCTTGGTGGGGCCGGACGCCGCCGCCGCTTTTGAAACCGTGATGCCGGTGGACGTGATGGGCCTGGGCCTGCACAAACAGCGCTACGGCCTGCTGCTGGGCGACAACGGCTGCATCTTGGACGACCTGATGTTCGTCAACCGGGGCGAGGACATTTTTGTCATCGTCAACGGCGCCTGCAAACACGACGACCTGGCCTATTTGCAGCGCCGCATAGGCGAGCGCTGCACCATCGACGTGCAATTTGACCGCGCCCTGCTGGCCCTGCAAGGCCCGCAGGCGGTGGCGGTGCTGCTGCGCCTGCTGCCCGGGGTGGAGAAGCTGGTGTTCATGACCGGCATGGCCGCGAGCTGGAACGGCTGCAACGACATCTACGTGACCCGCAGCGGCTACACCGGCGAAGACGGTTGCGAAATCTCGCTGCCCGCCGATGTGGCCGACGCCTTTGCTCGCGCCCTGCTGGCCCAGCCCGAGGTGATGGCGATTGGCCTGGGCGCGCGCAACTCGCTGCGGCTCGAAGCCGGGCTGTGCCTGTACGGCAACGACATCGACACCGCCACCACTCCGGTGGAAGCCGGCCTGAACTGGGCCATCCAGAAAGTGCGGCGCACCGGCGGCGAGCGCGCGGGCGGCTTTGCCGGCGCGGCCACGGTGCTGGGCCAGCTCGATGGCACCGAGCCGATCAACAAAAAACGCGTCGGCCTGGTGGCGCTGGAGCGCATTCCGGTGCGCGAACACACCGAGCTGCAAGACCTGAATGGCGAGACGATCGGCGAAGTGACCAGCGGCCTGCTCGGCCCCACGGTGGACGTGCCGGTGGCCATGGGCTATGTGACGCCACAGCTCGCGGCCGTGGGCACCCGGGTCAACGCCATCGTGCGCGGCAAGGTGGTGCCGATGGAAGTGCGCGCCATGCCGTTTTTGCCACCCAACTACTTCCGGGGATGATCACATCTCCCTGCGCCGCTGCGCGGCTTCCCCCAGAGGGGGACGCAGCCCGGCAAAGCCGGTTCTGCGGTGGCCCTTGAACCAACACCCAACTTTTTTAGGAGCAACACCATGACCACCAAATACACAGAAGACCACGAATGGATCACCGTGAACGGCGACATCGCCACCGTGGGCATCACCCACCACGCGCAGGACGCGCTGGGCGACGTGGTGTTTGTGGACCTGCCCGCTGTGGGCGCCCGCTTTGCCCAGAAAGACGTGGCCGGCGTGGTGGAGTCGGTGAAAGCCGCTGCTGATGTGTACATGCCCATCGACGGCGAAATCACCGAGGTCAACGAAGACCTGCGCAACGACCCCTCGCTGGCCAACAGCGACCCGCTGGGCGCGGGCTGGTTCTTCAAGGTCAAGCTGTCGAACGCCGCGCAGCTGGACGCGCTGCTCGACGAGACCGCTTACAAAGCCTTTGCTGGATAACAAGCCCACCCCCGCCGCGCTGCGCGCGACCCCCTCTAGGGGGCGGCACCTGCAGACCGGCGGAGCCGGATCTGCGGTGCCCTGGATCTGGACCCAGGCGCTCGCAGCACCGCATCCTTGACGCCACTCCCTTCCCTCTTTCACCTGACCGCCATGCTCATGTCTGCCCTCACCCCACTGGCCGATCTGGAAAACCCGGCCGAATTCCACGCCCGCCACATCGGCATCAGCGAGGCCGACGAGGCGCACATGCTGTCGGTCATTGGCGAGGCGTCGCGCCGTGCGCTGATCACATCGATCGTGCCGCGCAGCATCGCGCGCAGCATGGGCATGGACTTGCCCGCGCCGGTGTCTGAGGCGGCGGCACTGGCCGAACTCAAGGCGCTGGCCAGCCAGAACCAGCTGCTCAAAAGCTTCATTGGTCAGGGCTATCACGGCACCCACACGCCGGGCGTGATCCTGCGCAACATCTTGGAAAACCCGGCCTGGTACACCGCCTACACGCCGTATCAGGCCGAGATTTCGCAAGGCCGCATGGAGGCGCTGGTGAACTTCCAGACCATGGTGTGCGACCTGACCGGCATGCCCATCGCCAACGCGTCGATGCTGGACGAAGCCACCGCCGCGGCCGAGGCCATGACACTGGCCAAACGCTCGGTCAAGGCCAAAGGCAACACGCTGGTGGTGGGCGGCGACATGCACCCGCAGACGCTGGAGGTGATCCGCACCCGCGCCGAGCCGCTGGGGATTGTGGTGAAACAAGCCAGCAGCCCGCAGGACTGGATCGACTCGCTGCAGCAAGACGATTATTTCGCCGCCATCAACCAGTACCCCGGCAGCACCGGCTGGGTGGTGGACTGGAGCGAAGACGCCCAGCAGATCCACGCCAAAGGGGCGGCCTTCATTTTGGCGGCCGACCTGTTGGCGCTCACCCTGCTCAAACCGCCGGGCGAAATGGGCGCCGACATTGTGGTGGGCACCACCCAGCGCTTTGGCATGCCCATGGGCGCCGGCGGCCCACACGCCGCGTTCATGGCCTGCCGCGACGACTACAAACGCTCGCTGCCCGGCCGTCTGGTGGGCGTGAGCGTGGACGCCCACGGCAACCCGGCCTACCGCCTGGCGCTGCAGACGCGCGAACAACACATCCGCCGCGAAAAAGCCACCAGCAACATCTGCACCGCGCAGGTGCTGCCGGCGGTGGTGGCCAGCATGTACGCGGTCTACCACGGCCCACAAGGCTTGAAGCGCATCGCCCAGCGGGTGGCCAGTTTCACCGCCGTCTTGGCCGAAGGCCTGACCGTGCTGGGCCGCGCCCCGCAGTGGGACACCGCTTTTGACACCGTGGTGGTGGACATGGGCAGCGCCGAATCGGCCAAAGCCCTGCACCAGCAGGCGGTGGCTCAAGGCGTGAACCTGCGCCGCTTCAGCGGTGCGCGCGCCGCCTGGGTCGGCATCACGCTGGACGAAACCACCACCCGCGCCGATGTGCAGCAGCTGTGGGCGCTGTTGGCGAACGGTAAACCGCTGCCCAGCATGGCCGCATTCGACAAAGGCATCAGCCCGCTGCTGCCCGACGCGCTGGTGCGCACCAGCCCCTACCTGACCCACCCGGTGTTCAACAGCCACCACTCCGAGACCGGCATGCTGCGCTACATCCGCGCCCTGTCGGACAAAGACTTAGCGCTGGACCGCAGCATGATCCCGCTGGGCAGCTGCACCATGAAGCTCAACGCCACCAGCGAGATGATTCCCATCACCTGGCCCGAGTTTGCGAACGTGCACCCGTTTGCCCCCGCCGATCAGCTGCGCGGCTACGCCCAGCTCGACGAGCAGCTGCGCGCCTGGCTGTGCCAGGCCACTGGCTACAAAGGCATCAGCCTGCAGCCCAACGCCGGCAGCCAGGGCGAATACGCTGGCCTGCTGGTGATTCAGGCCTACCACCGCGCGCGCGGCGAAGGCCACCGTAACATCTGTTTGATTCCATCCAGCGCACACGGCACCAACCCGGCCAGCGCCCAAATGGTGGGCATGACGGTGGTGGTGACCAAGTGCGACGAGAACGGCAACGTGGACATGGCCGACCTGCAAGCCAAGTGCGAGCAGCACAGCGCCAACTTGGCGGCGGTGATGATCACCTACCCCAGCACCCACGGCGTGTTTGAAACACAAGTGAAAGCCCTGTGCGAACTGGTGCACCAACACGGCGGCCGCGTCTATGTGGACGGCGCCAACATGAACGCCCTGGTCGGCGTGGCCGCGCCCGGTGAATTCGGCGGCGACGTGAGCCACCTGAACCTGCACAAGACCTTCTGCATTCCGCACGGCGGCGGCGGCCCAGGCGTGGGCCCGGTGTGTGTGGTGGAAGACCTGGTGCCTTATTTGCCGGGGCACGCCACCGGTGGTGTGCCGGTCAACGGCGTAGGCGCGGTCAGCGCTGCGCCTTTGGGCAACGCAGCCGTGCTGCCGATTTCTTGGATGTACATCCGCATGATGGGCGCCGAGGGCTTGACCCGCGCCACCGAGGCCGCGATTTTGAGCGCCAACTACATCAGCAAGCGCTTGGCTCCACACTACCCCACGCTCTACGCGAGCGAGAACGGCCATGTGGCGCACGAGTGCATTTTGGACCTGCGCCACTTCAAAGACAGCTGTGGCGTGATGGCCGAAGACGTGGCCAAGCGCTTGATGGACTACGGCTTTCACGCGCCAACACTCAGCTTCCCGGTGGCCAACACCTTGATGGTGGAGCCGACCGAAAGCGAAACCCTGCAAGAGCTGGACCGCTTCATCGACGCGATGATCGCCATCCGCGACGAGATTCGCCAGGTGGAAAACGGCGTCTGGCCACAAGACAACAACCCGCTGAAACACGCGCCGCACACCGCAGCCAGCGTGCTCACGGGCGAATGGGCGCACCCCTATTCGCGCGAGGTGGCGGTGGCGGCCAAAGGCGCATCGGTCAACACCAAATATTGGCCGTCGGTGGGCCGGGTGGACAACGTCTATGGCGACCGCAACCTGTTCTGCAGCTGTGTGCCGGTGAGCGCACTGGCCTGATGCCCAGGCCCGAGGCAGCGGTCAGCCGCTGACCTCGGCAATCCAGCCCGGCAGCTGTTCGCGCACGATGCGCAGCGCGGGCGCTGCCTCGCGCTGGGCCAGCGTCACCAGCCCAAAACGCGCGGTGGCGTCCAGCGCGGGCGACACCGGCAGGGGCAACAGGTCGGGCGCGGCGGCCAAGATGGTGAGCACCACCGTGTCGGTGTCGCGCGCCAGCGCAGCGATGTGGCTGGTTTCGTCGCTGCGCACCGTCACCATGTCGTCCGGGTTGGCCTCAGGCCCATAACGCGCCATCAGCAGACGCGCCACCTCGTCGCTCAGCGGCGTGGAGCCCACGGGATAGGCGCGAATGTGGTCCAAGCTCACCCGCTTGCGCGCCAGCAGCGGGTGGCCCGGCCGCACCATAAAGCCAGCGCCCAACTCAAATATCTCGCTGACCTCAAAGTCAGTGGATGGTCGCATGGCGCGGATGTCGACCAAGGCCGCGTCGATGCGCTGCGCTTTCAGGCCTTGCAGCAGCACCTCGGTGTTGCCGCGCGACAGCGATAAGCGCAGTTGCGGATGGTGCAGCGCCATGTGCCGCAACAAGCGGTGCGAAAACAGCGCGCCTGGCCCCGAACCCAGCCCCAGCCGCAAATGCCCGGTCATGCCCGAGTGCAAGCCCTGCTGCAGGTGTTTGATCGAGTGCGCGTCGCGCACCAGCCGCTGCGCGCGCTCCAACACCGCCTGACCAAAGGGCGTCAGCGTGATGCGCCGCCCCACGCGGTCAAACAAGCGCCCGCCCAGCTCATCCTCCAGCGCGGCGATGCTGCGGGTGAGCGCCGGCTGCGTCAAAAACACCGCCTTGGCCGTCTGCGCAAACGAGCCGATCTCGGCCAAAGCGACAAAGTGGCGCAGCTGGGTGAGCGTCATCAAACTTTGCATAGAAGTTATAGGTCATTGCCGATCAATGCATTGGACTTTAGCAAAAGCGACTTCTAACATGCAACATAGTTCATCAAACCAGCCGCCGGAGAAGCACTTTGGAAAGTCTGAGCGACAGCGCCTTGCAGGAATTTGTGGCCCTGCGCCGCGACATCCACCAGCACCCCGAACTGGCGTTTGAGGAGCACCGCACCAGCGCCCTGGTGGCCGACAAGTTGCGCGGCTGGGGCTATGCGGTCACCACCGGCCTGGGGGGCACCGGCGTGGTCGGCCAACTGGTGCGCGGCGATGGCACAGCCCGCATCGGCCTGCGCGCCGACATGGACGCGCTGCCCATCGACGAGGCCACCGGCGCCGCTTGGGCCAGCCAGCGCCCAGGGCTGATGCACGCCTGCGGCCACGACGGCCACACCGCCATGCTGCTGGCGGCTGCCCAGTTGCTGGCGCATTCACCGGCCTGGAGCGGCACACTCAACCTGATTTTTCAGCCGGCCGAAGAAGGCGGTGGTGGCGCGCTCAGGATGATGGACGACGGGTTGTTCGAGCGCTTTCCCTGCGACGCTATTTTTGCCATGCACAACATGCCCGGCTTTGCGCAGGGCCAGCTGGTGTTTCGCAGCGGGCCGACCATGGCCTCGTCCGACTATGCGACGGTGACCCTGCACGGCCACGGCGGGCACGGCGCCCTGCCCCACAAAGCCACCGATGTGGTGGTGGCCGCCGCCTCGACCGTGATGGCGCTGCAAACCCTGGTGTCGCGCCATGTGGACCCGCTGCAGCCAGCGGTGGTGACGGTGGGCGCCATCCACGCCGGCAATGCCAACAACGTGATCCCAGCCAGCGCGCGGCTGGAGCTCAGCGTGCGCACGCTCGACCCCCAGGTGCGGGTGTCGGTGCGCGACCGGCTGCACGCGCTGATCCACGCCCAAGCCCAGAGTTTTGGTGTGCGCGCCGACATCGACTGGCGGCCCGGCTACGCGGTGCTGGTCAACGACCCGGTGCAAACCGAGCGGGCGCTGGCGGTGGCTCAACAACACTTCCCCGCCAGCCAGATCCACCCGCAGGGCCCCATGCTCACCGGCAGCGAAGACTTCGCTTTTATGTTGGAGCGTGTGCCCGGCTGTTACCTCTTTATTGGCAACGGCAGCGACGGCGAGCCTGGCGGCTGCATGGTGCACAACCCGGCTTACGACTTCAACGACCACAACATCGGCACC
The DNA here is from genome assembly GCA_964650505.1 of uncultured Hydrogenophaga sp. GTDB lineage: Bacteria > Pseudomonadota > Gammaproteobacteria > Burkholderiales > Burkholderiaceae_C > Hydrogenophaga. Next base: position 9,197 of record CAZYUD010000027.1, read on the forward strand.
GGCGCGAGCTACTGGATCGCGCTGGTACACGAGCTGCTTTCCCCCCACCCCTGACCTGCCACTCAACAACGGGATCCACCCGAGGAGACACACCATGCAAAACCGCCAACGCATCCACGCCCTGATCGCCACCGCCGCGCTGCTCACGCTCGGCGCCACTGGCAGCGCCCACGCCCAAACCACCCTCACGCTATCGAGCTGGGTGCCGCCCACCCACTTTGTGGTCAAGGACATCTTGCAGCCCTGGATGGCCGAGGTGGAGAAAGCCACCGAAGGCCGGGTGAAGATCGGCCTGCTGCCCAAGCCGGTGGGTGCGCCCGCCCAGCATTGGGAACTGGCTCGCAAAGGTGTGGCCGACATCACCTGGGGCAACTTCACTTACGAGCCCGAGCGCTTCAAACAGGTGTGGTTTGCCGAGCTGCCCATGATGGGTTCCAACTGTGAAGCGTCGTCTGTGGCGCTGTGGCGCACCTACAGCCGCCACTTGGCCAGCAACGACGCTTTTAAGGGTGTGGTGATGCTGGGCACCGGCATGCTCGGCGGCGGGCAGTTCAACCACCCCGGCAAGGTGATCGACACCCCCGACGACCTCAAAGGCCAAAAGGTGCGCATGGGCGGCCCGATTCAGAAACGCCTGCTCGAAGACTTGGGTGCCATTCCGGTGTCGGCCCCAGCCACCAAGGCCTATGAACTGCTGGAGGGCGGCGTGATCGACGCCTCGCTGCACGGCATTGAGTCGGTGGTGAATTTCCGCCTCGACGGCAAGCTCAAGCACCACACCATGATTCCCGGTGGCTTGTACGACGGCACCTTCTTTATTGCGATGAACGAGGCCAAGTTCAAAGGCCTGTCGGCCGCCGATCAGCAAGCGATTCAACGTGTCTCGGGGGAGGCCTTGTCGCGCCGCTGGGGACAGCAGTTTGACGCGCAGGCCAAAGACGCCGAAGCCAAGCTGCGCGCCAACGGCCACAAGTTCGCCCAACCCAGCCCTGCCCTGCTGGACAACATCCGCAAGGTGCGCAGCACCATGCTGAGCGAGCTGCACAAAGAAGGCCCGAGCTTTGGTGTGCGCGACCACAATGCGGTGGTCGCCTTCTACGAGCAGACCTACAAAGAACTGGCCAAGTAAGCCGGTGCCCACGGAGACCCGCCCATGAGCACCCGACACAACCCCGTGGTGGCGCTGGTGAGTGGGGCCTTGGTGGCCCTGCTCAGCGCCATGGTGGCCCTGACCTTTGTGGATGTGGTGGGGCGGCGGCTCTTCAACACCCCGGTGTATGGCGCCAATGACATCACCGAGCACCTGATGGCCCTCATCGTCTTCGCAGGACTGCCCTTGCTGACCGCACGGCGTGGCCACCTGAGCATCGACTTGTTCGACACCTGGCTGTTGCGCCCGTGCTGGCGTCCCTGGCACAAGGCGGTGGACGCTCTGATGGCCGCTGTGTTGGCGCTGATCGCCTGGGAATACGCCCAGTCGGTTCCTGAAGCTTTTGCCATCAGCGAAGTCAGCCCGGCACTCACCATCCCCCGAGGCTGGATGTACGCCTACATGAGCGCCACCACCGCCCTGGCCGCCGTGCTGGCCTTATTGGCGCCCGCGCCACAACACCCCGACCACGCTCAAGAGGTGACAGCATGACGATTGGATTGATTGGACTCGGGCTGGTGCTGGCGCTGGCCTTTTTGCGGGTACCGCTGGGCTTTGCGCTGCTCACCGTGTCCATTGGTGGCCTGACCTATGTCAACAGCTTTGGTGTGGCGACCACGCTCATCCCCATGACCTTGTCGGAAGCGGTGTTCTCTTACGAACTGGCGGTGGTGCCTTTGTTCATTTTGATGGGCAATGTGCTGTCGCGCACCGGCATATCTGAGGACCTGTTTCGCGCCGCCTACGCCTTTTTGGGGGCGGTGCGCGGCGGCTTGGCACTGGCCACCATGGTGACCTGCGCGGGCTTCAGCGCGGTGTGCGGATCGAGTTTTGCCACGGCGGCGACCATGGCCAAGGTGGCCTACCCCAGCATGGAGAAGTACGGCTATTCGCCGCAGCTGGCCTCGGCCACCATCGCGGCCGGGGGCACGCTGGGCATATTGATTCCACCATCGATCATCCTGATGATTTACGGCATCTTGACCCAGACCAATATCGGCGAGCTGTTCATCGCTGGTGTGCTGCCCGGCCTGTTGGGCCTGGCGCTGTACATGTTGGTGATCTTCATTTACGCCACGGTGCGCCCCCAGGCCGCGCCGCGCGGCCAAGCGGTGAGCGCGGCCGAACGCTGGGCGTCGCTCAAAGGGGTATGGCCATTTGTGGCGCTGTTTGTGCTCATCATCGGCGGCTTGTATCTGGGCCTGTTCACCGCCACCGAGGCCGGCGGCATTGGCGCCGGCATGGCCCTGTTGATTGCCTTCAGCCAGCGCCGCCTGGGCTGGGCGCGCTTTTACGAGACACTGCTGGAAACGGCCATGACCTCGGTCATGCTCTACACCGTGCTCTTTGGTGCCATGCTGTTTTCGCAGTTCATTTCCATAAGCGGTCTGGCCGACGCCTTGCTGACGGCGGTGCAAACCTCTGGCTTGTCCCAATGGGGCATTTTGTTGGCGATTCTGGCGGTGTTTCTGCTGCTGGGTTGTGTGATGGACTCGATGGCGATCATCCTGATTTTTGTGCCGCTGTTTGCGCCGACGCTGGTGGCGCAAGGCTTTGATCTGGTGTGGTTCGGCATCATCGTGGTGGTGCTGGTGGAGATAGGCCTGATCACCCCACCCATTGGCATGAACGTGTTTGTGCTCAAAGCCAATCTGCCCAAGGTGCCGGTCAAGGCGGTGTTCGCTGGCCTCACGCCTTTTATCGCCATTGACGTGATGCGCTTGGCTTTGCTGGTGCTGTTTCCCGCCATCAGCTTGTTTCTGGTGCAGTTGATGAAATAGCGCCCAGCGCGTACACTGCGCGCCTTGATCGGGAGAGACCTGCTGAGCGCAGGCGCCGAAGGAGCAACCGCCCCGGAAACTCTCAGGCAAAAGGACCGATCAGCGCAACACAACTCTGAAGAGTGGCCGGGATTCGTCCCCCGGCCCACCGCAGGAGCAAGCGGGCCGCCCTAGGTCCGTGAATCTCTCAGGTTTCAAACAGAGGGGGCCTGGCCGCACACACGGTGTGTGAGGCCGGTCACCCCCATCGACGTTTGACACCCGAAAAGGTTCGCTCCATGACCGCCAATCCCCGTTCCCCTTTTCCGTCCTCGCGCCACATCATCGTGGTCGGCGGTGGCATCACCGGCGTCACCAGCGCCTACGCCTTGGTCCGTGAGGGTCACCGCGTCACCCTGCTGGAAAAAAACCGCTACCCCGCCATGGAAACCAGCTTTGCCAACGGCGGGCAGCTCTCGGCCTCGAACGCCGAGGTCTGGACCCACCCCAGCACCTTGCTCAAAGGCATCCAATGGATGCTCAAGCCCGATGCGCCGCTGCTGGTCAACCCCAAGCCCAGCTGGCACAAGCTGAGCTGGTTTGCTGAATTTATCGCTTCCATCCCCCAATACAAAGACAACACCGTAGCCACCGCGCGCTTGGCGGTAGCGGCGCGTCAGCACCTGTTCGACTGGGCGCACGCCGAAGGGGTGGACTTTGACCTCAAGCAAGAAGGCATCTTGCACATCTACCGCGACCAAAAAGGCTTTGACCACGCTGCCCGGGTGAGCGAGCTGCTGGGCCAAGGCGGCCTGCCGCGCCGCGCGGTCACGCCCACCGAGATGCGCGCCATCGAGCCCACGCTGGCCGGCGATTACTACGGCGGCTTCTACACCGAGAGCGACAGCACCGGCGACATCCACAAATTCACCGTCGGCCTGGCGCGCGCCTGCGAGCGCCATGGTGTGCACCTGCGCACCGGCGCCGATGTGGCCCAGCTGCACAGCGACGGCGAGCGCGCCCGCGTCACCTTGGCCGACGGCGAAGTGATCGAAGGCGACGCGCTGGTGGTGTGCGCCGGCGTGCACAGCCGCCGTTTTGGTGCGCAGCTGGGCGACCGGCTCAATGTGTATCCGGTCAAGGGCTACTCCATCACGGTAAACCTGCTCGACGAACAGAGCCAACAAAGCGCCCCCAACGTCAGCCTGCTCGACGACGAGACCAAGCTGGTCACCAGCCGCTTAGGCGTGGACCGCTTCCGCGTGGCTGGCACAGCGGAGTTCAATGGCTTGAACCTCAACATCCGCGCCGACCGCATCCGCCCACTGATCGACTGGGTAAACCAGTGCTTCCCCGGCGTGAGCACCCGCCAGGTGGTGCCATGGGCCGGCCTGCGCCCCATGATGCCCAACATGATGCCGCGCGTGGGCGCTGGCAAAAAAGCCAATGTGTTCTACAACACCGGTCACGGCCACCTGGGCTGGACGCTCTCAGCCATCACCGCGCACCAGCTCGCTGGCCATGTGACGGCGTGGGCAGGTCAGCGTGTGGCGGTGGGCGCGAGCCCCAGCTTGGCGCAAGCCTGATTCGTCTGTTTTGCAAGGAGCCCGCCCATGGCCGTTTCGGTGTTTGACCTGTTCAAGATAGGTATTGGTCCCAGCAGCTCACACACGGTGGGCCCGATGCGGGCGGCGCGCTTGTTTGGCCTGCATCTGCAAGGCGCCAACCTGTTGCAGCGCACCGCGCGTGTGCGCTGCAGCTTGCACGGCTCGCTGGGCGCCACCGGCAAGGGACACGGCAGCGACAAAGCGGTGATCTTGGGTCTGTGCGGGCTGGACCCCGAAACCGTGCCCATTGACGACATCGAACCCACGCTGACGCGCATCCGAGAGCAGCGGCAATTGCCGCTGTTGGGCAGCCACCCGGTGGCCTGGAACGAGAAAGACGACCTGCTGTTCTACCGCCACCAGGCCCTGCCCTTTCACGCCAACGGCATGAAGCTCGCGGCCTGGGACGCCACCGGCGCCTTGCTGGCCGAGCGCACCTATTACTCGGTGGGTGGTGGTTTTGTGATCACCGACGAAGTGGCCCAAGACGGTGAACGGCAAAAACGCCTGGCGCCCGACACCACCGCCTTGCCCATCCCCTTTCACAGCGGCGACGAACTGCTGCAGCGCTGCCGCGAACACGGCCTGTCCATCGCCGGGGTGATGCGGGTCAACGAGCGCCACTGGCGCAGCGACGCCGAGATCGACTCAGGCCTGCTGCGCATCTGGCAGACCATGCAAGACTGCGTGCAGGCCGGCCTGCAGCGCGACGGTGTGTTGCCCGGCGGCTTTAAGGTCAAGCGCCGCGCGCCGCAGCTGTTTCGCGACCTGACCAGCCAAGCCGAAAAAGCCCTGACCGACCCGCTCGCGGTGCTCGACTGGGTGAACCTGTACGCGTTGTCGGTGAACGAAGAAAACGCCGCTGGTGGCCGGGTGGTGACCGCGCCCACCAACGGCGCGGCCGGCATTGTGCCGGCGGTGCTGCATTACTACCGGCGTTTTGTGAACTCTGCCTACTCGCCCCCCACGCCGCTGCGCGGCTGCCCCCCCGAGGGGGGCGCGTCCGGCTTGGGACGGCCCGGCGCCGTACCCACAGCCGCCGACGCCGGCGTGATCGACTTCCTGCTCACCGCCGGCGCCATTGGCATCCTCTACAAAGAAAACGCCAGCATCAGCGGCGCCGAAGTGGGCTGTCAGGGGGAAGTGGGCGTGGCCTGCAGCATGGCCGCGGGCGCGCTGTGCGCGGTGCTCGGCGGCACGCCCGAACAGGTGGAAAACGCCGCCGAGATCGGCATGGAACACCACCTGGGCCTGACCTGCGACCCAGTGGGTGGTCTGGTGCAGATTCCTTGCATCGAGCGCAACGCGATTGCCTCGGTCAAAGCGATCAACGCGGCGCGCATGGCGCTGCGCGGCGACGGCAGCCACTTTGTGAGCTTGGACAAGGTCATCAAAACCATGCGCGAAACCGGCGCCGACATGAAGACCAAATACAAAGAAACCGCCCGGGGTGGGCTGGCGGTCAACATCGTCGAATGCTGAACCGGCGCCGCAGGCCTCAGCCGATCACCCCCAACTCCCGCCCCACCTGGGCAAACACGGCCACCGCCCGATCGATCTGCTCCGGTGTGTGATCGGCACACAACTGCACCCGGATGCGCGCCTGGCCTTGCGGCACCACGGGGTAGAAAAAGCCCACCGCCAGCACCCCCTCTTGCTGCAGCCGCTGCGAGAAGCGCTGTGCCAGCTGGGCCTCGCCCAGCCACACCGGCACGATGGGGTGTCCGTCGCCCAACAACCGAAAGCCCAAGCCCGACATGGCGGCGCGAAAGCGCTGCGCGTTCGCTTCGAGCCGGTCGCGCCGCTCGGTGCTGGCGCTCAGCAGCTCAATCGCCTTGAGCGAGCCGGCGGCCACCGCCGGCGGCACGGTGTTGGAAAACAAATACGGGCGCGAGCGCTGGCGCAACAGCTCGACCATCTCGCGCCGCGCGGCGGTGAAGCCACCCGCCGCACCGCCCAGCGCTTTGCCAAAGGTGCCGGTCACTATGTCAACCCGGTCCATGCAGGCGTGCAGCTCGTGGGTGCCGCGCCCGGTGGCGCCCATGAAGCCGGTGGCGTGGCATTCGTCGATCATCACCAGCGCGTCAAAGCGCTCGGCGATTTCGCAGATGCGGCCCACTTGGGCGATCACGCCGTCCATCGAAAACACGCCATCGCTCACGATCAACACGCGGCGCGCGCCTTCGTCGCGGGCGCGCTGCACTTCCGTCTGCAAAGCGGCCATGTCGTTGTTGGCGTAGCGGTAGCGGCGCGCCTTGCACAAGCGAATGCCATCGATGATGGAGGCGTGGTTGAGCGCATCGGACACCACCGCGTCGTGCTCACCCAGCAGCGGCTCGAACAGACCGCCGTTGGCGTCAAAAGCGGCTGCATACAAGATGGCGTCTTCCATGCCCACAAAGTCGGCGATGGCGCGCTCCAGCCGTTTGTGCAGGTCTTGGGTGCCGCAGATAAAACGCACGCTGGACAAACCAAATCCGTGGCTGCTGAGCCCGTCGTGCGCGGCCGCCACCACATCGTGATGCGACGACAGGCCCAGGTAGTTGTTGGCGCAGAAGTTGAGCATGCGCCGCCCGTCCACCAGCACCTCGGGCCCTTGCGCGCTGGTGATGATGGCTTCGTTTTTGTACAGACCGCTGGCGCGGATGGCGTCGAGCTCGGCCTGCAACTCGGTGCGGGTGATGGGGTTCATGCGGCCTCCGGCACACTCAGGTGAGACAAGTTCGACCACATGCTGCGCACCAGCGTGGGCAAGTCGTAGGCGGGCTGCCAGCCCCAATCGGCGCGGGCCAGGGCGTCGTCCAAGGCGGCTGGCCAGCTCTGCGCGATCTGCTGGCGAGCGTCGGGCGCATAAACCACCCGCTGCAGACCGAACTGGTGCTCAATCTCGGCCACCAGCTCGGCCGGCGAAAAGCTCAGGCCTTGCAGGTTGTAGCCGTGGCGACGGCTGATGCGCTCGGTGGGTGCGGTCATGAGCTCGAGCGTGGCGCGGATGGCGTCGTCCATGTGAATCATGGGCAGGCTTTGCTCGGGCGCCAAGTAGCAGCGGTAGTGGCCGTGTTGCAGCAGCGCGTGAAAAATCTCGACCGCGTAATCGGTGGTGCCGCCGCCGGGCAGCGACTGGTGGCCAATCACCCCGGGGTAGCGCAGCGAGCGCACATCCACGCCCCAGCGCTGGTGGTAATACGCCGCCCAGTTTTCGCCGGCGGCTTTGCTCAAGCCATACACCGTGGTGGGGTTCAGTGGCGCGTCGTCGGGTGTGCCGTGGCGTGGCACGTTGGGGCCAAACACCGCAATCGTGCTGGGGAAGAACACCCGCTGCACCAGGCCATCGCGCGCGGCCTCCAACACATTGAGCCAGCCGTCCACATTGACGCGCCAGGTCTGGGCCGGGTGGGCTTCGCCGCGCGCGCTCAGCACCGCGCTCAGGTGGTACACCGTGTCTATGCGGTGGGTTTGCAGCAGGGTGCGCAAGCGGTCAGGGTTGAGCACGTCCAGCGCCTCAAACACCACGCCGTCCGGCAGCCGATGTGCTGGCGCGCGCACATCGGTGCACACCAAGTGCTCCACCCCAGGCCAATCGGCCAACGCCTCGGTCAGCGCTGTGCCAATTTGCCCACAAGCGCCGGTGAGCAAAATGCGCCGGTGCACAGGCGCTGGGCCAGCGGTGTTGGCGGCCTTGGGTGCTTCAGTCAAAATATTGGACATGCAATCCTCCATAACGGAATATCTAATATCTTAAATATATATCCATTATCCTGTAAAGCGGAAAATCAAACATGCCCACCGACACCCATCCACCCACTCCGCCATCGGTCGCCGAGGCCATCAAACGGCTGCGCCGCGACAGTGGCCTGTCGCTCGATGAGCTGGCACAGCGCTGCGGGGTCTCGCGTTCCATGCTGTCGCAGATCGAGCGCGACACCACCAACCCGACGGTGGCCACGCTCTGGCGCATCACCCAAGCGCTCGGGGTGTCGATCGACGAGGTACTGGGCCAACCCAAGGCCAGCCCCCGCATTGAGTTGACGGCTGGCCACACCCTGCCGCGCATGGCCAGCACCGATGGGCAGGTACAACTCAAGGTGCTGGGCCCCCTAGAGAGCGCCGGCAGCTGCGAGTGGTACGAATTGCGCGCCGCGCCAGGCGGCTGGCTCAGCAGCAAAGCCCACAGCCCTGGCACCCAAGAGCACTTGTATGTGACCGCCGGCCAGCTGCTGGTGCGCAGCGGCGGCGAAGAGCAAACCGTGTCGGCAGGCGAACTGGCGCGCTACCGTGCCGATGTGGCGCACGAACTGCACAATCCGGGGCCTGAACCAGCGCTCGCATGGCTCACAGTTCTGCAAATAAAATGAAGAAACAGAAGAAAAACAACAATTTCTGATGAAATCTAAAGACGGGGAGTGTGCGGTCGAAGCTGATACAGAGACCTTAGATCACACCCTGCCATGCTCGCCTCTCGCCAAAAAACCACCTTTGATGCCGAAAGACTGGGCCACACACGCCCACATTGGCTGACCCAGCGCTTCAACGACGGTGAGCTAGAGCAGGCGTTTCTGCGCTCTTACGCCAGGCGCTCGTGGCTGGCCTGCCTCTGGGGCCAAGGAGCCGGCATCGTCGGCTTTTTGCTGCACTACCTGACCCTGCTGATGTCGGACGACCCGGTGCTCATCAGTTTGGCCAATGACAACCTGATGTACATCACGCCGCTGCAGTTGCTGGCCCTGGGCTTGAGCTTTCACCCCTGGTTTGAGCGCCACCAGCAGGCCGCTGTCATGACCATGATCACCACACTGATGTTGCTGTGGGTACACCTGATTTTTCTCAAGTTGCCCGTGGGCTTGGCCTATTCCTCGGGTTATGGCGTCATGGTCATCATCTTGTTGTTCAACTACCTGATTGCGCGCATGCGCTTTCTCCATGCGGTGTTGGTCGGAATAGGCATGTCGCTCTATTTTTTGGCCTACCTGCAACCCGTGGTAGAGCTGGCCATCGCCAGCGGTGCCATCGATGTGATGAGCTTGGGCAGCGTTCGACACACCGAAACCGTGCCCATGAGCCCGCTGGTCAGTTACTTCAATGTGCTGCTGGTGGCCAACATCACCGGGGGCGTGGGGGCCTACACCATGGAACGCTTGGAGCGCCAGAACTTTCTATCGCGCGAACTCAACCGGCGCCACACCGACCAGCTTGCTCAGGAGCGCGAGCGCTCAGAAAACCTGCTGCTCAACAGCATGCCCCCCGCCATTGCACAACGCCTCAAACACAGCAGCAGCTCCATTGCAGACAGTTTTTACTCGGTGTCGGTGGTGTTTGTGGACATCGTGGGCTTCACCCGCATCAGCCACGCGCGCGACCCGCAGATGATCGTGAATTGGCTCAACGAGGTGTTCACCCGTTTTGACGCCATCGTTCAGCACCACGGCATGGAAAAAATCAAAACCATTGGCGACGCCTACATGGCGGTGGCCGGCGTGCCCAAACACTGCGAAGACCACGCCGACCGCGCGGCAGACGCGGCACTGACCCTGCTCAAGGCCTGCGAATCCATCCGCGACCCGGACGACCTGCCCATGCGGGTGCGCATCGGTATCGCCACAGGCCCAGCGGTCGCGGGAGTGATCGGCGCCTACAAGTTCTCCTATGACCTGTGGGGGGACACGGTGAACACCGCCTCACGCATGGAGTCTTTGGGTCAGACCGACCGCATTCAGGTGTGCCCCACCACCCAAGCGCTGTTGGACAGGCGCTACCGGCTCGAAGAGCGCGGTCTGATCGACATCAAAGGACGCCCCCCCATGCGAACTTGGTGGCTGCAGGGCCCCAAGACCGATGCCCCTCCATCGGCCTGGGCTCCATTTGCCGCCTGAGCCTCTCCATGATCTGCCGCAGCGCGCCGGCCACCCAGGGCTGAGGGACAATCGCGCCATGTCTGCCACCCCCATCCGGGTGTTGAGCCTCATCCCGCCGATGACGCAGCTCAACACGCCCTACCCGTCCACCGCCTACCTCACCGGCTTTTTGCGCGCCCAAGGGGTGCCCGCCCATCAGGCCGATTTGGCGCTGGCGCTGGTGCTGCGCGTGTTCACCGCCGACGGCCTGCACGCGGTGCGGACCGCCGCCGAACAGATGCCAGAGCCCCAACGCAGCGCCAGCGTACAAGCGTTCTTGGCGCAATTTGCCCAGTACGCCAGCGCCATCGGACCGGTGATCCGGTTTTTGCAAGGCCAGGACAGCACCCTCGCCCACCGCTTGGCCGCGCGTGGCTTGGTGCCCGAGGGACCGCGCTTTGTGGCGCTGGACGCACACCCCGACGACGGCGTGGGCGATCCGCTGGCCTGGGCCTTTGGCGCGCTGGGGGTGCAAGACAAGGCGCGCCACATCGCCACCCTGTTTCTCAACGACTTGGCCGATGTGCTGCGCGATGCGGTGGACCCGCGCTTTGAATTTGTCCGCTACGCCGAGAGCCTGGCCAGCAGTCAGGCGAGCTTTGACCCACTGGCCGACGCGCTGGCCGCCCCGCCAACGCTGCTCGACGGCTGGCTGCAGGAGCTGACCCTGCACACCGTGACCGAACACCGGCCCGACCTGGTGCTGCTGTCGGTGCCGTTTCCTGGCTCGGTCTATGGCGCGCTGCGCATGGCACAAGCCATCCGCGCGGCCCACCCACAGATCCGCATCGGCTTGGGCGGCGGTTATGTGAACACCGAGCTGCGCGAACTCGCAGAGCCGCGCCTGTTCGACTGGGTCGACTTTGTGACGCTCGACGCCGGCGAGCGCCCGTTGCTTGCCCTGTTGGAACACCTGCAAGGCCAACGCAGCGCGCAGCGCTTGGTGCGCACCTTTGTGCGGCAAGACGGCGCGGTGAAGTACGTCAACTGGCCCGAGCCCGACGTGCCGTTTGAAGACGTGGGCACCCCCACCTGGGACGGCCTGCCGACCGACCAGTACTTGAGCCTCTTGGACATGCTCAACCCCATGCACCGGCTCTGGAGCGACGGGCGCTGGAACAAGCTCACGGTGGCGCACGGCTGCTACTGGAAAAAGTGCAGCTTTTGCGACGTAGGGCTCGATTACATCGGCCGCTTTGAGACCGCCACCGCCCAGACCCTGGCCGACCGCATCGAGCGCATCGTCGAAGAAACCGGCCAGACCGGCTTCCATTTTGTCGACGAAGCCGCGCCGCCCAAATCGCTCAAAGCCCTGGCCGACGAGCTGCTGCGCCGGCAGCTGCGCATTTCCTGGTGGGGCAATATCCGGTTTGAAAAAACCTTCACCCCGGCGCTGGCCGACCTGCTGGCCGAAAGCGGCTGCATCGCCATGAGCGGCGGCCTGGAGGTGGCGAGCGACCGGCTGCTGGCGCTCATGAAAAAAGGCGTGTCGGTGGACCAGGTAGCGCGGGTGACCAAAGGCTTTGCCGACGCCGGGGTGCTGGTGCACGCCTACCTGATGTACGGCTTTCCCACCCAGACGGTGCAAGACACGGTGGACGCGCTCGAATACGTGCGCCAACTGTTCGAAAACGGTTGCATCCACAGCGGTTTTTTCCACCGCTTCACCTGCACCGTGCATTCACCGGTGGGCAAGGACCCTGGGGCCTACGGCATCAGCTTGGTGCCGCCAGCAGCAGGCACTTTTGCCAAAAACGACATTGGCTTCATCGACCCCACGGCCATGCCGCCCGGTGTGGACCACGACGCGCTGGGCCTAGGCCTCAAGCGCGCCATCTACAACTACATGCACGGCCTGTGTGTGGAGGACGATGTGCGCCGCTGGTTTGAGCACCTGCCCATGAAGGTGCCCAAACCGACCGTCAAACGCGGCTGGATGGCCAAACAGCTCGGGCTCTGAGCGCAGCGCTCACTGCAGCGGCATCAAACCGCTGTCGATGGCCACCGCCTGCGCGATCTGGCGCAGCGCCTTGACAAACACCTCGGCTGGCTGGCCACCCGAAATCAGGTGCTTGTCGTTGACAATAAAAGCGGGCACCGAGCGAATGCCCAACTGGGTGAAATAGGCTTGGCGTTCGCGCACCTCATGGGCGTAGAGGTTTTGGTCCAGCACCTCGGCGGCGCGCGCCATGTCCACACCGGCCTGCTGGCAACAAGCCAATATCACCGCGCGGCTGGTCATGTTGTCGGCGCGGCCGTGGTAGGCCTCCATAAAGGCTTTGTTCAGCGCCATCGCCTGTCCTGGCGCGCCCTCGGTGTCGGCCCACTGGATCAAGCGGTGCAAGGCAAAGGTGTTCCACACCCGGCCCCGGCCTTCGGGGCGGAACAAAAAGCCCGCCTCGCGGCCACGGCGGTTGATCAACTCGCGTGCTTGGGCCAGTTCGGCGGCGGTACGGCCGTATTTGTGCATCAGGTGCTCAAACAGGTCTTCGCCTTCGGGCCCCATATTCGGGTTCAGCTCAAAAGGCTGCAGGTGGATGCGCGCGTCCACCTCGTCGCGCAGGGTCACCAGCGCTTGTTCCAAAGAATACAAACCCACCACACACCAAGGGCAGGCCACATCGGACACCAGATCAATTTTGATGGCTTGACTCATGGCGCAGCAGTGTAAAGGCTGGCTGCGCCAGCCGCTGGTTCACAATGTCACGTTTTCGCCGACACCCACACCATGACCGACCGTTACGCCGTGGTGGGCCACCCGATCGCCCACAGCAAATCGCCCCAGATCCACAGCGCCTTTGCCCAATCCACCGGGCAAGACCTGAGCTACACCACCTTGTTGGCGCCGCTCGACGGCTTTGCCGACACGGTGCAGGCCTTTCGCCACAGTGGCGGGCGCGGCCTGAACGTGACCCTGCCCTTCAAATTACAAGCGTTTGAACTGGCCACCGACGCGGCCGAGAGCGCCCGCATGGCCGGCGCGGCCAACGCACTGAAATTCGACGGCGAGCGCATCTGGGCCGAGAACTTCGACGGCCTGGGCCTGGTGAACGACATCACACGCAACCTGGGCATGGCGCTGGCCAGCAAGCGGGTGCTGCTGTGTGGCGCGGGCGGGGCCACCCGGGGTGCCATCCTGCCGCTCGCGGCCCAAGCACCGGCCTGCCTGGCGGTGGCCAACCGCAGCGCCGACAAAGCGCACCAATTGGGACGGGAATTTGCCAGCCCCCTGGGCGCCTTGCGCTTGCACACCGGCGGCTACGCCGAACTGGCTGGCGAGCGTTTTGATGTGGTGATCAACGCCACCTCCACCGGCTTGGGCCAAGACGCCCTGCCTTTGCCCGACGGCGTGTTCGCGCCCGGTGCCCTGGCCTATGAGATGGTCTATGGCAAAGGCCTGACGCCGTTTTTGCGGCAAGCGCAAGCCGCAGGGGTGCAGCGGCTGGCCGATGGCGTGGGCATGCTGGTTGAGCAAGCGGCCGAGGCCTTTGTCTGGTGGCGCGGCGTGCGCCCCGACACCGCCGCGGTGATCCGCGCGCTGACGGTGCCGCTGCTGTGAGCGGCATGCAGAGCCGATCACACAGCCTGTGGACCCATGCTCTGCCCTTGCTGGCGGTGCTGGGCTCGGTCACGGCCTTGGGCCTGGGCACCTCACTGGCCAAAAGCCTGTTTCCGCAGGTCGGCTCGCTGGGCACCAGCGCGCTGCGTCTGGGTTTCTCGGCGCTCTTGTTGTTGATCATCTGGCGGCCATGGCGCTGGGCCTTACAGCCGGGCGACGGCAAAGCCTTGCTGCGCTATGGGGTGGCACTGGGCTGCATGAACCTGCTGTTTTACCAATCGCTGCAGACCCTGCCGTTTGGCATTGCAGTGGCGATTGAGTTTTCGGGGCCACTGGCGGTGGCGCTGTGGTTTTCCCGGCGCTGGATCGACTTTGTCTGGTTTGCCTTGGCGGTGGCGGGGCTGGCGCTGATCCTGCCGATTGGACAGACCAGCAGTGGCATTGACGCGCTGGATCCCACGGGCGTGGCCTATGCCTTGGGCGCGGCGGTGTGCTGGGGCGCTTACATCGTGTTTGGCAAAAAGCTGGGGCAACTGCACGCAGGACACTCGGTGGCCTTGGGGCTGAGCGTGGCCGCGCTCACCGTGGTGCCGCTGGGCGTCTGGCACGCCGGCACCACGCTGCTGCAGCCCGAGGTGCTGATGGTCGGCGTGGTGGTGGCGGCGGTGTCGAGCGCCGTGCCCATCTCGCTGGAAATGGTGGCCCTCAAACGCTTGCCGCCATCGGCTTTTGGCATCATGACCAGCCTGGAGCCGGCGGTGGCCGCTTTGCTGGCGCTGCAGCTGCTCGACGAACGCTTGAGCGCCACCCAATGGCTGGCGATTGGCCTGACCATGCTGGCCGCTGCCGGTTGCGCCGTCACCGCCCAGCGTGGCCAAGCGGCGGCACACTGAATCAGTCGCCCAACACCCGCAGCACGTCGCGGAGGCTGCGGCCTTCAAACGTGGGCAAGGGCCCGACGGTCTCGGGCGGCAGGCCGGCGCGGTTGACCCACAGGGTGCGAAAACCGAACCAGGTGGCGCCCATCACGTCCCAGCCATTGCTCGACACAAACAGCACCGCTTGCGGGTCGACCGCAAAACGCTCCAGCACCAATTGGTAGCTCGCGGGCGTGGTTTTGAAATGCCGCACGGCGTCCACCGACAGCACCGCGTCCAAGCTCTCGCCATACCCCGCCGCCGCCACCGCAGCGTCCAGCATGTCGCGGTTGGCGTTCGACAAAATGGCGGTGGACAGACCCGCATCTTTTAAGCGCTGCAACACCGCAGCGTTTTCGGGAAAGGGCGTGAGATGCCGGTACTGCGCCATCAGCGCCGCTTCGTGGGCGGGGTTGTGGGCTGCGCCCACGCGCGCCAAGGCGTAGCGCAAAGCGCGCTGGGTGATGTCCCAAAAATCCAGGTAGTGGCGGCTGCCGCCGGGCGAAGGATCGCTCAGCGACACCAAGCGGCTGTATTCCAGCTGCTTGTCGCGCCACAGCGCAGCAATCGCCGTGCCCTGGCCGGGGTACAGCGTGTCGGCCAACTGGCCAACCGAATACACATCGAACAAGGTGCCATAGGCGTCGAACACCACCACTTCCAAGCGCATACAGCCCCTCGCATCGCGTTTATTTGCTGCAGCGTTTATACCGCTCAGTGCCGTCCTTGGTGCTGACCGTCAGCACCGCACCAGCGAGTTTGTAGGTACCGCTGAAAGTCCACTCCTCGCCCTCACCCGAGCACTTAAAGCCCACCTGAAAAGCGCCGCCTGGGGCCTTGCTCACCTTGCTGGCATCGCACGACGACTCAATAAAACCAACACCACTTTTGCCAACAATCATGCCGTCCCACATGCCTGTTTCTTTGTAGGCTTGTTGCATGTCGGCGCAATTGCCGCCCTCTTGCACATAACGGCCGTGCATCTCTTTGGGCATATCGGCCGCCTGGGCCACAGCCGCCGCCAACAACATCCCACCCACCACCCACCATTGGCTCGTGCGCATACCGGTTCTCCTGGTTAAAAAAATTGACAATATTGCCAATATTAATATTTCAACACCGCAATCAAGCTGACAGGCTCGCGCTTGACACCCGCGAGACACCGGCTACACCGTGCCAGCGGACACACACCTGGCCGCCCCCGACAATGCCGCGGTGAAATCGCGCCACTTCTTGCAACTGATCGCACTGTCGGCCCTGTGGGGCGCGTCGTTTTTGTTCCTGCGCATCGCCAGCCCGGTGCTGGGACCACAGGTGTTGGCCACAGGACGCGTGGCGCTGGCCTGTGTGGTGCTGCTGTGGCTGATGCGGCATCTCCAACAAACGTGGCCGGGGCGCGAGCACGCCTGGCCACTGTTGTGGCTCGGCATCGGCACCGTGGCGCTGCCGTTTTGGTTGTTTTCTTGGGCGGCGCTGCGCCTGCCAGCGGGCTACAGCGCGCTGCTCAATGCCACCGCAGTGCTGTTTGGCACCCTGGCGGCGGCGGTGGGTGAACAGCGCCTGAGCGCGGGCAAGGTGCTGGGCTGTGTGCTGGGCTTTGTGGGGGTGGGCCTGATCGTGCGACTGGGGCCGGTGGAGCCCAACGCCAGCACCATCGCGGGTGCCCTGGCCTGTGTGGCGGCGGCCGCGTGTTACGGCATTTCAGGACCGTTCATCAAACGCCGTACCGCGCACATGGAGCCATTGGCGCTGGCCACCGCACTGCACCTGGCCGCCCTGCTGGTGATGCTGCCCGGCGGGCTGTGGACCTTGCCCGAGGCGCGCTGGACGCCCGGCGCCCTGGCCAGCATGGCGGTGCTGGGCGTGGTGACCTCGGGTCTGGGTTATTGGATGCACCTGCGCATCATGCGGCATGTGTCGTCGGTGGCGGCGCTCAGTTCGGCGTTTTTGATCCCGGTGTTTGGCGTCACCTGGGGCCATGTGTTTCTGGCCGAGCCGTTATCGGGCGGCATTTTTGTCGGCGGCCTGTTGGTGCTGCTGGCCATGGCCTTGGTGACCGGATTTAACCCGCTGCGCCGTCCCGCTCCCATCGAGCCTTTGCCCTGAACCGCCTCAGCCCAAGGCGCCACCCGGTTGAAACGCCAGCCACTGGGCGCGCAAGCGGTGCCACTCGTCTGGCGACAAGGCGAGCAAGGGCGCTCGCACCGGCAGCCAAGAGAGGTCGTTGTCGATCACCGCCATGACCCCCTTGAACGCCGGAATCATGGTGTAACCACCGATCAGCCCCAAAAAGCCCTGCACCCGAGCCAGATCGGCTTGCACCGCCGCCGGCTCGCGCCCCGTCACCAAACGGCCCACCAGGCCAGGGAACATATTGGCCACGCCGCTGACGGCGCCGGCGGTGCCTTGCTGCGCCATCTCGGGAATGTCGGTTTCATTGCCGACCCACACCTGTATCGGTGGCATCAACGCGCGGGCATAGGCCAGCGACCCTTGGCGCTGGCAGCCGCTGTCCTTCAAGCCAATGATGCGGTCCGGATACAGGCGCAGCAGCTCGGCAATCACCTCGGCGTTCACAGCGACGCCCGCCACCTGGGGAATGTGATAGAGCACCACCCGCAGCGGCAGGTCGCGGCAGGCGTCAAACACGTGGCGATAAGCGTCCAACACCCCAACGTCGCTCACGCCCTTGAAGAAAAACGGTGGCAAGACCAAGCAGCCGTGCACCCCCAAAGCGGTGGCATGGCGGGTCAGCGCCACCGTCTCGGGCAAGGCGCTGCAACTGGTGTGCACCAGCACACGCTGCGCCGGTACGCCATGCGCCAGCAAGGCTTCAAGGGCTTGCTGGCGCTCAGCCACTGCAAACGATGGCCCCTCGCCGGTGGTACCAAACAGCGTGACGCCAGGGCAGCCGGCCGCGATCAGCCGCTGGGCGTGTGCCGCGAGTCGCTCGGTGTCGATGGACAAATCCGCGCGCAAAGGGGTCAGCATGGCCGGCCAGACGCCGGTGTGGGGCAAGTGGGCAGTGGGCTTCATACAGACGCCAGGCAAAGGAACCAAGACTCACAAGCGGGCCGGCACGTAACCGAACTGCTGCGGCAACCACAGAATGATCTCCGGGAAAGCCACCATCAGCCCCAGCGCCACCATCAGCGCCAGCAAGAAGGGCCAGATCTCCCGAATCATGTCCACCAGTTTGATGCCGGTGGTGCCATTGATCACAAACAGCAGCACACCGTAGGGCGGGGTGATGAGGCCAATCATGCAGTTCACCACCACAATCACACCGAAGTACACCAAGTCAATGCCCAGCGCCCTGCAGGTGGCCAAGAACAGCGGCACGATGACCAAAATGATGGTGCTCGCGTCCAGCACACAGCCCAAGACCAGCAGCAACAGGTTGCAAGCGATCATGAAGCCCATGGGGCTCACGTCCATGCCCTTGAGCCACTCGGCCAGCAAGGTGGGGATGCCCTCGGACGCCACGATGTAGTTCAAGATCAGCGCCCCGCCAATGACCAAACCGACCGAGGCCGACGAGCGCACGCTCTCAAACATCACCGCCCGCAGATCGCCCCAACGCAAGGCCCGGTACAGCACCGCAGAAATCAGCAGCGCATAAGCCGCCGCCACCGCTGCGGCCTCGGTGGGCGTGGTCGCGCCACCGTAAATGCCCCACAACAAAATCACCGGCAACAGCAGCGCCGGAAAGGCCCGCACCGTGGCACGCGGCAATTGCGACAGCGGTGGAGCGGTGTCGGCGGCAAAACCACGCCGGTGGCAAATCACGGCGTTCATCACCATCAAGACCACCGCCATCAACAGGCCAGGCAGAATGCCGCCCAAAAACAAAAATCCAATCGAGGTGTCCGACACCAGCGCGTACAGCACCATCGGGATCGAGGGCGGGATGATGGGGCCAATGGTGGCAGACGCCGCGGTCAAAGCGGCCGCGTATCCCGGGGTGTAGTGGCCACTCTTGACCATCATGTTGATGATCACCTTGCCGATGCCGGCAGCATCTGCCACCGCCGAGCCAGACATGCCGGAAAAAATCAGGCTGGACACCACATTCACATGGCCCAGGCCACCTTTAAAACGGCCAACCACCGCCACGCAGAAATCGAGCAAACGTTCGCTGATGGAGCCGGCGTTCATGATGTTGGCGGCGACGATGAACAGCGGCACCGCCAGCAGCACAAAACTGTCGTACAGCCCGTAGATGATCTGCTCACCAGCAATGCCCAAGTCTTGTCCGGCCACAAACAGATACACCACCGCACCCGTGATGATGGAATAGGCAATCGGTGTGCCCACCGCCGCCAACAAAAACAGCGTGGCCAAGCACAAGACAAATGCCACGCTCATGGCGCCGCCCCCTCACGCTCCCAGGCGCTCTCGCTGCGGATGATGTGCCACAAGCGCCAGCCATACGCCGCGATGGTGGCCAGCATGAACACGATGTAGATGCTGAACACATAAAAGAGCGGGATGCGCAGCGACGGGCTTTTTTTGATCTGCAAGAAACTCACAAAGTCCCAAGTGCCTGGCAAGGCCATGGCCATGGCCACCCCAATGGCCACTGCGCTCAGGCCCGCGAGCACACGACGCACCCGCTGGCCCAAGACGAGGTAGAGCATGTCAAAGCGAATGTGGTCGTCGTTGCGCAGACAAAAGGCCGACGCCCAAAACACGGTCCACAACCACAGCGTCAAACACGCCTCCAGCGTCCACTCCAGCGGGGCGTTGAAGACGTAGCGAGAAGTGATCTGCAGCATGAAGGCCAAAAACATGGCGGTCAGCAAGCCGACCGCCACATCATCGGCCCTCGCCTGCAGCCAGTGTTTGCTGGCGGACATGGCTTGGGCTCCGGTTCAAGACATCACAGCGCGTTGATCTTTTCCAGCGCGCCCTTCTCCCAGTTTTTGGCGAGGTCGGACTTCAGGTAAGCCTCTTGCACCGTCTTGCGGAATGCGTCCAAGTTGGGGGTGTAGACCTTCAAGCCCTTGTCCTTCAAGAAGGCTTCAAGCTCGCCCTCCAGCGCCAGCTGCTTCTGGCGGCCCGACTCGGCTGCGTCGTTGGCCGCTTTTTGCACCGCCGCCTGCTGCTGGGGCGTCATGCGGTCCCACACGCGCTTGCTGATGGTCAGGTAGTTCAAGTCGACCAAGTGGCTGGTCAACACCACCTGCTTGGTGACCTCAAAAAACTTGGCGTCGCGCACCGTGGGCAGCGGATTGTCCTGGCCGTCGATGGCACCGGTCTGCAAACCGGTGTACACCTCGGTGAAGGCCATGGGCACCGGGTTGGCGCCCAGCGCACGCCCCAAGAACAGCCACGCCTCAGAGCCTGGCATGCGCAACTTCACGCCGGCCAGATCGGCCGGGGTGTTGATGGGCTTGTCGGAGCGCAAGTTGACCTGACGGCGACCGAGATACATCACGGTCAGCAGCTTCACGCCCAGCTTGTCTTCCACTTTTTGCTTGTAGGGCTTGAAGAAGTCGGAGTTGAACACCCGCACTTGGTGGGCCGCGTCGCGGTGCACATAACCCGCCGCAAACACACTGAACTCGGGGAAGAACTCGGCCAGCTCTTGGGCCGAGGCGATCGACATTTCCAAATTGCCGCGCGAAATCGCCTCCAACTCGGTGCCCTGCTTGAACAGCGAGGCGTTCCAGTGGGGATCGAGCTCAGCAAACGACGCCACAGCGGGCGCGAACACCGAGGTCATGGCCACCGCCCGCTGGTCGGTGGGCGACGCGGGCGACGACAGACGCAGCTTGATCTTGCTTTGCGCAAAAGCACCACCTGCCGCCAAGGCCAGCGAAGCGGCCACGGCAGAGGTCATCAGGGTTCGGCGGATAGGGGAAAAACGCATGAGAGTCTCCTGGGTGAAATGGCTTGTTGTCCTTCACGCTAGCGCGACGGCGGGCGGATATTAGCACGGTGATTTTTCTTTGTGTACCATCTGGTACAAAAAAACTTTTGTCGATATACTGCGTTGTCCCGAATATAAATTCAGGGAAAACCCGAATAAATCGCAGACCTCAGACACCAAATGAACCAGTTGGTACACAAAAAGGCAACCTCCACAGCCCGGCGATCGCAGGTGCGGGAGTCGCCTGCCGCGGCCGACGAGGTGTTGCCCGAGCGCACCCGCGATCCCGAAGCGGTCAAGGCCAACATCCTGGAAGCCGCCATCGCCGAGTTCGGCGAAAAAGGCTTGGCCGGCGCGCGGGTGGACGAAATCGCGGCCGCCACCCGCACCAGCAAGCGCATGATCTATTACTACTTCGAGAGCAAGGAAGGCCTCTACCTGGCCGCTCTGGAAGCCTCTTACCGCCGGGTTCGCAACACCGAGCTTGGGATGCACTTGGACAACATGCCGCCCACCGAGGCGCTGCGCTGCTTGACCTCGGTGACCTTTGACCACCACCTGCACAACGAGCACTACATCCGCATGGTGATGGCCGAAAACATCAACCGTGGCCGCTACTTGGCCCAAAGCGAGCGCATCCAGGAACTCAACCGACCGGCCATCGCCCTGCTGCGCGGCATTTACGAGCGTGGCGTGGCCGACGGGGTGTTTCGCCCGGGCTTGGACCCGGCCGATATCCACGCCTCGATTTCTGCGCTGGCGTTTTTTAACGTGTCCAACCGCCACACCTTCGGTTTGATCTTTCAGATCGACAACCAATCGCCGGCCTACATCGCCAGCCGGCGCGAGAACATCGTGCAGATGGTGCTGCGTTATGTCCGCAAAGACGGCTGAGTCCCCGCTGCGGATCGCGGTGGTGGGCGCGGGCCTGATGGGCCGCAGCCACGCACAGGCGATCCGCGCCCGCAGCGATGGCCGCTTGGTGGCGGTGGCCGATCCCGCGCCGGCGTCACAGGACTGGGCGCGCGAACTCGGCGCGACGCCCCTGCGGTCGTTGGACGAGGTGCTGCAGCGCGGCGACATCGACGCGGTGGTGCTGGCCACGCCCAACGCCCTGCATGTGGAGCAAACCCTTTTGTGTCTGGACGCGGGCCTGGCGGTGTTGCTGGAAAAACCGGTGGCCACCACGGTGGCCGACGGCGAGCGGCTGCTCGCCGCAGTCCAGGCCCAAGAGGCACACACCGGCCAGCCAGCTCGGGTGCTGGCGGGCCACCACCGGGCGCACAGCGCCATCATGGCGCAGGCCTGTGCGGTGCTGGCCAGCGGCCAGCTCGGTCGTGTGGTGGCGGTACAAGGCAGCGCCCTGTTTTACAAACCCGACCACTACTTTGACGACGGCCCCTGGCGGCGCGAGCCCGGCGGCGGCCCTATCTTGCTCAACCTGATCCACGAGGTGCACAACCTGCGCATGCTGTGCGGTGAAGTGGTGCAGGTGCAGGCCCTGGCGTCCCACGCGGTGCGCGGCCATGCGGTGGAAGACACGGTGGTCATTGGCCTGCGTTTTGACAGCGGCGCGCTCGCCAGCTTTGTGCTCAGCGACACCGCCGCTTGCGCCCGCAGCTGGGAACAGACCAGCCAAGAAAACCCCGCCTACGCCAGCCACCCCGACCAAGACTGCTACCTGATCGCCGGCACCCAGGGCAGCCTGGCGGTGCCCAGCATGCGCCTGCAGCGTTATGCCGACGGTGCTGAGCGCTCGTGGTGGCAAGCGTTCGAATCCACCCAGCTGCCGCTGGAGCGCGCCGACCCGGTGGCGCGCCAGATGGCGCATTTTCTGGCGGTGGCGCGCGGCGAGTGCGCGCCGCTGGTGAGCGTGCGCGACGGCCTGGCCAATCTGCGGGTCACCGAGGCGGTGGTGCAGGCCGCGCGCAGCGGTGGCACGGTGGCGCTGGCGTGATCCAATGCCCTTTTTGTCCACGGAGAACCCCATGAAAGTCCTGACCCTGCACGGCATCAACCTCAATATGTTTGGCAAGCGCGACCCCAAACAATACGGCACCGCCACGCTCGACGAAATCAACCAGCGGCTGCAGGCCCTGGGCCAAGAACTCGGCGCCGAGGTGGAATGCTTTCAAACCAATTTCGAAGGGGCCATGGTCGAAAAGATCCACCAAGCCTTCTTTGACAGCGTGGACGCGGTGGTCATCAACGCGGGCGCCTGGACACATTACAGCTACGGCATCCGCGACGCGCTGGCCATCCTCAAGTGCCCCATTGTGGAGGTGCACATGTCCAACATCCACGCGCGTGAGGCCTTTCGCCACCACTCGGTGATCGCCGACATTGCCCAAGGCCAGGTGGCGGGTTTTGGGGTCGACAGCTACCTGCTGGGTCTGCGCACCGCGGTGCAGCACGCCCAGGCCCGCCGCGCCTGACGTTTCTCCCTTCACGCCATGACCATCAACGGCCACACCGAACTGATCGCCCACATCGGCTACCCCACCCACACCTTCAAATCGCCCATGATTTACAACCCGTATTTCGAGCGGGCGGGCGTCAACGCGGTGGTGGTGCCCATGGGTTGCCAAGCCGAGCACTACCCCGCGCTGCTGCGCTCGGTGTTCCAGCTCAGCAACATCCGGGGCGCGCTCATCACCATGCCGCACAAGGTGAGCACAGTCGGTCTGCTCGACGAGGTCACGCCCACAGTCAAGGTGGCGGGCGCCTGCAACGCGGTGCGGCGCAGCGCCGACGGGCGCTTGCAAGGCGATATGTTCGACGGCGCCGGTTTTGTGCGCGGCGTGCAGCGCAAAGGGGTGAACCTGCGCGGCCAACGGGTGCTGGTGGTGGGCAGCGGTGGGGTGGGTTGCGCGATTGCCGCGTCGTTGGCGGGCGCAGGCATCGCGGCCATTGGCCTGTACGACGTGAACGCCGACGCGGCCAAGGCCTTGGCCCAGCGCCTGCGGCGCGAATACCCCCAGATCGAGGTGCGCACCGGCGACAAAGACCCCGCCGGCCACCGTTTGGTGGTCAACGCCACGCCCATGGGCATGCGCGATGGCGACCCGCTGCCGGTTGATGTGCAACGGCTCTCGCCCGACACCTTTGTGGGCGAGGTGGTGATGAAGACCGAAATGACCGCCTTCCTCAGCGCGGCCCAAGCGCGGGGCTGCGCGGTGCAGGTGGGCGCCGATATGTTGTTTGAACAAATCCCGGCGTATCTGGAGTTTTTTGGCCTGCCCAGCGCCAGCGCCGACGAGCTGCGCGCGGTGGCGCAACTGGCCTACTGAGCCCAGCGCCCATGGCCGTGCTCGACGTCCTGCTGATCACCGCGCCGATCTACCTGATCATTGGCTTGGGCTTTGGCGCGGTGCGCTGGGGGCTGTTTCAAAAAGCGGACATGCGCCTCATTGGCCGGCTGCTGGTGCTGATCATTTTGCCGGTGATGGTGTTTCGCACCATCGGCCGCTACGACATCGGCGAGATTCTGCAACTGGACTATTTGGCGGTGTACGCCCTGGCGTCGCTGCTGGCTTGGGGCTTGGCACAGCAGTGGGCCAGCCGGCTGCGTGGCCATGGCGTGCCGACAGCCGCGTTTGTGGGCATGGGTGCGGCCTGCTCCAACAGCGTGTTTGTGGGCTACCCCATTTTGTCGCAGCTCATCGGTCCGGTCGCGGACGTGGCACTGGCCCTGTGCCTGCTGGTGGAAAACCTGCTGGTGATCCCGCTCACCCTGGTGATGGCCGACCGCCGCGCCGGCGCCGACTGGCGGCAAACCGCGCGCCAGGTGGCTGGCAGCGTGGTGCGCAACCCGATTTTGGTGGCCATTGTGCTGGCGGTGTTCTGCGCCACGGTGGGTTGGCATCTGCCCCCGGTGCTGGACCGCACCGCCGGGCTGATCGCCTCGGCCGCGGCGCCCTTGGCGCTGTTCATGATCGGCGGCATTTTGGTGGGACAGCGTTTGCAGGGCTTGCGCACCGATTTGGCGGCCATCACCGTGGGCAAGTTGCTGCTGCACCCGGTGTTGGTGTTGGCCCTGCTGTGGTGGTGGCCCATCGCGTCGGCGCCGCTGGCATTCGCCGCCGTGGCCTTTGCCGCCATGCCCATTCCGGCGGTCTACCCCGCGCTGGGGCAGCGCCACGGGCTGGACGGTTTTTGTGCCACCGCCTTGGTGAGCACCACCGTGGTCTCGTTTTTTACCTTGAACGCCTGGCTGTGGCTGCTGCCACGCCCGCTGGGCTGATGCGCTGCTAGGAGCATTCCCATGAGCGATCTGCTGTTAAAAACCCCTACCGAACGCGAGCCGCTGCAGGCCTCGTTCAGCGACGCCAGCAACCCCATCGGCTTGAACGGCATCGAGTTCATCGAATACGCCACCAACCAGCCCCAGGCTTTGGGCCAGGTGCTGGAGATGATGGGTTTTCGCCCGGTGGCGCGCCACCGCTCGCGCGAGGTCATGCTCTACCGGCAAGGTGACATCAACATCGTGGTCAACGCCCATCCCGACGAGGCGCGCGCCGCCAGCCATGGCCGCGACACGCCGGTGATATCGGCCGTCGCCTTGCGGGTGCGCGACGCGCGCGCCGCCTATGCCTACGTGCTGGAGCGCGGTGGCTGGGCGGTGCCCACCCGGGCCGAGGTGATGGAGTTGCACATTCCCGCCATCCACGGTGCCGGTGGCAGCCGCCTGTACTTTGTCGACCGCTGGCGCGAGTTCTCTATTTACGACGTGGACTTTGTGCCCATCCCATCGGTGGATCAGCACCCACCGGCGACCGCTGGCATCCATTTTTTTGGCATCGTGCAATACATCGGCCCTGAGCGCAGCTACGACTGGATCGAGTTTTACCAAGCGCTGTTGGGCACCGAGCTGATCGCCGACGAAGAGCGTTTTGGCATCATGCCCAAGGGCAAGCTGTTGCGCACCCCGGCCTTGAGCCCCAGCGAACGCTTCATGCTGCAGCTGGTGGAGCCCGAGCCTTTGGTGCACGACGCCAGCGAACGGCTGCAGCGCATAGGCCTGGGCGTGCCCGATGTGTTGGCGGCGGTGCAGGCGCTGCGCGCACTGGGGGTGGAGTTTGTCGAAACCCCAGCGGCGCACACCGAGCCGCGCGGCGCCATCACCAAAACCTACCTGGGTTCGGTGGTGTTTGAGCTGGTGCACAGCGAACGCAGCGGAGGCCGGCCATGAGAACACCCGCCGGCATGGGCCGCACCATCGCGGCGTTTGGCATGGACACCATCAGCCTGGCCGGCCCTCTGGAGGCCAAGCTCGACGCCATGGCCGAGGCGGGTTTTGGCCAGGTCATGCTCAAGGCCAACGACCTGGTGGGCCACCCGCAGGGCTGGCAAGCCGCCGTGCGCGCGGTGCGCGCCAGCGGCCTGCGCGGCACCGGCTTTCAGGTGCTGCGCGACTTTGAAGGCTTGAGCGCACCCGCCACCCACAAGCTGCACCAGTACAAAGTCGACATCGCCAAACAAATGCTGGAGATGTGCGCTGCGCTGGGTTGCCAAGTGCTGCTGGCGTGTTCCTCCACCTCACAGCACGCCAGCGCCGATCTGGACCTGATCGCCAAAGACCTGCGCAAGCTCGCCATGCTGGCGGTGCCCTACGGCATTCGCATCGCTTTTGAGGGCTTGTCCTGGGGCCGTACCATCAACGAATTCACCACCGCTTGGGACGTGATCAACCGCGCCGACTCTCCCAACTTGGGGATCGGCATCGACTCCTTCCACATCTTGGCAGCGCAGACGCCCTTGGACGCCATCGACGACCTGCAGGCCGACAAGGTGTTTCTGGTGCAACTCGCCGACTTCATGTGGCAAGAGACCAAAACCTTTGAGGAGCGCATGAGCACCGCCCGCACCTTCCGCGTGTTTCCGGGCGAAGGGGTGCACAGCGAACAGCTGGTGGAATTGGTGCTCAAGCTCGACGCGCTGGGCTACCGCGGTGACTACAGCTTTGAGGTCTTCAACGACGACTACCTGCAAATGCCCCTGCCTTTTGTGGCCGAGCGGGCGCAGCGATCGGCCCTGTGGTTGGCCGAAGATGTGCTGCGCAGCGCCCTGCCCCGCCCAGACGATCTGCGGCTGCGCACCGCTTGAGGAACGCCGCCTCAGTGCCGCGCCAGACCGCGCAGGCGCGAGGTGCTCCAGATCGCCAGCGCGGCCGGCGCGGTGGCGACCCAAAACACCGCAGACAGGTCGATCCGCTCGCTCAGCCAACCACCGCCCAAGCCCATCAACACGCCCGGCAAGCCATAGCCAATCACCGCGTACAGCCCCTGCCCGCGTGAGCGCAGGCTGCCAGGGAAGTGCTCGGTCAACAGCGCGATACACGCGGTGTGGTGCGCCGCAAAGGTGACCGCGTGCAGCAGCTGCGCCAACAACAACAGCCACCACCACGGCGCGCCACCGGCGATCAGGCCCATGCGCAGCACCGCCACCGCCGCCGCCACGGTGAGCCAAGTGGCGGGCCGGAAGCGGCCAAACCAACGCCCTTGGCCAAAAAACCAAGCGATCTCAATCAGCACCGACAAGGCCCAGGCCACGCCAATAAAGGTTTTGCTGTAACCCAAGTCGTCGAGATACAGCGACAAATACAAGTACAGCGGCATGTGGGCCAGCACATGCAAAAACACCGAGGCCAAAAACCAGCGCACCGCCGGCTGGCGCAGCACCGGCCCGATGGCGGGCTTGCCCTGGGGCGGGTGTGGTGGGTCTTTGAGTTCCGGCAGGCGCCACACGGCCAGGGCAATGGCGCTGAGCGACAACACCGCCCCCCACGAGAATGAGGCCATGCCATGGCTTTCAAACCAAGTGCCAGCCACCAACACGGTGAGCAAAAAACCCAGCGAGCCCCACAACCGCACCCGGCCATAGCGGTGGCTGTCGAACACCCCATCGCGCGTCACCACCTGCGCCAGCGCCGCCTCGCTCAGCGGCATCAGCGCGCTGGTGGCGGTGTAGAGCAGCAACAAGGCCAAGCCCAGCCACAACACCGCCGGCTCCCACGGCAGGGCCAAGCCGCCCAGCAGCGCCAAGGCCGAGGCCCAGCGCATCAGCCGGGTGCGGGCGTTGGTGTGGTCGCTCAGCCAGCCCCACACATAGGGGCCAAACAGCCGGGTGGCGCTGCCAATGGCGACCAGCAGACCAATCGCCTGCACGCCGTAGCCCAGGTGTTTGAGCCACAGCGGCAAATAGGTGCTAAAAAAACCGGCGTGCGCAAAGTACGCGACCGACAAACCCGCAAACGGGGCCACCGACACGCTGGCTGAGGCAGGCTTCAAGCGCGGCGCACCGCTTCAATGTCGGGGGTGGCCACCCGCACATCGCCACACTGCGCGCGGTGGCGCAGCGCGTGGTCCATCACCACCAAGGCCAGCAGCGCTTCGGCGATCGGCGTGGCGCGGATGCCGACACAGGGGTCGTGCCGGCCCTTGGTGATCAGCTCGGTCGCCTGCCCGTCCACATCGATGGTTTCGCGCGGAATCAAGATAGAGCTGGTGGGCTTGATGGCGATCGACACCTCCAAGTCTTGCCCGGTGCTGATGCCACCCAACACACCACCGGCCTTGTTGCCCACAAACCCGGTCGGTGTCAGCGAATCGCCGTGGGTGCTGCCCAGATCGGCCACGCTGTCGAATCCAGCGCCAATCTCCACCCCCTTGACGGCGTTCAGGCCCATCATCGCGTAGGCGATGTCGGCGTCGAGTTTGTCGTAGAGGGGCTGGCCCAGGCCCACCGGCATGCCACGGGCGGTGACCCGCAGGCGCGCGCCACACGAATCGCCGCTTTTGCGCAGCGTGTTCATGTAGTCCTCCAGCGCCGACACATCGGCCACCGGGGCAAAGAAGGGGTTGTTGGGCACATGGTCCCAGCTCTCAAACGGGATCTGCACTGGTCCAATCTGGGTCATGCAGCCGTGAAAGGTGGTGCCGAATTGCTGTTGCAGCCACTTTTTGGCCACCGCCCCGGCGGCCACTGTGGGCGCGGTCAGGCGCGCCGAACTGCGGCCGCCCCCGCGCGGGTCGCGGATGCCGTACTTTTGCCAATAGGCGTAGTCGGCGTGGCCAGGGCGAAAACTCTGCAGGATGTTGCCGTAATCCTTGCTGCGCTGGTCGGTGTTGCGGATCAGCAAAGCGATGGGAGTGCCCGTGGTTTTGCCCTCGTACACACCGCTCAGAATCTCCACCGCATCGGGCTCGTTGCGCTGGGTCACAAACTTCGAGGTGCCCGGGCGGCGGCGGTCCAGATCGGCCTGGATGTCGGCTTCGCTGAGTTCAAGGCCCGGCGGGCAGCCGTCGATCACGCAGCCGATGGCCGGGCCGTGGGATTCACCAAAGTTGGTGACACAAAACAGGGTTCCGAAGGTATTGCCGCTCATGGGGCGGGATTATCCCAGAGCCCCATGGCGCATCAGCGGTACACCCGCTGGCTGCTCATCACATTAAATTCCCGGCGGTAGGTCGAGAACTTGCCCACCGCCACTGGCACCGATGCGACGGTGCTCGTGGTGTAGTTGTCCATATTGGCACTCACCACCGAGCACGAGCCGTTGGTCTGTGTGGTGCAACGTTGGAATTCCCCCAAGCTGTAGACCACCGTCACGGTCAGCCCTGCAGCAGGCGCCCGTGTCGCCAAGTCGTAGGCACTGACCCGTGTCTCCACCGCCCAGCCCGCGCCAAAATCGATGGGCGTCCCGGTGATGCTGCTGATGGCCACTTCCTGCGGGGCGGGCTCGAAGGGCTCACCCTCGCCACGGCTGAACAACAGCAAGTTCGGCGAATTGGCACCGGGGTCGCTGAGCCGGTCCAAGCTGCCGGTGATCTGAATGAAGTTGGCCACAGCGGCAGGGCTGGCGTTGGGAAAACGTTGCAGCAAGTTGGCCGCAACGCCTGCCACCAGTGGCACCGCCTGGGAAGTGCCCGAACGGGTAAACAGAGCGGTGTCGCTCAGGTGATGGGCGGCCTCCATCTGCTCACCAGGCGCAAAGATGTCGATGCAACTGCCAAAATTGGAGAAGTTGGCGCGGCCATCGGTGCGGTTGCTGGCGCCCACCGAGATAGCCTCGCCAACCCTGGCTGGCGAAAACAAGCAGCCATCGCTGCTGTTGTTGCCCGCTGCGACCACCACCGTGGCACCCTCCGCAATCAAGGAACGGATCGCCGTGTCCAGCGCAGCCGAGCCAGGCCCGCTGATGGACACCCCAACCACCGCTGGCTTGACCAAATTGGTGCGCACCCAGTCCAAACCGGCAATCACATCGCTCCAAGTGCCGTTGCCACGGCAATCGAACACCCGCACCGGCACAAAACTCACCTGCTTGGCCACCCCATAGGTCTGCCCACCCAGCAAAGAGCTGACATGGGTACCGTGGCCATTGCAATCGCCCGTTCCCAGACCATCCTCGATCAAGGAAAAGCCCTCCAGCACCCGTCCGCCCAACTCTTGGTGGCTGGCGCGAATGCCGGTGTCTACCACGTAAGCCCGCACACCAGCGCCGGTCTGCTCGTAGTCGTACGTGTCGTCCAGAGGAGTCAGGAACTGGTCGATGCGGTCCAGCCAATAAGGAGCATTGGTCTGGCTCTCCAGCGAGGCCACATGCACCGCGCGGTCCAACTCAATGCTCTGCACCGCAGGATGCTGGCGCAGCGCCTCAGCCGCCGACGCGGGCAACTGCACCACAAACCCTTTGAGCGCACTGTCAAAGCGACCAATCACTTGGTCTTGGCGGATATTGAGCAGCGCATGAATGGCTTGAGCCACATCGTCCACTTGGTCGGCATGCAGCGTCACGATGTACTGGCCTGCAATCTCTTGCGAGGACTGGACGCTGGCCACCGCAACCTCCGCCCGTTCGTCCTGCACCATCGTGGGCAGGCTCGCATCGCCACCACCACCGCCACAGGCGCTCAGCAGGCCAAGCAGCCCAGCGTGGGCCAAGACCACCCAAGGCCGCCGCACTGTGGCCATCACAGCCTTCTTTGTTCCCAACGGTTTCATGACGACATCCTTCTTATATGTGAGATCCATAAATTGCGATGAATCTGCCAGAATGTAGTTATTAAATACCATTTTGTAGTTCGAAGGAACGGCTGCGTCCGCTTTTTGTGCCGTCGCCATGACCGATTTCACAGCGTCCTAGAGTGCGTCTTGGGCTTGCAAGCGCACCGGCGCATCAGGCTCCACCGACAACACCAGAGGGTCCTGCCGCAGTCGGCTGGCCGCCTCGTCAGACATCTGCACCACAAAGCCTTTGACGGCACTCTGGTACACCGTGCCCAACTGGCCTCCCGCCATCTGGGTCAGGCGGCGGGCCTGTGCAGGGACATCGGTGGTCCCGGCCTGCAGCAACACAATGAAGCTGCGCTGCGCGGCGGCGGCGGGCTTCACCACATCGGCCGATGCGCCGACCGCGCACCCTTGAGACAGCGCCGCTGCCAGCACCACCACCAATCCATGCGATTGAAGAGACACGCGCTTCTCCTTGTTTGAACACCACAGACCACCAACAGCCCGACGGCAAGCGGCGGCACACCCACGGCCGCTGCTGTCTCCAACCATTCTATGCACCGGCCATGGGCACCAGAAATTGTTAGCAAGTTAAGGAATGTCTGCAAAACCTCGGCCGTTCTGGCCGGATGTGAGACAGTGACGGC
>CAZYUD010000028.1:0-38899 GCA_964650505.1 uncultured Hydrogenophaga sp.
AGATCGTAGCGCCCCAAACGGGCGCCGGCGGGGGATTTTTCAACGGCCTGCTAGACGAAGCTCTTCAATGAACACGCCGCGCCAAGAGAAAGGACAGCACCCCCATGAGCACCAGAAGCACAAAATCTATATGCGACTCCATACAGCATCAACGATGCAATTTAAAACTTAAATATACATCAATAACATATACAAGCCATTAAATAGCATATACATGTTGATTTGAAGTGGTTTCACACAATGGCAAGTGCTTTTTTTTGCCACTTCTCAGTAGTACATTACTTTTTAATTTAGCTTTGTTCTTGTACTTTTGGGACAGAAAAAGTGTTCTGGCCAGGCAAATAAGGGGTTGGCATGCAACGTGAAATTGTGTCGGGAATGTACAGGCATGGGTCGGAGATGCCTGGTACCGCAGTTGGCAGGATTCGTGACTTACGTCGCTCAGATCGGTTGCTGCGCGGGCGCATCAGGGCGTTAGAGCAGTCCTTATCTGTGTTGCGCGAAGACCTCAATATCTTGTGGCGAGATGCTGGTCAGGCGGCGTGGACAGCTGCGCTTGATGACATGGGTGAACGCTTGGGCGACCTTGAGTTTTACATCGATTGTCGGGAGGTCAAACTGCCACCGACTGCGATAGAGCGGGCCAAACAACAGCTCAGCGCCCGGCAAGTGCAGCTGCTGGTGTTGGCTGCCCGCGGCTTGACCAACGCGGAGATCGCCGCGCAAACAGGTGCCTCTTTGACCTCCGTTGGTACGCACCTATCTGCGCTGTATCGCAAGTTGAATGTGAAGTCTCGCGGGCAAGCTATCGCTGTGGCGCTGAAGAATCAGTGGATCAGTGTCTAGATTTTGACTCAAAAGTATTCTATTTTCATCTGGGGGGGCACTACCCCAAAAATGATAAATATGCTAACCTAATCATTGACTTTGGGGGTAATTTACATGAGCATTGCGTTGGGTATCGTTGAGGATGATGAAAATGTCATATCTTTCTTGATGGACATCTTTGCTAACCCGTCTCAAGTGAAATTGAAGGCTGTTGCAAGAAACAAGGCCCAAGCGATCCATCTGATCCGAACCCAAGATTTGGATTTGGTGCTGCTGGACTTGGGGTTGCCCGATGTGGATGGGTTTGATCTGATGGAGGAGATTAAGAAGAAAGATATCAACACCAAGGTTTTGGTATTGACCACCTTCGCCAATCCAAAGCATGTCTTCAAGAGCTTCAAGCTGGGAGCGGATGGATACTTGCTCAAAGAAGAGGTGCGAGAGGGGCTCATTGAAAAAATTGTGCAGACGGTCAATGGACAGGCGCCGGTGAGTCCGCTGATATCCAAGCTGATGCTCAGTCGGCTCAATGAGCTAGAAGTGGGAACCCGTCCGCAGGTGGATGTGTCAGCCAAGATTGCCGAGTACGGCTTGTCCCCGAAGGAGTGGTCTGTGCTGAAGTTGCTGGCAGAAGGGCATGCGATCAACGCCATTGGGAACCGGCTGGCCATTTCTCCCCACACAGTGAACCAACACCTCAGAGCCATCTATCGCAAGCTCGGCGTGACAACGCGCGCGATGGCGGTACACACCGCCCACATCAATGGTCTGCTTGAGTCCTAAGGTCAGCGCCATGAAGAACCCAACCAGCAGGGCTGCTCAGCTGATGGGGCATGGTTTTGGCCTGCGTCAAGCTTGTTTTTTGGTCTGCCCCATGATGGGGCTTCTTATGTTGAACAAGACAGATTGGGTGACGCCCTGGGTCATTCTTCAAGTGACTTGGTTGGGAATGGTGATCACTGCGGTGGGGGCTGTTTTGCTATGGCGCTTGGCTGGAGGACCCTTGTGGCGCTCGATGCAGCTGAGGCCGGCAAGGCTTGGCGTGCTGCTGTTTGTGTTGACGGTATTGCTGATCACCAACTGGCCGCCGGCACTGGATTGGTTGGTGTCGATGTCGATGGCCGCGCTGGCGACTTGGTTGCTGGCAGCATTGCACGATTACACAGCGGCCGGCACGATCAGCAAGCGGCCAAGCCTTGCGCTGGCAACGGCGGTATTGGGCACAGCCGGGTACGCTTGGCTGACGCGATGGAGTTCGATCGATGTGCTGGTAGCGGCGTGTTTGGTCGCAATCTCTGCTTTGTGGCTTGCCGAAGCGTGGACGTGTTTTGAAGGGGCTACCCAGAGGCGGTTTCGCGGAGTAGGCCAACGGGATGCGCTGGCTGTGGTCTGGCTGGGTGTCTTGGTCATGGCTTGGTGGGACTTCTCTGCATGGATGGCCCGCGACTCGGTTGGCCTGTTGTACCCGTCGGTGTGGTTGGGCGTGGGTCTGTGGCTGTGCGCGAGGATTGTAGATTTCCACAAAGTTACACTGGCGCAGTCGAATGCGTACAGCGAACAGCTGCTCCAGTCTATTCAAGACCGCGAGTTGCAATTGAATCTAGCCCATTACGACGACTTACAGCGACAGGAGCGCGAAGCCACCGAAGCTGAACGCCAAACTATTTACCGAGACTTGCACGATGGCATTGGCTCAAGATTGGTCGCTGCAATGTACAGCTTGCGCAGCGGCAAGACGACCAAAGCGGCACTCGAAAATACCTTGCTCTCTTGCTTGACAGATATCAAGCGGATCATGAATGAAGAAGACTCACATGAGCCACGCAGCATACAGGAGATGTTTTTTGAATATTGCTTTACCATGGAAGACTTGCTATCAGAATCAGGAGTAGCCTTCGAGTACGAGATAGTGCATGAATACGAGTACTTCTTTTTAGGCAAAACTTCTGGAGTCTTGATGAATATGACACAGGAAATTGTTGCCAATGCGCTAAAACACTCTCCAGCCACTGCAATCTATGTGAAACTGGGGATTGACGATAATGAACTGACCGTCAACATCAGGGAGTACAACTACAAATTTGACAGCATTGACGCTTTTGGAAAAGCCAAGAAAATTTCATCGGGTGCAGGCCTGTCGAATTTAAAAATGCGGGCCCATGATATTGGTGCGAACTTCAAGTACGAACAGCGCTCCGACGAGCGCCACAGCCGAATCAAAATCAGCTTGCTTGACCCTGACATTTCGTATCTAGCTGACGACTTGGATCTAGAACCAAGCCGCAGACGGCAGGTTTTGTTTTCTCAAATTGGAGAACTGTCTTGATACGTGCAACGCCTCAAAAAACTTTGATCGGCGTGTCTGTGGTGCTTTGCGCCTACGCTCCCGCTCAAGCGGACGTGGTGCGCTTCGAAGCCCGTTGGTGGGCGCCTTGTGCATACGGGCAACAGCTGCATGAACAGAACTGCATCGGAGAGGCGCAGCGAGTGACGTTGGACGACATTCCATCGCTGCTGGCGAAGAAAAATGCAGATGTAGACGCGTCAACCGGCCAATGGGTCGTGCCAAGCGTGCATGAGTTGGCCAGTCTGCTGCGTTGTGATTCGGGCGTGTTCCGATCATTAGACTTCATCACGCCAACACAAACCCCAATCAAAAATTGGTGCGGGGGTGAGTTCAGCGCGCCAACCACAGACACAAAAACATTCCCGAACACACCTGTGGGTATTTATTGGTCATCCACCCAAGCCAATCGGCGACTACCAAGTCATTGGCTGGCGAATTTCAGGGACGGTTACATCATGGACCACCCGAATTCGCAAGCGTTTTATCTCCGGTTGATGTGGTCAGGGTCGCAGCCGCCCGTTGCCAAGGAGGAAGTGCCCAAGCTACCGGCGGTGACAGAAGCAGACAACACTGCTGACATTCGTTGGCAGTTGAGCGCAAATGGAGCGGAGGTGCTGGATGTCAAACGTGGGCTCTGGTGGCAACGGTGCTCACATGGGCAATCATGGAACGGTGATGCCTGTGTAGGCAGCCCCATTGCGTTGACCGTCGATGAGGCGCAACAAATGTTGAGTCAACTCCCACGGGCGCAAGCGAACAGGCCCGCTGAGGATTGGCGCTTACCAAGTCTGCGCGAGCTCATGTCCCTGGTGTCTTGTAGTACGGGCATGACCCGCTTTGCAGACGATGCGGGTGACGGCGCAGAACCAATCGACAATTGGTGCGATGGAAACTTTACTCGACCCACCATTAACATCCGTTATTTCCCCGATACGCCCGCCAAAAGATACTGGACTGGCACAACATATCATGACCAAGCCGCCGCCAATTGGAGCATCCTATTCAACAGCGGACGCATGAGTGCAGATATTCGATCTGAGAGAAATTTGATACGCCTGGTACGACCAGCTACCCAGTCAGCTACCCAGTGAGATCTGCATCCACCGCCTGAGACTCAGCAAATCACCGCCTCACCCGCCGATCTCACCTCTAAAGCGAAGCGCCCAAGCCCTGGCCATGCGAACATCCCATTCGCTCAACCCGGCATAAGTCACCACCTCCCAAACCTCGGGCTCAGCCATCCACTGCTCTATATCCAGCGATGCCAAAAACTCGGCCGCTTGCACCGTGCCGGTGAAAAGGCTCTGCTCCCGAAAGAGCTGAGTAAACTCTTTCAAAGTATCAAGCGCTACAACGTCATCGCCCGCGTGAGACACACACCACACCATGCGCACCGCAGCGATCAGGCGTTTTGCGGCAAGCGCCGAAGCCGGGTCATGCTTCATGGCGCCACAAAGCCCACAGCCACGTCAACGCCTTTGCAAGTCAATGCTGTTAATGCCGTATCCACGAGCTGCCAGCCCATCAGACACCCAACCCAAGAAACCTTGACGATCCCAGTCGAAATTGGGATCACCTGTGACATCGCCCCGCGTGAATTTGGCCTCCAAAGGTTTGATGCTGATGCCACCATCGTTGTTGTCGGACAACCTGATTTTGAGCGCCTTGCTGTAAGGGCCAGCCCTTTGCACCGCCCAAAACGTCAACTGACCTGGCTTAGATCGGTCAACAAGAGTCAGCACATCAGCAGCTGAGCCATTGGTCACAGACCCACCACCAAAGCGCATCACCGTGTTGGTGTGCTCCAGATCCACCTCAACCACACGGCCTGCGCCTGGCAAGGCCAGCCCTGCGGGGTTCACACCCCCATGGTGCGACCAGCCCGCAAAATTGATCACCACAGGCTGCCCCTTGGCCTGGGGCTGCCCACCCTGGCTGGACATGGGCGTGACCGTCAGCTGCGTCGGCTCGAATTCAGCCAACAAGAAGCTCCGCTGGTCGGCCGAACCGCTGAAAAACACCGGAATCTTCTGCCCGCTCGGCGTGTTCAGCTCCCCTTGCTGGCCGAGCAAACTGTGCAGATGCCCAGCAAAAACCGCTGCCACAGGATGCCCGTCAATGGCCTGAAGAAAAGCGGTGTTGCCGGTCTCAGGTCGGTGCATGTTGATGATGATGATCTGCCCCCGCGCCCGTGCCCGCTTCAAATCCGCCTTGAGCCACTCGATGGGCGTGCCAACCCCCAAGGCGGGAATGCTGTAACTCGGACCGTTGTGCAACTGCACAAAATGGTAACGCCCACGGTTCCACGAATAGGCCAAGCTGCTGGCGTCGTAACTCTCAAGCGAGGCAGCGGGCATGTTGCTCAAATAGTTCTTGAACACCGCGCCGCGAATCAAGTTGATGGCGTTTTTGGCGCAGCGATTCTTGTCCAAGGTGAAAGACTGACAATTGCCCACATTGTTTTGGTAATCGTGGTTACCCAACCCGACGTACAACGGCGTCTGCAGCACATTCGGGTACGCCCAGGCAAACCCCTTGTCATAAAACGCGCGGAACTCAGACACCTCGTGCGGATGGAAAAACGCCGTCAGATCGCCATTCATGACAGTAAACGCCAAAGGCGAGGCCCCGTTCTGGCGGCTGGCATGCAGCGCATTGACCGCTTGCACCAGCGACAAGTTGTGGGCACGGCTGTTGCGCCACAGCGCCTCGGTGGACAAGGTGCCCGCCTTGGCCTCTGGCGACGTATCGTCCCAAGGCAATTGCGGATCCGACAGCACAGCCACCGAAAAACGCTCGCCCGCAGCAAACGGCTGGACAGCGCGCGCAAAACTGTCGGTCGCCGTGGCCGGCACACTGGCCATCAGCATCTGCCCCCTGGTGTACGCATGCAAGTTGGAGCGCACACACATGCCCAAGCGATAGGTGTAGCCGCTGCCACAATGCTGGGGCAGCCCCCCGACGCTGCGGGTGTAAATGTGTTTGGCCTGGGTTTGGTATTCGGTGGTGTTGAAACAAGCCCGCCAGACGCACACCCGCTTGGGCACATGGCGATAGAAAAACAAGCCCGCGTCCTGCCACCCCGACGGCGTGACTTGAGAACACACATTGCCCACCGTGTTGTAGCCACTGCGGCAATTGGCCATGCAGACACCCAGCTCCATGCTCTCGCCAGCCTTGCACCCAGGCGCGCTGATACAGGTGCCGTTTTTCAGGCAGTCGCCCACGCTGGCCTGCACACAAGCGGGGCCAACACCGGTGTAATCCGGCTTGCACTGGGCAAAACACATGGGCGATTGATCGCTCAGCACACCCGGTTCGGGATAGTCGGCCGGACACAGCTTCTCATTGAACGCCGCAGGCACGGCCGCTTGCGCCAGCGGTGCAGCCAAGCAGCCAACCCATACCAACACCATGGCCAACACAGCCCGAATGTGGCGCACACCAACTTGTTTCATAACTTCCGATCGCAGCAAAAAGCGAGGCCACACGCTGACAAACAGCGCCGCCCATCACAACACGTACTCTTTACTGTAGAGGCGTGCGCACACCCCGGAAATAACCTATGCGAGTGTTTGCGCTACTTAAACAAGGCATCCCGCGCGCCCATCACATCGGCAAAGTCTCGGCCCGCGTCGAGCACCAGCCAACCGGCCTCTGCGGCTGGCCGGTACACCTCCACCTTCGCCGTCCGGCCCGCGAGCAGACCGACGAAGGTGGATTCCCTGCATGGCAATGCAAAAACACCTGACCGTCAGCCCAACACACCGCGCCGGTTTACAACACCAAGAACACCCGCTGCTCGATCAGCTCGGGCAGCGTGATCGACTCGTTAAGCCCGTTGCTCTGGTCCAGCAGCGTGATCGTCAAGTCCGGCGCCGTGAAATTGCCCGTGCCCAGCGTGTCCACCTTGACCTGCACCTGATTCACACCAAAGTCCAGCCGCAGGTAATTCACCAAGGTGTCCAGGCTGAAGCCTGTGTCGGTCAGCACACCACGCAGGTCGATCTTGTCGCCCTCTCGGAAATCAAAGTCGGTGACGGTGTCGCTGCCCGTCTCGTTGCGGATGAAGCGGAAGATGTCCGCCCCTGCCCCACCGGTCAAGATGTCGTTGCCCGCGCCACCCACAATCAGATCGTGCCCGCTGCCACCGGTGATCTGGTCGTCGCCCGCATTGCCAAACAGCGCCTGGTCGGTGCTGCGGCCCGAACCGTCGATCACATCGGCCACGCTGTTTCCCACGCTGATGTCCTTGAAGCGCAGCTGGTCGCCGTTGCCGTCCACCAGATTGCTGCCGCTGTACTGCAGCCGCAGCACGCCACTGAGCGTGCCGTTGACCGTCACACTCAGGCCCGTGGCCGTCATCGTCGCCGCTGTGGCCGCCACCGTGGTGTTGCCGCTGTGGGTAACGCTGAACGCATTGGCCACCAAGGCCCGCACATCCATGGTCTCATTGAACGCAAAGTTCAGCGCCGTGCTGCCCCCCGCCACGGTGAAGACACCGGCCGTGCCCGTGTTGCCAAACTCCGGCGCATCGTCGCCGCCGCGCACCAACAGGTGGGCCGTGTCGCCATCGCCCACGCTGCCGCCCACTTGGGTGTAGCGCCGGTCGTAGACCAGGCCGTCCACGTCTTGCCAGTAGCCGCGGGCAAAGCTGCCAAAGCCGTTGGCCACCAGGTGGTCGTTGCTACCCAGCAAAACATATAGGTTGCTGGTGTTGGCCGCGCGGTTGGGGTCGCCAGCCAGGTTCTTCTCGGCCAGCTGGTCCACATCCATGGCGTGGATGCTGATGCTCTGCTTGGCTGTGCTCTGGCTGAAGTCCAGCTTCTCAAAGCCCAGCAACTTGTGGTAGCCGTTGGCGTTGACGCGGGCATCGGCCGTGGCGTCGCCCGACAGGCCCCGCGCGTTGCTCACGTAGTCGCTCAGGTTGAACACACCAGCCATAAAGTCGCGGTGCAACGCAAAGGTGTCAAAGCCCAGGCCACCGTCTAAGCTGCGGAACACAAGATCTTTGGCCAGCACTGAGTCGTTGCCCGCACCGGTGTTGACGTAGTCGGTGCCGGCGGTGATGACGGTGTCGTTGCCCGCGCCCAAGGCGTTGTTGAGCAACAAGCCATCGTCAATCAACATGGATGCGTTGTCCGACACCGACAAGTCGTAAGTCGCGCCCAACGCAGTTACCTCAACCCACGAGCCCTGAGACCGGTACTTGGCTGCGGTGTAGAGGCGCACTTCGTCGTGGTAGGCCTTGGTCAAGTTGCCGCCAATGGTGATTTGGTCGGCCATCAGGGCTTTGACGGGTCCGTTGGCGCTGGTGCCATTCAAAAGGCGGGCTCCAATCACGTACACCGATTTGTCGTAGGTCGATGCTGATTTGCTGGCAAGGTTAAAAAAGCCCTGCTCCGTGCTGATGTCGGTATCGTTTGCGAAGCGCAGGACGTGCCCTGCTTGGGCGTTGTCCACCCAGCTGTGGTACGTACCCCAATTAAACAAGGTCAACGCTTGCGAAAGTATCGACTCTGCAGCGAGCGAGGGAATAGCCCAGTTCATACCTCGACCATCAGGTCGCACAGCCAAATACCCCACAGTGCTCCGGTTTAACCCATTCGCATCATTCACAAACCCATGCCCGATGAAGTGCCCCGTGTTCGAATCCGACGATGGGGTGGGAGGGGCCAAAAACCGATAGGTGCTGAAGTTAGAAAAGCCCTGGGTGGAGTTCAGGCGTGCTCCATTGAAGCTGCGGTTGGCCATATAGGTCTGACCATCAAAATTGAGCATCAAGCTGCCACTGCTGTCGAGCAACAATGCCGCACCGGCTTGGCCCGTGTACGCCCCATTAAAGTCCGGCCCGACGTCGCGCTTTTGCCCGCTAAGACCCGTGACACCATGGTCAGAGACAATGGTCACGCCCCCCACACGTGCTTCCCACACGCCTTGTTTTTGGCCCAACTGATCCAGCGCAAAGCTGTTGGGGTCGTGCCAGATCACGTCAAAGCCTTCTTGGGCCGACCAGTGCTGGCCGTCGGCGGCCACGTAGACGCGTGTGGCTGTTGGGGTGTTGACCGTCACATCCCCGCGCTCCACCGCTGCGCTGAGCAAACGTGTGCCGTCCGCACCCCAGCCGTTGGCACCGATCGTCAACTGGACCGATGTCTGGTTCTCCTGCGTCACGGTCTGGCGGCCGACCTCCACCCCATCCATGAACAGTGTGACCACATCGCCCACTTTGGCCCGCGTCAGCGCGACATCGACCGTCTGGGCCAGCCCTGCCTCGGTGGCGTTCACCATGTTGTCGGTGGCCACCCGCCCGATCAGCGGAGCACCCGGCACATCCCACAAACTGGGGGGAATGGTCACGGTCACGTTGCCTGGGTTGCCCGCCTCATCGCGTGCTCCTACAAAGGTGATATTGGTGCTGTTGATGGCAGGGTCCGCGCCCAAGGTCACCGCCCAGGTCTTGCTCAGGCCCAACACGGGGTTGACCGCGGCCAAGGTGGCCCCCGTGCCCCACGGCTCGGACAGGGTCACATCGCGCAAGTCCATCACCTCGTTAAAGGCAATGTGGATCACATCGCCTTGGGCCAAATCGGTGAAATTGGTTTGGCTGCTGACCAAGGTCACCGCGTCGGCGCCTTGCTGGACTTGGGTGTCAAGTGTGACTTTTTTGCCCGAGCTGACAATCCCCAAGTTGCCTGCAGCGTCTTCCACGCGCACGGTCAGGGTTTTGACCCCGTCCGCTCCCCAGTCTTGACCTTGCAGCGTGATGCTCGTGGATGTTGCCCCTTCGGTGGCGGCAAAGCGCCCCACCTCCACCCCATCCAAATAGGCCACCAGGGTGTCACCAGCTGCCGCTGTGGCGTGGGTGAAGGCGATGGCCACGCCAGCATCGCGCTCTTGCGCGTTGACCAGGTTGTCGGTCGCCACAGCAAACGGAGGTGTAACACGCCCCGGAGCCACCACATCACTCATGGTAAAGCTCGCATTCGCTGCTGCTGGCGCCCCCGCCGTGTCCACCACGTGTGCGCCATCTATCGTCAGCACCGTCCCCGTGGTGTAGGTGTAGCCAGTGCCCCCTGTCACACGGAACTCACTGGCGTAAGCAACGCCGTTGACCACCGTGCTGTCCAGCGCCTCAATCGTGGCTCCTGCCCCCAGGCTGGGAGCCACCAAGCTCACATCGTCCAGCCAGGTGTTGGCGTTGGCGCTGGCCACTGTGTTGGTAAAGCGCAAGCTGGTCGTGGCGCTGGTGGCGGTGAAGGTCAGCGTCACCGTGTCGCCTGCGGTGTTCACGCTGCTGCCGGTGGCGCTGCGCACCGTGCCACCGGTGGCGTTGAGCACGTCCAGGCGAATGGCGCCGTTGCTGCCCTGCACGGTGCTGCCCACCTTAAAGCTCACGGTGTAGGTGGCCCCCACCTCGGTGGCAAATGCCGTGCTCCTCAGCGTGCCACCGGCAGCAGTCGTCGACGCTTGGCTGTTGAACACCGCCTGCCCACCGCTCCAGATCGGTGTCTGGCTGTTGGTGGTGGCTGGGGTCCAGCTGTCCAAGTTGGTGTCAAAGGTGCCATTGGCCACCGCCATGGGGTGGTTCGCGCTCCAGTTGGCGGTGTTGGTCACCCCGTCCACCCGCACCAGCTCGCTGAAACGCACGCTGAACTGGTCGCCCAGCACACCGTCACCGTTGGTGTCGGTGGTGGTCAGTGGGTTGGTGGCAGCCGCTGCGGGGGTTTGGGCGTTGATGCCCAGCACCGCCTGCGCCGGCACGGCGGTGGTGTTGCCCAACCCGTCTTGCGCGATCACCGTCAGCACCCGCGCACCGTCGGTGGTGGTGCCGGCGTCACCAGCGTGGCGGTAGCTGATGGCCCGCAGCAGGTCTTGCGCCTGTGCGGCGCTGGCCACGCTGCCATCGGCCAGCGCCAAGCGCCAGCCCTGATCGGCCACAAAGCTGGCCTGCCAGTCTGTGCCGCTCACCGCCACGGTGGTGGGGGTGGCGTCCACACCGTCCAGGCGCAGCTCGGTGGCGCCCACACGCAGCCGCTCCAGTGCGCCGTCTTGCACACCTTGGGCGCCCACCTGCAGCCAGCGCACCCCACGGCCTTCGACCACGGTGGCGGTGTCGGCTGCGCTTTGCAGCAACACGCCCGCGTTGGCCTGTGCCACAGAAAGATTCAAGCGCTCAGCGCTGGTATTGGGTGTGGCATCCACGCTGCGCACAGCGTCCACCACCTCGTGCGACGCCAGTTTGCCGTCCTCCAGGGCCAGCATCACGGCGTTCAGGTACGCGTGCAGGTTGCCCCCCAAGGTGTAGCTGGGGTTGTCGGTGTAGATGCGGTAGATGGTTTGGATGAGCTCCATGAGCGCGGCCTCATCGACGCCCGCGTCGTAGCGGGTGATGACCACACCGTCGGCACCCTTCTTGATGTCCACATTGCCCGAGCCGCCTCCGCCGCTGTTGGAGCGGGCCGGGCTGTCGAGTTTGGCCCCCCCATCGGTTGCAACACCACCAGAATTGAGACCGCCGGCTCCACCCCCACCGTAGCCCAACTCTTCGCCACTGATGGTCGACTTCACCCCCGCGCCACCGTCACTTCCACTTGCCGCCCCCCCAGCGCCCGCACCAGCACCGTCGCGGTACTTGGTGGTGGACGA
The DNA here is from genome assembly GCA_964650505.1 of uncultured Hydrogenophaga sp. GTDB lineage: Bacteria > Pseudomonadota > Gammaproteobacteria > Burkholderiales > Burkholderiaceae_C > Hydrogenophaga. The sequence goes on from CAZYUD010000028.1 coordinate 11,825, forward strand.
AGAGCCAGAGAAGGCACCGCTGTCCCCGCCGGTGCTGGTGAGTTTATCGGCGCTGAGGCTGCCAGCACCACCACCGGCCGCCTCCACCGAGCCCAACACAGATTTGCCACCGGCGACACGCTCAGCGCCACCAGCGCCAACCGTGACCTCGTAGGCCCTGCTCAACAAGGTTTGGCTGACCATGTTGACAACTTGGCCGCCGCCGCCGCCTGCACCGTACCAATAGTTGTTCACCCCCTGACTGGCCCCCCCGCCACCGCCGACCACCAGGTAGTCGGTGCGCAAGCTGGCGGCGGCAATGTCAAAGCTGCTGGAGCCCACGGTCTTGAACTCGTGCAGGCGCATGATTTGGCCGCCGACGCTGATAAAGCGTTCCTCTCCGCCGCTGGCCAGTGCATCCGCACCCAGCAAGGCTTGTTGCAAGGCCGACACGCTGTTGGCGGTTCCATCCAAGTCGATCACCGGACCGCTGCCGTCGGCGGTGACCGTCACCCGCGCGGTGTTGCTGGCGTTGCCTGCGCGGTCGTACACGGTGATGCCAAACACCCGGTCGGCTTCGTTGGCGCCAATGTCGCCTGGGCTGGTGTTGCGGTAGCGCAAACTGCGCAGCAGCGCCTGCGCGGCCAGTGCGTCGTTGGGCACGCCAGCGGCTTGCAGCGTGATGGTGCCCGCGTTGTAGCTGATGTTCCACGTCACGCCAGCCAAGGTCACGCTCTGTGCGCTGGCGGCGCCGCTGAGCGCCACGTATTGGTCGCTGATGTCCAAGAACTCCAGCGCCGCTGTGCCGGCGTTGGCGCCGCTGATGCCGATATCGATGCGGCTGATGGGCTGGCTGTCGCTGATGGCCGCATCGCTCACCGTGACTTCGCTGCGGTTGGTGAGCGCGTAGGACACGTTTTTGGCGGTGTAGGCCACGACGTAGCCGCTGCCATCGGTGCTGCGGTCCATGTCGAGCACGGGGCGCTCGGTGTCGATGGTGATGTTGCGCGCCACACTGGTTTGGTTGCCCGCGCGGTCGGTGGCCACCACGATGACGCTCTTGTCGCCCACCTGGCCAGGCGCGCTTTCGCCCAGCGCGGCCATGTCGGCCGCGGTCAGGGTGTAGCGCCAAGTGCCGTCGCTGTTGATGGTGGCCGCCCGGGTCTCGGCCCCAAAGCCCAGGGTGACGCTGGCACCGGCCTCAACCGTGCCACTGATGCTGGCGGCGCCCTGCTCGGCCGCGTTGATGACGTTGTCGCCCGCCACCGGGGTGGCCGCCACCGTGAGTGTGGGCGGCGCACGGTCCAGCAACAGGCTTTGTTCGGCGCGCTTATCGCCCACCAAGGCCACCACGGTGTAGGTGCCACTGCTGCCGCTGATGGCGGTGAAGGTACCCCTGGTGGGGGCTTGGGTGGCGGTGTTGACCTGCCACGCGCCGTTGCCGTCGGCCAGCGCTTCGAAGGTGGCCCCGCCCATGCTCACCGACACGCTGGCTCCGGCCTGGGCGGTGCCACTGACGGTGGGGCGCGGCTGGTTGGTGTAGAGCGCGCTGGTGATGACAGGCACAGCGCTGTCGTACACCGTGGTTTGCGCCGGTGCCGCGCTTTGTGTGTTGCCGGCGCGGTCGGTCTGGCTGGCGGTGATGGTGAGCTCACCGTTTTGCACTGGCGCGTTGTACACGCCCGTCACGGGCGCATCGCTGGCGGTGTTGACCACCCAGCGGCCTTGCCCGTTGGGCAAGGAGGCGTCGGCCGTGGCGCGGTAGGTGGCGCCCCCCACGGTGACCACAACGGTGGCACCGGCCTCGGCTGTGCCACTGATGACGGGCGTGTTGGAGCCAATACTGGGCATGGCATCGATGGTGGCGGTGTTGGGGGCCACGGTGTCGATGATGAGGGTTTGGTTGGCCAGGCCGCTGAGGTTGCTGGCGGCGTCCAAGGCCCTGACCGCAACGGTGCGGCTGCCGTTGGCCAGCACGGTGTAGGTGCCGGTGACGGTTTGGCTGGCGTTGCTGCCCGCACCGGTGTCCACTTGCCACACGCCCAGGGCGTTGGCGCGGGTGGCAAAGGTGGCACCGCCCACACTCACGTTGACGAGGCTAAAGGCGTCTGCCGTGCCCTGGATGACCGGGGTGGTGTCGTTGGTGAAGCCGCTGCTGGTGATGACGGGGGTGTTCGGGGCAACCGTGTCGATGACCAAGGTGCCCGAGGTGCTGACCGCCGCATTGGCCGTGAGGGCCGCCGTGATTTGCAACGCACCGTTGGCAATGGCCACAAAGGTGCCGCTGCTGGGCACGGCGGTGGCGGTGTTGACGAACCACTGGCCGTTGGCGGTGGTGGTGACCTGGTAGGTGGCCCCCCCCACGCTGACGGTGATGGCGGTGCTGGCCGGGCCGGTGCCCATGATGGTGGGGGTGGTGTTGTTGGTGGCGCCGCTGGATTCGATGACCGGTGCGCTGGTGTTGATGGTGACGTTGCTGGCGCCTGTCTGGCTGGTGTTGCCCGCCAGATCGGTGGCGCGGTAGCTCACCGCCAAAGTGCCACCGTTGGCCGGCGCGGTGTACGTGCCCGTGCGCGTTTGGCCGCTGGTGCTGCCCTGTGCGGTGTCGACCACCCAGAAACCTGCGGCGTCGGCACGCACCACGTAGGTCGCGCCGCCAGCGGTGACGATGACTTCGCTGTTGACCTCGGCTTGCCCCACGATGCGCGGGGTGGTGCTGCCTGCGGTGGTGCCGCTGGTGAGCACAGGTGTGAGCGGTGCTGTGGCGTCGATCAGGTAGGCCTGCCCCAAGGTGTAGCCGCTGCTGCGCAGGGTGTTGCCGCTGCTGTCGGCAATGCCCGTGTTGTTCACCAGCTCCAGCTTGAGGCTGTCGAGGGTTTCGGTGTCGATGCGGTTGAGTTGCCCCACGGTGACCGTCCAAGTGGCTGAGCGACCGCCGGCTGGGTTCTGCGGCGCAAAGGCCAGGCTCAGACCTTCGTCCGACACGCCGATGGCTGTGCCGGCCTGGGTGACCAGGCGGAAGTTGTTCGCCGACAGGCCCGAGACGGGTTCGCTGAAGCGCACCACAAAGGTGGCGCTCGCGCCGTTGGCCAGCTCCGCCGCGTTGAGGTAGGTGTCGGCGCGGTAGGTGGCGTTGGCCACGCTGGATTGTCCCCGCTCGATGTTGAGCACGTCGGGCGCAAAGGTGTCGTAGCTCAGCGCCAGTTGGGTGGCGGCGTTGGGGTTGGGGTTGCCCGCCAAGTCGGCGAAGCGGTTGGCCGCCAGGTTGATGGTGGCCGCGCCGTTGTTGACGCCTTGCACCGGGGTAAATAGGGCGGTGTAAACCTCGCTGGGGGAGCCGGCGCTGGCGGCTTTGGTGCGCGTGAGGTTGCTCAAACGCCCGCCCGTGACCTCCAGGTCGTCCAGACCAAAGCCCACCACCGCCTCGGCAAAGGTGACGGTGATGGTGGCCGCCTCTGCGGCCTTGAGTGCGGACAGGCTGGAGCCCAACTCCACGCTCGGCCCGGTGGTGTCGACGGTGAATGTGCTGCCGTTGACCGCCGCAGCGGCGTTGCCCGCTTTGTCGGTCACCACAATCGACGGGGTGTAGCTGCCGTCGGGCAACACAGCGTTGGCCAAGTTGGTGCCCACCTGCAGCCGCCAGACGCCACTGACTTCGTCGGCGTCGGTGGTGTAGGTGTGGCTATCACCCCCAACGTTGAGGGTGACGGCCACCCGCGCGCCGGCCTCGGCCACGCCAGCGAGCCAGGGTGCCGCCACGTTGGTGATGCGGTCGCTGTTGCTCGCGCCACTGTCGCTGGCGGCTTCGAGCACACCGGTGACGATGGTGTTGTTGGGGGCCGTGCGGTCCAGGGTGAAGGTGACTTGGGTGGGATTGCTGGTGTTGCCTGCAGCGTCGATCTGGCGCACCAGCACGGTCTTGGCTCCATCAGCGGCGTTGCTGCCCCCCAGAGCCATGGCGGTGTCGTACTGCGCCCGTGTCAACCAGTCACGGCCGTTGAAGCTGTACTGCACCACGGCGGCGTCACCACCTTCTTGGCCCGTGACGCTCAGCGCGGGGCTGTTGGTGCGCCCGTCGCCGTCGGCGCCCACCTGACCGTTGCCGGTGTCGGTGAAGCTCACCGACAACTCAGCCACGGCGGTGTCTTTGGTCACAGCAAGCGCATCGCTCACCTCGCTGACGTTGCCGTTGGCGTCAAGCAGTCGAGCGGTGATGGTGTAGCTGCCGTCGGCCAGGCTGTCCACCTCGCTGTTGTACTCGGCGATGCTCTTCCAGGTGTTGCTGGCCAATCCACCCGTGACACGGTATTGCACCGTGTCGCCAATGCCCTGCCCCGATGGGGTCAAACGCAAGGAGTTGGTTCGGCCATCGGCGTTGTGTTCAAGCTCGCCGCCCTGCGCCGTGTTGCTGCTGTCGCTGACCAACACGATGCTGGGCTTGACAGGCGCTGTCGTATCCACTGTCAACGACAGGGCATTGCCCACGCCAGCGTTACTGGCGGCATCGGTGAATGTGCCGTTCGGCAGCTCCAGCGTCAGCTCGCCCGCTTGGCCGGAGGCCACGGTCAGGACAGCGGTGTAACGACCTACTTGGCCAGACACTGGCGTCAGTGTGCCCCAAGTGTATTGCCCAGCCGTGAGCGTGGTCACACCGACTTTCACCACCACATCACTCAAGTCAAAGCCTTGCACGGCCTCGCTGAACTGGAAGGTGATGGTGTCGCTGTTGTGGGCAGTGGTTTCGGAGTTCAGGGTCAGCACATGGCTGCCTGCGCGGCTGATGATCACCGTGGGCGCGGTGGTGTCCACCGTGTGCAACGCGCTATCGGCCACGGCGCTGTGTGTCAGCACCGCGTTGTTGCCTGCCGCGTCGCGGATGCTGCCATTGCCTGCATTGATGGCGTTGGCCAACAGGCTCACACCATTGGTGTCGGTGTCACCGGCTTGCACCACATAGCTGAACACCAAGGTGTTGGTGCCACTGCCACTGGTGGCGTAAGCGGGCTTGATTTGCCCACCCACATTGAGGTTGATGAAGGGCCGGTCTGTCGACGCCGCCTCGGCATTGAAGTGAACCACTTCGCTGAACGTGACGGACACGGAAATGGTGTCGCCCACTGTGTAGGTGTTGTCTGTGCCAGCGCCGCTGCTGATGCTCACCGTCTGCACCGTGGGCGCTTGGGTGTCCACGGTGACGGTGACGGTGTTGTTGGCGTCGCTGCCATCGCGGTTGTGGTTGCCTTTGAGGTCGCGCACCGCGTTATCGTCCACCGACAACACAATGGCTGTGTTCGCCGGCTGGTTGGCCGCTGGGCGGAAGTCCACGCTGAATCGTTTTGACTCGTTGTCCAACGGTGTGAGGTTGCTCACGGTGCCGGTGCCGCCGCTGATGGCGATGTCGTTGAGCGCCAGGCCCGTGATGGACTCGCTGAATGTGAGGTAGAGCGTGACCACGTCGCCCGCTTTGGCGGTGCCGCTGGCCAACCTTTCTTCGCCCTCGGACAAGCTCACGCTGAGCAGCGGACGCACCGTGTCGACATTGAGGTTGATTCGGTTGTTGGTGTCGTCGCCGTCGGCGTTGAGGTTGCCCGCCGCGTCGCCGAAGGTGCCGCTGGCGATGCTGAGCACCCAGTCGCCTTCTTGCTGAACCAATGGGGTGAGAACGGCGCTGCGTGTGAGGCCGCTGCCCGCCAACCCGCTCCATTGGTAGTGGGGGCCTGCCACCAGTACGGTGTTGTTCGCCCCGCTCACCAACACATCAGCCAGCTCGAAGCTCTCACCCGGGTCTTCACTGAAGGTGAAGGTCACTGTGCTGCTGAGGGTGTCTGTCTCGGCATTGACGGCCAGGCGCGACGCGCTGATGGCCACCGTGGGGGGGGTGGTGTCGATGCGCACACCGTTGCTGTCGACGGCCACCGCTGCGGTGGTCAACACCGCGTTGTTGCCAAAGGTGTCGGTGATGGTGGCCGAACCATCGGCGCCCAAGGTCAGCGCATTGGCGCTGGCGGTGACGCCGCCTGCGCTGTCGGTGTCGCCGCTTTGCAAGACGTATTCAAACACCAAGAAGGGGGTGCCTGAGCCGCCCACGTAGCTCGCCGCACGCTGGGCGCCTCCATCGAGCGTGATGAAGTACTGCGGCACACCGCTGACCGTCACCGGCTCGCTGAACATGAGTGTGACGCGCACCGTGTCGCCCGCCACCAAAGTGGTGGTTTTGGGTGGGTCGGCTGGGCCCGGTGTGCCCGCAAAGCCCTCGATGAACACCGGCGCCCCTGCCATCACGCTCGGTGCGATGGTGTCCACTTGGCCACTGACCGTGTTGTTCTCGTCAGCGCCATCGGCGTTGAAGTTGCCCGCGGGGTCGGCAAACTGGTTGTTGCCCACGCTCACGCTGGCGGCGCCTTCGAAGTTGAAGGCCGGTGTGAAGCGCGCGGTCCAGACCAAGGGGTTTTGGGCATCAGGCGCCAAAGCGCTTAAGCTGCCGCCGCTGACCACCATGGCGTTCAAGCCAAAGGCACTGCCCGGGTCTTCGCTGAAGGTGAAGGTGATCAGCGGGGCGTCGCCGGCCCTCACACGGCTCAAGTCGCCGCTGATGCTGACGGTGGGGGCCGTGGTGTCGATGGCAAAGGGCGTGCCCGCCACGGTGGTGGCGTTGCCGGCAGCGTCGGTGACGGTGATGGCCGCGCTGTAGGCGTTGGCGATGAGGTCGGCGTCGGGCGTGACCGACCAAGCCCCAAACGCGTTGGCCACCGTCTCCAGGGTGACGGTGTGCGCCACGCCTTCTTGGGTGCTGCTGAGCACCACACGCACACTGGCGCCCGCTTCGGTCACACCACTGTAGGCCGGCTGTCGCAGGTTGGTGAGGTTGTCGCTCGCGTCGCGTCCGGTGTCGCCCAGGGTGCCCGGCGTGAGGCGCGCGCTGCTGCCCGTGGGCGCCACGTTGTCCAGGATGTATTCAAACCGCGTGGGCGTGCTGATGTTGCCCGCCTTGTCGATCTGGCGCACCCACACCACTTGCTGCACGCCGTTGAAGTTGCCACTGGGGGGGGTGTAGGTGGCGGCCCAGTCGCCTTCGGTGGCGCTGCTGGGGTTGACTGTGCTGTACTGCACAAGGGCGCCGGCTTCGGCCGCGGTGAGCAACTCGACCCGCCCGTCGCTGCTGCGCCGGTCGCTGTCGGAGCCAGACAAGGCGTTGTTGCCCGTGTCGTCGACCAGCTTCACCAGCAAGGCGCTGGCGCTGCTGTCTTTGGTGAAGGTGATGGAGCGATTGCCCTGGCTGGGCACATCAGAAGCGCTGATTTGGCGCACGTATACCGTGTAGGTGCCATCGGGCTGGGCGCCCATGGCCGCTGCGTACGCCTCTGGCGTGAGCCAGTTGCCGTCGAGCCCGATGCGGTATTGCACGCCTTTGCCATCGGAGAAGACGCCCTCGTACGGGTCCAAGCGAACATCGCGTGTGACCAAGTCTGTGGCGTACTGCGCATCGGCGCCGTTGCTGGTGTCATTGACCAAGCGCACCAAGGGGTCGCTGCCCGCTTCCTCGACCGTGAAGGGGGTGCCGTTGACGGTGTTGCTGTTGCCCGCCTTGTCGGTGGCGGTGACGGTGAAGCTATAGGTGATGCCCGCCCCGTTCTCGCCCGCGCCACTCAAGGCGTGACCTGGGTTTTGTGCATTGCCCACCTGCACAGCCCATTGCCCCTGCGCGGTGGCGCGGGTGTTGTAGGTGCGACCGTCGATGATGACCCGCACTTCGGCGTTGGCCTCGGCTGTGCCTGAGAGCCAAGGGCGTGTGTCACCCGTGCGGTTGTCGCCTTGCACGCCGGTGTCGCCCAGCACATCAAGTTGCCCACGGATGCCTGCGGCATCAGGCCGAGTGGTGTCGATGGTGAACCCACCGCCCGCTTTGAGCGTTTCGTTGCCCGCCTTGTCCATGACCCGCAGCACCGTGGTGTAGGTGCCCTCTGCCAGTGGGGCGCCCTCCTCGGGCTGCACACTCCAGGCGCCCGAGTTGTTCACGTCGGCCACCAAGGTTCGCACCAGTGCCGAGCCGCTGTCGCGTATCTCCACCCACACCCGGGCACCGGCCTCTGCCGTGCCCGAGAAGATGGGGCGGGCGTTGGCGGTGATGCCGTCGGTGCTGGATTCGCCGGTGTCGTTGGTCGCATCGGCGGTGATGCCCCCATTGATGCCCACGGCCTCAGGCGCCGTCCGATCGACCGTGAAGGCGCTCAGTGTGCCCGTCTTGACCACACCCGCGCGCTCAGCGGTCAGGGTGCCGCTGTAGGTGCCATCAGACAAAGCGCTGGCCGCTGGCACCTGCAGGGTCCAGTTGCCGCTGTCGTTGCTGGTGGTGGTGAAGCTGCCTGCCGCTTGGCCGTTGCGCGACAGCGCGATGGTGATGCTTGCGTTGGCCGCCGCCGTGCCACTGAACACCGGGGTGGCCAGATTGGTGAGGCCATCGCTGTCGGTGCCGGCTTGTCCATTGCCCGTGTCTGAGATGGCCGCCAACTGACCCGTGGGCTCGGGCAAGTCCAAGGTATTGACCTGCAGCGTCACAGGCACAGCAACGGTGTTGTTGTTGCCCGCCAAGTCCTTGAAGCGGCCCGCTGCGATACCAATGGTCAGCGCCTCGGTGGTGGCTGGTGCGGGCTTCAAGACCGCTGTGTAGTAGGTTCGACCCTGGTTGTCGGTTTGCGCTTGGCTCAAGCCCCCTTCCCAAGTGCCTGCGCTGCCACCGAGCTCCACATCGCTGAGATCAAAGCCCGTGTGGGCCTCGGTGAAGGTAAAGCGGATGGTGGCGTTGTTGACCTGGTTGAGGGTGCCGTTGCTGTCGTCTCGGGTGATGAGCACAGCAGGAGGCGTTGTGTCGACCACCCAATTGTTGGCACCGGCGGTGAGCGCAACATGGCTGGGCACAGCATCGTTGCCCGCCACGTCCCGGATGAAGCCGTTGGCCGGGATGCCCAAGGCGTTGGACGCTGCCGTGATGCCGCCTTGGTCGTCGGTGTCGCCCGCGACCAAGGTGTAGCGCAGCTTCAGCGTCTGGGTGCCCGAGCCCTCCACATAGGTGGCCGTGCGCAGGCTGTTGTTGTTGAACAAGAGGCCAAAGGTGGGCTTGAGCGCGTCGCTCGCGTCTGAGACGTTCACCACTTCACTGAAGGTGACTTGCACCTCCACCTGATCGCCCTCGACCAGATAGCGCCCCTCGCCCTCACCCGACTTGGGGCTGCCGCTGCCGTCGAGCCCCACAATGGCCACCGACTGCACCACCGGCCGTTCGGTGTCGACCTGTGCGCTCGCGCTGGCCCCCACAGTGTTGGCATTGCCCGCCGCGTCGGTGAACGCTCCAGGCGCTATGCCCACCGTGATGGCGCCCGTGGCGCTGGCGCTGGGCGTGAGCACCGCGGTGTATTCCCGGGGGTTGTTGGGGTTGACAGCCGGCGTGCTGATGCTGCCATTGGTGACCACCACATCGCTCAGGCCAAAGCTGGCGCCCGGCGCCTCACTGAAGCGGAAGGTCAGCGTGGCGGTTTGGCCCAGCGCCAAGGTGCCGTTGAGGCCCAAGATCTCGACCGTGGGCGCTGTCAGGTCCACCGTGAACGGCGCCAGGGCCTGGGTCAGTGCGTTGCCCGCCCTGTCCGTGACGATCAGCGTCGGGGCGTAGGCCCCTTCAGACAGCTCTTCGGTGATGCGCAAGGCCCACTGTCCGTCGCCGTTGGATGTGGTCGTGTACTCCTTGTCTTGCCCACCCACCGCCAAACGCAGCGCCACTTTGGCGTTGGGCTCGGTGGTGCCGCTGAGCCACGGAGAGCGCAGGTTGGTGATGTTGTCGCCCACCAAACCCGTGTCGCCATCGCCAGGCCGCAGCCGCGCACTGGTCACCATGGCCGAGGGGGCTGTGGTGTCCAGCGTGAATTGCAGGACCGACTCACTGACGTTGCCTGCCCGATCCAACTGGCGCACCCTCACGGTGTGGTCGCCGTCGCTGGTGGGCGCTGTGTAAGTGTTGCTCCACGTGGTCTGGGCGCCCACTTGGTACTGCACCACCGCCCCGTCTTCCGCGCCAGACACATTGATCTCGGCGCTGTTGGTGATGCGGTCGCTGTCGTTGCCCGCCTCGCCGTTGGTGCTGTCTGCCGACAAAGACACGCTCAGCGCCGACGCCACGGTGTCTTTGGTGAACTCCAAGTAGGTGTCGCCCTGGCTGGGCGTGCCCGCTTGGTTGACCTGGCGCACATACACACGGTACACCCCATCGGCGGCGGTGGCCATAAAGGTGTTGTACTGATCCTGTGTGCCCCAGGTACCCCACTGGCCGTTGCTGAAGGTGCTGACCTCGGTCTCGGTCTGCGCCTGGGCGTCCCATGCAAAGACTTTGAACTGTGGTGTGGCGTTGGTCTCCAGGCCCGCCAAGTCCAAGCGGGTGTCGCTGCTCACTTTGTCGCTGAGCGTGCCTGCGGTGCCATTGCCCGTGTCGTTGAACAACGACGGTATGGGGTCGCCACTGGCTCCTTGCACCGTGAACGGCGTGCCGTTGAAGGTGGTCTCGTTGCCCGCCGTGTCCACCACCCGCACCACCGGGGTGTAGGCCCCCGGCTGCAGCACATGATCAGTGTGCGGTTCGCTGCCAATGTCCACCCGCCAGTTGCCGCTACCGGGCACCAGCGTGGTGTAGGTCTTGCCATCGATGGTGAGGAAGACCCGCGCACCGGCCTCGGCGTTGCCCACAATGCTTGGCGCGGTGGTGCCGGTGAGGTAGTCGCGCACACCGGTGTCAGAACCCACGTCCAGCTCAGCCAGTGTGGCCGCCGGGGCTCTGGTGTCGATGGTGAAGGTGTCGATGCTGCCCGTGGTGCGGTTGCCAGCACGGTCGGTGACCGTGACCTGCGGGGTGTATGGGCCGTCCACCAAGGCTTGTGTGATATTGACCGACCAAGCCCCAGTGGCGCTGGCGGTGGTTTGGTAGCTTTGCCCACCCACCAACACCGATACGGCGGCGTTGGCCTCGGCTTGGCCGCTGAGGGTTGGCGTATTGATGCGGGTGATGTTGTCTTCGTTGTTGCCGATGTCTTGGCCAAAGGTGTCGGACGCACTGGCAAGCCCCCCGCTGGGCGCTGCCGGCGCTTGGGTGTCCACCGTGAAGCCGCTACCCTGGCCTTTGTCAGACTCGGTGCCCGCACCATTGCGCGCCCACAGCGTCAGCTCGTACACCGCATCGGGCAGGCTTGTGCCCACCGGCAAAGACCAAGTGGTGCCCTGCGCTGCAACATTGCCGCTCCAGACCACCCCGGTTTCGCCCTGTTTGCGCAACTCCACAAACACCGTGGTGCCCGCTTCTGTGGTGCCAGCCAGCACAGGGCTGCTGTTGTTGGTGAGGTTGTCGTTGGCGTCGGCCCCGGTGTCGTTGACAGCGTCGCGCTGCAGCGCGCCACTGGGGGAGGGCACGCCTTGGGTGTTGACCGGCAGCGCGAAGTCCACCCCGTTGGCGCCATTGCCCGCCGCATCGCTGGCCGCCCCTAGGGCCAGGCTCACCGTGACATTTTTGTTGATGTTGTCGGCCGGCGTGAAGGTCACGCGGTACTGGAATTGGCCCGCCACCGTGGTTTTCCAGGTGTTGAGGTCCGCCGTGAATGTGCCGTCGGCCACCCCAGCTGTGGCGCTGACTTGGAGATCTGCCAGCACAAAGCTCTCGCCAGGGTCTTCGGTGAACGTGACAAACAGCGTCTCGCTGCCGAGCTTGTTGACCGTGGCGGTGCCCGCGCGGGCAATGCTCACCGTGGGCGCCAGCGTGTCGATGCGCACGCTGTTGCTTGCCGCTGTCACCACTGGCGCGCTCAGCATCGCCGCCGCCCCACTGCCCTCGATGCTGGCGCCTGCAGCGCTCAAGGCCCCAGCACCCGCGGCCAAGCCGTTGTTGTCGCTGTCGCCCGCCGCCACGGCGTACTTGAACACCAGGGTGTCGGCGCTGCTGCTGCCCGCGTCGTACGTGGCCACCACGTTTTTCTGGTCAAGCTGCAGGGTGTAGGTGGGCGTTCCATCGCCACTGACCGCAACGTCTTGGTCGAACTTCACACTCACCCGCACCTCATCGCCCGCCTTGAGCGGCACTGTGCTGGCCTCGCTCTGCCCGGCCTTGAAGCCCTGCACCAGCACCTGGCTGATGCTGGGCGCCTGGGTGTTGACCTGCAGCGCAATTTGGTTGTTCGGCTCCCCGCCGTCTTGGTTGATGTTGCCCGCCGCATCGGTGAACGCGCCGTCGGCCACAAACAAGGTCACCGCTTGAGGCGCCAGGCCACCCGCAGGGGTGTAGTCCACCCGGTACACCAGTTCGCTCACGCGCACCAAGTTGCTGACCGCACCATTGGCCGCGCCGCCCTGCACTTGGATGTCTGCCAACCCCAAGTTGATCGGGGCTTCGCTGAAGGTCAGCTCAATCACCGCTGTGTCGCCCGCCCTCAGCGCCCCGCTGAGGGTGTCCACCCGCGCCAGCGCAACGGTGGGCGAGCGGGTGTCGATGGCAAAGCTCAGCGGGTTGCTGGCCTGCGCGTTGAGGTTGCCCACCCCATCTTGCACCTGGCCCGCACCCACCTGCACCACATGGCTGCTGCCATGGTCAACCCCGGCGTCGGCCGTCAGGGTGGCGCGGAAGGTGGTGGCATCCACCCGTTGCAAGTCCGTCAATTGGGCGCCGGCCGGCACGGTGACCTTGTCGGCGGTGAAGGTGTTGCCCGGGTCTTCGCTGAAGGTGAACGTCAGCGTGGCCGACGGGTTGGCCACCGTCAAGGCCATGCGGTCGGACGCGATGGTCACCGTCGGGGGGGTGGTGTCGACGGCGATGGTGCGGCTGGCGTCGGTGTTGTTGCTGTTGCCCGCAGCGTCTTGGAAGCGCTCGGCCGCCACGGTGACGCTGGCGTTGCCGGTGTAGCCCGCGCTGGGGGTGAAGGTGGCGGTGTACTTCGTGGGGTCAGTGGCGTCCACGGTCAAGTCGCTCAGTGTGCCACCCACGGTGACCACATCACCCGCTGTGAAGCTGCTGCCCGGGTCTTCACTGAAGCTGAAGGTGACGGTGGCGGTGTCGCCCACCTTCAGGCCCTCAAGGCTGCTGGTGATCGCCAAGGTGGGGCGCTGGGTGTCAATGGGCAGTGTCAGCGCGCCCACCGCCGCATGGGCGTTGCCCGCTGCGTCGGTGAAGCGCGTGCCTTCCTTGAGCGCAATGCCGCCCGCTGTGCTGCTGTCGGCGGTGGGCGTGAAGAGCGCCGTGTAGATCAGCGGGTTGCCCGCGTCCACCTGCAGACCGGTCAAAGCACCACCGCTGACGACCAGGTCATCGGCGGTGAAGCCGTTGCCAGGGTTTTCGCTGAAGACAAAGGTGATGACCGCCGTCTCACCGGCCTTGAGCGCGGTACGGTCGCTGCGGATTTGCAGCGTCGGTGCGGTGCTGTCCAGGTCGAACTGCACGGTTTGCACGTCGCTGATGTTGCCGGCCACGTCCACTTGGCGCAGGCTCACTGAATAGGTGCCGGTTGTCGTCAGGCCAAGGTTCAGCACCTGCGCCCCATCCACCGTGGTGAACTGCTGCGCTGTGGCGTTGGTCCACACCCCGTTGCCCACGCGGTACTGCAGGGTTGCACCGTCTTCCATGCCGGTGACGGTGATGCGGCCATCGCTGGTGATCTTGTCGTCTGCAACCCCCACACCCGTGCCGATGGTGTCGTCGGTCAACGCTGCGGTCAAGGCGCCCACGGTGGTGTCTTTGGTGACGTTGAGGCTGGTGCCGCCTGCGCTGACGTTGCCATTGCGGTCAATCTGCCGCACATACACCCGGTACGCGCCGTCTGCGGCACCGTCCATGTGCTCGTTGTAATCAAACACGCTGGCCCATGCCAGGGCCGGTGGCGTTTGCTCCACACCGTTGACCACACGAAGCACCTGATATTGCACCGTGGCACCCGCCTCCGCACCCGTGGTGCTGAGTTCAGTGCGCGAGGTGATGCCATCGCTGGCGCTGCCATTGTCTGCTGCGGCCACAAAGGTGTCGGCACGCAGGGTGATGGTCGGGTCCGCAGGCACGCTGCTGTCCACTGCCATGCTCAGCACATTGCTGGCCGGGTTGGGGTTGCCTGCGCTGTCTTGGAAGCTGTTCGCGTTGATTTGAATGGTGGCGTTCGCCGTCCGGTTGGCTTCTGGTGTGAAGGTGGCCGTGTACTGGTAACGGCCATTGACCACAGCACTGCTCCAGCCGCTCAAGCTGCCGCCCACCACAGTGAGCACGCCCGTGGCTGCTGGGTCAAACACGCCACCGCCCAGCGCAAACGGCTCTTTGGTGAACTGCAGCACGATGGTTTCTGTCTGCAGCGCATCGTCTGAGACGTGATTGGCCACCACCACATGGGTGCCCAGGCGCTGCACGCTGACCTCTGGCACAGGGGTGTCGACCACAATGCTGTTGACAGCTGGACCGTTGCCACCGCCGCTGGCACTGACCCGCACATCGGCCACGTTGCCCGCCACATCCGCAATGGCCCCGCTGGCGCCCAGCCCCAACGCATTGGCCGCCGCCGTGATGCCACCGGCCGCATCCACGTCGCCGCCCGCCACCGTGTAGCGCAGCGTCATTTGTGTGCCGTCGCCACTGAGGCTGTGGTACTGCGCAAACTTGGTGAACCCGCCCACGTTGATCGCGTAGCCGATCTGCGACGCGTCGCTCAGCACCACCGCTTCGCTGAATGTGACTTCCACATCGATGTGGTCGCCCACCGTCAAGGAGCCCGCCTTGGCTGCGCCCGCGCTGTCCTTGCCCGTGATCGCCACGCCGCTGACCGTCGGCACCAAGGTGTCCACGCTCAGCGCCACCGCGTTGTCTGCGTCCGCTCCGTCCGCATTGGCGTTGCCCGCCGCATCCGTGAAGGCCCCGTCGTTGATGCGCAGCACCACGCTCTGGGCGTTCAAGTTCACCGCCGGCGTGTAGGTGACCGTGTACACCGTGGGGTCGTTGGCGCTTTGCACCAGGTTGCTGACCCGCCCCGTGCCCTCTGGCACCACAATGTCGCTCAGGCTCAGGCCACGCACTTCTTCCGTGAACGCCAGGGTCAGCTCCACCGACTCTCCGGCCTTGAGCGCCCCACTGTGTCCATTGGGCAGGCTCACCTCCACCTCTGGACGCACTGTGTCAAAGCTGCCGGTTTGCTGGACCAGCGCCGTGTTGCTGTTGCCAGCCGCATCCGTGAAGGTGTTGGCGTCCACCGCAATGCGGGTGTTGCCAGAGCCCACCGCCGGTGTGAAGGTGGCGGTGTAGACCTTTGCGTCACTGCCGTTGACGACCACAACATCTGTCAACGTTCCCCCTTCGACCGTGATCATGCTGTTATCGAAGGTCTGCGGCGCTTCGCTGAAGCTGAAGGTGATGGTCGAGGTCTGCACATCACTGCCACTCTCGCCCACCAGTCGGCTCACGCCCGCCAGGCCACCTATCGTCACCGTCGGTGCCTGGGTATCAATGGCGAGCAACAAACTGTTGTTGGCATCTGTGCCATCGGCGTTGAAGTTGCCCACCGCGTCCTGGAAGCGGCTGTTGCCAATGCTCAGACTGGCACTGCCCGTAAACCGCTCTTGTGGGGTGAAGATGGCGGTGTACTGCTTGCCGTCGGTACCGGCCACCAACTGCAGGTCGCTCAGGCTGCCGCCCACCACCTGCACATCGTCCAAACCAAAGCTTTCGCCGGGCGCCTTGGTGAAGTCAAACACCACTGTGGCGGTGTCACCAGCCTTGAGCGCGGCACTGGTGCTGCCGATGGCCACTTCTGGGCGCAGGGTGTCGTACGCCAAATCGATGGACGCACCTGTGGCGTTGAGGTTGCCCGCCGCGTCTGCAAACGTGTCCGAGACCACGCTCAAGCTGGCGGTGCCCTCGGCGTTGGGTGTTGGCGTGAAGGTGGCTGTGCGGATGAGGCCTGTGCCACTGAGTGCGCTCAAAGTGCCACCGGTGACCTCAATATCGCCAGTCTGGCTGGCCGCATCCCACTCAAACGTGGTGTCTGGGTCTTCACTGAAGACGAACGTCACCACCGTGGTGTCGCCCGCCTTGAGGGTACTCAGGCTGCCGCTCTGGATGCTCAGCGTTGGGCGCACCGTGTCCACCGACATCTGCACCCGGTTGTCGCTGTCTGCACCGTCGGCGTTGGCGTTGCCCTCCACATCGGTGAAGACACCGTTGCCCACGCTGATGACTGCCGGCTCGGTGGAGTTGGCGTTGGGCGTGAAGGTGGCGGTGTAGCTGAACGTGCCATCACCGTTGTCTTGTTTGGCGCTCAGCGCTCCCAATGTGCCACCACTGACCGTGATGTCGCCGCCCACAAAGCTGTCGCCCGGATCTTCACTGAAGGTGAAGGTCAGCGTGGCGGTATCCCCCGCTTTGAGTGCGGACGCATCGCTGCTGATGGCCACCGTGGGCAAGACGGTGTCTACCGTGAACGACACGGTGTTGTTGGCGTCGTTGCCGTGGGCGTTGAGGTTGCCGGCTCGGTCGCTGAAGGTGGCGCTGCCCAGGCTCACGTTCAGGCCAGTGGTGCTGTTGGCTGCGGGTGACACTATGGCCTCCCACACCAGGGTGTTGGCCGTGGGCATCAAGGCCAGCAAAGTGCCACCGCTGATGTTCAGGTCATCCGCTGTCAAACCCACCGGGGTTTCGCTAAACGTCAGCACCACGGTGGCGCTTTGCCCGGCCTTGAGCGCGGTCACCCCGTCTTTGGCGCTGAGCGCCACGGTGGGCGCAACGGTATCGATGTCCAGCGTGATGGTGTTGCTGGCGGTGTTGGGGTTACCCGCCAAGTCGGTGAAGACTTGTCCAGCCACCGCAATGCTGGCCGGCCCTTCGGTATTGGCATCCGGGGTGAAGGTGGCGGTGTAGCGCAACAGGTCGCCGCTGCTGCCGTCGCCCAGCAGCTCACTGAAGTTATCCAAGGAGCCACCGCTGACGGTGATGTCGCCAAGATCGAAGCCCACCGGCTCTTCGCTGAAGGTGAAGGTCACCTGCGCGCTGTCACTGCCGCTCTCTGCGTTGAGCGTCAAGCGGTCTACTGCGATGCTCACCGAGGGCACCACGGTGTCGACGGCGATGGTGTTGACGACCGGCCCGTTGCCGGCCTCTGAGCTGTCTGCCCGTGTGGCGCTCACCCGCACATCGGCCGGGTTGCCCGCTGCGTCGGCAATGGCCCCGCTGGCGCCCAGCCCCAGCGCATTGGCCGCCGCGGTGATGCCGCCGGCCGTGTCCACGTCGCCTGCCGCCACCGTGTAGCGCAGCGTCATTTGTGTGCCGTCGCCGCTGAGGCTGTGGTACTGCGCAAATTTGGTGAACCCGCCCACGTTGATCGCGTAGCCGATCTGCGACGCGTCGCTCAGCACCACCGCTTCGCTGAATGTGACTTCCACATCGATGTGGTCGCCCACCGTCAAGGAGCCCGCCTTGGCTGCGCCCGCGCTGTCCTTGCCCGTGATCGCCACGCCGCTGACCGTCGGCACCAAGGTGTCCACGACGAGGCTGATGACGTTGCTGCCTATTGTGTTGGCGTTGCCCGCCGCGTCGGTGAAGGTGTCCGCAGCGATGCTGATGTGCGCTTCGCTTTCAGCGCCCCGGTCGGGTGTGAAGGTGGCGGTGCGTATCAAGCCGCTGCCGCTCAGGGCGCTCAGGCGCCCACCCACCACGGTGATGCCACCGGTTTGAGAAACTGGATTCCACTGCAGGGTGTTGCCCGGGTCTTCACTGAAGGTGAAGGTCACACTGACGCTGTCACCCACTTTGAGTGCCCCATCCTGGGGAGCGTCGGTGCTGATCGAGACGGTTGGGCTGGTCAGGTCAAGACTGATCCCTTCACCCGCTTGGTTGGTGCTGTTTCCCGCTCGGTCGGTGACCCTCAGCCCAACACTGTAGGCGCTCGCCACAAAGTCTTGCTCGGGCACAACCGACCATTGGCCAGAGGCGTTCACCACCGCAGTGAGGGTGAGTGTGTGCGACACATCGGGGTCTGCGCTGGTGAAGGTGACCTCCACAAGGGCGCCAGGCTCCGCTCGGCCAGCGTAGGCCGGGCGCCGGTTGGACAGACTGCCGATCTCGATGGGGGCTCCGGAGATGTCATCGGCGGCGGGCGCACGGGTGTCCAGGGTGTAGGCCAACACGCTGGACGGGCTGATGTTGCCTGCGGCGTCGACCTGGCGCACGTACACCACCTCGGCGCTGTCTCGGTCTGTGGTTTGGGGGGCGTAGCTCTCGCTCCAAGTAGCGCCACCGTCGACGCTGTATTCGATGCGGGCCCCGTCTTCGGCGCCTGTGATCTCCAGCGAGGGGTCTTGGGTGCGCTTGTCGGTATCGGTGCCCACCTGTGCGTTGCCGCTGTCGTTGCGCAAGGTCACCGCCAATGCGTTGGCGGTCGTGTCTTTGCTGAAGCTGATAGCCGCCGTGCCAGCGCTGACCAATCCTGTGCCAGTGATTTGGCGCACATACACGGTGTACTGCCCGTCGGGCTGGCTCAGCATGGCGCTGTTGTAGCGGGCCTCTGACAGCCAGTCGCTGACCCACTGCTCACCGCGCTTGATGCGGAATTGCTCCACCGCATCTGCTGCGGTGTTGTCTGTGCGCAGGCGGGTGTCCGATGTGACGCTGTCGCTTGCCGTGCCGGCCGCCCCGTTGCCACTGTCGTTCAACAGCGACAGCACAGGATCGTCAATTTGTGTCTGCACTTGCACGCTGCCCACCGGATAGTCCACCGTTTCGGTGTTGCCCGCGCGGTCGGTGACGGTGACGCTGTAGGCGTAACTGCCCTGTCCAAGGGTGTGATCGCCATGGGGATCACTGCCCACTTGCACGCTCCAGCGCGCGCTGCTGTTGGCGGTGGTGACATAGGTGCGGCCGTCAATGGTGAACTCCACCCGCGACAGCGCCTCGGCTGCACCTGTGAACACCGGGGTGGTGACGGTGGTGCGGCCATCGCCTTTGAGGCCGGTGTCGGATACGTCTGCGAGGTTGGCGCTGCTGGCCACGCTGAGCAAGGTGTCGACGGTGAATGCCGTGCCAGTGACCACCGTGCTGTTGCCCGCGATGTCGGTGACGGTGATGACCGGCACATGCACGCCGTTGGGCAAGGGTTGGGCGCCTGCTGCGGCGCTGAGGTCCAGCTCCCATTGGCCTTGTGCGTTGGCCTGGGTGACATGGCTGCGACCGGCCAGTTGCACCTCAACACGCGATTGCGCCTCAGCGCTGCCCCTGAGCACCGGCGCAGCATTGTTGGTCACGTTGTCTGTGAAGGACCAACCGCTGTCGTTCTCAGCATCGGGCAACAGCCCCCCGGTGATGTCGCTGGCCAAAGGCGGCGCCGTGTCGACCTCAAAGGCAACGCCTTGGGCTTGACTGCGATTGCCCGTCTCTGTAAGCACTTCGACTTGTGGCATGTACAGGCCATTGCCCAGCGCTGCCGTGACCGTGATTTCCCACTGGCCGCTGTCGTTGCTGCGGGTCACACCCGTCCACACCGTCTCGTCGCCCTGAGACAGGGTCACCGTGACGGCAGCGTTGGGAGCGCCGCTGCCACTCAAGCGCGGCGCGCCTTGATTGGTGATGCCATCGCTGCGGGTCTCGGCGTCAATCCCGGTATCGGAATCCGGATGGAGCTGCACCGTGGGCACAGCAGGCTCGACGGTGTCCACCCGCAAGCTCAACTGGGCCGCTCGGGCGTTCACATTGCCCGCTGCGTCTGAGAAGCGCCCGGCCACCACCGCCACAAGCGCATCAGACGTGCGCCCAGCCTCCGGGGTGAACGTGGCGGTGAAGACCAAGGCGTTGTCCGCGGCTCGGCTCAGATTGGACAGCTCGCCACCGACCGCGGTGATGGCAGACAGGTCGAAGCTGTCGCCGGGGTCTTCCGTGAAGGTGAATCGCAGCGTGGCTGTGGTGTCTTTGATCAGAATGGCGTTGCTGTCTTCGCGAGACACTGTGACTTCAGGCAAGACACCATCAACGGTGATGGCGTTGCTCTGTGACCCCACAGCCACCGTGGCGGTAGAGGCGTCGTTACCGCCCGTGTTGCGCAAGGTCACGCCCTGGGGAACAATCAGGGCATTGGGTGGCGCGGTGATGCCACCCAAACGATCGATATCCCCCAAAGCCACCACGTACTCAAACACCAGCTCGGTGGTGCCAGAGCCCCCCACATAGAGCGCCTCACGCAAGGCGTTGCCATCGAGCAGGACAGCAAACCGTGCACTCTCCTGCACGCCATCGGCCGCCTCGTGCGTGACCGCATCGCTGAAGGTGAGCGTCACACGAATGGTGTCACCCGGCACCAGCGGGTCGGCTTTGAGCTGCCCGTCGGCGCCCGCGCCCTCAATGCGCACGCCGCTCACGCCTGGCCGCACGGTGTTGAACGGGGCTTGCAGCACAAGGTCTGTGCCCGCATTGCCCGCCACATCGCTGTAGCGCGCACCCGCAAGGCCAATGCTCGCTTGCCCCGCTGCCCCTTGGCCAGGCGTGAACACCGCTGTGTAAGTGACGCTGCCATCGGCGTTGAGCACACGGCTGCCCAAGGCACCCAGCACTCCCCCAATGACCTCAAAATCGCCGCTTTGGGCCGACGCGTCCCATTGCACCGGCCTGCCCAGCTCTTCGCTGAACGTGAACTGCAACACGGCCGACTGGCCTGCCTGAAAGCCTTGAGGCCACCCACTGACACTGAGTGTGGGCGCCGCGCTGTCGATGGTCAGTGCATCGCCCGCAAAGGCGTACTGCGGCTCTTGCGCCGACACACTCTCGTACAGCCGCACCACCGGAAGGTACATGCCGTCTTCCAGCGCCTGCTTGGGCACCACCACAAATTCGCCACTGGCAAACAGCGCTATCGACTCACCAGTGCTCGCCGGCTTGGCCGAGCTGTAGGTGATGCCGTTGAGATCCACCTCAACACGCGCAATACCCGCAGGGGCTTTGCCAAGCAACGACGGCTGGCTTTTGTTGGTAATGCCGTCACCCTGCGCACCACTGTCTGCATCGCCACGAGGCTCTAAACCCAAACCTGCATTCAGAACAGCCTTGAACGCCGGCAATGGGGCTGCCTCGCTCAAGTTGCCCGCAGCGTCTTGGAGTTGAACCTGCGCTGCATAGTCAACCCCAGCCGGGTTGATGGGGAGTTTGTCCACCGCCGGCACACGCAGCTGCCAGCGCCCAGAGGCCGCATCGAGCACAACGGGCGAGTCCACCTGGTCGCTGCGCCACTGGCGCTCGTAACTGCCATCCTCGGCCCACAAAGAGAAGATCAACACCGCACCCGGCTCACCGGCATCGTAGAACCCGGTAAACAACGGCATTTGCTGGCTGGTGACGGCACCCCCCCCAACCGGCTGGCGCTCCTGGCTCTCCAGCGCCAGGTCGCCCATGGGCACGCCGGGCGCTTCAAGGTCGAGCGTGAGCACGCCCCCCCCCGACAAGTCGCCTGCGCTCCCAAGGTAGGCCGCGTAGGTCACCGACTCCAGGCCTTCGGCCGCCACCGTGGCTTCAATCCGCACTTGGGCCGCATGCGGCACATCCGACCACAACCCCGCAGCCAATGTGACGTTGGCCACACTGGCTGCCGCCTCTTGTGCACTCAACACTTGGGGCTCCAGCGCCAGGCGCTGCTCCCCCTGTGTGTCTTGGTAAATGAGTGTGATGGCAATGGTGTCGCCCGCCAGCGCCTGCGCCGGCAAGGCCACTGGCAGCCTCACATCAAGCAAGCGCTCATCGGCGTTCAACCATCCATCGGCCAACACCAGCGATTGCTCTTGCAGCGCTTGCACACCCTGCACCACCACCACCGGCGGCTCGCGCAGCACACGCTCGCCCTGCCCCATCACAGCACCCAATGTTTGCGCCAGCAATGGCGCCGTGTCTTGCACCGCAGCAGCCACCCGTTTGGCACCCACCGCCAGCTGATCCAAGAGCACAGCGCCAGCCACCTCTGCCGCTTGCGCATCGCCGCTGTCCACCGCCACGCGCACCTGCTCCACCAAGGGCGCCATGCCAGCCAGAACAGCCTCCAATCCCGCATCTCCTTGCCCCACCAGCCCCGAGAACTGCGCCAAAATGGCGCCGTAGAGCTGCGCAGGATCGTTGGACGATCCGGTAAAGGCCTCATTCAGACTGCCATCCGTATTGACCATGGGCTCCACCGGCCCCGTGATGTCGCTCAGCCCCACCAACAACCCAACCCTTTGGTTGGCGTTTTGTGCATCGGTCAGCAACACCGGCTGCTCAGGCGTCGGCGTCTCTCGGTCCTCCAGCACGTCCCGCACCGCAAGCTCGGTCAGCGGCGAGACCGTCGCCTTGTTCTCCACCCCAGGCTCCACCAGCACAAACGCCCGCAAGCCATGCTGCGCATCGAGCTTCGTCACTTGGCCTGTGGTTTCGTCCACATAATCCTCATCCCCCGTGGAGCGAATCTGCACCATGACCAGTCCACGGTAGCCTTCAGGCAAGCTCAATGTGGCCCGACCGTTCTCCAACTGTCCACCCGCTAGCCGGTTGCCCGTGAGATCAAACACGTCCACCGGATTGGCGCCCACAAACGGGCCCTTCATGCCCGTGAGCGACAAAGCGGCAATCCCTGGCGTGGCCACAGCCGCTGCCGCGGCCCCACCACCGCCCGCACCCGCCAACCCCAACGCGCCCAAAAGCCCACCGAGCAGCCCCAAATTGCCCACACCTGTGGACTCCACGGTGAGTGTGGTCTGCCGCGCAGCAAGCTCCTCATCGCTCATCAAGTCTTCTGGCAGAGCACCCCAAGGCAGCGCATCAACGGGCCCCTGCACCGTCTCGGCTTCGGCAAACAACAAAGCGCCATCCACATCCTCTTCGGCAAAAGCGATCTTGTAGTCCTTTTCCAGGGCGGACCGAATAGCACCATCTTTAATCAGCACCTTGCGGCCATTCACAAACACCAGCACAAAATCGGTGTCCACAATCTGCACTTTGACCAGATCGCTGCGCTTAAAACGCAACCGCGCCGCTCCGTTCTGGATCGGCTGATCGCTACCGTTTCCCGCACCCGTGTTGTTACCCTGTTGATCGCTCATGTGAAAAACCCAAACCTATCTATAAAAAATTTTTGCACCAGGACAATTGCCGGCTTTATGTTTTGTTCAATTGATCATTAGCCAAAACATCCGAATCCACATTCGGCTGCACATTGGGCTGTATTTTTTGCATCAAACCGTGCAATGCCAACGTTTGCATTTCGAGTGTCTTTGCCAGCAAGGCAAAATCTGGCTCCCGCCGGGTTTTTTGAAGGAACAGCTGGACTTTTTGCCACGCATCCATCCAATAGCTTGTTTTTGGCAATGAACCCAAAACACTTTCTTGCTTTTGAATATAGCGATCAATGTTGGCTACGGAATACTTCGTCAAACCAGCAATTTCAGCGACAACTTTTTCGAGCCTAACAATGTCTTCTCTGGCTTCCGACTGATTGTGCTCAATCATCGCCAACATGTCGCGCTGCAACTGTGCACGCTCCTCATTCACCTGCTTGCCCAACAGGCGCACGGTATCGGTCAAGGTGCGTTGCTGCTGCGTCAATTGCCTCGAAATGATTTGGGTGTTGTCATTTTGTTGATTGATCGCCTCAATAAAATGAGTAAATGCCTTTTGGGTGTTGGAGACAAGCTCCGAAGACGCCGACCAATTGGCTTCAAGCATCTGATCCAGCAGTTTGGTGAGGCGCTTTTCACTGCCCTCGGCCCAAGTCTGCAAACTCGTGTCCCGGGTGGCCTGCGCCTCCAGCACACGGGCAACCAACTCCTGCAGTTGGTCGACATTGGTTGCGCCCGCCGCCACCTCAAAGGTGTTTTGCGTGAATTTCTCGTGTGCCTGTGATGCAAACAGCCGCTCCGCCGCGTACACGTCCTTGATGACGGTATTTCCTGTTTTTCCCACTGTCAGCGAACACAACCCAACCACCAAAGAGCCCAGCAAGCCATACAGCGAAGTCACAAAAGCGGTGCCCATGCCGCGCATCGGGTCTTGCAATTTGAGAACCATGTCGGCAAACACCGCAGTTGGGTTCGCAGCGGTGTCCCCCGCACCACCCAGCGAGCCAAACACAGCCCCCAGGTCTTCTAGCGTACCCAGCAAACCCACAAACGTGCCCACCAAGCCCAAGCCCACCAAGGACCCAGCCACAAAGTTGGGGAATGCGAGTTTGTCGCTCAGCGCCGTTTCACAAGCGCGCACCTCGTGCTCAAACTTGGCCTGGCGTTCTGAACTCGACATCTGCAGCACGATGGAAGCGAGCGCGGGGTACACCATGTGCTTGCTGTCTGCAGGATGGTTGTCTATCCATTCGCGACGCGCCTCAACGCTCGGCAAAGCCACCCAGCGCCGCACGTAAGCACCCTCAACCTGAAATTTGATCAGGGCACGCGCGCACAACACAATCCCCAACACAAACGCTGCCAAGATGCCATACACCAAGGCGGGATGCGAAGCGGTGGCGATCGACTTGAGGATGACGTCGCGAAAAACAACCCCAGCGGCCACCACCACCACCACAGGTGGCGCAAACGCCACCAGCCAAGGCGCCACCCAAGATTGCCATTCCATCACGCCCTTGGCGGGCGGTTGCCGGGTTGTTGTGTTGTTCATATGTGTGTCCGTGAAGCCAGTCAGTTGTCGTGAAGCATGTAAACCGTGCGAAATAGGCGCTCGTCTTTGACCGCAACGCCATCAATAGAGCGCACCTCAACTTTGATGCGCTCGCGCGTGAAGCCCTGTTGCACCAGCGCCTCTCTGACAGAGTTGACCCTGGCGAAGGACTCGCGGGTGATCCGTGAATTGCCTGTGTCGGCGTGAACGACCAAGGACCAGCCGTTGGCGCGATCAGCCTCTGAGAAATCCGCTGGCAAGGGCTTGTCTGCAGTCCAAATGAACTGACTGGCATCAAACACCCACACAGCACGAGGTGCGGCACCAAACAGAGCACTACCAGGGGTTGATACACCTGCCGTTGAGGCAGGCACACGGTTGACCACACGGACGTCCGTCACCAGTTCCACGGGCTTGACCGGCTCGCTCCGGCGCACTTGCGCCAGTTGGCGCTTTTCCCTCTCCAGCAACACAAGCAACTCGGCATATTCCTGGTCAATGGCCGTCAGCCGCTTGGACAGCTCGGCTTTTTGCGCCTCCAATGCAGCTTGGCGTGCGGTGTCCTGCCCGTTGGGAGCGCTCAGTGGTTCAGGCCGCCTGAGTTGCATGGCCTGTTGCTGTTGCTGCAAGCGCTGCTGGGCCAAGCGCGCCGCCTCGAGCTGGCGCGCCCGATCCAATTGCTCGCGGCGCTGGACGATGGCTTCGATATCCAAAGAGGCCAACCTCGCGGCCATTTGCGCTTTTTCACCCTCACTCAACCCCATTTGCTCAACCAACTGCTCTGAACGAGCACCCAAAAAACTGAGCTGCTGTTGCTGTTGCGTGGAGTACAAGGTGAGCGCCACCATGCCCAAGGCGAATGAACCCACCAGCAAGAGCAGGTACAACATGACATTGACCAAGGCGTCAAGATAGCCTGGCCAGTAGTCTTGCTTGAGTGTGGCTGCGTTCATCGAGCCCCCCGAGATGTGTTCTGCGACCTGAGCAGCATGGGCAGATCTCCGGGGCGCAGGTTGTCGCGGGCACCTGGTAGGTCATGGGGCGCGATGCGCGGGTTCAACACAATGGAGACTTGGTCAGGGGAAAAGCCCATATCCGCGAGTTGGCTTCGGGTATTGAGCATCAGCCGATAGACCTCACGGCTGGCCACTGGATCGAGGCTGGCCACCCCAGCTTCCAACACCCAGGGCGAGGCGTCGGGCGCGACGCCATCGGCTTGCATGCGCCGCTGCAACTGCGCCATGGCGGCACCGTCCAAGCCCTGAACGCCAGGACCAAACACAAAACGGTAGTGGCGCAAGGCGAGCTGCGCCGACTGGTCAGCCACCTCCTGACGCCGCTCCTCACGCACTCTTGCCAGTTCGCCTTTGATGCGCTGCAGCTCACCTGCTTGGCGGTCGATATCCGCCTCCAGCGTCTGCACGTCTATAGACTGCCGGCCTTGAGCCGATGGCCGCAGTGTGTCGGGCTGAGCGGCCAATGGGGAATTGGCAAGTGTGGGGCGTGCACGTGGGGTCTCTGCCGGCATCGGTGGCTGCGCCGCCTTGGCCCGCGCCTGGAGCGACTCCACTTCCATGGCGCTGCGCTCATCCTCAAGGGCCGCCATCATCAGCTGATCGTTGTAAGCACCCACCAAGCGCCCAACCTGTGTGATGGCCACCACCAACACACCCGCAAGCAACAACAGGCTGAGCACCAAGCTTGCTACAGCGGCTACGTACCCCGGCCAAATCGACGCCACCCCACGGGAGGATTGCACAACTCTTCCTTGTTTGTATAAGCCAATTGCCTACATCACAGCCCTGGCCAACCGATAAGCGGTACAACACAGCCGCTTTCAGCTTTATTTATTAAAACAATGTTATGCCCACGTAAAAACACGGACAATAACAAATTTATGTGTGCCAAGGATGTTATTCACACAAAAAGAAGTCATCAATAACTTAAACAAGTCATGATGAAGCAGTAGAGGAAGTAATACGGTGAAACGTTTACCTAAAAACACATTAAACAATTTTTAATTTTTAACCCAATATAGACAAAGCTGTAGTAAAAATACACGACAACAATAGAACTGATCGGTTCGATATACACCGCCAGGGCCGCAGCGTCACGCCGATGTACAACACGCTCTTGACTGGCGCGTCCGGCTACGGCGTTGCGCATACCCAACGGAACACAAGCCAAATGCCACGCACCAAAAAAACCTACAACAGCAAGGGGTATTGCTACTACAGCACGTCAATCGGGACGATCAACACACCCCAATTCACTCTTGAATCCACGCCCAACGCTCAGACTGATGGACATACTCCATCAACCAAAAACCAAGCCTCCCTGGTGGAGGCTTGAGTTCAACCAACTGCGCTATTGCGCTTTAACCGTATCCGTCCGGCAATCCCATCTTGAATCCAGGCGAAGTGGCGTGTAGGCCAGCG
>CAZYUD010000029.1:0-31949 GCA_964650505.1 uncultured Hydrogenophaga sp.
GTGGGCGCCACCAAAGACGGCGGCGGTGGGCACCTCGGCGGCCACGGCGCGTTTGGTTTTGTAATCCCACACCAGGGTGGACGAGACAGCGGCGGGCAGGCTGCGCAGGCCGCCAAGGGCTTGGATGGCGTCTTGCCGCTCTTGTGAGCTGGCGCGGTGAAAGCGGATGCCGCCGTCGGCGGCGCTGGTGGCGTCCAGGGGGCAAGACTCGGAAGAGGGCGTGTCGGCCAAGATGACGGCGCGCTGGCCGCTGGGCGCGTCGGGGTGTTCTTCGAGGCGCAGCACCAGGCCCTCATGGGCCAGCAGGCGCTGCACAAAGGCCAGATCGGTTTCGCGGTGTTGCACCACGTAGCTGCGCACGCCGCCTTGGTGGCTGTTGCCCAGGTGGGCTTGGGCGCAGGGGCTCCAGTGCCAAGCGGCCACGCTGGCGTAGCTGCCGAACACCGCGTCGATCACTTCAACCACGCTGCGTTCTTGCCAGACCGCGCTGTGGCGGGTGTGGGCCAGCAGGCCCAGCCAGGGCTCGACCGTGAGCACGTAGCGCGAGAGTGCGCCGTCGGTGCCGTCGAAATCGGCGCGGGCCACCAAGCCGCTGCGCCGTTCGTGTTCGCCGTTGGCCAAGCGGGTGAGGGCGCTCACGCGCTGGCCGATCATGGCGGTGGTGTCGAGCTCGGCGCTGCGGCTGAGCGCGCACAGCTGCATTTGCCAGGGCGCGTTCAGCGCCTCGCGCACCGCCATCGATTCGAGCAGCAGCTCGGCCACCGGGCCGTCGCCGGCCAGGTCGTACAGGCGGGTGTCACTGCTCAAGCCGAGCACTGAAGCCATGGCTTCCGCTGCCCGGCTGATGGTCAAAGAGTTCATGCGGGGGTGTGACAGGGTAATGATGATTACTTTTTTGCTAGTTTAATCACCTTCTGACCTGTTTCAGCCGCCAGTTTTTGTGACGCTGTACCCAAATAGGCCGCAAATGGCCGGCCGTGCGCGGCGGCGGATGGTGCGCGGTTCGGCGCTCATCCCCCTGCGCTGAGGCTTTCCAGTTCTTCGCTCAAGGTCAGCCAGCGTTCTTCCAGCGCCTCGATTTCGTCGTTGACCTGTTTGAGCCGTTTGCCGGCCTCGGCGATCTCGGCCGCTGGCATGGGCTGGGCCAGGCGGTCTTCGAGCGCGGTTTTCTCCGCGCCCAGGGCGGCCATGCGTTGGTCGGCTTGCTCAATCGCTTTTCTGATCGGGCGGGTGCGTTCGGCCAGTTGGGCGCGGCGCTGGGCGTCGGCCTTGCGCTGCTCGGCGCCGCCGCGCGCGGGGGCCGGGGCGGCTGCTGGGGCGGCCGTGGGGGCGGGACTGGCGGCTGCGGCTTTGTTGGGGTTTTTCTGGGCTTCGCGCTGTTGTTCGCGCGCGGCCTTGGCCACGTCGAGCAGGTAGCGCTGGTAGTCGTCCAAATCGCCGTCGAAGGGCGCAATGCCGCCTTTGGAGACCAGCCAGAACTCGTCGCACACGGCGCGCAGCAAGGCGCGGTCGTGGCTGACCAGCATGACCGTGCCCTCAAAGGCGTTGATGGCCATGGACAGCGCTTCGCGGGTGGCCAGGTCGAGGTGGTTGGTCGGTTCGTCGAGCAGCAGCAAATTGGGCCGTTGCCAGACCAGCATGCACAGCACCAAGCGGGCTTTTTCGCCGCCGCTCATGCTGCCCACGCTTTGCATCACCTGGTCGCCGCTGAAGGCAAAACCGCCCAAAAAGTTGCGCAGGTCTTGCTCGCGGGTGGCCTGGCCGCTGAGCGTGCCGGCGGCGGTGGCCTCGCGCACCAGGCCAATCATGTGCTGCAGCGGGTTGTCGTCGGGGCGCAGCACATCGAGTTCTTGCTGGGCGAAGTAGCCAATCGACAGGCCTTTGCCTTCGGTGACGGTGCCCGAGAGCGGCGCCAGCGCGCGGGCAATGGTTTTGACCACAGTGGACTTGCCCTGGCCGTTGGCGCCCAAAATGCCGATGCGCTGGCCCGCGAGCACCGATTTGCTCACGCCCTGCACGATGCAGCGTTCGCTGCCGTCGTCGAGCGTGTAGCCAAAGCGCACGTCTTTGATGGCCAGCATCGGGTTGGGCAGTTGTTGGGGCTCGTCGAATTCGAATTGGAAATCGGCCTCGGCCAGCACCGGGCCGATTTTTTCCATGCGCTCCAGCGCCTTGACCCGGCTTTGCGCCTGCTTGGCTTTGGTGGCCTTGGCCTTGAAGCGGTCAATGAACTTTTGCAGGTGGGCGATTTTGTCCTGCTGGCGCTCGTAGGCCGCTTGTTGTTGCGCCAGTTGCTCGGCGCGCATGGTCTCGAAGCCGCTGTACGCGGCGCCATAGCGCTTGAGCTGCGCGCCTTCGATGTGAAGGGTGACGCGGGTGACTGCGTCCAAAAACTCGCGGTCGTGGCTGATGACCAGCATGGTGCCTTCGTAGCGCTGCAGCCAGCCTTCGAGCCAGACCAGCGCGTCCAAGTCCAGGTGGTTGGTTGGCTCATCCAGCAGCAGCAGGTCGCTGGGGCACATCAGCGCCCGCGCCAGTTGCAAGCGCATGCGCCAGCCGCCCGAGAAGCTGTTGACCGGGCGCTGCAGCTCGTGCAGGCCAAAGCCCAGGCCCAAGATCAGCGCCTGTGCGCGGGCTTGTGCGTCGTGGGCGCCGGCGTCTTGCAGCAGCATGTGGGCGTGGGCCATGGCCTCGCCGTCGTGGCTGGCCTCGGCGGCGGCCAGTTGGGCGCGGGCTTCACTCAAACGGGTGTCGCCTTCGACCACAAAGTCGGTCGCGCTTTGCGCGGTTTCGGGCATGTCCTGCGCCACCTGCGCCATGCGCCACTGGGTGGGCATGTGCACGTCGCCGCTGTCTTCGTGCAGGCCGCCGTTGAGCAGGGCAAACAGACTGGATTTGCCCGCGCCGTTGCGCCCCACCAAGCCGACTTTTTCGCCCGGGTTGATGACCGCGCTGGCGCCGTCGAGCACCGCTTTGCTGCCACGGCGCAGCACAATGTTTTTCAGGACGATCATCGCGACGCCCCCGGTCCGAACAGGGTGAGCGCTTCGCGCGTCAGCAGCAGCACTTGGTCGTCGCCCGCGCTGCAGGGCAGCCACTCCACCGGCAGGCCGGCAAAGGCGGCTTCAAAATGCGCGCGCTCGTTGCCAATTTCCAGCACCAGCACGCCGTCTTCTGTCAGCGCAGCGGGCGCGTCGGCCAGCAGCCGGCGCACAAAGTCCATGCCGTCGGCGCCGCCGGCCAGGGCGAGCTCGGGCTCGGCGCGGTATTCGGCGGGCAGGCGGTCCATGCTCTGCGCGTTCACATAAGGCGGGTTGCACAGGATCAAGTCCCACGGTCCGGGGCAGGCCGACAGGCCATCCGACAGTTGCAGGGTGATACGGTCTTGCAAGCCGTGTTTGTCCACATTGATGCGGGCCACCGCCAGCGCATCGGGGGAGATGTCGGCGCCGGTCACTTGCACCTCGGGCCAGGCCATGGCGGCCAAGACCGCCAAGCTACCGTTGCCGGTGCACAGGTCCAACACGCGCTGGGTGTGCTCGCTCAGCCAAGCGTCAAAGGTGCCGTCGGCGATCTGTTCGGCGATGAAGCTGCGCGGCACGATGGCGCGTTCATCGACGTAGAAGGGCACGCCTTGCAGCCAGGCCTCGCGCGTGAGGTAGGCGGCCGGTTGGCGGCCGCTGATGCGCCGCTCGATCAGCGCTTGCACCTTGGCCACATCGCTGTCCAGCACCGGCGTGTGGGCCAGGGCGCTGAGGTCGCTGTCCAGCGGCAGGCCGAGCGCCCAAAGGGTGAGCCAAGCGGCTTCGTCGGTGGCGTTGGTGGTGCCATGGCCATAGGCCAGGCCGGCGGCGTCGAGCCGCGCACTGGCCTGGGCCAGCAGTGTTTGCAGAGTCATGGGGTGTTCAGTGCGGCGCGGTGCAGCGCGTGCAACGTGCGGCGGTAAATGGCGGTCAGCGGTTCGATGTCGGCCAGCGCCACACATTCGTTGACCTTGTGGATGGTGGCGTTGGGCGGGCCCAGCTCAACCACCTGCGGGCAAATCTGGGCGATAAAACGGCCGTCGCTGGTGCCGCCGGTGGTGGAGAGTTCGGTGTCGATGCCGGTTTCGTCGCGGATGGCGCTGCGCACTGCATCCACCAGCGTACCGGGCGGGGTCAGGAAGGGGCGACCGCCCAGTGTCCAGGCGAGGTCGTAGTCGGCGCTGGGCGCCAAGCCGTGGCGCGCCAAGATGTCGGCCACCCGCTGTTGCAGGCCTTCGGGCGTGCTCTCGGTCGAGAAACGGAAATTGAAGTCGATCACCACCGTGCCGGGGATCACATTGCTGGCGCCGGTGCCGCCGTGGATGTTGCTGATTTGCCAGCTGGTGGGGGGGAAGAAGGTGTTGCCCGCGTCCCAGACGGTGGTGGCCAGCTCGGCCAGCGCGGGCGCGGCCATGTGGATCGGGTTTTTGGCCAGTTGCGGGTAAGCGATGTGGCCTTGAATGCCTTTGACGGTGAGCTTGCCGCTCATGGTGCCGCGGCGGCCGTTTTTGATCATGTCGCCGGTGCGGTGCACTGAGGTGGGTTCGCCCACAATGCACCAGTCCAGCCGCTCGCCACGGGCTTTGAGCGCCTCACACACCACCACCGTACCGTCGTTGGCCGGGCCTTCTTCGTCGCTGGTGAGCAAAAAGGCGATGTCGATGGCTGGCGCGGGCACCTCTGCCAAAAACCGCTCGCAGGCCACCACCATGGCGGCGAGCGAGGTTTTCATGTCACTGGCGCCCCGGCCGTACAGCATGCCGCCGTCGTGGGTGGGCACAAAAGGGTCGTGGGTCCAGGCCTCCAGCGGCCCGGTGGGCACCACATCGGTGTGGCCGGCCCACACCAGGGTGGGGCGTTGGCCGTTGCCGTGGCGCGCCCACAGGTTGCTGACCCGAAAGTTCTCGGGGCCGCTGTCGAGCCGCTCACAGGCAAAACCGGCGGCGCTCAATCGGTCGCCGATCAGCTGCAGGCAGCCGGCGTCGTCGGGGGTCACAGAGGGGCGCGCGATCAGCGCTTCGGTCAGGGAGATGGTGTGGTTCATGCCATGCGAAGAGAGGGCGCCCAGCGCTGTGATGGGGCGCTGATCGGGTCAGGGGCGCACGTCGACGCTGAATTCGGTGAAGCTCGGGCCATCGTCCTCTTCGGCCGATGCGTCTGGTTTGCGCGTGCGTTTGTTGTGAAAATCGTTTTGCAGCCGCCACATCAGGTTGCTGGGTGAGTCCGAATGCGACAGGCCCTCGTCTCGGGTCACCAGGCCATCGGTGACCAAGCGCGCGATGTCTTGCTCAAAGGTTTGTGAGCCTTCGGCCAGCGATTTTTCCATCGCTTCGCGCACGCCCGAAAAGTCCGATTTTTCAATCAGATCGGCAATCAGCGCTGTGTTGAGCATCACCTCCATCGCTGGAATGCGCGCGCCCGCCGGGGTGCGCAGCAGGCGCTGCGACACGATGGCGCGCAGGCCAGCGGCCAGATCGCCCAACAGGGTGGGGCGCACTTCCACCGGGTAAAAGCTGAGCACCCGGTTGAGCGCGTGGTAGGAGTTGGAGGCGTGCAGCGTGGCCAGCACCAAGTGGCCCGACTGGGCGTAGGCGATGGCCGCGCTCATGGTGGCCTGGTCGCGGATTTCGCCAATCAAGATCACATCGGGCGCTTGGCGCAGCGCGTTTTTCAGCGCCACCTCCAGCGACTCGGTGTCGCTGCCGATTTCGCGCTGGTTGACGACCGACTTTTTGTTTTTGAACACATACTCGATCGGCTCTTCCACGGTCAGGATGTGGCCGCTGGCGCGCTCATTGCGCCGGTCGATCATGGCGGCCAAGGTGGTGCTTTTGCCCGAACCGGCCGCCCCCACCATCAGCACCAGGCCACGCCGCTCCATCACCAAGTCGGCCAGCACCGGCGCCACGTTCAGGCTTTCGATGGACGGCACCTCGGCCGGCACGTAACGGATCACCACCGCCACTTTGCCGCGCTGGTGAAAAGCGCTGATGCGGAAGTTGCCCAGCTTATCGACAAACACGGCGGTGTTGAGTTCGCCGGTGTGCGCCAGCAGCGCGAGTTTGTCCTCGCTCACCAGTTGCTGCAGCAAGGCCAGCGGCTCATCGGCCCCCAGCACCTGGCTGTTGACGGGTACCGTCTGGCCGTGGATTTTGATCATGGCCGGGGCATGGGCCGACAGGTACACGTCCGATGCCCTGCTGTCGGCCAGCAGGCGCAGGATGCGTTCCATGGATTGGCTGGTGCTCATGTGGGCGTCATCCCCGGCGCTCATGGTCAGTCGCGCAGCAGGTCGTTGATGCTGGTCTTGGAGCGGGTTTGGGCGTCCACGCGCTTGACGATGATGGCGGCGTACATGCTGTAGTCGGCGCCGTTGGCGGCCTTCTTGGGCAGGTTGCCGCTGACCACCACCGAGCCGCTGGGCACGCGGCCATAGCTGATCTCGCCGGTGGCGCGGTCAAAAATCGGGGTGCTCTGGCCGATGTACACGCCCATGCCCAGCACCGAGTTTTCTTCCACGATCACGCCTTCCACCACCTCGGAGCGCGCGCCAATAAAGCAGTTGTCTTCGATGATGGTCGGGTTGGCTTGCAGCGGCTCGAGCACACCACCGATGCCCACACCGCCCGAGAGGTGCACGTTTTTGCCGATTTGGGCACACGAGCCCACGGTGGCCCAGGTGTCGACCATGGTGCCGCTGTCCACATAGGCGCCGATGTTGACGTAGCTGGGCATCAGGATGGCGCCAGCGGCGATGAAGCTGCCGCGGCGCGCCACGGCGGGGGGCACCACGCGCACACCGGTGGCCTTGAGTTCGGCATCCGACAGGTGGGCGAACTTGGTTTGCACCTTGTCAAAAAAGGCCAGGTCGCCAGACTTCATGACCGCGTTGTCTTTGAGGCGGAACGAGAGCAGCACCGCTTTTTTGATCCACTGGTGCACCGTCCACTGGCCCACACCTTCGCGGCTGGCCACGCGCAGGGTGCCGTTGTTGAGTTCGGCGATCACTTGTTCAACGGCGTCGAGCACCTCGCGCGGGGCGGAGGCGGGGGAAAGGTCGGCGCGCTGTTCCCAGGCGTTGTCGATCAGGGCTTGCAGTGATTGGGTCATGGTGGGGCTCAGGTCAAAAAAAGGTGAAAACTGCTTGGCGGGGCATCAAGCCCGGCAAAAAGCGGCGATGCGCTCGGCGGCTTCTAGGCATTCGGCGGTGTCGGCCACCAAGGCCAGCCGCACCCGGCCAGCGCCGGGGTTGTGGCCTTGGGCCTCGCGCGCCAGGTAGCTGCCGGGCAAAACCGTCACATTGTATTGAGCGAGCAGGGCACGCGCGAAGGCCTCGTCCGCGCTCAGCCCGGGGGTATGGTCGGCAAAACGCGCCGGCACACCGGCCCACAGGTAAAACGCCGCGTCGGGCAGGGCCACGTCCATCACGCTGGCCAGCAGCGGTGTGACCTGGGCAAACTTCTCGCGGTACAGGCGGCGGTTCTCGGCCACATGGGCTTCGTCGGCCCAGGCGGCGATGCTGGCGGTTTGCACCGCCGGGCTCATGGCCGAGCCGTGGTAGGTCCGGTAGAGCAAATAGGGCTTGATCAGCTCGGCGTCACCGGCCACAAAACCGCTGCGCAGGCCCGGCACATTGCTGCGCTTGGACAAGCTGGTGAACATCATGAGGCGACGGAAATCGCTGCTGCCCAGCTTGACCGCCGCTTCCAGCCCGCCCAAGGGCGCGTCGTCGCGGAAATAGATTTCGCTGTAGCACTCGTCCGACGCGATGACAAAGCCGTGTTGGTCGCTCAGCGCAAAGAGCTTTTCCCATTCGGACAGTGGCATGACCGCGCCGGTGGGGTTGCCGGGCGAGCAAACAAACAGCAGCTGGGTGCGCGCCCACACCTCGGCGGGCACGCTGTCCCAGTCCACCGCAAAGTTGCGCGCGGGGTCGCTGGGGGCGCAATAGGGCTGGGCACCACCGAGCAGGGCCGCGCCTTCATAAATTTGATAGAAGGGGTTGGGAAACACCACCGTGGCGCCGGCGCGTGTCGGGTCGATCACCGTTTGCGCAAAAGAAAACAGCGCCTCGCGCGAGCCATTGACCGGCAGCAGCTGGGTCGTGGGGTTGACCGCCACCCCATAACGCCGCTGCAGCCAAGCGGCGCAGGCCTCGCGCAGCGCGGGTGTGCCGGCGGTGGCGGGGTAGGCCGCCAAGCCGGTGTCCAAATCGGCGGCGAGTGCGGCCTTCAAAAAGTCGGGGGTGGGGTGTTTGGGCTCGCCAATGCCCAGGCTGATCGGGCGGTGGGCGGGGCTGGGTGTGATGCCGGCGAACAGCTGGCGCAGCCGCTCAAAGGGGTAGGGCTGCAAAAGGGGCAACTTCGGGTTCATGGCCCGCATTATCCCCAGCCGCCCTGTGGGGTGATGGTGCACGCCAAGACGCCCCGAGGCACACGGTATCATCCTTGTTGCGATGCACCTCCCGGCAGGAGGAATTTTTCATTACAAATCAAGCAGTTGCCAGCTGCATCAGGTCCGTTCCGTGCGTCTGTCCTCCATCAAGCTCTCCGGCTTCAAATCGTTTGCCGAGCCGACCAATTTCATGCTGCCCGGGCAGTTGGTCGGTGTGGTCGGCCCCAACGGCTGCGGCAAGTCCAACATCATGGACGCCTGCCGCTGGGTGCTGGGCGAGTCCAAAGCGTCCGAGCTGCGCGGCGAGTCGATGCAGGACGTCATCTTCAACGGCACTACCCACCGCAAGCCGGCCAGCCGCTCCAGCGTGGAGCTGGTGTTTGACAACAGCGACCACCGCGCCGGCGGCCAGTGGGGCCAGTTCACCGAAATTGCGGTCAAGCGGGTGCTGACCCGCGACGGCACCAGCAGCTACTACATCAACAACCAGCCGGTGCGCCGCCGCGACGTGCAAGACGTGTTTCTGGGCACCGGCTTGGGCCCGCGCGCCTACGCCATCATCGGCCAGGGCACCATCAGCCGCATCATTGAGAGCAAGCCCGAAGAGCTGCGCCTGTTTCTGGAAGAGGCCGCCGGTGTCTCCAAATACAAAGAGCGCCGCCGCGAAACCGCCCACCGCCTGGCCGACACGCGCGAGAACCTGACCCGGGTGGAAGACATCTTGCGCGAGCTCAACGCCAATTTGGAGAAGCTCGAACGCCAGGCCGAGGTGGCCGCCAAGTACCACGAGCTCAACGCCAGCGCCACGCTTAAGCAGCACCAGCTGTGGTTCTTGAAGCGCAGCGAGGCCGAAGCCGACCAAGCCCGCATCAAGGCCGAGGCCGCTCAGGCGCTGACCGATCTGGAATCGCGCACCGCCGACCTGCGCCGCATCGAGGCCGAGCTGGAAACCATCCGCCAGGCCCACTACGCCGCCGGCGACCAGGTAAACCAGGCCCAAGGCAAGCTGTACGAGGCCAGCGCCGAGGTCGGCAAGCTCGAAGCCGAAATCCGTTTTGTGGTCGAGGGCCGCCAGCGGGTGGAGCAGCGCCTGGTGCAGCTCAAAGAGCAAAGCGCGGGCTGGCTCAACCGCCGCGAAGAAGCCGCCATCGAGCTCGAGCAGATCGCCGCCTCGATGGTGGAGGCCGAAGAAAAATCGGTGGTGCTGGCCGCCCAGGGCGAAGAACAGCTCGACCAAGTGCCGGCGCTGGAAGACGCGCTGCGCCAGGCCCAGCAACGCGCCAACGAACAGCGCGCCAGCGTGGCCCAGGTGCAGCAGCAGATCCAGGTGCTGGCCGCTGAGCAGCGCAGCATCGAAGAACAAAGCCGGGGCCTGCATCAGCGCCGCGAGCGCCTGCACGGCGACCGCAACGCGCTGGCCGCGCCCGATGAGGCGCGCTTGCTCAACAGCCAGGCCCAGCTGGCGCAGGCCAGCGAGGCCGCCGAGGTGGCCGAGGCCCAGTTGCACGAGCTGCAAGAGTCGGTGCCCTTGCTCGACGAAGAGCGCCGCGCCGCCCAGACCGCGGTGAACAGCGAATCCGCCCGCTTGGCCGATCTGAACGCCCGCATGGAGGCGCTCAAGGCGCTGCAAGACAAGGTCAAAACCGACGGCAAGCTGCAGCCTTGGCTGGCCAAGCATGGTCTTGATGGCCTGCAGGGCCTGTGGACCCGCCTGAGCATCGAGCCCGGCTGGGAAAACGCGCTGGAGGCCGCGCTGCGCGAACGCTTGGCCGCGCTCGAGGTGTCGCGGCTGGAGATGGTGCGCGCCTTTGCCAACGACGCGCCGCCGGCCAAACTGGCTTTTTACAGCCCGGCCAGTGCGGGCGCGGCGGCGGGCACGCCCGGTGGCTTGAAGCCCTTGCTGGCGCTGCTGCGCGTGTCCGACGCCGCCCAGCAGGCCTTGCTGGCCGACTGGCTGCACGGCTGCTTGACCGCAGCCACACTCGAAGACGCGCTGGCCGCGCGCGCCCAATTGCAGCCCGGCCAGACCATTTTTGTGCCCAGCGGCCACGCGGTGAGCGCGGCCAGCGTCAGCTTTTACGCGCCCGACAGCGAGCAGGCCGGCATGCTGGCCCGGGCGCAGGAAATCGACAACCTCGACAAAGCCGCCAAGGCCCAGGCGCTGATCGCCGAGCAGGCGCGCGCCGCGCTGGTGCGCGCCGAAGCGGCCTACGGTGAAGCCTCGTCGCGTTTGGTGACGGTGCGGCGCGAAGCGGCCGAGACCCGCAGCGCCGCCCACAGCCTGCAGGTCGAGGTCTTGCGCCTGACCCAGCTGGCCGAGCAGACCCGTGCCCGCAGTGAACAGATCGGCGCCGACATGGCCGAGGTAGACGCCCAGCTCGAAGCCCTGCAAGAGCGCCGCGTCACCGCCGAAGCCCGCTTCGAAGAGCTGGACATGCAGCTTGCCGACAGCCAAGAGCGCCACGCCCAGTTGGACGACAAGGTGATCGAGGCCGAGCGGCGCCTGAACCAAGCGCGCGAGCAACAGCGCAGCCTGGAGCGTTCCGCCCAAGAGGCCACCTTTGCGTTGCGCAGCCTGCAGGCGCGCCAGGCCGAATTACAACGCGCCATCGACACCGCCGCCAGCCAAGAACGCGCGCTGGCCGACGAAGACCAGCGCGCCCGCGACGAATTGGCCCGCCTGTCCGACGCCGCCGCGCAAGGCGGCTTGCAAGATGCGCTGGCCATCAAGCTCGAACGCGAACAGGCTTTGGGCGCCTTGCGCAGCCAGTACGACGAGCTGACCAACCGCTTGCGCGCCAGCGACGACCGGCGCCAGCAGCTCGAACGCGAACTCGACCCGCAGCGCCAGCGCATCACCGACTTTCAGCTCAAAGAGCAAGCCGCTCGCTTGGGTGTGGAGCAATACAGCCAGCAGCTCGAAGAAGCGCAGGCCGACCTGGCCGCGCTGGCGCAAAGCGTCACCGAAGGCAATGTGCGCTTGCACGGCCTGCAGGGCGAGATCGACCGCCTGCACCGCGAGATCGCGGCACTCGGTGCGGTCAACCTGGCCGCGCTCGACGAACTGACCGCCGCGCGCGAACGCAAAACCTTCTTGGACGCGCAGTCGGCCGACCTGAACGACGCCATCAACACGCTGGAAGACGCGATCAAAAAAATCGACGCCGAAACCCGCGACCTGCTGGGCAGCACCTTTGAGACCGTCAACGGCCACTTTGGCAAGATGTTCCCCGAGCTCTTTGGCGGCGGCAATGCCAAGCTGGTGATGACCGGCGAAGAAATCCTCGACGCCGGTGTGCAGGTCATGGCCCAGCCACCCGGCAAAAAGAACCAGACCATCCACCTGCTCTCGGGTGGCGAAAAAGCGCTCACCGCCATCGCGCTGGTGTTTGCCATCTTCCAGCTCAACCCAGCGCCCTTCTGTTTGCTCGACGAAGTGGACGCGCCGCTGGACGACGCCAACACCGAGCGCTACGCGCGGTTGGTGACCAGCATGAGCAAAAAGGGAACCCAGTTCCTGTTCATCAGTCACAACAAGATCGCGATGGAAATGGCCGAGCAGCTGATCGGCGTGACCATGCAGGAACAAGGCGTTTCGCGCATCGTGGCGGTGGACATGGAGTCCGCCGTGGGCATGATGGAATCCAACTGACGCCGCCGACCCAACCTCACACACACATTCCATGAGCAGTTTGCAAATCGGCCTGGCCATTTTGGGCGGCATCGTCTTGTTGGCGGTGGTGGTCTACAACGCTTGGCAGACCCGCCGCCATGCCCCCCGCACCGCGCGCGAAGCGGTGGCCGAGGGCACTGCCGCACACCACAGCGGTGAGCGCATCGAGCCGCAGCTCGATCATGGGCAAGAGGTCCTGGGGGCCGAGCCTACCGAGCGCCCTGAGCCCGAGCTGGCCCCTTTGGCTGCCTTGGCACACACCGAGCGCAAACCACCGCTGGACGCCCTGATCGACTCCTTGGTGCCACTGGCGCTGGAGCAAGCGGTATCGGGCGAGGCGGTGTTGGCGGCCTTGCCGCCGTCGCGCCGCGTCGGCAGCAAACCCTTTGCGGTGGAGGGCCTGAACGCCGACAGCGGCCTGTGGGAGCCGCCGCGTGCGGGGCAGCGCTACACCGCCCTGCAGGTTGGCTTGCAGTTGGCCAACCGCGCTGGTGCGCTCAACCAGATCGAGTTTTCCGAATACGTGGCCAAAACCCAGGCCTTGGCCGACGCGCTGGGCGCCATGCCTGACTTCCCCGACATGATGGCCGAGGTGGCGCGCGCGCGCGAACTCGACGCCTTCGCCTCTGGCCACGATGCGCAGCTTGCCTTCAGTCTGCGGGCGCGCCGCGCCGCTTGGAGCCCGGGTTATGTGGCGCAACAGGCTGCCAGCTTGGGATTCATCGCCGGGGCTTTGCCGGGCCGCATGGTGCTGCCGGCCGAACACGCCCACGCAGCGCCCTTGCTGACGCTGAGCTTTGACCCCCAAGCCGCCATGGCCGAAGACCCGGAGCAAAGCGCATTGCGCGCGGTGTCGCTGGCGCTAGAAGTCACCCATGTGCCGCGCGGCGAAGAGGCCTTTGCCCGGCTGCGCCATGTGGCTTTTGCGCTGGCCCAAAGCATGGAAGGCGCGGTCACCGACGAACGCGGTCAGCCCTTGGGCGAGTCGGCGCTCGACATGATTGCCGAAGACTTGGAGCGCCTGTACGACGCGCTCGACAGCCGCGATCTCGCGGCCGGTTCGCCCCAAGCGCGACGCTTGTTCTCGTGATGACACCCGATCTGTTTGGCGCCGACGCTGCGCCCGGCGGCGACACGCACGCTCCAGCGCAGGCCCGCATGGCCGAGTTGCGCGCCTTGCTGCACCACCACGCGTGGCGCTACTACACGCTGGACGACCCCGAGATCCCCGACGCCGCATACGACCGCCTGTTTCAGGAGTTGCAGGCGCTGGAAGTCGCGCACCCCGAGTGGGCCACGCCCGACTCGCCGACGCAGCGGGTCGGCGCCCGGGTGTTGGACGCTTTTGCCCCAGTGCGCCACCGCGTGCCCATGCTCAGCATCCGCACCGAAACCGACACCGAGGCCAGCGGCGCCGAGGCGTTTG
This sequence comes from uncultured Hydrogenophaga sp., assembly GCA_964650505.1. Taxonomy (GTDB): domain Bacteria; phylum Pseudomonadota; class Gammaproteobacteria; order Burkholderiales; family Burkholderiaceae_C; genus Hydrogenophaga. The sequence goes on from CAZYUD010000029.1 coordinate 13,517, forward strand.
ACACCCGGGTGCGCAAAGAGTTGGGCCTGAGCGAGGCCGATGCGCCGGTGGAATACGTGGCCGAACTCAAGTTCGACGGCCTGGCCATGAGCCTGCGCTACGAGGACGGTGTGTTGGTGCAGGCCGCGACCCGGGGCGACGGCGAGACGGGTGAGGACGTGACACACAACGTGCGCACGGTGGGACAAATCCCCTTGAGGCTGATGGCATCTCATGATTCGCTGCCATCGGTCTTAGAAGTGCGTGGCGAGGTGTACATGCGCCGCGACGACTTTGACGCGTTGAACGAACGCCAGCGCGCCAAGATCGCCGCCGGCGCCAAGGGTGAAAAAACCTTTGTCAACCCGCGCAACGCCGCCGCTGGCGCGGTGCGCCAGCTTGACTCAGGCATCGCGGCGCAGCGCCCCTTGAGTTTCTTTGCCTACGGCGTGGGCGAAGTCACCCCAACCAACGAGGGTGGCCCGGTGTGGCAAAGTCATTTCGCCATGCTGCAGCAACTCAAGGCCTGGGGCTTTCCTGTGGCCGAACAAACCACCGTGTGCCGTGGCGCGGCTGAGCTGGTGGCCTTTCACCAGCGCATGGGCGCCGCGCGCGACGCCCTGCCGTTTGACATCGACGGCGTGGTCTACAAGGTCAACAGCCTAGCGCAGCAACAGGCGCTGGGTTTTGTCACCCGCGAGCCGCGCTGGGCGGTGGCGCACAAATACCCGGCGCAAGAACAGCTCACCACCGTCGAAGCCATCGACGTGCAGGTCGGCCGCACCGGCAAGCTCACCCCGGTGGCCAAGTTGGCGCCGGTGTTTGTTGGCGGCGTGACGGTGACCAACGCCACGCTGCACAACGAAGACGAGGCGCGCCGCAAAGACGTGCGGGTTGGCGACACCGTGATCGTGCGCCGCGCGGGCGACGTGATTCCTGAAGTCGTGGGCGTGTTGCCCGACAAACGCCCCGAAGGCACCACCCCCTTCACCATGCCGCACGTCTGCCCGGTGTGCGGCAGCGCCGCCGTGCGCGAAGAGGGCGAGGCGGACTACCGCTGCACCGGCGGCTTGTTTTGTGGCGCTCAGCGCAAACAGGCCATCCTGCACTACGCGCAGCGCCGCGCGGTCGAGGTCGAAGGCCTGGGCGACAAGCTGGTGGAGCAGCTGGTCGACAGCGGGGTGGTCAACACCCTGCCCGATCTGTACCGGCTGGGCTTCACCGCGCTGGCCGCGCTCGAGCGCATGGCCGAGAAATCGGCGCAGAACCTGCTGAGCGCGCTCGAAGCGTCCAAACAAACCACCTTGCCGCGTTTTCTGTTTGGCTTGGGCATTCGCCATGTGGGCGAAGCCACCGCCAAAGAGCTGGCGCGGCACTTCGGCGCGCTCGACCGCATCATGGACGCCAGCGAAGAAGAGCTGCTGCAAGTGGCCGATGTGGGCCCGATTGTGGCCAACAGCATCCACACCTTTTTCCAGCAAGCCCACAACCGCGAGGTGGTGGAGCAGTTGCGCGCCTGTGGCGTCACCTGGGAAGAGGGCGAGCCCGCCGCCCGCGCACCACAGCCTCTGGCCGGCAAAACTTTTGTGCTGACCGGCACCTTCCCCACCCTCAAACGCGACCAGGCCAAAGACCTGCTCGAAGCCGCCGGTGCCAAAGTGGCCGGCTCGGTCAGCAAAAAAACCGACTACGTGGTGGCCGGTGAAGACGCCGGCAGCAAGCTCGACAAAGCGCGTGAGCTGGGCGTGGCGGTGATCGATGAGGCGGGAATGCTGGCTTTGTTGGCGCAGGGCTGAGTCAGCGACGCCGGCGGGTTCTCTTCCCAGTCACTTGAACTTGTAGTGATCCCGGTTGAGCACCGCCGCCACGGCGGTGACCTCTTCCGGGAACATGCCCAAGTTGAGATTGGTGTTGCACATTTCGACCATGCCGCGCAGCAGGCCGGCGTTGTTGATGCGGCCCAAGGGTTTGTAGATGGCACTGCCGTCGCCGCCCACTTGTTTGGCGTGGCACTGGGCACAGTTGTGCTCTTGCATGAGCTTTTCGCCCAGCGCGGTGTCGGCGTCTTTAAATATATCGGCGCCTTGTGCCAAGGCCAGTGGCGCTGACAGGGCACAAACGATGGCGGCCAGGGTGTGTCGGGTGGGCAGAAGCATCGGGGGTCTCCTGGGGGTTTGCAACGGACGGTGCATAGGGTAGTCCAAACTTCGGGCACACTTCCACAGGCAATCGTTTGCCACCCTGCTTCTCCAACGGTTTTTTGGGTAAACCCTATGGCCATCCACTCCATCCTCAAGATGGGCGACCCGCGCCTGCTGCGCGTGGCCCAGCCCGTGACCGCTTTTGACACCCCTGAACTGCACCAGCTGGTGGCCGACATGGAAGAGACCATGGCCAGTGTCAACGGCGCTGGTCTGGCCGCGCCCCAAATTGGGGTCGACTTGCGCCTGGTGATTTTTGGCACTGGGCAGGTCAACCCCCGTTACCCGCAGTACGAGCCGATTCCCAAAACCGTGTTGATCAACCCCGTCATCACGCCGATCGGCGACACCGAAGAAGAGGGCTGGGAAGGCTGCCTGTCGGTGCCCGGCATGCGCGGTGTGGTACCGCGCTGGGCGCGCGTGCGCTACACCGGCTGTGACCTGCGTGGCCAGCCCATTGACCGCACGGTCGACGGCTTTCACGCCCGGGTGGTGCAGCACGAATGCGACCACCTCGACGGCAAGCTCTACCCCATGCGCATCCGCGATTTCAGCCGTTTTGGGTTCAATGAGGTGCTGTTTCCCGGCCTGCCGGCCGAAGACGATTGACCGATTCAGGGAGCGACATGAAGACACACCAGGGGCCATTGGCCCCTTTCACACTGCGTCGGCAGCCGTGGGCCATGAGCCTGGCCTTGGCTTTAGGCTTGACCGGCTGTGCCACCCAGCGCCCGGCGGTGCCCACTGAGGTGAGCGCACCGGCCGCCGCATGGTTGGCGCCGGCACTGCCGCACCAGGGCGATAGCCAAGCCTTGGCCGATTGGTGGGCGCGCTGGCAAGACCCCACCCTGGTCGCGTGGATCGCGCGTGCGCAGTCGCTCAGCCCCACGCTGGCCGACGCGCGCGCCCAAGTGGCCCAGGCCCGCGCCCAGCGCTTGGCGCAAGAAACACTCACAGGTCCTCAGGTTTTCGCGGTGGGCAACGCCAGCCGCGCCGTGTCCGTCGGAACCACCACCGGCCCCAGCAACACCTTGTCGGTGGGGCTGCAAGCCTCGTGGGAGCTGGACGTGTGGGGCGATGGCCGCGCGGCGGTGTCGCAGGCCACGGCTCAGCAAGCGGGCGCCCAAGCCGGCTGGCACGCCGCGCGTGTGCTGGTGGCGGCCGAGCTGGCGCAAAGCTATTTCGCTTGGCGCACCTGTCACCGTTGGCTGCAGACCGCGCGTGAAGATCTGGCCTCGCGCGAGGCCACCGCGCAGGCGCTCGCCCAAGGCCAGCGCGTGGGCTTGGTGGCGCCAGCCACCGCAGCGCTGGCGCAGGCCTCGGTGGCCCAGGGCCGCGAAGCGCTGGCCCGCCAGCGCCAGCAGTGCGACACCCAAACCAAAGCGCTGGTGGCTTTGACCGGCTTGCCCGAAGCCGAGGTGCGCGCCGCCGAAACGGCGCAGACCGAAGCCCGCCTGCCTTGGCCCAGCGTGCCAGCGGTGCCCGCCGCCGCCTTGCGCCAGCGCCCCGATGTCTGGCAAGCCCAATTTGCGCTGGCGGCCGCTGCCGACGGCGTGGGCGTGGCCCAGGCCCAGCTCTGGCCCAGCCTGAGCCTGTCGGCCAACTGGCTGCGCCACGACGTGCGCGCCGGCACCGACTTCAGCACCTGGTCGATCGGCCCCTTGGCGGTGAGTGTGCCGCTGGTGGGGCGCGACGCTTTGCGTGCCCGCGCCGACGCCGCCCAGGTCGGCTTTGAGGCGGCCCAAACCGCGTATGAGGCCACTTTGCGCCGCGCGGTGAGCGAGGTGGAACAAGCGCTGGTGGCGCAAGCGGCCTTGCAAGAACGCCAGAGCGCCAGCGCTTTGGCGGCCGACGGTTTGCGCCAAGTGCTGACGGCGACCGAGCAGCGTTTTAAGGCCGGCTTGGCCAGCCTCAACGAACTGGAAGACGCGCGCCGCCAATGGTTGGGCGCGCAATCGGCGCTGGTGGGGGTGCGGCTGGAGCAGCTCAACACCGCCGTGGTTTTGTATGTGGCGCTGGGTGGGGGCTTTGACCCAGCCCAAGCGCAAGATGTGAACAGGGAATTGCCAAGATGACCGCAGCAGCTTCGTTTCGTTTGAGCCCTTTGGGCGGCGCCACCGTGGCGCTGCTGATTTGCCTGGGCTTGGGCCTGGGCAGCCAGCGCATGGCCGCCACCGCCCAAGAAGCGCCGGCCCAACCCAAGGCCGCCATGACCGTGACCGTGGCCCAGCCCAGTAGCCAAGCGTTGACACAAACCCTGTCGGCCACGGGCGGCTTGGCCGCCTGGCAAGAGGCGGTGGTCGGCGCCGAGGTGCAGGGCTTGCGCCTGGTGGCGGTGCCGGTGCAAGTGGGCGATGTGGTGAAGCGCGGCCAGCTGCTGGCCGAGTTTGCCGCCGAGGGCCCACAGGCCGATGCGCTGGCCGCCCGCGCCGCCGTGTTGCAAGCCCAAGCCGCCCACGACAACGCCCGCGCCGAAGCGCAGCGGGTACGCGCACTCGGCGACAGCGGGGCGCTGTCCGAATCGCAAAAAGCGCAGATCGTGCTGCAAGAAAAACTCACCCAGGCCCAGCTCGAAGCCGCGCGCGCCCAGCAAATCAGCGCCGAGCTGCGCTTGCGCCACACCAAGCTGCTGGCCCCCGACGATGGCGTGATCTCGGCGCGCCAGGCCACGGTGGGAGCGGTGGTGGGCGCTGGGCAAGAGCTGTTTCGTCTGGTGCGCCAGCAGCGCTTGGAGTGGCGCGCCGAGGTCACCCCCGCCGAGGTGGGCCGGGTGCAGCGTGGCCAGTCGGTCAGCGTGACCGCGCCCAGCGGCGCCACGGTGCAAGGCACGGTGCTGGCGGTGGCGCCCACCGCCGATCCCCAAACCCGCAACATCTTGGTCTATGTGGACCTGCCGCGCCACCCCGAGTTCAAGGCCGGTGTGTTCGCCCGTGGCCAGTTTGCGCTGGGCCAAAGCGCCGCGCTCACCGTGCCGGCCCAGGCGGTCGTGACCCGCGACGGCCACGCCCATGTGTTTGTGGTGGGGCCAGACAACAAGGTGGTCATGCAGCGCGTCAAAACCGGCCGGCGCAGCGGCGATCGGGTGGAAGTGGTGCAGGGTCTGCAGGCCAGCCAGCGGGTGGCGGTGCAGGGCGCGGGCTTCTTGAACGACGGCGACACGGTGAAGGTCGCGCCATGATGAACGTCTCGTCTTGGTCGATCAAAAACCCCATACCGGCGGTCATGCTGTTTGTCATGCTCACGCTGGCGGGGCTGTTCTCGTTCTCGTCGATGAAGGTGCAGAACTTCCCCGACCTGGACGTGCCCAACATCACCATCGTCGCCTCGCTCCCCGGTGCCGCGCCCAGCCAGCTCGAAAACGACGTGGCCCGGGTGATCGAGAACGCGTTGGCCTCGCTGCAGGGCCTCAAGCACATCACCACCAAGGTGCAGGACGGCACGGTCTCCATCACCGCCGAATTCCGCATCGAAAAGCCGACCCAAGAAGCGCTGGACGACGTGCGCTCGGCGGTGGCCAAGGTGCGTGGTGACCTGCCGAGCGACCTGCGCGAACCCATCATCAACAAACTCGAACTCGCGGGCAGTCCGGTGCTGGCCTTCACCGTGGCGTCCAGCCGCTTGGACGACGAGGCGCTGTCCTGGTTTGTCGACAACGACGTGTCCAAGCTGCTGCTCTCGGTGCGGGGCGTGGGCGCCATCAACCGGGTGGGCGGGGTGGACCGCGAGGTGCAGGTGCGGCTCGATCCGCTCAAGATCCAGGCCCTGGGCACCACCGTGGCCGATGTGTCGCGCCAGCTCTCGCGGGTGCAGATTGAGAGCGCTGGTGGCCGCGCCGATTTGGCCGGTAGCCAGCAGCCGCTGCGCACCGTGTCGGCCGTCAAAACCGCCGAGGAGCTCGCCGCCGTCACCTTGGCATTGAGCGACGGCCGCAGCATCCGGCTCGACCAGGTGGCGGTGATCGAAGACAGCTTTGCCGAGCCCACCGCCGCCGCCTTTTTGGATGGCAAGCCGGTGGTCGGATTTGAAGTGGTGCGCAGCCGGGGGGCGAGTGAGCTGGAGGTGGGCGCCGGTGTGCGCGCCAAACTCGACGAGCTGCGCGCCCAGCACCCCGATTTGCAGATCACCCAGTCGTTCGACTTTGTGACCCCGGTGCAAGAAGAGTTCGACGGCTCGATGAAGCTGCTCTACGAGGGCGCGGTGCTGGCGGTGCTGGTGGTGTGGTTGTTTTTGCGCGATGTGCGCGCCACCATTGTGTCGGCGGTGGCGCTGCCGCTGTCGGCCATTCCGGCTTTTATTGGCATGCACTACCTGGGCTTTTCCATCAACGTGGTGACGCTCTTGGCCATGTCGCTGGTGATCGGTATTTTGGTGGACGACGCGATTGTGGAGGTGGAGAACATTGTTCGCCACATGCACATGGGCAAGACGCCGTATCAAGCCGCCATGGAAGCGGCCGACGAGATTGGCCTGGCGGTGATCGCCACCACCTTCACCCTGATCGCGGTGTTTTTGCCGACCGCTTTTATGTCGGGAATCCCGGGCAAATTCTTCAAGCAGTTTGGCTGGACCGCGTCGCTCGCGGTGTTCGCCTCGCTGGTGGTGGCGCGCGCGCTCACCCCCATGATGGCGGCGTATTTGCTCAAGCCTATTGTGCTGGCCAAAGACCGGCCAGCCTGGGCGCAGAGTGGCTTGCGTGCGCGCCTGTGGCAGTGGCTGCAACCGGTGGAACACCCAGCCTGGGTCGACCGCTACACCATGTGGGCGCGCTGGTGCCTGCGCCACCGTTGGATCACCATGATCGGCGCCGGCCTGTTCTTTGTCGGCTCGGTGATGCTGATTCCGCTGCTGCCCCAGGGCTTCATTCCGCCCGACGACAACTCACAGACGCAGGTCTACATTGAGCTGCCACCCGGCGCGACCCTGGCCCAGACCGTGGCCACGGCCGAACTGGCGCGCACCAAGCTCATGACCGTGGACCATGTACAGAGCGTCTACACCACCATCGGCTCGGGCTCGGCCGGCAGCGATCCGTTTGCGCCGCAGGGCGCCGCCGAATCGCGCAAGGCGGCGCTCACCATCCAGCTCAGCCCGCGCAAACAGCGCCCGCGCAAACAGGTGATCGAAAACCAGATCCGCGCTGTCATGACCGAAGTGCCCGGCGTGCGCAGCAAGGTGGGGCTGGGGGGTTCTGGCGAAAAATACATCCTCACCCTGCAAGGCAACGACCCCAACGCTTTGTTGACCGCTGCCTCCGCCATCGAACGCGATCTGCGCTCCATCGCCGGCGTGGGCAGCATCCAGTCGAGCGCGGCGCTGGTGCGCACCGAGGTCATTGTCACGCCCGATCTGCAGCGCGCCGCCGACCTCGGTGTGACCAGCGCCGCCATTGCCGAGACCTTGCGCATCGCCACCGTGGGCGACTACGACAGCGCCTTGCCCAAGATGAACCTGCCGCAGCGGCAGATTCCGATTGTGGTCAAGCTCGACGGCGCAGCGCGCCAAGACCTGAGCGTGCTTGAGCGCCTGGCGGTGCCCGGCGCGCGCGGCCCGGTCATGTTGGGCCAGGTGGCCACGTTGGAACTGGGCGGTGGCCCGGCGGTGATCGACCGCTACGACCGCTCGCGCAACATCAACTTTGAGGTGGAGCTGGCCGGCATCGCGCTGGGCGACATGAAAGCCGCTGTGGACGCGCTGCCCGCCATGCGCAACCTGCCCGCCGGCGTGAAGGTGGCCGAAATCGGCGACGCCGAGGTGCAAGGCGAGCTGTTCGCCAGCTTTGGCTTGGCCATGCTCACCGGCGTGCTGTGCATCTACATCGTGTTGGTGCTGCTGTTCAAAGCCTTTTTGCACCCATTCACCATTTTGGCGGCCTTGCCGTTGTCATTGGGCGGCGCGTTTGTGGGTCTGCTGCTGACCAACAAGGCGTTTTCCATGCCCTCGCTCATCGGGCTGATCATGCTCATGGGCATTGCCACCAAAAACTCCATTCTGCTGGTGGAGTACGCGATCGAGGCGCAGCGCTTGCACGGCTTGTCGCGGCTGGACGCCATTGTGGACGCGTGCCGCAAACGCGCGCGCCCCATTGTCATGACCACCATCGCCATGGGCGCCGGCATGTTGCCGATTGCCGTGGGCTGGGGTGCGTCCGACCCGAGCTTCCGTTCGCCCATGGCGGTGGCCGTCATCGGCGGCTTGATCACCTCCACCTTCTTGAGCTTGCTGGTGATCCCAGCGGTCTACACCTTGGTGGACGACGTGTCGCTGTGGCTGCGCCGCGTGCTCTGGCGCCAGCCAGCGCCCAGCGCGCCAGACACACCCGCGCTGCCCGCCTCGCAGGCTTGACGCACGGCACAGGCGCTGCGGGGCTCAGCCCTGCAGCGCTTCCAGCAACTCGGTTTCGATCTCGATCTGGCGCCGGTTCATTTGCAGCTCGGCGCCGCTGATGAGGAAGGTGTCTTCCACCCGTTCGCCCAAGGTGGTGACCTTGGCCAGCTCCACGCTGATGCCGTGGCGCGCCAGCACCCGCGCAATGTTGTAGAGCAAACCCGTGCGGTCGCTGGTGGACACACTGAGCAGCCAGCGCTGGGCTTTCTCGTCGGGCCGCAGGTCCACCCGGGGCTGCACCGGAAAGCTCTTGACCCGGCGCGACAACCGGCCTTTGGTGGCTTGTGGCAGTGGCCCCGCCTGAGCGATCACCTCGGCCAGTTGGTTTTCCACCAGCGCAATCAACTCGCGGTAATGCTCCGACAAGGTGGGCGTCACCACCTGAAAGGTGTCGAGCGCATGACCGTCGCGGGTGGTGTGGATGCGCGCGTCCAGAATGCTGAAACCCGCTTGGTCGAAATAGCCGCAGATGCGGGCAAACAGGTCGTGTTGGTCTCTGGCATAGACCAGCACCTGCAGGCCTTCGCCAGCGGGCGATAGGCGCGCGCGCACCATATTGAGCGGCCGCTGAGCGGTGCTGTCGCTGCGGGCGCGCTCGGCCAGCGTGCGCGACAACATGCGGGTGTGCCACGCAATGTCGTCGGCCTGGTGGCGCATGAAGTAGCTCACGTCCAGCGTGTCCCACAGCCGCTGGTGCGCCTGGTGGGGGAGGGCGTGCAGGGCCAGTTGCTGCAGGGCTTCGCGTTTGCGCGCCTCCACCTCGGAGCCTGGGTCGGGCGCGCGCCCGCCCAGCGCCCGCACGGTGTAGCGGTACAGGTCTTCCAGCAGCTTGCCTTTCCAGGCGTTCCACACCTTGGGGCTGGTGCCGCGGATGTCGGCCACTGTCAGCAGGTAGAGCGCGGTCAGGTAGCGCTCATTGCCCACCCGTTGGGCAAAGGCGGTGATCACGTCCGGGTCGCTCAGGTCTTCTTTTTGCGCCAGGCGGCTCATGGTCAGGTGCTCGGCCACCAAAAACTGGATCAGCTTGGCGTCGTCGCGCGCGATGCCGTGTTGGCGGCAAAAGGTGGCCACGTCCTTAGCACCCAGGGTGGAATGGTCGCCACCCCGGCCCTTGGCGATGTCGTGAAACAGCGCCGCCGCGTACAAAATCCAGGGCTTGTCCCAGCCGGCGGCCAGTTGCGAGCAAAACGGGTATTCGTGCGAATGCTCGGCCATGAAGAAGCGCCGCACATTGCGCAGCACCATCAGGATGTGCTGGTCCACCGTGTAGACGTGGAACAGGTCGTGCTGCATTTGCCCAACAATTTTGCGGAACACCCACAAATAGCGCCCCAGCACCGAGGTCTGGTTCATCAGCCGCATCGCGTGGGTGATGCCTTGTGGTGTTTGCAGAATCTGGCGGAAGGTGTCGCGGTTGACCGGATCGCGGCGAAACGTGCTGTTCATCAGCGGACGCGCGTTGTAGAGCGCGCGCAATGTGCGCGCCGACAAGCCCTTGATGCCCACCGTGGTTTGGTAGAGCAAAAAGGTCTCCAAAATGGCGTGCGGCTCGCGCTGGTAGAGGTCGTCGCTGACCACTTCGAGCATGCCGGCGTGGTCCAGAAAGCGCGCGTTCACAGGGCGCAGCGGGCCATGGGTGTGGCCCTGCGCGGCTTTGAGCCGCTCTTCAATGTTCAGCATCAAAATCTGGTTGAGCTGCGTCACCGCTTTGGCCGCCCAGTAATAGCGCTTCATCAGCTGTTCGCTGGCGCGCTTGAGCCCGCGCGTTTGCCCGGGCGCGGGCGCTTGGTTGCTGTAGCCAAAGCTCTCGGCCACGGCGGTTTGCAGATCAAACACCAGCCGGTCTTCGCGCCGCTTGGCCGTCAGGTGCAGTCGGCTGCGGATCAGGCTCAACAACGCTTCATTGGCTTTGATCTGGCGCACCTCCAGCGCGGTGGCCAGGCCTTTGCGGGCCAGCTCGTCCCAGCTTTTGCCCAGGCCAGCGGCCTTGGCCACCCACAGCACCACCTGCAAATCGCGCAGGCCGCCGGGGCTTTCTTTGCAATTGGGCTCCAGCGAATACGGGGTGTTTTCAAACTTCTGGTGGCGCTGGCGCATCTCCAGCGACTTGGCGACAAAAAACGCCTGCGGGTCCATCGCTTGGTCCAGCGCATGTTCCAGCCGCTTGCACGCGGCCTTGTCGCCCGCCACCCAGCGCAGCTCCAGCAGCGCGGTTTGTACCGTCACATCGGCGCTGGCCTCGGCCACACAGTCGGCCACCTGCCGCACACTCGATCCGATCTCTAGCCCCGTGTCCCAGCAGCTGCCAATAAAGACTTCGAGCTGGGCTTTGAGCGCCTCATCGCGCTCGGGCGCCGCGCCATCGGGCAGCAGCACCAACACATCCACATCGGAATACGGAAACAGCTCGCCGCGCCCATAACCGCCCACCGCCACCAGCGCCAAGTCGGGGCCAAAGCCGGCCTGAGCCCACAGGCTGCGCAGGGTGTCGTCGGTCAGGCGGGCCAGACGCTGCAGTGCGCTGCGGGCACCGCGCGCCGATGCGCTGGGCTGCGCCAAGGGCGCCAGCACGTCGGCCTTGCCGGCTTGGTAACGCTGGCGCAGGCTTGCGGTCTGGTCCATGGTGCCGTTGGGTGAAGCGTCAGCAGACGGTGGTGGTCACAAACGGCGGCGGCGTGGGGCTGCCGGCCGAGAGCGTCAGCACCTCGTAACCGGTGTGGGTCACCAGCACGGTGTGTTCCCACTGGGCCGAGAGCGAGCGGTCGCGCGTGACGATGGTCCAACCGTCGCCCAGCTCTTTGATGTCGCGTTTGCCGGCGTTGATCATGGGCTCGATGGTGAACATCATGCCGGGCTTGAGTTCTTCCATCGTGCCCGGGCGGCCGTAGTGCAGCACCTGCGGATCTTCGTGGAATTTCTGGCCAATGCCGTGGCCACAAAATTCGCGCACCACGCTGTAGCCGTTGCCCTCGGCAAAGGTCTGGATCGCGTGGCCAATGTCGCCCAGCCGCGCGCCGGGTTTGACCATCACAATGCCCTTCCACATCGCCTCAAACGTCACCTGGCACAGCCGACGCGCCTGCACGCTGCAGGCCGCGTCGCCGCCCACCAGGTACATGCGGCTGTTGTCGCCGAACCAGCCGTCCTTGATGACGGTCACATCCACATTGACGATGTCGCCCTTTTTCAGCGGCTTGTCGTTGGGAATACCGTGGCAGACCACCTGGTTGACCGAGGTGCACAGGTGGCCGGGGTAGGGCGGGTAGCCGCTGGGTTGGTAGCCAATGGTGGCCGACACCGTGCCCTGCTGTTTCATGAACTCAGCCGAAAGGCGGTCAATTTCCAGCGTGGTGATGCCCGGCTGAATCAGCGGCGTGAGGTAGTCCAGCACTTCCGATGCCAAGCGGCAGGCGGTGCGCATGGCGGCAATGCCGGCCTCGTCTTTGATGGTGATGCTCATGGGGGTGGATTATCCCACCGCGCCCCGCTGGACAAGGCCATGCTCCCAATGACCATGGTTGAAAAAACCGATCAAAAACCCCTTGGCGCCCAGGGTTCCAACGCTTGAAGCGACGCACCGATCCGGTCTAGCATGCGCCACAGCACACAAGAGTCGAGCCAAGACCCCAGCCATCAGGAGACAAAAGCATGAGCGAAGTGGACCAACTGCCGCCAGTGAAACAAGGACATTGGTTTTTTGGCGGCCTCACCCCGTGCCCGGTGCGCATCGTGCGGCACCACACCTTGTATGGCACCCACGACCCCGAAGACCCGGCCGAAATTGCCGGCGACCGCGAGGCCGAATGCTTCTACATCCGCTACCACCCGCCGGGTGCCCACGAAACCTGGCACGACGGCGGCTCGGCCTTGAGCCTGCGCGAAGCCATGTTTTTGGTGCAACGCAAGCTCGGTCCGGTGGTGCAGTGGAACGATTGAGCAGCAGGGTCACTCAAGCCCCATCGTTCAAGCATCTTTAATGCATCGATCAAAATTTGAGTTTTTAAACAATGTTCATTTATTTAATGAGTGCTTGATTTTTGAACTTTAGATCATCGCCTCTGCTCTCAGTCGGATGACCGAAACCCTTACCCAACAAGCCCTGCTGGCCATCTTGGTGCACGCCGCCATGGCCGACGGAGAAAAGTCCCAGACCGAACGCGACTTTGTGCGCGATCTGGCCCAACAACTCGACGCCGAGAACGGGGCCAAGCAGCTGGCCCAGGCCATGCAGGCCGCCTTGCTGGGGCGCATGCCAATGCCGCAAGCCGCTGCGCAGCTCACCGACCCGATGCACCGGCAACTGGCCTACGAATGGGCCAATGCGGTGTGCCATGCCGATGGCATGTGCAGCCCCGCTGAGGCCGCGTTTTTGCAGCAACTCAAAGCGGCGTTGCAACTTGGCGGCGCCGAACCCGAGGCCAGCCACCAAACCAAAGCCCTGGCGGTGGCAGCCTATGAGCAAGAAGCCGCCGCTCCGCTGCACAGCGCGCCTGTGGGTTCCAGCGCGCCAGCCGCAGCGCTGGCGCCGTCGGTGGACAACGCCGCCATTGACCGCATGGTGCTCAACTACGCCATCCTCAACGGCGCGCTGGAGCTGCTGCCCCAGTCTTGGGCGTCCATGGCCATCATCCCCTTGCAAATCAAAATGGTGTACCGCGTGGGCAAAGCCCATGGGGTGTCTCTGGACCAAGGCCACATCAAAGAATTCATCGCCGCTGCGGGTGTGGGGCTTACCTCGCAATACATCGAACAGTTTGGCCGCAAATTGCTTGGTGGCCTGCTGGGCAAAGCCGGCGGCAAGATGCTCGGCGGTGTGGCGAGCCACGCCACCGGCATGGCGTTTTCGTTTGCCAGCACCTACGCCTTAGGCCATCTGGCCAAACGCTATTACGCGGGCGGCCGAGTCATGTCCACCGACCTGCTGCGCCAAACCTACCAAGGCCTGTTGGGCAACGGCAAAGCCCTGCAGCAACAACACCTGGGCGATATCCAAGCCCGTGCGTCTACCTTAGACGCCGGCGAAGTCATGCGCTTGGTCAAAGGCTAAAGCGCACCATGGGCATCTGGCTAGAACTCGGCATATTCATCGTGGTGCTCGTCTGGGGCGTCTGGCAGTGGCACGACGCGCGCCAGGCGCTGGCCAAGACCCGTGCTGAAAAAGCGCGCGCTGCGGCGGCTGGCGAGGCCCCCACAGAGCCGCCGCGCTGACAAGGCCATCAGCGGCCCTGCGGCCGGTGTCTTGGTCAGGCGTGCGTCGGTTTGTTGCGCGCGCAGGGTGTCACCTCGCACAAAAGAAGCGCCGCGCATTGCCCACCACCTGCGTAGGCACCAGGTCTTGAATTGCTTTTTCGGTCGGCAGTGCATCGCCAAACTGCGTGGCGCCTTCCCAAAAAAACTTGCCGTTGCCGCAGTTGATGCTCAGCTGCCCCATAAAGCCCGCCGTCTTGCCTTCACCCACCACAATCACCCTGGCTTGCCGTGTGGCAGCGGCCGACGCCGTCATGATCGGGAAGCCGAACCAGTCGTTCCAATACATTTCCACTGGCTCGCGGAGCAGATAGGTGCCGCCCTCCGCCTTTGCGCCCACTTTGTATTCCGCCGCTGCAGGCGCCATCGCCGCCACGCAAGCCGCAGCTACTAGCCAGGAGTTGAATTTCATAAAGACCCTTCGATGCCGTTAAAAATGGCATTTTAGGAATATTTGTCAGTTATTAGTGCTTTCGGGATGGCCTGCCCCGCGTGTTGGTGCCCTGCATCCAGCTACGTCGCCATTACCCTTCGCAGAGCACGCACTTTTTGCCAGAGCACAGCCTTTGGCATCGTCATGGCCATGGCCTGCATGCAGCGCTCCAGCCAGCCCTGGCGTTCTTGCAGGCGGTCAATCGCCTTGGCCAGGTCGCGCGCCACCGCGGGTCCATAGGCTTGTGTGGCTTTGTCCAGTGCTGCGTGCAACAAGGGCAGGCGCAGGTCCATCATGGCCAAGTCGATCACATCGCGGCTGAACACCCCATCATCTGCCTGACGGTCTGAGTTGGCCAAGAGCTTCGAGCTTGCCAAGTCCAGCCGCGTCAGCGTGCCGATGCCGCACACCACATCGTCTAAGCCAGGCGCCTCCAGTGCGATCCGGGCCTCGCGGACGATTTCAAACTTGATGGCCTGGCCGTCCATCTGCACGACGGTGCGCATGCCGTACTGATCGGCACGCACTTCGCGCAGCAGGGTCAATGGCTGCGCTCCGGCCCGCACCAGGGCGTTGAGCCCCATTGGCCCCGTGAGCAACTGGCGCAGCTCCCGATAGCCTGTCGCGTCGGATACCAGAAAGTCCATGTCCACCGACTCGCGGTACTCGCCGTGGCGCAAGGCAATACAAGTGCCACCGCCAAACAGGCAACCGTGCTGGCGCAGCGCGTCGCCATCCAGCGCGGCCAGTACATGTGCAATGCGCTGATGGTGTGTGCGTTCAAACATCAGGTGTATCCCTCGTCGCGTCATGCTCCAAGCGCTGGCCCAGGCCGGTGCGCAAGGCCTGCAGCAGTGCCTGCTCGGCGGGCGGCATGGCGGCGGGGTCCAGATGGCGCGCGTTGCGTTCGTAAATGCCCAGCGCTTCAATGGGCGTGAGCGCATCGCTGCCGTGCACCTGCCAGGCCAGCGCCTTGAGCTGCGGATAGTCCGCCAGACGCACGCGAACCGGTATCCAGTTGGGCGCATTGGGCCTGTTGGCACCTTCGGGGCCCGTGGTGTGGGCGTCTTCGGTGTTGAGCGCCACCAGCGACATGCCCAGCGCCGCCATGGCATTGGCCCAGGCGCCAGCCGCCACAGATGGCTCGCCCTTTTCAATGCGGTGCAGCGTCACCCGCGACATGCCGGCGGCCTCCGCTGCCGCCGTGCCGCTCACCCGCAGAGCTTTGCGGCGCGCGCGAAGCTGCGCGCCCAAGGCCTGCAGCTGGGCCGCGCTTTGGGTCATTGGAAGAGGTGGTTTGGCTGGCATATGTTTCCCATTCTGTACAATATTGGGCTATTGTCAAGCTTGAGAAACACTTTTTGGATCAATGCACTGGTGCTTCGGATGTTGATTGCGGGGCGTTTGCAAGCTGTGCGCGGATGAGATTGGCTACCCAACGGCCAGTGAATAGCCCGCTGGCCAGTGCGGCCTGCTTCACCGCAGCGTGAGTGGCATCGTCAAGGTGCAGGGTGATGTGGGGCACGGTCAACTCCCTTGCGCGGGGGCGCAACGGCTGGAGTGTATGCGTGGTGATTCAATGAGCCATCTGGCTAAATCTGCCCACCCACACCCTTGAATTTCTCCACAAAGTCCGCGATTTTTTTGAAGACGCTTTGCTTCTTGGTCAGGTATTGCGGGTTCAGTGGACTCATCTTGGGCAGCACCGCGTTGAGTTCGGTGCCGTTGTCGCTGGCGTATTCGCGCTTGAGTGAGGCGCTGATGTAGCGCTTGGCCGCCTCAGTGTTCAGGCTCTCCGCCGCAATCAGCTCGTGCACTTCTCGTTGCTGCTCGGCTTGTGCAAAGGCAAAGAAAGCCTCGATCACGCTGGCCTTGTCGTCGAACTGGCTCAGGTCGGTTTGGTTGATGAAGTCCACCAACAAGCTCTCTTTGGCCCGGTTGCCCAAGCTGGCGCGAATGGCCCGGCGCACGTCTTCCACCAAGTCGGCTTTGGTTTTTACCTTTTTGTTGTTCTCAAAGATCAGCTCCAAGATGTAGTCCAGGTTGATTTCTTGCGACTTGAGCAAGTCCACCTCAAAGACCACATCGGCCCAGTCGACGCTGGACTGCTCGGCTTGCTTGCCTTCCCGGTCGCGGCGCAGCCAATCGCGAATGTCGTTGTAGGTAGAGCGGTAGTCTTGCAGCGCCCGCTCACTCGGAATGGGCACGCCCTGCATGGCGGTGAATTCAGCGTCGCTCAAACCGTGCTGCGCCTTGAAGGCATCGATGGCCGCTGTGTCGCGCACATCCAGGCCTTGCGCTGCTCGCAAACAAGCGAATTCGTCAAAGTTCTGCAGCACGTTTTCAACGCGCAAGTACTCGCCAAACAGCTTGGCAAAGGCCTTTTTGTCGGCTTCGGTCTGAATGCTCGCTGGGTCGGGAAAGCGCTGCTCCAGCTCACTCACCACCTCTACAAAACCGCGCCGCGCTGCGCCCGTCACCACATCGGTGAAGCCCTCCATGTACTCCTTGTAGCTCTTCTCCAGCACCACGTTTTTGGTGTTTTTGTCGCCAAACAAAGTGATGGCGTCCACCGTGGCCTTTTCCAAATCGCGGAATGTCACGATGTTGCCAAAGGTCTTGGTGGCGTCAAAGATCCGGTTGGTGCGAGAGAACGCCTGAATCAAGCCGTGGTAGCGCAGGTTTTTGTCCACAAACAGCGTGTTCAGCCTGGGCGCATCAAAGCCGGTCAGGAACATGCCCACCACGATCAACAAGTCGATCTCACCGGCCTTCACCTGCTTGGCCAAGTCGCGGTAGTAGTTCTGGAAGCCTTGGCTGTCCACGCTGAAGCTCGTTTTGAACAGCGCGTTGTAGTCTGCAATGGCTGCGGTCAAAAACTCTTTGGCGCTGCTGTGCAGCGCCGACACTTCCATGCCCTCGTCGGCAATGTCGCCAATCGCGTCCTGGTCTTCGTTGGCTGCGAACGAAAAAATGGTGGCCACCCGCAAAGGCTTGTCGCTGCCCGTTTGCAGGTCTTTGAAAGACTCGTAATACAACTTGGCCGCGTCCACGCTGCTCACAGCAAACATGGCGTTGAACCCCTTGCCCCCATGTTGCAAGCGGTGGGTTTTGCGGCGGAAGTTGCCAAGGATGTAGCGCGAAATCTCCTCAATCCGCTTGGGGTGCAGCAAAGCCTGTTTGTTTTCAGCAGCGGTCAGCTTTTTTTCGTCCTGCTCGGCTTCAAGCGCCTTGAACTGCGGGCGCACGTCGTTGTAGTCCACCTTGAACTTGAGCACCTTCTCATCGCGAATCGCATCCGTGATCACATACGAATGCAGCTCACTGCCAAACACGCTGGCGGTGGTGTCGGCGCCCAAAGCGTTGTCTGGGAATATGGGGGTGCCCGTGAAGCCAAACTGGCAAAACTTCTTGAATTTCTTCTTCAGGTTCTTTTGCGCCTCGCCAAACTGGCTGCGGTGGCACTCGTCAAAGATAAACACCACCTGCTTGCCGTAAATGGCCAGATCGGGCTCGGTGCGCATCAGGTTGTTGAGCTTCTGGATGGTGGTGACGATGATCTTGTTGTCGTCTTTGTCCAAGTTGCGTTTGAGGCCCGCCGTGCTGTCCGATCCGTTCACGCTGTCGGGTGAAAACCGCTGGTACTCCTTCATGGTCTGGTAGTCCAGATCCTTGCGGTCCACCACAAAAAACACCTTGTCCACAAAGTCCAGCTCGGTGGCCAGGCGCGCGGCCTTAAAGCTCGTGAGCGTCTTGCCCGACCCCGTGGTGTGCCAGATATAGCCACCGCCCTCCAGCTTGCTCCAGCTCTTGGCGTGGTGGGTGCTGGCGATCTTCCACAAAATGCGCTCGGTGGCCGCGATCTGGTAGGGGCGCATCACCAGCAGCGTGTCGCTCACATCAAACACCGAATATTGCAGCAACACCTTGAGCAAAGTCTGCTTCTGCAAGAACGTGGCTGTGAAGTCCTTCAAGTCCTTGATCAGTGTGTTGTCCGCCTTCGCCCAGTTCATGGTGAAGTCGTAACTGTTTTTGTTGCGCTGCGTGGTGTTGGCAAAGTAGCGCGTGTCGGTGCCGTTGGAAATCACAAACAACTGCAAATACTTGAACAGCGAGTTCGCGCTGTTGAAGCTCTCTGAACCGCCCCGGGTTTCGCGGAGGCTCCTTCGCTAGAGAATGGAGCCCAGAT
>CAZYUD010000030.1:0-27763 GCA_964650505.1 uncultured Hydrogenophaga sp.
CGCTGTCTCTTTATCTCTTGGGGTAAAACTGTTCAGACAAGCGGAACCACTTCTGTCAGGCGTTCGTAGCGGTCGTGTTCCAGCGCCTGCAGCGACAGCGGGCCAAACAACTCTTCAGGCACCGAAAACCGGGTCAGCAGCCGCTCAAACCAGCGCGAGCCTGGCAACAGCTGGTGCAAGCGCCGCGCCAGCGCGCTCTTGGCTGTGCCCGGCGGCCCGATCAGCAACACATGCTCACCCGCCAACAGCCCCAGCAACAACGCCCGCACCGCCACGTCGCGCTGCAGCAGCCCGTGCTCCAAAGCCGAGACAAGGGGCGCCCAATCGGATTCGGAAGTTTTCATGGAGCAAGCCTATACCAAGCGAGCATCCGGCGCGCGTGCCCCAGCGCCAGGATGCCGTGGATCCGGCTTCGCCGGTCCACAGGCATCGCCCCCCTCAGGGGGGTGGCGCGCCAGCGCCGCGGGGGGAGGGTGTTTACACCCGTTCGAAGATCGCCGCGATGCCCTGGCCACCGCCAATGCACATCGTCACCAGCGCGTAGCGGCCCTGAATGCGGTGCAGCTCGTGAATGGCCTTGACCGTGATCAGCGCGCCGGTGGCGCCAATCGGGTGGCCCAGCGAAATGCCCGAGCCGTTGGGGTTGACCTTGGCCGGGTCCAGGCCCAGCTCTTTGGTCACCGCGCAGGCTTGGGCGGCAAAGGCCTCGTTGGCCTCAATCACGTCCAGGTCGTTCACGCTCAGGCCGGTGCGCTTGAGCACGGCTTGGGTGGCGCTGATCGGGCCCACGCCCATGATCTTCGGGTCCAGACCGGTGTGGGCGTAGCCCACCAAGCGGGCCAGCGGCTTGGCGCCACGCGCCTTGGCGGCGCCGGCTTCCATCAGCACCACGGCAGCGGCGGCGTCGTTGATGCCCGATGCGTTGCCAGCCGTCACGGTGCCGTTTTCTTTCAGGAACACCGGCTTGAGCTTGGCCATGTCTTCGGGTTTGCAGCCGGGGCGGAAATGCTCGTCCGTGGCCCAGGCCACATCGCCCTTGCGGCTCTTGAGCACCACCGGCACGATCTGGTCGGCAAAGCGGCCTTCGGCGGTGGCGCGCTCGGCGCGGTTGTGGCTTTCCACCGCCAGCGCGTCTTGCATCTCGCGGGTGATGCCGTATTTGGCGGCCACGTTTTCGGCGGTCACGCCCATGTGGATGTTGTGGAAGGGGTCGTGCAGGGCGCCCACCATCATGTCCACCATCTTGGTGTCGCCCATGCGGGCGCCCCAGCGCATGTTGAGCGACGCGAAGGGCGCGCGGCTCATGCATTCGGCGCCGCCGCCAATGGCCACATCGGTGTCGCCCAGCAAAATCGACTGCGAGGCGTTGACGATGGCCTGCAGGCCCGAACCGCACAGGCGGTTGACGTTAAACGCCGGGGTGGTTTCGGCACAGCCGCCGTTGATGGCCGCCACACGCGAGAGGTACATGTCTTTGGGTTCGGTGTTGACCACATGGCCAAACACCACATGGCCCACGTCTTTGCCCTCAACGCCGGCGCGCGCCAGCGATTCGCGCACCACCAGGGCGGCGAGTTCGGTGGCGGGGGTGTCCTTCAGGCTGCCGCCATAGGTACCAATGGCGGTGCGAACGCCGCTCACAACAACAACTTCTCGGCTCATGGGAGTGTCTCCGTGGGTGATTAAAAAGAATACGTCCAGGCTCATGGTAGACCGCAAAGGCTTACAGGGGGCTTGTGGCTGGGCTGCGCTGGATGCTCGTAGGCTGACCATCAAGGCTGGTCCCTACCGCAGATGAAAGGGTCTCACAAACCGTTCTAGGAGAAACGCATGTTCGTGATGCAGCTCTGCTGCCGTTGACCGCCAGTGTCTAAACTCACGCGAAAGGGCAATTAGCTGTCACTTGATCCGATGGCTACGTGCGTCGCAATAGTCATGCTCTTGTCCGTAACCTACTTGAGGACACGGGCTCGCCTCTTTCAGTCCCTATCACGGTCGGCCGCGTGGCGCCCAGAGCAGTAGTGGCATCGATACTCGACATCATGGTCATCGTAGACCCAAGTTTCGAGGTCGCCAGCCGTCATACGGGCCCCGCAGCAAGTACAGCTAGCGGGCAAGTTATCACCATCTTCGTTCCCGCAGAAAGTGCATCGGTAGCCAGATCCTGATGCCTGATTGAGGATCATTGTGTCGTTACCGCAGCTTTCGCACTCCAGCCGCACAGGGTCTGCATCGGGGTCCATCTGAAGGCCGGTATGTGCGTTCTCAACCAAGTCAGCCTCCTTGATGGCGTCTCGCAGTTTGAACTCGTACTCGTCGGACAGAACCTTGAAGATTGCTTTCGTTGCTTCCGGGATGCGATTCTCCACGTCAACGACCCCATACGATTCTAAGAATTCAAGCACTGACCGAAAGAGACGCCCAATAGTCACTCGCGCCGCTGGGACGTCCATCTCGAACTTGTGGTGCTCAATGTCGTTGCGCAGCCGCTTCAACCAATCCAAGTCCTTTTTGAAGTCGCCGGCGACAGCATCTTTCTCCTCGTTGTTTATGAAGTTAACCGCTTCCCATAGGCCAATCGTCTTGGCTGTCGCGGGCTTCAGGTTCTCAACGAACGGGTTGGTGTAAATAAGAAGTGGGTGTTTTTCAGTGATGTGATGCTTGAAGATCAGCTCAATGAAGTGAGCCATGTGGAGGACGCAGAACTTGTAGGCTTTCTGGTCTCCGGCGTCGCCTTCCTCAAACTTCTTTAATGCCTCTTCCAGACTGTCCATCGCGTTATCCAGTAGGTCCAACTTATGCCTCATGTGATCCCTCTTGCTGTGTGCAGATCGGTAAATTTCGACAGGCCAACAACTGCTGCTCAGACGGCTATTTGATGATGTGGTCGCAGACAGGCTACGAGATCAGTTGAAGAGGCGCCCACAGATCTGCTTCATGACCGTCGGATTAGCTGATGAAGTCGATTGCACAAGATATGAAAACAGTGCCTCGCGAGCTCGGTCTTCAGACCAGGACTTCTTCTGAGCAATGATCGCACCTAGATCATCAATCGCGGCCTTGCATGTGTCACGCTGGGCACGTCCAGTTTTACCAACATGGGCGCTGATGGACGACGGTGAGATCACCAGATTAGTCATGCCGGTGTATGCCTTGATCCCTTGGGTATGCTTGAACACATCGCTGCGAATGAGATCGCATAGACCGACTTCTGGCGTCCAAGGTAAAAACACAACGTCGTTCTTTTGCGAGGTGTACAACCGCTGCGGCACAGACAGTGTCGGTACAGGGTCTGCTGCGGTTGGTTTTGGAGGCATACAGACGGGCTCCGCATCAGCGTCCAGAGCTGCCATTGTGCGGGTCATTCCAGGAACAAGGGCTTTGCTTCTTTCGAGAAAACGCAAGACCTCTTTATAGCCACCGATAACTGCGATTTGCACCGTTGGGAGGGGTGTATTGCCTGCTGCCTGCTTGCTTTTGATGTGCTCTAGCCACATCCCCTCTACGCAGTGCTTAGCCGATACATCTTCGACAAATATCAGTTTATCCGGCGCACTTTCTTCATCGAGTGACAGGTACTGCAGCGCGTAGGTCGGATAGACGTTTTGATGAATAGTGACGTTGCCACTATCATTTTCAAGGTAAATGAGATTTGACCGTTTCACGCTCTTGATCAGGCTGCTAGAGTGAGTCGAAACCAGAGCGGTGCAATTAGCTGAATCTGCCATTCTTTCGATCTCTCTGAAGAGGCGTATTTGCGCTGCCGGATGCAGTGCCATCTCGAACTCATCAATGATATACAGCCCCCCGTTCTTCATTGCCAAAAGCTTTTGTCCGAGGCGCATCACGCAAAGCTCACCTAGGCTAAACGTCTTTTCCGAATAGTAGGTCTTCTTCCTGTCTGTCGGTGCAGACTTGTCGATCAAGTGGGCGATTAAGTTTCTTCCACGCAACTGGATGCGATATAGGTTATCAAAACGTTTAGTGTCGAAGACAGTATTCATGAAGGCGCGCAAGTGAGTGTCTGCTTGCTGCTTCTTAACGCCCTTCAGATCATTTTGTGTTGGCTCGACACGTGAGGAGTCGGCCTTAAGAAAGAGCACCTCAGAGAATGCCTTGCTAATAATTCCACTGTTAGATCTTGGTTTAGCTGACCAGCGTGTGTTGTTGTATTTATAAACGACTGTCTTCCCATTCACGTCATACTTGATGCTCGTATCGTCGATGCCGTCAATGCCAACCGTCTTCCTGCCACCAGGCAAGCCGGTTTGAAAGGCGTTGTGAGATCCCATCCTGTGCAAGACGGTCAGTAGCGAGGTTTTGCCGCACCCATTGGCTCCGGTGATAACGAATGCACCTTTCATGGGCACATCAAACACCAGATTCTGAATCCCCTTTAGTTTATTGATCGTTACTTGAACCCCCATGCCATTTCCTCCGTCCTGCTTGGGTATGTGCTCTGGAGTCTATCGGAATAGCGCGAAGACTAGGGCGTCATACAGATTGCCGGCTGGTGTACTGCACTCGAACGATCGGTGTTCGCAGCAGCAGTCGTTGAATCTGCCGGATTCGAATGTCTCAGACCAGCCTAAAACAGGCAGCAGAGGTGAGCGATACGTTTTTGGTCTACGGGTCTTGACCCGCATTCTGCGCAGCCCATTTCCGTGATGCTCACACTCGGTTGCAGCGGCTCGCAAATGGACTCTGTACCCACGCTGAGTGCAGCCCTCAAACCCCCCACCGCCCCACCACCCGCAACCGCTCCCCGCTGTTCGCGCTAGGTCGGGTCAAAAACAACTCCCCCATCGCAGGAAATTCCCCCGTCAGCGCGGAGATGTTGACTTGGTGGGTCACCAGCATCCAGTTCTGCGGCGCCCGCAGGCTGGCCACGGCGCTCAGCACCTCGCGGGTTTGGGCGTCGGCGTTGCCTTGGCCTTGAAAGAAAGAGTTCAGCGCGGCCCATTCGGTGTAGCGGCCAAAGGCCAGGCGCGCGGTGTCGGTGCAGCGGCACCAGGCGCTGCTGCGCACGGCGGCCAGGGCGATGCCTTCGCGCGCAAAGGCTTCGCCCACGCGCCGGGCTTGCTGGCGGCCTTGTTCGCTCAGGTTGCGCTGGGTGGCGCAGCGGCCCAAGGTGAACCCGGGTGGGTCGCCAATGCCGGGCTCGGTCAGCGCATGGCGCATCAGCACCACGCAGCCGCCTTGGCGCAGGGCGTCAAAAAAGGCTTTTGGGTCGGCACCTGCTGCGGCAGCTGCCACCTGGGGCGCACCCAGCGCGGCGGCGGCCAGGCACAGGCACTGGCGGCGGTTCAGGCCGCTGCTGGTGCCTGTGTGGGTGTTGGGCGCTGTGGGGCTGGCGGGCATGGGTGTCAGCCCCGCACATCGGCCACCGGTTCGTCGCCAAAGTCGGGCCGGGCCAAAAAGGCCAGCACCGAGCGGGCGGCGTGTTGGGGTGTGCTGAGCAGGCCGCTTTGGTGCAGCGACACAAAGCGGTCGCGGTCGGGGAAGCGGCTGGGGTCGCCTTGGCGCAGCTGCACTTGCATGTCGGTGGCGATCACGCCCGGGGCCAGCGACACCACGCGCGCACCGTTGGGCTGGTGCGCTTGGTCGAGCGCGCAGCAGCGGCTGAAGTGGTCCAAGCCCGCCTTGGCGGCGCAATAGGGCGCTTGGGACGCCATGGCGCGCCGCCCCAAGCCGGACGAGATGTTGAGCACTTTGCGTGGGCCATTCCAGCCGCGCGCCACCCAGGCGGCGGTGGCGGCCAAAAAGGCGCCGCTCAGCAGCATGGGCGCTTCCAGCCCCACGCGCAGGGCGAGCGCGGTTTCGTCGGGCGGGCAGTCTTCCAGCGGCGCGATGGTGGGGATCAGGCCGGCGTTGTTGATCAGGGTGGCCGATGCCACGGTCTGCGGGTCGATGTCGCTGAGCCACTGGCGCAGCCGCGCGGCCACAGGCGCGGGGTCGGCCAGGTCGACCGCCCATTGGCTCACCCGCTCGGGCGCTTCGGCGGTGAGCGCATCGTCGGGCTGGCGCGACAGGCCGAGCAGGGTGTGGCCGTCGTGCACCAGCTGCTGCGCCATGGCGCGGCCCATGCCGCGCGAGGCGCCGGTGAGGATGGTCAGGTGGCGGGCGGTCATGGGCTCTCCTGCGGCGTTAAAACGGCGAGGGTGCCACAAAGGCCATGGGCTGGTGGTGTGTGGGGTGAGCCAGCGCCAGCCGCTCGGCGTGCAGCATCAGGCGGCTGGCGGTGGGGGGCTGGGGGCCATAGAGCGGGTCGCCCACAATGGGGTGGCCCAGCGCCATCAGGTGCACCCGCAGCTGGTGCGAGCGGCCGGTGACGGGGTCCAGTTCCAGTCGGGTGGTGCCGGGCAGGGGCGATGGCGTGTGGCTCACGCGCCAGCGGGTCAGGCTGGGTTTGCCGGTGGCGAAACAAATTTTGCTGCGCGGGCGGTTGAGCCAGTCGATGATGAGTGGCCAATTGACCTCGCCGCTGTCGCCGGGCTGGCCCACCTGGCCGTGCACCAGCGCGACATAACTTTTGTGGGTGTGGCGTTGCTCAAAGGCGGCGCTGAGCGCGCGTTGCGCGGGCAGGCCACGGGCCATGGCAATGACGCCGGATGTGGCCATGTCGAGCCGGTGCACCACCAGGGCGTCGGGCCACTGGGCTTGGGCGCGGGCGCTCAGGCAGTCTTGGTGTTGTGGGCCTTTGCCGGGCACCGACAGCAGCCCGGCGGGCTTGTGGAACACCAGCAGGTGTTCGTCGGCGTGCAAGGTGTCCAGACCCGGGGCCATGGGCGGCCCGGGCTCAGCGCACCAAGACTTCGGCGCGGCGGTTGCGCGGCTCGGCGACTTCGTCTTCGGTGGGCACCACCGGTTCGCGTTCGCCACGGCCGCGGGCTTCGATCAGATCGGCTTGAAAGCCTTGCTCCATCATCAGCGCGCGGATGGCTTGGGCGCGTTGCAGCGACAGGCGGTCGTTGGCTTCGATTGAGCCTTGGCGGTCGGTGTGGCCGGTGATGACAATTTCGCCGCCGGGGCGCTGGCGCGCCGCCGCCAGCACGGTGGGCAGCGCGGCGAGCGACTCGCTGGTGAGGGTAGAGGTGCCGGGCTGGAAGAACAGCACAAAGTTCTGCGGGGCGCTGGCCACACCCTGCACCAGATCGGGATAGGTTTTGTTGACGATCTCAGCCGTGGTTTGGCTGGTCTTGACCGCCAATTTGCGGTCCACCTGCGCCACTTGGTACGGCGCGTTGAGCACCTGGCTGCCTTGCGAGGTGGTGACCAAGACCGACGTGGTGCGTCCCTGGGCGTCGGGCAGCAAGGTCACTTGGCTCAGAGGGCGAGGGCTGGAGCAAGCCCCCAGCACCAGAGCAAGGGGCAAAACCCACAGAGATCGCAGTTCGGACAGCAAAAATGTCATCAGCCAGCAAGGGTGTGTGTTTCTTCACACCATTGTAGCCCTTGGTGAACGCGTGCCACGGCGCTTTTTGCGCTCTTGGGGGGCGTAGGCCTCGACGATGAAATCGGTACCGCGCACGCCCACCACCGATGTGGGGGTGGTGACTTTGAATCGGTCGGGGTTGACCTTGCCCAGCAGGCCGGTGACCACCCGCATGCTGCCTTGCAACAGGTGGATGGCGGCGTTGCCTTGTTGGGTAGTGCTGTTGAACTCGAACGCCGACATGTCCATTTGTGACTTCGGGCCGATGTTGAGGGTGGTGCCGTCGCGCAGCGTGATGGCGGCCGATCCGTCGGCGCCGGTGACCACACGGTCGCTCACGGTGAGCGCCTGGCCAGGTGTGGGGCTGATGTCTTTGCCCGACTGCACCAGCCGCACCGCGCCCTGGGCACTTTTGAAGGTGCCGACGCGTTCGCCGGTCTGTGCCCAAGCCTGCACCGGCGTGAGCCAAGTGGTGCACAAGACGGCGGAGACAAGCAGGAGTTTTTTCATGGTGCCAAAGACCTTTCGAGAGAAGCGCCGACAATAGCCGCTTGTTCACGCTGAGGCGGCCATGTGACCACGCTGCATGCGGATGGGTGCGTAACTTATCACGCAAGCGCAAGCCTGCCTTCGCTCTTTGTGACGAATCGTTTCCTGGCTTTGCCCATGCCCGCTTTGTATCTGGCCCCCATGGAGGGTCTGCTTGACGCCACCCTGCGCGATGTGCTCACCCGCATCGGCGGCGTGGACCGGTGCGTGAGCGAGTTCATCCGCATCACCAACACCTTGCTGCCCGAGCGCGCGTTTGTGCGTACCGTGCCCGAGCTGCGCCACGGCAGCCGTACCCAAGCGGGCGTCTGGGTGCGGCCGCAGTTATTGGGATCTGACCCCATTTGTTTGGCGGAGAACGCGGCGCGGTTGGCGGGGTTGAAGCCGCACGGTATCGATTTGAACTTTGGCTGCCCGGCCAAGACGGTGAACAACAGCCGGGGTGGGGCGGTGTTGCTCGATGAGCCTGAGCTGGTGGGGCGGATTGTGGCGGCGGTGCGGCGCGCGGTGCCGGCCCATATTCCGGTGTCGGCCAAGATGCGGCTGGGCTACCACGACGACGCGCGGGCCGAAGACTGCGCCCTGGCCATTGCCGAGGCCGGTGCCGACGAGCTGGTGATCCACGCCCGCACCAAGGCGCAGGCCTACCGACCGCCGGCGCACTGGCAGCGCATCGCGGAGGTGGTGTCGGCGCTGCGCCCGCGTTACAGCCTGCCGGTGGTGGCCAATGGCGAGATCTGGAACGTGGCCGACGCCGAGCGCTGCCGGCGCGAGAGCGGCTGCGACGCGCTGATGATTGGCCGTGGCCTGGTGACCGACCCGGGCTTGGCGCTGGCGATTCGCGGCGCGCGCGAGGTGCCGTGGAGCGAGGTGCAGGCCTTGCTGCCGCTGTTTTGGCAACAAGTGCGCGCCCGGGTGCAGCCGCGCCACCGCGCTGGGCGTTTGAAGCAGTGGCTCAATTACCTGCGCCACCGCTACCCCGAGGCGCAAGCCGCGTTTGACGCGATCCGGGTCGGCAACGACCCCGTGCGCATCGAAACATGGCTGGCCAGCCTGCGGCCGACGGCCCAGACGCGCCCAAGGGAGCGCGCCACAGCAGAGTGCGGCTGAACGTGGTACCTTCGCCGCCCAATCAAAAGATTTGTACCCAAGCATATGAGTGAAACCCTTCAGCGGCTGCAGGTCGTCTCTGCCGAGCGCCTGCGTGGCATGCGCCGTGGCATCGAGAAAGAAAGCCTGCGTTCCCTGCCCGACGGTAAGCTGGCGCTCACCCCGCACCCGCTGGCCTTGGGCAGTGCGCTCACCCATGCGCGCATCACCACCGATTACAGCGAGTCGCAGCTCGAACTCATCACCGGTGCACACACCGACGTGCACGCTTGTCTGGACGAGCTGCGCCAGATTCACCAGTTCACCGTGCGCGCATTGGCTGCTGCCGGCAACGAGCGCCTGTGGGTGTCGAGCATGCCGTGTGGTCTGCCCACCGACGAAACCATTCCGCTGGGGCGCTACGGTTCATCCAACGTGGGGCGGGCCAAAAGTGTCTACCGCATGGGCCTGGGCCACCGCTATGGCCGGCGCATGCAAACCATTTCGGGCATTCACTACAACTGGTCGCTGCCCGGGGTGGACAACGCCGGCTACTTTGGCCTGATTCGCAACTTCCGCCGCCACGCGTTTTTGTTGCTGACGCTGTTTGGCGCCTCGCCGGCGGTGTGCTCCACCTTTGTGGAAGGCCGACAGCACGAACTGCTGCCGCTGGGCAGCAGCGGCAGCTTGCACATGCCGCACGGCACCTCGCTGCGCATGGGCCGCTTGGGCTACCAGAGCGATGCGCAGGCCAGCTTGAGCGTGAGCTACAACAGCTTGGAGGGCTACGCCGCCTCACTGCACGACGCGCTGACCCGGCCCTGGCCGGCGTACGAGGCGCTGGGCATCAAGAACCCCGGTGGCGACTACAACCAGCTTGCCACCACGCTGCTGCAAATCGAAAACGAGTTCTACGGCACCATCCGCCCCAAGCGCACCATCCACGCCGGCGAGCGGCCGCTGCACGCCTTGCGTGAGCGCGGGGTGGAATATGTGGAAGTGCGCTTGATGGACTTGGACCCCTTTGAGCCGCTGGGCATTCGCGCCTCGACCCTGCGGTTTTTGGACGTGTTTTTGCTGCACTGCTTGTTGGCCGACAGCCCGCCCGATTCGCCTGCTGAGGTGCGTGAGATGGCGCACAACCAGCACCTGACTGCTGCGCGGGGGCGCGAGCCTGGCTTGCAGCTAATGCGGGGTGGCGAGCCGGCTTCGTTGCAGGATTGGGGCCAGCAATTGTTGGCCGAGATGCTGCCGCTGGCCCAGCACCTGGACGCGCAGAGCGGCCACAGCGAGCACAGCGATGCGGTGCGCCAGGCCCAGGCCGATTTGGCCGCGCCCGACCGTTTGCCATCGGCCCGGGTGCTGGCGGCGGTGCGTGGCCAGCACAGCGACAGCTTTGTGGCCTTTGTGCGCGAACGCGCGGCCCTGACCCATGCACAGTTGCTGGCCCTGCCGTGGAGCGAAGCTCAGCAACACGCCTTCGAGACCGAGGTGATGGATTCGCTGGACGCGCAGCGCCGCATTGAAGCGGCCGACAGCTTGCCGTTTGAACGCTACCGCCAGCAGTATGTGGCGGCTGAACGCCTGACGCCGGCCCAGCCGCAGGCGGCGCACGTTTAAAAGCCAGGTGGAGGGCAACGCTGTGAGCGTGCAATGGTTCCCCGGCCACATGCACCTGACCCGCAAGGCCATGGCCGAGCGGGTCAAGGGCACCGATGTGGTGATTGAAATGCTCGACGCCCGCCTGCCGGGGTCGAGCGCCAACCCCTTGCTGCGCGGCATGATCGCCGACCTGCCGACGCTCAAGGTGCTCAACAAACAAGACTTGGCCGACCCCGAGCGCACTGCCCAATGGCTGGAGCACTACAACGCCCAGCCCGGCACCCGCGCCCTGGCGCTGGACGCCGGTGTGAGCGCGCCGGCGCGAGCGCTCGTCAACGCCTCGTTTGAACTGGCGCCGCACCGCGGCGGCATGATCAAGCCGCTGCGCATTTTGATTTGTGGCATTCCCAACGTTGGCAAGTCGACCCTGATCAACACCTTGCTTGGCAAACGCTCGGCCAAGACCGGCGACGAGGCCGGCGTGACCCGCACCGAGCAGCGCCTGGTGTTGGCCGACGACGTGTATCTGTACGACACGCCCGGCGTGTTGTGGCCCAAGATCATCGTGCCCGAGAGCGGCCAGCGCTTGGCCGCCAGCGGCGCGGTGGGCCGCAACGCCTATGAGGACGACCTGGTGGCGCTGGATTTGCTCGGCTACCTCAAAACCGCCTATCCGGCCCAGCTGCGCGCGCGCTACAAGCTCAGTGCCGACGACGCGGCGTTGGCCGCCACGCCCGATGAAGACTTGCTGGAAGCGGTGGGGCGTCAGCGCGGCGCGCTGGTGGCCGGTGGCAAGGTCAATTGGACCAAGGCGGCCGAGGCGGTGATTGGCGACTTTCGCGCCGCTTTGCTGGGCCGCGTCACGCTGGAAACACCGCGCGAATTCAACGCCTGGCTCAAGAGCGGCCAACAAGCCGAGGCAGCCCGCCAAGCCGAGCGGCTGGCTGAGCGTGGTGCTGCCGGTGTGCGCCGCACCCGGGCGCCGCGCCCGCGCAGCTGACGGCCGCTTGGCCGGCGCCAGCACACCCCATAATGGCACGGCAAGCGCCGGGCCTTGTGGGCCAGAACGGCGGCTTGGCTTGTCAGGGAGGGGTTGCCAGTGGCAGGGCAAGGTGCGCGCACGCGCGGTGTGTGGTGGGCATCGGACCCAGCGGCCTTGGGCCGCCGGGGCACGTCCTGCGTGCCGCCGCTGTGGCTGCTGTTGGCCAGCCTGTTGTCGCTGATCGCGGGTCTGTGCTGGCCTTTGCTGTGGTCGGCGCTGGCGCCGCTTGGCGTGTATGCGCTGGGACTGGGGCTGTCGGTGTTGCTGGCGGCGGGTGTGGCCTGGGTCTGGTCGAGCGGGTGGGGGCGCCACCGCAGGTGGGTGCCGCTGGTCTGGTGCTTGGCGTTGGGGGCATTGGGTACCCATGTGGCCGCACTGCGCCACACATGGCAACTGCAGCAGGCGCTGAACCCCGTACTGGAGGGGGTGGATCTGCAGGTCCAAGGTGTGGTGCGTGGCCTGCCCGACAGTGCCCCACAGGCGTGGCGTTTTGAGCTGGAGGTGGATGCCGCCAGCCGCGCTGGCGCAGTGGTGCGCTTGCCGCCAAGGCTGCGCTTGAACTGGTATTTCCGGCAGGACATGCCCCAGCTGCCACCGCTGGCCAGTGGTGAGCGCTGGGCACTGACGGTGCGGCTGCGGGCGCCCCATGGCGCTGTGAATCCCAGCGGTTTTGACACCGAACTGTGGGCCTGGCAGCGCGGCATTGGCGCCTTGGGCTATGTGCGCGATGTGCCGGCGCCGCAGCGGCTGGAGACTGCGCCTTGGGGCGTGGCGCGCCTGCGCCAGGCCTTGCGCGACCAGGTGTTGCAGACGGTGCCTGATGCGCGCCAAGCGGGGGTGCTGGCGGCCTTGTTGGTGGGTGACCAGGCTGCCATTGACCGCAGCGACTGGGGGCTGTACCGCGACACTGGGGTGGCCCACCTGATGGCCATTTCGGGCTTGCACATCACCTTGTTTGCTTGGCTCGCCACCGCCTTGGTGCGGGGGGCTTGGCGTGGGCTGGCGCCGCTGTGGCCCGCTGGGTTGCTGCGTTGGCCGGCACCGCGCGCTGCTGCGTGGTGCGGGCTGGCGCTGGCCGCGCTGTATGCGCTGCTGGCCGGATGGGAGGTTCCGGCACAGCGCACGGTGCTGATGCTGCTGGTGGCGGTGGCTTTGCGCCAGAGTGGCCGGGTCTGGCCCGGCTGGCTGCAATGGTTGTTGGTGTTGTTGGCGGTGTTGCTGCTGGACCCGATGGCGCCGGCCCAGGCGGGGTTTTGGCTGAGTTTTGTGGCGGTGGGGCTGCTGTGGTTGGGTGGCAGTCCGGCGCGCCAGCCGGCGTCGCCATCGGGGACTGAGGCTGCGGGGCCGCGCCGTGCGGTTGGGGCGCTGTGGGGGTTGTGGCGCGAGCAATGGCTCATCACCCTGGGGCTCACGCCCTTGACCTTGCTCTTGTTTGGCCAGTGGTCTTGGGTGGCGCTGCTGGCGAATGTGCTGGCGATTCCCTGGGTCACCTGGGTGATCACGCCACTGACATTGTTGGGTGCGGCATGGCCAAGCTTGTGGAGCGCGGCCGCAGCGGCGCTGGCGCTGCTGCACGCGGTGCTGGAGCCGATGCTGCAGTGGCCGCTGGCGGTCAGTCACTGGCCCAGCCCACCTTGGCCCTGGGCGGTGTTGGCGGTGTGTGGTGGCGCGGTGATGGTCGGCCCATGGCCACGGCGTTGGCGCGCCTGCGGGGTGCTGTGTGTGCTGCCGGTGTTGTTGTGGCAGCCTGTTCGGCCGCTGCCAGGCACGTTTGAGGTGCTGGTGCTCGATGTGGGGCAGGGCGGTGGCACTGTGGTGCGCACCGCCCACCACAGCCTGCTCTACGACAGTGGTCCGCGCTGGAACGCAGAAAGCGACGCAGGCGAGCGCGTGGTGGTGCCGCTGCTGCGCGCCCAGGGGGAGCGGCTGGACGCGGTGGTGCTGAGCCACAGCGACAGCGACCACAGCGGGGGCTCCGACGCGGTGCGCCGTGCCCAAGCACGGGCTTGGTGGCTGGCGTCTTTTATGGGGCCGGGCCACCAGCGCTGCGAGGCGGGCCAGCGCTGGCAATGGGACGGCGTGGACTTTGCCATCGTGCATCCCCAGGCGAGCGACTACCGCCACAGCACGGATGGCGATTGGACAGGGCGGCTGCCGAGCAACGCCATGTCTTGTGTGTTGCGCATCTCCGTGGGGGAGGTGGCGGTTTGGTTGGGTGGCGATATCGACAGCGAGCGCGAGCTGCGGCTGGCGCTGCAGCAGCCCCAGCAGGCCACCGCCATGCTGGCGCCACACCACGGCAGCCACAGCTCGTCCAGCCCGGCGCTGCTCAACACCCTGCGGCCCCAGCAGGTATGGGTGCAAGCGGGCTACCGCAACCGTTACGGCCACCCCTCGCCGCAGGTGCGCCAGCATTGGGCCGAGCGTGGTTTGGTGCCGATCGAGACCACCCACTGTGGTGCCATCACCTGGCGCAGCGACGCCCCGGCCACGTGGGCCTGCGAACGCCAGCGCCGGTTGCGTTTTTGGCACCACCGCGTGCCAAGCGCCCCAGAGTGATGCCGCGCCTTGCCCGATGGCGCACCGCTTTGGGGTGTGGTGCGCACCCATCTGGTGTTTTCCGGTGCCGGATACGGGTAAACACTGGCCTGCCTCTTGCTATCCTAGAACCCGACCAGGCAGGAGACCGCTTTATGAGCCGAGTGTTGTACGACGAAATGCATGCCAACCCCGAGCAGGTGCGGGCGCACTACCAAGCCTATGCCGACTGGTTGGCGCAGCAACCCGAGGCCAGCATGGCCGCGCGCCGGGCCGAGGCCGAAATGATTTTTCGCCGCGTCGGCATCACCTTTGCGGTGTACGGCGCCAAAGACGAGGACGGTGCCGGCACCGAACGGCTGATTCCCTTTGATCTGATACCGCGCATCATCCCCTCGGCCGAATGGAAGCGCATGGAGCAAGGTCTGGTGCAGCGCGTCACCGCGCTCAACCGCTTTATCCACGACGTTTACCACGGCCAAGAGATCATCAAGGCCGGTGTGGTCCCGGCCGACCAGATTTTCCAGAACGCGCAGTTCCGCCCCGAGATGATGGGTGTGACTGTGCCCAACCAGATTTATTCGCACATCGCTGGCATCGACATCGTGCGCGCCCCCAATGCGCAGGGCGAGGGTGAGTACTACGTGCTCGAAGACAACCTGCGCGTGCCCAGCGGCGTGAGCTATATGCTCGAAGACCGCAAGATGATGATGCGGCTGTTCCCCGAGCTGTTTGTGCACAACCGCGTGGCGCCGGTGGCGCACTACCCGGACTTGTTGCTGGAGACCCTGCGCGGTGTCAGCCCAGCCACCACCGCCGAGCCCACGGTGGTGGTCCTCACCCCGGGCATGTACAACAGCGCTTACTTTGAGCACGCCTTTTTGGCGCAGCAAATGGGGGTGGAGCTGGTCGAGGGCCAAGACCTGTTCGTCAAAGACAACTTTGTCTATATGCGCACCACCCAAGGCCCCAAACGGGTGGACGTGATTTACCGCCGGGTCGACGACGACTTTTTGGATCCGCTGGTGTTTCGCCCCACCTCCACCTTGGGCTGTGCCGGCTTGCTGGGCGCTTACCGCAGCGGCAACGTGACCATCTGCAACGCGGTGGGCACGGGTGTGGCCGACGACAAGTCGATCTACCCCTATGTGCCCAAGATGATTGAGTTTTATCTTGGCGAAAAACCCATTCTGAGCAACGTGCCGACCTTTATGGGGCGCAACCCGGAGGATTTGAAATACATCTTGGCCAACCTCAAGGACTTGGTGGTCAAAGAGGTGCACGGCGCGGGTGGCTACGGCATGTTGGTGGGGCCCGCGTCTACCAAGGCCGAGATCGAGGCCTTTCGCCAGGCGGTGATGGCCAAACCCGACGGCTACATCGCCCAGCCCACGCTCAGCCTGTCCACCTGCCCGACCTATGTGGACAAAGGCATCGCGCCGCGCCACATCGACTTGCGCCCCTTTGTGTTGTCGGGCAAGACGGTGCAGATGGTGCCCGGCGGCTTGACGCGTGTGGCGCTGAAAGAGGGCTCCCTCGTGGTGAATTCGTCGCAAGGCGGCGGCACCAAAGACACCTGGATTCTGGAGAACTGACATGCTGTCCCGCACCGCTGACCATTTGTTTTGGATGTCGCGCTACACCGAGCGCGCTGAAAACACCGCGCGCATGCTCGATGTGAATTACCAGACCAGCTTGTTGCCCCAGTCGGCGGCGGTGGCGCAGCTGGGTTGGCAGGGGCTGCTGGCCATCAGCGAGTTGGTGCCGGCCTACACCCAGCAGTACGGGGAGGATGTGACGGCGCGCAACGTCATGGACTTCATGGTGCGCGACGCGTCCAACCCGTCGAGCATCGTGTCGTGTCTGCAGGCCGCGCGCGAAAACGCCCGCGCGGTGCGCGGTGTGCTCACCACCGAAATGTGGGAAACCCAAAATGCCACTTGGCTCAAGCTGGAAACCTACCTCAAGGGCAAGGACTTTGAGCGCGATCCGGGGGCTTTCTTTGAATGGGTCAAGCACCGCTCGCATCTGTCGCGTGGCGTGGCCATCGGCACCATGCTGCAAGACGAAGCCTTCCACTTCTACCGCATGGGCACGTTTTTGGAGCGCGCCGACAACACCGCCCGCTTGCTCGATGTGAAATTCCACGCGGTGCAAAGCGACTTCTTTGGCGCCGCCAGCGAGCAGGATCAGGAATACGACTTCTACCACTGGAGCGCCATCCTGCGCTCGGTCTCGGCGTTTGAGGTGTACCGCAAGGTCTACCGCGATGTCATCACACCCGAACGGGTGGCCGAACTGCTCATCATCCGCGCCGATATGCCCCGAAGTCTGGCCGCGAGCCTCAATGAGGTGGTCAACAACCTGCAGATGGTGTCCAACGCACACTCTGGCGAAACTGAGAGGCGGGCAGGTAAACTGAAAGCCGATTTGCAGTTTGCCCGCATCGACGAAATTTTGGCCACCGGTTTGCATGCCTACCTCACCCAGTTTCTGGACCGCGTCAATGAGCTGGGCGCACGCATCAGCCAAGACTTCCTTGTTCCCACCTACTGAGTCAGATCTGGCGGTAAACAGGCACAATGTGGCTTGGCGCCAGACCCGGGTGGGTTTGGGTCCCCATTCCACATGAAGTTACGCATCCACCACCAAACGCATTACGCCTACAGCGAACCCCTTCAGTACAGCGTGCAAAACCTGTTGCTGTGGCCAGCCGACGGCCCATGCCAAGAGGTGTTGTCGTGGCAGCTCGATGTGCCCGCCCCGCTGTATGCGCTGCCCGACGGGCTGGGCAACCGCTGTCATGGCTTTACCTTGCAGCCGGCTGGCCAGCAGGTGGTGCAAGCCTTGGACATCAGCGCCAGCGGTGTGGTGCAAACGCTGGGGGTGGCCAGCTTCACCGAAACTGCCGAGTCGACACACCCAGGCTTTTACTTGCGCTCCAGCGCCCACGCCGAGCCACACCCGCGCATGGCCGCCTGGGCCCGCGCCGCGCTGCCGGAGTTGACCGCTGCGCTGGACGCTGGCCAGTCACCGTCCGACACGCTGTGGATTGCGCTGGCCCAAGCGGTGGCCGACAAAGTGCGTTACCGCCCTGGCTCTACTGGGGTAGAGACCACCGCGCTGGAGGCATTTGACTGGGGCCTTGGTGTGTGCCAAGACCAAGCGCATGTGATGGTGGCGGTCTGCCGCAGCTTGGGTGTGGGGGCGCGTTACGTCAGTGGCTATTTCTTTGCCGCCCACGAGCCTGAGCTGGCCAGCCACGCTTGGGTCGACGTGTGCACCGATGCGCAGCAGCGCCGCTGGCTCAGCATCGACGTGACCCACCAATGCCCCATGGACGAGCGCCATGTGCGTCTGGCGGTGGGCAGCGACTACACCACCTGCCCGCCGGTCAAGGGGCTGCGCCGGGGCGGCGGCAGCGAATCCATGCGGGTGTCGGTGCAGATCGTACCGATCAGCCATTGAGCGGCTGCGACCCATGCTCTCCCGCCTGTTGAACCAATTCAGTGGCCGCTGGCTGTCGGTCGAGTTGCCCAACCGGGAATACCGCCGCCGCCTGCTGACCCTGAGCTTGGGCGTCATGGGCCTGATTTCGCTGCCCTTTTATTTCTTGGCAGAAAGCCAGCAGCTCTACGACGCCGGTGCCAATCTGTTCATCACTGCGGTGGCTTGGGGACTGATGCCATTGGCCATGGTGCCGCGCCTGTTCTTCCCGGTGATCCACCTGGCGTCTTCTGGCATCGCGCTGGGGCTGTTCTACATTGCGGCCCAAACCGGTGGCATCCATTCACCACAAACGGTCTGGTTGCTGATCTTTCCGCTGCCGGTGATGCTGCTGGGGGGGCGGCGGGTCGCATTGCCTTGGTTGCTGCTGGTGTCCTTGGCCACACTGCTGTTGTTTGTGGCGTCGCAGCAAGGTTGGATCGCCGCGCGTCTGACTGAAGGCAGCAACACCCACGCCACCTGGGCTTGGTTCAACCAGATGGGGGCATTGGGCATTTTGCTGGCCATCATCACGTGGTACGACACCATGCGCAACCAGCAGTACAGCGCTCTGGATCAGCGCAACCAACGCCTGCGCGACACCCACGAGGCGCTCAAGCTGTCGCAAGCGCACAAGGAAGAGTTTGTGGCGGCGGTGGGCCACGAATTGCGCACCCCGATGAACGCCATCCTTGGACTCAATGGCGCATTGCGTGAGCAGCTGGCCGACGACCCTGGCAGCGTGGAGGTGGTGGACCACATCCGCCGATCGACCCAACAGTTGCTCACGGTGGTCAACAACATCCTTGACTTCTCCCAACTGCAGGCCGACGAACTGGTGTTGCGCCCCGATTGGTTTGATCTGGCCGATTTGCTCGAAGAAGTGGCCGAGAGCCTGCGCGACCAAGCCGACTACCATGGCGCCGTGCTGTCGCTGCACATGCACCCACAGACGCCGCACCGGGTGTATCTGGACCGCACCCGGCTCTACCAAGTGGTGTTTAACTTGTTGGAAAACGCCATCCGCTACGGCCAGGGCACACCCGTGCGGCTGAGCGCGCTGCCGCTGGTGCATGGTTTGCACATCGAAGTGCACGATCGCGGCCCTGGTGTGCCCCGGGAATTGCGCACCACCTTGTTCAACCGCTTCGAACAACAAACCACCAACACCCCACTGCCAGGCCAGGGCGCTGGACTGGGCTTGTCCATCTGCGAGCGACTGATTGCGCTGCAAGGCGGCACCATTGGGCTAGAGAACCCCCTCCAAGGCGGGGCTTGCTTCTGGTTCGATCTGCCGCTGGAATTCACCGAGGAGCCCCCAGTCACGCTGGCACCCAACAGTGGCATTGGTGCCGATGAACCGCTGCGCGTGCTGATGGTCGACGACGACAGTGTCAACCTGATGGTGGGGCGCTTGCTGATCCGCAAACACTGGCCATTGGCCGATGTGGTGTTGGTCCAGAGTGCCGAAGACGCGCTGATGCGGCTGGGTTCCCAGGCATTTGATGTGATGCTGGTGGACATGCGCATGCCCGGCATGGATGGCCCAGGCCTGGCTCGGCGCATCCGTGCCTCTGATCGACCCGCACTCAGAAGCTTGCCGATCCTGGCACTCACTGGCAATAGCCACGACCGCGACCGACAGACCTGTATCGACGCCGGCATGAACGATGTGCTGATCAAACCCCTGGACCCGGTGGCCCTCAAGCGCGCCATTGCCCACCATCTGCGCGAGGCCAACCGTGGCTAATACCGCGCCCGACGCCTCGGAAGTGCTGCGCCGCTGGGTGCTGCGTTACGGCCCTGCGGGCTTGGCCGAGGGCGTGTTGCCATGGGCCTTGGTGGGTGTGCTGGTACTGATGGCGCTGATGCTGATGTTCGCCGCTGTGGGCGACTACAGCTCGGGCGCGGTGGGGCCGCTGCTGCTGGCTGCGCTGTATGGCGTCACCATCTTGCTGGTGGCGCGCGGCATGTCCGTCAACAACGCGGTGCAGCTGTGTATGGTGGGCGGCGTCTTGCAAGTGTTCAGCGGCATCGTCTCGCACGGCGGCATTTTTTCGCCGCGCATGGGCTGGTTGCTGGTGCTGCCCCTGGCGCCCTATTTTTTCTTGGGACGCAAAGAAGGCGACCGCTGGTTTGCGCTCATGGTGGTGCTGCAGGTGCTGGTGTTGGTGGCGTCCACCTCTGGCCTGCTCGACATCGAGCAGCGCCCCTCGCGCGGCCAAGCCTTTGCCTCGTATCTGTCTATCCAAGTGATCTTGGTGGTCATGATTGTGTTGCCCTTCATCTACGACCGGGCACACCGCCAAGCCATCGCCGACATCCGCCAGACCCAACAAGTGCTAGAGCAGACCCAGCGCGAACTGGAACTCTCACAAAACCAGCGCGACCGCTTTATCTCCAGCGTCAGCCACGAACTGCGCACCCCGATGAACGCCATCTTTGGCTTCAACCAGCTGCTGCTCGAACGCGTCAAAAACAAACCCGAAGCGCAGCGCATCTTGGAGCACACCCAATACTCGGCCGACCACTTGATGACCGTCATCAACGACGTGCTCGACTATTCCCAGCTGCAAACTGGCAGCCTGCAACTGCAGCCCCAGGTGTTTGACCTGGGCCAGTGTGTGCGCAAAGCCTTTGCGGTGCTTGAGCCCAAAGCCAAAGCCCAGCGCTTGCTGTACCTGCTGGAAATGGACGAACAGCTGCCGCGCTGGGTCCACAGCGACGAACACCGGGTGGTGCAGATCTTGGTGAACCTGCTGGGCAACGCCCTCAAATTCACCCCCCAGGGTACCGTTAAATTGCGGGTGCGACCGCACCGCGGCATGATTGAATTTGCGGTGCACGACACCGGTATTGGTATCCCGTCCGAGCAGCAAGAACACATTTTCAAACGCTTTGCCCAAGCCGATGGCAGTATCCAAAAGCGCTTTGGAGGCAATGGCTTGGGTTTGGCCATCTCGCTCAAACTGGCCCAGTTGCTCGGCGGAGACATCGGGTTTTCCAGCCAGCAAGGGCAGGGCTCGGTGTTTTGGCTGACGCTGCCACTGGCCCCCTGCAACCCGCCCGAGCGCGCCCAACTCCACGACCGCTACCGCCTGCAAACCGCCGATAAACCGTGGTGCTTCCTGGTGGCAGATGACCACCCCATCAACCGCCTGTTGGTGCAAAAAGTGCTGCTCAATGCGTGGCCCAACAGCACCATTGTTGAAGCCATCGACGGCCAAGAAGCGGTGGACAAGGTGGCACAGCACGCAGTGGATGTGGTGTTCATGGACATGCGCATGCCCCGACTAGACGGCTGTGAGGCCACCACCCAGATCCGCCAGAACTTGGGCAAAACCCCACAGCAACTGCCCATCATGGGCTTGACCGCCAACGTCAGCCAAGACGACTTGGCCCGCTTCCAAGCCGCTGGCCTCAACGGCCTGATGCTCAAGCCGTTTGACTGGAAGAAGCTGTGTGAAGACGTGGACCAGTGGTTGGTGGAGCGGCATTAAACGCTGTCGCTCACGCCGCTGCACTGAAGCGCTGGCATCACCAGACCGTCCAGCAAGGTGGCGTTCACCAGCCCGCCCCTTTGCGGGTGGCT
Source organism: uncultured Hydrogenophaga sp. (assembly GCA_964650505.1). Lineage (GTDB taxonomy): Bacteria > Pseudomonadota > Gammaproteobacteria > Burkholderiales > Burkholderiaceae_C > Hydrogenophaga. The sequence continues at coordinate 21,334 of CAZYUD010000030.1, forward strand.
GGGCCAATGGCTTCATGCACCGCACGCGGCCAGTCCAAGCGGTACGAGGTGTGGGCCATGAGCCAAATACCGGTGCCTTGGCCCCAGACCATGGAGAGGGAGATCCACGACAGGCCCAACATGATGAACGGTGCAAAGCCTCCCGTGTTGGCAAAGCCGATCAATGCAGGCACCAAGCCTGCCAGCAGCAGCACATGGTGCATCACCGACATGACTTTTTCGTTCTTCCACCACCACAGGTAGCGGTTGCCCCAGGGGCCGGCGCGGCCGCAGGCTTGCCACCAGGTGGGCAGGTCGTCACTGCGCTCGTCCAGCGGCTCGTCGCGGTGCGGCAGGTGTCGGCCGCCTTGTTCCATGAAGCGGCGGATGTGCTCGTACATCGGAGCGACCATGGCCTCGCCTTGGGCCAAACCGTTGCCAATTTCAAAGCTGTCGATGATGGTGGGATCGTCGGCGCTTTTGCGCACCACAAACAACAGGCGGTGCAGGCGCTGGGCGCTGCTGGCCGAGCCGATGAACTCGGCGTTGTGCTCGGCGTCCACCAGGTCCCAGTCGTAGGCCAAGGCCTTGACGGGCCAGGGCTGCATCAGGCCTTTTAAGCCCGGCGCGCGCTCCTGCGCCATGCGGTAGACCTTGCGGTGGGCGCGGTCAAAGACGATGGGCAGATCGCGCGGAGTGCGCCACACCTGGCGCAGGGGGAAGAGGAGAGACCAGTAGGCGAGAGCGATCATTGAGAAGCTAATTGCCCCAATAACTATTGAGGCTACTGCCGAGTCTCGCCATAAAAAAACAGCAGCAAAAATCAGCAGTCCAAATCCGGTCACTGCAAACGGTATACCAAAGAAGGTTGTGACCATGACTCCCCCCGCCAGCGCCTGCTTTTGCCCGGCGTATTCAATGGCGTTGGGGTAGGTGGCCTTGATCCAGCCAAAGGCCTGGGCAGTGGCGCTTGCGCTGGTGGTTTTGTTGAATCGTGCCAAGGTGCCGTGCACCGCAGCGTCCGGCCTGTCTTCCGCGGTGCTGTGGCCGGCGGCACCGCCTTCATAGGCCGGGTTGACGTAGTCGCCGTGCGCCAGCAGATCGGACACGGCAACAGTCCTAGTCATCGGGTAGTCAATCGGAGCCTTGTGGCTCTTATTTGGCCTTGGGCTTGCTCATGTGCCCCAGCAACATAAAGACGCCAGCTGCCCCTGCCGCCCACAGCGTGTAACTGCTGCGGTTGAACGCCAGATAAGCCGCAGTGAACGCAGCGATGCTGCCCAGCAGAGGCCAGACGATCGTCCAGATCGATGGCATGGGCCGAGCGGCTTCCGTGCTTGAAGAAGATGGGGTGTCGGGCGTATGGTTCATGAGTTTCTTCGTTCGCGTTTGTTGCGGTTGCGTTGCTTGCGCACAAGCGCTGGGTCAGCTACGGGCGTGGTGTCGCCGTGCAGCGGTGGGCCCACCTTGTCCAGAATGTCTTGTGGCCACTGCACTGGGTAGGCAGTTTTGTAGCTCGCCCAGTTGGTGGTGGCCATGAGCAAGGCCAGCGGCAAGGTGATGGGCAGCAGCAGATGCATGATCAGCATCCAGCCGGCGCTCTCGGCCCAGCGCTTGTCATAACCTGGGCCAAATACGCTGACTGCGCCCAGGCTGTCCCACCAAGTCAGGGGGACGGTGGTGTCTGCCACGGTTTCACCCGGCGGCAGGGCGGGACCGTTTTCGTTCATGTAGCGGCGCACATGCTCCCACACGCGCGGGGTGCTGAGTTCGCTCAGTACCTTGGCGTCGCCCAGGCCAAAGCCGTCCACATAAGGCGGCAAGTTGCTTGGCGAGATCGGACCTTGAAAATCGCCGGGGTTTTTATCGCGCACCATCAGCACCAAGGTGTGGTGGCGTTGGACGCTGCTGCCTGTGGTGGTGGTGCTGACGTGGTGCTCGGCCACGATGTCGTCCCAATCGTGCGCGATGACCTTGCCTTGCCCTTTGTGGCGGGGCTTGCCGTGCTCGTCCAAGTCCTCCACCAAACGGTAGACCTTGCGGTGCTGGCGGTCGAAGAGGATGGGCAGGTCCAGCGGCTGGAAGAACTCCATGCGGCCGAAGAAGCGGAGGGACCAGATACCGACGGCGAGGAAGAGAAATGAGACCGGCAATACGACAAAGTAATCGAACCACCAAATTGAAGACTTGGTTGATCTGGGAAAGCCTTCATACAGACCCGTCATAAAAAGTCCACTAGCAAAAAATGCAATGACAGCGCCACCCATCCCGCCCATCAGAAATGCTACTCCCCGCGTGTTTTTGGCTGACGTGGTGTACTCGACAGCACCCGCGTAAACACCTCGAACCCAGCCGCCGCCTGTTCCCTCAGGTGCAGCCCGTTCGTTGTGCGGATACACCGCGAAAGGGACCAATTTCTTGTCGCTCATGCCGCTTGCGCCTCTGGTGCGGAGGTTTGGGCCAGACCCAGAGCTTCGTTGAGCGCCTTGTCTTGTTCGTCAACCGTCTTGAATTTGGCGCCGACTGGCCCTTTGCCAAACGGAGTTTGCCGTGCCCATTGCTCCAGTTTGGTGGGCTCCATCAGCGCAGCCACCACCGACGCCACAATCCCTGCGCCCAAAAGGACCCAACCGGCCACGGGTATGGCCACTGCAAGTGTGACTCCTGCCGCACGCTGGCCAACGAACGTCGCGGCTCTGCCCCCCAACAACTCGCCGACCTTCTTTTCTGCCAGTCCTTTGGCAGTTGCTTGAAGTGCCGCACTGCCAATTTGGCGGTCGACTATGAACTCGGCTACCGCTAGGCCGCCTACTGCAACGGCAGAAATCCCCGTACCGAAGAAAGACACTGACCCTACAAAATGCGTGAACATAGAGCCATCTAGCCCTTTATCCTTGGCATCCTTTGCCTTCAAATAACTCACATACCCATTCAAGAACCCACCAAACACCCCCGCTACCTGCGCGCCAAATTTGAGCGCATGAATCGAGCCCAGCGCCACGCCTCCGGCCGCCGCTCCGCGTTGCAGGTTCATCGCCTCGCCCGCCACACGCAGGGTGTCCAAGCCGCCGGCCACGAGGCCGCCCACGCTGTCCATATAGCCCAGTTGGGCGTCGCGCAGTTTTTTCTCTTGCTCCGCACGGTCGGCGTCGGTCGCTTCGGCCAGCGCTTTTTCCGCAGTGGCCACCGCCTGCTGGCCGTTGATGATGCCAATCGACTGCACGATCACGCTGGCCAATGCCAGGCGCCCATCGATGCTCAGGGTGGCCGCTTTGACCCCGGTGGGAACGGCCGCTCGCACGCTGCCAGCGATGTTTTTGGCGTCTTGCACTTGTTGTGCAAACAGCAGGTTGCTGGCATGGCCCGAGCGGGCATCTGTGGCCCGTAGCACGATGGTGCCACTGCCGGCACCAGCCACCATGGCGGTGCCCGCCGCTTTGCCAAACGCCAGCTGTGAACCTCCTGATTCGGCCAGCAGCTGCGCCACGCTGGGCTGCTTGGCCAGCCGCTCGCTGTCGGTGAGCAGGGTGACCCGCGTTTTGCCACCGCGTTGGTGCTTGGCCGATTTGCGCTGTTTGCCCACGCCTTGCACCGATCCATCCACCAGGTCGCTGTCGACCCAGGCCTGCACGATCACAGGGCGAATGACCTGTCGTGTCAGCGCACTTTTGAGAGCGGTGTCCATGCCGCCCACCCAGGCGGCAGCGTTGGCCGCCAGCGCCGCCACCCTGGGGCGGGTTTTGAGGGTGTCGGTGCCAGCCAGTGCCACGTAGGTGCCCATCGCCGCTGCTAGATGGTTCATTGGGCCCATGGCCAAGGTCATGGTCGCATCGGCTAGCCAGCCGTACTTCACCTTGAGGTGGCCGTTGTTGACCTCTAGCAGACCTTTGATGAAGTCCACCGTCTTGTCGCGCATGCCGTCGCCGTTGGGGTCGCCGGCCAATTGTGTGGCCAGCGGCTCAAACAGCTCTTGCTGATTGGCCACCATGGCGCGCAGCAAAAATGCCTCTGGCTCTGCAGGTTTTTTGTAGTAGGCGGCCATGTAGGTGTCGAGCAGCGCCACCGATGTCTTGGGCGGAGGCCCTTCCACCAGCGCTGCCTCGCTGACATAGGCGGCGCCCGGACTGTGGTCGCGAGCGCTGCCAGGTCGGTTGATGTCCGTGCTGTCGAAGTGTTGCGCAAAGTAGCGGCCAACGAGGCCATGGTCGCGGGCCAGCAGCCATTGGCGCTCAAAAGGCTGGATCGCTTGCAGGGTTTTGTCGGTTAAGTCTTTGAACCACGCTTCACTGGCGCTCGGGTTGTAGCCCGATTCGATTTCTTTTTTCGCGAGTTCTTGGAACTTGGGCGCTTGTTTTTCAAACGTCGCTCTTGCCTGTGGCGTCCACATGCGGCCGACTTCTTGCGGGCCAGGGCGCGCGGGCTGCTGCATTGGCTCGAAGGTGGCGCCTTGCATGCGCGTGGGGCTGGTTTTTTGCAGCGCCTCAAAGCTGCCCCGGGTGACGATGGGTGCCACGTTGTTCAAAGCGCGCAAACTGGCCACGTTCTCCGTCAGACCCTTGAGGGTGAAATGGCTGTGCAGTTTGTGCCGGTCGGCATCTGAGAGCAGCGTGTGGTGCGCTTCGGCCGTCAAGCGCAGCGCATTCAACTCCGCCGCATAGCCCACCGGGTCGGGCAGCACCACCGCGAGTTCATGGCCTTTGGTTTTGGGGTGGCCGGCGGCGGCGTCTTCCAGTGTTTTGGCCAGTTGCTCCACCTGGCCTGCGTAGGCCATGGTGTTGAACGGGAACATCGGGCCCACGTTGGCCAGCTTGGGCAGACGCCATTGGCTCACTTTGGCTTCGAGCAGTTGGCGCCCGATGGCTTGTGCCGTGGGTTTAAAAGCGGGTGCCGCTGCGCTGCCCAGCTTGACCTCGACCATGGCCTGCGGGTTGGCCTTGTTTCGGTTCTTGAGCGTGGCGCTCCACAGGTTGGCGCTGAAGGCCAGCCAGATGCTTTGGCCGATCAGCTCGTGCGCGTCGGGAATGCTCAGCAGCTTAAAGCCAGCGGCGCTGTGCCCATCGCGGCGGCAAGACGGCATCTTGGCGTCGCCAAAGTTGGGGTGGTGTTGCGCCAGCAGTTCGCCCCGGTCGGTCACGGAGTACACCTGCCACTTGTTGGTTTTGGGGATGTACAGGTGCACATAGCCCGCGCGCAGCAGGCGCAGCACCGGGCGGCTTTCGGTCAGGCCGGCCGGAATCAAAGGGTTGACCAAGGCACCATCGGCCACAGCGCCCGATGCGCCGGGCGGCTGCAGAGCGCTGAGGGTGGCGATGGGACTGGGGCGCAGCAGCAGCAGCGACAGGCTGCTTTTCTGGCAATGTTTGCAGTTGGGGTTGGGGGTGCTCATGTGGGGGTTCCTTCCTGCGGGGCTTTTTTCTTGTGGGTGGCGGATGCGGTGGGTGACACCTGCCGCAGCGCGGCTTGCCATTGTGCGGCGCTCACCGGCGGCCATTGTGTGGGGTCGTCGCCCGGTGTGCCCAGGCGTTGGCCGGCGCTGTGGGCCATGTGGCCGTGCACCTTCTCACCCAAGGCCATCTGGCCCCATTGGGCCGCGCTGAAGGTGGCCAGCGGGCCAGGGGTGGGGCGGTGCTCGCCGTGGTCGGTGGCCGCCATCTCGCGGCAGGCGCCTTGACCGTCTATCCATTGCCAGCAATGCACGGGCGCTAGGCGCCGCGCCACTGCACCCTCGCCCAGCACATGCGCGGCCAGGCTCCAGACGCGCCGGTCGGCCAAGCGCAAGTAGCGGGCGGCTGTGTTGGCCCGGGTGCTCAGCACCAGCCAGTCCGACAGTTTGTGTGCCAGCGCCGGTCCAAAGGCGGCGCTGTGCAGCCAGCCGCCCACACGGTGGGCGGGCTGTGCGTCGGCCGGGGCTTCCCAACTGCGCACGGTTTCGCGCAGCGCCCATTCCAAGGTGCTGTGCAGCCAAGGGTCGTCGGCGCCGTTCAGCTCCACCAGATACGGCGCCATGGCCGGGTCCAGATCCAGTCGGGGCGGCAGGCTCAGGCTGTGGCAAGGCGTGTTCCAGGCCTGGCTGCGCGCAGCGTTCAGGGCTTCGGTGTCCAGCCCGGCGGGCAGGGGCTCGCTCAGCACCGGGTCACCCGCCATCGGGTCGATCAACACAAACAGCCCAGCACCACCCGCACTGGCGCGCGCGCGCAGCGTGGGCAGATGGCGCTGCAGCAGTTGCTCGACGCAGGCGTCTGCGTCAAACAGATAGTCAAGCGGTGTGTCGCTCACGGGGGCCTCGGTCACAGGGCGCTGGCGCCGTTGGCAGCGGCGCCTTGGGTGGCGCTGGGGCACTCGGCCAACTTCCCCGCCTTCTTCAAACTCACCGAGTCCGAAGCACTGCCGCCCCCGGTCAAGTTCTTCATCGCCGCCTTGAAATAAATATTCCCCGGCGCGGTCAGCGTGA
>CAZYUD010000031.1:0-26468 GCA_964650505.1 uncultured Hydrogenophaga sp.
CTGCTCCTGCTCCTGCTCCTGCTCCTGCTCCTGCTCCTGCTCCTGCTCCTGCTCCCAGCCCCGCGCCAAGTCCAGCGGTACCACTGGCGGTAGTGGCGCCCGCTCAGCCCGTCTCACCCCCGGCCAAAGCCACGTCCCGCACTGAGCCCCTGGCCAGTTATGTCAAGCTCGATACGCGCAAACTGGATGCACTGGTCGATTTGATGGGTGAGCTGGTGATTGCCCAGTCCATGGTGGTGCAACACCCCCTGGTACAGACCCAGCAAGACCGGGAGTTGGAGCGCCACCTGCGCCAGCTCTCCCGCATCACCACCGATCTGCAACACAACGCGATGTCGCTGCGCATGGTGCCCATCCGCTCGGTGTTCCAGAAGATGACCCGGCTGGTGCGCGACTTGGCCACCAGCCAGAACAAGCAGGTGCAGCTGCACCTGAGCGGCGAAGACACCGAGCTCGACCGCAACATCGTGGAGGAGCTTGCCGACCCGCTGCTGCACATGATGCGCAATGCGGTGGACCACGGCATCGAATCGCCAGCCGATCGCATTACCCAAGGCAAAACCGCGCAAGGCAATATTTATTTGCACGCTTCTCACCAAGGAGGCGGTATTTTGATTCGCATGCGCGACGACGGCAAAGGCCTGGACTCCCAAAAGATCTTGGCCAAAGCCATGCAGCGCGGGCTGGTGTCCGCAGACAACGCGCCCACGGAAAAAGACATCTACAACCTGATTTTTCTGCCGGGCTTTTCCACCGCAGACACGGTCACCGACATCTCGGGCCGGGGCGTAGGCATGGATGTGGTGCGCGGCAGCATCAACAAACTGCGTGGCCGGGTCGACATCGATTCGGTGCGCGGTGAAGGCACCACGTTCAATATCTTCCTGCCGCTGACCTTGGCCATCATCGACGGCATGCTGGTTGGCGTGGGGCAAGAGCGCTTTATTTTGCCAACGCTCACCATCCGCGAATCCCTGCGGCCACAGCCAGGCATGGTATTCACGGTGCAGGGCAAAGGTGAAGTCATCAGCGTGCGCGGCAAGCTCATCCCCTTGGTGCGTCTGTCCGAGAAACTCGGCATCCCAGGCGTGGCCAGCGACCCCTGCGACGGCATTGTGATGGTGGTGGACTCTGGCGCCCGCCACCGCGCCCTGCTGGTAGACACCTTGTTGGGCAAACAAGAGGTGGTCATCAAATCGCTGGGCGAAACCTTCAAACACCACAAAGGCATGTCGGGCGCTGCCATTTTGGGCGACGGCCGCGTCGCCCTGATCATCGATCCCGATGCCGTCAGCCAGTTGAACACACTGGCTGCGCTGGCCGCCTAAGAGGCGCTCTATCTCTCAACCACCATGACACTATGACCACCCTGGCCACCGAGACCTTGCCCGATGCAGGCAAGTACCTCACCTTTATCCTAGAAAACGAACGCTACAGCGTGCCGGTGCTCAAAGTGCGCGAAATCATGCGGCTGGCGCCCGTCACCCCGGTTCCGCGCATGCCCCCCTACATCAAGGGGGTCATCAATTTGCGCGGCAAGATCGTCCCAGTGATCGATCTGCGCGAACGTTTTGGGCTGCCGCCCGCGCAGGATTTGGACCGCATTTGTGTGATTGTGGTGCAGTTCGATACCGCAGAAGGCGCCACCCAACTCATGGGAATGATTGTGGATGTGGTCGAAGAGGTGTCGCAGTTCAACACCGAAGACCTGGAGCTCGCGCCCGACTTTGGGGGCAGCATCGACACCCGCTTTATCACGGGCATGGCCAAGAGCAAAGGCACGGTCAAAACCTTGCTCGACATCGACCGCTTGTTGAACTACGCGGGAACACTGGATCTGCGCACGCTCACCCCTGGCACCGCTGAGCGCCACACCAACAATTTGGCTTAATTGGGAGTTTTTTGCATGTTGAACCTCAAGAAACTGATGCTGGGCATTGCCCTGCTGTTCCTTGGCAGTCTGGTGGGCATTCCTGCGGCCAGCTTCTTCTTTACCGCGCCCATCAAAGTGGGTGGTGAGCTCTACCAGCACATCTCGCACGAGCAAGACATGTTGGCAGCCACCGTGCCGCCAGAGGCCTATCTGATCGAGACCCACTACATGGTGGCCCACACCATGATCAAGGTCTACAAAGACGTTGGGTCGACCAGCATCACCGACTACAAAGAGGTGCAGCGCCTGATCAACCAGTCGCCGCGCATCCAGCAGGAATACGCGCAGGCGTACGAGAGGTTCAGCAAAAGCGCCCTGACCGAACCCGACCTGCTGCCGCTGCTGGAAAATTCCAACCGGCATGTGCAGCGTTATTTCAATCTGCTCAACAACCGCTTTTTGCCCATCCTCAACAGCGGCGATACCCCGCGCATCAAGGCGCAGTTCGACCAAATGGTCGAAGCATTTGAGGCCCACCGCAGCACCATTGAAGCCCTCTTGCCGAAAATCCGCGCCCATATCGAAGACAACGAACGGCAAGCCGATGTGATTGCGCAGCGTGTGGAATGGAGTGTCATGCTGCTTTCCGTGGGCATGCTGTTGGCGGGATTGGTCATCATCTACATCGCTTACCGTGTGTCGATCAAGCCCCTGTTGCGGGTGGCCCGCGACATTTACGAAGGCACAGAACAAAGCCGATTTGCCTCTAGCCAACTGACCCACGCCAGCCAAAAGCTGGCCCAAGGCGCCAGCGAACAAGCCGCTGCGATTGAAGAAACCAGCGCCTCGCTCGAAGAAGTCTCCAGCATGATCCACTCCACCGCCAACAATGCGGAGCAGGCCAAACAGCTGGCGTCGGAGACCCGCAACTCGGCCAAAGAGGGGGTGCAGAACATGGCCGATATGACCACCGCCATGGAGGCGATCGAGCGCTCCAGCAGCGATGTGGCCAAGATCGTCAAAAGCATCGATGAGATTGCCTTCCAGACCAATATCCTGGCGCTCAATGCGGCGGTGGAGGCAGCGCGTGCGGGCGAGGCCGGTGCCGGCTTTGCGGTGGTGGCCGACGAGGTGCGCTCACTGGCCCAACGCAGTGCCACCGCCGCCCACGAATCGGCCGAAAAAATCGAGGCCTCGATCCGCAGCAGCCGGGCCGGCACCCAGTCGCTAGAGCGGGTCAAGGAGTCGCTCGGTCAGATCGAAAACAAGATCGCCAAAACCGATGCCTTGGTGGCAGAGATCACCATGGCGGCGCGCGAGCAGGCGCAGGGCATCGAGCATGTGAGCATTGCCATCGAACAAATGAACAAGGTGGCGCAAGACGCCGCCGACAGTGCCGCCCAAATTGCCCACGCGGCCGAGCAGACCCACGGCCAGGCCAAAAACGTCGAACAGCTGGTGGAACGCGGCATTGGGGTGGTCGGCTTCCAAGTGCGCCGCCGCCACACACCCAAGCCTGCAGCAGCCGGGTCCGACGCCACCAGCCATATCACGCCAATCTCAGAGCGCGCCAGCCGCCCAAGCAACGGCAAAGTGACGGTGGAACGACCAGCCGGCGACCACAATCTGCTGCATGAACGAAAACCCAAGTTGGGTGCGCCGGGCAGCCCCAATGAGCAGCATTTCCGGGACTTCTGACGCCCCATGCCAACGGTTGCGCCACCCGGCCTGCAGCGGGACCCCCCGATGTCGGCCCAGACCTATCAATACCTGTGTGGCCTGATCCACCGACACAGCCGCATCCACTTGGGCCCCAACAAGGTCACCTTGCTGACCAGCCGCTTGGCCAAGCGCCGCCGGGAACTTGGCCTGCACTCGTGGGAAGACTACGTGGCTTGGCTGGAACACCACAGGGCAGAAGAAATTGAGACCCTGATCGATCTGGTCTCGACCAACCACACGCATTTTTTCCGCGAAGCGGTGCATTTTGAGATCTTGACCTCGGAATTGCTGTTGCCGCTGCTGGCCCAAAGCCCCACCGCCCGCAACGGTCTGCGCTGCTGGTCGGCGGCCAGCTCCAGCGGCGAAGAGGCGTTCTCTTTGGCCATCGTGCTCAGTGAGTTCGCCGAACAAAAATACCCCGCCTTGCGCTTCCAAATCGAAGCCACCGACATCTCCAACCGCGCACTCTACAAGGCCAAACAAGCGGTCTACGAGATCGACCGACTGGGACTGCCCAACGCAGCACTGCTGCGCAAATATTTCCAAAAAGGCAGTGGTCCCTACGAGGGGTTTTGCAAAGTCAAAACCGAACTACAGAAAAAAGTTCACTTCCGCCGCATGAATCTGTTTGGTGAGGCCTACAGCATCCCTTTGCCGCAGCATGTGGTGTTCTGCCGCAACGTGCTGATCTACTTCGAAATCGACTCGCAGACGCAACTTATTCAACGCTTGCACGATGCGATTGAGCCCGGGGGCTACCTAATCGTGGGACACTCGGACAGCCTGCTGCGCATCAAACACCCGTTCAAAAGCCTCGGCAATGGGGTGTATCAGCGGGTCACATAACTTTATGCCGTTGGAGAGAAAATTGCCTATCAAGGTCTTGGTGGTTGACGACTCTGCCTTGGTCCGCAAGACCATCACGGACACGTTGGCGCACGACTCTGAGATCGAGGTGGTGGGTGTGGCCAACGACCCACTGATCGCCATGGAAAAGGTGCCGCGGCTGAAACCCGACGTGATGACACTGGACATGGAAATGCCCCGCATGGACGGATTGACCTATCTGCGCCAGCTGCAGAAGGAGCGCTCGCCGATTGCGGTGGTGGTCATCAGTTCACTGACACAACAAGGCTCGTCCCTGGCCTTGGACGCGATAGATGCCGGCGCCTGCGACGTGCTGGCCAAGCCCGACGGCAGCACCTCCATCGGCACATTGGCGGCCAAGTTGGCCTACCACATCAAAGCGGCTTATGCGGCCAAGCAGCGCTTTCGCCACACGCCAGCGGCGCCCACCAGCACCGCCTTGGTGCCAACGCGGCCCCCAAGCGCCCAAGTGGCGGCTCACCGTGGCGATCGCCGTTTGGTGGTGGTGGGTGCCTCAACCGGTGGTGTGGAAGCGCTGCGCGCTGTGCTGCCGGCTTTGCCTGCAGGGTTGCCGCCCATTTTGGTGGTGCAGCACATACCGGCTTTTTTCTCGAAGGCGGTGGCCGATCGGCTCAATGCGCTGGCGGCCTACGAGGTGCGCGAGGCGGTCGACGACGAACCCGTGCTGCCCGGACATTGCTTGGTGGCCCCAGGCAACTACCACCTGATGGTGGTGGCAGGCCAAGGCGGTTACCGCACCCGCCTCACGCAAAGCCCCCCGGTGCACCATTGCCGCCCTGCAGTGGATGTGCTGTTCCGTTCGGCCGCCGAGGCGGCCGGCAAACACACACTGGGTGTATTACTGACTGGCATGGGCAGCGATGGAGCGCTGGGCATGCAGGCCATCCGCAAAGCGGGCGGGGTGAACCTGGCGGAGCACGAAGACAGCTGCGTCATTTATGGCATGCCGCGCGCAGCCATGCAGCTGGGAGTGGTGGACAAGGCAGTGATGCTCGAACGCATGCCGCAGGCCATTTTGGACGCACTGGCTACACTTCCAGCCTGACTGCAGCAGACACGCTATGAACGCCCCCCCACCCGATCTCGGCTCACTCGACAGTGGCATGGTGCCACTGACAGCCGCCTCACAGGCGGAGCGGGCGGCCAATATGCTCAAAGCGGCCAGGCTGCTGGTGGTGGACGACAGCAAGATGATGCGCATGGGCATTGCGCGCTCGCTGCGCCAGCTCGGGGTGGAGCTGATCGAAGAGGCCTCCAATGGACGCGAGGCCTTACAGCGACTGCACAACGAGTCCTTTGATCTGATGCTGCTCGATGTGGAAATGCCCGAAATGACAGGACGCGAGGTGCTCGCTGCCATGCAGCAAAGCCCCCAGTTGCGCGGCTTTCCGGTGATCGTCATTTCGGGGGCCCAAGACATTGACGATGTGGTGCGTTGCATCGAGATGGGTGCCGAAGACTTTTTGCCCAAGCCCTTCAGCCAGGTCTTGCTCAAAGCGCGACTGACCTCGTCGATCGAAAAAAAGCGCCTGCGCGATCTCGAGCGCATGCGCCGGCAGCAGCTGCAGGAGCAGCACGAGCAGCTCGAACGCGAGCAGGAAAAAACCGAAAACCTGCTGCTCAACATCTTGCCGCGCTCGGTATCGCAGCGGCTCAAGAGCGGCGAAAAGCGCATCGCCGACGCACACCACGAAGTATCGGTGCTGTTTGCCGATCTGGTGGGCTTCACCAGCTTGTCGCACGGCATGTCGGCGGAGAAGCTGGTCAATATGCTCGACGAAATCTTCTCGCGCTTCGATTGGATTGTGGGCGACGCGGGCGTCGAAAAAATCAAGACGATTGGCGACTGCTACATGCTGGTCGGCGGTGTGCCTGAGCCCCGGGTAGACCATGCAGTGGCCGTTGTTGAAGCGGGTTTTGCCATGCTCGAAGCCATGGAGAGCTTCAACCGCGCCCACGGCACCCAGCTGCAGATCCGCATTGGGGTCAACAGCGGGCCGGTGGTCGCTGGTGTCATTGGCATGCACAAATTTACCTATGACTTGTGGGGCGATACGGTGAACGTTGCCAGCCGCATGGAGTCCACTGGCACACCCGGACGGGTGCACGTGTCGCCGTCGACCGCACGCCATCTGGACAAACACTTTGTGCTGCAGGCACGCGGTGCCGTCAGCGTCAAGGGCATTGGCGATGTAGAAACCTTTTTTGTGCAAGGACGGCGCGCTGCTTGAGCGCCCGGACGATCAACGGTGATCCAGCTTCCCCTGCACCCCACCCATTGGCGCGCTGGCCTGCACACGGCCTGCCGCAGCTTGCGTGCAAGCTGGCCGGACCAATGGCCAGGGCTGCCCTTGGTCGTGCTTGCCTGCCATCGGGCGCTGGCGCTGGAACCACACACCGATCCGGTGGTGCAAGAGCTGCGCCGCTTTGCCTGGGATGTTGCCCATGGCATGGAAGCCCATGCGGCCACCCTGGCACCAGACGAGGAACCTCGCTACCACAACCGCTTGCACACCGCTGATGTGCTGTTGGCACTGAGTGCCCTGCTGTGTGCCCAACAGGCATCGGCCAGCGCCGATGGCCAGCGTTGGTCTGCCGCGCTGCTGGCGGCAGCGGTGGCCCACGACTTTGCTCATCCGGGTGGTGTCAACGCCCGACCCTTCCATCTGGAAACCCTGTCTTGGGAGAGTGTGGCGCCACTGGCCAAAGAACTGCCCAGCTGGTGGCAAGAGCAAGTGCGCTCTCTGATTTTGGGCACCGACACCCAAGCGGTGCTGGGCAACCATGCCCGGGTCTCCGGCCAAGCGTTTGTGTGGGATCTGCCTTGGTGCCAAGTGCTGCTCAACGAAGCCGACATCCTGATCAGCGCCACCGCCGAATTTGGCCCAGCACAAAGCGAGGCCTTGGCCATCGAATGGCGCCGGTGTGCCTTCCCCGGCCACACCACGGTGGCCACCCCAGCCGGCCGTGCGGCCTTTCTGCGTTCTGTGCGTTTTTCCAGCCCGGGCGCAGCGGCACTGGACATGGCCGCCGAGGTGGACCAACAACTGGCCACCCTCACCCACCTTTCATGAGGCCATCCATGGACAACACCCAACCGCACTTTTCGGTGGACTTGCGCAAGATCGAGTTGATCGGTTCGCTGCAGCCCTACTCCATCGATGCCTTGGAGGCTTACCACCGGCACGGCTTGAGCAGCGAAGACCGCCTGTATTACCAACTGGTGAGCGACTTGGCGCTGGAGACCAGTGTGTTCAAACCAGGCACAGTGCTCTGCGAATTTGGCCAGCCCGTGGGCAACGCCTATGTGGTGCGCCAAGGCGAGATTGAGGTGCGCACCGAAGGTCTGCTGCATCGGGTGGGCCCGGGTGCGGTGCTGGGGCTGGCCGCCGGCCTGGCCAATCTGCCACACAACATGGGTGCCACCGCGCTCACCGTGGTGACCGCCAGCGTGATCCCGGTCCACAAAGCCCTCAAGGCCATCTCCGGCAGTCACCCTGGACTGCGCGGCATCAACCGCAACACGGTCATGCGCATTCTCAACCTCGGCAGCGTCCCGGAGAGCATGAAATGAGTGGCCTCAATGAAGTGTCCTTTGCGGCTGGTTCTCTGCTGTTCGAGGCAGGCCAACGCGCCGACAAGCTCTACATCGTCAAAACCGGTGTGGTCGAGTTGCTGGACAGCCGCAGTGGCCAGATTTTTGCCACCCTCACCGCTGGACAACCTTTTGGGGAACAAGCGGTGCTCGCCGGCGGGGTCCGCAGCGCCACCGCCCGCGCCCAGCAAGACACGGTTTGTATGGAACTCACGGCCACCGGTCTGCAGCAGATTCTGGACAAAGAAAGTGATCTCAGCCGCATTGTGTTCCGCGCCCTGCTGCTGCAGCTGTACATGACCAACCACCTGCGCCGCTGAGACCGCCATCGCTGCAGCGGCGGTGCTTGTCAAAAATTTCAAGATGCTCCTGCGACCTTTCACAGGCGACTGTGGTGTTGCCCTCTAAGATGCGGCACCAGTACACCAGCCCCGGAGACTCCCCATGCCTGTGATCACGAACATCGAAGACCTGCGCCGCCTTGCCCAACGCCGGGTGCCCCGCATGTTTTACGACTACGCCGACTCCGGCTCGTGGACCGAGGGCACCTACCGCGCCAACGAAAGCGACTTCCAGAAAATCAAGTTCCGCCAGCGCGTTGCGGTGAACATGGAAAACCGCAGCACCGCGACCACCATGGTCGGCCAGCCCGTCGCCATGCCAGTGGCGATTGCGCCCACCGGCTTGACCGGCATGCAGCACGCCGACGGCGAGATATTGGCCGCGCGCGCCGCCAAAAAGTTTGGTGTGCCGTTCACCCTATCGACCATGAGCATCTGCTCGATCGAAGACGTGGCGAAACACGCCGGCGAAGGCTTCTGGTTCCAGCTTTATGTGATGAAGGACCGCGCCTTTATTGAGCGCCTGATCGACCGCGCCAAAGCGGCCAATTGCAGCGCCCTGGTGCTCACCCTGGACCTGCAAATCTTGGGACAGCGCCACAAAGACCTGCGCAATGGCCTGTCGGCCCCGCCCAAGCTCACCATCCCCAACGTCCTGAACATCGCCACCAAACCGCGCTGGGCGCTGGGCATGTTGGGCACGCCGCGCAGGCAGTTTGGCAACATCGTTGGCCATGTCAGCGGCGTGGCCGACATGAGCAGCCTCTCGAGCTGGACCGCCAGCCAGTTCGACCCCGCGCTCAACTGGGGCGATGTGGAATGGATCAAAAACCGCTGGGGCGGCAAGCTCATCCTCAAAGGCATTCAAGACGTGCGCGACGCCGAACTGGCGGTGCAGTCGGGGGCCGATGCGCTGATCGTCTCCAACCACGGTGGTCGTCAGCTCGACGGTGCCCAAAGCAGCATCGAATGCCTGCCCACCATTGTGCAGGCGGTCGGTGACCGCATTGAGGTGCACATGGACGGTGGTGTGCGCAGCGGCCAAGACGTGCTGCGCGCCCGCGCCCTGGGCGCGCGCGGTGTCTACATCGGCCGACCTTTCCTGTATGGTCTGGGCGCCATGGGCGAGGCCGGCGTCAGCAAGTGCTTGGAAATCATCCACAAAGAATTGGACATTTCTATGGCCTTCTGTGGCCACACCCAAATCGACACGGTGGACAAGTCCATCCTGTTGCCCGGCACTTATCCGACCCCCATCGCATGAGCATCGAATCCCCCACCCGAGCGGGCGTGAGCGCCTGGTGGCGTGCCCTGGCCATTGTGTTGTTGATTGCCCTGCTGCTGGCCTGGGCCGCCGCCCAGAGCCTGCATGTGCAGCTGACCGCCCAAATTGCCCACCTGCAGCAGCGGCTGAGCCAGCAAGCCGCGCTGCACCATGTGGCGGTGCTGCTGGACGCCCAGCAGGCCCCAGCCATGCTGGTGACGGTGCAGCAAGGCGCTGCTGTGATGCAGCTGCAGCGCCTCAACGCGGTGCGCGAAGGCCGTGAAGACAGCATGCAGGTCTGGGCGCTGGTGCCCGATCAGCCGCCGCGCTCGCTGGGCGTGATCGAGAGCAAATACCCCACGCTGGAAATGCCGCTGGACAGCGCGTGGCTCGCCGGTGCCACTGCGCTGGCCATCAGCGCCGAAAACAAGGGCGGCGTGAGCCAGGCCCAAGGCCCGAGCCTGCCCTGGTTGTTCCAAGGCGCGCTGGTGCGCAAAAGCCTCTGACGCACCTCAGCGCAGCATAAATTCAAAGGTGCTGACCACACGCAGCCGCTTGGTGCGCGAGCTGCCGTCGTCGTAGTCCCCGCCGTCGCCGCCAGTGATCTGGATCACCCCTTGGTTGGCCCGGCGCAGAGCACCCAGCTCGGCGCCGGCCTCAGCCGCAAATTTGGCCGCTTGCTCTTTGGCGTTGGCGGTGGCCTGCGCCAGCAAAGGCGCTTTTAGGTCGTTGAAGCCGCGCAGCTGGTACGTCGGGCCGCCAGAGGCGCTGTCGATTTGCACACCGGCTTGGATCAAGGGGTCGATCGCCAAGGCCGCCTCGGCCACCACATCGATGCGGCTGGTGCGCACAATCAGGGTGCCACTGCCAGTGAAGCGCAGCGGCTGCTGGCCTTGGCCAAAGTCGCGCACAAAATTGTCTTCCACCTGCAGCGGGCGCACCTCGATCTCGGTAGCGGTAAAGCCGCGCTGCTGCAAAAACGCCATCACCCGCTCGCGGTCGCTGGCCAGGGCTTTTTGTACCCCGCCAAACTCATTGCCCGCGCGCCGGAAGGTGAGCGACCACAGCGCAAAATCGGCGGGCACCGCCTGCTCGGCCAAGCCTTTGATGGTGACCGAGCGGTCGCCGGTGCGAAAACGCTCCAGCCCTTGCCCGACCCACAAACCACCCGCCGCCACCGCAGCGCCCAACACGGCCGCAGCCACCACACGCGAGACACTCTCTGCCATCATTGCCCTCCAGTTGCCCCCTTTTGGGGTAGGCATCCATGGTAGCCCGACGCTGCCGCACCAACCAAGCCCTTGTGTATCGACCTGTGACGCCCGACACACCCAGCGCCCTGCGCCGCATCGCCCACCTCGACATGGACGCCTTCTACGCGTCCTGCGAGCTGATGCGCTACCCGCAGCTCAAAGGCCTGCCGGTGGTGATTGGCGGCGGGCGGCGGCGCGACGACGCACTGCTGGCCCAGCTGCAAGCGGCCTATCCGGACGGCGAGTGGACGGCCGAGAACCTCACCGAGCGCTTGGCCGAGATTCCGGTCGAATTTTTCCCGCGCTTGGCCAACTACACCGGGCGGGGCGTCATCACCACCGCCACCTACCCAGCGCGCCAGTTTGGCGTCGGCTCGGCCATGGGCCTGATGAAAGCGGCCAAGCTCTGCCCACAGGCCCTGGTGCTGCCGATGGACTTTGAGCGCTACCGGCATTTCTCGCGCACTTTCAAAACCGTCATCACCGAGATCGCCCCGGTCATGGAAGACCGGGGCGTGGACGAGGTCTACATCGACTTCACCGAGGTGCCCGGGGGCCAGCGCGAGGGCGGGCGGGTGCTGGCGCGCTTGATCCAAAAAAGCATTTTTGAGGCCACCGGCCTGACCTGCTCGATCGGGGTGGCGCCCAACAAGCTGATCGCCAAGATGGCCAGCGAGTTCCACAAGCCCAACGGCATCTCCATCGTGCACGAAGCCGATCTGCAGCCCCTGATTTGGCCCCTGCCCTGCCGCAAGATCAACGGCATCGGTCCCAAGGCCGACGCCAAGCTCAAAGCGCACGGCATCGAGACCATTGGCCAGCTGGCCGCGCGCGACAAGGCCTGGCTGGTCGAGCACTTTGGCAAGAGCCACGGCGCTTGGCTCCATGAGGCCGCCTGGGGCCGCGACGATCGCCCGGTGGTGACCGAAAGCGAACCGGTCAGCATGAGCCGCGAAACCACCTTTGAGCGCGATCTGCATGCGGTGCGCGACCGCGCAGAACTGGGCGCCATCTTCACCCGTCTGTGCGAACAGGTAGCGGCCGATTTGCAGCGCAAGGGCTACGAGGGCCGCACCATCGGCATCAAGATCCGCTACGACAACTTTCAGAGCGTCACCCGCGACCAGAGCATCGGCGAATCTGTCGCCGACGCCCAGCGCATCCGGCAAGTGGCTGGGCAGTGCCTCAAGCGCGTGGACCTGAGCCGGCGCATCCGGCTGCTGGGCGTGCGGGTGGGCTCACTGGTCAAAGCCGGGACAGCGCCCGCGGCACAGCCGGCCTACAGTGGCCGCCATCTTGCCCACGGAGCACGCGATGACCCCGACCTCTTGCTTTTCCCTGAGCTGGCCTGAGCCGCATGTGTTGCACCTGGTGTTGAACCGCCCGGACGCGCTCAACACCATGGGGCCCACGTTTTGGCGCGAGCTGGATGCCATCCTCGATGAAGTGCACCGCGAAGGCCGCGCCCGGGCGGTGGTGCTCAGCAGCACCGGCAAACATTTTTCCGCCGGCATGGCGCTCGATGTGTTTGGCGGCGCCATCACCATGGACGACCACAGCCCCGAGGGCCGGGCCGCCATCTTCGACCTGCTGGGCGAGCTGCAAGCCACCTTCACCAAACTGGAAAACCTGCGCGCCCCGGTGATCTGCGCCATCCACGGCGGCTGCATTGGCGGGGCGGTCGACATGATCGCCGCCACCTGCGTGCGCTACGCCAGCCGCGACGCGTTTTTCTGCATCCAAGAAATCAACATTGGCATGGTGGCCGACGTGGGCACCCTGCAGCGCCTGCCCAAGCTCATGCCGCTGGGTTTGGTCAAGGAATTGGCCTACACCGGCCGGCGCCTGAGCGCCGAACGGGCCCAGGCCGCCGGTGTGGTCAACGCGGTGTTCGACGACCACGCCGCCACGGTGGCGGCTGCGCTGGATTGCGCGCGCGAGATCGCGGCCAAGCCACCGGTGGCCATTTGGGGCACCAAACAGGCGGTACATTACGCCCGCGACCACAGCGTGGACGACGCGCTGCGCCAAATGGGCTGGCTGCAAGCCGCCATTTGGAGCAATGCCCATGTGCAGACGGCGGTGGCGGCGCAGCAACAGCGGCGCAACGGAACTTTTCCCTCCTTGGCCCCACTTCCGCGCTTTATGGCGCAAAACCCGGCAAAATCGGAGCAGATTTCGGGTAAAAATTAGTACTCTTGATTTACAGGAACACGCATGAAAACCTCCACCACACTGAGTTCTTTGCTGCTGGCTGCCCTGCTCGGCGGCTGTTCTGTGCCTTTGCCGTTTCTGGGCGGCACCCCGAACAACGCCCCCATGGCCGCCACCGAAGGCACCACCGAGCTGGAGCCTGTGCCGGCTGGCACGGTCCGTGTGTTGCTCATGCGCGCCCAAAACGACCAGGGTGGTGTGCTCAACGTCTTCCATGGTCAGCGTTTCCACGCCAGCCTGCAGCCGGGCGAATTCACCGCGCTCAATATGTGCCCCAACGACGTGGGCTATTTTGTGACCAGCCTAGAAAGTCCAGCCCAAGTCACCGAGGCCAATGTGGCGCGCCTCATTGAAATGCGCGAACGCCTCAGCCCAGGCCAGCAACGTGTCTACCGGGTGGCCTTGCAAGACCAAGGTGCGGTGAGCATCCAGCCCATTGTGCAATCGGCGGTCGACCTCAGCCGCATGACCGAACAACGGCGCCTGCTCAGCCGTGTGCAACTCAATTGTGGTGCTTCCCCGGTGGAGTCTGTGACCAGCGCACAAGCCGCCCCAGTGGCCGCTCCGGTGGTGCCGCGGGCACAGCCTGTGGCACCAGCAGCGCCAGCACCAGCACCCAGTGCGCGCACCGATGGCACCGTCACCATCCCGTCGGATTTGGCCTTCCCCTTCGCCAGCTACTCGCTCAGCGCTTCTGGCCGCACACAAATCCGCCAGCGCGTCGAGCAGTTCCTCGCGGAATCGGGCATCCGCAATATCGAAGCCGTGGTGGTGCGTGGACACAGCGACCCCGTTGGCAAACCGCACCGCAAAGAGCTGGTGTCGGGTGAGCGCGCCAAGGCCGTGGCTTTGCACCTGTCGCGCGAACTGGGCATTCCGGTCGACAAGATCCGCGCCGAAGCCATGTCCGACCGGGCCTTGGTGGTGAGCGACTGCCCCAACTCCCCGGTGGCACGCCGCGACGCTTGCAACGCGCCCAACCGCCGCGTCGAGATCGTGATCCAAGGCAGCCGCTGAACACGGCTCGGCCCTGCTGTTCACAGGCCATCCTGCGGGATGGCCTTTTTTTGTGCCATGCTTAGGCGATGCAACTGTTTCTGAATGCTCTCCACGCCCAGCACCAAGGGCGCCAGGAAATGTTCCGTGGCCGCCTGGTGGACTGCCACGAAGTGCCGGCCCGGCTCGACCATGTGGCCGCCGAATGGGAACGTCGCCAACTTGGCGACGCACAGCCCCTGAGCGCCAGCGTGGATGACACCCACGCCGCCATCGCCCGGGTGCACGACCCGGCCTATGTGCGGTTTGCGCAAACCGCTTGGGAACAGTGGGTGGCGCTGCACCCCGACAACGCGCAGCGCGACGCCCTGCCCTCGGTCTGGCCGCTGTCCTCGCGCCACGGCTTTCGCACCGACGCGCCGCTGCACAACTTCGCCGCCCGGCTGGGCCAATACGCCTTTGATGCGGGCACCCCGCTGATGCAAGGCAGCTGGACAGCGGCCGAGGCCGGCGCGCGCTGCGCGGTGTCGGCCGCGATGGCGGTGGCCGCTGGCGCGCCCAGCGCCTTTGCCCTGACCCGGCCACCCGGCCACCATGCCGGCCCCGACTACATGGGCGGCTACTGCTTTTTGAACAACGCCGCCATCGCCGCCCAGCGTCTGCGCGACCAAGGCTTTGACCGGGTGGCGGTGGTCGATGTGGACTATCACCACGGCAATGGCACCCAGACCATTTTTTACGAACGCGCCGACGTGTTCACCCTGTCGATCCACGGCGACCCGCGCACCGAATACCCGTTTTTCCTGGGCCACGCCGACGAGCTGGGCGCAGAAGCGGGCGTGGGCTGCAACCTGAACCTGCCGCTGCCGCGCGGCACAGGGTTTGACACTTGGCATGCCAGCTTGCAGAGTGGGCTGGAGCGGGTCATGGCCTTGGCGCCGACCGCGCTGGTGGTGCCGCTGGGTGTGGACACCTTTGCCGGTGATCCGATTTCGGGCTTTGGCTTGCAAAGCGCCGACTACCTGCGCTTAGGCCAGACCCTGGCCGACTTGCGGCTGCCGACGGTGTTCACCTTTGAAGGCGGTTACGCGGTGGCCGAGGTGGGCGTCAACGCGGTCAATGTGCTGCAAGGCTTTGTGCAGCACCACCGGCTGGCTTGAGCTTTCAGGCCGGGCACCAGCGTGCCCAAGCGGGCGGCTGCTGCGGGTGGTTGGTGCGCCAATGGCTCACCGCCAAACCACCATCGGTGCAGGCCAAGTGCAGCTGCAGCGACAAGCGGCTGGGCCGGCAACGCTGGGCGATGTCGCTGGCCAAGGCGTCGGCCCACAGCGGCAGCGGCACAGCGCGGTGCCGCCAAGCCAGCGCATACGCCATCAGGCTGCCCGGTAACATCTGTGGGCCGCTGTAGTCCAGCGCCAGGCGCGCGCGCACCCAGCCGCCTTGCCCGTCGGGCATACACAAGCGCTCGGTGAACAGGTGCTCGCTCACCGGCTTTTCGTCCCATGCGGCCTGCAGCATGTCGGCGCTGGCGGGCACCGCCGGTGTGTCCACATCGAGCCGATCGACACATGCGTCGGCCGACTCTGGGGCGCGCACGGCGGCGGGCGTGTCGTTGGGCGGGCCCAAGCGCACACCGGCCGAGCTGCGCACCGGGCCATCGCGCCACAACAGGGTGTGCAGGTGCGCGCGCAGGCCAGCGCGCAGCGCGTCGGCGTCTGTGCCGGCCCAATCGCCCGCCAAGATCGCGCTGGCTTGGGATGGGTCTAGGCCCCAGGGGCTGTCGACCGGCAAGGTCAGCCACAGCGTGTACTCGCCCGACCACACAGCGGGTGGGCAGCACCAACAATCGGCCCCCAGCCAGGGTGCGGTGCCCGCCGCTGGGGCTGGCCGCGCCACAACAGCGGGCGTGCTCATGTGGCGGGCGCGTCGGCCGCGCGGGTGCGCACGATCATGCTTCCATCGGCCAGCGCACGGGCCCAGCGGCGCGGGAAGGTGCTGCGCACCCGGCCGCCGTCGCTCACGCCGGGATAGCTGCACACCACCCGGTTGTCTTGCGCAGGGTCGTACACCGTCCAGACCAGCGGCTGCCCGTCGGGCACCGCTGTTTGGATCTCGATGATGGCCGCACCCTCGGCATACCCGACGTGAAAGTCCTCCTGGCGCGGGCCGTGCGGGAATGGCTTGCCACCCAAAAAGCCAAACACCGAATCGTGTTGCAACAGGCTCTCGCGGGCATAAGGCCAGACCAGCTCACGCAGAAAAAACTGGTCGGCAAAATGCCGCGACGACACCGGTTTTTTCAAAAAGCGCGCCACCAAATCGCGCATTGGCGGCAAGGCACCACCGGTGCAGCCCCACAGGCCGGCGAGCAACAGCTCGGTGTGGGTGGCGGCGTCGCGCATGTGGTGAAAGCGCTGGCCGCTGGCAATCCATTCGTCCACCGCCGTCACTTCCCGCTCGGTCACCACCGAATCGGCGTCTCGGAACACCACCCGGTGCAGGCCGGGTGTGTCGTAGGCCAAAAAGCGCCACATCGGCCCAGGCCAGCGCTCTTGTTCGGGCGTGACCCGAAACACCTGGCTGCCCGGCGCACGCAGGCGCTGCAGCACATGCTCGGGCACCGAGCCGTCCACATAAAAGTGGCAGGTCCAATGCGGGTACAGGCGCTCGCGCTCCAGCACATTGAGAACCGCCGATTCGCAGTATTTGGGCGAGTCGCCAAACAAGGCAAAGGCGATGATGTTGTGTTCGCGCGTGGCCTCTGACGGAGGCGGCGGCAGGGGCGCGGGTTCGTGGGGCAGCGGGGGTGGGCCGCCAAACTGTTGTTGGCGCTGTTGCAAAGCACGCAGCCCCCAATGCCGCACGTCCTCCCACTGCTGCAAGCCACCGTGGGCATGGGCCAAGGCGTCGAGTGTGGCCAAGGACGGCGGCCCCAGGCGCAGCGCCTGCTGGGCCTGCTCGATCGCCTCTGGCCAGCGCTCGAGCTTGACAAAACAAACCGCCGCATCGCTGCGACCCACGGCCATCTGCGGCGCCACCCGGCAGGCCTGCAAGGCGCACTGCAGCGCTTGCTCAAACCGCCCTTGGGCAAAGGCCTGTTTGAACTGCTTGGACAGACCGTCGAGCAACAACTGCTTTTTTTTGAGCTCAGTGCTGACCTGACCGGGCCTCATTCAAACACCTCTTCGCGCAGCCATTTGGTGGCCACCCATTTGTCGCCCGCCAACACCGGCGCGCCGCCGTGCAGGCTGCGGGTGCTAGGGTGTGGCCGGTTGTAGTTAAAAAACACCGCGCTGCCTTTGCGTGGCGCCACCTCCAGCCCCACATCGGGGAAGGTGGTGCCGCCGCCGGCCTCGGGGTCGTTGAGGTACATCACCAGCGTGCCCACCCGCTGCCCACCGCGCTTCAATATGGTGGGGGTGCCGGGCTGGTCGGGATCAAAGTAGTCGTAGTGCGGCTTGTATTCGGCGCCCGGGCGATAGTGCAGCACCTGAATGCCCTCGCCGCGCTCCACCGGCCACTGCACCAAGCGGGCGATGCGCGCCTCAATCGTCTTGAGCAGCGCCGACTCGCCCCGGTCAAAAAACATGCCTTGGCTGGTGCGGTCGGCGTTGACCTCTTCGCCACCTGTGGCGGTCTGCACCGTGAGCGAGCGCGCCAGCCGGGGGCGCGCCGCCTCGATCAACGCGTCGCATTCGGCATCGCTCAGCAGCCCACCCAACACCACCACCCGGGGCGACTGCATGGCCATCACCACCTCCACCTGGCGGTCGCCCGCATCAAGCCGACGCGGCGAGCGCGACACGTCCACGTCGGGCACCGGCACCGGGGCGGGCAGGGACTTGTCCAAGTGCTGGGTCAAGGTCTCCTCCATCGCCGCGATGGCCACGTCCTCGTTCCAGCCGGCGGTTTTCATCGCGGCCAACACGTCTTCGGGGCTGTGCCCAGACTGCGCCTGGGCCACGATCCATTGCCGCAGTTCGGGGGTGATCACTTGGGTCATGCCGCTCACTCCTTGGTCTCGCGCCGAAACACCAGCCGGTCGGGCTCAGACGCGGCGGGCACATAGGCGTAGCCCTCGGCGTCAAAGCCTTGCAGCTGCTCCACCCGCTCCACGCCGTGCGCCACCGCGTAACGCACCATCAGGCCGCGCGCGCGTTTGGCGGCAAAGCTGATGACCTTGTAGCCCGCGCCCTTGCGCTCTTCAAACACACAGCTCACCACGCGCGGCAGCAGCGCCTTGCGGTCGACCGATTTGAAATATTCCTCGCTGGCCAGGTTCACCAACACCGGCGCCTTTTGTGCCTGCGCGCGCTCGTTCAAATACTCGGCGATCTGCCGGCCCCAAAACTGGTACAGGTTCTTGCCCTTGGCGGTGGCCAAGCGGGTGCCCATTTCCAGACGGTAGGGCTGCATCAAATCGAGCGGGCGCAACACGCCATAGAGGCCACTCAAAATGCACAGGCGCTGCTGCAGCCAGGCGAGCTGCTGGGCGTTCAGGCTTTTGGCGTCCAAACCCTCGTACACATCGCCGTTGAAAGCCAACACCGCTGGCTTGGCGTTCTTGGCTGTGAACTTCGGCTGCCAGGCTTGATAACGGGCCACGTTCAGGCCCGACAAAGTGTCCGACAAGTCCATCAGCTCGGCGATCTGCTGCGGCGACTTCTCGCGCAGCACCTCGATCAACTCGCTGGCCTGCGGCACAAACAGCGGCTGGGTGTGGGTGGGCACATGGGGCGGCGTCTCGTAATCGAGCGCCTTGGCGGGGGAGATGACAAACAGCATGGTGAAGAACCCAATGGTGAACCATGCGCCCTGGGCGCACGGCAGCGGACATTATGGCCAAGGCGGGCGAGATGTGCGCCCGGATGCAGGCCTGCCCCTGTCCTAAAATTGCGCTCTTGTTTTGCCATCCCGGCGGCCGATCATTCGGCCGCTTTGTTTCTGGTACCCCCCCATGACCGACACCGTGTCTCAGCCTGGCCTGCAATCCTTGGCCAAATCGTTCGAACCCGCCGCGCTCGAAGCCCACTGGGGCCCGTGGTGGGAAGCCCAAGGGGTGGGCACAGCGGGTTACCGGGGCACCGGCGCGGCCAAGGCGGGCCAGCCGGCGTTTGCCATTCAGCTGCCGCCACCCAATGTGACGGGCACGCTGCACATGGGCCACGCCTTCAACCAGACCATCATGGACAGCTTCACCCGCTACCACCGCATGATGGGTTTCAACACCGCTTGGATTCCGGGCACCGACCACGCCGGCATCGCCACGCAAATTGTGGTGGAGCGCCAATTGCAGGGCCAAGGCATCAGCCGCCACGACATGGGCCCCACGCCGGCCGAGGCGCGCAAGAACTTTGTCGCCAAGGTCTGGGAGTGGAAAGAACAGTCGGGCAACACCATCACCACCCAGATGCGCCGCATGGGCGACACGGTGGACTGGGGCCGCGAGTACTTCACCATGGACGAGAACCTGTCCAAGGTGGTGACCGAGACTTTTGTGCGCCTGTACCAGCAAGGCCTGATTTACCGTGGCAAACGCCTGGTGAACTGGGACCCGGTGCTGATGAGCGCGGTGAGCGACCTGGAGGTGGAAAGCGAAGAGCGCAACGGCTCGCTCTGGCACATCGCTTACCCGCTGGCCAATGGCAGCGGCGCGCTGACCGTGGCCACCACCCGCCCCGAGACCATGTTGGGCGACGTGGCGCTGATGGTGCACCCCGAGGACGAGCGCTACACCCACCTGGTGGGCCAGATGGTGACCCTGCCGCTGTGCAACCGGCAGATTCCGGTGATCGCCGACGCCTATGTGGACAAAGCATTCGGCACCGGTGTGGTGAAGGTCACCCCGGCGCACGACCCGAACGACTACGCGGTGGGACAGCGCCATGGGCTGCCGATGATCTCGGTGCTGAGCCTGTCGGCCCACATCAACGACAACGCGCCCGAGGCCTACCGGGGACTGGAGCGTTTTGCCGCGCGCAAACAGATCGTGGCCGATCTGGAGGCCTGCGGCGCGCTGGTGGAGACCAAGCCGCACAAGCTGATGGTGCCTATTTGCACCCGCACCGGCCAGATCGTCGAGCCGATGCTGACCGACCAGTGGTTTGTAGCGATGAACAAGGTCAGCGACCAAGACCCCACCGGCAAAAGCATCGCGCAAAAAGCCATCGACGCGGTGCAGTCGGGCCGGGTGCGTTTTGTGCCGGAAAACTGGGTCAACACCTACAACCAGTGGATGAACAACATCCAAGACTGGTGCATCAGCCGCCAGCTGTGGTGGGGCCACCAGATTCCGGCTTGGTACGACGAAGACGGTAAGGTGTATGTGGCGCGCAGCGAGGCCGAAGCCCAAGCCCAGGCGCCGGGCAAAACCCTCACGCGCGACCCCGATGTGCTCGACACCTGGTATTCGAGCGCGCTGGTGCCGTTTTCCACGCTCGGTTGGCCAGAAGCTGGGGCTGGAGGCGAGCCGGGCGATTTGGCGAGCGCAGCGAGTATGAGCCTGGGCGCCTCCGGCCCCAGCGACAGCGCGTCTGCCTACACCACACCGAGCGACTACGACCTCTACCTGCCCAGCAGCGTGCTGGTGACCGGCTACGACATCATCTTCTTCTGGGTCGCCCGGATGATCATGATGACCACCCACTTCACCGGCAAAGTGCCCTTCCGCGACGTCTATATCCACGGCCTGGTGCTCGACGCGCAGGGCAAAAAGATGAGCAAGTCCGAGGGCAATGTGCTCGATCCGGTGGACCTGATCGACGGCATCGGCCTGCCCGAACTGCTGGAAAAGCGCACCCAAGGCCTGCGCCGGCCCGAGACCGCGCCGCAGGTGCGCAAAAACACCGAAAAAGAATTCGCCGACGGCATACCGGCCTATGGCGCCGACGCGCTGCGCTTCACGTTTGCGACCCAGGCCAGCTTGGGCCGCAGCATCAACTTCAACAGCAAGCGCTGCGAGGGCTACCGCAATTTCTGCAACAAGCTCTGGAACGCGACCCGCTTTGTGCTGATGAACTGCGAAGGCTTTGATTGCGGGCTGAAGGAACACACCAAGGCGGAATGCAGCGTGGGTGGCCCGATGCACGGCTACCTGAGCTTCAGCCAGGCCGACCGCTGGATCGTCTCGGGCCTGCAACGGGTGGAAGCCGAGGTGGCCAAAGGCTTTGCCGAATACCGCCTGGACAACGTGGCCAACGCGATCTACGACTTTGTCTGGAACGAGTTCTGCGACTGGTACTTGGAAATCGCCAAGGTGCAAATCCAGACCGGCAACGAAGCCCAGCAACGCGCCACCCGCCGCACCCTGATCCGCACGCTGGAAACCCTGCTGCGCTTGGCGCACCCCATCATCCCCTTCATCACCGAAGAGCTGTGGCAAAAGGTGGCGGTGGTGGCCGGTCGCGAAGGCGCATCGGTCAGCATCGCCGCTTACCCGGTGAGCCAGCCCGAGCGCATCGACCCCGCCGCCGAAGCCCACATGGCCAAGCTCAAGAGCTTGGTCGACGCCTGCCGCAACCTGCGCGGCGAGATGAACGTGTCGCCCGCGCAGCGCCTGCCGTTGTATGTGGTGGGCGACACCGCCTTTATGCAAGCCAGCGCCCCCGCGCTGCAGGCCTTGGCCAAGCTCAGCGAGGTCAAGGTCTTCACCGACGAGGCGAGCTGGGCGCAAGCCGCAGCCGCCGCACCGGTGGCGGTGGTGGGCTCGGGCGCCGAACAGGCGCGGCTGTGCCTGTTTGTGGAAGTGGATGTGGCGGCCGAAAAAGCCCGCCTGAGCAAAGAAATCGCCCGCCTGGAGCAAGAAGTCACCAAGGCCCAGACCAAGCTGGGCAACGAGGCCTTTGTGGCCAAGGCCCCGCCGGCGGTGATTGAGCAGGAAAACAAGCGCGTGGCCGACTTTGGTGCCACCTTGGTTCGCCTGCGCGAGCAACTCACCCGCCTGGGCTGATAACAGCGCCCACAAAAAAACCGACGCCCTGAGAGGGGGTCGGTTTTTTTGCGCCTGTGTGCAGCACCCGCCGAGGCGGGGCGCATGCGCCAGCGATCAGCGGCGCTTGAGCAGGGTGATGTGCTCGCCGTTGAGGCTGTGCTGCTCCAACAACTCGTTGCCGGTTTGTTTGGCAAAAGCTTGGAAGTCTTTCACCGAGCCGGCGTCGGTGGCCACAATTTTCAGCACTTGGCCACTGAGCATCTCAGCCAGCGCTTTTTTGGCTTTCAAAATGGGCAGCGGGCAGTTCAGGCCACGGGCGTCGAGTTCTTTGTGGGCGGTGGTCATACAGCGGGGTGCTCCTTGTGGGGGCGGATTTTATCGTTTCCGGTGTCCGGGCGTGAAAAAAGGGCGAACCTTGCGGTTCGCCCTTGTTCTGCCAGCCAGGGCTGGGATCAGATCACCATGGCGGCCTTCAGACGCTCGGCCTCAGCGGCCTGGGCGGCCAAATCGGCGCCATGCTGGTAGTCCAGCGAAGCATCCACCACCAGCAGCGAGCCGCCGTTCGCCAGCGCGGCCTGGCTGTGGCCGTGCTCGGTCACACCCGCCACCGGGCTGCGCTCGGCGCCGTCGCTCTTGAGGTCGATGGAGGTGATGCCCAGCGACAGCAGCGTGTGCAACTCACCACCGCCGACCTGGCCGTCTTGGTTCAGGTCTTGCCAGACCTTAAAGGCGTCAAAAGCTGCGTCTTGGGCATCAAAGACACCGTCCTTGTTGCCGTCGAAGGCGATGGCCAGGCCTTCCAGGTCGGTGTTGCCACCGTGCTGGGCAAAGGCGTATTGGTCCATGCTGTGCAGCTGGCCGTCACCGAACTTGTCGTGGAACAAGATGCCGTCGTTGCCCGCCACCCAGTGGGCCTTGTCGGCCAGGCCGTCAAGGTTGATGTCCCCTTCGATGGTGCTGTAGCTGATGCGGCCGTCGCCGTCCAGGTCCAGCAGCACAGGCGCTGCGCTGGGCGACAGGCTGATGATCTGTTCGCTGAACGGGGTGTTGCCACCGCGGGTGCTGACGTTGATGGTCGTGGCTTGCTGGTTGGCCGCATGCAAGGGAGAGCCGGTGTTGTCCACCACCACCAAATCCAGCTGGGTGTTGGAGCCGCGCAGGCCAGTGAAGCGAACGCGGTCGGTGCTGGCCAAGTAGAAGGCATTGTTCAAGCTGGCTGCCGACAGGCTGTACCAGTTGACACCACCATCGGGGCTGTATTCCCAACCACCGCTGGCGCTGTTGGCCGCAGAAGTGATGGCGTAGCCGCGCACAAAGCCCAATGCATCGGGGTCAGCGGTGTTGGCCACAGGGAAGAG
Source organism: uncultured Hydrogenophaga sp. (assembly GCA_964650505.1). Lineage (GTDB taxonomy): Bacteria > Pseudomonadota > Gammaproteobacteria > Burkholderiales > Burkholderiaceae_C > Hydrogenophaga. The sequence goes on from CAZYUD010000031.1 coordinate 23,435, forward strand.
TGTTCCCAAGGTGGTGCCACCCGACATCACAAAGGTAGCGCGCTCAAACTGCGAAGTCTCCAAAGAATCCACAGCCACCACACCGCCGAGATAGCCCGCAGTTTGTGTGACACCGGTCTGGCCATTGATGGCCAAGCGCAGTTCGTGGGTCGAAGACGCAGCCGTGAAGGTGAGGGTCCGGGTTTGCCAAGCGTCGTTCAGACCAGACGAGCTCCACACCACCGCCGTGGCTTTGGTGGGGTCGGCGTTGTCGTCGATCGACACCAGCACTTGGCCGCCGTAGAAACCGTGGTTCTGCTGATCCGGCGTCAGCGCCATTTGTTGCCACTGCAAGCCGATGGTGTAACGCACGCCCACGGTCAAGCCCGTCAAGGTGGTGCTGACAGATTCGGCGATCCCGGTGTCTTTGTTGCTGGTCAGTTCCAAGAACTCACCGCCATTGGCCGACGTACCCTCGAGATTGGCCAATTGATAGGTATAGCCCTCGGTCTGTGTGAGCACATCCCGTTTGAACCAAGCGCTGTTCGCGCTGTTGTTGAGATCGGGTGTGTTGCGAGTGACGTCGATGCCACCGGTTTTGAACCAGCCGGTGGGCACTTTGTTCGAACCGGTTTCGCCATTGGTGCCGTTGATGGTGGGCAGACTCAAGACCTGGCTGCCGCGCGTGGCGTACAGAGCCGCGCTGTTGCCAATCACCGCTGTCGACACCGTCGGCGCGTCGTTGTCGCCGTTGATGGTGATGGTGGCGGTAGAGGTGTTGCTGCCCCCCCGGCCATCGCTCACGGTGTAGTTGACCGTCACCTCAGACTTCTGCCCAGCAGACAGGCTGTTGAGGCTGGCAGCGGTGGTGTTGATGCTAACCGCACCATTGCTGTCCACGGTCACCAGATTGGCGTAGGTGCCGGTGGTGCTGTTGACCGTGACCGTCAGGTCATCGCTGTCTGGGTCGGTGGCATTGGCCACCAAGCTGGCGCCTTGGAACGTTTGGCCTTCGGTGGCGCTGATGTTTTCGTTTTCGTCTTCAGGCGGCAGGTTCAGGCTGTAGTCTTTGCTGCTGCTCACATTGCCTTGGTTGCCGGCCAGATCGGTGGCGCGCACGGTGGCTTCAATGGTCTTGTCGGCATCGTCGCGCAGATCCGCACCTGGCACGAGGATGCTGAACTCCCCTTCGGCGTTGACGGTGCCGCTGAACGACTTGTCGTTGATGGTCAAGGTGACCAAGTCTCCGTTGGTGAAGTCGCCGCTCACCTTGCCAGTCACCGGCACATTGATCGCCACTTCCTCGGGGTTGAGGATGTTGTCCGCCGTGACGTTGTTGAGGGTCAGGGTTGTGGACTGGGCGTTGGGCGCACTGGTGTCGACCCGCAGGCTCTGCGAGTCTTCGGCACCGGCGTTCAGCGCTGTGTCCACCACGCGGGCACGCAGCGTGTAAGAACCGTCCGGCAGGGTGTTGGCCGTGTTGTCCAAGGTCCAGGCTGTGGCGCTGGTTTGGGTGGCGTCTTGCCATGTGGCACCGTCGTCCAAGCTGACCTGGACTTTTTCGCCCTGGCCCAGCGCGGTGTTGGTGCCACGGATCACGAGAGTCTGGTCGCTGGTCTCAAAATCGGCTGGCGCACCACGGTCATCGCTGATGGATGTGATTTGCACTGTCGCCGTCGGGTCGCTGATGTCGACCGTGGCCACATACGGGGTACCGGCAGCGCTCTGGTTGCCTGCGGCATCGGCCACACGGGCGGTGTAGCGCACGGTTTGGCCATCGCTCAAGGTACGGGGATCGGCAAAGGTCCAGCCTATGCCGTCGACCGTGGCGGTGCCCAAGAATGTGGCGCCGTCATAGATCCGTACGGATTCGCCCTGCGCCAGGGTGGCGCTCAGGTCACCCCGGACTTCCGGTTGGGTGTCGTTGGTCATGCCGTTGTTGGACACGGTGCCGGGCACACCCACGTCGTCCCAGATGGCTTTCACATCAGCGGTGGTCAGCGGTGCCGCCAGGTCCACGGTGGCGGTGAAGGTGCTGCTGGCCGGGCTCTCGTTACCGGCCGTATCGGCCACACGGGCGGTGTAGACCACTTGTTGGCCATCGCTGAGTGTGCGCGGGTCGGCAAAGGTCCAGCCCGTGCCGTCGACCGTGGCGGTGCCCAGGAAGCTCTCGCCGTCGTACACACGCACTGTCTCCCCGTCCACCAGCACGGCGGTGAGGGTACCGGTGACACCCAGACGGGTGTCGTCGGTGGTGCCACCATTGGATACCGTGGTGATGGGGTTGACGTCGTCCACCACCCCAGTCACGGGGGCGGTGGTGATAGGTGCTGTGGTGTCGGTGGTGTAGTTGCGGCTGCCACCGATGCTGCCCACGTTGCCCACGAGGTCGCTGGCGGCCACTGTGACTTCGATGCGTTTGTCTGTGTCGGCCAGCAAATCGCTGCCCGCCACATTGACGCTGAATCGGCCATTGGCTTCGAGGGTGCTGGAGGAGGTGACCTCGTTGACGGTCACGCGCACCACATCGCCTTCGCGGAACTCACCCGTCACACGCCCCGTGACCGGCACCACAGCGGCGCCTTCAACAATGTTCACCACATTGTCGGCGGTCACTGGGTCCACCGTCAGGGTGGTGGTCTGATCGGTCGGCGCTTGGCGATCGACGGTGATGTTGTACGGCTCAGAGGCCGAGCCGATGTTGCCCGCAGCGTCCATCACACGAGCGGTGTAGCTGGGTTTGGCGTTGTGCTGCAGAGTGCGCGGATCCACAAAGCTCCAGGTGTTGTCGGCCGCGTTCACGCTGGCACTGCCCAGCAAGAGGCTGCCGTCATAAACCAGCACGTTATCGCCGTCCTGCAGGGGTGCGCTCACATTGCCCTTCACCTCAGGGCTTGCGTCGTCGGTCACACCGTTCTTGCCGACCGGATCGGTCACCGAGCCCACATCGTCGGCGATGCTGGTGATCGGCGCCGTGGTTGTGGATGCGGTGGTATCGATGGTGACGGGGACCGGTGCGCTGGCTTCGCTTTCGTTGCCCGCTGGGTCGGTCTGG
>CAZYUD010000032.1:0-25401 GCA_964650505.1 uncultured Hydrogenophaga sp.
CGTCACTGTCTCACATCCGGCCAGAACGGCCGAGGTTTTGCAGACATTCCCTAGGGCTGTGGCTGTGTGTGATGGTTTATTTGTGCTCTTGGATGATGCACCTGACCCTTCCGCCTTGCCCTACCTCAACGCGACCGGACGCAGGCCAGCTCCGCGCTTGTCGGGCGCTGCTGAGCGACATCACAGCCCTGTGGGGCGACGGCAGTGTGCGTGTGGCCATGGCGATGACCTCGCTGATGTGGGGCATGGCGGCGGTGCTGCAGTTTGCGGTGATCGACTGGGGACAAACCCACCTCGGGCTGTCGCTGGGCAACAGCTTTTACCTGCAGGCTCTGGTGGGCCTGGGGGTGGTGATGGGCGCATTGGTGGCCACACGCTGGCGGCTGCACCAGGTCCACCGACTGTGGCCCTTGAGCTGGTGGCTGGCCGCCTGCTTGTGTGCGCTCAGCTTGGTTCAGCAACTGTGGTTCGGCGCGTTGCTGTTGCTCATCACTGGCGTGTGTGCTGGCATTTTGACGGTGCCGTTCAACGCCTTGCTGCAGCACCGCGGCCAGCGCATCCGCAGCGCAGGCCGCTGCATGGTGGTGCAAGGCGCAAGCGAAAACCTCAGTGTGCTGGTGATGCTGGGGGCCTACCCCTGGTTGCGCGAAGGCATGTCCAGCGTCGATCCCCTGTTGTGGGGCATGGCGGCCCTGTTGGTGCTCGCGGCCCACGGTCTGGTGGGGCAGCGGAGCTTGCCGCGCTGGCCAGCATAACTTCGGCTTTTCAGGCAGCCGACTGGGCCATGGTCGTCCAGTGTGGGGAGCCGTGGGTACCGTGTAGGCACTCGCGCCACAGACCTTCCACTTGAGCGGCCACGGTGTGCCAATCCAGCGTGGCTTGGTTGTCCTTCAACGACTGCCGCGACCGACGCAAGGCCCCTGCGTCCGCACACACCGACACGCACAGATCTTGGTATGCCACCAGCTGCTCAGCCGGGGCCAGCCAACCGTTGGCGCCATGGCGCACCCAGTCACGCGCGGCTGCCACGTCGTAGGCCAACACCGGACAAGCGCTGGCCAAGGCTTCAATCGTCACATTGCCAAAAGTCTCGGTCAGGCTGGGAAACAGCAGCAGGTCGGCCGACGCGTAGTCCACCGCCAGGTCCAGATGCTGTCGCATGCCCACAAACACCGCCTCAGGACAAGCCTGTTGCAGCTCGGCTTTCATCGGGCCGTCCCCTGCAAATACCAGCAAGGCGTCCACACCCGCTGCGCGCACAGCGCGGTAGCTGTCGATCACCAGGTGCAGGTTCTTCTCTGGGGCCAGCCGTCCCACCGACAACAGCACCCGCGTGGACTCACCAGCGCCCCACGACCAGCGATGGGCCTCGCTGCGCCGCTGGGGCGAAAACACCGACGTGTCCACCCCGCGCGCCACCACCTTCACATTGCGAAATCCGTTGGCGCTGAGTTGGTCCGCCAACGCGGCGGTGGGCACCATGGTCAGATCGGTCAGGTTGTGAAATTTGCGCAAGTAAGCGGCAATGGGACGCTTGAGCCAGCCCAGGCCGTAATGGGCGGTGTAGCTGTCAAAGTTGGTTCTGAAATCGGAGGTCACTGGTAGGTGCAGTTTGCGGGCCGCCTGCAAGGCCGACCATCCCAATGGCCCTTCGGTGGCGATGTGCACCAGATCGGGACGCTGCGCGGTCCACAGCTGCACCAACGCGCGTTTGGCGGGCAAACCCATTTTGAGCTGCGGGTAGCGTGGAATAGGCATGCCGCGCATCAGCCGCTCTTCAAACGCTGTGTCGCAGCTGGCGTGTTCACTGGCGCTCTGGCGCGGGCGCACCAGTTGCACCGAATGGCCATGGGCACACAAACCTTTGACCAGACGCGCCAAGGTCAGGGCCACACCGTTGACCTCGGGCGGCCAAGTCTCGGTCACCACCGCCAGCCGCAAGGGCGCGCCGTGGGCATGAAAGTCTTCCAAAAGTACTTCGCTGGAGCTGATCTCACGCATCGCCACATGCTGCGCTGGCAGTGCAACACAGCCATGACAACTCGACGACAAAACCATGACGACACACCTGTATGGCGGATCGGTGACATCGCTCTTGTGTCACACCGGTTTCACGCAGGCAACGGACGATGCACTGCCTTTCGCTTGAGGAGGCGTGTACATCACTTGACAGGAGTCGACATGGGACAGTTTTTCAAAGCCCTGGAAGAACAGCGCTGGGACGACCATCGCTACTACCACCACAGCCGCATCAACCAGTCGCTGCACTTGCTCAGCGCGCTGAGCTTTATGGTGGCCTATGTGTGGCTGTTCATCGATCCAGCCATCTCGGCGCTGATCGCCTGGGGCATTTCCATGGTCAGCCGCCAAGCTGGCCACTTCTTTTTTGAGCCCAAGGGCTATGACCACATCAACCAGGCCACCCACGAACACAAGGAAGCCATCAAGGTGGGCTACAACCTGCAGCGCAAGGTGGTGCTGATGGCGGTGTGGGCCTCATCGCCCTTGTGGCTGATGATCGATCCCAGCCTCCTGGGCTGGCTGGAGCCGCACCAGAGCTGGAGCGATTTTGTGCACAACGTCGGCAGCGTGTGGCTGGTCATCGGTGTGGGTGGTCTGCTGTTTCGCACAGTGCATTTGTTCTTCATTCGCGACGTGGCCACCGGTCTGACCTGGGCCACCAAAATCCTCACCGATCCGTTTCACGACGCGCGCATCTACTGGCGCTCGCCCCTGTACCTGCTCAAGGGCGAGCTGATCGCACCCGGCCCAGGCGCGCGTCACTGAGTGCGTTTCTGCGCTCTGCGCAGCAGTGCGCCCCACCACTCCTGGCGCACACGCTGGCGAAGGGTGCGGGCCTCTGGATGCCACACCTTATCCCACCAGCCCGCCGCTTGCATGGCATGGCCTGCGGCCACCGCCCGACGCACCACCTCGTCAAAGTCCGCATCGCTGCAGTCCAGCGCAAATATCCAACGGCCGGTGCCCACCCAACTCAACGCCAAGCCATGCCAGCGCAGATAAAACTGGTACATCCAGTGAAAACGACCGGGCCTCAGATAGGTCAGGGTCCACACGCTGTGCATGCCCTCGGCCCGCACTGGCAAACCGGCCTCATGCATAGCGGCATTAAAACGCGCGAGGCGATCGACCCAGCGTCGGTCTTGCTCGCTGTACCAGTCGTCCATGCCCGGCGATTGCAGGCGCAGCAAGAACGCATGCATGGCGCCCATCACCGCCGGATGGGCGTTGAACGTGCCACGGGCAAAGCACACATCGGCCGGTCGCGCCTCGCGATAGCGCTTCATGAGCCGCATGGGGCCACAGACCACACCCACCGGGAATCCGCCAGCCAGGGTCTTGCCATAGGTCACCATATCGGCCTCGACCCCAAAGTACGCCTGCGCTCCCCGCTTGGCCAGACGAAAACCCAAGAACACTTCGTCAAAAATCAGCACGATGCCGGATTGGGTGCACACCTCGCGCAGGCGCCGCAGCCAGTCGGTGTACGCTGCCCGGTCAAAGCCAGCCATGCGTTCGCCTGTGAGAAGAGTCGAGTCGCTCGGTGCGTTGCGGTTGGGGTGCAGTGCCTGCAGCGGATTGACGAGCACACAAGCGATGTCCGTGCGCTGCGCCAGCACCCGCAGGCTTTGTTCGCTCATGTCGCTCAGCGTGTAGGTCTCACGCGGGGGCATGGGGTTACCCGGCCCGGGCTGCACGTCTTCCCACCAGCCGTGATAGGCGCCACAAAAGCGCACCACGTGGCGCCTGCCAGTGTGGTATCGGGCCAGCCGCACCGCCTGCATCACCGCCTCGGTGCCCGACATATGAAACGACACGGCTTCTTTTCCCGACAGCTCGCGCAGCATGGCCAGGTTGTCCAGCACCAGCGGGTGGTATTGCCCCAGCACCAACCCAAGCGCCTGGGTGTCGTCCAGCCCCTGGCGCATGCAGGCTTTGTAGACCGCATTGCCCATGACATTGACGCCATACGAGCCCGTGAGATCCAAAAAGGTGTTGCCATCCAGATCAGTGAGTGTCATGCCCAGGCCACTGGCCATGACGGCGGGCACCTTCAAGCGCGAGGTGACCACATCGGAGAACGGAAAGGGCACCCGGTAGCGGGCGGTGAACGGCATGTCGGCCAGAATCTCCCGGGCCTGGGCCGACCAGTCCAGGCTGCGGGCGTAGCGCTGCTGATATCCCGATACCAGCACCTCAAACGCCTCACGCCGACGGGCCACCAATTCATCAGGGGCGCCGTCGCAAGCCATCCAGTTATCCCCCAGGCTGTAGCCGGGTACCCAACGCGCCAGGCGCTTGGCCCAACGCGAATGCCCAGCCAGCGAGCGGTGTTTGGCCCGCGACAACGCCAAGCGCTGACGCAGGTAGGGCAAGCTCATCAGCACGGCTCCGGCGGGCAAAACACTCATCCACAACGACATATCGGCTCCTGTGTGTGTCGATGCGTCACTTGTATTCAACTCCGGTGACAAAGCCATGAATTTCACACACACCCTGCGCCAGATCGCTAGCCAGGAAGACATCAACTTCCTGCTCACCAACCGCATCCCGCGCATCACGTTGACGCGCTTTATGGGCTGGTTCAGCCAGCGCACCCACCCTTGGGTGCGCAACTTGTCGCTTTGGACCTGGCAGCGTTTCACCGATCTGGACCTCAGCGATGCAGCCGACACACACTTTCAAAGCCTTCACGCCTGTTTCACGCGGCGCCTAAAGCCGGGCGCCCGTCCGTTTTTGCCGGACGCCAATGTGCTCTGCAGCCCCAGCGACGGCATCGTTGGCGCACATGGTCGCATCGAGGACAACGCCGATGGCGAGCCGACCCTGCTGCAAATCAAAGGCTTTCGCTACACCCTGCGCGACCTGCTGGGCAACACACCTGAGGCAGACTCCTTGCTGACCGAGTTGCGTGGCGGACACTACCTGACTTTGCGGTTGACCTCCGCCATGTATCACCGCTTTCACGCCCCGGCCGACGCGGTGCTGGAGCGGGTGACTTACATCAGCGGCGATACATGGAACGTCAACCCCATCGCCTTGCGCCGCGTGGAGCGCCTGTTCTGTAAAAACGAACGTGCCGTGCTGAGTTTTCGCTTACCGCAAGGCCAACGTGTGGTGCTTGTGCCAGTGGCTGCGATCTTGGTGGCCAGCATGCGCATACACGCCATCAACGAAACCCTGAACCTAAGCTGGCGCGGACCGCACCATTTCGCACCCCACAGCCTGTGCGACAAAGGCGAAGAACTGGGCTACTTCGAGCACGGTTCCACCATCGTGGTCTTGGTCTGCCCCTCAGTTGTTCAGGACACATCGATCCACGAAGGCCAACACATTCGAGCCGGCGCGTCCATTTTCAATACCAAAGTACTCAGTAAAAACGCGCGTAGAGATTCGATGTAAAAAATATCGCGAGCGTCATATTTCTGAAATATTTCTCGATGGGAGGGCCCGCTATAGTCCGCACTCTCGTAGGTTTGTCACGTTTGGAGGAGCCCCATGCTCGCAATCAAAAAAGCCCGTAAGCTCATTGAAAAGTCGCCAGAGTCTCCGACGGCCCGCACGCTGTCGAATCTGATCATCGCCCTGGAAACCGAGCAGGACTTTTCGCTCAAAACCCTGTACCAGTTGGATCTGGACGAGTTTGATTTGGCCATGGATGTGCTTAAAGAGTGGCGCTTGGATCGCTACTACATGAGCAAGGTTCGCCTCATGGATGTCTCCTTGATGGTGGAGCAAATCCACGCAACAGCGCCAGCAGCCGCCCAGTGACAAAAAGCCCCGCTCAGGGGCTTTGTTTTTTTCATTGTTCTGTCATGGCCCGCGCCGAACATTCGGGCCATGCACACGCCACATCCTGCATCGCGACAACTTTCGTCATCCGCCTATTGGCTGGAACTGGACATGCGCCTGTTTCAAGCGATGGCTGCGGGTCAGGGGTCCCGGGGGGTCATGTGCTTGGCCAAGCTTTGGGCCACTTGGAGCTGGGCTGTGCTCCTGGGTTTGCTGATCTGGCGTTCCGCTGGGCAACACCAAGAATGGCTCACCGGTGCGGGGCTGTTGCTCTGCGCAGGCGTACTGCAGTGGATCGGCAAGCGTTTGGCGCGGCGCTGGAGCGCCACACGGCCATTTGCCCTGGGCGTCTGCGCCAACCACTTGGGGCACAGTGGTCGCGCCGGATTCCCAAGCAGCCACGCGCTGTCCATGGGAGTCGTCACCGGTGGATTGCTGGTACTCGATGCATCAGCGGCTTTGCAGGCATCGGCGCTTTTTGTGCTCGCCACCACAGCCTGGGCCAGGGTGCACACCGGCGCCCACTTTCCGAGCGATGTGGTGGTGGGTGCGCTGGTGGGCTCTAGCGTGGGCGCATTGGTGATGACGTAGTAAACCGAGAAGACCCGACGCAGGGTTCACAGGCTTGTCACATTGTGCGAACAGACTCAACCGTCTGTTTAGCTTGTGCGAGCCTCCGCCATGAACATCACCGACCACGAAGCCTTGGTCAAGCGCATTGAGCGCGACCTGATCGACAGCTACGATGAAGAGCTGGAACTGGAAATTGAAGACCGCGACCCCAGTGGGTTTGACACCGGCGATGTGAGTGAGGTCGCCGATGCCATGGCCCGCAGCGAACGGGCCGCATACTTCCGCGAACTGTTTCGCCTGCAAGGTGAGCTGGTCAAGCTGCAAGACTGGATCGCCACCTCGCGGCAAAAAGCGGTGATTGTGTTCGAGGGCCGTGATGCGGCGGGCAAAGGTGGCGTGATCAAACGCATCACCCAGCGCTTGAATCCCCGTGTGTGCCGCGTGGTGGCCCTGCCCGCCCCCAACGACCGGGAACGCACCCAGTGGTACTTTCAGCGTTATGTGTCACACCTGCCTGCGGCGGGTGAAATGGTGCTGTTTGACCGCAGCTGGTACAACCGCGCCGGCGTGGAACGCGTCATGGGTTTTTGCAATGACGAGGAATACGAAGAGTTCTTCCGATCGGTGCCCGAGTTCGAGCGCATGCTGGTGCGCTCGGGCGTGAAAGTGATCAAGTATTGGTTTTCCATCACCGACGACGAGCAGCACCTGCGCTTTTTGGGCCGCATCCACGACCCGCTCAAACAGTGGAAGTTGAGCCCCATGGACTTGGAGAGCCGCCGCCGTTGGGAAGACTACACCCGCGCCAAGGAAACGATGCTGGAGCGCACCCACATCGCCGAAGCGCCATGGTGGGTGGTCCCGGCCGACGACAAGAAAAAAGCGCGGCTCAACTGCATTCACCACCTGCTGGGGCAGTTCTCCTACCATGAGGTCGAACGGCCTGAGGTGCACTTGCCCGAGCGGGTGCGCAACCCCGACTACCTTCGCCACCCGGTGCCGCCCGAGCTGATCGTGCCGTCGGTGTACTGAGTTCCACACCGGAAGGTGACATGCCAGCCCAGGCCACTGTCACCTTTTTTTCACAAAACATTTCTACAATTCTGGAAATATTGAATTTTTTGGAGCGATGAGCATGAAAGTCGGTATCAACGGCATGGGGCGTATCGGCCGTCTGGCGCTGCGCGCGGCCTTTGGCGCAGCAGAACGTGGGGCTGACGACCCCCGCGCGGGCAACCGCCTAGAGGTGGTGCACTGCAATGAAATCAAGGGTGGCGCGGCAGCCAGCGCCCACCTGCTGGCGTTTGACAGCGTGCAGGGCAAATGGCGCGAGCGCATCGAAGCCGATGGCGACCACGCGATTCGCATTGGCGATCGGCGCTTGGGCTTCAGCGGCCACGCCACCCCAGGCGACATTCCCTGGGGCGATCTGGGTGTGGACGTGGTGTTGGAATGCACCGGCAAGTTCCTCACGCCCGAAACGCTGCAAGGCCACTTGGACCGCGGCGCCCAGCGCGTGATCGTGGCCGCGCCGGTCAAAACCGGCGGTGTGCTCAACATCGTGGTCGGCGTTAACGACTACCTGTACGAACCGGCGCGCGACCGCATCGTGACCGCGGCCAGCTGCACCACCAACTGCTTGGCGCCTGTGGTCAAGGTGGTGCACGAAAACATCGGCATCCGCCACGGTCAGATCACCACCATCCACGACCCGACCAACACCAATTTGGTGGTGGATGCGCCGCACAAAGACCTGCGCCGCGCCCGCAGCGCCATGACCAGCTTGGCGCCCACCACCACCGGCAGCGCCACCGCGATTGCACTGATCTACCCCGAACTCAAAGGCAAGCTCAACGGCCACGCGGTGCGTGCCCCCGTGCTCAACGCGTCGCTGACCGACTGTGTGTTCGAACTGCAGCGCAAGACCAGCGCCGAAGAAGTGAACGCCTTGTTCAAAGCCGCCGCCGAAGGGCCGCTGGCCGGCATCCTGGGTTACGAGGAACGCCCGCTGGTGAGCGCCGATTACGCCCGCGACACGCGCAGCTCCATCATCGACGGCCTGTCCACCCTGGTGACCGACGGCACCCTGCTCAAGGTCTACGCCTGGTACGACAACGAGATGGGATACGCCACGCGCATGGTGGACCTCGCCTGTTATCTCGAAGCCCAAGGCATTTGATCGCGCCACGATGAACACCGCGACCCGCAACTACGCCATCGTCACCGCCGCCTACTGGGGCTTCACGCTCACCGACGGCGCGCTGCGCATGCTGGTGTTGCTGCACTTCTACCAACTGGGTTATTCGCCCTTCACGCTGGCGTTTTTGTTTCTGCTGTACGAAGCGGCCGGTGTGCTGGCCAATCTGATCGGCGGCTGGCTGGCCACGCGCTACGGCATCCAGCGCATGCTGACCGTGGGCCTGGCCACACAGATCACCGGCTTTGGCCTGCTTTCGCTGCTCGACCCGGCGTGGACGGCGGCCATGTCGGTGGCCTGGGTGGTGGTGGCGCAGGGCATTTGTGGTGTGGCCAAAGACCTGACCAAAACCGCCAGCAAATCGGCCATCAAGGTGACGCAGGCGCAGGCCAAGGCTGAAGACGGCGGCAACAGCCAGCTCTTCAAATGGGTCGCTTGGTTCACCGGCAGCAAAAACGCCATGAAGGGCTTCGGCTTTTTCCTCGGCGGCGTGCTGCTGCAGGCATTGGGCTTTCAGCAAGCGCTGTGGGCCATGGCTGGGCTGTTGCTGCTGGTGCTGGCGGGTGTGGTGCTGTTGGTGCCGCCGATGATGGGCAAGGCCAAAGCCTCGAAATCGGCCAAGGAACTGTTCGCCAAGAACGCCGGCATCAACGCCCTGGCCGCCGCGCGCGTGGCGCTGTTCGGTGCGCGCGATGTGTGGTTTGTGGTGGGCGTGCCGGTGTTCCTGTACGCGCAGGGCTGGACCTTCACCATGGTGGGCGGCTTTTTGGCGGCCTGGACCATCGGCTACGGTCTGGTGCAGGCACTGGCGCCACAGATCGTGCGCCGCAGCGCCGACGGCCTGAGCGCCGAAGTGCCGGCCGCGCGCACCTGGTCGCTGCTGCTGGCGCTGATCCCGGTCGGCATAGCGGTCGCTGTGTGGATGGATGTGCCGCACGTGGTGTGGTGGGTGGTGGGCGGGCTGGGCCTGTTTGGTTTTGCCTTTGCGGTGAATTCGTCGGTGCACTCCTATCTGGTGCTGGCCTATGCGGGCAGCGAAAAGGCCGCCGAAGACGTGGGCTTTTATTACGCGGCCAACGCCCTGGGCCGCTTCTTCGGCACGCTGATGTCGGGCCTTCTCTACCAATCGGGCGGTTTGCTGTATGCCCTGATCGGATCGGCCGCCATGCTCTTGCTGTGCTGGCTGGCCACTCGGCGCTTGCCCAATCAACAGCACATTGAAGGCGCAGCATGAGCGCCACCCCACCTGTTCTGAGCGAAGACCAAGCGGTGGTAGCACTGGCCGCCTTGGCCCAGGCGCAGCGGCTGCGCGCCTTTCGCCTGCTGATACAAGCCGGCGCCGCTGGTATGTCGGCCGGCGCCTTGGGCGACGCCTTGGGCATGCCGGCCAGCACCCTGAGCTTTCACCTCAAAGCGCTGGCGCAGGCCGGCTTGGTGCAAACCGTGCCCAGCGGCCGCTTTGTGATTTACAGCGCCCACACCGGCCACATGGCGGCGCTGATGCGTTACCTGAGCGACGCCTGTTGCGGCGGCGCCCCCTGCGAATTGCCTGTCTGGCTCAATGCCACCCCCACTTGGAGCACCCCCATGAGCACCCGCGCTTACAACGTTCTGTTCATCTGCACCGCCAATTCGGCCCGCAGCATCATGGCCGAGGCCATTCTCAACGCCCAAGCGGGCGGGCGCTTTGTGGCGCACAGCGCCGGCAGCCACCCGGCGGGCTCTGTGCACCCCTTGGCCATGGACCTGATCGAACGCCACCAGGTCGCGCGCGGCAACTTGCGCAGCAAAGACTGGGCCGAATTCGCCCAAGACGGCGCACCCGTGATGGACTTTGTGTTCACCGTCTGCGACAAGGCCGCTGGCGAAGTGTGCCCGGTGTGGCCCGGCCAACCCATCTCCGCCCACTGGGGCGTGGCCGATCCGGCCGCAGCCACGGGCAGCAAGGAGCAACGCCAACGCGCTTTTCTGGACGCGTTTTTGGTGCTGCAGCGGCGCATCTCCTTGTTTCTCAGCCTGCCGCTGGACAAGCTCGACCGACTGAGCCTACAGGCCGAGGTGCAGCGCATCGGTCAGGCACACTAAGGCCCCTTCAGCAAAAGGCATGTGATGGGACTGTTTGAGCGTTACTTGAGTGTGTGGGTGGCCCTGGGCATGGCCGCCGGTGTGGGCCTGGGCTTGCTGACTCCCACCACCTTTGCTGGCATTGCGGCGCTGGAATCGGCGCACGTCAACCTGGTGGTGGCGGTGCTGATCTGGGCCATGGTCTACCCGATGATGGTGCAAATCGATTTTGCGGCAGTGCGCCAGGTGGGCCAGCGCCCACAGGGGCTGCTGCTGACACTGGTCGTCAACTGGCTGATCAAGCCCTTCACCATGGCCGCCCTGGGCGTGCTGTTTTTCCAGGTCCTGTTTGCGCCCTGGGTCGATCCGCAGTCGGCCAAGGAGTACATCGCCGGCATGATTTTGCTCGGCGTGGCGCCCTGCACCGCCATGGTGTTTGTGTGGAGCCAGCTCACCCGGGGCGACCCCAACTACACCCTGGTGCAGGTGTCGGTGAACGACCTTGTCATGGTGTTTGCGTTTGCGCCGATCGCCGCCTTGTTGCTGGGCGTGACCGAGCTGAGCGTGCCTTGGGAAACGCTCTGGCTCTCCACCCTGCTGTACGTGGTGCTGCCGCTGCTGGCGGGGGTGGCCTCGCGGCACTGGCTGCTGCGCCACGGCGGCCCAGCGGCGCTGGCCAACCGGCTGGCCCGGCTCAAGCCCGTGAGTGTGCTGGGCCTGATCGCCACGGTGGTGATTCTGTTTGGCCTGCAGGCGCCCACCATCGTGGCACAGCCCGGTGTGATCGCACTGATTGCGGTGCCGCTGGTGCTGCAGAGCTACGGCATCTTTTTTATCGCGTGGTGGGGCGCGCAGCGCCTGCGTCTGCCACACGACACCGCCGCGCCGGCCTGCCTGATCGGCACCTCCAACTTCTTTGAGCTGGCGGTGGCGGTCGCCATTTCGCTGTTTGGGCTGCACTCGGGCGCGGCCCTGGCCACCGTGGTGGGCGTGCTGGTGGAAGTGCCGGTGATGCTCAGCCTAGTGGCGTTTTTGAACACGCGCCGCCCAGCACAGGGCTGACAACACCCGAAAAAAAGCCCCGTCAGTCTTAGACTGAACGGGGCTTTTGTTTGGTGGGTGGTACAGGGATTGAACCTGTGACCCCTGCCGTGTGAAGGCAGTGCTCTACCGCTGAGCTAACCACCCGAAACCGGGTTTTGCGTTTTACTGCAAGCCTCAAATTATAGCGTTGTTTTTCAAGTTTTCCGAACCAGTTCGGATTTTTTATGCGACGCCACTCGCCTCTTGGTGCAACCATACGGCCTTGCCCTTGCTGGCTTTGTCGATATCGGCCAGCACTTTGTTGTGGGCGGCACACTCCATGTCGTTGGCTGCGATCACCGGCAGCACAAACGAGCGCAAGTCCACTGTTGCCCCTTTGAGCCCTGGCTCGTCGGAATTGCTGTCCATGTCCATGAGCAGCGCGTCTTGGCCACGCGTCATGTTGATGTAGACATCGGCCAACAACTCGGCGTCGAGCAAGGCGCCGTGCAAGGTGCGGCCTGAGTTGTCCACCCCGAGGCGCGAACACAAGGCATCCAAGCCGTTGCGCTGCCCGGGGAACAGCTCCTTGGCCATGGCCAGGCTGTCGACCACCGCAGCCACATGGGCGCTCAGTGGTGGCAGGCCAAGACGCTCAAACTCCGCATTCAGAAAGCCCACATCGAAGGCGGCGTTGTGGATGATGATTTCGTCCGCACCCCGCAGATAGGCCAGCAACCCGTCGGCGATGGCGGCGAACTTGGGCTTGTCGCTCAGGAACTCGGTGGTCAAGCCGTGCACCCGCAAAGCATCGGGATGGCTGTCGCGCTCGGGGTTGATGTAGTGGTGCAGGTTGTGCCCAGTCAGCTTGCGGTTGAGCAACTCCACACAACCAATTTCAATGATGCGGTCGCCATCGGCCGCGCTCAAGCCGGTGGTTTCGGTGTCAAGAACAATTTGTCGCATGTCAGTGATTTTCGCGCGCGTGGTTGATGGTGTAGCGCGGAATCTCGATGGTCAGGTCTTGTTGGGCAACGATGGCCTGACACGACAGGCGCGACTCGGGCTCCAGCCCCCACGCCCGATCGAGCAGGTCTTCCTCGTTTTCATCGAGTTCGTTGAGGCTGCGAAAGCCCTCGCGCACGATCACATGGCAGGTGGTGCAAGCGCAGCTCATGTCGCAGGCGTGCTCGATCTCGATGTGGTTGTCGAGCAGCACTTCACAAATGGTGCTGCCCACCGGCGCGTTGACGGTGGTGCCTTGAGGACACAGTTCGGGGTGCGGCAGGATTTTGATGATGGGCATGGATCACACTTCTTGGATATGGCGGCCGGCCAGCGCCTGCTGGATGCCTCGGTTCATGCGTTGCGCGGCAAAGGCCTCGGTGCCCTTGGCCAGCGCGGTGGTGGCGGCTTCGACTTGCGCCGCGTCGCCCACCGGAATCACGCGTTCCAACGCGGCGATCAGCGCGTCGATGGCCTCGCGCTCGGCGCCGCTGAGCAAATCGCCGTCCACCGCCAAAGCGCTGCGAATGGCCAGCAGCGTGCGGTCGGCGTCGACTTTGGCCTCCACCAAGGCCCGCGCGGCCATGTCTTGCTGGGCGGTGGAGAAGCTGTCTTGCAGCATCTGCGCGATCTGCTCGTCGCTCAGGCCGTACGCTGGCTTGACGTCGATGCTCGCCTCCACACCCGACACCTGCTCTTTGGCGCCGACCGACAGCAGGCCGTCGGCGTCCACCGTGAAGGTGACGCGGATGCGAGCCATGCCAGCGGGCATGGGCGGGATGCCGCGCAGGGTGAAACGCGCCAAACTGCGGCAGTCGGCCACCAGATCGCGTTCGCCCTGCACCACATGCAGGGCCAAAGCGGTCTGGCCGTCTTGGTAGGTGGTGAAATCTTGCGCCCGCGCGGTGGGGATGGTGCTGTTGCGCGGCACGATGCGCTCGACCAGCCCGCCCATGGTTTCAATGCCCAGGCTCAGCGGGATCACATCGAGCAGCAACAACTCGCCATCGCGGCTGTTGCCAGCCAGCGCATTGGCTTGAATGGCGGCACCCAAGGCCACCACCTCGTCGGGATTCAAGTTGACCAGCGGCTCTTGGCCAAAAAACTCGCCCACCGCGCGCCGGATCACCGGCATGCGGGTGGAGCCGCCCACCATCACCACACCTTGCACATCGGCCTTGGCGATGTCGGCGTCGCGCAAGGCTTTGCGCACCGCACTCAGGGTGCGCTGGGTCAGCGCGGCGGTGCAGGCGTCGAAGTCGGCGCGGCTGACGGTGTGGCGCAGCTGACCATCGGCGAGCTCGGCCACAAACTCGGCCGACTCGGCATCGGTCAGCGCCTCTTTCACGCGACGGGCCTGGCGCAGCACGCGGGCTTTGTCGGTGGCGCTCTCGGGCAAGCCGCGACCGAGCTGGTTCAACACCCAAGCGGCGAGCGCCTGGTCGTAGTCGTCGCCGCCCAGGGCGGAGTCGCCACCGGTGGCCAGCACCTCAAACACACCTTGCGTCAGGCGCAAGATGGAGATGTCGAAGGTGCCGCCGCCCAGGTCGTACACCGCGTACACCCCTTCGGATGCGTTGTCCAAGCCATAGGCGATGGCGGCGGCGGTGGGCTCGTTGATCAGGCGCAGCACGTTGATGCCAGCGAGTTGTGCTGCGTCTTTGGTGGCCTGTCGCTGGGCGTCGTCGAAATACGCGGGCACGGTGATGACCGCGCCGTACACATCGTCGTTGAAGGTGTCTTCGGCGCGAAAACGCAGGGTGGCGAGGATTTCAGCGCTCACCTCCATCGGCGTTTTGAGGCCCGCTACCGTCTGCACCTGAGCCATGCCTTGTTCGTCGACCACGCTGTAGGGCAGTTGCTCCACGTCCACCACCTGATCGCGGCGGCGGCCCATCAGGCGCTTGACCGACACCACGGTGTTGGCTGGGTCATCCACTTGGGCGGCCAGCGCGTCAAAACCGATCTGGCGGCCGCTGCCACCTTCGGTGTAGCGCACGGCGCTGGGCAAAATCACCCTGCCCTGCGCATCGGGCAGACATTCGGCCACCCCATGCCGCACCGAGGCGACCAGCGAATGGGTGGTGCCCAAATCGATGCCCACCGCGATGCGCCGCTGGTGCGGATCGAGCGATTGCCCGGGCTCAGAAATCTGCAGAAGTGCCATGAATGTGCTCAGTGCGTCGCCGGCTCTGTGGGCCAGCGTGTATCAGTTATCGAGTCGGTCCAGGCGTTGCTCAAGCTCACTGCGAAAACGCTCCACGAACATGAGCGCTCGAACCTGCTGGGCCAGAGCAGCAAAGTCGGCTCGCTCGTCGGCGGCGTATTGCAGTTCGCGCAAGGCGTCGCGGCGGTGGCTGGCCACCTCGTCGGCCAAGTCTTCCAGCGTGCCGGCGTCTGACGCCTCGTCCAACGCCTCGCGCCAGGCCATTTGTTGCATCAGAAACGCCGTTGGCATGGCGGTGTTGCTCTCAGCGTCGATGGCCACGCCGTGCAGTTCGCACAGATACGCGGCGCGCTTGAGGGGGTCTTTCAGACGCTGATACGCCTCGTTGACCCGCACCGACCACTGCATCGCATGGCGCTGTGACTGCGCGTCGGCGCTGGCGAAGCGGTCGGGGTGCACTTGGGCTTGCAGCGTTTTCCAACGCGCGTCCAGCTCAGCGCGCTCGAGCGCAAAGCGCTGCGGCAAGCCAAAGAGTTCAAAGTCGGTTTGCCCCAGACCCGAGGCGCCGGCAGCAGCGCTGTTCATCACACCCGGAACGATTCGCCACAGCCGCAGCGGTCGCGCTCGTTGGGGTTGTGGAACTTGAAGCCCTCGTTGAGCCCTTCACGCACAAAGTCGAGCTGGGTGCCGTCGATGTACGCCATGCTCTTGGGGTCCACCAACACCTTCACGCCGTGCTCTTCAAACACCACGTCCTCGGCTGCAATCTCGTCGGCGTACTCCAGCTTGTAGGCCAGCCCCGAGCAACCGGTGGTCTTGACCCCCAAGCGCACACCCACTCCTTTGCCACGCTTGGCGATGTAGCGGGTGACGTGGCGAGCAGCGGCTTCAGAAATGGTGACGGCCATAACAACAATGACAAAAAAGAAATGTGTCCGGCGAGCGGGCCTGCAATCCAGCGTGCCGCAGATCCGGCTCAGCCGGTCTGCCGGCACGGTCCCCCTTCCAGGGGGAAGACGCGAAGCGGCGCAGGGGGTGGCTAAATCCTCGCAGGGGGTGGCTCAGTTCAAGTGCTTTTTGCGGTAATCGTCCACCGCCGCCTTGATGGCGTCTTCGGCCAAGATGGAGCAATGGATTTTCACCGGCGGCAGCGCCAGTTCTTCGGCGATCTCGCTGTTCTTGAGCGCGGCCGCCTCGTCCAGCGTCTTGCCCTTGACCCATTCGGTCACCAGCGACGACGACGCGATGGCCGAGCCACAACCGTAGGTCTTGAAACGCGCGTCTTCGATCACCCCGGTTTGTGGGTTGACCTTGATCTGCAGCTTCATCACATCGCCGCAGGCGGGCGCCCCCACCATGCCGGTGCCCACATCGCCGTCGTTCTTGTCGAACGAGCCCACGTTGCGGGGGTTTTCGTAGTGATCAACCACTTTTTCAGAATAAGCCATACAACACTCCTCATGTCGAAAAATCAAACACCGAGTACCCGGGTCCAAGGCAAGGATGCGGCAGATCCGGCTTTGCCGGTCTGCAACGCATCGCCCCCTGGGGGGGGTGACGCGCCGCAGGCGCGGCGCGGGGGGTCACATCTAGTGCGCCGCCCACTGAATCGTCGACAAATCGATCCCGTCTTGGTACATCTCCCACAGCGGCGAGAGCTCGCGCAGCTTGGCCACGTTGTCGGTGATGGTCTTGATCGCGTAGTCGATTTCTTCTTCGGTGCTCCAGCGGCCAATCGTCATGCGCAGGCTGCTGTGGGCCAACTCGTCGCTGCGGCCCAGGGCGCGCAGCACATAGCTGGGCTCCAAGCTGGCCGAGGTGCAGGCCGAGCCCGACGACACCGCCAGCCCCTTGATGCCCATGATCAGCGATTCGCCTTCCACGTAGTTGAAACTCATGTTCAGGTTGTGCGGCACACGGCGGGTTTCGTGGCCGTTGATGAACACCTGCTCGATGCCTTTGAGGCCGTTGAGCAAGCGGTCGTGCAAGGCGCGGATGCGTTGGTTTTCTTCGTGCATTTCGGCCTTGGCAATGCGGTAGGCCTCGCCCATGCCCACGCATTGGTGGGTGGGCAAAGTGCCCGAGCGCATGCCGCGCTCGTGGCCACCGCCGTGCATTTGGGCCTCCAGGCGCACCCGTGGCTTGCGGCGCACATACAGAGCGCCAATGCCTTTGGGACCATAGGTTTTGTGGCTGGTCAGGCTCATCAGGTCGACCGGCAAGGTGTTCAGGTCGATGTCAACCCGGCCGGTGGCCTGCGCCGCGTCGACGTGGAAGATCACGCCCTTCTCGCGGCAGATCGCGCCAATCGCGGCCACGTCTTGGATCACACCAATCTCGTTGTTGACGAACATGACCGAGGCCAAGATGGTGTCGGGCCGGATCGCGGCCTTGAACGCATCGAGGTCAAGCAAGCCATCGGCCTGCACGTCCATATAGGTCACTTCAAAACCCTGGCGCTCCAGTTCGCGGCAGGTGTCGAGCACCGCTTTGTGCTCGGTTTTGACGGTGATCAGGTGCTTGCCCTTGCCTTTGTAGAACTGGGCGGCGCCTTTGATCGCCAGGTTGTTCGACTCGGTGGCGCCGCTGGTCCAGACAATTTCGCGCGGGTCGGCGTTGATCAGCGCAGCCACCTGCTCACGCGCGGTTTCGACCGCTTTCTCCGCCTCCCAGCCCCAGGCGTGGCTGCGCGACGCCGGGTTGCCGAAGTGTTCGCGCAGCCAGGGAATCATGGCGTCCACCACCCGTGGGTCACACGGGTTGGTGGCGCTGTAGTCCATGTAGATCGGAAAGTGCGGAGTGCTCATGATTTATTTGGAAAAAGCGACTTGGCCAAGGGCAAACACAGAGTTGGGCGCGTTCACACGGATGGGCTTGACCACCGGGGCGCTGGAAATGGCGCGCTTGATTTGGGGCACGTTCTCCACCACCACACCTTTGGCGATTTGCTCGTCCACCAGCGACTGCAGAGTCACCGAGTCGAGAAAGTCCACCATCTTGGCGTTGAGCTTGGTCCACAGGTCGTGGGTCATGCAGCGGTTGCCTTCGCCCAGGCAGTTTTCTTTGCCGCCGCACTGGGTGGCGTCGATCGGCTCGTCGACCGACACAATGATGTCGGCCACAGTGATGTCGCTGGCCTTGCGGCCCAGGGTGTAGCCGCCGCCCGGGCCACGGGTGGATTCCACCAATTCGTGGCGGCGCAGCTTGCCAAACAGCTGCTCCAGGTAAGACAACGAAATCTGCTGGCGTTGGCTGATGGCGGCCAGGGTCACTGGGCCATTGCTCTGGCGCAGGGCCAGGTCGATCATCGCGGTCACCGCAAAGCGGCCTTTGGTCGTCAGTCGCATATCAAGCTCCTAGGGTTGCTTGTTTGTCACAAAAGGCAAGACATCGGCTGATGCCCGGCACCTGCTCCACCCGGCCGCCAGAGACGACCCCCTCAGATCGCAGGTTTATCCCGACTTTTTTTGTCGAGTATACCTGAAAAACCCAGCGATTCTGTCGGCATTGTAGGGACAGAAGCATGGTTTTGTCCATGACAAAGATTTATTTTTATCCAAGCCTAGGCCTGTTTGGCTTGGACAAGCGCACCGAGTCTCACGCGACCTGATCGACCCCAGGGGCGCCCAGCACCCGGGCTTTGAGCGCGCCCAGCTGATCGCGCACCCGCGCCGCTTGCTCGAATTCGAGGTTGCGGGCGTGCTCCAACATCAGCTTTTCCAGCCGCTTGATTTCCCGGCCCAGGTCTTTCTCGCTCATCGCGTCGGCGTCGGCCCGCGCCTGGGCCGCGTTGGCCAAGCGCTCGGCTTCCTGCCCGGCCTTTTCGCTGTAGACGCCGTCGATCAGGTCTTTGATGCGTTTGACCACGCCCTTGGGCGTGATGCCGTTGGCCTCGTTAAAAGCGATCTGTTTGGTGCGGCGGCGCTCGGTCTCACCAATGGCCTTCTTCATCGAGTCGGTGATGCGGTCGGCGTACAGAATGGCGCGGCCGTTGAGGTTGCGCGCCGCCCGGCCAATGGTCTGGATCAGGCTGCGCTCGGCGCGCAAAAAACCTTCTTTGTCGGCGTCCAGAATCGCCACCAGCGACACCTCGGGAATGTCCAGACCCTCGCGCAGCAGGTTGATGCCGACCAGCACATCAAACGCACCCAATCGCAGGTCGCGGATGATTTCGACGCGCTCGACCGTGTCCACGTCGCTGTGCAGATAGCGCACCTTGACGCCGTTCTCGGTCAGGTATTCGGTGAGCTGCTCGGCCATGCGTTTGGTCAGCGTGGTGATCAGCACCCGCTCGTTTTTCTCGACCCGTATGCGGATTTCCTGCAGCACATCGTCGACTTGGTGGGTGGCGGGCCGCACCTCGACCACTGGGTCGACCAAGCCTGTCGGGCGCACCACCTGCTCCACCACCTGCCCAGCGTGGTTCTTTTCGTAGTCGCCGGGTGTGGCCGAGACAAACACACACTGGCGCATGCGCTGCTCAAACTCGTCGAACTTGAGCGGCCGGTTGTCCAAGGCGCTGGGCAGGCGAAAGCCGTATTCCACCAGGGTGGTTTTGCGGGCGCGGTCGCCGTTGTACATGCCGCCGAGCTGGCCAATCAGCACATGGCTTTCGTCCAAAAACATCACCGCGTCCTTGGGCAGGTAGTCGGTGAGCGTCGAGGGCGGCTCACCCGGCGCGCTGCCGGCCAGGTGGCGCGAGTAGTTCTCGATGCCTTTGCAATGCCCGACCTCGCTGAGCATTTCCAGGTCGAAGCGGGTGCGCTGCTCCAGCCGCTGGGCCTCGACCAGCTTGCCCATGCCGACCAGTTCTTTGAGCCGGTCGCTGAGTTCGAGCTTGATCGCCTCCACCGCGTTGAGCACCTGCTCGCGTGGCGTCACGTAATGGCTGCTCGGGAAGACGGTGAAGCGCGGAATCTTCTGTTTGACGCGGCCGGTGAGCGGGTCAAACAACTGCAGGCTCTCGACCTCGTCGTCGAACAGCTCGATGCGGACCGCCATTTCCGAGTGTTCGGCCGGAAACACGTCGATGGTGTCGCCGCGCACCCGGAACTTGCCGCGCGAAAAGTCTTGCTCGTTGCGCTGGTATTGCATGCGCACCAGCTGGGCGATCAGGTCGCGCTGGCCCACTTTGTCGCCCACCCGCAGGGTCATCACCATCTGGTGGTAACTCTCGGGCTTGCCGATGCCGTAGATCGCCGAGACGGTGGCCACAATCACCACGTCGCGCCGCTCCAGGATGCTTTTGGTGCACGACAGGCGCATCTGCTCGATGTGCTCGTTGATCGCGCTGTCCTTTTCGATGAACAAATCGCGCTGCGGCACATAGGCCTCGGGCTGGTAGTAGTCGTAGTAGCTGACGAAATACTCGACCGCGTTTTTGGGAAAGAACTCTCGGAACTCGGAATACAGCTGCGCGGCCAGCGTCTTGTTGGGCGCAAACACAATGGCCGGGCGGCCCAAGCGCGCGATCACATTGGCCATGGTGAAGGTCTTGCCCGAGCCGGTCACTCCGAGCAAGGTCTGGAACACCTCGCCGTCGTTCACGCCCTCCACCAACTGCTGGATGGCGGTGGGCTGGTCGCCCGCTGGCGGGTAAGGCTGAAACAACTCAAACGGCGAACCGTCGAAACGCACAAACTCGCCCGCTGGCGCGTCGGCGGCCTCGGGCGGTTCAACCAGACTCAGGTGGGCGGCTTTGGCTTGGGGCATGGCGGCTAAAATTCCGGGTTAACCCGACAGCGTACCGCAAACAGGCAGCGGTTGCCGGGAAAGCCGAATGCCTGCCCCTCTTCCTCACCTGGACACGACATGTCTCTGTTTTCCGCCGTCGAAATGGCCCCCCGCGACCCCATCCTGGGCCTGAACGAACAATTCAACGCCGACACCAACCCCAGCAAGGTCAACCTCGGCGTGGGCGTGTATTTCGACGACAACGGCAAGCTGCCGCTGCTCAAGTGTGTGCAAGCCGCCGAGCAAGCGATGATGGCCAAGCCCACCGCCCGCGGCTACCTGCCCATCGACGGCATTGCCGCTTACGACGCTGCGGTCAAAGGCCTGGTGTTTGGCGCCGACTCCGAGGTGGTCACGAGCGGCCGTGTGGCCACGGTGCAGGCCATTGGCGGCACCGGCGGCCTGAAAATTGGCGCCGACTTCCTGAAAAAGCTCAGCCCCAACGCCAAGGTGCTGATCTCCGACCCCAGCTGGGAAAACCACCGCGCGCTGTTCACCAACGCCGGCTTCACCGTCGACACCTACCCCTACTTTGACCAGACCGCCAACGGCGGCTTGGGTGGTATCAACTTCGACGGCATGCTGGCCGCGCTGAACGCCGCCGCGCCAGGCACCATCGTGCTGCTGCACGCCTGCTGCCACAACCCGACCGGCTACGACATCACGCCCGCACAGTGGGACCAGGTGATTGCGGTGGTCAAGGCCAAGGGCTTGATCGCTTTCTTGGACATGGCCTACCAAGGCTTTGGCTACGGCATCGCCGAAGACGGCGCCGTCATCGCCAAGTTTGTGGCCGCTGGCCTGAACATTTTTGTGTCCACCAGCTTCTCCAAGAGCTTCAGCCTGTACGGCGAGCGTGTGGGCGCCCTGAGCGTGGTGGGCAGCAGCAAAGAAGAAACCGACCGTGTGCTCAGCCAGCTCAAGATCGCCATCCGCACCAACTACTCCAACCCGCCCACCCACGGCGGTGCGATTGTGGCGGCCGTGCTGGGCAACCCCGAGCTGCGCGCCATGTGGGAAGCCGAATTGGGCGAGATGCGCGTGCGCATCAAAGCCATGCGCCAAAAGCTGGTCGACGGTCTCAAGGCCGCCGGCGTGACCAAAGACATGAGCTTCATCACCACCCAAATCGGCATGTTCAGCTACTCGGGTCTGAGCAAAGACCAGATGGTGCGCCTGCGCAGCGAATTCGGTGTCTATGGCACCGACACCGGCCGCATGTGTGTGGCCGCGCTCAACAGCAAAAACATCGACCACGTCTGCCAGGCGATTGCCAAGGTCGTGGCCTGATGCCCTTGCGCTGAAGCGGCGCGGGCCTGCGCTGGCCCGCCCGCCTCCCCAAACAACCCGCCTTGGCGGGTTGTTTTGTTTCAGGCGGTCAAGCGTTTGGCGCGGTGGTAGACACCGTCGCCCCGGTGCCAGAGCCGGTCGCTCGCCAGGACATCGCCTGGCGCCAGTGGGGGCAAGACCTGAACTTGTTGGTAGAGCGGCTCAAAGTCCACCTCGGCCAATTTCAGCAGGTCGTCCAGACTGTCGAGCACAAAGTAACTTTCCTGAAAGTCGTCGATGCGGTAGCCGGTGCGCATCACCCGCTGCAGATCAAAGCCAATGCGGTGCGGCGAGGCGTCGTCCAGGCAAAACACGCTCTCGGTGCGCGACGAAGCAATGCCCGCGCCAAACAAGCGCATGCTGTCGGTGCCGTGGCGCACCAGACCAAATTCGACCGTGTACCAATACACCCGGGCCAGCAGCGGCAAGGCACCCAGGCGCTGCGCCTTGAGCCCGCCCACTCCGTAGGCCTGGATGAAATCGGCCATCACCGGGTGCATCAGCATCGGCACATGGCCAAACACGTCGTGGAATACATCGGGCTCTTGTAAATAGTCCAGCTGATCGGCGCGGCGAATGAAGCGCCCGGCTGGAAAGCGCCGGTTCGCCAGGTGCTCAAAAAACACCTCGTCGGGCACCAGGCCGGGCACCGCCACCACCTGCCAGCCGGTGCGCGGCCACAAGGCGGCGTTGAGCGCCTCAAAGTCGGGAATGTGGTCGGCCGACATCGGCAAATCGCGCATGCCGGCCACAAACTCGTCGCAAGCCCGGCCCGGCAGCAGCGCGGTTTGTCGCTCAAACAGGGTGCGCCAGACCGCGTGGTCTTCGGCGCTGTAATCGCCCCAGCGCTGCAGCACCGTCCAGTCGGCTGCTTCAGGCCGGCCCGCCTCACCGGCGGCCAGACCGTGCAACGCAGCGCTGTTCACGCGCCGCCCAGCGCGCGAGCGGCGGCCTCGGCCACCACCGCCAAAGCCAAGTCGCGCTCTGTCAAGCCGCCCGCGTCGTGGGTGGTCAGGCGCACGTCCACCCGGCTGTAGACGTTGAACCACTCGGGGTGGTGGTTGGCCTTTTCGGCCGCCAAAGCCACCTGGGTCATGAAGGCAAACGCCGCACCGAAATCGGCAAAGCGGTAGCTGCGCCCCATGGAAAGGCCGTCCTCGGCCAGCGTCCAGCCCGGCAAGGCCAACAGCCGCTCGCGCGCCTGTTCGGTCGACAGCTTGTGCACCGCGTTCATGCGGCCACCCCTTCAATCGCGCCACGGCGGATCTGGTCGCGCTCCATCGATTCGAACAGCGCCTTGAAATTGCCTTCGCCAAAACCTTCGTCGGCCTTGCGCTGGATGAACTCAAAAAACACCGGCCCCAGCAGCGTTTGGCTGAAGATTTGCAGCAGCAAGCGTTTTTCGCCGTTGGCGGTGCTGCCGTCGAGCAAAATGCCGCGCGCCTGCAGCTCGCCCACCGGCTCGCCGTGGCCTGGCAGGCGCTCGGCCAGCATCTCGTAATACACGCCGTTGGGTGCTGTCATCAGCGGAATGCCAGCCATCTGCAGCGCGTCCACGCTGGCCAGCAGGTCGTCGCACGACAAGGCAATGTGCTGAATGCCCTCGCCATTGAACCGCATCAGGAACTCTTCGATCTGACCGCCCGCACCGCCGCGCTCTTCGTTGAGCGGGATGCGGATCAGGCCATCGGGCGCTGTCATGGCGCGGCTGGTCAGGCCGGTGTATTCGCCCTTGATGTCGAAATAGCGGATCTCGCGGAAGCCAAAAATGCGCTCGTAAAACCCACCCCAAAACGCCATGCGGCCTTTGTAGACGTTGTGGGTCAGGTGGTCGATCAGCTGAAAGCCGTGACCCACCGGACGGCGGTCCACACCGTCGATGAATTCGAAGTCGATGTCGTAAATGCTTTTGCCGTCTTCAAAACGGTCGATCAGATAGAGCGGCGCGCCGCCAATGCCTTTGATGGCCGGCAGGCGCAGCTCCATCGGGCCGGTGGGAATCTCGATCGGCTGGGCGCCGAGTTCGAGCGCGCGGGCATAGGCCTTGTGGGCGTCGCGCACGCGAAACGCCAGACCACAGGCGCTCGGGCCATGCTCGGCCGCGAAATAGCCGGCCAGGCTTTTGGGCTCTCGGTTGACGATGAAGTTGATGCCGCCTTGGCGGTAGAGCAGCACGTCTTTGCTGCGGTGGCGCGCCACCAGAGAAAAGCCGAGCTTTTCCAGCAGGGGCTCGATCACACCGGGCGTGGGCGAGGCGAATTCGACAAATTCGAAGCCGCACAGGCCCATGGGGTTGTCAAACAAATCGGCCATGGGAGTCTCCTCGGGTGTTTGGGGGAATGGGCACGATTGTGATGCGCTGCTGGTACAAGATGTGTGCAATCTTCAGCACCAAAGCGCAGTAGGATGCACAATTCATGCATGAAAAACCCATCCAGCATCAGCGAAACGCTCGACCGATACGATATGGGCTTGTTGGCCGCGCTGCAACACAACGCCCAAGCGACCCACCAGCAATTGGGGGAAACGGTGCGCCTGTCGGCGTCACAAGTGAGCCGACGCATCCAGCGGCTGGAAGCCAGCGGCCTGATCGAGCGCACCGTGGCCCTGCTCGACCCCGCCCGCTTGGGCTTGGGGGTGCGCGCCATGTGTTACGTCACCCTGTCGCGCCACGGCGGCGAAGAAGGCACCGGCTTTGAGCGCGCGGTGCTCGACATCCCCGAGGTGGTGGAGTGTTTTGCGGTGGCCGGCGAAAGCGACTACATCCTCAAAATCTTCGCCGCCGACCTGCAGACGCTGTCGGAGACGGTGCTCAAACGCCTGATGCGCCTGCCCGGCGTGGCCGCCATCCGCTCCAACATCGTGCTGCAGTGCGTGAAATCGACCAGTGCGCTGCCGATGACACACTTGGCACCTTGACGACCGGGCTGCCGTCTTGCTCAACGCAATTGGCGCCAGTCCACCTGCTGCGGGTTGAGGGTGAGTTCAATGGCGGTATTGGCCGCCGTGCCACCGCCGCGCGGGTCGATGTTGGTGTCGCGCCGGGAAAGAAGGCTGCGGGTGACCACCCGCAAACCACTGCCTTGGTAGCGGTTGGCCAGAAACCGGGGATCGTTGGGGTCGTTGGTGAACAAGGACTTGGCGGGGGCCGCTCCGTCAATGATGTCCAAGTAGTTGATGTAGGTCGTTCCGCTGCCATACGTGGTGGTGCACGATGCAGGCGGCAGCGCACTGGGTGACTTGGTGCTGAACTCCACCACACGGCCCTGCAGCAAGTTGGGGTTGTCCAACAAGCGCTCGCCAGCAGCGGGCAGGTGCAAATACCAGCCAGAACGCGAGCTGTAGTCGACTCTTTGGCGGCTTGTGGTGCTGTAGCCGCTGCGTGTGCTGGAGATGGTTTGCTGCACCAGTTGGCTCAAGGCCGTGATGGGTGTGGACGGGCCTAGGGAAGGTCTGCACAACACCCGCCGCGGCGTGAGTTGATGCGCGTGATTTC
>CAZYUD010000033.1:0-25216 GCA_964650505.1 uncultured Hydrogenophaga sp.
TGTCTTCGGGATTGGACTCCAGAGTCAGCCGCTACTCAAATCCGGGGGGACGTCGCACCCCTGTGCATGCGGTGTTTGCGAGCGCGCGCTACTTGACACCCAAGGTGCGTGCGTTCATCGATTTGGCGGTGGCGTCTTTTGCCGATGAGACTCTAGGAGCGAATGCGCTTCACTCGTCTGCCAGCACATGAGTGAAGGGGCATCTGCGTATGGCCAATTTCCTGCAAATTCAAAATCAAATTTTGAATTTGCAGGTTTTTGGCTACACTGCTTCTCATGATTCCACGCAACATTGAGCCCTTGTTTCGGCAGCTGGCCAGTCGCTACCCTGTGGTGACCGTGGTGGGGCCGCGCCAGAGTGGCAAGACGACGCTGGCGCGCATGGTGTTTCCCGATAAGCCCTATGTCTCTCTCGAAGACCCCGATGTGCGGCGCTTTGCCATGGACGATCCCCGGGGGTTTTTGGCCAGTTACCCGCAGGGCGCGGTGTTCGATGAGATTCAGCGTGCGCCCGAGCTGCCCTCGTATTTGCAGACCATGGTGGACGCGAACGCTGCACCCGGGCAGTTCATTCTCACGGGCAGCCAGCAGTTTGAGTTGATGACGCAGGTCAGCCAGTCGTTGGCGGGCCGAACCGCTTTGCTGCGCTTGCTGCCGCTGACCTTGGCTGAGGTGGAGCGGCTCAATCCGGTGAATGCACAAGACCCTTTGGCTTTGCCGGCTTGTTTGCTCAATGGCTTTTACCCGCGTGTGCACGACCGCAAGCTGCAAGCCTCGCAGGCCATGGGCGACTACTTTGCCACCTATGTTGAGCGCGATTTGCGCCAGCTCACCGCTGTGCACGATTTGGCCTTGTTCGAGCGTTTTGTGCGCTTGTGCGCGGGGCGCACCGGGCAGTTGCTCAACCTGAGCAGTCTGGCCAATGACGCAGGCGTGTCGCAACCCACTGCCCGCGCGTGGCTGGACTTGCTGCAGACCAGCTTTATCGTGCACCTGCTGCCACCATGGTTTGTGAACTCGGGCAAGCGTTTGATCAAGTCGCCCAAGCTGTACTTTTGCGACACGGGGCTGGCGTGTTGGCTGCTGGGTTTGCGCACCGCAGAACAGGTGCAGCGCGATCCGCTGTGGGGCGCTTTGTTTGAGAATTTTGTGGTGATGGAGGCGCTGAAAGACCGTTTTAATCAGGGCGAGAACAGTCCTCTGTATTTCTACCGCGACTCAGAAGGCAATGAGGTGGATGTGTTGATGCCGGTGGGGAGGCAATTGCACGCCATCGAAGTCAAGGCGGGTGCCACGGTCAATCCCGATTACTTCAAGGGGCTCAAGCGTTTTGATGCACACCACCCGGGCAGTGTGTTGAGCGCTTGTGTGGTGTTTGGTGGCGCGCAGTCGCAGGCCCGTGTGCCATGGCCTGTGCATTCTTGGCTGGTGTTGCGGGGGGCGGCGACGGTGTAGCCTGTGAATGTGGCCGCATCTGCCCGCATATGCCCCCAGCGAGCCTCACCGAAAGTAAAAATCCCCAATCGCCTGGTCGTAAATTGCGGGCACTTGTTCGTGCCCGACCGAGCGGGCCAGCTCCACCACTTCGGCGCGCACGTTGCGCACCAGCCGGGCACCTGCCCGCAGTGGCGCAGCGGTTTCCTGCGAGTCGCCCGGACGACACGCCCGGGCATGGCGTACAGTTCCGCCTCTTATGAACACCTCGTCCTATTCCCGCGCGCGACCGGCCATTGGTGTGGACGTGGTCATGCGCCGCGAGCCGGTGTCTGGCCCCATGAGCCGCTGGCAGGCTTGGCGCTGGGTGTTGGCCGACGTACAGGTCACCCAAGCGCCGCATGAGGTGAGTGGCCCGGCCCCCGAGCCCGCCGCGCCCGTGCTGGCGCAGGCCACCGCCGGCGCTCAGGCGCCCGAGGGCAGTCAGCTGTGGCTGCACACCGGCTTTCGGGTGGAGCTGTTTCGCGACGACGCCGAAGGCTATTTCCTGAACCTGGAGAGCCCGCAGCCCTGCTTCTGGGTGTTTTGGCGCGCCGACGAAGAACGCTTGCTCGACGGCGAGCCCATGGCCATGCCGCAGATCGTGACGCTGAGCTACCACGACGCCGGCCGCTGGCTCGACGCGCAAGAGAAGGTGGACCAAGTGCCGGCGCCCGAGGTGGTGGTGGACTGGCTGCGCGCTTTTGTGGCCGAGCACCATGTGGTGGAGCCCAAGCGCCGCAAGCGGCCCGACAGTTTTAAGCCGCTGACCGATCGCTTTGGCCAGCCGGCGCGCGTGTCCACCGAGAAGCCGGGCCGGGGGCCGGGCCATGGCTGAAGACAATTTTTTCTCGCGCTGGTCGCGCCGCAAGGTGCAGGCCCAGGCCGGCGAGCCGCTGCCGGCCGACCCACCTGCCCCCGCACCGGTGGTGGCGCGTGCACCCGCCGCTGCGGCGGTGGCCCCTGCCCAACCGGCGGCGGTGGCCGCGCCCGCAGACAGCGAAGCAGCGCCTGCGGCCGCACCCGCTGAGCCGCCGCCCACGCTGGACGACGCGCTGCGCCTGACGCCGCAAGACGACTTTCGCCGCTTTGTGGCGCGCGACGTGTCGCCCGAGGTGCGCAACGCGGCGGTGAAAAAGCTCTTTGCCGACCCGCACTTCAATGTGATGGATGGGCTCGACATTTACATCGACGACTATTCCAAGCCCAGCCCGCTGTCAAAGTTGGAGATGGCCAAGATGGTGGGCGCCCAGTTCTTGAAGCTGGTGGACGACCCGAACGAGGCCAAGGCCGCCGCCAAGACCTCGCCGCCGCCGGCCAACGCGCCAGCCGACGCCAGCGCTGCGGCGGTCGCAGCCGCTCCAGCCAGCGACAACGACCACAACAAAGACAACAACACACCAGACGCCAACGCGCCGGCTTCGACCGAGAACGCCACGGCTTCACTTGATAACAACACCGAGACCCCGGACACCGCCCATGACCACCACCCTGATTTGCAACTGCAACCGGACCATGCCGCTCAACGCCCAGGCCCTGGGCACGGCGCTGGATGAGTCGCTGACCGAGCACACCGCGCTGTGCCGGCGCGAGGCCGGCGCCTTTCAGCGCGCCGCCAAAAGCAGCGACACGCTGGTGGTGGCCTGCACCCAAGAGAGCCGCTTGTTCACCGAACTGTCCGAGCAGACCGAAGGTGCGGTGCCGCTGGACGTGCGGCCGATCCGGTTTGTGAACATCCGCGAAACCGGTGGCTGGGGCCGCGAGGCCGCCCAGGCCACGCCCAAGCAAGCCGCGCTGCTGGCCTTGGCCGCCTTGCCCGACCCCGAACCGGTGCCCACCGTGACCTACCGCAGCGCTGGCCGGCTGCTGATCATTGGCGCGCTCGATGTGGCCGAGCAGGCCGCCGCCTTGGTGAGCGATGCGTTGGACGTGACCATCTTGGCGCAGGGCGGCGCCGGCATGCAGGCGCGCCGTTACCCGGTGCTGGCCGGGCGGCTGCAGCGTCTGTCGGGCTGGCTGGGCGCGTTTGAGTTGCAGTGGACCAAGTCCAACCCGATCGACCTGGACCTGTGCACCCGTTGCAACGCCTGTTTGCAGGCTTGCCCCGAAGACGCGATTGGCCTGGACTACCAGATCGACATGGACCGGTGCAAAGGCCACCGCGCCTGTGTGAAGGCCTGTGAGGCGGTGGGCGCCATCAACTTCCAGCGCGAGGCCGAAACCCTGGACGAACAATTTGACCTGGTGCTGGACCTGCGCGAACAGCCGGCCTTTACCCAGCACGCCTTGCCCCAGGGCTATGTGCACTTGCCGCAAGGCCTGCAGGGTGGTGGTGCGGTGCAGGCGCTGCTGCAGCTGCGCGATCGGGTGGGCGAGTTTGAAAAACCCAAGTTCTTCACCTACAAACAAAAGCTCTGCGCCCACGGCCGCAACGAGAAAGTGGGTTGCAACGCCTGCGTCGACATTTGCTCGGCATCGGCGGTGAGCAGCGACCTCAAGCGCAACCAAATTGTCGTCAACCCGAACCTGTGTGTGGGCTGCGGCGCCTGCACCACCGCCTGCCCCACCGGCGCGCTGAGCTACGCTTACCCGCGCGCCAGCGAGCAGGGCGTCAAGCTGCGCACCGTGTTGTCGGTGTTCCACAAAGCCGGTGGCCGCAACGCCGCGCTGCTGCTGCACAGCCAAGAGGCCGGCACCGCCATGGTGGACGACCTGGGCCGCGCCGCCGCGCTGGACCGCACGGTGCGCGGTGTGCCCGCGCGGGTGGTGCCCTTGCCGCTGTGGCACGCCGCGTCCACCGGCATCGACCTGTGGCTGTCGGCCCTTGCTTATGGCGCCAACCAGGTGTGGGTGCTGGTGACCGGCGAAGAAGCGCCCCAATACCTGGAGGCCCTGCGCGAGCAGATGGCGGTGGCCGAGGCGGTGGTGCAAGGCCTGGGCTACAGCGGCGAGCATTTCCGTGTCATTGAAGCCCGCGATGCGCGCGACCTGATGGCCTTGGACGCCGCCTTGGGCGCGCCCGCTGCGCAAGGGGTGCACCAGCGCGCCAGTTTTGCGGTGCAGCCCGAAAAGCGCGCCACGCTGGATTTGGCTTTGGAGCACCTGTTGCAAGACAGCGCCAAAAACGCGCAGCGCACGGCGGCCGAGGCGATTGCGCTGCCCGCCGCCTCGCCTTGGGGCACGCTGCAGCTCAACCGCGACGCTTGCACCTTGTGCCTGAGCTGTGTGAGCGCCTGCCCGGCCGGCGCGCTGCAAGACAACCCAGACCGGCCCCAGCTGCGCTTCATTGAAAAGAACTGTGTGCAATGTGGCCTGTGCGCCAAGACCTGCCCAGAAAACGCCATTGAACTGGCACCACGTCTGCTGCTGGGCGACGCGCGGCGCCAGCCGCGCGTGCTCAACGAGGCCAAACCGTTTGAATGTGTGCGCTGCGGCAAACCCTTTGGCACCCTCAAAGGGGTGGAGCTGATGATCGCCAAACTGGGCGGCCACGCCATGTTCCAAGGCGAGGCCCAAGAGCGCCTGAAAATGTGTGGCGATTGCCGCGTGGTGGACATCTATTCCAACCCCGCCGAAAAGAAAATCACGGACCTCTGAACACCATGAACGAAA
Organism: uncultured Hydrogenophaga sp.; assembly: GCA_964650505.1. GTDB lineage: Bacteria > Pseudomonadota > Gammaproteobacteria > Burkholderiales > Burkholderiaceae_C > Hydrogenophaga. The sequence continues at coordinate 5,086 of CAZYUD010000033.1, forward strand.
AGATTCCCCAAACCTCGGCGCTGGACGAAGAGACCGCCCGTGCCGAGGTGTACGGCGTGTTGGCCGCGCTGTTTTATGCGCCCCCCAGCCCCGAGCTGATGGCCCAGTTGCGCGTGGCCGTGACCGAGGCCCCGGCCGCCGGCGGTTTTTTGGAGGAACCCTGGCGCCAGCTGGTGGGCTCGGCGCGCGAGCTGAGCGATGCCCAGGTGGCCGACGAATACGACGCGCTGTTTGGCGGTGTGGGCAAACCCGATGTGATGTTGTTTGGCTCGTATTACCTCAGTGGCTTTTTGAACGAGAAGCCGCTGGCGCAGTTGCGCGGCGATTTGGCCGCCTTGGGTTTGTCGCGCGAAGAGGGCGTCAACGAAACCGAAGACCACTTCGCTTGTGTGTGTGAGGTGATGCGCTACCTGATCGCCGGCGACGATGTGGCAGTGGCCAACCTCACCCAGCAGCAGAAGTTTTTCAGCACCCACCTGCAGCCCTGGGGCATGTCGCTGTGCGACGCGATTGAGCAGCACCCGCAGGCGCGCTTTTATGCGGCGCTGGCTGGCTTTGTCCGCGCCTTTCTGAGCGTAGAGGCGCAGGGCTTTGACATGCTGGCCTAAGGGCCGCTAGCGCCCTTCTTGGCGCTCTCGGGACTTAGCCAGCGAGCCCGGGCCGCCCGTCGCGCGTGTCCACCGCCGCTGGCGCTTGTGGCTCGGTGAGCAAGCGCACGGTGAACGCCGCGCCCGAGGCGCCGTCGCTGCGGTTGGCGCCGCTGAGCGTGCCGCCGTAGCGTTCCACCAAACCTTGGCTGATCCACAGGCCCAAGCCGTTGCCGTCGTTTTTGGTGGTGAAGAACGGGCGGAACAAGCGCTCTTGCGCCTCGGCGCTCAGGCCGGGCCCGCTGTCTTGCACCTGCAGCTCGGCGCCGGCGTGGGCGCTGTCTTCGGTGGCCCAATCGCGGGTGCGCAGGGTGAGCGTGCCGCCGCCGGGCATGGCCTGAATCGCGTTGATGAGCAGGTTGATCACCACCTGTTGCAGCTCTTGCCGGTTCATGCCCACCGGATGGCGCGCTTGGCAGTCGCGCTCCACCGAGATGCCGCTTTGGTGCAGCAAATGGCCCACCAGCACCAAGCAGTCGGTCATGACGCGGTTGACATCGAGCGTGTCCACATAGCCGGCGTATTCGGTGGGGCGGGCGTATTGCAGCAGCTGGGTCACGATCAGTCGCATGCGCTCGACCTGTTCGTCGAGCAGCTTGAGTTCGTCGCGCACCGGATTGGCTTGTGCGCCCAAGGTCTCGCGGATCAGGTCGAGGTTGCCCTGCATCACCGCAATCGGGTTGTTGATTTCGTGGGCCACGCTGGCGGTGAGCTGGCCGATGGCGGCGAGCTTTTCGCTTTTGACGAGTTGCGCCTGTGCGCGTTCGAGCGAGGCGTGGCTCTGCGCCAGATCGCGGGTGCGTTCGGCCACTTTGGCGTCCAGCTCTTGGCCCCAGCGCTGCAGGGCTTGGGTTTTGTCGTCGATCACATCGAGCAGCTGGTCGAGGTGGCCGGCCAGCGCGCCCAATTCGTCTTGCGCCGGCAGCGGGCCGACACGGGCGCTTGGGTCGCCGAGTTCCACCGCGCGCATGGTGTCGTTCATGCGTTCCACCGGGCGGAAGATGCTGCGCGCCCAGCGCACCGACAGCCAACCCGAGGCCGCCATCACCGCCAAAAAAATCAGGCCAATGGCACCCAGCATCGCCCAGCGCACCCAGCGAAACGGCTGCTCCAGAAAACCCACGTACAACATGCCAATGCGCTGGCCACGGGCGTCGGCCAGCGGCTCATAGGCCGACACATACCAGTCGTTGACGACAAAGGCGCGGTCGAGCCAGGTCTGCCCTTGGGTCAGCACCCGTTCGCGCACCGCTTGTGACACCCGGGTGCCGATGGCGCGTTGATCTTGGAACAGCCGCACATTGGTGGTGATGCGCACATCGTCCAAAAACAGCGTGGCCGTGCCTTGGCTGCCAAAGGGCAGCGAGCCGTCGGGGTAGACGATGCGGTTGATGTGGTCGATGACACCGAGGTTTTGGTTCAGCAGCACACCGCCCACCAGCACCGCCCGTTCGCGTCCTTGCAGATCGGTCACCGGATGGACTGAGAGCAGCACCAGTGCGCGTTGCTCGCGGCTGCGTTCGTCCGGTGCGGCGTTGCGGGTGGGCACCAACGGAATGCTCAGGCGCGGCAACAGGTGGGGCGCCAAGGGGGCCAGTTCGTCTGCGCGCCAGCGTTTGAGGCGCGCCGGTGCAGTGCCCGCTGGGACAGCGGCTTGCAGTTGGGCGCGCACATCGCTCCAAAGCGAGGCAGGGATGGCGCCCGCCACCGGGTCGGCTGCGCCCAGCGCCTCACCGCTGGGCGAGAGCAGCACCAAAAAGTCCAAGCCCAGCGTGCGCCGCTCTTGTTGCAGGCGCGAGGCGGTCACCGGCCGCCCCGATTCGAGCGCGGCAAGCAAGGGCGCCGACGCCGCCACACCGCGCACACCACCGCCCACTTCGCTGCGCAGTTGGTCGAAATAGCCGCGCGCCACCGCCAGGTCGCTGCGCACCTTGGTGATCAGCAGCCGGTCGTAGGCCACGGCGCTCCACATCGCCACCGCGATCAGCAGCAGGGGCAGGGCCACCAACAGGGGCAGCAGCGCCATGGCCAGCAGCTTGTGGCGCACCGAGCGCGCCAGCCAGCGCGGCGGTGGTGGGGTCACGATGCGTTCCACTCCAGCACCCGCCGCTCCAGGGTGCGGCGCGACACCCCCAGCAGTTGCGCGGCTTGGGTTTTGTCGCCGCCCACCGATTCGAGCACGCTCAAGATGTGTTGTTTTTCCAGTGTGTGCAGGTCGGTCGGGCCATTGCCCAAGGGGGATTGCCGGCGCGGGCCGGGGTAGAGCGCCGACACATTGAGCGAGCCCAGAATCAGCGAACGCTCGATCAGGTTGCGCAGTTCGCGCACATTGCCGGGCCAGTCGTACTGGTGCAAAAAACCCAGTTCTTCTTCGCTCACTGTCAGCGGGTTGGTGCCCAGGCGCGGGGCCAACAGGCCGTTGAAATGCGCCACCAGTTCGGCGATGTCGGCTTTGTGGTCGCGCAGCGGTGGCAGGTGCAGCTCCACCACCTGCAGGCGGTAATACAGGTCTTGCCGAAAGCGCCCTTGGGCGACCGCGCCTTTGAGGTCGCGGTTGGTGGCCGCGATGACGCGCAGGTTCAGCGGCACCAGTTGCTCGCTGCCCACGGGGCGGATGTGCAGGTCTTCGATCGCGCGCAGCAGCGAGGCCTGCAGCGGCAGAGGCAGCTCAGCGACTTCGTCCAGAAACAGCGTGCCGCCTTGGGCGTAGTGGAACAGACCTTCGCGCGCGCGCACCGCGCCGCTGAAGGCGCCTTTGGCATGGCCAAACAGCTCGCTTTCCATCAGGTCGGGCGAGAGCGCGGCGCAGTTCACCGGCACAAAAGGGCCGGTGCTGCGCGCGCTGTTGGCGTGCAGCTCGCGCGCCACCAGCTCTTTGCCGGTGCCCGACTCGCCTTGCAGCAGCACGGTGCTGTCCACCGCCGCAATGCGCGCCAGGGTTTGGCGCAGCTGGGCCATGGGCGCAGACTGGCCCACCAAGTAACTGTTGCTGCTGCTCCGCGTCATGCCCATGCTGCGGCGCAAGACAAAGTTTTCGCGCCGCAGGCGCCAGCGCTCAAAACACTGCTTCACCGCGTTGAGGATTTGGGGCACCCGAAACGGCTTGAGGATGAAGTCGGAGGCGCCCGCGCGCAGCGCCTCAATGGCGGTGTCGAGGTCGGCAAAGGCGGTGATCAGAATCACCTCGCCGGTGAAGCCTTGTTCGCGCAGTTCGCGCAACCAGACCACGCCACTTTTGCCCGGCAGCGTGATGTCCAGAATGACCAGATCCACATGGTGGGCAAGCAGACATTCGGCGCCGGCTTCGGCGCTGTGGGCGCTCATCACGTTGTGGCAGCGCGGCGCCAAGGTCTTGACCAAAAAGTTGAGCATGCCCTGTTCGTCGTCCACCACCAGAATGGACCAGTCGGGCCATCCGTCGAGTGTGCGTTCGCTGGGGCGGTCGGCGGCGATGGGGTGTTGGGCGGTGTTCACCCGAAAAATTGTACGGATATGTCCAAGTAAATCAGTAGGCTATTGAGGCGTTTCAGACACCTCGGCGACCCGCTGTGGCGGCCGAGTGCCCATGCGCGGTGCGACAACTTGTCGCAACACATCGCGACAACTTGGCTAGAAATAGGCCGCTGGCGTGGTGGGTGGCGCCGGGTGTGGTGGGTGCATGCACACACAAACCCTTGTGGATCAAGCGGTTGGGCAGCGGCGCGCGGTACAGCGTGGTCTGCTGCGGGGGTTGGCACGGATTTGGCTGTTCGGATGTGGCCGCTAAAGACCCCGGCGCGCTGCCGCAGCCGGGGGCGGTCGTGGCGCTGGTGGTGGACGTGGTTCTCAGAAATATTCCCCTTGCTGCCAGGGGGGCGGAACGCTAGATTCGCGTGTGCAAAAAATTTCACAAGTGGTGCGCCCGTGTGGGAGCGCCACCGCATCTGGCACTTTCTGGAGACGCCCATGAGCTCTGCCCACCGATCCGACGACCGTCGCGGTCCTTCTCTTAACCGCCGCACCTTGTTTGCGGGCGCATCCACTGTTGGCGCGCTCGCCGCAGTGGCCACCGTATTGCCCAAGCAGGCGCCCGAGGCTGCGGAAGTCGTTGAGGCGCCCAAGCCCGAGCGCGGCGGTGGCTACCAGCTGTCTGAGCATGTGAAGCATTACTACAAGACCACGCAGATCTGAACGCAACGGAGCCTCTCATGTTGTTGACCAAAAAATCCTCTTCGACCGGTGGCGGCCACCGGACCTCGTTTGTCCAGGGCCTGCAGCGCGGCCTGGCATCGGCCTTGCCCACCATGGACCGTCGCGCCTTTTTGCGCCGCTCCGGTTTGGGCGTGGGTGTTGGCTTGGCGGCCACCCAGCTCACCTTGGTGAAAAAAGCCAAGGCCGCTGGCGGTGGCTCCATCGACGGCACCGGCAAGATCGAAGTCAAGCGCACCGTGTGCACCCACTGTTCGGTGGGCTGTGCGGCCGACGCCATCGTGGAAAACGGCGTCTGGGTGCGCCAAGAAGCGGTGTTCGATTCGCCCATCAACCTGGGCGCGCATTGCGCCAAGGGGGCGTCGCTGCGTGAGCACGGCCACGGCGAGTACCGCCTGCGCTACCCCATGAAGCTGGTCAACGGCAAGTACCAAAAGATCAGCTGGGACCAGGCCTACGAAGAGATCGTGGCCAAGATGAAAGAGCTGCGCGAGGCCAGCGGCCCCGACAGCCTGTACTTTGTGGGCTCGTCCAAACACAACAACGAGCAGGCTTATTTGCTGCGCAAGTTTGTGAGCTTCTGGGGCACCAACAACTGCGACCACCAGGCGCGCATTTGCCACTCCACCACGGTGGCCGGTGTGGCCAACACCTGGGGTTATGGCGCCATGACCAACTCGTACAACGACATGCAAAACAGCAAGGTCGCTCTGTACATCGGATCGAACGCCGCCGAAGCCCACCCGGTGTCGATGCTGCACATGCTGCACGCCAAAGAAAACGGCTGCAAGATGATTGTGGTGGACCCGCGCTTCACCCGCACCGCGGCCAAGGCCGATGAGTACGTGCGCATCCGCTCGGGCACCGACATTCCGTTCCTGTTTGGCTTGCTGTACCACATCTTCAGCAACGGCTGGGAAGACAAGAAGTACCTCAACGACCGGGTGTTTGGCATGGAAGCGGTCAAGGCCGACGTGCTGGCCAAGTGGACACCGGACAAGGTCGAAGAGGCCTGTGGCGTCAAAGAAGAGCAGATGCTCAAGGTGGCCAAGATGCTGGCCGAGAGCAAGCCGGGCACCATCGTCTGGTGCATGGGCCAAACCCAACACACCATTGGCAACGCCATGGTGCGCGCCTCGTGCATCTTGCAACTGGCGCTGGGCAATGTGGGCGTCTCGGGCGGTGGCACCAACATCTTCCGTGGCCACGACAACGTGCAAGGCGCGACCGACGTGGGTCCCAACCCCGACTCGCTGCCGGGTTATTACGGCTTGGCCGCCGGTTCGTGGAAACACTTTGCCGCCACCTGGGGCGTGGACTACGACTGGATCAAGTCGAAGTACGCCGAAGGCATGATGGAAAAGCCCGGTATCACCGTCTCGCGCTGGATCGACGGCGTGTTGGAGAACAACGAGCTGATCGACCAAGAAACCAATCTGCGCGGTGTGTTTTTCTGGGGCCACGCGCCCAACTCGCAGACCCGGGGTCTGGAGATGAAGCGCGCCATGGACAAGCTCGACCTGTTGGTGGTGGTGGACCCGTACCCGTCGGCCACCGCGTCGATGGCCGCCATGCCTGGCAAGCCCGAAGACCTGAACCCCAACCGTGCGGTCTATTTGTTGCCGGCGTGCACCCAGTTTGAGACCAGCGGTTCGTGCACCGCGTCCAATCGCTCCATTCAATGGCGCGAGCAGGTGATCGAGCCGCTGTGGGACAGCCGCACCGACCACATGATCATGTACCAGTTCGCCCAGAAGCTCGGCTTCGGCGACGAGCTGATCAAGAACATCAAACTGGTCAAAGGCAAGGGCGGCATGGACGAGCCGTCGATGGAAGACACCCTGCGCGAAATCAACCGCAGCGTCTGGACCATCGGCTACACCGGCCAGAGCCCCGAGCGTCTGCAAGCCCACATGCGCAATATGGGCGCGTTTGATGTGAAGACGCTCAAGGCCAAAGGCAAGGTCGTCGACAAGGTCAACGGCTACGACATGAGCGGCGACTACTTCGGCCTGCCTTGGCCTTGCTACGGCACGCCCGAGATCAAGCACCCAGGCTCGCCCAATCTGTACGACACCTCCAAACACGTCATGGAAGGCGGCGGCAACTTCCGCGCCAACTTTGGTGTGGAGCGCGACGGCGTGAGCCTGTTGGCCGAAGACGGCTCGCACTCGGTGGGCGCTGAAATCACCACCGGCTATCCTGAGTTCGACCACCTGCTGCTGAAAAAGCTGGGCTGGTGGGACGACCTCAGCGACGCTGAGAAAGCCAAGGCCGAAGGCAAGAACTGGAAGACCGACCCCACCGGCGCCATCATCCGGGTGGCCATGGCCCACGGCTGCCACCCGTTTGGCAACGCCAAGGCGCGCGCGGTGGTGTGGAACTTCCCCGACGCCATTCCGCAGCACCGCGAGCCGGTCTACGGCACCCGACCCGACCTGATCGCCAAATACCCCAGCCACGAGGACCAGAAGGCCCGCTGGCGCCTGCCCATCCTGTACAAGTCGCTGCAGGCCAAGAACGTCGAAGAGAAGGTGCACGAGAAGTTCCCCTTCGTCATGACCTCGGGCCGTCTGGTCGAGTACGAAGGCGGCGGCGAGGAAACCCGTTCCAACCCCTGGCTGGCCGAGCTGCAGCAGGAAATGTTCATCGAAATCAACCCGCAGCCGGCCGCCGAAAAAGGCATTCGCAACGGGGAGCGGGTGTGGGTGAGCACACCGACTGGCGCGCGCATCAATGTGCAGGCGCTGGTGACCGAGCGGGTTGGGCCCGACACGGTGTTCTTGCCGTTCCACTTCTCGGGCCGCTGGCAGGGTCAAGACATGTTGGCCTATTACCCCGAGGGCGCCGCCCCGGTGGTGCGGGGTGAGGCGGTCAACACCGCCACCACCTATGGCTACGACATCATCACCATGATGCAAGAGACCAAGACCACGGTCTGCAACATCGAGAAAGCCTGAGGAGAGACACGATGGCACGCATGAAATTCATCTGTGACGCCGAGCGCTGCATTGAGTGCAACGGTTGCGTCACCGCTTGCAAGAACGAGCACGAGGTGCCCTGGGGTGTGAACCGCCGCCGGGTGGTGACCTTGAACGACGGGGTGCCTGGCGAGAAGTCGATCTCGGTCGCTTGCATGCACTGCAGCGACGCACCGTGTATGGCGGTCTGCCCGGTGAACTGCTTCTACCGCACCGACGAAGGTGTGGTGCTGCACGACAAAGACGTGTGCATCGGCTGCGGCTACTGCAGCTACGCCTGCCCGTTTGGTGCCCCGCAGTTCCCAAGCGCGGGCACCTTTGGTGTGCGCGGCAAGATGGACAAGTGCACCTTCTGCGCCGGTGGCCCGGAAGAGAACGGCACCCAAGCCGAGTTTGAAAAATACGGCCGCAACCGCCTAGCCGAAGGCAAGCTGCCGGCCTGCGCGGAAATGTGCTCGACCAAGGCGCTGTTGGCCGGCGACGGCGACACCGTGGCCGACATCTTCCGCAGCCGTGTGTTGCGCCGTGGCAAAGGCGCCGAAGTCTGGGGCTGGGGCACCGCCTACGGCACCGCTCAAGGAGCCAAGTCATGATCAAAGTCATTGCAACCGTGGCCCTGGGCCTGAGTTTGGCGGCTTGCGGCGATCAGCCGCAGGTGATGACCGGCAAGGGTGTCAAAAACGACGCCGCCCCGTACACCGGGGTGGGGGCCAGCCAGTACATGGGCGAAGGCTGGAAAGCCGGCGACCGTGGATCCTGGGAGCAGCAGCTCAAGGCGCGCGCCCAGTACGGCCAGAACGACTACACCCGCGCCAGCAACTGAGGAGCGCCCAGATGCACAGATTCATCACACGGGCTCAGCGCTGGATGCTCGCGCTGTCGCTGGGTTTGGGCCTGAGCCTGGCCCAAGCGCAGTCGGCACCCGCGCCAGCCGATCCGGCGGCAGCGGCCCCGGCGGCCACCGCCGGTATCCAAAGTGCGAACATCTTTGAGATCGCGCCCGACGCCGACAAAGACCCCAACTACACGAACCAGACCAACGCCGAACGCAAGCTGGTGCAGCCCGGCAACAACGCGCCCATGTGGCGCGATGTGGGCAAGGGTGTGACCGGTTACAGCAGCCTACCGTATCCCGAGTCAGGCAATCTGATTCAGGGCTTTGTGCAGTACCCTGGCTCGGCGGTGACCAACGCTGGCGAGGCTTGGCGCCAAGTGCGCAACAACTGGATCATTCCTTACGGTGGTTCGTTGCTGCTGATTGTGGCGCTGGCCATCGCCATGTTTTATTGGCGCAAAGGCACCATCGGCCTGCACGGCAAAGAAACGGGACGCTTGATCGAGCGTTTCACCTACCTCGAGCGCGCCGCCCACTGGACCAATGCCATCGCTTTTGTGGTGTTGGCCGTCTCCGGTATTGTCATGGCCTTTGGCAAGTTCTTCATCTTGCCGGTGATTGGCAGCACTTTGTTTGGCTGGCTGAGCTATGCGTTGAAAAACGCCCACAATTTTGTTGGCCCCTTGTTTGCGGTGTCGCTGGTGATCGTGATCGTCACCTTCGCCAAAGACAATATGCCGTCCAAAGACGACATCACCTGGCTGCTCAAGGGCGGCGGTTTGTTTGGTGGGCAAGAGGTGCCGTCGCACCGCTTCAACGCCGGCGAAAAAGTGCTCTTCTGGGGCGGCGTGTTTGTGCTGGGTCTGGCGGTGGTCGTCTCTGGTGTGGTGCTCAACAAGATCGTGCCGGGCTTCGACTATTCACGCGCCAACATGCAGGTTGCCCACATGGTGCATGGCGTGGCCACGGTGTTGATGATGGCCATGTTCCTGGGGCACATTTACATGGGCACCTTGGGCATGAAGGGCGCCTACAGCGCCATGAAGACCGGCTATGTGGACGAGACCTGGGCCAAAGAGCACCACGAGCTTTGGTACAAGGACATCAAAGCCGGCAAGATCCCCGCACAGCGCACCCCGACCTCGGCGGCCGATGCCACAGTCAAGCCGGCCGAGGCCTGATCGTCGGTAAGCCGCGATGCTCCCTTTTGACCACATGGCCTTCGGGCCATGTGCTGTTTTTACAGCGCCCCACACGGCACAATTCCGCCCATGACCGCACGCACGCCTCACCTCAGCCAAGCGACCGCTCCCCTGACCCGCGAGGTGACGGTGAGCAACGAGTTTGGCGAGACGTCGGTGATTCAGATTCCGGCCGAACGCGACCTGACGGTCTATGTGGACAAGCGCGAGCTGGTGACGCTCATGACGCTGGGCGCGCACCCCGAATGGCTGGTCATCGGCTACTTGCTCAACCAACGCTTGGTGCCCAGCATCGACGCCATCGAGTCGGTCACGGTGGACTGGGACGTGGGCGCCGCGTCGGTGAAAACCCGCGAAGGCATCGACCGCATTGAAGAGCGCACCGCGCGCCGGGTGGTGACCACTGGCTGCGGCCAGGGCAGCGTGTTTGGTGACCTCATGGAGAACATCGATCAGATCCGCTTGCCGGTCGACGCGGGTCTGCGCCAGTCGCAACTCTACGGCCTGGTCAACGCCATTCGCTTAAAAGAGAGCACCTACAAATCGGCCGGCTCGGTACACGCCTGTGCCTTGTTCGAGGGCGAGGAACTGCTGCTGTTTGTTGAAGATGTGGGCCGCCACAACGCGGTGGACACCATCGCCGGCTGGATGGCGTTGCAAAGTTGCAGTCCTCAGGGCCAGCGTTGCGCGCGCACCGACAACAAGGTGTTCTACACCACCGGTCGGCTCACCAGCGAGATGGTGATCAAGTCGGCGCAAATGGGGGTGCCGGTGGTGGTGTCGCGCAGCGGTATCACCCAGATGGGCTTGGAAGTGGCCCAGCGGGTGGGCTTGTGCGCGATTGGCCGGGCCACCCACAAGCGCTTTCTCTGTTACGCCAACCCGCAGCGCCTCATGCTGGACGCGGTGCCACAACCGGTGGCCTTGGTCGACTGACGCGCTCGGCGCAATGCGTCGACTGTGCGCCAGGTGGGCAGCTTGGCGCCGACTACACTGCGGTTTTTGTCGCGACAAGCGAGCGCAACGGAGTTTTTATCATGACCGGCCAAGTCCACCTCATCGACCATCCCCTGGTGCAGCACAAGCTCACGCTGATGCGCCGCAAGGACACCAGCACCAAGAGTTTTCGCGAGCTGGTGCATGAGCTCAGCGCGCTTTTGGCCTATGAGGTGACGCGCGATATCCCGATGCAAACCATCGAAATCGAAACCCCGCTGGAGCGCATGCAGTCGCGGGTGATCGACGGCAAAAAAATTGTGCTGGCGTCGATCCTGCGCGCGGGCAATGGTTTCCTCGACGGCATGTTGCAGGTGATCCCGGGCGCACGTGTGGGGCATATCGGTCTGTACCGCGACCCGGCCACGCTGAAGGCGGTGGAGTATTACTTCAAGATGCCACAAGGCATGGACGAGCGCGATGTGATTGTGCTCGACCCGATGCTGGCCACCGGCAATTCGGCGGTGGCGGCGGTGGACCGGCTGAAGGCCACCCAGCCGCGCTCGATCCGCTTTGTGTGCTTGGTGACCTGCCCCGAAGGCATTGCCACCTTCCACCAACACCACCCAGATGTGCCCATTTACACACCCGCGGTGGACCGTGGTCTGAACGAGCACGGCTACATCGTGCCGGGGCTCGGGGATGCGGGCGACCGCATTTTTGGGACGAAGTAGGTCCACCCCCGCGCCGCGCCTGCGGCGCGTCACCCCCTCAAGGGGGCGATGCCTGTGGACCGGCGAAGCCGGATCCACGGCATCCTGGCCTTGCTCCCTTCGCTTCGGACAGGGATGTGACGATCGCTCTACTGGGCCGCTGACGCTTTGGCGGGGGCCATGCCCTCAGCTCCCCAGCGGACACCCCAAGTCGGTTAAGGTTCGGGCATGCAATCTGTATCGGTGTGGACTTTGGGTTGGCGTTCGCTGTGGCGCGATGCGCGCGCGGGCGAGTTGTCACTGTTGGTGATGGCGGTGACGCTGGCGGTGGCGGCGCTCACGGGCGTGGCGTTTTTTGCCGACCGGCTGCAAGGCGGTTTGCAGCGCGACGCGCGGGCGCTGTTGGGTGGTGACGCGGTGGTGCGGGGTGACCAACCGCTGCCCGATGTGGTGGCCGCCGAGGCGCAGCGTTTGGGGCTGAGCACGGCGCGCAGCGTGTCGTTTCCGACCATGGGCCGAGCGGACGACGCCGACGGTGGCGCTTCCCGCCTGGTGGCCCTGAAGGCGGTCAGCGACGGCTACCCCCTGCGCGGTGAGCTGCAGTTGGCCAATGCGCCGGGCGCAGCGCCCGAATCGGTGCGCCAGCCGCCAGAACCCGGCACCGCTTGGGTGGAGTCCAGTCTGCTCACCGCGCTGGACACCGCAGTCGGCAAAACCGTGTGGCTGGGTGACCAGCGCTTTGTCATCGCCCGTGTGATCGTGGCCGAGCCCGACCGGGGCGCTGGCTTCATGAGTTTTGCGCCGCGCATCATGATCCGCGAAGACGAGCTGGCCGCCACAGGCCTGGTCCAGCCCGCCAGCCGGGTCAACCACCGCTTGATGGTGGCGGGGCCGCCGGCGGCGGTGACCGCGTTTGTGGATTGGGGCGACGCCGCGATGGAGCGCGAAGGCTGGCGCGGTGTGCGCATGGAGTCCTTTGAAGAGGGCCGGCCCGAGATGCAACAAACCCTGTCGCGCGCAGAGCAGTTTTTGAAGCTGGTGGCCTTGTTGACCGCTTTGCTGGCGGCGGTGGCGGTGGCGATTGCGGCGCGTGGCTTTGCCCAACGGCATTTGGACGACTGCGCCATGCTGCGGGTGCTGGGCCTGTCGCAGCGGCAGATGGTACGCGCCTATGCGCTGGAGTTTTTGTTGGTGGGCGTGGCGGCCAGCGCCTTGGGGGTCGCTTTGGGTTATGGGGTGCACCTGGGCTTTGTGGAGCTGCTGGGTGGCTTGGTGAAAGCCGAGTTACCACCGGCCGGCTGGGCACCGGTGGGCCTGGGGGTGGGGGTGGGCCTGTGCCTGATGGCGGGTTTTGGCTTGCCGCCGGTGCTGCAGTTGGCGCAGGTGCCGCCGCTGCGGGTGATTCGTCGGGATGTGGGCCAGGTCAAGCCCCTGAGCGCGGCGGTGTGGTTGTTGGGCCTGGCCGGTTTTGCGGGGCTGTTGTGGGTGAGTGCGGGCGGCTGGGTCTTGGGCGGTTTGACGGTGGGCGGCTTTGCTTTGGCGCTGCTGGTGTTTGCCGCGGTGGCCTGGGGTGCGGTGGCGCTGTTGCGCCGCGCGGTGAACGAAGACACCGCGCCACGCGCGCTGGTGCTGGCCACGCGCCAGCTCACCGCGCGCCCGGGTTATGCAGTGGTGCAGGTCAGCGCCTTGGCGGTGGGCCTGCTGGCCTTGGCCTTGCTGGTGCTGCTGCGCACCGACCTGATCGCCAGCTGGCGCAACGCCACCCCACCCGACGCGCCCAACCGTTTTGTCATCAACGTGCAGCCCGAACAAGCCCAAGCCTTTCGCCAGACCTTGGCCGACGCCGGTGTGGAGCGCTACGACTGGTACCCCATGATCCGTGGGCGGCTGGTGGGCATCAACGGCCAGGCGGTGGACGCCGAGGCGTTTGAGAGCGAGCGTGCGCAGCGCTTGGTGGAGCGCGAGTTCAACCTGTCGCACAGCGCCCAGGCGCCCGAACACAACCAGGTGATCGCGGGCCGCTGGCAGGCCAACGAGACCGATGGCCTGAGCGTGGAAGAGGGTTTGGCCAAGGAACTGGGCCTGAAGCTAGGCGACACCTTGTCGTTTGACATGGCCGGTGTGGTGCTTGAGCGGCGCATCACCAGCCTGCGCAAGGTCAACTGGGGCTCCTTGCGGGTCAACTTCTTTGTCTTGTTTCCGGTGGCCGAGCTCAGCGATGTGCCGGTGACGTTTGTCGGCGCCTTGCGTGCGCCCACGGGGCAGCCGCGTTTTGACAACGAGCTGGTGCGCGCCTACCCCAATATCACCTTGGTAGACATGACCGAGACGATTGCCCAGGTGCAGAGGGTGCTGTCGCAGGTGATTGCCGCCATCGAGTTTCTGTTTGCCTTTGCGCTGGTGGCCGGGCTGGTGGTGTTGATGGCCACCTTGACAGCCACCCGCACCGAGCGCGAGCGCGAATTTGCCGTGCTGCGTGCGGTGGGGGCGGGCTCGGCGCTGCTGCGGCGCATCCAGTCGGTGGAGCTGCTGGGGGTGGGGGCGCTTGCCGGTGTGCTCGGCTCGGGTGTGGCCATGGCGGTGGGCTGGGCGCTGGCGCGTTATGCCTTTGAGTTCGCCTGGCAGCCAGCGCTGTGGGTGCCCTTGGCCGGTGCCGCAGCGGGCGCCCTGTTGGCCTGGCTGGGCGGCTGGTGGGGGCTGCGCAGCGTGCTCAACACCCCGGTGGTGCAAACGCTGCGCAGCGCCACCACCTGAGGCTGTCAGAACCTCGCCTTGCGCTTGACCGACAATGGGGCCATGCAGATCGAAGAACCCACCCCGCGCAAGGCCGACGGCCAGTTCAGCACCCCATTCGAGTGGATCGGTGGGGAAGAGCGTGTCAGGGCTTTGGTGGACCGGTTCTATGACCTGATGGACCTGGAGCCGGGCTACGCCGCTTTGCGCGCCGCGCACGGCAGCCAGCTCCACGACGCACGCGACAAGCTGTTTTGGTTTTTGTGCGGTTGGCTCGGCGGCCCGTCGCACTACACCGAGCGCTTTGGCCATCCGCGCCTGCGCATGCGGCACATGCCGTTTGCGATTGGCATTCTGGAGCGCGACCAGTGGCTGGCCTGCATGGACCAGGCCATGACTGAAACCAGCGTGGACCCGGCATTGCAGCAACGGCTCAACAACAGCTTTTTCCAGACCGCCGACTGGATGCGCAACACACCATGACCGACGTGCCCATGTTTCGTTTGTGGCCAGGTGTGCTGGCCATGGCGGTAGTGGTGCTGGCCTCCAATGTGGGGGTGCAGTTTTTGCTGGGGCCGTGGCTGACCTGGGGGGCTTTCACCTACCCCTTGGCTTTTTTGGTCACCGACGTGATCAACCGGGTGTACGGCCCGCAGGCCGCGCAGCGGGTGGTGCTGGCCGGCTTTGTGGTGGGGGTGATGTGTTCGCTGGTGGGCAGCCAGATCCCAGGTGAGTTCGGCCCACTGGTCACCATGCGCATTGCGGTGGCCTCTGGGCTGGCGTTTTTGGTGGCGCAGCTCTTGGATGTGGCGGTGTTCGACCGTTTCCGCGAGGGCCGCTGGTGGAGCGCGCCCTTGTGGTCGACCTTGGTGGGTTCGTCGCTGGACACACTGATTTTTTTCTGTGTCGCTTTTTCCACCGATTTTGTTTTTATGGAGCCTGGCAACGACGTGTCTTGGGCCAATGAGATGGTGTCTTGGCTGGGCGTGGGGCCGTTGGCGCCGCTGTGGGTGTCGATGGCCAGCGCCGACTGGATGGTCAAACTGGGTTTGGCCTTGATCGCCTTGGTGCCTTTTCGCTGGTTGGTGGCTCGGCTGCAGGCGCTCAGTCCTGCGCCGCGCTGAGCAGCACCACCAAGGCGCCAGCGCCGCCCTCGGCCGGGCGCGCTTGCACAAAGGCCAAGACCTCGCGTTTTTGCACCAACCAGCGCAGCACCCGCCGCTTGAGCACCGGTTCGCGCCCGGGTGAGCCCAGGCCTTTTCCATGCACTACCCGCACACAGCGGATGCCGTGTTGGTGGCAGGTGCGGATGAAGTCGCCCAGCGCGTCGCGCGCCTCGTCGGTGCGGTGGCCATGCAGGTCCAAATGCCGCTGAATCGCCCAACGCCCTTCTCGCAGCTTGCGCACCACATCGGCGCCCAAGCCCGGGCGGCTGTAGCTCAGGCAGTCGTCGGTGTGCAGCAGGGTTTCCACATCGAATTCGTCCGACAGCGCTTCGCGCATCACCTCAGCTTCGTCGCGCTGGGTCTGCAGCGGCAGCGGGTCCACTGGCGCCGATGGCAGTAGCGCGCGCTGGCTGGGCCGCAGCGGGCGCACCGGGCCCACCGCGCGCGCAAACCATTCGCGCTCGGCCTGTTGCTGGCGGCGCAGCGCTTCGGCACGGGCTTGCTCCAACGCGCGCGCCGCCGCCTCGGCGCGCAGCTGTTCGCGCACCCGCTGCAGGTCGGCCCATGCCGTCAGACGCATGCCTTGGTTCATGCGTGCCATTGTCCGGTATGCGCAACAGCACAGCGCCACACACGGTCAATCGGCCGGTGCCGGTGTGATCAGACCAGGCCCATTTCCGCCATCGAACAGGCTTGGCTGCGGGTCACCACAAAATGGTCGAGCACCCGCACGTCCACCAAGGCCAGCGCGGCTTTGAGGGTTTGGGTGAGTGTCTCGTCGGCGCGCGAGGGCCGCGCCTCACCACTGGGGTGGTTGTGGGCTAGCACAACGGCTGCGGCGTGGTGGTGCAGTGCGCGCAACACCACCTCGCGCGGGTAGACGCTGGTTTGGTTGAGCGTGCCGCGAAACAGTTCTTCGAGCGCAATCAAGCGGTTCTGGCTGTCCAGAAACAGCACCGCAAACACCTCGTAGGGGCGCGCGCCCATTTGCAGCTGCAGGTATTCGCGCACCACCACCGGGCTGTTGAACAGCGGTTGTTCTCGCAAACCGTGCTGCAGGGCGCGGCGCGCCAGCGCCATCACCGCCAGCAGCTCGGCCCGTTTGGCCGGGCCCAGGCCTTTGATGCGGCCCAGCGCCGCAGGCGCGGCGTGCAGCAAGCCGCCCACGCCGCCAAAGGTATCGAGCAGCTCTTGGGCCAGCAGCAGCACGTGTTTGCCTTGGATGCCGGTGCGCAGCAGCAGTGCCAGCAGTTCGGCGTCGCTCAAGGCCTCGGCACCTCGGGCCAGCAGTTTTTCGCGCGGTCGCGATTCGGCCGGCAAGCCCAGCAGGCCCGGCTTGGTCATGTCGTTCATGTCCACTCCCTGAAAGCGCCGCGGATGATCCCGTCTGTTGGCGCCCTTTCTACAATAGCAGCTTTGCCGGTGGGCTGTGTTGTGCCCACCGGAGCCCTGGCGCCTTGTGGCGCCGATACTTGGTGACCTCCATGCCCGCCGTCGAATCCGGTTCGTTTCTGACCCTGCACTACCGCATGTCCGGGCCCGATGGCCGCGACATCATCAACACCTTTGACGACCGCCAGCCCGCCACCCTGAGCCTGGGCTCGGGCCAGCTGTCGCCGGCCATCGAAGCCCGCCTCATGGGCTTGGAGGAGGGCAGCCACCAGGTGATCGAGCTCGCCGCCGGCGAGGCCTTTGGTCCGCGCCAGCCCGAGCTGGTGCAGTGGGTGGCGCGCAAGCTGCTCAACCAACTGGGCGACCCGCTGGAGCAATACACCTTGGGCGATGTGGTGCAGTTCCCCACCCCCGACGGGCGTGGCAGCTACGCTGGCACCGCCCTGCAGGTGCGCGACGATGGGGCGGTGCAATTCGACTTCAACCACCCGCTGGCCGGCCAGCCGGTGCGGTTTGAAGTGCAGATCATTGGGGTGCTGTGATGAACGCCGCCTTGAATACCGATGCCGAAGTGTTGCTGGCCGAGCCGCGCGGTTTTTGTGCTGGGGTGGACCGCGCCATCGACATCGTGGAGCGCGCGCTGCAGAAGTTTGGCCGCCCGATTTATGTGCGGCACGAAATTGTGCACAACACCTATGTGGTCAACGACCTCAAGGACAAGGGCGCGATCTTCATTGAAGACCTGGCCGAGGTGCCGCCTGGCGCGACGCTGGTGTTTTCCGCCCACGGCGTGAGCAAGGCGGTGCAGGCCGAGGCGCGCGAGCGGGGTTTTCAGATTTTTGACGCCACCTGCCCTTTGGTGACCAAGGTGCATGTGGAGGTGGCCAAGCTGCACCGCGAGGGCTACGAGTTCATCATGATTGGCCACAAAGGCCACCCCGAGGTGGAAGGCACCATGGGGCAGCTGGACTACGGCATCCACCTGGTCGAAGAGGTGGGCGATGTGGCGCGTGTGGCGCCCGCGCAGACCGAGCGGCTGGCGGTGGTGACCCAGACCACCCTGTCGGTGGACGACACGGCCGAGATTTTGTCGGCCATCAAAACCCGCTTCCCCAGCGTGCGTGAGCCCAAGAAGCAAGACATTTGTTACGCCACCCAAAACCGGCAAGACGCGGTCAAGCTGCTGAGCCCGCAGGTCGATGTGATTGTGGTCGTGGGCAGCCCCGCCAGCTCCAACAGCAACCGCCTGCGCGAGGTGGCCGAGCGCTTGGGCACCCCGGCGTACATGGTCGACAACGCCGACGAACTGCAGGCCGAATGGTTCACCGGTTTTTCCCGTGTGGGGCTCACCGCCGGTGCGTCGGCGCCCGACATTTTGGTGCAGCAAGTCATTGAGCGCCTGCGCGCGCTGGGCGCCATCTCGGTGCGCAAGCTCGACGGCATCACCGAGACGGTGAAGTTCCCGCTGCCCAAAGGGCTCAAGCTCGGCGAAGCCTGAGCGCACCCGACTTCTACAATTGGCCCCATGCTAGACATTCAACAACTCCGCAAAGACCTCGACGGCGTGGTCGCCCGCCTGCAAACGCGCAAAAACCCACAGCCTTTTTTGGATGTGGCGGCGTTCAGCGCCCTGGAAACCGAACGCAAAACCCTGCAGACCTGCACCGAGGCTCTGCAGGCCCAGCGCAACAACCTGTCCAAACAGATCGGCATGTTCAAAGGCAAAGGCCAGCACGCCGAAGCCGACGCCGCCATGGCCCAGGTCGGTGAGATCAAGACCGAGCTGGAGTCGGCCGCCGCGCGTTTGGAGGTGATCCAAGCCGAGCTGCAGGCGCTGCTGCTGGCGGTGCCCAATCTGCCGCACGAAAGTGTGCCGGTGGGCGCCGACGAGCACGGCAATGTGGAGTTGCGCCGTTGGGGCACACCGCGCCATTTCGACTTCGAGGTGCGCGATCACGTGGACATTGGCGAAAAGCTCGGTCTGGATTTTGAGACCGGCGCCAAGCTCTCAGGCACGCGTTTCACGTTCATGCGCGGACCGATCGCCCAGCTCCACCGGGCGCTCGCCCAGTTCATGCTCGACCTGCAAACCCGCGAGCATGGGTACACCGAGTGCTACACGCCCTACATCGTCAACGCCGACACCTTGCGCGGCACCGGTCAGCTGCCCAAGTTCGAGGCCGATCTGTTCGCCGCCAACAAAGGTGGGCAGGACGGCGGCGAGGACAACCAGACGCTCTACCTCATACCCACCAGCGAGGTGACGCTGACCAATGTGGTGCGCGACGAGATCGTGGCCGAGGCCGATCTGCCGATCAAACTCACCGCCCACACACCGTGTTTCCGTTCAGAGGCCGGCAGCGCCGGGCGCGACACGCGCGGCATGATCCGCCAGCACCAGTTCGACAAGGTCGAAATGGTGCAGATCGTGCACCCTGACCACAGCTACCAAGCGCTCGACGAGATGACTGGCCACGCCGAGGCCGTGCTGCAGAAGCTGGGCCTGCCCTACCGCGTGATGGCGCTGTGCACCGGCGACATGGGCTTTGGCGCCACCAAAACCCACGATCTGGAGGTCTGGGTGCCAGCGCAAGGCACTTATCGCGAAATCAGCTCGGTGTCGAACTGCGAGGCCTTCCAGGCGCGCCGCTTGCAAGCGCGTTTTAAGAACGCCCAGGGCAAAAACGAACTGGTGCACACCTTGAACGGCTCAGGACTGGCCGTGGGCCGTGCCTTGGTGGCGGTGCTGGAAAATTACCAAAACGCCGACGGCAGTGTCACCGTGCCGGAGGTGCTGCGCCCCTATATGGGCGGTGTGGCGACGCTCCAGCCCGCCTGAGAGCCGCGCCGCCACCCTCCCGCCGGGCAAGTCGGGGGAGGGTGCTGTTTTACAGGCCTTCGTCGGCCTGCACGCCCTTGTGGTAGGTGGTGTACACCAGCACAGGAATGCCCAGGTCTCCCAAGGCTTGCTCAATCAGCGGTTGGACCTGGTCCCACTCCATGCCGCCCACGCCGGTGGCCAAACGTGGCAGCGCCACACTGGCGATGTTCTCCTGGCGGATGAACTTGGCCAACTGGCCGAGGGCCGCACGCACGTGTTCTGTCGTGGCCTTGCCCGATTTGGCGGCGGGGCCTTGGCCGATGGTGTCTTGTGTGATCAGGTTGGCGATGCGCCGTGTGCCGCCGTTTTCTTGCACCCCGACCCAGGTCCAGATGTCCCCGGTGTGGATGCCTTTGGAGCGGATGTCGTGGCGGTAGTCTTTGACCAAGGCTGGCCAGCGTTCGGTAAGCGTCCGGCAAACCCAGGTCGACTGAGACCGATGATCAGGCGTCGACAG
>CAZYUD010000034.1:0-24807 GCA_964650505.1 uncultured Hydrogenophaga sp.
CCGTCACTGTCTCACATCCGGCCAGAACGGCCGAGGTTTTGCAGACATTCCCTAGTAAAAATAACTCATCTTCGTTTAGTTGTGCTCTGAAAATTCGAATAAATCGATGTCGCTCGCCCCCGAGGAATTCCTCTGCATCAGTTAAAATACGGAATACAATGCGAAAATAAGGCGCGTAATTTCGTGAAATTTGCTTGCCAATGGCTTGCCATTGTGTTTTTAGTTTTGAGATGGCTTCTTCTTCGTAAGGTGCCAAATCTCTTTGTTCGGATTTTATTTTGTGATATGTTGTTTGTTTGATGTTATTTGCATTTTGTAGCGCGCTTAAAGTGGCTGCCTTGCCAGTTTTCTGGTAGCCACTTACATGTTCAGTGAAGATATTTAGAGACTGTTGATACATCTGCATTAGGTCAAAAAAACGTTGTTCTTGCCTTTGAAGTTCAGCTGTATCTGCTTGTTCCCTTAAAGCTTTTTGTGTTGCGTGAAGCTCCGATTTTTGGAGCTTCCAAACCGCATAAGCAACGATGAGCGTCGCAAACGAGATGACCGGATTCATCAGGCCGCCGAAGTAATCTCCTAAGGTGCCCCAGTCGCTCGAATCGCGACTGATGGCAGATGAGAAAAACCGTGCGATGTAGGCGCCCAGAACAATGATCAAAAGGCCGCCAATCGCGGGAATAAGGTTTTGCAAGAGGCGTTCCATGCCAGTTGCTTTAATGTTGCTTTCTTCATCTTTCATAATTTTTCCCATCCCTCCACGTCCAATCCCACTACCCGTTTGAACTCGCGCCCATTGCGGGTCACCATCACCAGCCCGTGTGCTTTGGCTTGGGCCGCTAGCCACAGATCGTTTGGGCCAATGGGCGTGCCTTTGGCGCGCAGCTCCGCGCGCAGTTGCCCATAGACTTCAGACACTTCTTGTCCGATGGGCAGTACGCCAAAAAAGTCGATCAGCCTTTGGGCGCGTTGCGCTTTTAATGTGGACAGCGGCAGGTGTGCCGCACCGTAAAAAAACTCACCCGTGGTCACGACCGACAGCACGGCCTCGCCTCTGGCGAGTGACTGCATGCGCTGGTTGATGGCTTGGTCGAGTCCTTTCACCATCAAAGAAAACACATCCGAGTCGAGCAGGTAGCGGTGTTTCATGCCTTTGCCCTGGCCGATTTGCCTCGCTTACTTGCGGTAGCTGCCGCTTCGAAAGGTTCGTCCAGCGGCGGCAATTCGTCCAAGGTGGCCATGGCTTCGTCCATGGCTTGCGCTTCTTCATCGTCCAGTGGTGGCAGATCCGCCAATGCTTCGGCCGCCGTCATGGCCAATGGGCGCAACACGATGTCTCTGCCTTCGCGGCGTATCTGCACCCATTTGGAGTTGAACTGAAACTCTTTGGGAATACGGACGGCTTGACTGTTGCCCGACTGGAAGACCGTGGTTTCGGTCACCTGTCGGCTGCGCAGGGACTCTTCGGGAGTGGGGGCGTTCATGCGGACCTCCTGCGTTGGTTTGTATATCCTGCCAGTGTATACAGGGTGGTCTGTTTTGTCACCCCGGTCCGCTCTAGACCCCGTTCACCGGTTCCTCTGGTTCATGAACACCAGTTTTTCAAACAAGGTGGTGTCTTGCTCGTTTTTTAGCAGCGCGCCCACCAGTGGCGGCACGGCCACTTTGTTGTCGGGGCTTTGCAGCGCTTCGGGCGGAATGTCTTCGGCCATCAGCAGCTTGAGCCAGTCGATCAGTTCCGACGTGCTGGGCTTTTTCTTCAGGCCGGGCAGGTTGCGGATGTCGTAGAAGGTCTTCATCGCTGCGGTCAGCAGCTCGTCTTTCAGGCCAGGAAAGTGCACCTCCACGATGCGCTTCATGGTGTCGGGCTCGGGAAACTTGATGTAGTGGAAGAAGCAGCGGCGCAAGAACGCGTCGGGCAGTTCTTTTTCGTTGTTCGAGGTGATGAACACCAGCGGCCGGTGTTTGGCTTTGATCAGCTCGCGCGTTTCGTAGCAGTAAAACTCCATCCGGTCGAGTTCGCGCAGCAGGTCGTTGGGGAACTCGATGTCGGCCTTGTCGATTTCGTCGATCAGCAGCGCCACCGGCGCGTCGGCGGTGAAGGCCTGCCACAGCACGCCCTGGACGATGTAGTTGCGGATGTCCTTCACCCGCTCGGCGCTGTCGGCGGTGTTGAGCTGGCTGTCGCGCAGGCGATTCACCGCGTCGTACTCGTACAGGCCTTGCTGCGCCTTGGTGGTGCTTTTGATGTGCCACTGCAGTAGTGGCAGGTTCAGCGCCTGCGCCACCTCCTCGGCCAGCATGGTTTTGCCGGTGCCGGGCTCGCCTTTGACGAGCAGTGGGCGTTTGAGGGCGATGGCCGCGTTGACCGACAGCATCAGGTCGGCGGTTGCCACGTAGTTGTCAGTGCCTTGAAATTTCATGGTGAGACCGTGTAGGGTGTCAGTCGCTAGAGACGCCAGCGTATTCGATAAGCGTTCGCTGATGGCTGTCTCTATATAATCAAAGATTGATTTTTATCAAACCGTCACCCATTGTGCTTGGAAAATGAACACTCTGAAGACCACGATCGTCCGTACCGTTGTCGCCGCAGCGACGCTCGCCGCCGTCGCGGTTTCCGCCCAAGCCCAGGGTGTCACCGGTGACGTTGCCGCCGGCAAACAAAAAGCCGAGATGTGCATCGGCTGCCATGGCATTCCCGGCTATCAGAACAGCTTCCCCGAAATCCACAAGGTGCCCATGATTTCGGGTCAGACCGACAAGTACATTGTGTCGGCCCTCAACGCCTACAAAAAAGGCGACCGCAAGCACCCGTCCATGCGCGGCATTGCAGGCTCGCTGTCCGAGCAAGACATGGCCGATTTGGCTGCGTTCTACAGCTCGCACGTGAGCAAGCAAGCGCCCGAAACGCCGAAGTCGCCGAATGCGGTGGTGGCGGCCTTGTTGGAGCGCGGCGCCTGCGCGTCCTGCCATGGCGCCAATTTCAGCAAGCCAATCGACCCCAGCTACCCCAAGATCGGCGGTCAGCACGCCGACTACCTGTTTGTCGCGCTCAAGTCGTACAAAGTGGAAAACAATGGTGTGGTGGGCCGCAACAACGCCATCATGGGTGGCATCGCCAAGCAGTTCAGCAACGCCGAATTGCGTGCCATGGCCCAATATCTGGCATCGGTGCAAGGCGAGTTGGCCACGGTGCCGCAGTCGCGCTTCCGCTGATCCACCTCCCCGCGCCAGCCAAAAGCCCCGCTTGGCGGGGCTTTTTTGTGGGCGCTCAGTCTTGGGTGGCGCGCCGCCGCACCGCGTCGATATAGGCCAGGCCGTCGGGCGGGCGGCCGCTGCGCTGGCTCTCCCAGAGCATGGCGCCCAGGCATTCCATCACCTCGTGGTGGGCGGCGTGCAGGTCGCCCCGGCGTGCGGTCAGCAGTTCCACCGCTTGGCGTATGCCAGGCGGCTGGTCGATGCTGCATTGCTCGCTGATGGACAGGTGCATCGACACATGCAAAAACGGGTTGCTGCGCCCGGTGTCGGGCTGGCCCATGGCCGCCAGCGCAGCGTCCAGATCGGCGAAGTCGGCGTCGTATTCGGGGTGTTCGGCCATCCACTGCGCCGCCAGTTGCTCGATCGCTTCCATCGGCGCGCCTTGTTGGCGTTTGGTGTGGACCGTGCAGAAAAACCGCCGCACATCGGCCTGAGAGGGTGAAAACATGGGCGGATTGTCGCTCAGGCGCGCTGCCGCAGTGTTCCCGATACAGCGGGCGCGTACAGTGGCCCCATGGTGGTGATCAACGACCCATTTTTCTACGCGGTGGCGATTCCGGCGGTGCTGTTGCTGGGGGTGAGCAAGAGCGGCTTTGGCGCCGGTTTTGGTGCGCTGGCGGTGCCGCTGATGGCGCTGGCGGTGTCGGTGCCCCAGGCGGCCGCCATTCTGATGCCGGTGTTGTTGCTGATGGACCTGTTGGGCATTGCAGCGTTTCGCCAACAGGTGGACCGGGCTTTGTTTCGGCGTTTGTTGCTGCCGGGACTGGCCGGCATTGTGGTGGGAGCCTGGCTGTTCAAGTGGCTCGACGCCCGCTGGGTGGCCGGGGTGGTGGGGGTGTTGACTTGGTTGTTCTTGTGGCAACGCTGGTGGCGCGCGCGCCGCGCCGACACCTCGGTGCCGGCGCCTTGGGTGCAACGGCTGTTGACGGTGGCCTCGGGCTTCACCAGCTTTGTGGCGCACGCTGGCGGTCCGCCCATCCAAGCGGCTTTGCTGCCGCTGCGCTTGCCGCCGCTGGTGTTCACCGCCACGCTGGCCTACTTTTTCTTTGTCATCAACCTCTCCAAGTGGCTGCCCTACGCTTGGCTGGGTTTGATCGACGCGCGCAACATGGGCACGTCTTTGTTGCTGTTGCCGTTTGCGCCCGTGGGGGTGTGGGTGGGGGTGCGCTTGGCGCACCGCATACAGCCTGCGCTGTTTTACCGGCTGGTGCACTGGGGCATGTTTCTGACCGGCGGCAAGCTGATCTGGGACGCGTTCGCCTGAGCGCCGCTGACCCCTCCCCGGGGCTCGCAGCCCTGCTGTGTGTCGTGAGCTGTCGCGCGGGCGCCGATCCCCCTAGGCTTCCCACCATAGAGTGCCGACCATGCGACATTTCAACTCTTTGGACGAACTGGTGGGCTGTGTGGGCCAAGACGTGGCGGTGAGCGACTGGGTGCGGGTCGATCAAGCGCGCATCCAGGCCTTTGCCGACGCCACCGGCGATCAGCAGTGGATCCATGTGGACGAGGCGCGGGCGCGCGAAGGCCCGTTTGGCGCCCCCATCGCCCACGGCTTTCTCACGCTCTCGCTGTTGCCGTGTTTTTTGGACAGCGCGCTGTCGCTGGCGGGCTCGGGCATGGGGGTGAATGTGGGCCTGAACCGGGTGCGTTTTGTGTCGCCGGTGCCGGCGGGCAGCCGCCTGCGCGGGCACCTGCATTTGGCGGCGGCCGAGCCGCTGGACGGCGGTGCTTGGCAGCTCATTTGGCGCTGCACGGTGGAGCGCGAGGGCGCCGAGAAGCCCGCCTGTGTGGCCGAGGCGGTGGTGCGGCGTTACCCCTGATCGGGGCCGGTTTGCGCTTGGGCAAAGCCGTTTTGGCGCCAGGCCTCAAACACACTCACCGCCACCGCGTTGGACAGGTTCAGGCTGCGTTGTCCCGCCAGCATGGGCAGGCGCAGGCGCTGCGCGGCGGGAAAACGCTCGCGCAATTCGGGCGCCAAGCCCCGGGTTTCCGAGCCAAACACCAGCCAATCGCCAGGCGCAAACGCTTGGGCGAACACGCTGTGGCTGCCTTTGGTGGTGAAGGCAAACAGCCGATCGGCGGCGGGCTGTGCGGTGGCCAGAAACGCTTCCCAGTTGGCGTAGCGCCGCACGCTGGCGTATTCGTGGTGGTCCAGCCCGGCGCGGCGCAGCTGTTTGTCGTCCATCGAAAAACCCAGTGGCTCGACCAAATGCAGCTGGCATCCTGTGTTGGCGCACAGGCGGATCACGTTGCCGGTGTTGGGGGGGATTTCGGGTTCAACCAGAACGATGTGGAACATGGCTTCAGGTGGGTGGGGTGCGGGCCAGCACCACCGCGCCGACCGAGCGGGCGCCGGCGTGGAGCAAGGTGCTGGCCGCCTCGGACAAGGTGGCGCCGGTGGTCATGACGTCGTCGACCAACAGCAGGCGCGCATTGTGCACGCGCGCCACCGCCTCGGGGTGGACACCAAACACCCCACGCACATTGACGCGCCGCTCGGCCGCGCTCAGCCGGTGCTGGTCGGGCACCTCGGCCAAGCGCACCAGCGCTTGGGGCCAGCCTTTGTGGCGGTGGTCGCCTTGCAGCAGGCCTTTGGCCAGCTCCCAGGCTTGGTTGTAGCCGCGCTCGGCCAGGCGGGCTGGGCTCAGCGGGATCGGCAGCACCGCGTCGATAGCATCGAGCTCCAGCGGCAGCGCCGCCAACAGCCCGTGCCAGGCGCTCGACAGTCCCAAGTCGCCGTGGAACTTCCAACGCGCGATCAAACCGTCCCAGGGGTAGGCGTAATCCAGCGCGGCGTGGCAAGTGGACAGCACCGGCGGGCGCTGGCGGCAGTCGGGGCAGACACCGCCACCCCAGCGGCAGGCGCAGCGCAGGCAGCGCGCGGTGGGCGGTGCAAAACGCTGCAGGCAAGCGGCACACGCCCAGCCTTGGCACCACAGGCCACACACTGGGCAAAGCCCGGGGCGTTGAGACCACAAAGAGCGCAAGGCGGATCGCATGGCCTCAATATACTGGCGCCCACCCATCGCACCGCCTGCCCGCATGAACACCGAGGATTACCGCATTCCCACCATCGACGCCGCCGCCAGCCGGCGCTGGCTGCACCTGCCCCGCCGCGAGGCGCCGTGGCTGCACGAAGAGGTGGGTTCGCGCATGGTGGAGCGCCTGCAGTGGTTACGCCAGCCGCCGCGCAGCTGGCTGCACTGGGAGCCGCTGCTGGGCGGACCACAGACCCACCAGCGCTTGGCCAACACCCTGGGTGACGCGCCTTGGAAGCTCTGGGGCGTCCACCGCGCGGGCATCGAGGCGCATTGGGCACCGGCGCCCGCGCCGTGGTGGCAGCGCTGGCGCAATGCACCCCCCAGCCCCTGGGCGGAGCCAGACGAGCCTTTTGGCATGGTCTGGTCCAACATGCTGCTGCACCACATCGGCGACCCGATGCCCTTGTTGCAACGCTGGCACAGCCATTTGCAAGACCAGGGGCTGGTGATGTTTTCTTGTCTGGGGCCGCAGACCCTGATCGAACTGCATCAGGTGCACGCGCGCATGGGCTGGCCCGCGCCCACCCACCAGTTCACCGACATGCACGATTGGGGCGATTTGCTGGTCCGGGCCAGTTTTGCCGAGCCGGTGGTGGACATGGAGCGGCTGCAACTGACTTTCAGTTCGGCACAGACCCTGTTGGCCGAGTTGCGTTCTCTGGGGCGCAACCTGTTGCGCGGGCGCCACCCCGCTTGCCGCGGGCGCGCGTGGTTCGACGCCTGGCTCGACGCGGTGGAGCGGCACGGTGTGCGCAACGCCGAGGGACGCCTGCAGCTCACCTTTGAAGTGGTGTACGGGCACGCGCACAAAGTGGCAAAGCGTGCGCCCAAAAGCGATCCCAGCCGCATCGGCTTGGACGATATGCGCGCCATGTTGCGGGCGAGCCGTGGCGCGGACAATGGTTGAGTTGTCAGACCGGGGTCAGGCAAGAGGCTGTGTCAGACCGTTACAATTGATCTAAGTCAAATGCCAGGGTCTCCAGGTGGGGCCCATGTCGCTTCTTTCGGGACAGCTTCTGGTTTCTGTATGGAACACCCTCAGCCTTGGCGGTTTGCTCGTGTCTGTGCCGATGGCGCCCTTCAGTGGCGGATGAGGCGCAACTGCTCGGTGACGCCGGCGCAGTTGCTGTCCTTGTTTGCCACCTTGGCGCTGTTGTCGCTGGGCATCGCTGTGTTTTTCTGGTGGCAGGGCGCGCTGTTGGTGTTGCCATTTACCGTGCTGGAGCTGCTGGCTCTGGCGGTGGCGTTTCGGGTGTATGCCCGGCATGCCACCGACGGGGAGGTGATCGACTTACAGGCCAAAGGCTTGCGCATTGAGCGCGAGGAGGCCGGGGTGATCACCACCGATTGGTTTGAGCCAGCGCTGGTGCGTGTGGGCTTGCCAGAAAAACCCGGTGATCTCATCGAGATTCGAGCGGGCAAACGCGAGTTGTGGCTGGGGCGGCACGTCAGGCCAGAGGTCAGGCGGGTCTTGGGCAGAGAGATCCACCATGCCTTGGGACAAGGTGTTCGACCTCTGTGACATGGCATTGTCGGGAAATTTGTTGTAATCTGTGTTGATATAAATCAATGCTTATATTTGAGGCGTGTAACGTGAGCAAAACGAAGCAAGCGGCAATGTCCCCCCTTCAGCGGCTGAAATCCCTGCGCGCCGCTGGCGCGACGGCGGCGCTGGGTTTGGGTGTGTGGACCCAGGTGCTGGCCCAGCAGGTGAACGATCTGCCCGGAGGTCCGGCGGTCAATCAGCTCAACTTCGCGCCTCCGGCCACCAAAATCGCCGAGCAGCAGCACTGGTTGCACTGGTTCATGCTCATTCTGTGCACTGTGATTTTTGTGCTGGTGTTTGGGGTGATGTTCTATTCCATCATCAAACACCGCCGTTCGGTGGGCCACAAGTCGCAAGAGCTGCCTGAGCCGATTTGGGTCGAATTGGGCTGGACCATCGTGCCCTTCTTGATTGTGATTGGCATGGCTCTGCCGGCCACCAAAGTGCTGGTGGCGCAAAAAGACACCACCAACAGCGACATCACCATCAAAGCCACGGGCATGCAGTGGAAGTGGGGTTACGAGTACATCAAGGGCGAAGGTGAGGGCATCAACTTCCTCTCGACGCTGGACAATGCGCACCGCATTGCCTCTAACTCCGGCAATCCGCCCGCCATGGACGACTACCTGCTCAAGGTGGACAACCCGATGGTGGTACCGGTGGGCAAAAAGATCCGCATCATCACCACCGCCAACGACGTGATCCATGCTTGGATGGTGCCGGCTTTTGGCGTGAAGCAGGACGCCATTCCCGGTTTCGTGCGTGACACTTGGTTCCGTGCTGAGAAGACTGGCGATTTCTACGGCCAATGCGCTGAGTTGTGCGGCAAAGAGCACGCCTACATGCCGATCCACGTCAAGGTGGTGACCGCGGAAGAGTACGCCGCCTGGGTCGATGGCGAGAAAAAGAAGATGGCCGCACTGGCCGACGACCCGAGCAAGGTTTGGACCCTGGCCGATTTGGTCAAGCGTGGTGAGTCGGTCTACGCCGCCAATTGTGTGGCTTGCCACCAAGCCAACGGCAAGGGCGCTGGCTCCATTAAACCGCTGGACGGCTCGGCCATCGTGACCGATGCCGACCATCTCAAGATGACCGACATCATGCTCAACGGTGCCGGTGGCGGTGCCATGCCAGCGTGGAAACAGCTGTCGGACACCGAGTTGGCGGCCGTGATGACCTACGCCAAAAACACCTGGTCCAACCAGACCCAGCAGATTGTGCAGCCGGCCCAAGTGCAGGCCGCTCGCCAGTGACCATTACTGAATCACACCGAAGGAAGTCAACATGAGTGCAGTGCTTGATCATCACGATGCGCACGATCACGACCACCACCATGCCCCGACGGGATGGCGGCGGTGGGTCTTCGCCACCAACCACAAGGACATCGGTACCTTGTACCTGCTGTTCTCTTTTGCGATGCTGATGGTGGGTGGTGTGCTAGCGCTGGGTATCCGCGCTGAGCTGTTCCAGCCAGGTCTGCAGCTGGTGAACCCCGAGCTGTTCAACCAGCTCACCACCATGCACGGCATCATCATGGTGTTTGGCGCCATCATGCCGGCCTTTGTGGGCTTTGCGAACTGGATGCTGCCGCTGCAAATCGGCGCATCCGACATGGCCTTCGCCCGCATGAACAACTTCAGCTTCTGGCTGATGATTCCGGCTGCGCTGATCATCGTGCTGTCGTTCTTTATGCCTGGTGGCGCGCCCGCCGCTGGCTGGACGCTGTACGCGCCGCTGACCTTGCAGATGGGCCCGTCGATGGACGCCGCCATCTTTGCGATGCACATCTTGGGTGCTTCGTCGATCATGGGCTCGATCAACATCATCGTGACCATTCTCAACATGCGCGCGCCCGGCATGACGCTGATGAAGATGCCGATGTTCGCTTGGACCTGGCTGATCACCGCCTACCTGCTGATCGCGGTGATGCCGGTGCTGGCTGGCGCCATCACCATGACGCTGACCGATCGCCACTTTGGCACCAGCTTCTTTAACCCCGCCGGCGGCGGTGACCCGGTGATGTACCAGCACATCTTCTGGTTCTTCGGCCACCCCGAGGTCTACATCATGATCTTGCCGGCCTTCGGTATCGTCAGCCATGTGGTGCCGGCCTTTGCCCGCAAAAAGCTGTTTGGTTACGCCTCCATGGTGTACGCCACAGGTTCCATCGCGATCCTGTCGTTTGTGGTGTGGGCCCACCACATGTTCACCACCGGCATGCCGGTGACCGGCCAGTTGTTCTTCATGTACGCCACCATGTTGATCGCCGTGCCCACGGGCGTGAAGATCTTCAACTGGATTGCTACCATGTGGAAGGGCGAGATGACCTTTGAGACCCCGATGATGTGGGCGGTGGGCTTCATCTTTGTGTTCACCTTGGGCGGCTTCACCGGCCTGATTCTGTCGATGGCTCCTATCGACATCAATTTCCAGGACACTTATTACGTGGTGGCCCACTTCCATTACGTGCTGGTGGCCGGCTCTTTGTTCGCCATGTTTGCTGGTGTGTACTACTGGCTGCCCAAGTGGACCGGTGTGATGTACAGCGAATTCCGTGGCAAGCTGCACTTCTGGTGGTCGATGATTTCCTTCAACATCACCTTCTTCCCGATGCACTTCTTGGGCTTGGCTGGCATGCCGCGCCGTTACGCCGACTACCCCATGCAGTTCGCCGACTTCAACATGTTGGCTTCGGTGGGTGGCTTTGCGTTCGGTTTTGCCCAGGTGTATTTCTTCTTGTTCGTGATCGTGCCTGCCATGCGCGGCAAGGGTGAAAAAGCGCCCCAGAAGCCCTGGGATGGCGCGGTGGGCTTGGAGTGGGAAGTGCCTTCGCCGGCACCGCACCACACCTTTGAGAACCCGCCCAAGCTGGACGCCACCGCGACCCGCGTGATCGGCTGATCAAGATGCCCAACGCAGAGCTGCAGAAAAAAAACCGCCGACTGGGGCTGATATTGGCCTCGGTAGCGGCGGCCTTTCTGATCGGCTTTGTGGCCAAGCTGGTGCTGATCGGCGGTTGACGTTCGCGAACCCACGGAACCCAAGATGCGAGTCCAAAAAGAAAACTGGAAGATGGTCGGCAAGCTCGGCGTGATCACGCTGGGCATGTTCGCCTTCGGCTACGCATTGGTGCCGATCTACCGCGCCATTTGCGAGGTGACCGGGATCAACATCTTGGCCTTGGGCGAGCAGCGCAACAACTTGGCGGTCACCAAAGCTGAGAACACCCAAGTCGACACGAGCCGCACCATCACGGTCGAATTTGATGTGAATGTGCGTGGGCCATGGCACTTCAAGCCAGAAAAGCGTTCGGTGCAAGTGCATCCTGGTCAGTTGACCACCGTGCTCTACGAGTTCCAGAATATCCAGAACCGCACCATGGCGGCGCAGGCCATTCCAAGCTACGCGCCGCGCCAGGCCACCGCGCACTTCAACAAGTTAGAGTGCTTCTGCTTTAACCAGTACACCTTGGCGCCCGGCGAGAAAAAAGAGTGGCCGGTGGCGTTTGTTATCGACCCCAAGCTGCCCAAAGACGTGACCACCATCACCTTGTCCTACACCTTCTTTGAAGTGGGATCGGGCACACCAGCGGCCCCTACGGCCGCCCTGGGCAAACCGGGAGGTGCGGTGTGAGCGCTGAAAAAGCCAAAGCCCCTTGGCTGTCCACCATATTGGCGGTGCTGTGGGGATTTTTGGGCGTGCGCCGCAACAGCGACTACCAACAAGACGTGAAGCGGCTGAACCCGTTGCACGTCATGTTGGTTGGCGTTCTGATGACTTTTTTGTTTGTGGCTGGCTTGATGCTGCTGGTCACATGGATCACCTGATCCAATTTTCGACACACATAACACACATTGCCACTAGGAGAGAGCATGTCTTCCACCACCCACGGCGGTACGCCTTATTACTATGTCCCGGGCCTGTCTAGGCACCCGGTGATGGCGGCCATCGGTTTGTTTTTTGTGATTCTGGGCGCCGGCCAATGGATCAACGGCGCGCAGTGGGGCGCTTGGTCGTTGGCCTTTGGTTTGGCGTTTTGGTTGGTGGTGCTGTTCCAGTGGTTCAGCGAGGCGGTTCGCGAAAGCGAAAGTGGCTTGTACGGTCGCAAGATCGACATCTCGTACCGCTGGAGCATGAGCTGGTTCATCTTCTCTGAGGTGATGTTTTTTGGCGCGTTTTTCACCGCGCTGTGGTGGGCCCGTGTGCAAGCGGTGCCCAATCTCGGCAACATTGAGAACAGCTTGATTTGGCCAGACTTTTCCGCCGTGTGGCCGTCGGTGCAGGCGGGCATGACGGCCTCGCCCGCCGGCATCGTGGAGCCCTTCCAGACCATGGGTCCGTTCTGGCTGCCGACCATCAACACCGCGCTGCTGCTGACCTCGGGTGTGACGCTGACCATCGCCCACCATGCCTTGCAAGCTGGCGAGCGCGCCAAGACCATCACCTTCATGTGGGCCACGGTGTTGCTGGGTCTGGTGTTCTTGTTTGTGCAAGGTTACGAATACGCCCATGCTTACGGCGACTTGAACCTCAAGCTCAGCTCGGGCATTTTTGGCTCCACCTTCTTTATGCTGACCGGGTTCCACGGCTTCCACGTGTTTGTGGGCATGCTGATGCTGCTGTTCATCACCCTGCGCTTGCAAAAGGGCCATTTCACCAAAGAACGCCATTTCGGCTTTGAAGGTGCGGCTTGGTACTGGCACTTTGTGGACGTGGTGTGGCTGGGCCTGTACATCGTGGTGTACTGGATGTGATGGGCTGAGCCCACCACAACAAAAAGGCGCCCAAGGGCGCCTTTTTTGGTGGATGAGGGGGCTTGTGTGAACCACCGACCACGCAGGGTATCAACGGCTCACAGGCAAGCCAGTGGGTTGAATCCAGCCGGCCCAGTAACTGACCAACACCACTACAAAGAGCAGAATAGAAAACCCCACCCGAAACGCGAGCGCTTTGCTCATGGGGTTGGGTTTGTGGGCTTGGTCGTCGGCGTTGTCGCTGGTGCTGCCTCCCCGCATCATGTACACCAATGCGGCCCCTAGGCTGCCAATGATGGCAATAAAGGCGATGAGAACAAGGTACGTCATGGCGCCCATTATCCGGCAGCCGCTGAGCCCCGTGTGTGGGCGACACAAAGGATGCGGATGAACAACGCGATGCGATGGCGATCCGTGCTGGTGTTGCTCGCCGCTTTGGTGGCCATGGGGGTCACCGCGCGTTTGGGGTGGTGGCAGCTGGGGCGGGCGCAGACCAAGACCGAACTGGCCGAGCAATTGCAAGGCCGCAGCGCTATGCCTGAGTTGTCTGCTGCCGCGGCACTGGCCTTGTCACCGGAAGACGCCCACCATCGTCTGGTGCGCTTGTCTGGCCAATGGGTGTCGGCGGCCACGGTGTTTTTGGACAACCGCCCCATGCAAGGCCGGGCGGGCTTTGTGGTGGTGACGCCGCTGCGCCTGACGGGCCGCCCTGAGGTGGTGTTGGTGCAGCGGGGCTGGGTCCCCAGGGACTTTCAGGACCGCACCCGCTTGCCGGCGCTGGACACACCCACCGGCGAGGTGACGGTGCTGGGCACAGTGGCCCCGCCCCCGTCGCAGCTTTACGCCTTCGATGCCGGCGAGCGAGGCGCCATCCGGCAAAATATCGACCTTGGCACTTTTGGCTCGGAAACGGGCTTGTCCTTGGCCGCTTGGTCCGTGTTGCAGGCCGGGCCACAAGATTCCCAATTTCAACGTGCGTGGCCCAAGCCTGGTGTGGATGTCTCCAAACACCACGGCTACGCCTTTCAATGGTTTGCGCTTTGTGCCCTGATCGGGTTGTTGTATGTCTGGTTTCAACTCATCGCCCCCCGCCGCGCCAGCCGACGCTGATCGCCCTGAACCCTTGACCATGACGGTGCACAGCCTGCCGTCGGTGCAGAGTGAACCCCAGCCGCGCAACGCAGCGGAGGTGCGCCGTGGCCGCATCAAGCTGCTGCTGCTGCTGTTGGTCGCCGCCTCGCCGGTGATCGCCTCGTACTTCACCTATTACGTGATCCGCCCCGAGGGGCGGCGCAATTACGGCGAGCTGGTGGAGCAGCGCCCCTTGCCCTCCTGGGCGGGCACCAATCTTCAGGGCCAGACGGTGCCTCTGGACACGCTCAAGCACCAGTGGTTGCTGATCAGCGTGGCCGACAGCGCGTGTGATGAGACGTGCCAGCGCCACCTCTACCTGCAGCGTCAGCTGCGCGAAGGGCTGGGCAAAGACAAAGACAAGCTCGATTGGGTGTGGCTGCACACCGGCGCAGGCGAAGTGCCAGAAGCCCTCAAACCCGCCTTGGCCAGCGCCACAGCGCTGCGGGTGGACGCCGAACGATTGGCGGCGTGGTTGCACCCAGCCCCAGGGCAGCGTCTGAGCGACCACCTGTATGTGGTCGACCCGATGGGCAACTGGATGATGCGCTTCCCGGTCAACGCCGACCCGAAAAAGACCAAGCGCGATGTGGATCGCCTGGTGCGGGCAGCCTCATTTTGGGACCAGCCTGGGCGTCCGAGCGACGCCACCGGAGCGCAGTGATGGACGCGACCCCACTGTACGACCTGCAACCGCTGGCGAGGCTGATGCTGCTGGGCATTGTGGTGGCGGTGCTGCCACTGGCCTGGGTGTGGTGGCGACACCGCCAAGCGCCGGTGAGTCAGCGTCTACAGGCCCTGACTTGGGTGACGCTGTTCCTGACCTTTGATTTGGTGCTGTTCGGCGCTTTCACCCGCTTGACCGATTCCGGCCTGGGCTGCCCCGATTGGCCGGGTTGTTATGGCGCCGCCAGTCCGGTGGGCGCACACGCCGACATTGCCGCCGCGCAACAGGCCATGCCCACCGGACCGGTGACCTTTCCCAAAGCCTGGATCGAGATGATCCACCGCTATCTGGCCACCGGTGTGGGGGTGTTGATCATTGTGTTGCTGGCGGGGGCTTGGGCCGAACGCCGCCGCCTCAAGGTGTCGCTGTTCTGGCCGGTGCTGACCCTGGTCTGGGTCTGTGTGCAAGGCGCGTTTGGTGCGCTGACGGTCACCATGAAGCTTTTTCCGGCGATTGTCACGTTGCACCTCTTGGGGGGCTTGGCCTTGTTGGCCATGTTGCGTGTGCAGTCGGTGGCGTATGCCACGCCGGCCCACACACCGCCGCTGCCCGCGCGCGCCCAGCGTTGGCTCTGGTTGGCTTTTGCCTTGGTGTGGGCCCAAGTCGCGCTGGGCGGGTGGGTCAGCACCAATTACGCGGTGCTGGCTTGCACCGATTTCCCCACCTGTCAGGGCAGCTGGTGGCCGGTGATGGATGGGTCCGGTTTCTCGGTGTGGCGCGATCTGGGCCACACCGCCAGCGGTGAGCCGCTGCCGTTTGCCGCGCTGACCGCCATCCACTACACCCACCGCTTGGCGGCCTATCTGGTGCTGGGGGCCTTGGTGGTGGCGGCCATGGTGTTGCGGCGTCAGCCTGGCTGGCGCACCGAGAGCCACTGGCTGCTCGGTCTGTCGGCCTTGCAGTTGCTCACCGGTTTGTCCAATGTGGTGCTGGGCTGGCCGCTGCTGGCTGCGGTCATGCACACCGGCGGGGCGGCCGCCTTGGTGCTGCTGCTCACTGGCGCGTTGGCGCGTTGCCATTTTGAACACGTGGCCAGGGCCCAGCCGGTCGCCACGCCCACCCCCCGTTTGTCGGGTCAGATGTCATGAGTTCTCCCGCCTTGTCCGCCGCCCCGCCCATGAGCACTTGGCGGCAGTTTTATGCCCTGACCAAACCCCGGGTGGTGCAGCTGATCGTGTTTTGTGCGCTGATCGGCATGGTGCTGGCGGTGCCTGGCTGGCCATCGGGCGCGCAGCTGCTGCACGGTGGCTTGGCTTGCTTGGGCATTTGGTTGGTGGCCGGTGCCGCTGCGGCTTTTAATTGTGTGGTGGAGCAACACATCGACGCCCGCATGCGCCGCACCGCGTGGCGCCCCACCGCCAAAGGCGAGCTGAGCAACACCCAGACCCTGGCTTTTTCCGCCGCCTTGTGCGCGCTGGGCTCTGCCTTGCTGTACGTCTGGGTCAACCCGCTGACCATGTGGCTGACCTTTGCCACCTTTGTGGGCTACGCGGTCATCTACACCGTGGTGCTCAAGCCCATGACGCCCCAAAACATCGTGATCGGCGGCGCCTCGGGCGCCATGCCGCCGGTACTGGGCTGGGCGGCCATGACCGGTGAGGTATCGGCCGAGTCGCTGGTGCTGTGCCTGATCATTTTTCTGTGGACACCGCCACACTTTTGGGCCCTGGCCTTGTACCGGGTAGAGGACTACCGCAAAAGCGGTCTGCCCATGCTGCCGGTGACCCACGGCTCGGAATTCACCCGCCTGCAGATATTGCTCTACACCTTTATCTTGATGGCGGCGTGCCTGTTGCCCTACCTGATTGGCATGAGCGGGCGGTTTTACCTGGCGGCCGCCTTGGCGCTGTCCGTGGGATTTTGTTGGTACGCGTGGCGGCTGTGGCGCGATTATTCCGACGCGCTGGCGCGCCAGACCTTCCGCTTTTCCCTGTACCACCTCAGCCTCTTGTTTGCGGCTTTGTTGATCGACCATTACCTGCCATGAGCCAAGTGACCCCAACCCGCCGCCATGTGCTGATCGGTGCCCTAGCGGCCGCTGCCTTGAGTGCGTGTGGTGCCGACAAGCCCGCATTCACCGGCATCGACATCACCGGGGCCGACTACGCCACCGGCTTTGACCTGACCGACCATTTGGGCCAGCGGCGCACCCTGGCCGACTTCAAAGGCAAGGCGGTGGTGATCTTTTTTGGCTTCACCCAGTGTCCTGATGTGTGCCCGACCAGCCTGAGCGAAATGGCGCAGGCCAAACAGCTCTTGGGCCCAGACGGCGACCGCTTGCAAGTGTTGTTTGTGAGCGTGGACCCCGAGCGCGACACGCCCGAGGTGATGAAGGCCTACATGGCCAACTTCGACCCGAGCTTTTTGGCCCTCTACACCTCGGCCGACGGCCTGCCCGCCCTGGCCAAGTCCTTCAAGATTTACTACAAAAAAGTCGAAGGCCCCACCCCCACGAGCTACACCATGGACCACTCGGCGGGCGCCTATGTGTACGACCCGCAAGGGCGGGTGCGGCTTTACCACCGCTACAGCAATGGCCAGGCCGCGCAGGCCCTGGCCAATGACATCAAGCTCTTGTTGGCGTCTTGATCAGGCCGGCGCCTGATCGGCTGCGCTGGTGAAGCTGTCGGCGTAGAACTCGTCTTCTGGCAGGCCAGCGAGCTTGACAAAATCGGCCCGCGCCGAGTCCACCACAATCGGCGCGCCGCAGGCGTAGACCTGGTGGCCCGACAGATCGGGCAGGTCTTGCAGCACCGCGCGGTGCACGAAGCCGGTTCGCCCAGTCCAGGCGTCTTCGGGCAGGGCGTCTGACACCACCGGCACATAACGCAGCTGCGGCATGTCGGCCAGTTGGGCCTGAATCCACGCGTCCTCGTACAGATCGGCCGGGCGGCGACCGCCCCAATACAACACCGCAGGGCGGGTGATGCCTTTGAAGCGCATGTGCTCGATCAGTGCCTTGATCGGCGCAAAACCGGTCCCTGAGGCCAACAGCACGATGGGCTTGGCGCTGTCTTCGCGCAGGTAGAAGCTGCCAAACGGTCCTTCGATGCGCAGAATGTCTTTCTCTTTCATGGTGCCGAACACCTGGTCGGTGAACTTGCCACCCGGCATGTGGCGGATGTGCAGCTCAACGCCCGGTGCGCCGCTTTGGGTGTGGGGCGCATTGGCCATGGAATAGCTGCGGCGCGCGCCATCGCGCAGCAAGAAGTCGACGTACTGGCCGGCGTGGTAGCCAAAGGTGTCGGCCGCCGGCAGCTGCAGCTTGACCCGCATCACATCGTGCGACAGACGTTCCAGCGACTGCACCCGCACCGGCATTTTTTTGATCGGGAAGGAGCCCGCTTCGGTCACCTGGCGCGATTCCAGCACCACATCGCTGTGCGGCACGCCACAGCAGGTCAGCACAAAACCGGCCGCTTCTTCTTCGGGGCTCAGGGCCTTGCTCTGGTGGGGGCCGTGCACCACCGTGCCCGAGAGCTTTTTGCATTTGCAGGAACCGCAGGCGCCGTCTTTGCAGCCGTAGGGCAGGCCGATGCCTTGGCGGATGCCGGCGGCGAGCAAGGTTTCATCGGCGTTGGCGCTGAACTGGCGGCCGCTGGGTTCGACGGTGATCTGGAATGTCATACTGGTGTGGAGTGAAACCAAAAGACAGCGCTAGGCTGTGGTTTGGGGATTTTCGCAAATTGCCGGCGTGTGTTCCGGCTAATGGGGAATGGCATGGGCTTGTTGGGCGCCTTGCCCGCGCGCTTTCGGCGCGAACGGGTGTTGATTGTCGGTTGTGGTGATGTGGGCTTGCGCGCCGCGCGCGCGTTGGGCGCGGGGCGGCGCAGCCGGCTGTTGGCGCTGACTTCCAGTCCCGAGCGTGCGCCCGCGCTGCGCGCCGCCGGCATTCAGCCCTTGCTGGGCAATTTGGACGCGCCCGCCACCTTGCGCCGCTTGGCGGGCGTGGCGACCCGGGTGCTGCACCTGGCGCCGCCTCCCAGCACGTCGAGCCCGTCTTGGGCCGATCCGCGCAGCGAGGCGCTGTGGCACAGCCTGGCGCGGCGCAGCCCGCCCAGGCGCTGGGTGTATGGCAGTACCACCGGGGTCTACGGCGATCGCCAGGGCGCCTGGGTGGACGAAACCAGCGCACCCCAAGCCGGCACCCCGCGCGCTTGGCGACGGGTGGACGCCGAGCGTTCGGCGCGCCGTTTTGGCTTGAATATGGGCTCCCCCGGGGTGGTGCTGCGCATTCCCGGCATTTACGCGCCAGACCGCGCCGGCGGCACCCCGCGCGAGCGGCTGGCCAAAGGCCTGCCGGTGCTGGTGCGCGAGCAAGACGTCTACACCAACCACATCCATGCCGACGATCTGGCGCGCGCCTGTGCGCTGGCGCTGTGGCGCGGCGCCGCCCACCGCGTGGTCAACGTGGTGGACGACACCGAGATGCTGATGGGCGACTATGTCGATCTGGCTGCCGATCTGTACGGCCTGCCGCGCCCGCGCCGCCTGGACCGCGCCCAGGCCGCCACCGAGCTGCCACCCATGGCGCTGAGTTTTATGGGCGAGTCGCGCCGATTGCGCAACGAGCGGCTCAAAACCGAGTTGCGGCTGGCGCTGCGCTACCCCCATGTGCGCCAAGGGCTGGTGTCGGGCGCTGCGTGATCAAGCGGTGGTGCGCACGCTGTGCAGCAGCCAGGCCACATAGGCGACATAGGCCAAGAGCAGCAAGCCGCCTTCCCAGCGGTTGATTTGGCCTTGTCGCCCGCGCCAGCCCATGGCCATGACAAACATCAGCACCGTCATGCCGGCCATCACCGGCCAGTCGCGCCACAGCAGCGCTGGGTCGGTCGCGGTGGGGGCCACCAAGGCGGCCAAACCGACCACCGCCAAGGTGTTGAACAAGTTGGAGCCCAGGATGTTGCCCAACGCAATATCGTGCTCACCTTTTTTGGCCGCGGCGATACACGACGCCAGTTCGGGCAAGGACGTGCCCACCGCCACAATCGTCAGGCCGATGACCAGATCGCTCACGCCCAGCGCTTGCGCGATCGACACTGCCCCCCACACCAGCAGCCGAGAGCTGACGATCAGCAAGAGCAAACCCGCTGCCACCCAAAACATGGCGGTGCGCAGCGGCATGGCGTGTTCCTCCAGCTCGTGGGCGGTCTCATCGGCCAAAGCGTCGGGCGATTGGCGCATGCCTTGGTAAATGCTCCAGCCCATGAGCAAGGCAAAAGCGCCCAACAACATGGCCGCGTCTAGGCGGCTGAGGTCGTTGTCCAGCATCACTACGCCCGCCAGCACCATCACCGCGAGCAAGATCGGCAGCTCTTTGCGCAGCACCACCGACTGCACCATCACCGGGTAGAGCAGGGCGGTCAAGCCCAGAATCAGGC
The DNA here is from genome assembly GCA_964650505.1 of uncultured Hydrogenophaga sp. GTDB lineage: Bacteria > Pseudomonadota > Gammaproteobacteria > Burkholderiales > Burkholderiaceae_C > Hydrogenophaga. Next base: position 19,836 of record CAZYUD010000034.1, read on the forward strand.
CGATGTTGCCCATGTTCGAGCCCCAGGCGTTGCCCAGGGCCAGCGCGGGATTGCCTTGGCTGGCGGCCATCACCGACACCACCATCTCGGGCGCGGAGGTGCCAAATCCCACAATCACCATGCCCACAATCAAGGGCGGCACTTGGTAATGGTGGGCGGTCGCAGCGGAGCCCTCGACAAATTTGTCTGCGCTCCAGATCATCAGCACCAAACCTGCAACAACAGCCAAGGTGGCAAGCAACATAAAACAACCTCCATACAAGTGGCCAAAATTCTCGCAGCTTCTCCAAGAGCCCAGCGCTGCTCAGGGCATACTTCGTCAGACCATGCACACCCCATCGCTTCCTTTGCTGCGTGGCCGCATCGGCGGTTCGGCCGCTGCTTTGCTCTGGCGCTCTGCGCTGGCGATGCTGGCGGTGGCGGTGATGTTGCTGCTGGTATGGTGGATGCGCCCTGCTTGGCTATTGCCCGGTACCCAAGCGCTGGTGACACAGCAGGGTGACCCCTACATCCGCGCACTGATGCGCACCATTTCCGCCAGCGAGGCGAACGTGTTGCAGCCATACGCTGTCTTGCATGGCGGGGAATTTGCGCAGGACATCTCCACCCATCCCAACCGCTGTGTGGGCATTCGGCAGGGGCCCAATCGGGGCAACTGTTCGACCGCCGCTGGCCGTTACCAGTTGCTCTACACGACTTGGATGGGTCTGTCGGCGCGCTACCACCCTCAATGGGACGCCAAAACCAACACGTCCGAAGAGCCCAGCTTTGCACCGTTGCACCAAGATGCGGTGGTATTGGCGTGGTTGTCCGACCGCAAGGCTTGGGGGATGGATTTGTCGGAACAACTTCGCCAAGGGCGGGTGCGTCCTGTGCTGCGCCGGCTTTCTGGCACTTGGACCAGCCTGGGCTATGGCATTGAGAACAACGTGATGAGCGCTGAGCTGCCGCGGGTGTACCGCCAATTGCTGGAAGCCGAGTTGGAGCGCGCCCGCAAGATGGCTTTGCTGCCCGCAGCGGCCCTCCAGAAACAACAAAGCCCGTGAGCAAATGTCACGGGCTGTTGTTATGGTGCCGGAGGCCGGACTCGAACCGGCACACCATCTCTGGCGGGGGATTTTGAATCCCCTGCGTCTACCGATTTCGCCACTCCGGCTGGGGAAGACCTGAATTATGGCACAGTGCAGACCATGATGTATCCAACAATCGAAGATGCCATCGGCAAGACCCCTCTTGTACAGCTGCAACGCATCGGTTTCGCCGAATGTGCGTCGCGCCGCAATGTGTTGCTGGGCAAGCTCGAGGGCAACAATCCCGCCGGCTCGGTCAAGGACCGTCCTGCTCTTTCAATGATTCGGCGCGCCGAGGAGCGCGGCGACATTCGTCCTGGCGACACCTTGATCGAAGCCACCTCGGGCAACACCGGCATTGCGCTGGCCATGGCGGCGGCCATCAAGGGGTACCGCATGGTGCTCATCATGCCCGAGGATTTGTCGATCGAACGCGCCCAGACCATGAAGGCGTTTGGTGCTGAGCTGCTGCTCACTCCCAAAAGCGGCGGCATGGAATACGCCCGCGATCTGGCCGAAAAAATGCAGGCAGAGGGCAAAGGCCGTGTGCTCGACCAGTTTGCCAACGCAGACAATCCGCGTGTGCATTACGAGACCACCGGGCCTGAGATCTGGGAGCAGACCGGTGGCCGTGTGACCCACTTTGTCAGTGCCATGGGCACCACGGGCACCATCACCGGTGTGGCGCGCTACCTCAAAGAGCGCAATCCGGCGATCCGCATTGTGGGTGCTCAGCCCAGCGAGGGTTCTCGCATTCCCGGCATTCGCAAATGGCCCGAGGCTTACCTGCCCAAGATCTACGACGCTTCGCTGGTCGATGAACTGGTGTATGTGTCTCAGAGCGACGCCGAAGACACCTGCCGCGCGCTGGCGCGGGAGGAGGGAATTTTTGCAGGCATTTCGGCCGCTGGTGCTTGCTGGGTGGCACAGCAGGTGGCCCAGCGCGAGCAGGACGCCACCATCGTGTTTGTGGTGTGTGATCGCGGCGACCGGTATCTGTCGACCGGGGTGTTTCCCGCCTAAGTCGCGTTCTCTGAGGCCTCCATACCGATCCCGTGGGCAGCGATGCCCACGGGATTTTTTTGTCCTGAGGCGTTCTGCATCCAGCCAGCAAGAGGCAAGTTGGGTGTCAGTATCAATATTGTTTTTGATGATATGTTCAGAATAAATAATAAATACTACAAAAAGTAAGTATTAGTCACTTTGCTATTGTGTGGTGTCGCTTTAGGGGGCGATTTGTGTTTGAAAAGTGTTAACCAGCGCACATTAGTCATAAATATTGAGGCTCAAAGTACTAGCGAGTACTAGTTCGATAAGTAAGAATAAGGCATCCAAAAATTTGAGGTCGATGCCATGAAAAAGACTACTGCTGTGTTCGCCCTGTGTGCCTCGGTGCTGGTGGGTGGATGTGCTGTGATGCCCGATGCTGCCGCACCCGTGGCGCCCACCGCTGTCACCGCAGAGGAGTTGCAACCCGTGCCTGCTGGTTTGGTGCGGGTGGTGTTGTACCGTCCTGCAGGCGACCGCAATGGGGTAGTCAACGTGTTTCAGGGTGGACGCTTTCACACCAGCTTGCAGGCCGGTGACTTCACCTTGCTCGACATGTGCCCCGCGCAAGCGGCTTATGTGGTCACCAGCTTGGAGAGCCCAGCCCAGGTCAACGACAACAATCTGCCGCGATTGATTGAGATGCGCGAGCGCCTGTCGGCGGGGCAACAACGCTTCTACCGCGTGGCCCTGCAAGATAGGGGCGCAGTGAGCGTGCAACCGACAGCGGCCAACGCCATTGGTTGGGCCAATCTGCAGGAGCAGCGGCGGGTGGTGAGCCGCGTGCTGGCCGATTGTGGCGCTACGGCCCAAGCGCCTGTAGCGGCTCCAGCGCCAGCGCCCACTCCCTCGCCTGTGGCGGTCCCTGCACCAGTGCCTGCAGCCCCTGTGGAGGTGACACAGCCGGCGACACTGAGCATTCCGTCTGATTTGGTTTTCCCGTTTGCCAGCTACTCGCTCAACGAAGCGGTGGGCGGCGCACAGGTGCGCCAGCGTTTGCAGCAGTTCCTGCGTGAATCTGGGATCAGCGAGATCGAGACGCTGCTGGTCAAAGGACACAGCGACCCCATTGGTCAGCCGCACCGCAAGGAGCTGGTGTCGGGTGAGCGCGCCAAGGCCGTGGCCGCCTACATCACACGGGAACTCAATTTGCCAGCGCAGCGTGTCAAGGCCCAGGCCGTCTCGGACCGCGAACTGCTGGTGTCCAACTGTCCGCTCAAGCCGGTGGCTCAGCGCGACGCATGCAATGCCCCCAATCGCCGGGTCGAAATTGTGGTGACGGGCCGTCGTTGACCGTCATCCCCCAGCGTTATTCAAAAAAACCAACTAAGGAATCCCCATCATGAGCAAGCAGTACCAGATCAAAGTCGTGTTGCAAGACGGCACGGAACAGGTCAACACTTTTGCGGCCGGCAAGGCCTTGCGTCTGGCAGCCAGTGCCAAGGCGAAGTACCAGCTGATCGACGCCCAGAGCGGCGTAGCCCCCGATGTGATCCGGGCCAAACGGGTGGGTAAAGACCTGCACATCGACATCGCTGACGACGATCAGGGTTCTGTGGATGTGGTGATCGAGAACTACTACGAGACCAACGAGACCGCTTCTCTGGTGGGTCAGGCAGAGAACGGTTCGCTCTATGAATACGCCCCCCAGAGCGTGGAGCCTGGCTCGCAAATGTCGGCCTTGTCTGATGAACGCTCGCTGGCTTATGTGTTGGGTGACAACACCGTCGCCTCGGGTGCTGCTGTGGGTGTGTTGGCCTTTAACCCCTTGTTGGCCGCTGGCGCAGCGGCGGCTGCTGCCGCGGGCGGTGGTGGCGGTGGAGGTGGTGACACGCCCACCGACACCACCGCACCTTCTGCCCCTGCGGTGTCGAAGCAGACCAACACCTACAACCAGGTGGATGGCAGCTTGGCTCAGACCGAAATCACCGGTACCGCCGAGGCCAACAGCACCGTGATTCTGCGCGACGCCAACAACCAAGTGGTGGCGACCGCCACCGCTGATTCCGATGGCCGCTACAGCCTGGTGGTGCCGGGTGGTCTCAACGAGAACACGTCGTACACCGTGGTCTCACGCGATGCCGCTGGCAACACCTCCGACTCCACACCGGTGCCGGTGGACAACACTGGCCCCGGGACGCCGACGCTGGAGTCGATCACGGATGGCCAAGTGAATGGTGCTGCTGCCACGGTCATTGCTGGCAGCGTGCCTGGTCCTTCCGAGGCGGGGCGCCTCGCCGTGTTGTACGACAACCAAGGCAATGTCATTGGGTCGGCTGCTGTTAATGCCGATGGCACTTTTAAGCTGGACGTGACTCCGGCATTGACGCCGGATCTGCCCTACAGCGTCTTTGTGCGCGACAGCCAAGGCAATCCTTCCGACGGGGCGCCTCTGAATGTGCCCAGCGCCCCCAAGGATGTGGTGCTTTGGGACAACGCTGGTGCGACAACCGGTGAAATCCAAGACAACACCGTTACTGACGACACCACCCCCACCATCCGCGGCAAGGCAGCTGCCGGCACCCAGCTGGTGCTGATCTACGACGCGGCAGACGCCAACAACCCGATTGGCTCGGCTTCTGTGTCGGCCGATGGCAACTGGTCCTTTACCCCCACCGAACGCTTGAATGCCGGTCAGTACGGCTGGCAAGTGGCCGGCGTCGGTTTTGCTGGCAACACCAGCCCGCGCACGCCGGTGATCCGGTTCACCCTGGAGACGGGAATCGCTTCGTCACCGGCCATCCAAGAAGTGTTTGCCAATCAGGGTGAAGAGATCCAAAAGCTCGAAAAATACCAAGAGACCAACGACACCACCCTGGAAGTGCGTGGCAGCGGCGTGGCGGGCAACCTGGTGC
>CAZYUD010000035.1:0-22399 GCA_964650505.1 uncultured Hydrogenophaga sp.
GTGAGGCGGCGCTGACCATGCTGGAGCGCCGCCGGGGCAACAGGAACAAGCGGGCTACTGTCGGGGCCGATAAAGGCTACGACGCCAAGGCCTTCATCAAGGGTTGCAGAAAGCTCAAGGTCACACCTCACGTAGCGGCCAAGGACAAGCACTCGGCGGTGGACGGGCGCATCCAGCGACACGATGGCTACAAGGCCAGTCAGAAGGTGCGCAAACGCATCGAAGAGGCCTTTGGCTGGGCCAAGACAGTGGGCGGTCTGGCCAAGACCAAACTCATTGGCCATGCCAAGCTCACGGGCCAGGCGCTGCTGTGCTTTGCCACCTACAACTTGGTGCGCCTTGGGGCCATCAGCGGCTGGTGGGACGCGCATCATGCGTAAGCCGTGGGATACGTGCGCCCGAAATGGGCAAAAGAGCCTGCAATCGGGCCGAAACGCCCCTCGAAATCGCTTCGCAGGCGCGTCGAGGTGGCTCGCGGCTTCGAAATCAGCGGCCGCAGCACGTTCGATGAGCACTTTTTCAACGGCCTGCTAGCTCAAGGAGTTGGATGGGGCAGTTTTGCGATTTCTGCAAAGGAAGAGTGAACTTTTTAGTCATGGTGTTTTCGCGTTGCCTTTCGTCACTTAGCCCAAGAATCCTTCAACCCCGTCACCCGGTTGAACACCACTTTCCCGCCCACGCCGTGGTCCTTGCGGTCGGCCACAAAGTAGCCATGCCGCTCAAACTGGAATTTCTGGTCCGGCTTGGCAGCGGCCAGTGACGGCTCCACATAGGCGGTCACCACCGTCAGGCTGTTGGGGTTCAGCGCGTCCAGGAAGTTTTTGCCGCCCGCGTCGGGTTGCGGGTCGCTGAACAGGCGGTCGTACAGGCGCACTTCGGCGCTCACGCCGTCGGCCACGCCCACCCAGGTGATGGCGGCTTTGGCTTTTACGCTGTCGGCGCCGGGGGTGCCGCTCTTGGTGCCGGGGATCACTTTGGCGAGCACTTCGGTCACTTGGCCGGCCGCGTCGCGGGCGCAGCCGGTGCATTCGATGACGTAGCCGCCTTTGAGGCGCACGACGTTGCCAGGGAACAGGCGCTTGTAGCCCTTGGGCGGCACTTCTTCAAAGTCTTCGCGCTCAATCCACACCTCTTTGCCGATCTTGAACACGCGCTCGGCCGGGGGCGTTTGGCCTTCGGCGATTGCCGAGTGGGGCAGGGCGGGCTGGGTGCAGTCTTCGGTGTAGGCGTCGCTGCCAAAGGCTTCGGCCCAGTTGGTCAGCACCAGCTTCACCGGGTCGAGCACCGCCATGCCACGGTGGGCTTTGTTTTCCAGGTCTTCGCGCAGGCAGCCTTCTAGGGTGCTGTAGTCGATCCAGCTGTCGGCTTTGGTCACGCCAATCCGTTCGGCAAACAGCTGAATGCTCTCGGGCGTGTAGCCCCGGCGGCGCAGGCCGACGATGGTTGGCATGCGCGGGTCGTCCCAGCCGCTGACCTTGCCTTCGTTCACCAGTTGGGCGAGCTTGCGTTTGCTGGTGATGACGTAGGTGAGGTTGAGGCGCGCAAATTCGTACTGGCGCGGCGCGGGGGTGTTGATCAGGCCGCCTTCGCTTAGGCGGTCCATCAGCCAGTCGTAAAACGGGCGCTGGTCTTCAAATTCGAGCGTGCAAATGCTGTGGGTGATGTTTTCCAGTGCGTCCTCAATGGGGTGCGCAAAGGTGTACATGGGGTAGATGCACCAGGCGTCGCCGGTGTTGTGGTGCGTGGCGCGGCGGATGCGGTAGATGGCCGGGTCGCGCATGTTGATGTTGGGCGATGCCATGTCGATCTTGGCGCGCAGCACGGCGGCGCCGTCGGCGAGCTGGCCGTCGCGCATCTCGCGAAAGCGCGCCAGGTTCTCGGCCGGGGTGCGGCTGCGGAAGGGGCTGTCGACGCCGGGTTTGCCAAAGTCGCCCCGGTTGGCGCGCATTTGCTCGGGCGTTTGTTCGTCCACATAGGCGTGGCCGGTGGTGATCAGGTGCTCGGCCGCGCGGTACATGAAGTCGAAGTAGTTGCTGGCGAAGTACAGGTGGTCTTCTGTCTTGCCCGCAAACTGGCTTTGCCAGCCAAAGCCCAGCCACTGCACCGCGTCCAGAATGGAATCGACGTACTCCTTTTCTTCCTTCTCCGGGTTGGTGTCGTCAAAGCGCATGTGGCAGACGCCGCCGTAGTCGCGCGCCAGACCAAAGTTCAGGCAAATGCTTTTGGCGTGGCCCACATGCAGGTAGCCGTTGGGCTCGGGCGGAAAGCGGGTGCGGATTTTGGCGGGGTCGGGCACACCGGCGGCGTGGTGCGCCGCGTCGCCCGGGGCGCCGCCCCAGCGCCGCTGGGCGTGGGTGCCAGCGGCCAGATCGTGTTCGATGATCTGGCGCAAAAAGTTGCTGGGTTTGTGCTCGGCGGAGGTGTGGTTGTCGGGGGTGGTCATGCGGGGGATTTTAGGGGGCGCTCACTGCCCAAACCGCGGCCCGTCGGTGAGAAAGGCGGTTTCTTCCGCCGTGCTGGCCCGGCCCAGCACCGCGTTGCGGTGCGGAAAGCGGCCAAAGCGGTCGACGATGGCCCGGTGCTGCACGGCGGCGTCCACATTGCCTTGCAGGCGCTGCGCGGTGGCGGCGTCGCTGCGGGCCTGCAGGGCGCGAAAGCGCTGTTCGCAGGCGGCTTGCAGTAGTGGGTGTTCGGCGTGCATCAGGGGCATGAGCAGAAACACCTGCGCCACAGCGGGCAGGGCGCTGTCTTCGTTGAGCGCCAAGGTGGCCAGGCTCAGCGTCTGGGCGCGGGCGTCGCCGGCAAAGGCTTGCGCTTGGCCGCGAAACACGTTGCGGGTGAATTGGTCGAGCAGCAGGATCAGCGCCAGGCGCTGCAGCGGGTCGGCTTCCCATTCGGTCAGGCCGCCTTGCACCGCGCTGTGCACCAGCGGGCCAAAGCGTTGGGTGATGTCGGCGTCGAGCGCTGGGCCGCCGCGAAACCACAGGGCGTTGCGGTCGTCGCTGGGCCAGCCGTGCTGCAGGCCGTCGCCCAGCCAGAAGGTGAGGATGGGTGTGGGGTCGGTTGGGGTGTTCATGCCGGCCATTGTGGGGCCTTGGTGTGGCCTTTATCCCGGCAGCCCCGCCACCCGCGCCAGCAAGCGGGCACCCACCCGGGCGGTTTGGCCGTCGCGGTCGAAGCTGGGGTTGAGTTCGGCCATGTCGGCGGCGATGAGTTTGCCGCTGGCTTTGATCTGGTCGATCACCGCTTCGATGAAAGCCAGTGGCACGCCTAGCGCAGCCGGGGCCGACACGCCGGGCGCGACGGCGGCGCTCAGCACGTCCAGGCAGATGGTCAGGTAGACCGCGTCGCAGGCCTGCAGGTCGCGGGCCAAGTCGGCCTGAGCTTGGGCCCAGTCGGCGGGGGTTTGCAGGGCTTCGTCGAGGCGCCAGCGGGTACCGGTGGCCTGTGCGCGGTCAAACAGCGCGGGCGTGTTGGCAAAGCTGCTGATGCCCAGCACGGTGTAGGCAAAGGGCTGGTGGTGGTCGGCACACCATTGGTGGATTTGCGCGAACGGGGTGCCGCTGTTGGGGGCGGCGGCGTGGCGCAGGTCAAAGTGCGCGTCGAGGTTGAGCACCAGCAAGCGCCCGGGTGTGCGGTCGTTGGCGATCAGCCCGCCAAAGGTGCCCCAGGCCATTTCGTGCCCGCCGCCCAGCACCAGCGGCAGGCCGCCTTGGGCGCGCACCTGCGCCACGGTGGCCGAGAGTTCGGCTTGTGCGGCTTCCAGGGCTTGGGCGTCGCAGTGCACCGTGCCGGCGTCCCACAGCGCGGTGGCGGCTGGTGCGGGCAGGTTGGCCAAGGCTTGGCGCAAAGCGGCGGGGCCGCCAGCCGCTCCGGTGCGGCCTTGGTTGCGGCGCACGCCTTCGTCCACCGCAAAGCCGATCAGCACCACACCGCCTTGGGCTTGGGGGTGCCAGGGCCGAACGCGGTGGTGCCAGCGCGCCAGGCGTTCGGGCGCGGCGGTTTCTTCGCTGTCGTGGCGGCCGGTCCAAGGGTTTGGGGCGTGGTGGGGCATGGGGCCTCCGTTGGGGTCAGAGCGGCAGCCAGCGGCCGGCCACGGCGCGGCCGGCGCAGGGCTGGCCACCGAGCCAATAGGCCAGCTCGCGCGGGTGGTTGAGGCGCCAAGCGGCCAGGTCGGCGCGTTGGCCCAGCGCCAGCGTGCCCCGGTCGTGTTGGCCCAGCGCGCGCGCGGCGTGTGCGGTGGCGCCGAGCACGGCTTCGAGCGGTGTCAGGCGCCAGAAGGTGCAGGCCATGTGCAGCGCGGTCAGCAGCGACAGGCACGGCGAGCTGCCGGGGTTGTGGTCGGTGGACACGGCCATGGGCACACCGGCTTGCCGCAGCGCGGCCACAGGTGGCGGGGTGGTGTCGCGCAGGCAGTACCACGCGGCGGGCAGCAGCACGGCCACCGTGCCGGCTGCGCGCATGGCGGCGATGCCCTCGGCGCTCAGGTGTTCGATGTGGTCACACGACAGCGCGCCACAACGCGCGGCCAGCTCGGCGCCGCCTTGGTGGCTCAGTTGTTCGGCGTGCAGCTTGACCGGCAGGCCCAGCGCCTGTGCGGCGTCGAACACGCGCTGGGTTTGCGCTGGGGTGAAGCCGATGGTGTCGCAAAACGCGTCCACCGCGTCGACCAGGCCTTGGGCGTGCAGTGGGGCCATCCAGTCGCACACGGCGGTGATGTAGTCGTCGGCGCGCCCGTCGAATTCGGGTGGCAAGGCGTGGGCGCCGAGGTAGGTGCTGCGCACGCTGAGCGAGCGCGCGTCGCCCAAGGCACGCGCCACGCGCAGGCATTTGGCTTCGTCGGCCAGCGTGAGGCCGTAACCGGATTTCACCTCGACGGTGGTGACGCCTTCGCGCATCAGCGCGTCGGCCCGGTCGCAGGCGCTGCGCAGCAAATCGGCTTCGCTGGCGGCGCGGGTGGCGGCCACGGTGGATCTGATGCCACCGCCGGCGCGGGCGATGTCTTCGTAGCTGGCGCCTTGCAGGCGCAGATCGGCCTCGTGCGCGCGGTGGCCGCCGTAGACCAAGTGGGTGTGGCAGTCGATCAGGCCGGGGGTGAGCAAGGCGCCGCTCAGCGCGTGTTCGGCCTGCACCGGCAGGCCAGCGGGCAGATCGCGCTCAGGCCCCAGCCAGGCGATGGCGCCGTCTTGCGCCAGCACGGCGCCGCGCTCCATCAGGCCCCAGTCGCCGCCCTGCAGGGTGGCGAGGGTGCAATCGCGAAACAGGGTGGCGCCGGCCATGGTGTTCAGGCGCTCACCGTGTCGCGCCACAACGTGGCCCACAAGCCGGCGTGCACGCTGTGCAGCGCGCCACCCAGCACCAAGGACTTGGCGGCTTCGATGTCGGGGGCAAACAAACGGTCGGCGTCGTAACGCGCCACCTGGGCGCGCAGCAGCGCGTGCGCGGCCTCCAGCGGCGCAGAGCTGGCCAGCGGGCGGTGAAAGTCCACGCCCTGCGCAGCGGCCAGCCATTCGATGCCGAGGATGGCGGCGGTGTTGTCGGCCATATCGGCCAGGCGCCGGCCGGCGTAGGTGGCCATGCTGACGTGGTCTTCTTGATTGGCGCTGGTGGGCAGGCTGTCCACGCTGGCGGGGTGGGCGTGCGATTTGTTTTCGCTGGCCAGTGCGGCGGCGGTGACGTGGGCGATCATGAAGCCGCTGTTGAGGCCCGGGTTGTTGACCAAGAACGGCGGCAGGCCCGAGAGCGTGCTGTCGATCAGCAGCGCGATGCGCCGCTCGGCCAGGGCGCCGATTTCGGCAATCGCCAGCGCCAAGCCGTCGGCGGCAAAGGCCACCGGCTCGGCGTGAAAGTTGCCGCCCGAGAGCACTTCGCCCGTGTCGGTAAAAACGAGCGGGTTGTCGGTGACGGCGTTGGCCTCGGTCAGCAGGGTGCGCGCGGCGTTGGCGATCAGGTCGCGGCAGGCGCCCATGACCTGCGGCTGGCAGCGCAGGCTGTAGGGGTCTTGCACGCGTTCGTCGTTGTCCAGGTGCGACTGGCGAATGGCGCTGCCCACCAGCAGCTCGCGCATGGCTTGGGCCAAGGCGATTTGCCCGGGCTGGCCGCGCGCGGTGTGGATGCGTGGATCAAACGGCGCGTCGCTGCCCTTGGCCGCGTCCACGCTGAGCGCGCCGGTGACAGCGCCGGCCTCCAACAAGCGCTCGGCCATGAACAGGCCGTGCAGCGCCAGCGCGGTGGACACCTGGGTGCCGTTGATGAGCGCCAAACCTTCTTTGGCGGCCAGCGTCAGCGGCGCAATGCCGGCGGCGTGCAGCGCGTCGGCGGCCTTGACCGTTTGGCCCTTGAAGCGCACCGGGCCTTCGCCCATCAGCGCCAGCGTCATGTGCGACAACGGCGCCAGATCGCCCGACGCACCGACCGAGCCCTTGACCGGAATGTGCGGCACGATGCCGGCGTTGAGCACCGCGAGCAGCGTGTCGATGACCACTGGCCGCACACCCGAAAAACCGCGCGCCAAGCTGGCCGCTTTGGTCAGCATGACCAAGCGCACGGTGGCGTCGCTCATGGGCTCGCCGGTGCCGACCGAGTGCGACAAGATCAGGTTGCGTTGCAGCAGCTCCAACTGTTCGTCGGGGATACGGGTTTTGGCCAGCTTGCCAAAGCCGGTGTTGATGCCGTAAGCCGCATCGCCCTTGGCGACGATGGCGTGGATGGCGGCGGCGGAGGCCGCGATGTCGGCGTGGGCGCTGTCGTGCAGCGCCACACGCACCGGCGCTTGCCACACGGCGCGCAGATCGGCCAAGCTGAGTTGGCCGGGGATGAGAGTCAGAGCAGATGGCATATGAAAGAGTATGTGTGAGCGAGATGTCTTGGTGGGAACGCCGTGGAACCGGCTTCGCCGGGCCACTGGCGTTGCCTCCCTGGTGGGTGACGCCGAAGGCGGCGCAGGGGGATACAAGTTTCTGCGGCGCGGGGGGGCGTTATCCAATCATCGGGAGTTTGAGGCCGTGCGTGCGCGCGGTGGCAATGGCCAGCTCATAGCCCGCATCCGCGTGGCGCATCACGCCGCTGGCGCAGTCGTTCACCAGCACACGCGCCAGTCGGCGCTCGGCGGCCTCGCTGCCGTCGGCCACGATGACCATGCCCGAGTGCTGCGAATAGCCCATGCCCACGCCGCCACCGTGGTGCAGGCTCACCCAGCTGGCGCCACCGGCGGTGTTGAGCAGGGCGTTCAAGAGCGGCCAGTCGCTCACCGCGTCGGTGCCGTCTTTCATGCCTTCGGTTTCGCGGTTGGGGCTGGCCACCGAACCGGTGTCCAGGTGGTCGCGGCCAATGACGATGGGCGCCTTGAGTTCGCCGCGCCGCACCATCTCGTTGAAGGCCAGGCCCGCCACATGCCGTTCGCCCAGACCAAGCCAGCAAATGCGCGCCGGCAGGCCCTGGAAGGCGATGCGCTCGCGCGCCATGTCGAGCCAGCGGTGGGTGTGGTGGTTGTTGGGGAACAGCGCTTTGATCTTGGCGTCGGTCTTGTAAATGTCTTCCGGGTCGCCCGAGAGCGCCACCCAGCGGAACGGGCCTTTGCCCTCACAAAACAGCGGGCGGATGTAGGCCGGCACAAAACCCGGAAAGTCGAACGCGTTCTTCACACCCTGGTCGAAGGCCACTTGGCGGATGTTGTTGCCGTAGTCCACCGTGGGAATGCCCATGGCGTGGAAGTCGAGCAGGGCCTGCACATGCACCGCGCAGCTCTGGGCGGCGGCGGCTTTGAGCGCGGCGTGTTGGGCCGGGTCTTGTTGGGCGGCTTTCCATTGCGCCACGCTCCAGCCCGCGGGCAGGTAGCCGTTGACCAGGTCGTGCGCCGAGGTTTGGTCGGTCACGATGTCCGGGCGGATGCCGCCGGCTTGTGCGCGTTTCACGAGTTCGGGCAAGACCTCGGCCGCGTTGCCGAGCAGGGCAATCGACACGGCTTCTTTCTTGGCGGTGTGTTCCTGGATGAGCGCCAGCGCGTGGTCGATGTCGCGCGCCTGTTTGTCCACATAACGGGTGCGCAGGCGAAAGTCGATGCTGCTTTGCTGGCATTCGATGTTGAGCGAACACGCGCCGGCCAGCGTGGCCGCCAAGGGCTGCGCGCCGCCCATACCGCCCAAGCCCGCGGTCAAGATCCAGCGGCCCGACAAATCATTGCTGTAGTGCTGGCGGCCGGCCTCGACAAAGGTCTCAAACGTGCCTTGCACAATGCCTTGGCTGCCGATGTAGATCCAGCTGCCGGCGGTCATTTGGCCGTACATAAAAAGGCCTTGGCGGTCGAGTTCGCTGAAATGTTCCCAGGTGGCCCACTTGGGCACCAGGTTGCTGTTGGCCAGCAGCACACGCGGCGCGTCGGCGTGGGTCTTGAACACGCCCACCGGCTTGCCCGACTGGACCAGCAGCGACTCGTCTTCGTTCAACTCGCGCAGCGAGGCCAAGATCTGATCAAAACAGGCCCAGTCGCGCGCGGCGCGGCCAATGCCGCCGTAGACCACCAGGTGCTGCGGGTTTTCGGCGACTTCGGGGTCGAGGTTGTTCTGCAGCATGCGGTAGGCGGCTTCGGCCACCCAGTTTTTGCAGTGCAGCTGGCTGCCGCGCGGCGCGCGAATGACGCGGCTCGGGTCGAAGCGGGGATCGGTGTTCAGGCGCATGGTGTCTCCGGGTGTCTGTACAGAAGTTGTCTCTGTGGATTTAAATGTATATACAAATTGTGCCGAAGTAAACTGAGCTGTCAAGTCAAGTGAACCCTGCCATGAACACACGCCCCGCCCAACCCGCGTACCAACAGGTCAAGGCCCATGTGCTGGCGCAGATCCACACCGGGGTGTGGAAAGAGGGCGATGCCATTCCGGGCGAGGAGGCGCTGGCGCGCGACTTCGGGGTTTCGCGCATGACGGTGAACCGCGCCCTGCGCGAGCTGAGCGACGAGCAGATCTTGGAGCGGCGCCAGGGATCGGGCACTTATGTCGCGCAGCAAAAGTACCAGTCCACCCTGGTGGAGATCCGCAACATCGCCGACGAGATTGCGGCGCGCGGCCACACCCACCGCAGCGAGCTGCACCGGCTGGAACGCGTCAAGGCCAGCGACACCTTGGCCCAGCGCCTGGGGGTGCCGCCGGGCAGTGTGGTGTTCCATTCGGTGGTGGTGCATTTTGAAAACAACGCCCCCATCCAGGTGGAAGACCGGCATGTGAACCCCGCCGTGGCGCCCGACTACCTGGCGCAAGACTTTGCGACCCAGACGCCCAACGCCTACCTGATGCGGGTGGCGCCGCTCAAGGGGGTGTCGTTTGTGATTGAGGCGGTGCTGCCGCCCGCAGCGGTGGCCGAAATGCTGGCCATGGCGGCCGGTGAGCCGTGTTTGGTGTTGCACCGGCAAACGCGCTCGCTGGGCCAGGTGGCGTCGGTGGCCTCGCTGTGGCACCCGGCGTCGCGTTACCGCTTTGCCGGGGCGTTTTGACCACGCAGTGTGATCGCCTGAGGCCGCTCAGTGCTTGTGGTTCAGGTGCGAACCGTCGTCGCTGACGGTGTCGTTGCCATCGGGTGGCAAGAAGAATTCTTTGTCCGCCTGCACCACCCAGCCGGTGCCGCCCTTGGCTTCGAGCAAAAACTCACCGGCCGGGGTTTGGATGGCGCCAATGGCGTATTGGTCGCCAAAGGCCTGGGTGATGGTGAAGGTGCCGCCCTCGGGGCCGAGGATGCGGCCGCTCCAGCGGTACTGCTCTTCGACCCGCTCCACGCTGTCGATTTCGGCCAACTGGCTGAGGTTGCCGGCCATGGGCAGCACAAACCGGTCGCCTTCGGCGCGGGCGGCCAAGACCTGCAGGTCGTAGCGGATCCATTCGCGCCCGTCGGCCAGGCGGCGCGCGTCGGCCAGTGGCGAGGCGGCGGCCTCGTTGGCCGGCACACCGGTGGCAAACAGCACCTGCTGCTGGCGCGCCTGCCCAAAGGCGTCGTCGTTGGCGAACAGCGGGCGTCCATCGGCTTGGCGGGCACGGATGCGGGACACCACATCTTTGTAGCTGTCGCCCACCAGCAGGTGTTCGGGCATGCCACGCGCAGAGGCGAGCGCTTGTGCCGGCTCGGTGGCCGTCTGCGCTGCGGGCGCGGCGCTGGGGGCCAGCACCACGCCGGGCACCACCGGGGTGGGGCGCAGCGCCGTCCACAGCAGGCCAGCGGCCAAGACGGCCGCTGGCCCCAGGGCGATTCGATACCCGGTGCGCATGATCAACGGAAACGCGAGACAGCCGGTGCGTTGCGGTCCATTGGCGCCACTTCGTCGGGCACGGTGGCCAGGTGGCCCATGGGCACCCGCAGAGTGGCGTCAAAGCGGTGCGGCGTGGCAAAGAACGGCACGGCGTTGCCAGACTTCACGGTGGGCACGACGCCGTTGCCGTGGCCCAAGCCCATGTTGTGGCCCAGCTCATGGCGCATCACGGTGGTGCCACAGCCCAAGCTGCCCGTGGCCAGCATGTTGAAGGCCAGTGGCGAGCTGTTGACCCAGGCCAGACCACAGCCGTCTTCAATGCCCTCGTAATACACCGCATCGGCGCGCAGGCGGTCGCGTTCGGCCTGGATGGTGGCATCGGTGCGCCCGCGGGTGACCGCGTCGCCGAGGGTTAGGCCCAGATTGGGCACTTGCAGCAGCCCGGCGAGTTGGAAGCGGAAGCGTGCGCCTGAATTGGCCAGCGACTCGTTGGTCAGGCGCAGCGATTCGATTTGGCGCGCACGGGCGGCGGCTGCGCCCAGGCGATCGGCTACACCTTGGCCGTAGCTCAGCAAAATGCGAATGGTGTCGGTCTCGCGCGTCCAGCGGGTGCCGTCGTGGCGGTAGACCACTTCTTCGTTGTTGCTGATCACGTCTTTGATCTGGCCGGTGCTGTCCACCACGTTAAAGCTCCAGCTGGCCGACGACTTGAACACCACCCGGTCGCCAGCGCGGGCGCTGGTGGGCAGGCGCAGGGTGTTGGTCCAGTTGCCGTTCCAGGCCAGCACTTCGGTCACTGGCGTGAGCGGTGCGGGCATGTTGGCCCCAGGGATCTGCTGGGCGCGCAATTGCGTCACAGGCGCCCGGGTCAGAACCCAGCGGCTGGCGGGTGCGTTCCACATGAACTCGTAGCTCTGGCCCCGGTCGATGGCCATGGTGCCCACGTCTTGCACCCCGGTGTTGGCGATGGCGCCACGCACGTTGCTCTTGGAGGAGACGACGATGCGATCGCGGTCGCCGGCGGTGATGGGCAAGGTGATGGTGGTGCTGGGCGCTTGTGCCGGGATGGTCAGGCGGGTCAAAGGGCTGGCGGGCGCTCCCATTTGCACCGCAATGGGCGTTTGTGGACCGCTACTGATGCCCCCGGGTGTGGTGCGGCTGGTTTCAGGGCTTTGCTGCAGCGTCCATTTGCCCAAACGGGTGTTGTAGACGAACGCATAGTTGTCGTTGGTGCGCAGCGTCATGGTGGACGCGTGCAGCGCATGGGTGGGGTCGATGCGGCTGCTCCAAGTGGCGTTGGATTGCACCAGCAGCAGAGCCCCATCGGGCGCGCTGGGCGGCAGGTTGAGCCAGGGCGCCCAGGCGCCGTCGCCCATGCGGGCGCGCAACACACGCTCTGTGCTGGCCGGCAAGGTCATGGGTTTGCCGTCGTTGGCCGCCCATGCGGTGGGGCCCACCACTTCCCAGAGCCGGCTGGCGGTGGAGTAACGGTATTGCAGCGATTGGCCGCGCGCCAGCGCCATGGCGGGCAGTGGCACGTCGCTGTTGGCTTGCAGCACTTGGGTGGTGTAGCCGGCTTGCGAGACGATGCGGATGCTGGCGTTGTGCAGGCCGGTGGCGGGCAGGCTGACCTGTGGCGTCCAGTTGCCATCACCCAAGGTGAACACCAGGTCTTGGTGTGTGCCGGGCAACTTGCCCCCGCCCAGTTGGTTGGGGCTGAGGTAGGTTTGTGACCAGCTCAGCGTGGCCAAGCTACTCAGCGCAAGTGTGGTGATGAGGTGTTTCATGTGCCCTGTGGTGTGTGGTTGCGAACGGGCGCGATGATAGTAATAAAAATTTACAATTTATTTGCCTTGTCAGGCGCCGTCACTTTAGTTCGATAGAAGTACATGGGTGCGTGAAAAGACGCACAGCCGCCTGTCACTTTGGCGTTCTTTTTTTGCCAGTTGTTGGCGCAGCGCATGTTCACATGGCTTTAAAGCGCCCGGCGTAGAGCCGGCTCACCGCCCAGCGCTCGGGACGCTGGCGCAGGTGCAGCCACAGGCGTCCGGCCTCGTCGCGCTCCACCCGGGCGATGGCGCTGGCGCGCACCACCGTGCCCCGGTGGATTTGCCAGAACACGTCGGCGTCCAGTTGGGGCAACAGGTCTTTGAGCGGGGTGCGGATCAACAGCTCTGGCGTTGGGTCGGCGGTGAGCACCCGCACATATTTGTCGGCCGCCTCAAACACCAGCACCTGCTCCACCGGCAGCAGGTGCAGCTGCTGGCCGACGCTGGCCTGAATCACCTGCAGACGCGGCGCGGCGGGTGTCGAGACGGGGGCCAGCAAGGCGCGCAGTTGGTCGAGCAGGGCGTCGGGCACCGCTGCGCCACTGGCTTGGGGCTGGGTGTCTTGCTGTGCCAGGTGGGCCTGCACACGCGCCACGGTGCGGGCCAGGCGCTCGGGTGTCACAGGTTTGAGCAGATAGCCCACCGCCTGCGCATCAAAGGCCTGTACCGCGTATTGGTCGTAGGCGGTGACGAACACCAGCGCCGGAAAGGGCTGGCCGGCGGGCGCGTCGTCGGCCCAACGGTCGGCCAGCTCGGCGGCCGCTTCCAGCCCGCTGATGCCAGGCATGCGCACATCCAAAAACAGCACATCGGGTCGGTGTTGCAGTGCCAAGCTCACCGCCGCTGGCCCATGTGGCGCCACCGCCAGCACCTGCAGCTCGGGCCAGGCACGTTGCAGGGCCAGCTGCAGTGCGTGGGCCAGCAGCGGCTCGTCTTCGGCTATCAGCGCGGTGGGCATGGTCAGGGTGTGGCGCGCGGCATGAGCACCATGTCTTTTTCGCGCAGTTTCACGTCAAACTGGCGCAAAAAGCTCTGGCCCAACAAGGCTTGGTCGGCCGGCAGACCGGTCAGGCCGCTGACCACGGTCACGTTGTTGAGCGCCAGGTGGCCTACCTTCACCGGCACGCCGTGCACCAGCCGCCCAGGGCGCTCGCCGTTGGCGGTTTGCAGGGTGATCGGGCGGCCCTCGGGCAGCTGGGCTTGTTGGGCCTGGGCGTTGCTCACGCTCACCGCCGAGGCGCCGGTGTCGACCAGAAAGCGCACCGGCACGCGGTTGACCTCGCCGTTGACATAAAAATGGCCGTCGCGCTCGCGTGGAATCACCAAATGCCCTTCACCGGTGGCGTAGGGCACCAGGCTTTGGCGCTCGTGTTCTTCGATCCACTTGAACACCACAAACAGCGCGGCGGCCAATGCCACCCAAAACAGCGCGATGCCAATGGCACCGCGGCGGGCGGTGCGCTGGGGCGACGACGGACTGAATTCGCTCATGGCCGCAGTATCGCGCACGGGCCGCGCGGGCGGGCGGCTAAGCCGCACCATGGACAGCGACACAGCACTGATCAGCCTTTGACCGCTCCAGCGGTTAAGCCTGTGATGATCTGCCGGGCTGCGACAAAGGTGAATATCAGCGGGGGTATGGCAATCAAGCTGCCCATGGCCATTACACGGCCCCAATCAACGCCCATGTCTGTGATGTAGAGCGAGGCAGCCACGGGCAGCGTGCGGGTGCCGCGGTCGGTGAGTACCAAGGCCAAGATGAACTCGTTCCAAGCGATCCGGAAGGTGAAGATGGAAGCCGCCGCCAAACCTGGCGCCATGAGTGGCAGCAGCACTTTGGTGAAAACACGCACCGGGCCACAGCCGTCGATGGCTGCGGCTTCTTCCAGCTCTGCGGGCACTTGCAACACAAAGCCGTAGAGCAACCAAATGGTGAAGGGCAAATTCACCGCGACGTACAGCAGCACCAGCCCCCATAAGCTGTTGACCAAATGCCATTGGTTCCAGATCATGAATACCGGTATGGCCAATACGGCCAGTGGCACGGTGCGCAGCAGCAGGGTGGTGTAAGCGATGGTTGTGCGCCCTTTGAAGCGAAAACGCGCCAGTCCGTAGGCGGCCATACAGCCTAGCACCAGGGTGATGACGGTGGACACGACTCCCACGAACAAACTGTTCATGAGGTAGCGGTCAAAGTTGTCTTCTTCCAAGACAGCGCGGTAGTTCTCCAGTGTGGGCGTGAACAAGAAGTTCAGAGGATCAGAAAAAATGTCCACCTGCTGGCGCAAGCTGGTGGCAAAGATCACCAGGATAGGGGCCACACACAGGAAGGCCAGCACGATCAGCATCAGGTAATGCAGGCCGTTGAAAAGCGGGTTTCGGTTGGTCATGGTGGTGCTTTCGCTAGCTTGGGGGCTTGGTGAGGCTCAGAGCGTCAACGGTCGTTTTTCAGTGGATTGGACAATCGCAGCGCACCCCACGACAACAAGGCCACCACCACCAGCAGCAGCACCGAGATGGCGGCTGCTGCCCCCAACTGCTGACCGACAAATGCGGTTTTGTAAATGTGCATGGCCAAAATTTCGGTGGAGTCGCCTGGGCCACCAAAGGTGAGCACGTACACCACTTCCAGTACCCGAAATGCGTCGATGAGTCGCATCATCAGGGTGATGGCAATCACGTTCATGATCATGGGCAGCTTGACCCGAAAAGTCATTTGAAACCAATTGGCGCCGTCGATGCGGGAGGCTTCAATGACCGAGCTGTCTACACTGGCCAAGGCGGCCACCATCATGATGAAAACAAAGGGTGTCCATTGCCAAATATCGGCAATAACGATGGCAATAAACGCCAGGGTGGGGTCGGCCAGCCAGATCTGAGGGGGGATGTCGAACAATGTTAGCAGCGCGTTGATCGGACCGAACTGCGCGTCAAACATGTAGCGCCAAGCCAAGCCCACAGCAATGGGCGCTATCATCATGGGCAAGATGAACAGGGTGCGAAAGAAGGCCGTGCCGCGCACCGGCTTTTCGAGTGCCAATGCCAAGGCAATCCCCAGTACCATCTCTGCGCTGACACACAAAGCAGAAAACACAAGGGTGGCCCACAGCGATGACCACACCCTCTCTTGCTGAAAGACGGACAGGAAGTTGCCCAATCCCACCCATTTGGCTTCGCTCCAGGGCGTGCCCATATTCCATTCGAACAAGCCCAAATGGAATGCAGACAGGACGGGATACAAACAGGCGACAGCCATGATAAGAATAGCCGGTCCCACATACAAAGCGGGAACCCACGAGGGAGTGCGCATGATCAAGACTCTTGGAAGGTATGAATCCCCGCTGTGCGGGGATTCACAGGGTTGCACTTACACCTTGTAGCCAGCTTCGCGCATCATTTGCGTGACGGCTGGCACCAGATCGTTAAGCGCGGACTCGGCGGTTTTCTTGCCCGTGAGAGCCTCCGAAATGCCCACCCCCAGCGCTTGCACATTGATCCGGTCCCAGGTCGCAATGATGGGTCTCCAGTCGGGGTTGGAGTGCTTCAACGCTTCTTTGAAGGTGATGAACTCGGGGTACTGACGCACCAATTCCACGTCGGACATGGTTGAGTTGCGGGTGGGGGTGCCGCCCACACGGGTGACGGCCTTGTCTTGTTGCTTGGCGGTCAGCCACTGCATCAGCAAGAAAGCTGCATCGGCGTTCTTCGCGTTTTTGGGGATGGTTAAACCCAGTCCACCGGATTGCGATGCACGGCGCGTGCCCATGGGGTGCAATGCCCAGCTGACTTTGCCAGCCACGCGAGACTTGGAGGGGTCGTTGACCACGCCTGCCAGCGAGGTGCTGTCCAAATACATGGCCGCCTGGCCTTGCAGGAAAGCTGTGTTGCTCTCGCCCTGGCCGTAGCCCGCAATGCCAGCGGGGCCGGTCGCCACCACCTCTTGCAAGAATTTCAACGCGTCGATGCCGACCTTGTCGTTGAAGCGCGGTCGCCACTGATCGTCAAACACGCTGCCACCCAGCGGGTTCAAGTGCAGCAGCCAGGCGTGAACCGCTTGGTGACCCGCTTGGCCGCGTGAGGTCAGTGCGCCAATGCCTTCTTTGTCTTTAATGACACGCAGCAGATCGCGGAACTGGGTGTAGTTTTCGGGCACTTTCAGATTGTGCTTGGCGAAGATATCGCGACGGTAGGCCAGCACAGAGGTTTCTGCGCCGTACGGCAGGCCATACAGTTTGGCCCCAGGGCCTACCAAGTAACCTTTGGGGCCACCGACCAAACCCAGGTTCTCCAAATACACCGGAATGATGTCGCCAATATCGAAATTGGGGTCTGCCAGCGCAGCGTTTTTGAAATACGGGTCAAGCTCTTGCACCAGATTTTTGGAAACATATTCCGTCTTCCACATCACCACGTAGCAGCACAGGTCGTAATCGCCCCGGGGTTTGCCCATTTCCAGAAGCTGCTTTTCTTTCATGCGACCGATTGCAAGGCGATCGGTCTCCACTTTGATCCCAGTTTCTCTGGTGAATTGCGGCAGGATTTTCAGCATCGCGTCGTAATGGGGATGCGACGGAATGCTCATGGTCACAGTTTGACCAGCGTATTTGCTGAAGCGGTTTTGCGCTTGTGCGCCGCTCAGCGGCAGGCCTGCACCAAAAACGGTGGCGGCGCTGGCTTGAATAAAGTGTCTTCTTTGCATGGTTGTCTCCGGTTGGTTTTTAGGGGATGAAAAAATTCAACGCAGGCTGCGGCCTGTGTGGGTGTCGAACACGTGCAAGTCCTCGCTGTCAAAGGTCAAAGCCATGGGCATACGAAGTTGGGCCAGAGCGTTGCCCGGCACCACGGCTGAAATGCGTTGGCCGCCAGTGGTTTGCAGGTGTCCAACCACTTGGCTTTCGGTGCCCAGGTACTCGACCACATCGACCAGCAAATGCAATTGCGCGTCGTCTGCGCTGCAGACTTTGAGGTGTTGTGGTCGAACGCCGATGGTCAGGGTTTGATCGGCTCTAGGCGCTTGTTGAACCAGCCACTGTGGTGCCTGAAAGCAAAATCCATCTCCCAAGAGCATCGCTTGCCCAGCCTTTTGCATGTAGCAGCCCTGGAAGAAATTCATCGTAGGCGTGCCAATAAAGCCAGCCACGAACACGCTTGCAGGGCGGTTAAACACCTCAGTCGGTGTTCCCACTTGTTGAATGCGACCTTTGTCAAAAATCACAATACGCGATGCCAGCGTCATCGCTTCGACTTGGTCGTGTGTGACGTAAATCGTGGTTTTTCCCAGGCGTTCGTGCAGCATGGCCAGCTCAGCCCGCATGTGACCGCGCAGCTTGGCGTCTAGGTTGGACAGCGGTTCATCGAACAAAAAAACCTGGGGCTCGCGCACGATGGATCGGCCAATTGCCACGCGTTGGCGCTGGCCGCCTGACAGTTCTTTGGGCTTGCGCGCCAGCAGGTGTTCTATGTTCAGAATCTTGGCGGCGGCATTCACTTTCTCTTGAATCTCTGACTTAGGCCTGCCCGACAAGCTCAAGGCAAACGACATGTTTTCGCCCACGTTCATGTGGGGGTAGAGTGCGTAGCTCTGAAACACCATGGCAATGTCGCGTGCCATGGGTGGCAGGTGTGTCACATCGCGACCGCCAATGGAGATGTGACCCTCGGTCACGTCTTCGAGCCCAGCGATCATGCGCAGCGTGGTGCTTTTGCCGCAGCCAGACTCGCCGAGCAGCACCACAAATTCGCCCGCTTGAACCGATAGGTTCATTTGCTGAACAACGGTCACATCACCGAAGCGTTTAACCACATTGTTGATTTCAAGTCCCGCCATAAAGGCTCCGTAAGGTGTCAGGGGTTGTCAAAGTGGGAGGGGGTTGAACGCGTGGCGTGTTCAGCGCCACGGGCGCTCAAGGCTGCGGCGCACACCCCAACCAATGGGGGGGCGTTGCAAGCCGGGCATGTCGGGCTGGGTGCCCCAAATGGCTTGGTAGGTGTCGATACAGCAGCCACGTCGTTGCAATTGCACGGCGATGCCGAACAACACACTCCACCAGAGCAGCATGGTGATGAGCATCCAGCGCGGTGCATCGGCCGCCAATAAGCCCAAGACAATCACGAGGACCGACAGTCCGATGGCCAGCCAGCCCAGGCTTTTGTGTACACGCTCAAACACCACGCGCCACAAGCTCATGTCGTAGTGGTCGCCCGCCATGTGCTGGTCGGTGGGCCCACCTTTGCTGCCCCGCAACATACCGCTGACCATTTGCATCCAGCCCAAACCCAGCACGCACCAGCCCAAGGCGTGGTGCACGCCAGACGCATTCCAAGTCAGCTCCCATGCCACGCTGATGGGCCAGAGCAGATACACGCCCACGCTCATGGCCAGCACGCCGCCGTATTGCAGGGCGCGGTGGCTGTGCCACCACGCTTTGTTGTCCAGCACGCGGGGCCAGTCTTGACCAGGCGTGACCTTGAAGTAGCGCGCCAGCAACGCCCCCAGCGGCAGGCAAATGCCCCAAGCCAGCACCATGAGTCTGGCGTGCCAGTACACGTGTGGCTCAATGAGGTGCTCGCTCGCTCCGGAGAGTGGGGCGCTGAGCCACTGCCAAGTGTTGCTGAGGGTGAGCATGATGGGCTTTGGCGTCAGGCCAAGGTGTAGGCGGTTTTGACCGTGGTGTAGAACTCGGCGGCGTAGCGGCCTTGTTCGCGCGGCCCAAAGCTGCTGCCTTTGCGTCCACCAAAAGGCACGTGGTAGTCCACCCCAGCGGTGGGCAGGTTGACCATCACCATGCCGGCTTGGGCGTGCCGTTTGAAATGTGTGGCGTGTGTCAGGCTGGTGGTGGCAATGCCGGCGGATAAGCCAAATTCGGTGTTGTTGGCCACGTTCAAGGCTTCTTCATAGTCGCGCACAGTGATCACGCTGGCCACGGGGCCAAACACCTCTTCGCGGTTGATGCGCATACCAGGGGTGGTGTGTGTGATGAGGGCGGGGCGCATGAAAAGGCCTCGGTGGCCGCTGCCCGTGTGGCAGTCGGTGGCGTGTCCGCCTGCCACCAGTTGGCCACCTTCGGCCAGAGCGATCTGCACATAGGCCAGATCTTGTTCAAGCTGACCTTGTGAGACCACCGGCCCAATGTCGGTACTCGCGGCCAGCGCATCGCCCACTCTGAGGCTGGCCATGCGTTCTGCCATGGCTTGCACGAAACGATCGTGAATGCCTTCAGTCACAATAATGCGGCTCGACGCGGTGCAGCGCTGACCGGTGGAGAAAAAAGCCGACTGCACACACAGCTCGACCGCCTTTGGCAGATCCGCGTCGTCCAGCACCACTTGGGGGTTTTTGCCGCCCATTTCAAGCTGCACTTTTTTGCCCAGGACGGCACAGTCTTGGGCAATGCGTCGCCCCACACCCACCGATCCGGTGAAACTGATGCCTGCAATGCCAGGGTGCTTGACCATGGCCTCACCAATGACCTCGCCCGAGCCCATGACCAAGTTGAACACGCCCGCCGGAATGCCGCTGCGAGCGATGATGTCGGCCAAGGCCCAGGCGCTTCCAGGTACCAAGTCGGCGGGTTTGAACACCACGCAATTGCCGAAGGCCAGGGCCGGGGCGATCTTCCACGCTGGGATGGCGATGGGGAAGTTCCACGGTGTGATGAGGCCAATCACGCCCAAGGCTTCGCGAGTGATCTCTACCCCAACGCCTGGGCGAACCGAGGGCACGATCTCGCCCGTCAGGCGCAGGCACTCGCCCGCAAAGAACTTGAATATGTGCCCGGCGCGGGTGACTTCGCCAATGCCCTCAAGCAGGGTTTTGCCTTCTTCGCGCGAGAGCAGCCGACCCAGCTCCTCGCGCCTGGCCAAGATCTCGGCGCCAATTTTGTCGAGCGCGTCGCTGCGCTGCTGGATACCGCTGGTGGACCAAGCGGCAAAGGCGCGCTGCGCGGCCTGCACAGCCAAGTCCATTTGCGCAGCGTCGGCCTGTGTGTAGTGGCCCACCACGTCGTCGAGCCGGCTGGGGTTGATGTTGGCGCAGACGGTATGACCCGACAGCCACTGGCCATCAATGAAATTCAGGTGCGGGATGCTCATGGGGTGTGTTCAGTCGAAGTCATCGGGCCCAGCGCAGAACCAAGGGGTCTAGACGGCGAGCGGCGTCCAACAGGCCGGCGCGCACGGCCGGGTGCATGTCGGGGAAGGGGTGACGTGGGGCGTCGCAGTCGATCACACCACCCTCTTTCATCAGGGCTTTGGAGGTGAGGATGCCGCCCTGGCGGTTTTCGTAGTTGATGAGTGGCAGCCATCGTGCGTAAGCCGTCACAGCGGCTTCGCGGTCTCCACGAAAGTAGGCGTCCACGATGGTGAGAATGCCATCAGGAAAGCCGCCTCCCGTCATGGCGCCCGTGGCACCGGCGTCTAAGTCGGCCAACAGGGTG
The DNA here is from genome assembly GCA_964650505.1 of uncultured Hydrogenophaga sp. GTDB lineage: Bacteria > Pseudomonadota > Gammaproteobacteria > Burkholderiales > Burkholderiaceae_C > Hydrogenophaga. Next base: position 20,496 of record CAZYUD010000035.1, read on the forward strand.
ATGGCTTCTTCACCATCCCAAGGGCCTTCGATGGCGTCGCCCCCAGCGGCAATCAGGTCGCGCAATTTGCTGGCAGCGCCGGCAGTCTCGATCTTGAAATAGCCAACGTGTTCGATCTCTTTGGCCATTTGTGCGAGCAGCGGCACGGGCAATGTGGTTCCACTCACCGGTGCGTCTTGAATCATGATCGGGATATCGATCGCGTCCGACAGCTGGGCGTAGAACTCGTAAATCTTCTCACCGCTGCAGCGGATGGTGGCGCCGTGATAGGGCGGCATCACCATCACCATGGCCGCGCCCATGTCTTGTGCGGTGCGGCTTCGCTCGGCGCAGATGCGGGTGCCAAAGTGGGTGGTGGTGACGATCACGGGCACACGGCCCGCCACATGCTCCAAGATTGTGCGGGTGAGCACTTGGCGGTCTTCATCGCTGAGCACAAACTGCTCAGAAAAATTGGCCAAGATGCACAACCCGTTGGAGCCTGCATCGATCATGAAATCCACACAGCGCAGCTGGCTGCTGATGTCGAGTTCGCCGCTGTCGGTGAAGGTGGTAGGCACCACGGGGAACACGCCACGGTAGGGTCTTTGCTGAGACATCTTGTGCCTTATCCGGTGATGGAGAATTGGTCCAAGAACTCGGTCTTGAGCGTCAGGCCCAGGCCAGGCGTGTTGTCGTCGAGTTGCAAGAAGCCGTTGTGGGCCACCGGCTCGCCGTCGAAGATGTAATAGAACAACTCGTTGCCGACCTCCACGTCAAACATGGGGAAGTACTCGCTCATGGGGCAGTTCAGGCTGCTCATGGTGAGGTGGTAGTTGTGCATTTGTCCGGCGTGCGGGATGACGGGAACGCTGTAGGCTTCGCACAAGGCGTTGATCTTGTGTGCCATGGTGATCCCGCCCACGCGGTTGGTGTCGTACTGCACCACGCTCACCGCCTTGCGGTCGAGCAGTTGTTTGAAGCCATAGAGTGAAAACTCGTGCTCACCGCCTGAGATGGGGATGCTGGTGAGTTGGTTGAGTTCGGCGTAGCCGTCGATGTCGTCGGCAATCACCGGCTCTTCAAGCCAGCGGGGTTGGTATTTCTCGAGCTTGGGCAGAATACGTTTGGCGTACTCCAAGTTCCAACCCATGTAGCACTCCAGCATGAGGTCGTTGTCGTAACCAATGACTTCGCGCACAGCTTCGACCGACTTCAGGTTTTCCACCACCCCTTGTTGGCCGTGTTGTGGGCCGTAGCCAAAGCGCATCTTGAACGCCCGAAAACCTTGGTCCACAAACTGCTGGGCTTCGGCCTGCATGTCTTTGAGGTCGGTTTTGTAGAGCTTGCTGTAGTAGCAAGGAATGCGTTCTTTGGTGCGACCACCGAGCAGCTTGAACACGGGCTTGTTCACGCTTTTGCCCATGATGTCCCACAGCGCAATGTCAATGGCCGAGATAGCGGCCATACCGACGCCTTTGCGACCCCAGGCGTGGGTGGCGCGGTACATGCGCTGGTTGAGGTATTCGTAGTCCCAAGGGTCTTGATTCAAGACCAATGGGGTCAAGTATTCGTCGATGATGGCTTTGGCAATCTTGGGCGCCAAGGCCACGTTGCCCAAGCCCACGATGCCGCTGTCTGTCTCCACCTCAACTACCGTCCAGCCGTGAAAGCGGAATGTGTTCATGGTGTCTTTGCCCGAAGCGTGTTGGCTGGCGGCGTTGGCATACACCAAGTCCATGGCGTTGGAGCAGAAGTTGCCTTGGGGTGGAACGGTCTTACCTTTCCACTCAAAAATACGGGCACGAACGGCGGTGATTTTCATGAGAATCCTTTTGGGGCTGAACAGATCAAAAAAGCGGTGGTGTGATTTAGCAGGCCGTTGAAAAATCCCCCGCCGGCGCCCGTTTGGGGCGCTACGATCT
>CAZYUD010000036.1:0-20476 GCA_964650505.1 uncultured Hydrogenophaga sp.
ATCTGGGCTCCATTCTCTAGCGAAGGAGCCTCCGCGAAACCCGGGGCGGTTCAGATTGCCCAAAGCGATCAGGACAGATAACGGAAAAGAGTTCTGCGGTAGAGCCATGCTGAACTGGGCCCACGCCAGGGGTGTTCAGCTGTTCCTCATCGAACCGGGCAAGCCTAACCAGAACGCCTACATCGAATCGTTCAACGGCCGCTTCCGGAAGGAATGTCTGAACGAGCACTGGTTCACCAGCCTGGCACATGCCCGCGTGATCGTCGAGACCTGGCGTCGGGAGTACAACGAGGAGCGGCCCAAGAAGTCCCTTGGCGGACTGACCCCAGCGGCTCATGCTCAAAGGCTGATGCAAAACCCGTTAAATTAACCCCCGGGCTCCAAAGTTCAGTGCTACTGAAAACGGGGGGACGTCGATGGTCGCAACTTGACGCTTTTTGCACCACGGTATAGGATACTCGAGAGATGTTCTCAGAATGATTTGCTTTTGCAAACTTTTGGAGTTAAAATGTTTGGCTTATTTAAGAAAAAAGATGATAGTGGAAAGGTGATTCAAAACCTTCTTTTGAATTTGACCCTACTGCAAAGTTGGTCATTGGATGTAATGAAGAGGAATTTGTCGTCTGAGGACATTATGTTAGTATTGAATCGGATGACTCAAAAGCCCGGACTTAATGCAACTAAGGAGCAGCTATTTGCGGTTCAGCTAATGGCCATCTCAAATACGGATTTGGAGGCGGGGAGAGAGCTTAGGAAGAAATCAAATTTCGATGCTAATGCAGTTATGTTCTGCAGAAATTTGGGGCTAGATGAAAGATTTTATACTCGGTAATTATTTCGGCAATCCGCAATCGAATGTATTAAAAATTCAACGCTGATCATTGACTATAACCGAAATTGAAGGAAATTTTTTACTCGCGCGAATAAGTACATCGGCGACGGCTAATCGATTTTTTCTTTTTTCAGCCCAAACCCCCATGTGTTCGCAAATGCCACTAAATTTTTCTCTAGCCATTTCATCATCTGCTTCGCGTTCATAATAAGCAATAGTTTCGTGTACAGAGCGTATGCTGACTTTGGATGACTTTAGGCCGTTGAAGTCGATGAACTTCATCATTTCCAATTCTTCATTAAGCATTGCCGCCATGAGTTCGGCGGAAACCTTTTGGTTGAAATTAATAATTGTGTAGCGCAGATCGGCTGCACATCGCCAAGCATAAACCCCTTGGGATAGATACAGGATGCTTCTATGCGAATTTTCAGGCTCTTGGCCAGCAACCATCTGCAGAATAGAGATATCTGCACAGATTGTATCTGTGGTGCACTTCAATGAATTGATGTTGTTATAGTGAGCCAAGTCTTTAGCTTTTTTGATGATAAAGAGCTCCTGCTTAGACAGTCCAAATCCGAACATTAGGATACCCCCCTCAAATAACTCACCATTTTTGATTCGCCTCTTGCTGGTTGTTAACTATGATCAAATACCACTCAAGCAAGCCTAGTGGGGGTACTTGTACTTTTCCGGTACACCCTGGGAGTAAGAATTGAACATGGCGTCTTTCGGATTGTCGAAAAAGTATCCAAACCAAATCAGCACCTTGTTGCGCAGACGAAATGCATCCTCGTACTGTCGGTACTCTTCTACCTTCAGACCAAATTCAAGAGTGTCCACAACCCTCTTGTTGATCTCCGACATAAATCGCTCGAAATCAGCGCGACTTTTACTCTGGTCCATGCGCACATAGTAGCTTAACAAGCTCAAGTAGTCGACCCTAAAATATTCATTTCAGCCAGCAGCCAGTCGCTGCGCAGGCACTCTGAGGCCGTTGAAGGCGAAGTTGCGCAGCATGCGAGCCCAGTTGGGCGATAGGGTCGCCACTGGGCACAGGCGCAATAAAAGCGCCGCCAAGAAGGTCACCCCCTTCTTGGCGATCATGCGCAGCAGCCAGCGGATGTTGTAGCCCGCCGCGCACAGCACCGCATGCAGCCGGTCACCGGTTTCGCCCTTGAGGTGAACCTGTCCGGGAACCGTGGAGGCTGGTTGGTTTAAGCCAAGCTTCTCAGGCTCTCAAAGATCCGCAAACCCAACAATCAAAGCACCTTTGATGTTTGATACGCCATCACAGCGGTTTCGCAAGCAAGGTGCAGATTGTGTGGTCCGTGTCGATTAGCAGCCCAAGTCGACCGAAAGAGGCCGCCCCAAGGTGAAAACCGCGTCAACTCAACTTTCGCCGTCAACGGGTCAGACAGATCCACTGAGGGTCTGACGTCCATAGCCAGCACCGCTTCTTGGGCATCGGCGTCCATGTGACAGGCAAATGGACTGGCTCCATCTCCCCACACCCAGTCTCTGACATGCTGGTGATTGAACACAACTGTCACATGTTCGTAGTAGGCGTGCCAACGCAGCAAGGTGTTGCCCGCCAACACACGGAGCATGACCAACTGCAGCCATCCCTCAGGAGAATCATCTGTCTGCACCATGGCCATGATGGGCTGGCGCAAGCGCTTCTCCAGTCTCCGGCCAGGCCAGCCTGGCACTTGGGCTGGGCTTGAGAAGTGTGGCTCTTGCGTCTGCCGCCAATAGAGCAAGGGCCCCCCGTTGGTGGTGTCTGTGTAGACCCAATCTAGCACCTGTCCGGCAGGGGGCTTTAATCGGCTGAGCACACTGAAATAGTGCATGGGCTCATAAGCCACCGCTTCTCGAAACGATGCGTCTAGAGGGAGGGTCCTCGCTTTGTGGCTCAAGCCCTCGTGCCAAGCGTGGATGGCATTGAGCCAGTCGTCGGCTTCTGGAACAAAGCGCATGGATTCTCCTGGTATCACCAACAACTATGGGCACAGCACCTTAGCTCTTCACCAATCCCTCATACGCCCGCCGCGTGGCCGGCGACACCGCGTCCAGCACCTGCTGGTAGGCGGTCTGGTGGCGGCCCACCAAGCGCGCGTCGGCCATGGCTTTGCCGCGGCAGAACCAGTGGCAGGTGTGCTGGAACAGCAGCATCTCGGCCATCAGGCGAAAGGCTTGGTCTTTGCGCGACAGGCCGTCGCCGTTGGCGGCCACGGTGTTGTAGCCCTCGGCGTGGATGGCCACCGCTTGGCGAAAGTCAAACGTGGCGCGCGGCCACCAGTGCTGCACACCGGGCAGCCACGGTGCGCGGATCACACCGGTCTCTGTGCCCTCGCTGCGCGCCATGTCTTTGGCAAAAGCGCTCAGTTGGTCGGCCAAGGCGGTTTCGCTGCCCTCCAGCACACCCCACACCGACTGGCGGCGCGCGGCGTCGCCCTCACCGAGCGCGCGCAAATAGCCGTCGGCCAGCGTTTCCATCAGCCGCTCCAGCTGATAAGGCTGCAAGGCCCCGGCAAGCCACAGAATGCGGCGGCGCTGCTCGCGCCCTTTGAGCACACTGAGCACCACCGCCACCACAAAAAATCCCAGCAAGATGTCCATGCCGAGATTGTCGCAGGGCCGCTGTGCCGGGGCTCAGCCCAGCAAGCCCCAGGCCTGCAGCTGCGGGCGCACCTGGGCGGCCGATGCAAACCGCACCGGGCGCCAGCCCAGGCGCTCGGCGGTGGCCACGTTGCGCGGCATGTCGTCCAAAAACACCGGCGCCTGGCCGTGCAGGCCCAACTGCTCGTTGGCGCAGTGGTAGATGCCCTCGTCGGGTTTGGCGTGGCGCACCCGGGCAGAGAACACCCCGTCTTCAAACCAATCGCCAAACGGGTGGTCGCGCTCGATCCACTGCGCCAGCTCTTCGGGCATGTTCGACAGATACACCAGCCGGTGACCGGCCGCTTTCAGGTCATGAATCAACGCCACCGTGTCTTCTTTGACGCGCATGTGCGGCGCCAGCGCGTCAATGAGCGCCGTGATTTCGTGCGCCCCCATGTCCAGCCGCTGGGCGATGCGCTGCGCCAGCGCGGGCGGCTCCACCAGGCCCAAGTCCCACTGCGCCCAGTCGCCGTCGGTGTTGTGGCTCTGAAACACATTGGCCAGCAACTCGGCCGCGCCGGTGTCGTCGCTCACCCGGTGGGGAAACACCTCGCGCATCAGCCGCAGCGGCTCCCAGTTGAACACCACACCACCCAAATCAAACACCACTGTTTCGCGTTTCATGCCGCCACCACCGTCACACCGTGTTCACCCAAGGCCAGGCCCAGTTCTTCGCCCAGCACCCATTGCCGCTCCACCTGCGGGCTCACCACAAACACCGGCCCGAGCGCGGTGTCGATGGTCAGCTCTTGGAACGAACCCAAATACGCCTGCTTGACCAGCGGGCCACCGAGCGCCGCCTCGGCCCGGGGCACGATGCGCCAGGCCTCGGGCCGGATCGCGGCCTTCACCGCGCCGGCGGCCACCGGGTTGCGCGGCGCAAAGCGCAGCGGCCCCACCTGCACCTGGCCATCGGCCTGGCTCTGGCCGTCGAACAGCATGGCCTCGCCCATAAAGCCGGCCACAAACGCGCTGGCCGGGCGCTCGTACAGCCCTTGGGGTGTGCCGGCTTGGGCAATGTGCCCACCCTCCATCACGATGATCTGGTCGCTCACCGCCAGCGCCTCGCTCTGGTCGTGGGTCACATAGGCCACGGTCAGGCCCAGGCGCTGCTGCAGGCTGCGGATTTCCTCGCGCATGCTGCGGCGCAGCCGCGCATCCAGGTTGGACAGCGGCTCGTCAAACAGCAACACCGCTGGCTCGATCACCAGCGCACGCGCCACCGCCACCCGCTGCTGCTGGCCGCCCGACAACTCGCTCGGGTAGCGCTCGTCCATGCCCTGCAAGCCCACCGTGGCCAGTGCGGCGCGGGCGCGCTCGGGAATTTGCGCGCGCGGCACACCCGACACCTCCAGCCCGTAACTCACGTTTTGCAGCACCGTCATGTGCGGAAACAGCGCGTAGCTCTGGAACACCATGCTCACCTGCCGCTCGTTGGGGCCGAGCTGGGTCACGTCTTTGCCGTCGATGAAGATCTGGCCGCTGCTGGGGCTCTCCAGCCCGGCAATCATGCGCAACGTGGTGGTTTTGCCGCAGCCGCTGGGGCCCAGGATGGTGGTGAGCGTGCCTTTGGGCACCACAAAGTCGATGCCTTTGACCACCAGCGGCCCACCCGGGCTGTAGCGCTTGGAGACCTGGCGAAATTCAATACCGGCTTGCAACGATGACATCAATCCATCTCCTCAATGGGGGGCTGGGGCGCGGCGCCCCAGTTGCCGTTCACCCACCACTTTTTGCAGCAGCCAGGTGATGGCAGACATAAACACAATCAGCACCGTGCAATAGGCCAACGCGACGCCGTAGTCGCCATTGCCCACACGGCCGATGATGTAGGTGGTGGCCAGTTCGTACTTGGCCGACACCAGAAAAATCACCGCCGACACGGTGGTCATGGAACGCACAAAGCTGTAGGTGAGCGCCGCCGCCAGCGCCGGCTTGAGCAGCGGCAACACCACCCGGCGCAGCGTGGTCAAGGTGCTGGCGCCCAGCATTTGTGAGGCCTCGTCCAGAGAACGGTCGAGCTGCTTAAACGCCGCCGTGCCCGCGCGCACACCCACCGGCAGATTGCGGAACACAAAACACAGCACGATGATCAGCCCGGTGCCCGTCAGCTCCACCGGCGGCACGTTGAACGCCAAGATGTAGCTCACCCCCAGCACCGTGCCCGGAATGGCAAAGGTCAGCAGCGCGGCAAACTCAAAACTCGCTTTGCCCCGGAACTCGGTGCGCGCCAACAGCCAGGCCATCAACAGCCCCAAGCCGGCGCACAGCGGCGCGGCCATGGCCGCCAGCGACGCGGTGGTGAACAGCGAATTCCACGCCGTGCCCGCCCACACCAGCCCGTGTTCGGACCACTGCAAATCAAACGCCGAGCGGAAGTGGTCGAGCGTGAAGGTGTAGTCGCGCCCCCAGACCTTCACAAAACCACCGGCAAAGGCAAACAGGTACACCACCACGGTGAACACCAGCCAAGGCCCGGCCACGCCCATGCACACCCGGCGCACCGCCGTGGGCAGCGGCATGGCCACGCCCGCGTCGCCCTTGCCAGTGACGGTGGTGAAGCTGCTGCGCCCCAGCAAACTGCGCTGCAAAAAGAACACCGCCAGCGCAAACAAGGTGAGCACCATGGCCAAGGCCGCCGCCATGCCCGGGTCAAGCGAGGCGCCCACAATCGCAAAAAAGATCTCGGTCGACAACACCGAATACGAGCCACCCAAAATGATCGGGTTGCCAAAGTCGGCCATGCTCTCAATGAACCCCACCAAAAACGCATTGGCCAGACCGGGTTTGAGCAGCGGCAGCGTCACCGTGGTGAAGGTGCGCCAGCGGCTCGCGCGCAGGGTTTGTGCAGCCTCTTCGAGCGCCGGGCTCACGCCCTGCACCACCCCGCGCATGATCATGAAGGCGATGGGCGTGAAGGCGAACATCTGCGCCAGCCACACCCCAAACACACCGTAGAACCAGCGCGTGGGCGGTATGCCAAAGGCCCACTCCATGAACTGGTTGTACAGCCCCGCGCGGCCAAACAACAGAATCAGCCCCAAGCCCACCACAAAGGGCGGAATGATGATGGGCAACATGGCCAGCACATTGAGCGGGCGCGCCAGCCGGGTGCCACCACGCTCGGCCCACAGCGCCATGAGCGTGCCCATGATGGTGGTGCCCGCCGCCGTGAGCAGCGCCAAATACAGCGTGTTCCAGGCCACGCCACAGCGCGTCTCGCCCACCACACAGCCCAAGCCCCAAATGCGCTCAGTGGCCAATCGGTCCACCAGCGAGCCGGGAGCGAAAAGCCCCATGTCGTCGTACAGCGCCGACACCATGGAGCGCGCCACCGGGTACACCACAAACAGCGCCAGCAGCGCCACACACACCAGCACCGCCGACGACACAAACACGTCGGAACGGAAATAGCCCATGCGCGCCACACCCGCGCCCAGCAGCACCACCAAACTCAGCAGCACCACCGCACCGCCCCAGCCCATGCCGTACTGACCCTTGTCCAGCGGGCCCCACCAGCCTTCTAGGGTGGCAAAGGTCCAGCCTGGCGCGCCAATGGCAAAGCCACTGCCCAGCAGGCCCAACAAGCCCACCAAGGCACCGGCCACCAGCCAGCGGCCTTGGGTGCGGCTGGGCGGCAAGGTGAGCGCCACGCCGGCGATCAGCAAGCCCGCCAACCCGCTCCACAGCCAAGGCCGGCCATGGCCCATGGCGTGGGCCAGACCACTGCCCGCGCTTTCGCTGCCCCAGCCGTTCCACAGAGCGTCCAGCAGCGACTGCGATTGCAGGAAATACCAAGGCAGCGCCGCAAAGGCCAGCGCGCCCAACACCACCCAACCGACCAGCGGATGGGCCAAACGGCGAGACAAGGGATTCATGGTGTGGTCCGAAGAACCGGGGGGCCACCGCCCCCCAGTGGGTCAGCGTGGCAGGCTGTTGACTTCTTTTTCCCAGCGCTGAATCAAGCGACGGCGCTCGGCGGTCTGGCCGTACTTGGCGTAGTCGTAATTGATCATCTTGATCTTGCGGAAATCGGGCACCCGCGGATCGACCTTGGTCTCTTTGTTCGACGGCAGCTGGAACTGCAGCGTGGCCGCACCCAGCGCCTGGGCCGCCGGCGTCAGCGCCCATTCGTAGAAGGCCTTGGCCGCGTCCATGTTGCGCGCGCCTTTGATGATGGACATGGAGCCGATTTCAGCGCCCGTGCCGTCGGCCGGGGTGATGGTCTCCAGCGGGAAGCCTTGGGCTTTTTCGCCGGGGCCGTCGTGCACAAAGCTGATCGACACCGTGGCCTCGCCCCGCGCCACCGCCTTGATGGGGCCGGTGCCCGAGCGGGTGTAGGTGGCGATGTTGCCGTGCAGTTTTTTCAGGTATTCAAAGGCTTGGTCTTCGCCCATGAGCTGCACCAGCGTGGCGATCATGGTGTAGGCCGTGCCGCTGGACGCCGGGTTGGCCGACTGGATTTCGCCTTTGTATTCGGGCTTGAGCAAGTCGCCCCAGGTCTTGGGAATGGGCAGCTTCTTTTTGGCGATCAGCTCGGTGTTGTAGCCAAAGCCCAGCGGGCCTGAATAAATGCCCACCGTTTTGTAGCCCGATTGCGCGGCCTGCTTTTGCGCCCAGTCGTGCAGCTTGGGCAGGGTGGGCGACTTGTATTCCTGGGTCAGGTTTTGCTCGGCGGCTTGCAGGTGCGGGTCGCCGGTGCCGCCAAACCACAGGTCGGTTTTGGGGTTGGCGCGCTCGGCCATGATCTGGGCAATCGCCTCGCCCGAGCCTTTGAGCGTCATGTTCACTTTCACGCCCTGGCTCTTCTCAAACGTCACCGCCAGCATGTTGCACCAGGCCGCTTGGGCCGAGCAGATCATGTTGAATTCCCGGTTTTGCGCCTGAACCGTCTGGGCGCCCAGCAGCAACACCGGCAAGGCCATCCACATCGTCTTTTTCATTGCAGTACTCCTAAGGTCAAAAAACGGCCAACATGGCCCACTCACACACAGAACAACACCCCACCGGCGTCACGGCCCCTCGGGCATGGCCGCGCCTGCCCGGGCCGCACTCGCCAGCAAGACACTGACACCGGCACCGTCCAAAAAAACACTCACCGGCGCGCCAGCTTGCAAGCCTTGGCGCTCGTGGTGGCGGTGCACCTGAATCGGCCCCAAGGCGGTGAGCACCCGGTAAATGGTCAACCGGCCTTCAAAGGCCACCGATTCGATCTGCCCCGGCAGCCCTTGGCCACTGGCTGGCGCCAAGCGCCACGCCTGCGGCCGCACCACCAGGCGCACCGGGCCTTCGCGCCGGGTCTGTTCGGTGGCCCACTGCAGCGGGCCCAAGCGCACACCGCCTTGAGCGTCCACATGGCCGTCGTACACCGCCGCATCGCCCATGAAGTCGGCGACAAATTCCGATTGCGGGCGTTCGTACACCTCGCGCGGGCTGCCCACCTGCTGCACCTGGCCCTGGCGCATCACCACCACCCGGTCGCTGATGGCCAGCGCCTCCAAGTGGTCGTGGGTCACATAAATCACCGTCAGTCCCAGCGCCTGCTGCAGCCGGCGAATGTCTTCGCGGATCTGGCGGCGCAAGGCCACGTCCAGGTTCGACAGCGGTTCATCCAGCAACAACACCTGCGGGCGCAGCGCCAGCGCCCGCGCCAGCGCCACCCGCTGCTGCTGCCCGCCCGAGAGCGCCGCCGTGTTGGCCTGGGCAAAGGCCTGCAAATTCAGCATGGCCAAGGTGTCGTCCACCCGCTGCTCGCGTTCGGTATCGGGCAGCGCGGTCAAGCCATAGGCCACGTTGGCGCGCACGTCCAGGTGCGGAAACAGCGCGTAGCTCTGGAACACCAGGCTGATCGGGCGCTCGTGCGGGCCGCGCGCGGTCACGTCTTCGCCGCCCATCCACACCCGCCCGGCACTGGGCTTTTCCAGCCCCGCCACCAAACGCAACACCGTCGATTTGCCGCAGCCCGACGGGCCCAGCAGCGTGGTGAGCTGGCGCGCCGGAAAGTCCAGGTCCAGCCCCTGCAGCGCAAAGCCACCCACCGCGTAGCGCTTGTCCACCGCTTCCAGCCGAACCGCGCCGCTCATGCCGGCACCTCGCTGTCCAGCGGCCAGCGCACCACCGCGTCCACGCCCACCACCCGGTCGTCTTGCACCCGGTTGTAGAGGTTCACCTGCGCTTGCATCGACTGCGCGATCTGCCGGCAAATCGACAAGCCCAGCCCCACACCGCTGGCGCCACTGGCCGACTGGAAAGGCTCAAACAGCCGGTCGCGCACCGACTCGTCGATGCCGCCGCCGTTGTCCCACACAATGATTTCGGCTTGGCCTGGCAGCACCCGCACCACCAGCCCAATGGCCGAACCGCGCGGCGCGTGGTGGATCGCGTTGGACAACAAATTGCGCAGCAGCTCGCCCAACATCCAGGCGTCGGTGCGCAAGCGCACCGGCACAGACTCCAGCGAAAAATCCAGGCCCTTGCGCGCGATCAGTGGGCCACATTCCAAACACACCTCGCGCGCCACCTCTTCAAGCTGCACCGGCTGCCATTCGGCCTGCGCTACCAGCTGCTCCACCTTGGCCATCGACAAAATTTGCTTCACCAACACGCTGGAGCGGTCCACCGTGGCCAGCATCTTGGGCAAGGTGTCGGCCACCGCCAGCTCGCCCGAGCGCATGCCCTGCAGCTGCGCGCGCAACACGGCAAACGGGGTGCGCAGCTGGTGCGAGGCGTCGGCCAAAAACACCCGCTGGCGGTCGATCGCCTCGCGCTGTTCGCGCAACGCGCCCTGCACCGCGTGCTGCACCGGCACCAGCTCTTGCGGCAATGCCAGCGGCGTGGCGTTCAGGGGCTGTTGCCCGCTGTCGATCGCGCTGCACAACGCGTTCAGCGGCGCCTGCACCACACGCCACAACACCCACGCCACACCCGAGACCACCGCCAGCCGCAGCCCCAAAGCCGCCAGCGGCTGATGCGTGGGCCATTGCCACAGCAGCCACTCACCCAACAAGGCCAAGCCCAACGCCCACGCCAACAACCGCCAGCGCAGCGACCACGGACGGCGCCCAGCGGCTGTGGTGTTGTGCGGGTTCACACCCCGCAGCCCTGTGTGCAGGCTCATGCGGCGGCACCCAGCGACTCATCGATCATCAAATAACCCACGCCACGCAGCGTCACCAGCTGCGCGCCCGAGCCCTGGATGCGTTTGCGCAGCCGGTGCACCAGCACCTCCACCGCGTCGGGCCCCACCGCGTCGTCGCCAAACACCGCGCGGTGCAAGTCGTCCTTGGCCACCGCCTGCCCGGGCCGCGCCAGCAGCACCTTGAGCAGCGCCAGCTCACGCGCCGACACCTCCAGCGGCGTGGGCCCTCGGTACACCACACCGGTGGCGCCGTCCACCCGCAGCAGCGCACAAGCCATGTCGGCGCTGCCGTAGGCGCGGCGCACCAAGGCCTTGAGGCGCGCGGCCAGTTCTTCGATGTCGAAGGGCTTGGTCAGGTAATCGTCGGCCCCTTCGTTGAGGCCCAAGATGCGGTCGTGCACCGCTGTGCGCGCCGTCATCACCAGCACCGGCACGCGGCTGCCGCCGTCGCGCAGGGTGCGCAGCACCTCCATGCCCTCTTTGTCGGGCAAGTTCAGGTCGAGCAGCATCGCGTCGAAGCTGGTGCGGCGCGCCATGGCAATGGCCTCCAGGCCGTGCGCGCACCGGGTCACCTCAAAGCCCCGGGTCTGCAGCATGCGGGCCACCGCATCGCCCAGGTCCAGGTCGTCTTCCACCACCAACAGTTTCATGGTCCGATCATCGACCGGACCCGCGCCTGGGCGCTACAGAGTAAACCTGTAATTTGGCTGAAAGCTGGCTGAAATCTTGGCGCAGGCCGCCGTGTTAGGCGCCGCTGCGCCCGGGCTGGGCGGTCACGCGGATGCGCTGGTCTTGCCGCAGCCGGCGGTAGCGCAGATCGGCCTGCACCGTCACCGCCACGCCGGCCGCATCGGCCGCGTGCAGGGCCACGGTCTGCACCAGCAGCTCCATGTCGCGCACCACGGTGTGGCCCACAAAGCCGGCCATGTAAGCGTCCAGGCTGAACAGCTCCAGAAAGTGGTCACCGGCGCTGTAGCCCAGCGTCAGCGTGCTGCCGCGCTTGGGGTTGCGCGTGGCCGGACACAGCTCGGGCAGGTGCAGCACATGCTCCACCTCGGTGGTCAGGCCCGGGTGGGGGTTGGCAATGGTCTTGATGCGCGCGCGCAGCTCGTCAAGCGAGGGGACAGCGGCGCTCATGCCGGGGCCGGCGGTGGCATGCGCCACACCCGAATGGCAAACACCGTGGCGATCAGGTATTTGGCCAACACGTCGGCAAACACAATCTCTGTCATCTCACGCGTGCTCATGTCGCCATAGAAGGCCAGCAGCGTGAAGATCACCGAGTCCAGCGGCACGCTCACCGCGTTGCTGGCCAGCACCCGCGTCCACCAGCTGCGGCGAATCAGGCGCTGATACACCACGGTGTCGGCCAGCTCGCTCACCAAAATGGCCAGGAACGACGCGCCAATAAACCGCATCGGCGTGTCCAGCCACACAGCGGCGGCCACGTTGACCGTGAGCGCCAGCGCAATCGCCACATACACCGCGTTGAGCCCGCCGGCGCGGTGGATGCGGTCGCGCAAAGTGAACACCGCCGCAAAAAACAGCGTGCCCACACTGAGCAGGCCAAAGGCCGGCAGCTGGATAAAACGGTCAAGGGTCAGGTTGGCCAACAAAATGGCCAGGACGTACAGGCCGATCGTGACGATCAGCCCGGTCGGCCAGAGGGAACGGTATCCCACGGCCGGGTTCGGCTTGTGCATGATGAACTCCAAAAACGCCCAGCAACTGAACAGGTCACCGGCGGGGTGTGGATTGTACGGGTGGCGCGGCTCAGGCCGGCTTGGGTGCTGGCGCCGGCTGGTAACGCAGCGTCGCACAAATGACGCCGTGGTCGGTGCTGCCGTCCGCTTTGTGGTCGCTCATGTCCAGATGGTCGTTGACGATCTGCAAACCGTCGAACAACCACACCCGGGTTTTGCTGTGGTCGTAAAACGCTTCGCTCAACAAAATGTGGTCCAGCGACTCGCGGATGCCTTGGTGCACATGGGTGTAGTACACGTCGCGGGTGTCGCGGTACTGCTGCAAGGTTTGGGCGGTGTAGAGCGCGGTGTCGCGCCCGCCCAGGCGCCCACCGGTCAGATAAGTGGGCTGCTCGGTCAAGATGTTGGCGGTGTTGCTGTGCTGCCCGTCGTTGATGTCGCCCAGCACCACCACCGGCTCAACAGTGCCTTTGGTGGCCTCGGTCACCAGCCAGCGCAGCGCGGTCGCCTCGGCGGTGCGGCGAATGGTCGACAGCGCCGCGCCCAACGCCCCCGCGTGGGGCGCGTACACCTCGCGCTGCGCTTTGAACCAGCTCTCGCCGCCCACCTGCGTGGGCGCTTTGGATTTGAAGTGGCACACATACACCCGCACCGCTGGCGCCTTGGGGTGCGGCTTGACGCTGAACTGCAGCACCGGCCGAGAAAACCCATCAATCGCCACCGCAATATCGGGCGTCTGCGCGTCGTCGCCGCCCGACGACAAACGCATGGCCGGCGGAAACTTCGCCACCCATTCGGGCGCGCCACGCAACCAGCCTTTGCGCACCAGTGCCGCGCACACAATGCGCTGCCCGGTGGCGTTGTCGGGCGCCACCACCTCGTAATCGGCCTGCAGCCCAGCGCGCTCCACCATGCGCTCCAGCGAGCGGTGGTGCCACAGCTCTTGCACACCCACCACATCGGCCTGCAGGCGCTGCAACAGCTGCGCACCCCAATCGATCTTGGCCTCGTAGGCCGCTTCGCTCCAGCCATCGCGGTTGCGGTACATCGGCAAACCGGGCTCGTTGAGGTTGAACAAATTGAACGACGCAATGCGCCAGCTGCGGGTGGTGGCCATGGGGTTCCTCCTAAAGGTGTGTGACAGCGCCCATTGTGGGCGATGCGCCCGCGCCCGACACCCCCCAAATGGGTAGGTTATATTTTCACCAAGCAAGTGCTTGACAAAAATACCGCATGCCCAACCCAGCACCCCACACCCCAGCCGCCGAAGCCCCCCGCCCGCGCGGGCGCCCGCGCAAAACCGCCGAAGAGCGCGACGACGGCAACCGCCGCCAAGCTTTGCTGGGCGCCGCCGCGCTGCTGTTTCGGCAACAAGGCTTTGCCGCCACCAGCACCCGCGACATCGCGCAGGCGGTGGGCATGCGCTCGGGCTCGCCCTTCTATCACTTCGACAGCAAACAAGCCCTGCTCGGCGCCGTCATGACCGAAGGCATGCGCAGCGCGCTGCAGCGCCAAGCCCAAGCCTTGGCAGCGCTGCCCCCCGGTGCCTCGGCGCGCGAGCGCTTTGCCGCCCTGGTGCGCAGCCACTTTGACGTGCTCTTGGGCCCACAGAGCGACTTCATTCCGGTCATGCTCTACGAATGGCGCCTGCTGCAACCCGAACAACGCGCTGCGGTGCAAGCGCTCAAAGACGACTACGAATCGGTCTGGCAAGGCGTGCTCGACCAACTGCACCAAGCCGGCTGCCTGCGCGGTGAGCCGCGCCTGGTGCGGCTGATGATTTTTGGCGCGCTCAACTGGAGCGTGCAGTGGTACCAGCCACCCGGCCGTGGCAAAAGCCGCCAGCGCGCCACGCTCGACGACCTCACCCGCACCGCCCTTGAGCTGTTTTTGTCCACACCATGACCACCGACCTGCCCGCCCGCCCCTGCAGCGCCGACGAGCGCCTCATGACCATCTGCCCCGAGCGGGTGTTTTACGTTGGCCTGCTGGGCACGCCAGCGGTGCGCCAGCTTGGCAGCGTCACGGTGTACGCCGCGTTTGACGCCCCCGTGCGCTTGCGCTTGGGCGATGGCCCGTGGGTCACCACATCGCTGGCGGTGGTGCCCGCCTACGCCCCGCACCAAGTGGCGTGCGACGGCCGGCACATCGGCGTGTTGGGTGTGGAGCCCGACACCGTGGCCGCCCACGGCTGGCCCGCCGCTCTGCAGGCGCAGTCCCCCCACACCGCGTTCACCGACCATACCGATCACCCCACCCTGCTGCGCCGCCTGCACACCCTGCACGAACACCTGCTGCGCGAACCCTGCTTGCAGCTGCCCGCCGCCGCGCTCGACCAATGGCTGTGGGGCGCGCCCCTGCCCAGCCCCGCCCACGACACGCGCATCGCCCGCGTGCTGCAAGGACTGCGCGGCCAGCCGCACGAACGCTGGAGCGCCGACGACGCCGCCGCCCTGGCCTGCCTGTCGTTCTCGCGCTTTTTGCACTTGTTCAAAGCCGAGGTGGGCGTGCCCTACCGCAAGCTGCGCACCTGGAAACGCGCGCGCTGCCTGCTGAGCTACGCCAACGGCAACAACACCCTCACCAGCGTGGCGCTCGACACCGGCTACCCCGACTCCACCCACTTCAGCCACAGCATCCGCCAGGTCTATGGCTTAAAGCCGCGCGACATCTTGGCCGGCTCGCGGCGGCTGCGGGTGTTGGTAGCTTGAGGCCATATTGTTGAAGTCGTTTTTGGTTCGCGCTGATAAAATCTCTCGCATGGCAGTCCACAGCAATTTCCTCGGCTCCGTCACAGTGTCGGGTGATGACGCGAAAGCGCTCACCCGCAAGCTGACGCACGGGCGCGGCACACGCGCTGCGGTGGCCGCTGCCCAAAACGGCCGCAAACTGGCCACCAGCTTTGCCAAGCGCGGCTCGGTGTCCATCACGCTCAAGCCGACGCCGCACAAGGTCAACGGGTAAGCGGTGAAATTCGATTTCCGCAAGATTGCTGCGCTTGACTGAACCGCACAGGGGCAGCCGGCACGGCCCTCACACCACCCAGTCCACCGGCACGTCCAGCTCCATCGCCAGCAGTATCTGGCCCATGCCTTTGCCCAGCGGGTCCATGCGGGTGGACACGGGGCCGCCGCCGTCCAAGGCCTGCTCCAGCACCAGGTTGATGGCGTGAATGCCCGGCAAGTGGTGGCGCGTCACCGGCCCCTGCACCAAATGCGCCAAGTGCGCGTGCACCGCCTGCGGTGTGAGCTGCGCCCACAGCAGCGGCAGCCAGTCGGGCTGGCGCGCCACCACACCAATGTTGGCGGTGTTGCCCTTGTCGCCGCTGCGCGCCCAGGCCAGGCGGTGCAGCGGCACCCGGCGCGTGGGGCCGCTGGCGTGCCAGGCGGCGGGCTCGGGCAGCGGCGCGGCGGCGGGTGTGGCTGGGCTGGGCGTCCAGGGCACGGCGTGGGTGTGGCCGTCCATGGCCACGGTCACCGGCACCTGCGCCTTGTCGATGAAAAACGCCAGCGGCCCAATCAGCGGCGACGGGCTGGGCCGTCCCAGCCCCGGCCCGGTGGTGCCCGGCGCCCACGAGGTGCCAGCCGGCGCAATCTCGCGCGCAAACAGCTCCAGCGCGCGCTTGTCGGGGTGGTCCACCACCACCCGCAACAGCACCTCGCGCGCATCACGCGCGCGGCTGTGTGGGCCATACAGCGATTCGTCGCCCAGCACCTGCACAGCGGTGTGGGTGAAAGGCGGCAAGCCGCGCGCGGCCAGCAGCTCGCGGCTGCGCGCCAAAATCGCGTCGCCCGTGCGGCGCGCCTTGGCGGCGGCGTCTTCGCCCACCAGCACCAACATGCCCGCGCTGCGGTAACCCAACAGCTGCGTCGCGCTCACCTTCAGCTGACCGCCCGGCGCGCGGCCGCGCGCACCGCTCACCCGCACCCGGTCGGCGTCCAGCGCCTGCAGCTGCACCGCGCGAAAGTCGCTGCACACATCGGGCAGCTGGTAAGCGCCGGGGTCGGCAATTTCGTAGAGCAGCTGCTCGGCCACCGCCGCCGGGTGCACCAAGCCCCCCGTGCCCTTGGCCTTGGTCAGCACAAAGCTGCCGTCGCCGCTGCAGTGCACGATGGGGTAACCCATGTGCGGCCAGTCGGGCACCGACTGCCAGTCGGTGTGCAGGCCACCGGTGGCCTGGCAGCCGCATTCGATGATGTGGCCCGCCAAACTGCCACCGGCCAAGCGGTCCCAGTCGGTGTCGGTCCAGCCAAATTCGTGCATCAGCGGCCCCAGCGTCACCGCGCTGTCCACCACCCGCCCGGTGATGACAATGTCCGCCCCCAGCGCCAGCGCCTGCGCCACCGCGCGCGCGCCCAGATACGCGTTGGCGCTGGCCAAGCGCTCGGGCAGCGGCTGGCCGGTGGCGCTGCACACACCGCTGGCGCGCAGCGCGGGCAACTGGGGCAACACATCGTCGCCCAGCACCACCGCCACGCGGGGCTGGCGCGGCAGCTGGTCGGCCATGGACGCGGCCAGCGCCTGCACCGCCGCCGCACACCCCTGCGGGTACATGCCACCCGCGTTGGCCACCACCTTGATGCCCTGGCGCATCAGCGCCGGCAGCACCGCCGGCAACGCGCTGTCCACAAAGTCGGTGGCGTAGCCCAGCTCGGGCCGCTTGGCGCGCGCGGCGGCCAGCAACGCCATGGTGGTTTCGGCCAGGTAGTCGAACACCAGGTAGTCGATCTGCCCGCTGTCCACCAACTGCACCGGGCCCACCACGCTGTCGCCCCAAAAGCCCGATGCGCCGCCAATGCGCACCACCTTGCCCGCCGCCTGCGTCTGTGCCATGTGTGTCTCCTTGCGGGGCTCAGCTTAAACGGCAGAGGGGGATGGGGCTTGTGGTTTGTGGCTGAGGGAGTGTTTAGGATTTATGTCGCAAAGACCGCGTTGCGGTGGAAGCCACCAACGCCTTTAGCCTCAGTTTTTAAGCACGACCAAGCGAGAGATGATGGCAGCACCAGTCAGGCCTTGGTCTCGTAACTTGGCAGCCACCGTTCCCGGGTCGGTAAACAAAGGACCATCGAACGTGAGACTCATCAACACTCTGCCAAGCCTATCCACTATGTCCATTAAAAGTGACTCTGACATTAGCATTGGTCCAAACGCGACATCCTCAAGACGATCTACCGTTTTTACATTCGTCGCGAAGACTAGCGCTTTTACCGGTGTACTGGGCGAAACATGCTCAACGCACCACTGGCTACTTAAGAGCAGCTGGGCTGCATCTGATTTATGAATCGGGGACACTTTCTCGCTCTTGGCTTCAATACAAATTCCACTTTCGTCGAAGAGCCAAAGCACATCAGGACCACGCCCCGTCTCCTTCTCAGGCCTACTACTAGTAGCCCCCAGTAGTTCACCAAGCTCATGAAGACCGCGCTCAACGATCTCCGCTTCGTTGGCAAAAGCGAGCTTGGATTTAACCTCTTCAACACGGGCTAGCGCGGCGTTGGGGGATCCGAAAACGCTGAACGTCCCGCACAAAGCAACAGCCTGCTCGGTCAAGCGCGCAAACCGCTTGTCGGGAGTCTGTTGTGGCCGTGGAAATCTCGTATTTATATCGAAAGTCGCCTTATATACCTCAGCAGCTTTGCCGGCATCGAACTGATGTTGGTAAGCCGCAACCCAATATAAGAGCTCTGCCTTCTGTATTGGATGAAGAGATTCGACATTTGCAGCATCTCGAAGACGTGCAACTGCACCCTGGGAGTTCTTGGCTTTCGCCATACTCCAAGCTTCACGCATTGCGAGAGCACTGGCCTCATAAGGCGTCATCACTTTATCACGCACCTGTTTTTCAACGACGGTGACTCGCATCTTGTGCGCGTGGCGCCAGTCCTCATTACGATCGAGCAACGCCTTTGAAAGATCCTGAACGACTACCCCTATCGACTTGTCTGCATGATCTGGCAAGCGAGCTAACTCCCGCCCGAGTTCTACTTGCAGCCTAGTACGCTCCTCAAGCAAGCCTGCAACGCTCTTGCGGCCAATAAATGCGGCTATATCTGCGCCCACCAGTAAAACGGCCGCAAAGTCGGCACTCGAACGAACAGCACGCCCGAGAGCCTGCTCGAACTTGTTTACAGTCCTCACCTCATATTCAGGACTGTCTTTCTGCCGATATGCATCAACGCTATCAATGATGCGCTCCCCCCCAGGCACACCATCAATGACAAGTACACGACATGCGTCGTCTGGAAGGTCCACTCCATCGAATCTCTGAGCAAACACAACATAGTTGCCAGTCGTAGTTCGCAACCTCTCTAGCGTACCGTCGAAGTCTGCGCCCTGTGATAGAACAGCACCTGATGCCGTCCAAGTTGCAGCCTGCGCTGTCGATGTGGTTAGCACTACGACGTTGGTCCTTTTAGCTAACACGGCACAAGCAGAAGCTATTGCCTTCTTGTCACAATCGGAATTTATGAGAGATGTAGGCAGAATCATTCGCTCACCCGCACCCTCATCTTCCCTGGGCTCGATAAGCCGTCCGTAGGCTTTCGGATCACACCCAAGTACAGCCACCATGCCAGAACTGTCCTTGATGCTAGCTGACATGAACAGCCGATGCTTAGCCCCTGCATAGGCCGCCACCTCTTCTACTGGCGGTATTTGAAGTGCAATTTCTGCCGAGACACCCGAAATGCAGCATCGTGTCAGCTCAAGATAGCGAGCAATATTGCCCCACGTAAAAAGTAGAGGGGGTTTGTCGATCTCTTTAGCTACCAATCGGGCAACTTGTTCGCAGACCTGCGCCCAAACCCAGTAAGGAACCTCGTAGGTCGACCCAGCATCGCCCCTCAATATACCTGCCCACGTAGCGGCGTCCGATGCTTTACACAAGGGCTCCAGCAACGTCCGCAATGCAGGGTAAATAGCTTCAGGCACTTGAACGGTGTATGCCTTGCGAATCCGCTCAGCGCCAGCATGCACATCGTCCATCACTACGGCTGAAGGGCGAATGGATTTATTCTCGAAGACAGAGCTTGCATTGAACAGGCGGTCATATGTGCACGCAAGAATTGCATCACCGCTCAATGCATCGTAGGGTAGCCCCTTACTATGGAACACACTAACCTTTACTCCAATCAGCCTCCCAGTCTCGACAACCTGCTCGGCTAGCTGATTAGTCGGACAAAGATATACGACCGGCTCACCTTTGTACTTACGACGCATCATCTCGGCGTAAAGAAGGCCAAGGACCGTCTTGCCAGCCCCTGTGCTCAATTTCATGATGACGTCTTTTTGCTGGATCTGCTCGTCGAGCTGAGCCAAAGCAGCAAGTTGAGCCGCTCGTAGCCCGGTGTGTGTGGCTTTGCGGTCTAGCTGCTTAAACAGCTCCTGAAGCGTGTCAGGAGCGTCGCCTCCTGAGGCCTTGGCTAGCGAGGAAAAATTGATCATAAACACTCCTCCCTTAGAAAAAATTGAAGATAGTTTAGCGCTCGATGATAGCAATTTCTCAATACAAGTCACCTTTAATTAGAAGACAGCTTCACTTTCGCGGTTAGTGTCTCAGCACACAAAGAAGCTGCGAGCAGTCCATTCAAATCCTTTTTCTGCTGTCACTTGCAACGCTTTCAACCCACGTGTCCGTCATTTCGTCGCGACTGCGATATGCACATCTGCGCCGGGAAAAGCAACTCTCGACCACTTCCCGCAGGCCCGCCCGCCTCCCGGTTCCTAGAATGAACCACACCCCACCGTGAGGCCGCCCATGTTCCACGCTCCGCCCCTGCCCCACTGCTTCAGCCCCGAGCACGAGGCTTTTCGCGACGCGCTGCGCGACTTTGTGTCGCGTGAAATCACGCCCCATGTGGCCGCGTGGGACGAGGCGGGTGGCTTTCCGCGCGATCTGTAACAGCGCGCCGCCGCGTTGGGCATCTTGGGCCTGGGCTACCCCGAGGCCTTGCTGGCGCTCCGGGCAGCAAGCACCACATCTTCACGCCGCCCGTTAAAGCCAATTTTGGGTAATGGCGCACCACCCACCCCGCTGAACGCCCCCGATCTGTGTAGTATCTTTTCACTACGCAGACCCAGGGAGTCACCATGAGCCTCTTCACCGCCATCGCCCAGCACATCGCCTCGCTGGGCGCTGCTTTG
>CAZYUD010000037.1:0-19291 GCA_964650505.1 uncultured Hydrogenophaga sp.
CTTCGAAATCAGCGTCTCCCGCACGTTCAATGAGCATTTTTTCAACGGCCTGTTAGGCGGGTTGCGACGATCGCAAAGCCTGGCCCATGCGGCAGGCGATGGCAAAGGCGTTGGCCATTGCGTCGGCATTGGCGCGGCCCTGGCCCGCAATGTCGTAGGCGGTGCCGTGGGCAGGAGTGGTGATGGGTATGGGCAAGCCGCCTTGCACCGTCACCCCTTGTGAAAAGCCCATGAGCTTGATAGCGATTTGCCCTTGGTCGTGGTACATGGTGACGATGGCATCCACCTCACCATCGCGCGCCTTCAGAAAGATGGTGTCGGCGGGAAATGGGCCGCTGACGTTCAGGCCCTCGGCCTGCAGCTCTTGCACGGCGGGGATGATGGTGTCGATTTCTTCACGGCCGCACACGCCCCCGTCGCCGTTGTGTGGGTTGAACCCTGCCACGGCCACACGCGGGCTGACCACACCGTTGGCTTTGAGTGATCGGTGTATCAAGTGCGCGGCTTCTTTGATGCGGGGCTTTTGCACCCACTGCGACACGTCTTTGAGTGGAATGTGCGACGAGATGCGCGCTGTCCATAGCTGACCCAGCGTGTTGAACTCACAAAAGTAGTTTTCTACCTTCAGATGGGCGGCGAAGTGATGCAACTCGTCTTCGTGTTGCATGCCGCCGATCTTCATGGCCTGCTTGTTCAAGGGAGCAAAACAAATGGCGTCGATATAGCCTGCCAAGGTGGCGTCCATGCACTGGTCCAACACCTGCAATACCGAGCGTCCACCCGCGGCGGCGGCCACGCCGCGTTGCACGTCGTCGGCACGCACCGTGTCCACGGCCAGAAAAGCTGGCCTGTCTTGCTGGGGGCGATGGCGCACCTCGCTGAGCTCGCTTACCGCTTGCACGTGCACGCTCGTGCCCGCAACTTCTTGGCCTTGGGCCCACAGCCAGGGGTCACCCACCAACACCACATTGGCTTGGCTGCACACATCGGCTCTGGACAGAAGCTTGGCGATCAGCTCGGGGCCAATGCCAGCGGGGTCGCCCAAGGTGAGCGCCACGACGGGCCGTGGCGGGGCGAGTGTCTGTTGTGCGTTCATGGTTCTTGTCTCGGTTGTTCAAAGCATCACGACTTTGGACACATCGGGTTCTTTTTGTGTGGCCAGGTAGGTGTCAAACGAACAGGTGTCGAGGTTAAAAATGCCGACCCGGTCGTCGTCCAGCGACACGTAGGCCAAAGCCTTTGTGGGGTGATACGACAGCGCAATGGCTCGCCCACCGGTGGGTACATGCGCCCGTTCTGTGAGGGTCATGGGGGCGAGCACCGACAGGCTGCGCTCGCCGTAGTTGGTGGCGAGCAAACGCTGGCCGTCTCGGTGAAGGTACAAGCGTGTAGCGTCCAGCCGCGAGGGCACCGTCAGCTTGACCTGCATGGTGTGGGTGTCAATCGCCGCCAGGGTTTGGCTGATGCGGTTGGTGACGTACAGGGTGTTTTCGTCGTGGCTCAGGGCGTAGCCCTCGGGTTTGAGACCGGGGCTGCACAGCACGGGTGTGTGCAGTGGATCCCATGGGCGCACTTTGGCCACGGTGTGGCTGAGCAAGTTCATGCAGTAGGCGGTTTCACCATCGCGGCTGAGCGCAAACAGATGGCTTTTAAATCCACCGCTGCTGACCGCACGGCCGGGCGCGGTGTCGGTTTGCGGTTGGGGCAAGACGAGCAGCGCAGACTTTTCTTCGCTCAGCACATACAAGCGGTCTTGCTCATCCATTTGCATGCCGTGCAAACGGTTGTAATGACCCAGATCAATCTCGCGCACCAGCCTGCGCTGCTGCAAGTCGATTTGAAACACCCGGTGGCCACCCGGGCCGTTGATGCCCGAGTGCTCCACCCCGTAGTGCCCCACATATGCATAGCGGTGTTGACTGTCGACCACAAACTCATGCGGGTAGTCAGGCAGGGGGACACTGGTTTCGCGCTGCCCGGTGTGGAGGTTGTAAAAGCTGAAGGCGTGGCTGCACTTTTCGACCAGCAACAGAGTTTCAGTGCTCATGACCAGCGGTTTCCTTGGGTGTTGAGGGTGAAGCGGTAGAGCGAGCTGCTGGCCGCCACGTAGAGCTGGTTGTGCAGGGGGCCACCGAAGCACAGGTTTCCCACTTTTTCCGGAACGTAGAGCTTGGCCATCTGGCTGCCGTCGGGGTGGTAAATCTGCACCGAGTCTTCGCTTGAGGTGTAGATCCACCCTTGCGCATCGATGCGAAAGCCGTCGGCCAGGCCTGGGTTGATCTCGGCGAACACCCTTGGGTTGTGAAGCTGGTCTTGGTCGTCCACATCAAAGACAGCAATGTGGTGATGACCCGAGCCGTCGGTCTTCAGCGCTGCCGAGGTGTCGGAGACGTAAAGCAGAGATTCGTCGGGCGAAAACGCCAAGCCATTCGGCTCTTGCAGCCAATCGGTCGCAGCACTGACATCTTGGGTCTTGGGGTCGAAGCGAAACACGTGGTTGGCGCTTTGCTCCGAGGGCGCGGCATGACCCTCGCGATCCGACACAATGCCGTAGGGTGGATCGCTGAACCATATGCTGCCGTTGCGCTTGACCACGATGTCGTTGGGCGAATTGAGCCGCCGATCTTGGTAACGGTCTAGCACCACTTGCATGGGCGTGTCGCTAAGCAACTGGCCGTTGACCAGGGGCGTGCGCACAATTGCACGTTGCCCGTGTGAGCAATGCAGCAAGCTGCCGTCGTGGTCCAAGCAGTGCCCATTGGTGTACTCAACACTGATTGCCCACACGCTCAGACCGCGCTGTTCGTTCCAGCTCAAGATGCGGTTGTTGGGGATGTCACTCCACAACACACACTGTTGGTTTGGTATCCACACCGGGCCCTCGCTCCACACGGCGCCAGTGCAGAGTTTCTCTATGGCGGTGTGCTGCACGACGGGTTTGACCCGCTGGTCAAACACCTCAATGTGTGTGCTCATGACGCAGCCCGTTTGCCTTTGGCGGCTTTGCTTGGACTCATCACCGCTTCGGTGGTGGTGTGAATGTGGTCCAAATGAGCGGCCAAAGCCTTCTCTGCCTCAACCGGGTTGCGGGTGTGCAGGGCCGCGACGATGCGTTCGTGGTCTTGCACGCTTTGGGCAATGGTCCCCTTGCGCTGCAGGGCCTGTCGGCGAAAGTCCAGTGCGTAGTCGTACAGGTCGGACACAAAGTCGATCAGCAATGGATTGCCACATGCTGTGTACATGGTGCTATGGAATTCGCGGTCTGAAATCTGAAAGGCCACTGGGTCATTGAGCATTTGTTGTTGCGCCAGCACCAAGGTGCGCATGTGCTCCAAATCTGCTTCACTGATCCGAACCGTGGCCAAGCGAATCACTTGCGCTTCGATGTGTTCTCGCGCCTCGTTGACCACACTGGGGTGCTGTGTCTTGAGGGCCGACATCGAGCGCACCGTTTCCACCATGGTCAAGCCAGCTGTCCCAACAATTCGCGTGCGCGCACCTTGCCACACCTCCACCATGCCCCGATCGGCCAACATGGCAATGGCACCGCGCACCGATTCGCGCGACACCTTCAGGGTTTCGCTCAACTCCCGCTCCGATGGCAGGTAGTCGTTGGTCTGCAGCAAGCCGCTTTGAATCATGTAGCTGAGCTTGTCCGCCAACTGATCGCGCACGGTGCGTTTGTGAATGCCTAGTTCTCCGCCGGGCGTGCGGTGCAACAGCTTGGGATTGGAGGTCATATCGGCTTGCGTTGTCTGGACTACTGGTATGAATACTATACCAGTTGATGCAATGAAATAGTCAGTAAATACCCTGGCTTGACGCGGCAGATTCAGCTTGAAGGTCTAATTTTCCTTGGGGAGGTATGTTGGGCGACGCTCGTCGCACGTCATCGCGAGGGCTTGATTCGGCGGCCCCTGTGCCATGAGGGCATGGAGCTCCTGTGTTGGTGTTTGGAGTGGCCGGCTTTGCACAGCCGTGGGCCGTGCGCCTTAGGGTGGCGAGATTGCGCGGGCGGCGCAGGTCAGCCGCGCTTTGCGGCTGAAGGGGCCATTGGAGGGTGATGCGGTTGCCTTCGCCCGGCGGGCTGTGCAGCGCCATCTGCGCCGCCGCGCCGTAGCGTGTGAGCAGGCGTTGGCGCACATGGGTCAGGCCCAGGCCGCCGGTGTGGGGGCCGCTGTGGGGATTGGCGTCGCGAAACACCGCGCCGCCAGCGCCGGTGTCGCTGACCGTCAGTACCAGCTGATGGCCGTCGCGCCGGGCCTGCACCGCTATCGTGCCGCCGTCAATCTGGGGCTCCAGCCCGTGGCGGATGGCGTTTTCGACCAGCGGCTGCAGCAGCAGCGGCAGCACGGGTTGGCTTTTGAGTTCGTCGGGCACGTCGATCTGCACCTGCAGGCGCGGGCCCATGCGCACCGCCATCAGGGCCAGGTAGTCTTGCAGCCGGTCGATCTCGTCACCCAGGGTGTGGGTGTGGCCCAGGCCATCGGCGCGGCTGGCGCCCAAGGTGGCGCGCAGATAGGCCACCAGCCGGTCCAGCATCTCGGTGGCCTGCTCGGGGCGCTGCTCGATCAGCGCGCGCAGATTGGCCAGGCTGTTGAACAGCATGTGCGGGTCGAGCTGGGCGCGCAGCAGCTGCAGCTGGGCTTCGGTGGCTTCGCGCTGCAGCTCGGCGTTGCGCTCGCGCAGGTAAAAGTAGCTCAGAAAACCCAGGCTCACCACCAGCGAAAACAGCAGCAGGCCAGCAAAGCGGCTGGGCGAGCGCCACAGCAGCGCCAGGGTGGACTGGCCGGCGTAGGCGTCGCCCAACAGCGTGCCCACCGCATAGCCGAGCAACACACCAGCCGACAGAAACACCACCATGCGGCCCGTCAAGGCCCAGTAATGCGGCCCGCTGGTGCGCAGCCAGCGGTGGGCCGCCACCCGCAGCACATCGGTGCAGGTCCAGATGGCGCCGCTGATGGCCAAGCTATAGACCAGCGAAGCGGCAGCGCCATGGCCGCCCATCAGGGTTTGCATGGCGGCGATCACCAGCGCCACCGCGCCCACGATCAAGCCCCGGCGCGCGAGGCCAGGGCGGGCGTCGACCGGAATCCAGGGCATGGGTGTGGCGGGCATGCCCAGCATTGTGGCAGCGCGTGGGCTCACAGCCAGCCCAGCCACTGGCCCCAGACCAACTGGCCCAGATAGCGCCCAGGCAGCAGGGTGAACGCCCCGGCGACCAGGCAAGCGCTGATGTAGAGCGTGACCATGGCTTGGCGGTGCGCGCCGATGCGCCCGCGCCGCAGCGCCACAAAGGCGTACACCAGCGTGCCCAGTGTGAGCGGAATCAGCAGGTGGATCGGTGAGAAGCTGGCGATATTGGGCAGGTTCACGCTGCGGATGAAGATGGCGCTCACAGCGGCCGCCACCATCGTCAGCACCCACAGCATGCCCAGCGCGCGGTGCAGGTTGGGGCGCGGCCCGCCGGGGCGCCCGGGCGCGATGCGGCCTTGGCCGCGCCGGCTCCAGAGCACCACTGGCCCGATAACAAGCGCGAGCAGTGCGGCGCCCAGGTGGAAGGCGATCAAAGGCGTGAGGGTGGTCATGGGCGGGTCCGATCAGCGATGGGTGCGCAGGGTTTGGCGCTGGCGCGCCGGCTGGCCAGGCGCTCAAGCTCGGGTGACAAGGTGGATGTGGTGGTGTGCATGGTGGCCTCCGGTGTGAACATGGGGGCATGATGCAAGGGCGCCGCTGCTCGGGCCAGCGGATGGCGACGAAGCGCTTGGTGGTGGCGTGAAACGCCGCTGTGGTGGAGTGAATGGCAAGGCGTTGACAGGCATTCTGTGAACGCGACCCACGGGGCTTGCTACCGGAGCGCTTCAGCGCTCCGTCGCCAAGAAGCGGCGAATCTCGGCCACCATGGCCGCGAACTGCGGGTTGTAGCTCAGGCGTTCAAACGGCTTTTGGGTGTCGGTGTGGGTGCGAATCTCGCCTTTCCAGGTGCTCTGGGTGGCTTCGCAGGCCTCCACATCGCTGCGGGCGATAATGCCGATGTGGCGCCCGCATTCGCGGTGCGCGCCTTGGCGCCCAAACACGGCGTTGTCGGGGTGGTAGCTCATCGACACATGCGACTGGCTGACGATGCGTTCCGTGGGGTCGAAGACGGGGATTTGCTGGATGCGCGGGTCCTGGGGCGCGTTGGGCAGCTGTCCGTAAGACCAGGCCTGGCTGCGCGGGTGCGGCATGTGGGCGCTGAAGCGGCGCAAGATGCCGGTGGCGTCCACAATAAAGTCGTCGGCGCTCAGCAGCACAAACACCGGCTGTGTCAGCGGGCGCTCTTCCAGGTTTTTGTGCAGATCGCGCGTCAATGCATAGGTTTGTGCCACCGCTTGGGTGGGCATGGACTGGTAGCGCACCGGCAAGTAGGGTGGGTCCACATCGACCCAGTCTGAGACGTGGCGGTACCACCTGGCCAAGCTCGACAGGGTGGGATAACTCAGCTTCAGCGCGGGCGCCATCAGCACGAGACGCCGAACGCGGGGTTCTTGCCAAGTGATCTGGGTCGACAGCGCCCCGCCCAAGGAAAACCCCATCAGGCTCACGTCGTCGACCTGGGTGCCCAGCGCGCGCACGCCAAAGCGCACCGCCGCCAGCCAGTCGTCTTTGTGGACCCGAAACAGATCGGCCGGCCGGGTGCCGTGGCCGGGCAGCAGCAGCCCATACACCAGGTAACAGTCTTGCGCCAAGGCCAGACCAATGTCTTTGAGGGCAAAGGCCGAATCCAGCAAACCGTGCACCAGCAAGACGCCTTTGCTGGGCCGCCCGCAGTGCGCTGGGGTGGGTAGCACAAACGGTGCCACCTGGCGCAGCTCCTGTTCTTTGCCGGCGGCGTCTGGGGCAAAGAACACCCGGTGGCTGCGCAACTGCGCTTCGGTGTGCCGCACATAGTCTTCAAACACCGAGGACTTGGCGAAGTCAAACGGCTGGGCGGCCGACGGGGTGTAGTACGGCTCGTCGGGTGCTGAGGCGCAGCCCCACAGCAGGGCGGTCAGCGCCGACAGCAGGGCGGTTCGGATGGAACGGTTCAGCATTGGGGTGCTTTCTGTGGGGCGAGGCGGGTGGGCGGCCTGTCAGCGGGGCGAGCGCAAGGCCAGCACCGCACAGACCACAAAAAACAGCTCGGCGCTGAGCACGCCCAGGTACAGCGGCACCGGCAGGCCGTCGGCCGCGATGCTCACCACCCGGCCCAAGGCAAAACCGCCAAACAGCAGCACCACCGCACTGAGGGAAAACCGGGCGTCCAGCAGTTTCAGTGCCCCGCCCAAAAACAGGGCGGCGATGCCCAGGTAGGCGCCGCCGTAGGCGGCCCGGATCACATGCAGGTGGTTGACGGTGCTCAATTCGATGCCGGGCTCGCGCATCATCATCTGCGGATTGAACAGGTGCAGCGCGCCCACCACCAGCATCATCAGGCCAGCGCCATACAGGGTAAATCGGGTCATCGCAGTTTCCTTTTTGTTAGGTTAAAAGTACCACCGGCGGAGCTTATGGGCGCAGACTGGCTGGCATACACCATCAAAGCAATGCAGAATTCCATAGATGGAACAATCGATATTGGCTTTGCCCGATATGGCCCTGTTTGTGGCAGTGGCCCAGGCCGGGAGTTTTCGGCAGGCGGCGGCGCGGCTGCAGGTGCCGGTGTCCACCTTGTCGCGGCGCATCGCCGCCATGGAGGCCCGGCTGGGTGTGCCCTTGCTGCTGCGCACCACCCGCAGTGTGACCTTGGCGCCGGTGGCGAAGCCCTATTACGAGCGCTGTTTGGAGGTGTTGGACGCGGCCGAGCGCGCCCAGGCGGCTCTGGCGACAACGCAGCGCCAGCAGACGCTGATGCGCATTGCCATGCCGGTGGATTTGGGGGTTGAGGTGCTGGGGCCGGTGGTGGCCGACTTTGTGGACGCCCATCCTGGCTTGCAGGTGGAGTTCGATTTGTCATCGCGGGCGGTGGACCTGTTGCGCGAGCCAATCGACCTCGCTTTTCGCATTGGCAAGCCCATGGACGACCGGCTGGTGGCGCGCAAGGTGGCCGAGATTCCCAGCGGCTTGTACGCGGCGCCCGCTTGGTTGCGTCGCCGCCCCGCACTGACCGCGCCGGAGCAATTGGAAGGTGCACCTTGCCTGGACTTGCGCACCGCTCGCGGATCAATGGCCTGGCGGGTGGGCAGCCGCCAATGGGACGCCGCCCCTGGCCCTTGTGCCTTGGCGGCCAACAGCGTGTCCTTGTTGCGCAAACTGGCCGAAGCCGAACGCGGGGTGGCCTTGCTGCCCCAGCACATGGCCTCCTCATCGGTGCGCGCGGGGCGGTTGCAGCGCGTGCTGTCGGCGGAGCAAACACCGGTGTGGCCGATTTATGCGGTCACGGTGGGGCGCCAGTTGCCCGAGCGCGTGCGCTTGCTGCTGGCCCATGTGCGCAGCGCCTTGCGGACCGTGGCCATGGTCGCTGGCTGAGCGTGTGCTATGGGCTGCGGTCTGGCGCTTGTCCCGCGCCTCACACGGCTTTCACGCCCCTGTCATTCGCCGGCCGCGCCGGCTTTCTACAATTTGCCCATGACAAAAACACGTTGGTTGGCTGTGGTGGTGTTGGTGGCGCTGGTGGCTGGCGGTGCGTGGTGGTGGCTGCAGCGCTCTGAGGCCCAGGCCACCGCCTGGCGCACCGGCACGATTGAGCGCGGGCCGATCGTGGCCACGGTGTCGGCGTCGGGCAATGTGAACCCGGTGTCGCAGGTCTCGGTGAGTTCGCAGATTTCGGGTCAGATCCAAGAGCTGTTTGCCGACTTCAACAGCGAGGTCAAGGCCGGTCAGGTGATCGCCCAGCTCGATCCCGCCACCTTTGAATTCCGGGTGCGCTCGGCCGAAGCCGATCTGGAAGCCGCCCGCGCCACCGTGCTGACCGCTCAGGCCAACAATATGGCGGCGCGGGCCGGCATCTCGCGCGCGCGCAGCGACCTGGCCGAGGCGCGCCGGGTGCACGAACGCAATTTGCAGCTGATCGCGCAAGGCTTCATCGCCCAAAGCGAGGCCGACCGCACCCGCGCGGCGCTCTCCGGCGCCGAAGAAAACCTGCGCTCTGCCGAGGCCCAGCTGGGTGTGAACGAAGCGCAAATCCGCAACGCCCAAGCGGTGGTGGCCCAGCGCGAAGCGCAGCTGGCGCAGGCGCGGGTGGACTTGGGCCGCACCCGCATCGTCTCGCCGGTGAGCGGCATGGTCATCAAGCGGGCGGTGGAGCGTGGCCAGACGGTGGCGGCCAGCCTGCAGGCGCCCGAGATGTTTGTGATCGCGCAAAACCTCTCCGACATGCAGGTGGAGGCGGCGATTGACGAGGCCGATGTGGGCCGCGTCAAGCCCGGGCAAAAGGTCAGCTTCACGGTGGACGCCTTTCCGACCCAGAGCTTTGAGGGTGAGCTGTTTCAGGTGCGCAAATCGGCACAAAACGTGTCCAACGTGGTGACCTATGTGGCGGTGGTGCGCTTCCAAAACCCCGAGGGCCGCCTGCTGCCCGGCATGACGGCCAATGTGCGCATCGTGACCGACAGCCGCGACGATGTGCTCAAGGTGCCCAACGCCGCGCTGCGGGTGCGCCTGCCCGATGTGGAGCCACAGGGCGAGCGCTCCCGCGCCCGCCTGCATGTGCTGGGCGCCGATGGCAAGCCGCAGGCGTTTTATGTGCGGGCCGGCCTGTCCGACGGCAGCCACACCGAGCTGAAGCTGCCCGACGGCCCCGCCGCAGACGCGTTGCGCGAAGGCGCCACCGTCATCACTGGCGCGCCCAGCGGCAACGGTCAGGCCGCAGGCGGTCAGCGCCCGGCCGGCCCGCGGCCCCCGTTCTGAGCGGAGGCGGTATGGCGCTGATCGAAGTTCGCGATTTGGTGAAAACCTACAGCCTGGGCGACCAGGCGGTGCAGGCCTTGGATGGGGTGTCGCTGCAAATTCAAGCGGGCGACTTTGTGGCCATCATGGGCGCCTCTGGCTCGGGCAAAAGCACGCTGATGAACATTGTGGGCTGCCTGGACACACCGACCTCGGGCGAATACCGCTTGG
This sequence comes from uncultured Hydrogenophaga sp., assembly GCA_964650505.1. Lineage (GTDB taxonomy): Bacteria > Pseudomonadota > Gammaproteobacteria > Burkholderiales > Burkholderiaceae_C > Hydrogenophaga. The sequence continues at coordinate 10,078 of CAZYUD010000037.1, forward strand.
CCGGTGAGCCGGTGCACCAGATGCGCGCCGACGCCTTGGCGCGGTTGCGCAACCGCCAAATTGGTTTTGTGTTCCAGCAGTTCAACCTGCTGCCGCGCACCAGTGCGCTGGAAAACGTGGAATTGCCCATGGTCTACGCCGGCGTCAAGGCGGCCGAGCGGCGCGCGCGGGCGCTGACCGCGCTGCAGCGGGTGGGCTTGGGCGCGCGCGCCGACCACACGCCCAACCAGCTCTCGGGCGGGCAGCAGCAGCGGGTGGCGATTGCGCGGGCCTTGGTGAACCAGCCCTCGCTGATCTTGGCCGACGAGCCCACCGGCGCGCTCGACAGCAAAACCAGCGACGACGTGATGGCGCTGCTGGCCGAGCTGCACCGCCAGGGCATGACGGTGGTGTTGGTGACCCACGAAACCGACATCGCCGCCTGGGCGCAGCGGGTGCTGGTGTTCCGCGACGGCCGGGTGGTGGAAGACCGGGCGCAAACACCGCGCCGCTCACTGGAGGCCACCCCATGACCGCGCTCGGGGTGGCCCTGCGCTCGGCTTGGCGCGCCTTGCTGGCCAACGCGCTGCGCAGCGCCCTGACCATGCTGGGCATTGTCATTGGCGTGGCGGCGGTCATCACCATGATGGCGGTGGGCCGTGGCGCCACCGAACGGGTGCAAGAGCAAATGCGCGGCCTGGGCAGCAACATCATGCTGGTGGTGCCGGGCGGCGTGTCACAAGCTGGCGTGCGCCTGGGTGCCCAAACCCGCCAGCGCCTGACCGAAGAAGACGCGCAAGCCATCGCCTTCGAGATCCCTGAGGTGCAGGTGGCCGCGCCCACCTCGCGCTCTTCTGGCCAGCTGGTCTATGGCAACACCAACTGGGGCACCAGCATTTTGGGGGTCACCAACGACTACTTGGAGGCGCGCGACTGGGGTCTGGCCGCCGGGCGCCTGTTCGACGAAGCCGACATCGCCGGCTCGGCCAAGGTGGCCTGGATCGGCGCCACCGCTGCGCGCGAGCTGTTTGGCGACGAAGATCCTGTCGACCAGACCATCCGCGTGCGCGGCGTGCCGATGACCGTCATCGGCGTGCTCACGCCCAAAGGCCAAAACAGCCTGGGCCAAGACCAGGACGATGTGCTGATGATCCCCATCAGCACCTTGCGCAACCGCATCTGGGGCGGCGACGGCGCCAGCAAGCTCAAACGCATTGGCGCGATTTCGGTCAAGGTGCGCGACGGCCAGGACATGAAGGTGGTCGAAGAGCGCATCAATGACCTGTTGCGCCAGCGTTTTCGGGTGGCACCCGACGGCGACGCGCCATTTCAGATCCGCAACCTCACCGAAATGCTGCAAGCGCAAGAAGAGAGCAGCCGCGCCATGACCCTTTTGCTGGCGGCGGTGGCCGGCATCAGCCTGCTCATTGGTGGCATTGGCATCATGAACATCATGCTGGTGAGCGTGACCGAGCGTACGCGTGAGATTGGCCTGCGCATGGCGGTGGGCGCGCGCGGCCGAGACATCCGCGCGCAGTTCCTGATCGAGGCCATGACCCTGAGCCTGCTCGGCGGCGCGGTGGGCGTGGGCCTGGGGGCGGGCGCCACCTGGCTCATTGGTGAGCTGGCCGGTTGGCAAGTGGCCATGACCTGGGACGCGGTCACGCTGGCGGTGGGTTTTGCAGGCGCGGTGGGGGTGTTTTTTGGGTGGTACCCAGCGCAGCGCGCGGCGGGCTTGTTGCCGATTCAGGCGCTGCGCTACGAGTGAACGCGATGCCAGCGCAGCACCGCTGTGCGATGATCGCCGGCTTTGAGGTTCACACACGCTGTTGCGCGCCGACACATGGATATTGTTTTGCTGATCAAGGCCGCCGTCATGGGCGTGGTCGAGGGCCTGACCGAGTTTTTGCCGATTTCTAGCACCGGGCACCTGATTCTGGCGGGCGCACTGCTCGGTTTTGACGACGCCAAGGCCAAGGTGTTTGACATCGCCATCCAGACCGGCGCCATCTTTGCGGTGATCTTGGTGTATTGGCAAAAGATCCGCGACACCGTGGTGGCGCTGCCGAGCGAACGGCAAGCGCAGCGTTTTGCGCTCAATGTGCTGATTGCGTTTGTGCCGGCGGTGGTGTTGGGCCTGTTGTTGGGCAAGGCCATCAAGGCGCATCTGTTCACGCCCACGGTGGTGGCGGTTGCCCTGATTGTGGGCGGCTTCATCATTTTGTGGGCCGAGCGCCGCCAGGCGCAGCGACCGCCCGAGCAGCAGGTGCAGGACGTGGACGACATGACCTGGAAAGACGCGCTCAAGGTGGGCCTGGTGCAGTGCCTGGCCATGATTCCTGGCACCAGCCGCAGCGGCGCGACCATCATCGGCGGCATGTTGATGGGCCTGTCGCGCCAAACGGCCACCCATTTTTCGTTTTACTTGGCGATTCCAACGCTGATCGGCGCGGGTGTCTACAGCCTGTACAAAGACCGCGAACTGCTGAGCTGGGCCGACGCGCCGATGTTTGGGGTGGGCCTGCTGTTCGCTTTTGTGAGCGCCTGGCTGTGTATCCGCTGGCTGCTGCGCTTTGTGGCCACCCACAGCTTCAATGTGTTCGCCTGGTACCGCATTGTGTTTGGGGTGCTGATTGTGTTGACGGCCCAGCTGGGCTGGGTGGACTGGGGCAGCCACTGATCTTGGCGAGCAGACGAGAAAAAGCCGACCCGAGGGTCGGCTTTTTGTTGGCCGTGACGCCTATCGATCAGTAACGGCTGCGGTTGCCGTAGCCGCCGGCACCGCCGGTGCTTTCTTTCGGGCGCGACACGTTCACCACAATCGAACGGCCACCCACGCTCATGCCGTTGAGGCCGGCGATTGCGGCTTCGGCTTCTTGCTCGTTGGCCATTTCGACAAAGCCAAAGCCTTTGGAGCGGCCGGTGTCGCGGTCCATCATGACCTTGGCCGACTGCACACCGCCGAACTCGGAGAAGTTGTGGCGCAGGCTGTCGTCGTCGATGCTGTAGGGCAGGTTGCCGACGTAGAGTTTGTTGTTGCTCATGAGAAATCCTTCAGGAAATGAGGCCCACCTTGGTGCAGCGAGCCGAGGGTGACCGCAAACAGCTGTGCCGCTCGCGGATTGGAAAAGGGGGTAGAGAAGCGGTAGACGCGGTGGTGAGAGGCCGAACCGCTGCCGCTGGAGATGGCCACGCTGGCACGGAACGATCCGTTGTCCGCTTGGCTGGTCGTGGGCGAAACGACATAACGCCCGGGGGAATGATTGATGGTGTTCTGACAAGTGAGACATGGGGCCAAGGTCGGCGCCATGCAAGCGGGTGAAAAGAAAAAGCGCTGGTCGCCCGCTTGGCAACTCAGCGCCTTAATTATTGCATAGATTTATAAAAAACCCAGCTTTTATTTCGTTTTGTTGTTATCGGGTGCGGGCCTCGGCCCGCGCCCCACCGGGCACCAAGCCCAGCCACACCGCTCAGCGGCGCTTGCGGGCAGTGGGTTTGGTGGTCGCAGCCTTGGCAGACGCCTTGTTCGGTGTGCGTGTTTCGGCGGCATCGGTGGGCGCTGCCACTCGGGTTTTTTTCACCGTTTTGGCAGCTTTGACCGCTTTGTTGGTTTGCACGCTCGCTTCCAAATCGACCGGGTGGGTTTCGTGGGCGGCCGGTTCTTCGGCACTGCGCCGGCCTGGCTTGAGGCCTGCAGGTGTGGGGTGAGGGTGGGTGTAGGTGGCCTCTACCGCAGCACGGGTTTTGCGGGTGGTTTGGCCGCGTTGGTGCTCCAGAATGAACTGCTTGACCACCGGATAAACCTTCTCACGCCAGCGCCGGCCGCTGAAGATGCCATAGTGGCCCGCGCCTTCGACCTCGAAGTGTGTGCGGTTGTCTTTGGGGATCTGCACACACAGCTCATGGGCTGCTGCGGTTTGGCCCGAGCCCGAAATGTCGTCAAGTTCACCCTCGACGGTGAGCAAGCCGGTGGTGCGGATGTCTTGGGGGCGCACCCGCTCGATGTCGCCTTGGGTGTTGCGCACGTCCCAGGTGCCGCGCACCAGCTTAAATTCTTGGAACACCGTCTCGATGGTTTCCAGGTAGTAGTCGGCGTCCATGTCGAGCACCGCGTTGTACTCGTCGTAGAACTGGCGGTGCGCCTCGGCGCTGTCGTTGTCGCCTTTGACCAGATCTTGGAAGTAGTCGTAGTGGCTTGTTGCGTGGCGGTCTGGGTTCATCGCCACAAAACCGGTGTGTTGCATAAAGCCTGGATACACCCGCCGACCTGCGCCGGGGAAGGTCGACGGCACCCGGTAGATCACATTGTTCTCAAACCACTCGTGGCTGCGCTGCATGGCCAGGTTGTTCACCGCTGTGGGCGACTTGGTGGCGTCGATCGGACCACCCATCATGGTCATGGACAAGGGCGTGGTTTCGCCCCGGCTGGCCATCAGCGACACAGCGGCGAGCACCGGCACCGTGGGCTGGCACACACTCATCACATGGCAGTTGCCGTACTGCTTTTGCAGGTAGCGGATGAATTCCTGCACATAGTTCACATAGTCGTCGAGATGGAATTCACCGTCTTCAAGCGGCACCAAGCGCGCGTTTTTCCAGTCGGTGATGTAGACCTTGTGGTCCTTGAGCATGGTGCGCACGGTGTCGCGCAGCAGGGTGGCGTAGTGGCCCGACAAGGGGGCCACAATCAGCACCACCGGCTGGTCTTTGAGCAGCTCCAAGGTGCGGGGTTCGTCAGAAAAGCGCTTGAAGCGGCGCAGTTCGCAGAACGGCTTGTCGATTTCCACCCTTTCGTGGATCGCCACTTCGCTGTCTTCAATCTGCACGGTGCGGATGCCAAAGACGGGTTTTTCGTAGTCTTTGCTCAGGCGGTGGACCAAGTCGTAGCCCGCCGACACACGCTGCGCCCAAGGCATTTGGCCAAATGCCGACAGCGGATTGCTGTAGAGCTTGGACGCCACTTTGGCCAAGTCGGCAAACGGCTCCATGATGGAGCGTTGGGTTTCATAAATGTGATAAAGCACAGGCACCTCAGCAATCAGATTGTTGCAATGCAATATAACAGTTCGCTGGAAGGCGTTTTTGAGGGGCTTCCCCTAGAAATTGCCCCCCGCTTTGTCAAGCTCTGGCAAGCTTCTTGCCCTATCTGCTTTGTCACATCTGATCACTGGGAGCACCAAGGATGGGCCTTTTGGAGACATATCCCCACACCCCGACCGATGCCCGGCCCGTGTTGGTTTTGTTGCACGGCTGGCCCGACACGGGTGCCCTGTGGGCCGACACGGTGCAGGCTTTGCAGCGCGATCACCGCTGTGTGCCGCTGCATCTGCCCGCTTACCGCCTGGGCGACAGCACACCGGCCTTGTCGGTGGACGGCATGTGCGACTGGCTGCTGGCACAAGTGGACGCGGCCAGCCCCGAGCGGCCGGTGACGCTGCTGCTGCACGACTGGGGTTGCTTTTTTGGCTACGAATTTGCCGCGCGCTATCCGCACCGGGTGGCGCGGGTGGTGGGAGTGGATGTGGGCGACACCAACAGCGGCGCCTACCGCCGCTCGGTGACGCCCCGGCAAGGCCTGCAGATCATGGGCTATCAACTGTGGCTGGCGCTGGCCTGGAAGTTAGGCCCCTGGTGGCCATCCGCCGCCAGCGCCTTGACCCGCCGCATGGCGCGCTGGGTGGGCTGGCGCGGTGACGCCAGCACGGTGCACTGGGCCATGAACTACCCCTACGCCATGCAATGGCTGGGCAGCTTGGGTGGCTTGCGCGGTGTGGCGCGGGTGGACAAGGTGCTGGGCCCCGTCTTGCCCACGCTGTTCATTTACGGCCGGCGCAAACCGTTTATGTTCCATTCCCAGCGCTGGGTGGACGCGCTCAACGCCACCCCCGGTTGCCGCGCGCTGGGCATGGACACCGGCCACTGGGTGATGCGCGAACGCCCCGATGAATTTAATGCCCAGGTGCGCGCTTGGCTCGACGCCTCGCGCGCCAGTGCTCACACCCCCAGCGCCTGAGCCACCCGGTACGCGCCCCAAGCGTCGTTGGCGGCGTACACCACCTGGGCCGGGCTCAGCCTGTCGTTGGCCCAGTTGGAGGTGGCGGCTTTTTTGCTCTTGGCAAAACGCTGGCCAAACAGAATGGCAATGGCGGCTTTCACCCCCACTTCTTTGCGGTGGCCGCGCTGGCGAAACAGGGTGTTGAGCTCCAGCACACCCTCGGGCGATACGCCCAATTTGCGCTGCAGGCGTTTGCGGTCGTCGCCCAGGCCAAAGCCGGCCAGCACATGGCCCGGGCTCTCCAGCAGCTCGGCCACCGCGTGCAGACACGCCCGGTCGCCCAACTGAAACACCCAGGCGTGGTCGGCACAGGCCAGCTGCACCACATGCGGGCCGTCCGACACCTCGTCGCGCTGAAACGTGGGTTTGGACTCGGTGTCAAAGCCCCACACCCGCTCGGCGCGCAGCCGCGCCGCCGCCGTGTGCACGCCTTCGGCCGTGTGCACCACGGTGATGCGGTCGAGCCCCAGCGCCTCAAACGGGGGCAGGGTGTCGATCTCGTCTTTGCTGGGCGTGTGGGGAGCGTTGGGGGGTGTCATGGGCGGGATAATGCGGGGCTATCGGTTCAACTGGGCGCCGCCGATTGTGCGCCCGCAGCGCACGGACGGTGTATGGCAAGCATGGGATTTTCGGTTCGGCTTTATGCGCCCGATGGCGCTTACCCCGGCGCGCAGGCGCGGGCCGAACGGGTGTTTGCCCAAGCGCTGATCGACAGCCTGGGCGATGCGGCCCTGGTGTGGCCGGTTTACGCCGCCGCCCGTGCGTTGACCGAGCGCTACGGCGACGAGCCCGACCCCCACGCGCTGACCGAAGAAGAGTTTTTGTTGCTCAGCCAGTGGCAAGCCGCCGAGGCCGCCGCCCGGGTGGCGGTGTTTGGCCCCTACCGCCACTTGGAAGAGGGCGGCTACGAGATCCACCCCGAGGCGGACGCATGAGCACCCGGCTGGTCTATTCCACCGACGGCGGGCGCACCTGCCCCCAGTGCCGCCAGGCGCAGGCCGACTGCCGCTGCGCCGCCCACGCGGCCACCCAGGTGCTGGGCGACGGCAAGGTGCGGGTGTCGCGCAGCAGCGCGGGGCGCGGTGGCAAAACCGTGACCTTGGTGGTGGGCCTGCCCATGACCGCCGTCGAACTCGACGCCTGTGCCAAACGGCTCAAAGCCGCTTGTGGCAGTGGCGGCACCGCCAAAGACGGGCGCATCGAAATTCAGGGCGACCATGTGGAGCGCGTCATGGCCGCGCTGCAGGCCATGGGACACGCGCCCAAGCGATCGGGCGCTTAAAACTGCGAGTCTTGCCGGTCGGTTGGCGGTGCGCTGGCGTTGTGGCACATGGCCACCAGTGGCGAATTGCCGCCTTCTTCCACCGGGAAAAAGCCGGTCATGCCGTGCACGTACAAGGACGCGTAACTGGAGAAGGCCATCGTCCATTCTGGAAAGCGCCGCTCATGGATTTCGTAACGCGCCAGCAAGCTCACCTCGCGGTGGCGCTCATCGCGCAACAGGCTGGCCCACAACACGTCCACGCTGCTCGCTGGCCCTTCGACACATTGTGTGAAACGGCCTTCGAAATACAGCAAATGACCGGTGATCAACATGCGCTGGTTGCGCAAACGCGATTCGGTCAGCAAGTTAAACAGGTGCAGCGAGCCAAACTCTTGGGTGGCAACGGATTGGTAGATGAGGCGTTCGAGCATGGCGCAAAACAACGAGTAGCCCTCGAGGCTATCCTGCTCGCCTTGTGGCCCGCTGACGTGGGCTTACCGTCTGTCGGCTGCTCTCACGCCAGCCACAAGCGCAGCCGCATGCCCCAAGCGCTGGTCAGCCCCACGGTGGGGAATCGCAATTGCCCGTCGGGCGTGATCACCGCAAAGCCCGGCACCGCCCCAAAACCCAGGCCTTGCGCCAGTTGGCCACGCGGGTCCACCAGCGTGTGCCACGCCAGGCTACGGCTGTTTTGGTAGCGCGCCACCGCCGCCGGTGCGCCCGACTGCATGGCCACCGTGATCATCGGATGGTCGGCCGCCACACCGGTGACCGTGCCTTGAATCGTGGTGCAGATCGGACACCACTCGGCCCACACATACACCGCCACATGGCGCCCTGGGTGGCGCTGCTGCAGCGCGGCCAGCTCGGCGCGCAGCGTGCTGGTCTGCTCGGCCGCGCCGGGGCGGAGTGTGGTCAGGGGCAGGTCGAGCAGGGTGGGGTCCAAAACCGCTGGCACCGCGCGGGTTTGCCACGCTTGCACCCCCACAAACACCAGCAACACCAAAGCCAGCGTGCCCGCGTGGCCACGCCAGCGCTGGCGCCAGGTGGGGGGCGTGGTGTTCATGCGGGCGTCAGCACCTCAAGCAGCCGGTCCAGCCCGCCGCTGTTGATCGCCACCATGGCTTTTTCTCGCAGCGCCGGCTTGGCGTGATACGCCACCGACAGGCCGGCCACGCCCATCATCGGCAGGTCGTTGGCGCCGTCGCCCATCGCAATCGCCTGGCTCGGCGCAATGCCCATGGTGGCGCAGGTGGCCAGCAGCGTCTTGCGCTTTTCTTCGCCGTCGCAAATGTCGCCCCAAGGCTGGTCCACCATGCGGCCGGTCAGCACACCGTCGGCCACCTCCAGCACGTTGGACCGTGTCCAGTCGATGCCCAGGCGGTCGCGCACATGGTCGGTGAAGAAGGTGAAGCCGCCCGACACCAACAGCACTTTCAAGCCCGCCGCCTTGCACGCGGCCACCAGATCGGCCGCACCCGGGTTGAGCCGCAGCCGCTCGTCGATCACGCTTTGCATGTGCGCCACGGTCACGCCCTGCAGCAAGGCCACACGGCGGCGCAGGCTGTCTTTGTAATCGGTGATTTCGCCGCGCATCGCGGCCTCGGTGATGGCGGCCACCTCGGCCTTGCGCCCGGCGGCGTCGGCGATTTCGTCCACACACTCGATGTTGATCAGTGTGGAATCCATGTCAAACGCGATGAGCTTGAAGTCGCGCAAACGCAGCGGCGGGGTGAAGCCTTGCACCACAAGGCCAGGAGCAAATTCGGTGGGGGTAAAAGCGGTTTGCGACATGGGTACGATTATCCGGTATTACCTGTTTAGCAGGCCGTTGAAAAAGTGCTCATCGAACGTGCTGCGGCCGCTGATTTCGAAGACGCGGGCCACACAGATGCATCTGGGCAGCGATTGCGACG
>CAZYUD010000038.1:0-19068 GCA_964650505.1 uncultured Hydrogenophaga sp.
GCCAAGAGGTCAGCAGCGACGGCGTGGTGCTGCTCTCCAAAGACCTGAGCACCGGTGAGAGCCTGCGCACCCAAGCCACCCCGATCGACTGGAAGGCCACAGGCACCGAAGACACCAACTACGTGTTTGGAGCGGGCGACCTGAGCAACATCACGGGCCAGCTGGCGATTGGCAACATCAACCACTTCACGGTCAACAAGCTGCCGGCCGACGGGGTGCTGCAAGTGCAGGGCGCCAACGGGCAGTGGGCGGCGGTCACGCTGGGCCAGCAAATTGCGCCGCAAGACGTGAGTGGTGGCCGGGTGCGCTTTGTGCCCGAGACCAACGAGTCGGGCTCGGCGGCGTACAAGGTGGCGGGTGTGGGCAACCAGAAGAACGTGTATGCCGAGGTCGATCTGCGTGCGGTGGGCGACGGTGTGGGCGGTGAAGCCCTGGCCGACATCAAGCTGCAGATGTCCATCAACCCGGTGATCGACAACACCCAAAACCTCACGGGCGCGGTTCTGCGTGTGCGTGTCCCACAAATTGACTCGGGCACTTGGGGGATGTACTACTTCACGGTCAGGGGAAACATTGGCGACACCGATGGCTCTGAGCGCTCGGTGATCGAAATCACCCCGGCCAACCGCAACACCACTTTTGCGGTGGGCATTGGCGGCAACTACACCGTGGTGCAGCCCACTGCGGCGGGCAAGATTCTCATCAACCCCGGTGAGGTGTTGGTGGTCAAAGAGTACCCGATTGGCGGACGGCCTGGCTCGTCCATCCAGTACAAGCTGGTTGGCCAAGAGGTGAGCGGCAACGACGTGCTGTTGTCCAAGGACTTGACCGGCACCATGTCCTTGCAAGCGGTGGAGCCGCCTCCACCGCCACCCCCGCCAACCTACTACGATCCCTTGATTCTGGACTTGGACGGCAATGGGGTGCAGACCTCGACCGTGGACGACGGCGTGGCTTTTGACGCCTTCGCCAATGGCACTCAGGTGCAAGTGGCGTGGACCGACGGCAAAGACGGCCTGCTGGTGTTCGACCGCAACGGCGACGGCATGATCAACGATGGCTCAGAGCTGTTTGGTGACTACACGCCGATGCGCGACGGCACGCTGGCCAAGGATGGTTTTGATGCACTGCGCGACCTCGACAGCAACAGCGACGGCATCTTTGATGCGCAGGACAATTTGTTCGAGCAGATACAGGTGTGGGTGGATGCCAACCGCGATGGTGTGAGCACTGCCGGCGAGCTCAAGGGGCTGACGGAGCTGGGCGTCCAAGCCATCCACTTGAAGCCGGTGAGCAGCGAGCGCATGGAGAACGGCAACCACTACGGGCTGATTTCCAAGTTTGTTCGCCACGACGGCGGCGAGGCCGAGGTGGTGGACGTGTGGCTTGAGAGCCGCGCGCTGGAGGTGCTGCCTGAGGCCCATACCGTGATTTGAGGCTGCAGCCCCGGGTGCTTGCCGAGGCCATCACCGCAAGGTGATGGCCTTTTTGTTTGTGGTGTCCACCAGCGGCGCCAGCGGCCATCGCAGCGGGCTCGTGCGTGTGTTGCTGTGGCTTGGTTAATTTAGTTAAATAGTTAACAAAAATAGAAATTTGGTGTAAATTACAGTCAGGCTTAAAAACCAAAGTACAAGCCATGGACCGCAGCAAAGTTGTCGAACGCATCCGCAAGTGCATGGCGCTGGCGCGGTCGAGCAATGCGCACGAAGCGGCCGTGGCCATGCGCCAGGCCCGTGCGCTGATGGCGCAGTACCGCATCTTTCCCAATGAGCTGTATCCGCCTTTGCCCGAGGCCCCGCCAGCAGAGGCCGCGGTGCTGGACCGCCGCCACCGGGTGTGGGAAAGCTCTTTTGTGGGGCTGTGTGAGACTTTGGACGTGCGCTGCTGACCGAGCCAGTAGCAGGCTCAAAAACCCAGCATGTGCAGTGCCACCAGCGCCAGAAAGCCGGCAAAAGCGAGTTGCAGCTTGCGCTTGTCCATGCGCTGCGACAGGCTGGCGCCCCAGTTGGCAAACAACATGCTCACCGCGCTGATGCCCAGAAACGCTGGCAGGTGCACATAACCCCAAGTATTGGCGGTGGTCGGGCCGGTGATGGCCAGGCCAATGGCGCCAATAAAAGAAATGGGAATGGCCACCGCCGAGCTGACCACCACCGCCTGGCGCATGTCGATGCCGCGCAGCACCAAATAGGGCACCGTCATGGCGCCGCCGCTCACACCCAGCAGGGTGGACACATGGCCGATGAAGGTGCCTGCGCCCAGCAGCTCGCGCTTGGCCGGTGCGGGTTTGCTCACCTCATTGGCTTTTTTGCGCAGCAGGGTCAGGCAGGTGGTCAGCGCGAACAGGCCAAAGCCCACTTTGAGCCAGGTGGTGGGCAGCCAGTTGGCCAGCAGCACGGCGGACACCGCGCCCAGGCTCACCGCACCGGCCAGCCAGGGCAGGCGTTCAAACTGCAGGCGCCGGGCGCGCCAGTGCGCCCATGAGCTGGTGACCGAGGTGATGACGATGCAGGCCAGCGAGGTGGCCACCGCAAAGTGCATCACATGCGGGCCCAGCACCGGGTCGCCTTTCCAGAGGAAATACAGCGTGGGCACGATCACCAGTCCACCGCCCACGCCAAACAGGCCCGCAGTGAAGCCTCCCGCTGCGCCCACCAGCAGGAACAACAGCCACAGCGGCATCATGTTGGGTTGGCCTGGAATTGACCGAACTGGCTGCGCCAAAAGCCCAGCGCAGCGGCGTCGCGCCAGCCAAAGTCTTGCACTTGGCCAATCACGATGTGGTGGTCGCCCGCGTCCACCAACTGGTGCAGCGAACAATCGAACCACGCCAGCGATTCGCTCAGGCGCAGGCGGTCGCTGGCCTGGCGCTGCACCGGCACATTGGCAAAGCGCGTGGCCATGTCGCCGGTGGCGAACTGACGCGCCAGCGCCTGCTGGGGTTGGGACAACACGCTCACCGTGAAGCCGCCCGACTGGATGAAGGCCTCTAGGCTGCTGGCCGCTTTGCGGATGCTCCAGAGCACCAGGCGTGGCTCCAGCGAGACCGACGAAAACGAGTTGCAGGTCATGCCCCAGTCGCTGTCTTGCCAGCGGGTGGTGACCACCGTGACGCCGGTGGCAAAACACGACAAGGCTTTGCGGTAGTCCGCTGGGTCCTGGTTGGCACCGGGCACGGGGGCTGTGGCGGGCATGGTATCGGGCAGGTGGCGCATGGGAGGCTTTCGGTGGGGCGTGCTGGTGTGGCGCTGGGCGTTTAAGGCACTTCGTGGCCGTTGGCCAGTTCGTACAACTCAAACCACGTCTGGCGGTCCATCGGCACTTTCAGCGCTTGGTCAAAAGCGCCAATGCGCTCGAGCTGGTTGCTGCCCATGACAGGCAACACACCCACCGGGTGGTGCATCAGCCAGGCCATGGCCACGGCGGTGGTGTCGGTGCCGCTGGCCTGCGCCAAAGCGGCCAGCTTGGGCGCCAGCCGAGCGGCAGCGGTGCCGGCCTGGGCGGCTTGGCTGTGTAGGCGCCCGCCACCGAGCGGCGACCACGCCATCACCGGCATGTGGTGCTGCTGCGCGTGGGCGATTTGGCCGTTGATAAACGGCGCGGTGTGCAGCAGGCTCAGCTCGATTTGGTTGGTCTGCAGCCGGTGCTTCATGCGCGATTGCAGCAGGTCCACGTCCCAAGGCATGAAGTTGGACACGCCCACGCCGCGCACCTTGCCGCTGTCGATCAGGCCGTCCAGGCAAGCGCCGAGCGCGGTGGCGTCCCACAGCGGGTCGGGGCGGTGGATCAGCAGCAGGTCGATCACGTCCACCCCAATGCGCTGCAGCGAACGCTCCACGCTGGCCGTCACGTGTGCGGGTGAGGTGTCGTAGTGTTTGACACGGGTGCTGGGCCACTGCTGCGACAGCAGCATGATGTCGGTCTTGGTGACGATCTCGATCTGGTCGCGCAGCGCCGGGCGGGCCTTGATGGCCTCGCCGAACAGCGCTTCGCAGCGGTAGTCGCCATAAATGTCGGCGTGGTCAAAGGTGGTGATGCCTTGGGCCAGGCAAGCGTCGATCCGCGCCAGGTTGGCGTTGACGCTGGTGTCGCTGGCTTCGGACAGGCGCCAGACGCCATAGGCCATTTGGCTGAGTTGGCGACCGTTGGGCAGGGTGATGCGGTTCATGTGGGGTGAGGGTTTCGGTAAAAGGGTCAGCGGCGCACGCCAGCGCCCAAAGGCGTGGCGGGGGTCGACGCGGGCACACGGCCGTAGGCGTGGGCCAGCGACACGGTTTGCAGGTGCGGCAGCACCTTGGTGCCAAACATCTCGCACTCGTTCAAGTGTGGATAGCCCGAGAAGATGAAGGCGCGGATGCCCATTTTCATGTAATCGTGGATTTCGCTCAGCACCTGGTCGACACTGCCCACCAGCGCGGCGCCGCAGCCGCTGCGCGCCCGGCCCACACCGGTCCACAGGTGTGGCTCGATATAGCCCTCGTCGTCGGCGATCTCGCGGTTGGCACTTTGCAGCGACACGCCCAGGCTCTTGGCGTCGAGCGCGCGTTGGCGGATTTCTTTGCCCTTGTCGTCGTCCAGCATGGATACCAGCTCACGGGCGTATTCGCGCGCTTCGGCCTCGGTGTCGCGCACGATCATGTGCACCCGCAGGCCATAGTCGAGCAAACGGCCGTATTTTTCGGCGCGGGCGTGCACATCGCGCATGCGCTGGGTCAGCACGTCTTTGGGCTCGGGCCACATCAGGTAGGTGTCGCAATGGGCGCCACACAGCTCCAGCGCGTCGGGGCTGTAGCCGCCGAAGTAGAGCAGCGGGCCGCCGGTTTGGTAGGGGCGCACCGGGTCGGTGGGCAGGCCCTTGATGTTGTAGATCTGGCCCTCGTAATTGATGTGCTCTTGGGTCCAGGCCTGCTTGAGGATCTCCACCACCTCCCAGCTGCGGCGGTAGCGGTAGGCGCTGTCGGCCACCTCACCGGGAAAGTCGGACGAAATCACGTTGAGCGTCAGGCGACCCTCCAACATGTGGTCCAGCGTGGCCACGGTGCGCGCCAACATGGCGGGCTGCACCTCGCCACAACGGATGGCGGCGAGCATGTTCATGCGCTTGATCTGTGGCGCCATGCCGGCCACAAAGGTCAGGGTGTCTTGCCCCACTTGGTAGGACGAGGGGCACAGGATGTTGCGAAACCCCAGTTCGTCGGCCCGCTTGGCGATGCGGCTGGTGTTGGCCCAGCTGCTGCGCAAATCGCCCTCGGGCACACCCAGGTGGCGGAAATCGTCGGAGCACAGGGGGGCAAACCAGGCCACTTCAGCGCCTTGGACGTCGGCGCCTTTGACGGGAACGATGCTCATGAATCACCTCGCGTTAAACATGAATGAATGGTATATGAATTGATGCAGGTCAATGCGAGGGTTTCCCCGTAGCGGTGTGGCTTTTGCGATACTCCCCCGCATGCCCAGCTCCACGCCCGCCAAACCCCTGCCGGTGTACCTGCAAATCGCCGAACTGCTGGCCCGCCAGATCAAGGCCGGCTACTGGCGCCAAGGCGAGCGCTTGCCCACCGAGGCCGAACTCGCCCAGACGCTGGATGTGGCGGTGGGCACGCTGCGCAAGTCGCTGGCGCTCTTGTCCGAACAAGGTGTGCTGGAGCGCATTCAGGGCTCGGGCACTTATGTGAAGCAAGTGGCCGGCACCCAGCGCATTTATGAGTTGTTTCGGCTGGAACTGACCACTGGCCCTGGCCTGCCCACCGCCCACATCTTGGACGTGAGCCGTCACCCCCGGCCCGCACATGTGCCAGCGTTGGGCGATGAGGGCGCCGAGGCCTGGCGCGTGCGCCGCCTGCGTTTTTTGAGCCAACAGCCGGTGGCCTTGGAAGAAATTTGGTTCGACGCCGCCCAATGCCCGCAGCTCAGCGCCGAGGACCTGGGCGACTCGATGTACCTGTTTTACCAAGAGCGTTTTGGGGTGTGGGTGGCGCGGGTGGAAGACCGCTTGGCCGCCGCCCCTGCGCCCGACTGGGCGCAGTCGCCGTGTGAGCTGAAGGCGGGTGCGTGTGCCGGCTTTATTGAGCGGGTGTCGTGGTCGCCCGCCAATGTGGTGGTGGAGTATTCCCAGACCTGGTTCGACCCGGCGGTGTGCCGGTATTCGTCGCGCCTCAGTCAGTGACACGAGGCCGCCGCTGAGGCCTTGGCCGGCGGCACCCGTCGGCGGCTCCCGGATGGCCCTCTGTGGCCCGCTGTGTCGCGCTACATTCCCCGCATGAAGTCTGCATACCTGTTTCTTGGTGCGGCCATCGTGGCCGAGGTTATTGCCACCAGCTTGCTCAAAACCTCGCAGGGTTTCACACGGCTGTGGCCTAGTATGGCCACGGTGGTGGGCTACGCCATTTCGTTTTGGTGTCTGGCGCAAACGCTGGGCACCATTCCCACCGGGGTGGCCTACGCCATTTGGTCGGGGGTGGGCATTGTGTTGATCTCAGTGATTGCTTGGCTGGTATTTGGCCAAACGCTGGACGCGCCCGCGCTGATCGGCATGGGCCTGATCGTGGCCGGTGTGTTGGTGATCCATGTGTTTTCGCGCTCGGTGGCGCACTGACCTTGGCTGTGCTGCTGGCGTCATCCAGCGTGAGTTCTTGACTGTCTGCTTGGTGTCGGTACAGGTGCAATGTGCGAATGATTCAAAGGACGGTAGCCACAAAAAAGCCGTCGCTTTGTGGCGGCGGCTTTTGGTGATGGGTGTTGCTCAGTCTTTATTGACGAAAGCCTGCAGCCATAAAGCCATCGGTGCGGCTAGCGTTGAGTGAGAATCCCAAAAACAGGCGATCTTCGGCGTTGTAGATCACGATACCCTGAGTGGTTGTACCGTTACCCAGGGCGCAGCTACTGCCGTTGAAGGTCATGGTCAGGTTCATCACGTTTTTGCCCGTGGCAGCCAATGTGCCTGAGGCGGTGCAGTCCCCCCCGAGATTGGTGGCACTGACTTGGCCTTGGGGATTGATGGACACGAGCGCATTGTTGGACCTGCCCTGGGCCGAAAATCCGACGGCGTTGTAAGTGCCGGCCACTGCTGCATAGGTCAGCGGGGTGTCGTATGACACGTCAGAGTCCAAAGTGGTGAGGTTGACGGTCAAACGGGTGCTGGACGTCAAGGTGCCTGTCAGCAAGCCCGAGGAGGACGACCAAGGGGAGAGGTCAATGCGCTTCGCATCGTTGACGTTGAATTGCCGACCGGTTAGTGTGGCGTTGCCTTGGATCACGTAGTTGAGGGCATCGTTGCGCAACCCCACAAACCATGCCTCTCCCGATGGCAGCACCGCCATCAGAAAGTCTTCGCCCGCGCCGTTGTACCCTGTCCAGAAACCTTGTGCGCTGACGGGAAGCGACTCACCGCCATCTCCGCCGCCGCACCCAGACAGCAATGCAAGGCAGGCCAATGTGATACCGAGTTTTTTCATTTGATTCACGATATGTAAGTAGAAGAAATGTGTTTGCGGATTGTAAAGATTTACTTGTAAGCAAAAGGTGAATTTTTACCGCATCGGCTGTTTCCCCTGTCAAGACTGATGTCAAGATCGTGTGGTGAGAGAGTCCCTTTGCGGTCGTCTGGTGAGGCGCTCCCGGTATCCTCGGCAGCTTTTGATTTTTTGAATGTCCATCCCCATGCCCACCAAACCCGTTTTGTCCGACGCCGCCCTCGATCAACTGTTTCGCCACGCCCAAACGGTGCACGCGTTTCGGCCCGAGCCCGTGTCGGACGACACCCTCAAAGCCCTGTACGACCTGCTGAAATGGGCGCCCACCGCTTTTAATGCGCAACCGGGCCGTTACGTGTTCATCAAGAGCGAGGCCGCCAAAGCCCGTCTGTTGCCAGCCCTGATGCCCGGCAACGTGCCCCAGGTGCAAAGCGCCGCCGCCACCGTGATCGTGGCGCTAGACAGCCGCTTTTTTGAGCACCTGCCCACCCAGTTTCCGGCCTACGACGCCAAGCCTTTGTTTGAGGGCAACGCCGCCCTGGCCGAAAGCGCCGCGTTTCGCAACAGCACGCTGCAAGGCGCCTACCTGATCATGGCCGCGCGTTCGCTGGGGCTGGACGTGGGCGCCATGTCTGGCTTTGACGCCGCCAAGATCAATGCCGAATTTTTCCCCGACGGCCGCTACCGCGCCAACTTCCTGATCAACCTGGGCGTGGCCGACCCGGCCGGCATCTACCCGCGCGGCCCGCGTTTGGCCTTTGACGAGGCGGCGCAGATCCTCTGACGCGCGAGGCTGTCGCCCAGCCGCTTGCTCAAGCGGGGTGGGGCGCTTGTAATGGGCGTTTTTCAGGAGGAGACCGCCCATGACCCGCACCCCCCACACGCCCGCCATTCGTTTTGGCCTGCTGGCTTCGGCCTTGGCGCTGGCCGCCTGCCAGCAGCTGCCCAGCCAAACGGCAGCCCCGGTCAACCCCGAAGGCGCTTCTGGCACCCGCGCGCCCGGTGCGGGCCACAGCGCCCAGCGCTTTGCGGTGGCCGCCGCCAACCCCCTGGCCACCGAGGCGGGTTACCGCACCTTGCAAGCCGGTGGCTCGGCGGTGGACGCCGCCATTGCGGTGCAAATGGTGCTGACGCTGGTGGAGCCACAGTCCAGCGGCATCGGCGGGGGTGCGTTTTTGATGCACTTCGACGGCCAGCGCACCCAAGCCTTTGACGGCCGCGAAACCGCGCCCGCCGCCGCCACCGACAAGCTCTTTTTACAGCCAGACGGCAAGCCCATGCCGTTTATGGCCGGTGTGGTGGGCGGCCGCTCGGTGGGCACACCGGGCGTGTTGCGCATGTTGCACCTGGCCCACCAGCAGCATGGCCGCTTACCCTGGGCGCGGCTGTTTGAGCCCGCCATCGCCCTGGCCGAGGCCGGCTTTGCGGTCAGCCCACGGCTGCACACCTTGCTCAAGACCGAGACCGCGCTCAAACAAGACCCGACCGCCGCCGCCTATTTTTACGACGGCAAAGGCGAGCCCTGGCCGGTGGGCCATGTGCTGAAAAACCCCGAACTCGCCCAGGTGCTGCGCGCCGTGGCCCAACAAGGGCCCGACGCCTTTTACCGCGGCCCGGTGGCGCAAGCGGTGGTCGACAAGGTGCGTGGCCACCCCAACAACCCCGGCCTGTTGGCCCTGGCCGACCTGCAAGGCTACAAGCCGGTGGTGCGCGAGCCGCTGTGCCACGACCACACCGCGCCACAGCGCACCCTGCGCCTGTGTGGCTTTCCGCCGCCCAGCTCGGGCGCCATTGCCATTGGGCAAATCTTGGGCATGTTGTCGCTGCGCCCTGGCGCCACAGCGCCGCTGGCCAATGGCCTGCCCAGCGCCGACTGGCTGCACGACTACACCGAGGCGTCTCGCCTGGCGTTTGCCGACCGCGCGCAATACGTGGCCGACCCCGACTTTGTGGCCCCGCCAGCGGGCAGCTGGCACAGCCTGCTGGCGCCCGATTACTTGCGCCAACGCGCCGCGCTGATCGGTGCCACCTCCATGAAGACCGCCACCCCCGGCCAGCCGCAGGGCCAGAAGGTGTCGTACGCGCCCATGCCCGATCAGCCCGAATACGGCACCAGCCACATCAGCATCGTCGACGCGCAGGGCAAAGCGGTGGCCATGACCACCACCATCGAAGCCGGCTTTGGCGCGCGCTTGATGGTCAAAGGCTTTTTGCTCAACAACGAACTCACCGACTTCAGCTTTGCGCCCACCGACGCCAGCGGCAAGCCCATCGCCAACCGGGTGGAGCCGGGCAAACGCCCGCGCTCGTCCATGTCGCCCACGCTGGTGTTCGACAAATCCAGCGGCCAGTTGCTGGGCACCTTGGGCAGCCCGGGCGGCGCGCTCATCATCCACTACACCGCCAAAACGCTCTGGGGCCAGTGGCACTGGGGGCTGAACGCCCAGCAGGCCATCAACCTGCCCAACTTCGGCTCGCTCAACGGCCCCACCTTGTTGGAGCAGCAGCGCTTTCCCGCTGCCACGGTCGACGCTCTCAAAGCCCGGGGCCACGAGGTGCGCGAAATGGCCATGACCAGCGGCCTGCAAGCCATAGAACGGCAGCTTGAGCGGCAGGGCCGGGGCTGGTTTGGCGGCGCCGACCCGCGCCGCGAAGGCGTGGTGATGGGCGACTGAGTGCCCCTGCCACCATCGGGGTGGCGTGTTTGGGCCAAAACGCCCGGCCACTTACACTAGCGGGTTGCTTTTTTGGCACCCACACCCCCATGAACGCGCCCATCGACGTCTCTTTTTTCGCGCGCAACGCCAAGCCCATCACCAGCTACAAGCCGTACTGGGCCAAACGCTTTGGCACCGCGCCCTTCCTGCCCATGAGCCGCGCCGAAATGGAGCGCTTGGGCTGGGACAGCTGCGACATCATTTTGGTGACCGGCGACGCCTATGTGGACCACCCCAGCTTTGGCATGGCGGTGGTGGGCCGGGTGCTGGAGGCGCAGGGCTTTCGCGTGGGCATCATCGCCCAGCCCGACTGGCAAAGCGCCGAGCCCTTCAAAGCCTTGGGCAAACCCAATCTGTTCTGGGGCGTGACGGCGGGGAACATGGATTCCATGATCAACCGCTACACGGCGGACCGCAAAATCCGCAGCGACGACGCCTACACCCCCGGTGACGTGGGCGGCAAACGCCCGGACCGCGCCGCCATTGTCTACAGCCAGCGCTGCCGCGAAGCCTTCAAAGACGTGCCCATCGTCTTGGGCGGCATCGAAGGCAGCTTGCGCCGCATCGCGCATTACGACTACTGGAGCGACAAGGTGCGCCGCAGCATTGTGGTGGACGCCAAATGCGACCTGCTGCTCTACGGCAATGCCGAGCGCGCACTGGTGGAAGTGGCGCACCGCCTGGCCAAACGCGAGCCGGTGGAGACCATCACCGACGTGCGCGGCACGGCCTTTATCCGCCGCGCAGGCGACCCGTCCACCGAGGGCTGGTTTGAAATCGACTCCACCGAGGTGGACACCCCCGGCCCGGTGGAAGCGCACATCAACCCCTACTTGACCACCAGCGAACAAGCCCAGGCCCAGGGCGAGAGCTGTGCGAAAGACGACGCTCAGGCGCAAAAGCCAGCGGGCGAGGCGTCTTCACTCCCTCTCCCGCAAGCGGGAGAGGGCAGGGGTGAGGGTGCCCCCGCCATCCAGCCACTGCGCTTTGTCCCCAACCCCAGCCTCAAACGCAAAGGCCCGCCGCGCGAGCGCACCGTCATTCGCCTGCCCAGCTACGAGCAGGTCAAAAGCGACGCGGTGCTCTACGCCCACGCCAACCGCATCTTGCATGTGGAGGCCAACCCCGGCAACGCGCGCGCGCTGGTGCAGGCGCATGGCGTAGGCACGGGCGAAACCGACGCAGTCAAGCTGCGTATGGCGCGCGACGTGTGGATCAACCCGCCGCCCATTCCGCTGACCACGGCCGAAATGGACTACGTGTTTGACCTGCCCTACGCCCGCAGCCCGCACCCGGCCTACGCAGACGAACACGGCCGGCACGACGGCGCCACCAAAATCCCCGCGTGGGAAATGATCCGCTTCAGCGTCAACATCATGCGCGGCTGCTTTGGCGGCTGCACCTTTTGCTCCATCACCGAGCACGAAGGCCGCATCATCCAAAGCCGGTCTGAAGAATCCATCATCAAAGAGGTGGAAGACATCCGCGACAAGGTCGAAGGCTTCACCGGCGTCATCAGCGACCTGGGCGGCCCCACCGCCAACATGTACCGTCTGGGCTGCAAAAGCCCGGAGATCGAAGCCGCTTGCCGCAAGCCCAGCTGCGTCTACCCCGGCATCTGCTCCAACCTCACCACCGACCACGGCCCGCTCATCAACATCTACCGCCGCGCGCGGGCGCTCAAGGGCATCAAAAAGATCCTCATCGGCTCAGGCCTGCGCTACGACCTCGCGGTCAAGAGCCCGGAATACGTGAAAGAACTGGTGCAACACCATGTGGGCGGCTACCTGAAGATCGCGCCCGAGCACACCGAAAGCGGGCCGCTGTCCAAGATGATGAAGCCCGGCATCGGCAGCTACGACAAGTTCAAACAACTGTTCGAGAAGTACAGCGAAGAGGCCGGCAAAAAGCAGTTCCTGATTCCCTACTTCATCGCGGCCCACCCCGGCACCAGCGACGAAGACATGATGAACCTCGCGGTGTGGCTGAAGAAAAACGGCTTCCGCGCCGACCAGGTGCAGACCTTCTACCCCAGCCCCATGGCCACCGCCACGGCCATGTACCACAGCAACCTCAACCCGCTCAAAGGCATTCACCGCGACGAGCGCTCGGAAAAGGTCGACATCGTGCGCGGCGAAAAACGCCGCCGCCTGCACAAAGCCTTTTTGCGTTACCACGACCCCAACAACTGGCCGCTGCTGCGCGACGCGCTCAAAGCCATGGGCCGCGCCGACCTGATCGGCAACGGCAAACACCACCTGATCCCCACCTTCCAGCCGCTCACCGACGGCGGCTACCAGAGCGCGCGCCGCAAAAACAGCACGCCGGCCAAAGCCAGCGAACGCGCCCAAGCGGTGGTCAAACCTGGCCAACCCAAACCAGGCCAACTGCTGACCCAACACACCGGCTTGCCGCCGCGCGCGGGCACAGCGGGCAAAGTGCAAGCGCCCCGCCTGGCACCGATCAAGCCCGGGTCGCCGGTGGGCAAGGGCAAGCGGCGGGGGTGAGGGACACCAGCGACACTCCTGCAGGCTCTGACGCAAGTGCCCGGATGCGGCGGTTTGGGCTGCGGCGCGCAAACCGGCTTGCCTGTGTCAATGGCAGTGGTCGCAGATGGCGCAAGCTGGCACGGGTGGTCTTGGATGATCTTTCCGGTTTTCCAGTTGTCACCGACAGGCCCTGTTGCGCATGCGCCAGGGCAACTCTGACCGAGACATCGCTGAGGCCCGGATTGACCTGCCCCCCACCGGCCGCGTTGGTCTCCTGAAAACTCTTTTCACCGCTCTTGCAGTGGCCTGTCGGTAAGTTGGCTGCTTGTGCAGGCGAAAGGCAAGACCAGACCCCGTTGCCTGCGTGTGCGCCCTTACTTAGGAACGATGGACTCGACCTGAGCTTGGAGTGGGGGCAAATCGTTTTGCACAGTTTGCCAAACGATGGTCAAGTCCACCGTGAAATACCCATGCGCCAAAGCATTGCGCATTTCATAGGCAAAACCCCAGGGTATTTCGGTGTGTTGTGCCGCAAAGGCTGGGTGATGTTTGGTCACGTTGTTGCACGCTTCACCCATGATTTCCAAGTTGCGAATGACTGCGTCACAAGTCTTCGGATCGGCGATGAAATCTTCAAGGGTCATGCCGACCGTGTAGTCCTGAATAGGCGCAATGGCTTGCGAGATGTGCTGCAAATAATCGGTCACCCGTTGTGGGTGTGCACGGCTCATACCGCCTTGGCCTCGCGCAGCACATGTTCGCGGAAACTGGCGGGCAGGCTGTTGGGGGTAAGCACATCGACATCCATGTGCAGCAATTGCTTCAGCTCAAAACGAATGGCACCAATGTCCAGCAGTGTGGTTTGGGCGGTGGGCTCGACCAGCAAATCCAGATCACTGTCGGCGGTATCGTCACCATGCAAGACAGAGCCGAACACGCGCACATCACGCATGTGGTGACGCAGCACAATCTCTCGGATCTGATCGCGGTGCAAGGCAAGTGCTTCGGATGGTCGCATGGCGCCTAGTTTAAAGCGATTGACCAGCGCTGCCCACCCACGGGGCATGGCTGAAAACCCCGCCACGGCTTATCCGAAAAGCGCTTACCCGGGCGCAATGCCAGCGCGTTACACCGGCAACACCGCGCCGCCACCAAAGGTCCAGAACGGATTGCTGATGCAGCGCCGCGCGCGCGCTCGCCGGGGAGCGTCAGACCACGGGGTTGTGGATGGTTCCGCGCTTCCAGCCTTGGGTGGGCAGCTTCAGGCCCTGTGCGGCCAGTTGTTTGCGGGCGTGCGCAGCGGCTTGCTTGAGCGCGGCATCAATGCGTGCCTGCTCACCCGTGGCCTGTGACGCTTGTTTGGGTTTCATGGGGCGATGGACCGAAGCAGAAGCCATTTTTCAGAATCTTTCACAGAGGCGCGGCGCGATGTGCCGGACGCAATGGTTTCCAGGCGACCGCTCGCATTATCCAGCACCGACCAGCGATCAGACAGCGGCAAATACAACTCGAACAGGTTGCTCAAGCTGCGCTGGAAGCGGCGGTGAACATCTTCTGTCGGAATGTGGTGCCCGCCTTGCTTCACACGCAGCGCCACCCGCTGAACCGCCAGATCGGAGGTCGGCAGCGTCACGTAAAACAAGACCACCTCATAACCGGTGGCCTTGCAGTCGCGCAGGAACTTGGCGAAGGTGCGGCTTGACAAGGTGCTCTCGAACGCAAAGCTCTTGCCCGATCGCGCCAGCTCGTGCAAGCGCCGCAGCATGATGCGGCCCGCCTCAAACGACACCGTCTCGGGCGCATACGCCGACAGCCCCACCGCAATCTGATCCGCGTTCACGAACTCCAAAACGCCCAGGGCGCCTTTGAGCAAAAACGGCGCAGCGGTCGACTTGCCTGCACCGTTTGGGCCAGCAATGACCACCACGATCGGCTTCTTGGGTGGGGCGCTCCTGTTCATGGCAAAACAGTTTACTGGCGTGTATCCGAGCAAGCCAATGCGTGAGCGCACCAGCTGCGTTGGCGTTGTTGCACACCAGACACGCCCACGACTCGGGCGGCACGTCCATGGATATGGGGTTACTTTCTGCTGGGAAGGCAGTCGCTCGTGATCGAGCTGGCTTGAGCAAAAGCCCGGAGTTTGGCGTCGGTGCCGAACGTTAAACCGGCGGCAACTGCTTCAGAAATTGGCTCGCCCGTTTCACCGCCTCGTCGTACTGCGGCCGATAGCCGAGTGCGTCGATAGCCTCAAACTGCGCACTCAACACCGCACGTCGGTGCTCAATCTGCGCCAAGAAGGCGTCCCGATGGCGAGCGAGGTAGGGCGCTGCCGTGGCCAGCGCTGCCGGTTCACGCTCTATCACCAGTGACAGCTCAACCTTGGCGCCACTCATGCCCAGGCCGCCCGTGGCGACTGCAGCGCCTGTGCCCAAGCGGTCAGGTGCTTCCACAGCGTCTTGGGTGGGGTGTGGGTGCGTTCGGCCGCTTCTGCCACACCGGCCACGATCAGCGGCAAAGGCGCCTCGTCCAGCAGAGTGGCAACCTGCGGCACCAGCACCGGGGGCAGCTCACCGGATACCAATGCGGCGGCCAAAGCACCCGGCGATAGTGCCTGTCTGTAGCTCACGCTGGCCGTCTGGCTCAGCAAGGCCAGCGCGTGCGCCTGGGGTGGCCGTGGCTGCGCGGCCAGGTCCAGGCCCAGCAGGTTCAGCAGCACCAACAGCTTGGCCGCGCCCAGGTCCACTAGAGAGCCGTTTTCCAATTGGTTGATGGTGGCGCGCGACAACCCGGCCAGCCGCGCCAGCCGCGCCTGCGAAAGGCCCAGCGCCTCACGGCGGGCTTGCACGAGTTGGCCGATGTCAGCGAGGTTCATGGGCTGGAGTGGAGCACTTGCCCAGAAAAATGTCAAACATGTTTGACATTTTTTTATTCTTCGACCCCGCACACGACAGCATCAAGGTGATGACGCTGCACGTCAGCAAAGGGCTTGAGTTCCCAGTGGTGGCGCTGATGGGCGCCGGGGGCATGCCCGCTGAGGGCGAAGACGAGCGCGAGGAAGCGCGGCTGATCCATGTGGGGGCCACGCGGGCGACGCAGCAGTTGGTGATTGGGGAGAGCGGGGGAGGGAGTTTCGCTGCGCGCCTATAGGAAATAGGTGGCTTCCGAGTCTCATGCCCTGCTACTTACCTCGATGCAATACCGCAATTCCTACTAACTTCGAGCCTGCCTTGTGACCTCAGGGTCAAAAGGAATTTCAAAATTGGAGATTAGCAGTTCATCGTGGTTCTTTGGGCTATGCGCACTGTATCGAAATTTAATTCTCTTGATCTTTTGTTCTGAATAGAGGAATTCAATAATGTGGTGATCATCGTAACTCAGTAGCCATGGCTCACTGCAATTGCTCAATGCCTTGGCGAGTTGTTTGTGGTCTCCTAATTTATAGTGCTTTCTATAAAGAAGCTCGCCCTTCTCAAAGTAAGGTGGATCAATATAAAGCACGCGATGAGGCTCGCTAGCCCCATTTTTTATTATGCTGACGGCATCTCCAAACGTTACGGAGAGTCGATCTGAGATCATTGCGATAGATAGCAGTCTTGCAATGATCTCATCCTTGTTTGTGCGGCAATTGATTGAGTAGACGGAAGATTGTGTCATTCCGCCGATGGGGCCTGCATTAATGATGCCAGAAAAGTTTGCTCTATTGAAAAATAGACATGCAACACCAAGGTCAACGACGTTTGTTGAGTCGGGAGTCTCTGTCGTCAAGAGAGGCCTTAGACTTTTCCAAGTATCTAAAGTGATTGGAAGATCTATAAATTTTTCGACAAACTCGTCGAATCTGAACTTTATAGAGTGCCAGAAAGAAAATACAAGAGGATCTTTCTCGCAGAGGTGTGCTGATGGAACGGCTTGGATATCAAGCAAGTGGAGAGAAACTGCGGCGCTGCCTGCGAATGGCTCACACAGTGGGCGTCCAAGTAGACCACATCGATCTAATATTTCAGCGACAGTTGGGGCAAAGTCAGATTTGCCTCCGGGGTACCGTAGAGGACTTAACATTAAAGGGGAACCCCGCCTGCGAGTCTCATTCCGGATATTTGTGCGTTTACCCAGACGGGGACTTTATTGTACTCGTCAGCCCTTTCTATTACTATTCCAGGGATTTTTTTGTCTGCAAGCTCGAGCCCTTTTTGAGTAAGGGTTGGCATAATCATCCGATCAAAAATCATTCCGAACTTCGCAGTAAGCAGTGCTACTCTGTCTCGTCTTTTTCCTTCTCCAATTGGCGGCACTGCATGTGGTATGAAAATCGCCGGGTTTGGTGTGGATGGCGGAATGATCTCAAACCAAGTGGTGTGAAAATAATTTATCGAGCCGCCTACAATTGATTTTTGAGTCCAATTGTCGCCAGATGCTACTTGGCCGAGTAAATACGTGGTTCCGGGCGTTTTGTCGGGCCGTGGCTTCCAAGCGATGACATCTATCTCTTCATCCTTAACCATTGGTGACGCGCTGGCAAGTGGCACTTCCCTAGGCTTTCCCTCTCCGAACAAAGCGTAGACTTCTTTAAGCTTTTGAAGAAACGGCGGATTTGAATTTGGTCTTGGCCATCCAAAGGAGATCGCACACCCGTCTACATGCGCTGCGGCTGCGATTGTCGAGCACACTTGAAAGAGATCCCTCACAGAGTTATCTATTTTGGGTAGCCATTTCCCGCTCCAAATTTCGCCCGAACTATTGTGCTCAAAGAGCAGGCAGAACGCATATGCAACTGCTCCAGGAGAGAGTTCTGATTTCAAGAGAAATTTGTTTCCATCGGCGCTGAAGCAAAAAGGATAGCAATCGCCCAAATGGTTATACCTCTCGCCTATTTCATCTGTGATTGCCGACAGGAATTTTTCTACGTCCCCGCCGGATACCCCGTCGTTGTCTGTATCAGCTTCCTCAGATTCTCTGCCTTCGGAGTCGCTGTGTTCTGTCTCTCTATTTTTGTCCCAAAATCTTCCGATTCGGGCGAATGGAAACTCGCCTTTTTCGTCGGCGAGCGTTCTAATTTCGATCCAGTCGGCCAGTAATTCGGGGCGATCTTTGAGTGGGGGCGGGTTAAGCGGCATGTCCCTTGTATCCCTTTTTCTTGCTAACCATTGTTTTTATTGTGTCTGCTTGTTCAAACAGTTCTTCTATCTGAACGTTTGTTTCCAAATCGCCCCCATCATATTTTGGAAGCAAGTCCATCGCCTTCTTCAAACGTAGGCTTGCACCAAGAATGGCATCGAAGAATGCCAGTGATGGGGTTTTCATTTGATCTCTGGCATCGTCTAGAGACCCTTTTGATTTGAGAATTAATCTGGCCTTTTCATCAGCGATTGCTAGCCCAAGATCCTTTAGATCGGGATTTTGAGACTTGACGAGTGCTGGTTGGTCGGATGGTTTTGAGCCATATATAAAGGACAGTACCTCGGCGAGTTGTGGAAGGCGCGCTTCTTGAAGAGGCTTTATAGGCGGAGTGTCACTCCATGAGCCTTGCAGGCCTAAATGATTTTGATACTCTTTTCTTCCAAGTGCTGTATAGAAATGAGAGAAGGCAAATCGACCGGGATTGGATCGATCCTTGATCGACCAGAGTTTTGCCTCTGCAGCTTGATCAAGCAGGAGGATGGCATAAATATAGGATCGTAGAGTATCGTTGGTATCGCCCATCTGTTGGGCTATTTCGGATATTGATACGGTTCCTCCCCCACGCTTATACCAGTCTGTTATGTATTTTGCTTTGGCGTATGCATCCCATCGCTGCGGACCATTGATGTGCTTGAATCCAATGAATGACCTTGCATCGTCTTCCTTCTCAACTCTGTAGCAAAGAACCTCGTTGGTTGTCTCCAAGGCCTTTGTGGGAACGGGTTTAGGAAGTTTTACTCCAACACTTTCGGCCAAATTAGGGTCGCGGATGCAGAGAATTGCAGCGAGCCGTCTGTTGCCTTCGAGGACTGTGAATGGACCTTCGTCTTTTTCTCCAATGACAATAAGAGGTTCTAGGTTCAGGTATCCATTCGTGCAAATAGACGAAATCAGTTCATCCAGCGATGCAATATCAGCCAGTGTTTCGATTAGTTCCTCGTTGGACTTAATTTCAACCTCAACTCCTGTTTGAAGTCTTGGGTTGCTTTTGTCTAGCAGGCCGTTGAAAAATTCCCCTGCGCCGCACGCGTGGGCCGCTACGATCTGAAGCCATCGGCAAACGACCCAGACGAGGACGATGAGAGGCAACCAAGACTTCCAAGGGGCGATGTTCAGCTACATCAGCCTTGAAGAGCGAGTGCCAGCGGCACACCCCTTGCGCAAACTGCGCGCCGTGGTTGATGCGCTGCTGGCGACGATGAACCGCGAGTT
>CAZYUD010000039.1:0-18630 GCA_964650505.1 uncultured Hydrogenophaga sp.
CAAAACGGATGCGATCGCGGTGGGCGTGAAAGCCGTCGAGCACCGCCAAATAACTCTCGCCCGGTACGCCAAAGGCATGGGTCACGCCTTGCTCGATCAGGCATTGCACCAGCAGGTGGCCGGCCAGTTGTGGGGGCATCGCAGCAATCTCCTTCAAAGTGTCAGGTCGCGGCCCTGGTGCGCTGACCCACCGCCAGCGCAGCGCCCACGCCGAGCAGCAGGGTCAAGCCCGCGCCAGCCAAGGTGGTGGCGTACCAGCCATGGTCCATGAGCCAGCCAAACACCAGCGGCGCAATGGCAAAGCCCACGTCCAGCCCGGAATACACCGTGCCGTAGACGCGCCCGGTGGCGCCCTTGGGCGTGGCGCGTTTGATCAACATGTCGCGGCTCGGACCGGCGATGCCCACCGCAAAACCGGTGACGGCCAACACCACAGGCGTCCAAGTGGCGCCCAGGCCACCGGTGGCACACAGCGCCAGCAAGGCCGCTCCGGCGGTCATGGCCCAGGCGATCACCGCGTCGCTGCGGGCGCCCGAATGCGCCACAAAACCACCCACCGCCATGCCGACCGCGCCACACACCATGTAGGCGCTCACCGTCAGGGTGGCGGTGGTGATGTTCACACCGTGCACTTTTTCCAAGATGGACGGCGCAAAACTCTGGATCACCGCCAGCGTCATGGTCGAGAGCAAAAAGAACGCAAAGCACCACCACACCACCGGCAGCTTCAGATAGGCCAGATCGCTGGCGCGGGTGGCGCCTTCGGCCCGCACCACCACCGTGGTGCGCAGCCGTTCGCGCTGCCACCACAGCACCGCCAGCACGCAGGCGTAGAGCAGCGCCGCGCTCAGATACGCCACCCGCCAATCGGCCAGCGCGCTGATGCCCACCAAAAAAGCCGGCGCCAATGCCCAACCCAAGTTACCGGTCAGACCGTGCACCGAAAACCCATGGCCCAGGCGCTGGGGCGACACCCGCTGGTTCAGGATGGTGAAATCGGCCGGGTGAAACGGCGAGTTGCCCAAACCGGCCAGCACCGCCACCGCCAACAGCCCGGCATAACCGGTGGTTTGCGACGCCACCAAGCTGGCCAGCAGAAACAAGCCAATCGCGGCAAACAACACCGGGCGCGCGCCCACGCGGTCCACCACAAAGCCCGACAAGGCTTGGCCGGTGCCTGAGATCACAAAAAACACGCTCATGAGCAGGCCCACCTCGGCAAAGCTCAAGCCAAAGTCGCGCATGAACACCGGAAACAAGGGTGCGAGCAGCAGGTGCGAAAAATGGGAGGTGGCGTGCGCCAGGCCCACCAAGCCAATCACAGCCGCGTCCTCGCGCCAGGGGGCGGGGGGCGCCGGAACGTCAAGGGCGGGTGCGTGGCTCATGGCAGACCTGGGTGAAATGGGGCAAGGCGTATGGTAATTCGCGCCGCCGGTATAATCCGCCATTCACGCCGCAAGCGCGACAGCAGCACCTCCGGACCGGCCCACTCCCACACACGGGACCGCACCACGCGACACAGGCCACGTTGGCCCCGCCAACGCCCCCGCAAGGACTGCACACCAAATGTTCGCCCACCCAGCTTGCAGACGCTGTCCCTGTCGGCCAGGGCGCGTCCGCGTTCCCACAAGCCAAGTGTTCCCTCCCCCATGGGCTGCCTGCCGGCGGTTCGGTTGGGCGCTGGCCCCGTGTGTGTCCCGCCGGTTGTTGTGTTTGTGATTTGTTGAGGTGTCCATGCCCGCGAAGAAGTCCAGCCCGTCCGCCGCTGCCGCCACGTCCAGCGCCAAAAAAGCCGCCACCAAAACCGTCGCCAAGAGCGAGCCCGAGAAAAAGAAAGCCTCTGCCGTGCCAGCTGCCAAAGCCGCTCCCGCCAAAAAAACCACCAAAGCCAAGGCCGAGGTGATCGACGACAACGAAGTCGCCGAAGAGCCGAAGAAAAAAACCCGCGCCGCCAAACCCAAGGCCGACAAAGCCGACGGCGCACCCGCTGCCAAGCGCGGCCGCAAGCCCAAGGCTGCGGCCAAGGCCAGTGAGGGCGACGACTTTGACGACGCCGACCTGAGCGATATCGAAGAAGACCTGGCCGAAGAACCCCAAGAAGAAGCGGCTGTCAGCGACCAACCGGTGGAGAAAGCCAAGCCGCTGCGCATGAAAATCAGCAAGGCCAAAGAACGCGCCTTGATGAAAGAGTTTGGTTTGGACGACACCGTGTTGTCCGAAGAAGAGACCAAGCTGCGCCGCGACAAGCTCAAAACCCTGATCAAACTGGGCAAGACCCGCGGCTATCTGACCCACGGCGAGATCAACGACCACCTGCCCGACAAACTGGTCGAGGCCGAGACCCTGGAAGTGGTGGTCTCGCTGCTCAACGACATGGGCGTGGCGGTCTACGAACAGACCCCTGACGCGGAAACCCTGCTGCTGTCCAACGCCGGCGCCACCGCCGCCACCGAAGAAGAAGCCGAGGAAGAAGCCGAAGCCGCCCTGTCCACCGTGGACAGCGAATTTGGCCGCACCACCGACCCAGTGCGCATGTACATGCGCGAAATGGGCAGCGTGGAACTGCTGACCCGCGAAGGCGAAATCGAAATTGCCAAACGCATCGAAGGTGGCCTCAATGAAATGATGGCGGCCATCAGCGAGAGCCCGGCCACCATCGCTGAAATCTTGGCCATGGCTGAGGAAATCCGCGAAGGCAAGGTGGTGATCTCCACCGTGGTGGACGGTTTTGCCGACGCCGACGAGGCCGACGACTATGTGGCCGAAGAAGACTTCGACAGCTACGACGAGGCCGACGACGACGACGGCAAAGGCGGCTCCAAGGCGCTGACCCGCAAGCTCGAAGAACTCAAGCGCGAGGCGTTGGACCGCTTCGACAATATGCGCGCCCTGTTCGAGAAGCTGCACAAAACCTACGACAAAGAAGGCTATGGCAGCCCGACCTACCTGAAGACGCAGAAGGCCATCACCGAAAAGCTGATGACCATCCGCTTCACCGCCAAGGCGATCGAGAAGCTGTGCACCACCGTGCGTGGTCAAGTCGATGAGGTGCGCAAGAAAGAGCGCGAACTGCGCCGCATCATTGTGGACAAGTGTGGCATGCCGCAAGAGAAGTTCATCGCCGACTTCCCCGCCAACTTGCTGAACCTGAAATGGGTCGAAAAACAAGCCAGCGCCGGCAAACCCTGGAGCGCGGTGATGGAGCGCAACATTCCGCCTGTGCAAGAGCTGCAGCAAGGCCTGATCGCCATCCAAAACAGCGTGGTCGTGCCGCTGACGCACCTCAAGGACATCCACAAGCGCATGAACCAGGGCGAGGCCTCGTCGCGCGACGCCAAGAAAGAGATGATCGAGGCCAACCTGCGCCTGGTGATCTCGATCGCCAAGAAGTACACCAACCGAGGCCTGCAGTTTTTGGACCTGATCCAAGAAGGCAACATCGGCTTGATGAAGGCGGTCGACAAGTTCGAATACCGCCGCGGCTACAAATTCTCAACCTATGCCACTTGGTGGATTCGCCAGGCCATTACCCGCTCGATCGCTGACCAGGCGCGCACCATCCGCATCCCGGTGCACATGATCGAGACCATCAACAAGATGAACCGCATCAGCCGCCAGCACCTGCAGGAGCACGGCTTTGAACCCGATGCGTCGATCTTGGCCGAGAAGATGGACATGCCCGAGGACAAGATCCGCAAGATCATGAAGATTGCGAAGGAGCCGATCTCGATGGAAACCCCCATCGGCGACGACGACGATTCGCATCTGGGCGACTTCATCGAGGACCAGGCCAACACCGCGCCGATGGATGCGGCCATGCAGGCCGGTCTGCGTGAGGTGGTCAAAGAGATTTTGGACAGCCTGACCCCACGCGAAGCCAAGGTGCTGCGCATGCGTTTTGGCATCGAGATGTCGACCGACCACACGCTGGAAGAAGTGGGCAAGCAGTTTGATGTGACGCGCGAGCGCATCCGCCAGATCGAGAGCAAGGCGGTGCGCAAGCTCAAGCACCCGAGCCGCTCGGACAAGCTGCGCAGCTTCATCGATTCGATGTGACCTGACTTCGGTCTGAGTGCACAAGACTGCGGGAGCCTTTGGGCTCCCGTTTTTGCTTGTCTCTCGCCGCGTGTGGGGTGCGGTCGGAGGTGATCGGTACCCACTCCGCTCATGTCCCCCGGCGGCCAGTGGCCGCCTCCTCCTTTACTTCGCTGCGCGGGCACCGAGCACCTCCGACACAGAAGCGGTGTTGGCGCGCCGACAGCAGAGCGCACAGCTATCCCCATGACTGAAGCATCGGGTGTCCGGCGCAGCGAAATAAAGGAGGAGGCTTGGGCACAGCCCAAGCCGGGGGACATTCGCGGAGCCGGATACCCGGTGATTCAGGCATCCGCCGACCACGCAGCGAACAAGAACGAACGCTCAAAAACAACAAACCCCGCCAACAGACGGGGTTTGCCATGACACAAGCGCCGATCAAGCCGCCGGTTGCCCCTCGGTCGGCCAGTCGCGGATATAGGCCTTGAGCATGGTGTTCTCAAAATTCTGGCTGTCGACCACCGCTTTGGCCACGTCATAGAAGCTGATGACACCCATCAAATCGCCGTTCTCCAGCACCGGCATGTAGCGGGTGTGGCGCTCCAGCATCAGGGGCCGCACCTCGACGATGTCGGTTTCGGGCGTGCAAGTGGCGGTGTTGCGGTCCATCACAGCGCCCACCGTCTGGTCTGCCAGGGCGCCGCCTTGCCGGGCCAGGGTATGGATCACCTCGCGAAAGGTCAGCATGCCCACCAGCTTGCCATGGTCCATCACCGCCAAGGAACCAATGTCCAACTCGGCCATGGTGTTGACCGCCTGGACCAAATCGTCGCCCGGTTGGGCGGTGAACAGCGTGCCGCCCTTGACGCGCAAGATATCGCTGACTTTCATCGTGTCGCTCCTCAGTGGAATGTCGCCAGCCGGTCTGGCGTGTGCATCAATATAGCCCACAATGTTTCACACGACAGAGGGAAAACACCGTCTGCCAGCCATTTTTTGTACACCCACCAGGAGACCGCCCATGCCCGGCCACGCCGACCCCGGCTTTGACACCCTGGCGCTGCACGCTGGCGCGCAGCCCGACCCCAGCACCGGCGCGCGCGCCACCCCGATTCACCTGAGCACGTCTTTCGTCTTCGAGTCGAGTGACCAAGCCGCCGCCCTGTTCAATCTGGAGCGCGCCGGCCACGTTTACAGCCGCATCAGCAACCCCACCACCGCCGTGTTCGAACAGCGCATGGCAGCGCTGGAAGACGGCATTGGGGCGATTGCCACCGCGAGCGGCCAGGCTGCGCTGCACCTGGCGATAGCCACCCTCATGGGCGCGGGTTCGCACATCGTGGCGTCCACCGCGCTGTATGGCGGCAGCCAGAACCTGCTGCACTACACCCTGCGCCGCTTTGGTATCGACACCACCTTTGTGCAGCCCGGTGATCTGGACGGTTGGCGCGCCGCCATCCGGCCCAACACCAAGCTCTTGTTTGGCGAAACCGTGGGCAACCCGGGCTTGGATGTGCTGGACATTCCGGCGGTGGCCGACATCGCCCACAGCGCCGGTGTGCCGCTGTTGGTGGACTCCACCTTGACCACACCCTACCTCGTGCAGCCACTCAACCTGGGCGCCGATCTGGTTTACCACTCGGCCACCAAGTTTTTGAGCGGCCACGGCACGGTGATCGGCGGTGTGCTGGTCGACAGCGGCAACTTCGACTGGGAAAAAAACGGGCGCTTCCCCGAGCTGACCGAGCCTTACGCCGGCTTTCACAACATGGTGTTTTCCGAGGAAAGCACGGTCGGCGCGTTTTTGCTGCGCGCGCGGCGCGAGGGCCTGCGCGACTTTGGCGCCTGCTTGTCGCCGCACAGCGCGTGGCTGATTTTGCAAGGCATTGAAACCCTGCCGCTGCGCATGGAGCGGCACCTGTCCAACACCGAACAGGTGGTGGCGTTTTTGGCCAGCCACCCACTGGTCAGCCGGGTCGGTCACCCGCTGCTCACATCGCACCCCAGCCACGCGCTGGCGCAACGCCTGCTGCGCGGCGGCGCGCGCGGCGCGGGCTCGGTGTTCAGTTTCGACATCCAAGGCAGCCGCGCCCAAGGCCGCGCGTTTATTGAGGCGCTCAAGATTTTCAGCCACCTGGCCAATGTGGGCGACGCACGCTCGCTGGTGATCCACCCGGCCAGCACCACGCACTTCCGCATGGACGATGCGGCGCTGGCCGGCGCGGGCATTGGTCCCGGCACCATTCGCCTGAGCATTGGCCTGGAAGACCCGGCCGATCTGATCGACGATTTGAAGCGCGCGCTCAAAGCCGCAGAACGCGCATGACCCCCCTTGCGGCGCGCTGCGCCGTCCCCCCAGGGGGACGCACCCGCTGGACTGGCCAAGCCAGATCCAGGGGTGCCCAGGCAAGGCTCCCGCTCAGCTGCACATTTGGAGTTTTCTGATGCTTCTCTCTGTCAACGGCGCCCAGACCTATTGCTACACCGGCGGCAAACCGTTTGATGCGGCCAAACCCACGGTGGTGTTCATCCACGGCGTGCTGGGCGACCACAGCGTCTGGATTTTGCAAAGCCGCTACCTGGCCCACCACGGCTGGAACGTGCTGGCGGTCGACCTGCCCGGCCACGGAAAAAGCGCCGGCGAAGCCCCCGCCAGCGTGGAAGCGGCGGCGGGCTTTGTGGCCGCCTTGCTGGACGCAGCCGGTGTGCAGCGCGCGGCCTTGGTGGGCCACAGCTGGGGCTCGCTGATCGCACTGGAAGCCGCTGGCCAGCTTGGCGAGCGCATCAGCCACTTGGTGCTGGTGGGTACCGCTTACCCCATGAAAGTCTCGCCCGCGCTGATCGAGTCGTCGCTGAACGAGCCGCTCAAAGCGCTGAAGATGATCAATGTGTTTTCGCGCAGCACCTTGTGCGCACCGCCCTCGGCCCTGGGCCCAGGCACCTGGGTGTACGGCGCCGGCATGGCGCTGGGGCGGCGGATTCTGGCCAGCAACCGCGAGGTGAACGTGTTCCACCGGGGCTTTGTGGCCTGCGACCAATACGCCAACGGCGAACAAGCCATGGCGGCGGTGCGTTGCCCGGTGCTGATGGTGCTGGGCGGTGTGGACCAAATGACCCCGCCCAAAGCCACCGCAACCCTCAAAACCGCCGCCCAGGCCGCGGGCGTGTCGCTGTCACAGGTGGTGCTGCCGGTGGGCCACCATCAAATGACCGAAGACCCCGACGGCATGTTGTCCGCGCTGACCGGCTTTTTGGCGGCCTGACCCCACCAGACGGTGGCGTCTGGCACCGTGAGTGCGTCGGCCAAAGTGGTCTGGGCCCAGCCACTGCGCTCCCACAGCGCGCGGCTGCCGGGGGTGTTGGGCAGCAACAGGCGCTCGAGCAAAGGCGCCACCGGTGTGCTCTCGGGGCGCACCAGCAGCACATGGCGGCCCTCGGCGTCGTCCAGCCGGCCCACCCAGTCCAGCGCCACCAGGGTGGCCACCGGGCCTTCGAGCTGTAGCGCGTCCACCCGCAGCCGCTCGGCCAGGGTCGCGAGCGACACCCCTTTGACCGGTGTCTCTTGCAGCCCCCAGAGCACCTGCAGTGACTCCAGCGCCAGCTGGCAATCCCAACCGGGTGAATCGCCGCGGCGCGCCACACCGGCCAGCAGGCTGGGCAGATAAGCCACCATCACCGCGCCCAGCAAGATCACCACCCACAGCAGGTAAATCCACAACAACAAAATCGGCAGTGTGGCAAAAGCGCCGTACACCACCGAATAGGTGGGCACCGAGCCCAGGTACCACAGCAGCGCCTGCTGGCACAAGCGCAGGCCGGTGGCCACAAATACACCGCCGAGCAGCGCGTGGGTCCAGCGCACCGGTGTGGCCGGTACAAATCGGTACAGCAGCGCCGCGCCCAGTGCCATCAGCACAAAACGCAGCGCGTCCAGCAGCCAGCGGGCCCCGCCCGCTGGCACGTCCATGGCGCCGCGGTACAGCAACACCGCCTGCCCGGTGAGCGCCAACAGAGCCGCCAGCAACAGCGGCCCCAGGGTCAGCACCGCCCAGTACACCAGCACCCGCCGCGCCAGCGAGCGCTGCTGGCGCACCCGCCAAATGTCGTTGAGCTTGCGGTCGATGGTGAGCACCAGTGCCAA
The DNA here is from genome assembly GCA_964650505.1 of uncultured Hydrogenophaga sp. Taxonomy (GTDB): domain Bacteria; phylum Pseudomonadota; class Gammaproteobacteria; order Burkholderiales; family Burkholderiaceae_C; genus Hydrogenophaga. The sequence goes on from CAZYUD010000039.1 coordinate 8,177, forward strand.
TGCGGTGGCCAACAAAATGAGCGCTCCAGTCCAGCCGATTTCGCCCGCTTGGCCCACAAACTGGTTGATGTAGTCCATGACCTGGCGCGCGATGTTGGGCGGCACCAAGCTTTGCACCAGCCAGCGCTGCAGCACCGCCTCCAGCCGTGAGAACGTCGGAAAAGCACTAAAAATCGCCAGCATCACGCTGAACAGTGGCACCAGCCCAATCAAGGTGGTGAAGGTCAGGCTGCCGGCGGTCAGACCCAAGCGGTCTTCGCGAAAGCGCTCGCGCAAAGTCAGGGCGGTGGTGCGCCACGGAAAGGCCTTGGCGTCGCGCCACAGCTGGGCTGCCGTGGCGGGCAGGCCTTGCAAAGATTGGGAAACAGACATCCCGGTATCATGCCACCCGCCCTGCCCTTGCCTTCTGCGCGCCGCGCTCCTCATCATGTCCCAAGCCCCATTCCCTCTCGCCCCCTTGGCCGCCGTTGACTTCACCCGCCGCTTGGCCGTGGGCAGCCTGCTGGCGCTCATTGCCCTGTGCCTGGCCTGGGAGCTGTGGCTGGCGCCCTTGCGCCCGGGCGGCTCGTGGCTGGTGCTCAAGGCGCTGCCGCTGACCATTCCCCTGGCCGGCCTGCTGAAAAACCGCATGTACACCTACCGCTGGCTCAGCCTGCTGATTTGGGTGTATTTCACCGAAGGCGTGGTGCGCGCCACCAGCGACACCGGCCTGAGCGCTTGGCTCGCTGGCATTGAGGTGCTGCTGTGCACCCTGCTGTTTGTGGCCTGCGCCCTGCATGTGCGCATCCGCTTGAAGGCCGCCGGCAAAGAAGCGATTGCCGCCGACGCCGCTGCGGCCGCGCGCGAACGCCAACTGCCGGCCGACCCCACACCGCCCCAGCCATGAGCGAGCCCACCGCCCTGCTGCAGCGCCTGCGCGCCGCCGTGGGCGAGGCCCATGTGCTGACCCGCGCCAGGCACGGCGACCTGTCGGCCTTTGAACGCGACTGGCGCGGCCGCGCCCACGGCCACGCGCTGGCGGTGGTGCTGCCCGGCAACACGGCCGAGGTGGCGGCGGTGGTGCAGGCCTGCGCGGCCCACGGCGCTTCTGTGGTGCCGCAGGGCGGCAACACCGGCTTGGTGGTCGGCTCGGTGCCCGACGCCACTGGGCAGCAGGTGCTGCTCAGCCTCAAGCGCTTGCAGCGCATCCGCGCGCTCGACGCCGACAACCTGACCCTGACCGCCGAAGCCGGCTGTGTGCTGCAGACCGTGCAAGAACACGCCGAGCGCGCCGGCCTGCTGTTTCCGCTCAGCCTGGCGGCCGAAGGCAGCTGCACCATCGGCGGCAACCTGGCCACCAACGCCGGCGGCACCCAGGTGCTGCGCTACGGCAACGCGCGCGATCTGTGCCTGGGGCTGGAGGTGGTCACCGCCGAGGGCGATATCTGGCACGGCCTGTCGGGCCTGCGCAAAGACAACACCGGCTACGACCTGCGCGACCTGATGATCGGCAGCGAAGGCACGCTGGGCATCATCACCGCCGCCACGCTCAAGCTGTTTCCAGCACCGCAGGCCCAGCTCACCGCCTGGGCGCGGGTGGCCAACGTGGCCGCTGCGGTGGCGCTGCTCAATCTGGCGCGAGCCCGCTTGGGCCCAGCGCTCACCGGCTTTGAGGTCATGGGCGCCTTCGCGCTGCGGCTGGTGGCGCGGCACTTTGCGGACCAGCGCGTGCCCTTTGTCGCCGACATGGCGGCACCAGAAATGGGCGTGCTGCTGGAGCTGAGCGACAGCACATCCGAGACCCATGCCCGCGAGCAACTGGAGTCGCTGCTGCAAGCCGCGCTGGAGCAGGGCCACGCCAACGACGCGGTGGTGGCCGAAAGCCTGGCGCAGTCGCGCGCGCTCTGGCATGTGCGCGAAAGCGTTCCCCTGGCCCAGGTGCAAGAGGGCCTGAACATCAAACACGACATCAGCCTGCCGGTGTCCAGCATTCCCGCCTTTTGTGCCCAAACCGAAGCGCTGCTGCAGCGCCATGTGCCGGGCGTGCGGCTGGTGAACTTTGGCCACCTGGGCGACGGCAACCTGCACTACAACGTGCAAGCGCCCGAGGGCGTGGACGCGGCCGCGTTTTTGCGCGAACAAGAGTCCACCATCAACCACCTGGTGTTCGACCAAGTGCACGCCCTGGGCGGCTCGATCAGCGCCGAACACGGCGTGGGCAGCCTCAAGGCCGACACCCTGCCACAGTACAAAGACCCCGTGGCCCTGGCCCTGATGCGGCGGGTGAAACAGGCGCTGGACCCACACGGCCTGCTCAACCCCGGCCGGGTGCTGACCCTTGGGGATAATTGAGCCATGACCGACACCTTGACCAGCCCCCAACGCCCCGTCCGCTCACAGTACGAAGACTTCATGCGCCATGTGTTTACACACGGCGTGCACAAAGGCGACCGCACCGGCACCGGCACGCGCAGCGTGTTTGGCCACCAAATGCGCTTTGACCTGAGCGAAGGCTTTCCGCTGGTGACCACCAAAAAGGTGTTCCTCAAAGCCATCATCGTCGAGCTGCTGTGGTTTTTGCGCGGCGACAGCAACGTGAAATGGCTGCAAGAGCGCGGCTGCACCATCTGGGACGAATGGGCGCGCGAAGACGGCAGCCTGGGCCCGGTCTACGGCGTGCAGTGGCGCAGCTGGCCCACGCCCGACGGTGGCCACATCGACCAGATCGCGCAGGTGGTCGACCAACTCAAACACAACCCCGACAGCCGCCGCATCATCGTCAGCGCCTGGAACGTGGCCGACCTGCCGCAGATGGCGCTCATGCCCTGCCACGCCTTCTTCCAGTTTTATGTGGCCCCGCCCACCACACCGGGCGGCAAAGGCAAGCTCAGCTGCCAGCTGTACCAGCGCAGCGCCGACATCTTTTTGGGCGTGCCCTTCAACATCGCCAGCTACGCCCTGCTGACCCACATGCTGGCCCAGCAATGTGATTTGGACGTGGGCGACTTCATCTGGACCGGCGGCGACTGCCACATCTACAGCAACCACTTTGAACAAGTGCAGCTGCAACTCAGCCGCACGCCCCACCCTTACCCCACGCTGCACATCAAGCGCCGGCCGGAGTCGATCCTGGACTACGCCTACGAAGACTTTGAGGTGCTGGACTACCAGCACCACCCGGTGATCAAGGCGCCGGTGGCGGTGTGAGGGGTGGCGAGGGCGCTGCGTGAGGGGTCAGGGGGCTGTGCAATCAGCCGGGGAGCAACACCTGACCCCGTTGCCCTGCTTGGTCGTCAAAGAGGCGGCTTTCGAAGTTGCAGGAAATCACGCATGTCGTCATCTCGTTCTTTGGTCACCCCGAGTGTGATATTTTGAATCTACTTCCTAAATGGCTTAGTAAGTTTTTGGGAGGCCGAAGCCACGGAAGTTAGTCAATTTGCTTTCGTAGCTCCTTGACATCATACCGAGCAGACACTTCCCAGGACTTGCCAACAGAAGCGTTCTCCAATTCCTGTATCGCAACTTGGGCTTCCGCAGTGCGCTTCAACGCACATAGCAGCTTTGCCAAATTGGTTCTCCGCTCATACTCGGTTAACCCGCGCCCACGTCCCCCCTTCCACAAAGTCGCAAGTGACTCGGAAGAGGCAACCGCTTCGACCTGCGGCAGGGCTACGCGAACGAGACCAGTCACGACCTCCTCACATACCGACCGAGCGCTTTGCTCATCGCGTATTGACCACCAAACATCGCTTTCGGCCGGCAGAAGCCGTCCGAGACGCTCACGCCAATGGCACTTCTCAAATGACAGCACAGTAGCCTGGCTATTGACCAAATCAGATGAACGCAATACGTCAATCGACAATCCGACATTGACGGTGAACCGAATCTCTTCCTTGGTGCTGTACCTTCGATCCTTCTGAACCTCTATCACAAGGATGGTGTCACGCACAGCCCGGAAGAACATGTCACCCTCGACGGCAAAACCTAGGGGCGTAAGGCCATTCGCCAAACACACCTTGAGACTTTTGAAGTTTTTCGTGACTGTCATGATGGTCAGGGTTTGCGGATGACATTCACTGGGTAGCCGTTCCGCCTAAGCCACTCATCCTTAGAGCGCTGATCAGCACGATACCGACTACCGCCTGACTTGACTTCGACACCACCCAACACGTTGCCATCCTTGTCCTTCACCTCTATATCGATGACCCGTGGCCCAAAAGGGGTGCCTTTTTGAACTTGACGATCTATGTCAAAGCCAGCGCCTTCAAGATCGGCGGCAACCTCGTCTTCAGCCTCCTGACCCCTCCTGTTGTTGTCGCGGACGTTGGAACCTGCGCCGTCCGCCGCCTCGTTAGCCGTCAATATATCCGACAGCGCTCGCATGCGTTGCGCCACACCCGCCAAACGAAAGACCCTAAAGGCCCATACCCCCATCAACGCTGCGGTCTCGGGTGCCACAGCGGCCACAGCAACCGGCACGAGGGTGTTTTCATAGGTCTCCCCGCCCCCCAGAGCCCGAGAGATGTCTTGCTGTCGCCGCGCTGAGCCCGTGAGACCTTCGGTCAAGCCCTTGGAGATGTGGTTCGCGGCGAGCCCTTCATACGCGCTCACAGCCCCGCGCCGGCAGCTGCCGCCTTGGTTGGCCGCCGCCAAGCACCCAGCGATCAAGTGACCGGGAAGTCCAAAGTTAGCGCCTTGGTCCACGATCAGCGCCGACCCTGCGCCGCGACCACAATTGCCGCCGTTCGCCGCAGCAACGAGGCACCCTTTGCCCGCTTCGATAGCGGCATTTGCGATGGCGTTGCTGGAGCCAGGAATCAAACTCGCCGCCAGTCCAGCAGGCCCACCAGATTTGTAGCCGTAGTAGGCATTCACCGCCATGGTGCAAGCACCAGCGCATCCGAAGAAATCAGCCACGGCTGCAATGGCTCGCACCGCCACCTTTTTGAACAGCTTCTTCAGGAAATACCCACTCGGATCGGTGTACCCCAACGGGTTGTTCATCACATACGCGTAGCGGTTGTGGCTCTGCAGGTTGTCGATGGCCTGGATGAACGGGTCGGCGCTCATGAAGCGGCCCATCAGCGGGTCGTAGATGCGCCCGTTCATGTGGATCACACCCACCTCGTCCAGGTGTTCGTGTTGGGTGTAGCCCCGGTCGGTGGTCTGCGCCCACAGCTGATCCAGCGGATCGCCCAGCCCGTTGACGTTGCGCCGCTTGCCCCACGGGTCGTAGGCCATGCGCTCGATGACTTGGCCGCTGGCGTTGGTCACCGCTGCCACGGAGCCTAGGTGGTCGTAGGGGTTCGACCGCCGCACGGCACAATGCGCACATGACAGCCGTTACGTCCCCCCGCCTCAACCTCATCTACGCCCGCGCCCGCAACGGCGTGATCGGCCGCGACAACACCCTGCCCTGGCATCTGCCGGAAGACTTGGCGCATTTCAAGCGCCAGACCTTGGGCTGCCCGGTGATCATGGGCCGCAAGACCTGGGATTCGCTGCCGCCGCGCTTTCGCCCCTTGCCCGGCCGCCCCAATATCGTCATCAGCCGCGCCCCAGATTGGCGCGCCGACGGGGCTCACAGCGCCACCACACTCGAAAGCGCCCTGGCTTGGTGCGCTGGCCACCCCGAGGTGTGGGTGATCGGTGGCGCGCAGATTTACGCCTTGGCGCTGCCGCTGGCCCAGCGGGTGGTGGTGACCGAGATCGACGCCGACTTCGACGGCGACGCCTTCGCCCCCACACTGGACGCAGCTTGGGCCGAGACCTCGCGTGAGCGCCACACGGCCGCCAGTGGCCTGGGCTTTTCTTTTGTCACTTACGAGCGCCAGCGCTGAACGCCCATGCAACTCGCCACCTGGAATGTGAACTCTCTGAATGTGCGCCTGCCGCAGGTGCTGGACTGGCTGACCGCCCACCCGGTGGACGTGCTGGCGCTGCAGGAATTGAAGCTCACCGACGACAAATTCCCCGCACAGGCTTTTGCGGACATCGGCTACCACGCGCAGTGGTTCGGCCAGAAAACCTACAACGGGGTGGCGCTGCTGAGCAAAACGCCGGCGACCGATGTCATCAAAAACATCCCCGGGTTTGCGGACGAGCAGTCGCGGGTGGTCTGCGGCACGGTGGACGGTGTGCGGGTGATTGGCGCGTATTTCCCCAACGGGCAAGAGCCGGGCAGCGACAAGTTCGCCTACAAGATGCGCTGGCTCGACGCGCTGCGCGAGTGGGTGCGCGCTGAAATGGCGGCCCACCCGCAGCTGGTGCTGATGGGCGACTACAACATCACCTTTGACGACCTCGATGTGTGGGACCCGGAGGGCATGCGCGAGACCATCCACTGCACCACCGAAGAACGCACCCAGCTGCAGGCCTTGATTGGTCTGGGTTTGCACGACGCGGTGCGGCTGTTTCCACAGCCCGAGAAAAACTACAGCTGGTGGGATTACCGCGACTTTGCGTTTCGCCGCAAGCGCGGCCTGCGCATCGACCACATCTTGATCACCGACGCGCTCAAGGCCCGCGCCAGCGCCTGCGCGGTGGACCCCGCCCCGCGCAAAAACGAACGCCCCAGCGATCACGCGCCAGTGGTGTTGTCACTCCAAGCCTAATTCCTGGATTTTTCTGGTGATGGTGTTGCGGCCGATGCCGAGCTTTTGTGCGGCTTCGATGCGCCGGCCCCGGGTGTTGGCCAGCGCGGTCTGAATCAGGCAGGTTTCGAACTGGCGGCTGAGGGCGTCCCACACGTCGTTCTGACCAGCATCGAGCAAGGCCTTGGCCTCGTGCTGCAGGTCAAAGGTCCACATGGGCACTGGCGCGTTGGGCGCTGGCGCTGTGGCGGCGCCCGCTGCCATCGCCACCGCTGCGGCTTCGGGGGCCACAGGTGGCGCCTCGGCCGAGGTGCTGAAGGTGGATACGCCAACAGGTGCTGCGGTGTCCAGCACCTCGGGCGGCAAGTCTTTGACCTCAATCACCTGCGCGGGCGCCATCACGGTGAGCCAGTGGCAGACGTTTTCGAGCTGGCGCACATTGCCCGGAAAGTCGAACTGCGACAGCCGCGCCAGCGCCTCGGGCGTGATGCGCTTGGGCTCCACGCCCAGCTGGCCTGCGCTGCGCTGCAAAAAGTGGCGCGTGAGCGTGGCGATGTCCTCGCGCCGCTCGCGCAGGGCCGGCAGGCGCAGGCGAATCACGTTCAAGCGGTGAAACAGGTCTTCGCGGAACGCACCCTCTTTGACCCGCTGCTCCAGATGTTGGTGCGTGGCGGCAATCACCCGCACGTTGGCGCGCACCGCGCTGTGGCCGCCCACGCGGTAGAAGTGTCCGTCGGACAAGACCCGCAGCAGCCGGGTCTGCAGGTCAAACGGCATGTCGCCGATTTCGTCCAGAAACAGGGTGCCGCCGTCGGCCTGCTCAAAGCGGCCGCGCCGCATGGCTTGGGCGCCGGTGAAGGCACCGCGCTCGTGGCCAAACAGCTCGGATTCGAGCAGGTCTTTGGGAATCGCGGCGGTGTTGATGGCCACAAAGGGGCCGCTGGCACGCGGCGAATGTTTGTGCAGCGCGCGCGCCACCAGCTCTTTGCCCGAGCCCGATTCGCCGGTGATGAGCACGGTGACGTTGCTTTGCGAGAGCCGGCCAATGGCGCGAAACACGTCTTGCATGGCCGGCGCCTGGCCCAGCATTTCGGGCGTGGCGTCGGCGCCTTCGTCCACCACCTCGTCGCGCTGGCTCTCGGCCACCGCGCGGTGGATCAGCTCCACCGCCTTGGGCAGGTCAAAGGGCTTGGGCAGGTATTCAAACGCGCCGCCTTGAAAGGCCGACACCGCGCTGTCCAGATCGGAGAACGCGGTCATGATGATGACCGGCAGGTCGGGGAACTGGGCCTTGACCTTGTCCAGCAACTCCAGACCCGAGCCGCCGGGCATGCGGATGTCGCTGACCATGACCTGCGGGCCGTCGCCGTCACCACACTGAGCCAGGGCACGCAGCACCTCTTGGGCGGTGGTGAAACTGCGGGTGGGCAGGTTCTCGCGCAGCAGCGCTTTTTCCAGCACGAAGCGGATCGATTGGTCGTCGTCGACTATCCAAATGGGCTTCATGGGCAACTCTTCCCTTGTGGCGTGGGTGTTATGGCAACGGAATCAAGATCTTGAAATCCGTTCGGCCGGGCTGGCTGTCGCACTCGATCAGGCCGTGGTGCTGCTGGACAAAGGTTTGTGCCAGCGTCAACCCCAGGCCAGACCCACCGTCGCGCCCTGAAACCAGGGGATAGAAGATGCGGTCCTTGATCGCGTCCGGAATACCGGGCCCGTTGTCCATGACATGCAATTCCAATGCCAGACGGTAGCGCTGCTTGCCAAAGGTGAGCTGGCGAGCCACCCGGCTCTTGAACACAATTTCGGCGTCGCCCGCGCCGATGCGATCGGCCAGCGCCTGGGCCGCGTTGTGGGCGATGTTGAGCACGGCCTGAATCAGCTGCTCTTTGTCGCCCCGAAATTCGGGGATCGAGGTGTCGTAGTCGCGCACCACCCGCAGGCCTTTGGGAAATTCCGCCAGGATCAGGCTGCGCACCCGTTCACAGACCTCATGGATGTTCACATCGCCGACCACATGGGGGCGGCGGTGCGGCGCCAGCAGCCGGTCCACCAAGGCCTGCAACCGGTCAGCCTCGTGGATGATGACCTGGGTGTATTCGGTGAGGTCGCGCGACTCCAGCTCCATTTGCAGCAGCTGGGCCGCGCCGCGGATGCCACCGAGTGGGTTTTTGATTTCGTGCGCCAGGTTGCGGATGAGTTCTTTGTTGGCCTGGGCTTGGTCAATCAGCCGCTCTTCGCGCTCTTGGCGGGCTTGCTGCTCCAGTGGCAACAGCTCGGCAATAAATTCGCCTTCGCGCCCGCCTGGCGCCAGCACCACATGCACCGGCATGGCTTCATCGTGCAGGCGTTTGAGGGTCGCGTCGTAGCGCACGGCGGCAAAGCCCTGCTCTTGCACGCGCTTGAGCGCATCGGCAAAAGCGCTGGGCTCTTGCATCCAATCGTGCAAGGCCACACCGTCCAAGCTGCGGCGCGACAGGCCAATGGCGTCTTCCAGTGCCGCATTGGCAAAACGCACCGCGCCCTGCCCGTCCACCACCGCCACCAAGGTGGCCAGCCAGTCCAGCGCCGCCAGGGGCGATGGGTCGTTGGGGTGGGTCTTGGGCACGGGACGCTCCGGCTTCATCGGCCTGGCGGGGCCAGGCGGGAGAGTTCGCGCTTGATGCTGGCCACATCGGCCTCGGCGCGCTGCACCGCCGCCTGCAGCTGGGCCACACGGTCAAGGTACATCTGGTGGTTGCGGAATTCGGGGCCTTGCTTCTCGGGCTGCCCACCGGCGAAGGCCTGGCGCGCTTGGGCCAAGGCGTCTTCGGCGCGGCGCAATTCGGCTTCCAGAATGGCGCGGGCGTCGCTGTGGCGGTTGCGCTGGCTGCTGGGGTCGGCACCGGGAGCGCGGGGCGCGTCGGCAAGCGCGCCCACGCTGCGCGACCGGCTATCGCCCGAGGGTTTGGCATCGGCCGGGGCCACTGCTGTGGCCGGCCGGGTGCCTTGCACCACGGTGAGGTTGCCTCCTTCAAGCGGGCGGCAGTTTTTCAGGCGCGCCTGCTCGGGGTTGTTGGTGTACTCGTTGCCACAGCGGTAAATGCGCTCTTGCGACCACGCTGCACCAGACCCCACCAGCCCCACCAACAAAGCCACCACAACGTTCCAGCTTTTCATGAACCTACCCAGAAACACCAAAATGGGCAGTATGACCCAAGCGACAAGCCAGGGTGCCCTGTCAACGGGGTGGCGTGTGTAACGGTTCGCACAGTGGGGCGCTTTGTCAAGCAACAGACGGGGCACAAAAAAGGGACGGCCGCGCCGTCCCTTGGGGTTGTGAGCGTTCAGCAGACACACCACAGGCATGCCGCTACACCCCTCACAGGCTGAAGTACATGTCGTACTCGGCCGGGGCCACTTCCACGCGGCTGCGGTTGACGTCCTGCATCTTGAGCTCGATGTAGGCGTCGATCATCGAATCGGTGAACACACCGCCCTTGGTCAGGAAGGCACGGTCCTTGTCCAACGCATCCAGGGCCTGGTCCAGGCTGTGGCAGACGGTGGGCACCAGCTTGTCCTCTTCGGGCGGCAGGTGGTACAGGTCTTTGGTGGCGGCTTCGCCCGGGTGGATTTTGTTTTCCACACCGTCCAGACCGGCCATCAGCAGCGCGGCAAAACCCAGGTAGGGGTTCATCATCGGATCGGGGAAACGCGCTTCCACACGGCGGCCCTTGGGGTTCGCAACGTACGGAATGCGGATCGAGGCCGAACGGTTTTTGGCCGAGTAAGCCAGCTTGACCGGGGCTTCGAAGTGCGGCACCAGGCGCTTGTAGCTGTTGGTGGCCGGGTTGGTGATGGCGTTCAGGGCACGGGCGTGCTTGATGATGCCGCCGATGTAGT
>CAZYUD010000040.1:0-17598 GCA_964650505.1 uncultured Hydrogenophaga sp.
CGCGAAGGTGGCCGTACCGTCGGCGCCGGCGTGGTGGCCAAGATCATTGCGTGATGGTGGTTGAGGGTCAATAAGGTGGCTGCGCGTACCTTGTTGGCCTTGTTTCTAAACAGCGTAGGGGTATAGCTCAATTGGCAGAGCGTCGGTCTCCAAAACCGAAGGTTGGGGGTTCGATTCCCTCTGCCCCTGCCACCTGATGCGGCAATCGCCGGTCAGCAGGTGGTTCACAAGCCCGCCGAAGTCGACAAGACCTCAGGTGGGCTTGATTGTCTGAAAAGACCGGCGGCTGGCAAGCTTGCTGGCGAACTTCAAGTTGAATGTAATGGCCACTCAAGACGTCGAAACCGTGCACGCGGGTGCGGATAAAGCCAAGGTTGCTGCGGCCTTGGCTTTGCTTGTTGGTGGATTTGTGGCGTTCTACATGCTGACAGCCCAAGGTGCGTTGGCGCAGTGGGGTGCTTTGCTGGTGTTGTTGGCGGCGGCGGTGGCGGTGTTTTTCACTTCCGAGTCAGGACGCCAGTTTGCTGCTTACGGCCGCGACTCTTGGCGTGAGGCCAAAAAAGTGGTGTGGCCGGCGCGCCGTGAGGCGATGCAGATGACCGCTTACGTCTTCGCCTTTGTGTTTGTGATGGCGCTGTTCCTGTGGCTGACCGACAAAACGCTGGAATGGGTGTTTTACGACCTCATTCTGGGGTGGAGATGAGTATGACGGAATCGACAAGTCTGGATGTGGCGCCCGCCGAGGGGATGCGCTGGTATGTGGTCCATGCCTACTCCGGTATGGAGAAGGCGGCCGAGCGCAACATCATTGAGCGCATCAACCGCGCGGGCATGCAAGACAAGTTTGGTCGCATTTTGGTGCCTACCGAAGAGGTGGTGGAAATGCGCAACGGCCAGCGCCGCACCACCGAGCGCAAGTTCTTCCCCGGCTATGTGCTGGTGGAAATGGTGATGGACGACGACACCTGGCATTTGGTGAAGCACACCAACAAGGTGACGGGTTTTGTCGGTGGCGCCAAAAACCGCCCTGCGCCGATCTCTGAAGCCGATGTGCAGAAGATCGTCAGCCAGATGCAAGAGGGCACCGACAAGCCGCGCCACAAAGTGGAGTTTGAGGTCGGCGAGTATGTGCGCGTCAAAGAAGGCCCATTTGCCGACTTCAATGGCACGGTCGAGGAAGTCAACTACGAGAAGAGCAAGATGCGGGTGTCTGTGACCATTTTTGGTCGCGCTACCCCGGTCGAGCTGGAGTTTTCCCAGGTCGAGAAGACCTAAGGGGCTGTTTTGCGGCGTGTGCGATCGACCCCGGCGCACACGCGGTTTGTTGTTTCCGGGGTTCTAACCGCGAGGAGGCCGTGTCCCGGCCGCCCGTACTCGCAGGAGTCTCATCATGGCGAAGAAAATCGTCGGCTTCATCAAGCTGCAAGTGCCAGCTGGTAAGGCCAACCCGTCCCCCCCGATCGGTCCGGCGCTGGGTCAGCGCGGCCTGAACATCATGGAGTTCTGCAAGGCGTTCAACGCCCAGACCCAAGGCGTTGAGCCTGGTCTGCCGCTGCCGGTGGTGATCACCGCCTTTGCGGACAAGAGCTTCACCTTCATCATCAAGACCCCGCCGGCAACGACCCTCATCAAGAAGGCCATCAAGCTGGACAAGGGCTCCTCGGTGCCCAACAAGAACAAGGTCGGCAAGATCACCCGCGCTCAGCTCGAGGAGATCGCCAAGACCAAGATGAAAGACATGACCGCTGCCGATGTGGATGCTGCCGTGCGCACCATCGCCGGTTCTGCCCGCTCGATGGGCGTGATTGTGGAGGGCGTGTGAGATGGCCAAGCTGACCAAAAAACAAAAAGCCTTTGCGGGCAAGGTCGACAGCAACAAGCTGTACGCCATCACTGATGCGCTGGGCATCGTCAAAGAGTGCGCCAACGCCAAGTTCGACGAGTCGATCGATGTGGCGATTCAGCTCGGCGTGGATGCCAAGAAATCCGACCAAGTGGTGCGTGGCGCCGTCGTGATGCCCAACGGCACCGGCAAAACCAAGCGGGTGGCGGTGTTTGCCCAGGGTGCCAAGGCCGAAGAGGCCAAGGCCGCTGGCGCCGACATCGTTGGTATGGACGATCTGGCTGCAGACGTCAAGGCCGGCAAGATGGACTTCGACGTGGTGATCGCCTCGCCCGACGCCATGCGCGTGGTGGGTACCTTGGGTCAGGTGCTGGGTCCGCGTGGCCTGATGCCCAACCCCAAGGTGGGCACCGTGACGCCCGATGTGGCCACGGCAGTGAAAAACGCCAAGGCCGGTCAGGTGCAGTTCCGTGTCGACAAGGCCGGTATCGTTCACGGCACCATTGGTCGCCGTTCCTTTGACGCCGACAAGCTGCAGGGCAACCTGGTGGCTTTGATCGACGCCCTGAACAAGGCCAAGCCTGCCACCAGCAAGGGTGTGTACCTGCGCAAAGTGGCGGTGTCGTCGACCATGGGTGTGGGTGTTCGTGTGGACACCCAGTCGCTCAACGGCTGATTGGCCAAACAGAATTCGGTGGTCGGCTGCGGCTGACCATCGGGTGTGGTGGGTCCGGTGGCGCATGCGCCGCAGGGGCCATCCAAGACCGTTGGTGTTTGCCCTCACGGGTGGACTTAAATGTGACTCAGCCAACGCAGATGGCGCTCCCGCTGCAGATGGAAAACCTTCCAAAACCAGTTGGACGCTGCAAGAAAGGCGTGCCGCCAGGCCAGTAGGCGCAACGGCACATTTAAGGAGTAGACCTTGAGTCTGAATCGCAGTGAGAAAGAAGCGGTCATTACCGAAGTGACCAGCCTCGCCGCTAAAGCTCAAACGCTCGTGATGGCGGAATACCGCGGCATCACGGTCGCTGCCATGGATCAACTGCGCGTGAAGGCACGCAGCAGTGGCGTGTCGCTGAGTGTGTTGAAGAACACCCTGGCCCGCCGCGCTGTGGCTGGCAGCAGCTTTGAAGTGGCCGGTGACCAGATGACCGGTCCGCTGATCTACGGCTTCTCCGAAGACGCTGTGGCCGCCGCCAAGGTGGTGGCCGAGTTCGCGAAAACCAACGACAAGTTGGTGATCCGTGGTGGCGTTTACGGTGGCAAGTTGTTGGATCAAGCCGGCGTGAAAGAGCTCGCAAGCATCCCTTCGAAAGAAGTGCTGCTGGCGCAGCTGTGTGGCTTGCTGATGTCGCCGATGTCGCGCACCGCCGTGGTGCTCAGCGCGCTGGCGGCCAAAAAAGGCGAAGGCGAGACCGCAGCCGCCTGAGGCGGTGCGTGTTCTGTGTAACCCATCTGGAAATTTAGGAAATCAAAATGGCATTCGATAAAGACGCATTTTTGACGGCTCTGGACAGCATGACCGTCATGGAACTCAACGACCTGGTGAAAGCCATCGAAGAGAAGTTTGGCGTGTCCGCCGCCGCCATGGCCGCTCCGGCCGCTGGTGGTGGTGCTGGTGGTGGCGCTGCTGCCGCTGAAGAGAAGACCGAGTTCAACGTTGTCCTGACCGACGCTGGCGCCAACAAGGTGTCCGTCATCAAGGCCGTGCGCGAAATCACCGGTCTGGGCCTCAAGGAAGCCAAAGACTTGGTCGACGGCGCACCGAAAGTGGTCAAAGAAGGCATGCCCAAGGCCGATGCCGAAGCCGCTGCCAAGAAGCTGGTGGAAGCCGGCGCCAAGGCCGAACTCAAGTAATTCGGTCTGGTTCCAAGGCTGGAGTGTCCGCGAGGGCCTCCAGCCTTTGGCGCTTTCAGAGCCCGCGCCCCGTGCGGGGGTTCTGAACCCCAAAAGGCACCGACCAGTCGATTGTTGTGCAGTCGATTGATCCGTGTCTTCTGACCCCGACTGCAGAAGACCACTTGGTTCGGGCCCGTGTGCAACGCGCGGGCCGTCCGCCATTGGCAGGTAGTGGCCTGCCACCAAGCCGGCAACCCATGTCCAGGGTTGACCCGACAGTCGCCGCAGACCTCAAGCCCGGAGATCTCATGGCCCAAGCATCCCAGTATTCCTACACCGAGCGCAAACGCGTGCGCAAGAGTTTCGGCAGCCGCGAAAACGTGCTCGAAATTCCCTATCTGCTGCAAATGCAGAAGGACGCCTACACCGCCTTTCTTCAAGCGGAGCTGCCGCCGAAAAAACGCACCCCCGTCGGCCTGCAGGCCGCTTTTGAATCCGCTTTCCCCATCGTCTCGCACAACGGTTTTGTCGAGATGAAGTTTGTGGAATACAACCTGGCCAAGCCCGCTTTTGACGTGCGTGAGTGCCAGACCCGTGGCCTGACCTTTTCCTCTGCCGTGCGCGCCCGGGTGCAGCTCATCATTTACGACCGTGAGTCTTCGACGCCGCAGTCCAAGGTGGTCAAGGAAGTCAAAGAGCAAGAGGTCTATATGGGCGAAGTGCCGCTCATGACCGACAAAGGCTCCTTCATCGTCAACGGCACCGAGCGTGTCATCGTGTCGCAGCTGCACCGCTCGCCCGGTGTGTTTTTTGAGCACGACAAGGGCAAAACACACAGCTCGGGCAAGCTGCTGTTTTCGGCCCGCATCATTCCTTACCGTGGTTCTTGGCTCGACTTCGAATTCGACCCGAAAGACATTCTGTACTTCCGTGTTGACCGCCGCCGCAAGATGCCGGTCACCATTCTGCTCAAGGCCATTGGCCTGACGCCGGAATCGATCTTGGCCAACTTCTTTGTCAACGATCACTTCCGTCTGATGGACAGCGGCGCTCAGATGGCCTTTGTGCCCGAGCGTCTGCGCGGCGAGGTAGCGCGTTTTGACATCACCGACAAGTCGGGCAAGGTGGTCGTGGCCAAAGACAAGCGCATCACGGTGCGCCACACCCGCGAGTTGGAGCAGTCGGGCACCAGCCACATCAGCGTGCCAGAGGACTTCCTGATCGGTCGTGTGGTGGCCAAGAACATCGTCGATCCGGACACCGGCGAAATCATTGCCAAGGCCAACGACGAGCTGACCGAAGCGCTGCTCAAGAAGCTGCGTTCTGCCGGTGTGCAAGAACTGCCTTGCATCTACACCAACGAACTGGACCAGGGTGCCTACATCAGCCAGACCCTGCGCAGCGACGAAACCGCCGACGAGTTTGCCGCCCGCGTGGCCATCTACCGCATGATGCGCCCTGGCGAGCCGCCGACCGAGGACGCGGTGCAGGCCCTGTTCCACCGCCTGTTCTACAACCCGGATACCTACGACCTGTCGCGCGTGGGGCGCATGAAGTTCAACGCCCGTGTGGGCCGCGACGAATCGACCGGCCCGATGGTGCTGTCCAACGAAGACATCTTGGCTGTGGTCAAGATTCTGGTGGACCTGCGCAACGGCCGCGGCGAAGTCGACGACATCGACCACTTGGGCAACCGCCGCGTGCGTTGCGTCGGCGAACTCGCCGAGAATCAGTACCGCACCGGTCTGGCCCGCATCGAAAAAGCCGTGAAAGAGCGCCTGGGCCAAGCCGAGCAAGAGCCGCTGATGCCGCACGACCTGATCAACTCCAAGCCGATTTCTGCGGCCTTGAAGGAGTTCTTCGGTGCGTCCCAGCTCTCGCAGTTCATGGACCAGACCAACCCACTGGCCGAAATCACGCACAAGCGCCGCGTCTCTGCCCTGGGCCCGGGCGGTCTGACCCGCGAACGCGCCGGCTTCGAGGTGCGCGACGTGCACGTGACCCACTATGGCCGCGTCTGCCCGATCGAAACGCCAGAAGGTCCGAACATCGGTCTGATCAACTCGCTGGCCCTGTACGCCCGCCTGAACGAGTACGGCTTTATTGAGACGCCGTACCGCCGCGTGGTGGACAGCAAGGTGACCAACGAGATCGATTACTTGTCGGCCATTGAAGAAGGCAAGTACGTCATTGCCCAGGCCAACGCGGCGCTCGACGCCGAAGGCCGTCTGGTGGGTGATCTGGTGTCGGCGCGCGAAAAAGGCGAATCGATCCTGACCTCGCCCGACACCATCCAGTACATGGATGTGTCGCCGGCGCAGATTGTGTCGGTGGCCGCCTCGCTGGTGCCCTTCTTGGAGCACGACGACGCCAACCGCGCACTGATGGGCGCCAACATGTCGCGCCAGGCCGTGCCCACGCTGCGTCCGGAAAAGCCGCTGGTCGGCACCGGCATTGAGCGTGTGGCCGCAATCGACTCGGGCACCGTGGTCACCGCCAAGCGTGGTGGTGTGGTGGACTATGTCGATGCGACCCGCATCGTGATCCGCGTCAACGACGCCGAGGCGGTGGCCGGTGAAGTGGGTGTGGACATCTACAACCTGATCAAGTACCAGCGCTCCAACCAAAATACCAACATCCACCAGCGCCCTATCGTCAAGAAGGGCGATTGGCTGGCCAAAGGCGATGTGATCGCCGACGGCGCGTCGACCGACTTGGGCGAGATCTCGATCGGCCAGAACATGCTGATCGCCTTCATGCCCTGGAACGGCTACAACTTCGAAGACTCGATCCTGATCAGCGAGCGAGTGGTGGCCGACGACCGCTACACCTCGATCCACATCGAGGAACTGGTGGTGATGGCGCGCGACACCAAGCTGGGCGCCGAAGAAATCACCCGTGACATTCCGAACCTGGCTGAGCAGCAGCTCAACCGCTTGGACGAGTCCGGCATCATCTACGTCGGCGCCGAAGTGCTGCCTGGCGATGTGCTGGTCGGCAAGGTCACGCCCAAGGGCGAGACCACCCTCACGCCCGAAGAGAAGCTGCTGCGCGCCATCTTCGGCGAAAAGGCGTCCGACGTGAAGGACACCTCGCTGCGTGTGGACCAGGGTTCACAAGGCACGGTGATCGACGTGCAGGTCTTCACCCGTGAGGGCATCCAGCGCGACAAGCGCGCCCAGCAAATCATCGACGACGAGCTCAAGCGCTTCCGCCTGGACTTGAACGACCAGCTGCGCATTGTGGAAGCCGACGCTTTTGACCGGATCGAGAAGCTGCTGACCGGCAAGGTCGCCAACGGCGGCCCGAAGAAGCTGTCCAAGGGCACGACCATCGACAAGGCCTATCTGGTCGACGTCGAGAAGTACCACTGGTTCGACATCCGTCCGGCCGACGACGATGTGGCGGCTCAGCTCGAGTCGATCAAGAACTCGATGGAGCAGACCCGCCACAGCTTTGACCTGGCTTTTGAAGAGAAGCGCAAGAAGCTCACCCAGGGCGACGAGCTGCCCGCTGGCGTGCTCAAGATGGTCAAGGTCTATCTGGCCGTCAAGCGCCGCCTGCAGCCCGGCGACAAGATGGCCGGTCGCCACGGCAACAAGGGTGTGGTCTCCAAGATCACCCCGGTGGAAGACATGCCTCACCTGGCCGATGGCACCCCAGTCGACATCGTGCTCAACCCGCTGGGCGTGCCTTCGCGCATGAACATCGGTCAGGTGCTGGAAGTCCACTTGGGCTGGGCCGCCAAGGGCTTGGGCCAGCGCATCGGTGACATGCTGCAGCAGCAGTCGGCGGTGGCCGAGTTGCGCGCTTTCCTCGACCAGATCTACAACCGCGCTGGCCGCAAAGAAAACCTCGACGCCTTGAGCGACGAGCAGATCGTGGCCATGTGCAAAGAGCTGGTCAACGGCGTGCCGTTTGCGTCGCCGGTGTTCGACGGTGCATCCGAGCAAGAGATCATGGACATGCTCAAGCTCGCCTATCCCGACGACATCGCTGCCAAGAAGGGCCTGACCGCCACCCGCACCCAGGCGCAGCTGTTTGATGGCCGCACCGGCGAAGCCTTCGACCGTGTGACGACGGTGGGCTACATGCACTACTTGAAGCTGCACCACTTGGTCGACGACAAGATGCACGCCCGTTCCACCGGCCCGTACTCGCTGGTCACGCAGCAACCGCTGGGCGGCAAGGCCCAGTTCGGTGGCCAGCGTTTCGGCGAGATGGAGGTGTGGGCGCTGGAAGCCTATGGCGCGTCGTACATCCTGCAGGAAATGCTCACCGTCAAGTCCGACGACGTGCAGGGCCGCACCAAGGTGTACGAGAACATCGTCAAGGGCGAGCACTCGATCGACGCGGGCATGCCCGAGTCGTTCAACGTGCTGGTCAAGGAGATCCGTTCGCTGGGTATCGACATTGAGCTAGAACGCGGATGACCCCCTGCGCCGCAGACGCGGCTTCCCCCTGGGAGGGGGACAACACCTGCGGCCCGGCGAAGCCGGTTCCGCGGTGTTCTGGATTTAAGTCACTTCGCTCCTGATTCTTTGTCTTCGTTTTTAAGGAAATTCTCATGAAATCCTTGCTCGACCTGTTCAAGCAGTTCACGCCCGACGAGCATTTCGATGCCATCCGCATCGGCCTGGCGTCGCCTGAAAAAATCCGTTCTTGGTCTTTCGGTGAAGTCAAGAAGCCCGAGACCATCAACTACCGCACCTTCAAGCCCGAGCGCGACGGTCTGTTCTGCGCCAAGATCTTTGGCCCGATCAAAGACTACGAATGCCTGTGCGGCAAGTACAAGCGCCTCAAGCACCGCGGCGTGATCTGCGAGAAGTGCGGCGTTGAAGTGACCCAGACCAAAGTGCGCCGCGAGCGCATGGGCCACATCGATCTGGCCGCGCCTTGCGCCCACATCTGGTTCTTGAAGTCGCTGCCGTCGCGTCTGGGCTTGGTGCTCGACATGACGCTGCGCGACATCGAGCGCGTGTTGTACTTTGAAGCCTATGTGGTGACCGACCCCGGCATGACCCCGCTGAAGAAGTTCAGCATCATGAGCGAGGACGACTACGACGCCAAGGTCAGTGAATACGGCGATGAGTTTGTCGCCAAGATGGGCGCCGAGGGCATCAAGGAGTTGCTCGAAACCATCGATCTCGACACCGAGATCGAGAAGCTGCGCAACGACCTCACCGGCTCCGAACTGAAGATCAAGAAGAACGCCAAGCGCCTGAAGGTGCTGGAGGCCTTCAAAAAATCTGGCATCAAGCCCGAGTGGATGGTGATGGACGTCTTGCCGGTGCTGCCACCGGATCTGCGGCCGCTGGTGCCGCTCGACGGTGGCCGCTTTGCCACCTCGGACCTGAACGATCTGTACCGCCGCGTCATCAACCGCAACAGCCGTCTGCGCCGCCTGCTCGAACTCAAGGCGCCCGAAATCATCGCGCGCAACGAAAAGCGCATGCTGCAAGAAGCGGTGGACTCGCTGCTGGACAACGGCCGCCGTGGCAAGGCGATGACCGGCGCCAACAAGCGCGCCCTGAAGTCGCTGGCCGACATGATCAAGGGCAAGAGCGGCCGCTTCCGCCAGAACTTGCTGGGCAAGCGCGTCGACTACTCCGGTCGTTCCGTGATTACCGTGGGCCCCACCTTGAAGCTGCACCAGTGCGGCCTGCCCAAGTTGATGGCGCTGGAGCTGTTCAAGCCCTTCATCTTCTCGCGCCTCGAAGCCATGGGCATCGCCACCACCATCAAGGCGGCCAAGAAGGAAGTGGAAGCCGGCACACCGGTGGTGTGGGACATTCTGGAAGAGGTCATCAAAGAGCACCCGGTGCTGCTGAACCGCGCACCCACGCTGCACCGTCTGGGCATCCAGGCCTTTGAACCCATCCTGATCGAAGGCAAGGCGATCCAGCTGCACCCGCTGGTTTGTGCCGCCTTCAACGCCGACTTCGACGGCGACCAGATGGCTGTGCACGTGCCGCTGTCGGTCGAAGCGCAGCTCGAAGCCCGCACCCTGATGCTGGCCTCGAACAACGTGCTGTTCCCGGCCAACGGCGAACCGTCCATCGTGCCTTCGCAAGACGTGGTGCTGGGCCTGTACTACACCACCCGCGAGAAGATCAACGGCAAGGGCGAAGGCATGGTCTTTGCCGACGTGGCCGAGGTGCAGCGTGCGCTCGACAACGGTGTGGTCGAGATCACTGCCAAGATCAGCGTGCGCCTGACCGAGTGGGTCAAGAACAAAGAAAGCGGCGAATTCAGCCCGGTGACCAAATTGGTCGACACCACCGTGGGCCGTGCGCTGCTGTCGGAAATCCTGCCCAAAGGCTTGCCGTTTGAGAACATCAACAAGGCGCTCAAGAAGAAAGAGATTTCCAAGCTCATCAACGCCTCGTTCCGCAAGTGCGGTCTGAAAGAGACGGTGGTGTTTGCCGACAAGCTGCTGCAAAACGGCTTCCGTCTGGCCACCCGCGCCGGCATCTCGATTGCGGTGGACGACATGCTGGTGCCCAAGGAAAAAGTGGGCATCATCGAGCGCGCCGAATCCGAGGTGAAGGAAATCGCCCAGCAGTACGCATCTGGTCTGGTGACCGCCGGCGAGCGCTACAACAAGGTGGTGGACATCTGGGGCAAGGCCGGCGACGAAGTCTCCAAAGTCATGATGGCCCAGCTGGCCAAACAAAAGACCATCGACGCCTCGGGCAAGGAAGTCGACCAAGAGTCGTTCAACTCCATCTACATGATGGCCGACTCGGGCGCCCGCGGTTCTGCTGCGCAGATTCGCCAGCTGGCCGGCATGCGTGGCCTGATGGCCAAGCCAGACGGCTCCATCATCGAGACCCCCATCACGGCGAACTTCCGTGAAGGTCTGAATGTGTTGCAGTACTTCATCTCCACCCACGGCGCCCGCAAGGGTCTGGCCGACACGGCGCTGAAGACGGCCAACTCCGGTTACCTGACCCGCCGCTTGGTGGACGTGACCCAGGACTTGGTGGTGACCGAGAACGACTGCGGCACCAGCAACGGCACCCTGATGCGCGCCATCGTCGAAGGCGGTGAAGTCATCGAGTCGCTGCGCGACCGCATCTTGGGCCGCACCACGGCCGAAGAGGTGATCCACCCCGAAACCCGCGCCGTTTTGGTGCAGCCGGGTGTGCTGCTCGACGAAGACACGCTCGACATGCTCGAAGCCGCTGGTGTGGACGAGGTCAAGGTGCGCACCGCACTGACCTGCGAAACCCGCTTTGGCATCTGCGGCAAGTGCTACGGCCGCGACCTGGGTCGCGGTGGCGAGGTCAACATCGGTGAGGCCGTCGGCGTGATCGCTGCCCAGTCCATCGGTGAGCCTGGCACCCAGCTGACCATGCGCACCTTCCACATCGGTGGTGCCGCGTCGCGCGCTGCGGTGGCGTCCAGCGTGGAAGCCAAGTCCAACGGCATCATCGGCTTCAACGCCACGATGCGTTATGTGACCAACACCAAGGGCGAGCTGGTGGTGATTTCCCGCTCGGGCGAGATCGTCATCCACGACGAACACGGCCGCGAGCGCGAGCGCCACAAAGTGCCGTACGGCGCCATCCTGACCATCAAGGCCGACCAAACCATCAAGGCCGGCACCATTTTGGCCAACTGGGACCCCCTGACCCGTCCGATCATCACCGAGTACGCCGGTACCGTGAAATTCGAGAACGTGGAAGAGGGCCTGACCGTGGCCAAACAGGTGGACGACGTGACTGGTCTGTCCACCCTGGTGGTGATTGATCCGAAGCGCCGCGGTGCCGCCAAGGTGGTGCGTCCGCAGGTCAAGCTGATCGATGCCAAGGGCCAGGAAGTCAAGATTCCGGGCACCGACCACTCGGTGACGATTGGCTTCCAGGTCGGCGCGCTGATTCAGGTGCGCGATGGCCAGGACGTGGGCCCCGGCGAGGTGCTGGCGCGCATTCCGGTCGAAGGCCAGAAGACCCGCGACATCACCGGCGGTCTGCCGCGTGTGGCCGAGCTGTTCGAAGCCCGCAGCCCGAAAGACAAAGGCATGCTGGCCGAAATGACTGGCACCGTGTCCTTCGGCAAAGAAACCAAAGGCAAGGTGCGTCTGCAGATCACCGACCCCGAAGGCAAGGTCTGGGACGAGCTCATCCCCAAGGAAAAGAACATCTTGGTGCACGAAGGCCAGGTGGTCAACAAGGGCGAGAGCATCGTCGACGGCCCGGCCGATCCGCAGGACATCCTGCGCCTGCTGGGCATCGAAGAACTGTCGCGCTACATCGTCGACGAGGTGCAGGACGTCTACCGCTTGCAGGGCGTGAAGATCAACGACAAGCACATCGAGGTGATCGTTCGCCAGATGCTGCGCCGTGTCGTGGTCGACAACGTGGGCGACTCCACCTACATCGCCGGTGAGCAGGTCGAGCGCAGCGAGATCCTCAACACCAACGACGCGCTGCGCGCCGAGGGCAAGATCCCGGCCACCTACAGCAACGTGTTGCTGGGCATCACCAAGGCCTCGCTGTCGACCGATTCGTTCATCTCGGCGGCGTCCTTCCAGGAGACCACCCGTGTGTTGACCGAAGCGGCCATCATGGGCAAGCGCGACGAGCTGCGTGGCCTGAAGGAAAACGTCATTGTGGGTCGCTTGATTCCGGCCGGTACCGGCATGGCCTACCACGAGGCGCGCAAGGTCAAGGAGAAGATGGACGACGACGAGCGCCGCGCCATTGCCGAAGCCGATGCGCTGGCCTTGGCCGCCGACCAGCAGGCCGCTGCCGACAGCAACGGCGCAGTCTGAGCGGCGCATGCCACGGTCGGGCGACCGTGGCGTGTGGATACACGAGCACAACCCCGGCGCCGCTGCGCCGGGGTTTTTTGTTTTGGGGGAGATGCCACCATGAATTCGCCCGCTTCTGCGGTGCCATTGGCCCAGTTGTTGGTGGCTACCGCCACCTGTGTGGCCGACGTGGCCCGAGGCCGTTCACTGGCCGAGCGCCTGCCCCAGGTGGACGCCACGCTGCGCCCAGGGGTGCAAGCGCTCACCTTCCACACCCTGCGCCACTGGGGCATGGCCCGCGCCTTGACACGTTTGTTGGTGCCCAAAGCGCCTGCGGCCCCGGTCCAGGCCTTGTTGGAGACCGCGCTGGCCCTGCTGCAGAAAGCCGAGGGCGCAGACCAGCCGCCCTATGCCTCCCACACCTTGGTCAGTCAGGCGGTCGAGGCCGCCAAAAGCCATCCCAAGACCCGGTTTGCCGCTGGCTTGCTCAACGCCTGCTTGCGGCGGTATCTGGCCGAGGCCGAGGCGCTGCACGCCCAGGCACTGCAGGTGCCTGAGGCGCGTTGGAACCACCCCAGCTGGTGGATCAAGCGGCTGCGGGCCGAGTATCCGGAGCACTGGCAGAGCATCTTGCAGGCGTCACACCGCGCAGCCCCCATGGTGCTGCGGGTGAACTCCCGGCGCAGCGCGGTGGCGCCTTATTTGGCCTTGTTGGCAGAGGCCGGCATCGCGGCCCAGCCCTGGGGCCGCGACGGCGTCTTGCTGGAGCAAGCGGTACCGGTGGAGGGTCTGCCCGGCTTTGACCAAGGCTGGTGCTCGGTGCAAGACGGATCGGCCCAGCTGGCCGCACCGTTGCTGTTGGGTGCGCACACCTGGTCCGCTGAGGCCCGGGTACTCGATGCTTGTGCCGCTCCGGGGGGCAAGACCGCCCACCTGCTGGAGAGCGCTGAGCTTGCGTTGACCGCCCTCGACAGCGACGCCCGCCGCGCCCAACGCATCGGCCAGACCCTGCAGCGCTTGGGCTTGTCGGCCACGGTCCGGGTGGCCGATGCCGCCGACACCGCCGCGTGGTGGGATGGGGTGCCATTCGACGCCATTTTGTTGGATGCCCCCTGCAGCGCCTCGGGCATTGTGCGGCGCCACCCCGATGTGCCCTGGTTGCGCCGCGAGAGCGACATCGGGCAGCTCGCGGGTCTGCAGCAGCGCTTGCTGGACGCTTTGTGGCCCCTGCTGGCGCCCGGTGGGGTGCTGCTGTACGCCACCTGTTCGGTGTTTCGCGCCGAAGGCGAGGACCAGGCCCAAGCGTTTCAGCGGCGCCACAACAACGCCCGCCGCAGCCCGGCGCCGGGGCATTTGCTGCCGGGCATTGGGCCGCTGCAAGGGGAGTTCAACGACAATCCTCCCGGTGGATACGACGGTTTTTTCTACGCCCGCTTCGAGAAAGTCCGTGCTTGAGCGGCGCGTGAGCCTCGGTGCGTTGGGCTGGCTCTGGCTGGTGGGGCTGGTGCTGCTGCTTGTACTGGGTGGCCAGTCGGCCCGCGCCTCGGTGCAGGCCGAGAGCCAGCGGGTGGTGCGCACCGATGAGTCGATTGAGGTCCATGCGCGGCTCGTCTTGCGCTTGTCCGAGCCGGTGGAGCAGGCCCTGCTCAAGGGCGTCCCGCTGTTTTTTGTATGGCAGGCCGATGTGTTTCGGGAGCGTTGGTACTGGCGCGATCGGCGGGTCGGCACCGCCTGGCGCACGTGGCGCTTGGCCTACCAGCCTTTGACGCGCCATTGGCGCCTGAGTTTGTCGCCCCAAGCGCCTGGCAACAATCAGCAGTTTTTGTTGCACCAGAACCTGGGCTCTTTGGGCGAGGCTTTGCGCGCCATGGGACAGCTCCATCGCTGGGAGGTGGCGCCAGCCTCGGTCATCGCTGTGGGGGAAGACCACAGGGTCGAACTCAGTTTTCGCCTCGATCCCTCGCTGTTGCCCAGGCCTTTTCAGATCGGTATCGGCAGCTCGCCCGACTGGACCATCCGTTGGGCACAGCGTTTGCCCGTGCCCACCCTGGTGGTGCCGCCGGCGGCGGAAGATCCGGTAAGAGACGCCACTTCCGTTCCGGTGTCTTCGGAGCCCTGAGCGATGCCATCACAACGCCTGTCGCCCGCCGCCCGCAGTTGGCTCTGGTTGGCCGCCGTGGCTTTTGCCAGTGGCATGGGCCTGGTGTTGATGTTTTTGTTGACCATGGCCACCCGCAATCGGGTGGTGTCAGAGCAGCACTTTGGCTGGTTGTTGTCGGTCAATATTGCCGTGGCGGCGGTGCTGGCCCTGATCATTCTGTGGTTGATGGTGCGGCTGTTGCTGCGCCTGAAGCGCCGGCGTTTTGGCAGCCAGCTGTTGGTGCGCATTGCGTGGACATTTGTGCTGGTGGGGGTGTTGCCGGGGGTATTGATCTACACCGTGTCCTACCAGTTTGTGTCGCGCTCCATTGAGAGTTGGTTTGACGTTCGGGTGGAGGCGGCGCTGCAGGCGGGATTGAGTCTCGGGCGGCGCAGCATCGATGTGCTGAGTGCCGAGAACCTGGGCCAGGCGCGCTTGGTCGCACAGTCGTTGGTCCCACAAAGTGATGCGGCCGTGGCCCTTGGGCTGGAGTCGGCGCGCGAACGCTTGGGCGCAGCCGATCTGGTGCTTTGGAGCGCACAAGGACGCATGCTGGCCAGCGCAGGCGAGTCGCGCTTCGAGTTGACCCCGCAGCGGCCCAACAGCGAGCTGCTGCGGCGTGTGCGAGAGGCCAAAGGCCTGTCGTGGGTGGAGGGGCTCGATGAAGATCCGGGTGGCAGCAACACGGCGAGCCCGGCCGTGCTTCGGGTCTGGGTGCCGCTTTTGCCCAGCGGCTTCGCTTTGCCACCCGAGCCACGCTATTTGGCCGCCAAGATCGTGTTGCCAGAGTCGCTGGTGGCCGACGCGCTGGAGGTGCAGCAAGCCAACCGCGAGTACCAAGAGCGCGCGCTGGCGCGCTCGGGCTTGCAGCGCATGTACATCGGCACCCTCACCTTGGCCCTGTTCCTCAGTGTCTTTGGAGCGGTGTTGCTTGCCGTGCTGATGGGCAACCAGCTGGTGCGCCCCCTGCTTATGTTGGCCGAAGGCATGCGCGAAGTGGCGGCCGGTGACCTCTCTCCCAAGCCGGCGCTGCCGCCGCGCGATGAGCTTTCTACCTTGACCCACACCTTCGCTGGAATGACCGCCGATCTGGCGCAAGCCCGGTCGGTGGCCCAGACCAGCATGGCCGAGCTGGATGCGGCGCGTGCCAGCCTGCAAACCATTCTGGACAATCTGAGCGCTGGCGTGCTGTTGCTCGATGCCGATGGCTGGGTGCGCATGGCCAACCCCGCCGCAGCCCGGGTGCTGCAGTGTGCGCCCGACGCCTTGTTGGAGCGCCCGCTGGGCGCCATTGCGGCGCTGCAGGCCAGTGCGGGCGACTGGCTGGACCGCTTTGTTGCCGTGCCTCAGCCGTCGGCGCACTGGCAGACCACCGTGGAGTTGGGCCAAGAGACGGGCCCCAGCGGTGCCGCCCAAACCTTGTTGGCCCGTGGTGCCTGGTTACCCGGAGGGCAGTGGCTGTTGGTCTTGGACGACATCTCCGACATGGTCTCCGCCCAGCGCGCCAAAGCCTGGGGCGAGGTGGCCCGCCGCCTCGCGCATGAGATCAAAAACCCGCTGACCCCCATCCAGCTCTCGGCCGAGCGGCTGGCCCTGCGGCTCGACCCCAAACTTACGCCCCCTGACCAAGCCCTGTTGGCCCGTTCGGTCAAGACCATCGTTGACCAAGTGGATGCCATGAAGCGGCTGGTCAACGAATTCCGCGACTACGCCCGTTTGCCCAGTGCCGAACTGCAGCCAGTGGACCTGCACGCCTTGCTCAAAGATGTGTTGCTGCTCTATGAACAGTCTGAGGTGCCCGTGCGTCTGGAAGCCGAAGGCCCGTGCCCGCTGGTGTTGGCCGATGCGCAGCAGGTGCGGCAAGTGGTGCACAACCTGGTGCAAAACGCCCAAGATGCGAGTGCCGAGCGCCCACAGGCGGTGGTGACGCTGTGTCTCAGACCATCGGCCGATGGTCAATGGGTGCGGCTGTTGGTGATCGACCAGGGCAGTGGGTTTGATGAGGCCATCCTCAAACGCGCCTTCGAGCCCTACGTCACCACCAAGGCCAAAGGCACGGGACTGGGCTTGGCGGTGGTGCGCAAAATCATGGATGAACACCGTGGGCGCATCGATTTGTCCAACCGCGTGATCGACGGTCGCCACCAAGGTGCCCAAGTGTCGTTATCATTTGCAGTTGCTTAATCACAACATGTGCCCTTGACGGGAGCCGCTCACAACATGGCAACGATTCTGGTGGTAGACGACGAACTGGGCATCCGCGACCTGCTGTCCGAGATTCTCAACGACGAAGGGCACACGGTTGAGCTCGCCGAAAATGCGGCCCAGGCCCGTGCGGTGCGTGCCATCATGCGCCCCGACTTGGTGTTGCTGGACATTTGGATGCCCGACACCGATGGAGTGAGCTTGCTCAAGGAATGGGCT
This sequence comes from uncultured Hydrogenophaga sp., assembly GCA_964650505.1. Classification (GTDB taxonomy): domain Bacteria; phylum Pseudomonadota; class Gammaproteobacteria; order Burkholderiales; family Burkholderiaceae_C; genus Hydrogenophaga. The sequence continues at coordinate 17,005 of CAZYUD010000040.1, forward strand.
GCCAATGGCTTGTTGACCATGCCCGTGATCATGATGAGTGGCCACGCCACCATCGACACGGCGGTGGAGGCGACCCGCATCGGCGCCACCGCCTTCCTTGAAAAACCCATTACCCTGCAAAAACTGCTGAAGTCGGTGGAGCAAGGCCTGAGCCGGCCGGTGGCGCGCAGTGCCAACGCGTTGCTTGCCACCATCGCCACGGCCCCAGCCACCACAGAGCCCGTGGTTGAGCTCACCGTTGAGGCGGCCATGACCGGCGGGGCGCTGCCTGAGCCGCAACTCGACATTGGGCCGCAGCCGGTCCAACCGTTCAACCTCGATATTCCGCTGCGCGAGGCACGCGACGAATTCGAAAAAGCGTATTTCGAATTCCACTTGGCGCGCGAGTCGGGCTCGATGACCCGGGTCGCCGAAAAAACCGGCTTGGAGCGCACCCACCTCTACCGCAAGCTCAAACAGCTCGGTGTGGATTTGTCGCGCAACAAACGCGGTGGCATGGGCTGAAGCCGGTAAAGACCTGCTATACTCTCGCTTCTAACGGCCCGGTAGCTCAGTTGGTAGAGCAGCGGATTGAAAATCCGCGTGTCGGTGGTT
>CAZYUD010000041.1:0-15429 GCA_964650505.1 uncultured Hydrogenophaga sp.
GGTACCTGGACAACCCGCAGTGGGTGCTTGACGTGCAGAGCGGGGCTTACCGGGAGTGGGTGAGCCAGCAGTACGCAGACCACTGAAAGCGAGCCATGAACATCTTGGTGGTGGGCGGCGCCGGCTACATCGGCAGCCACATGGTCAAACGCCTGGGCCAGCTCGGCTGCGCGGTGACCACACTGGACAACCTGAGCAGCGGCCACCGCGACGCGGTGCTGTGCGGCGAGTTTGTGGAGGGCGATCTGGCTGATCGCGAGGTGCTGGCCAATCTGCTACAGCCCGGGCGTTTTGACGCGGTGATGCACTTTGCGTCCTTCATTCAGGTGGGTGAATCGGTGCAGCAGCCCGCCAAGTACTACGCCAACAACGTCACCAACACCCTGCACCTGCTCGATGCCATGCGGGCGGCCGGCGTGCAGCGTTTCATCTTCTCGTCCACCGCCGCCACATTTGGTGAGCCGCAGTACACGCCCATTGACGAACGGCACCCGCAGGCGCCGATCAACCCCTACGGACGCAGCAAGCTGATGATCGAGCAGGTGCTCGAAGACTACGACCGCGCCTATGGGCTCAAGTCGGTGTGTCTTCGCTACTTCAACGCGGCCGGGTCAGACCCCGAGGGCGAGCTCGGCGAGCGGCACGACCCCGAAACCCACCTGATACCGCTGGTGTTGCAGGCCGCATCTGGCCGGCGGGCCGACATTGCGGTGTTTGGCCGCGACTACGACACGCCCGACGGCACCTGCATCCGCGACTACATCCACATCAACGACCTGTGCGAGGCGCACTGGCTGGCGCTGCAGAGCCTGATGCAAGGCGCGGGCAGCCAGCGCTACAACCTGGGCAACGGCGCGGGGTTTTCGGTGCAAGAGGTGATTGACGCCGCCCGGCGCGTGACCGGCCGCCCGATTGCGGTGCGCGACGCGCCCCGGCGCGATGGCGATCCGGCCCGGCTGGTGGCTGATGCCACGCTGGCCCGTAAGCAACTGGGCTGGGTGCCACAGTTTCCCGAGCTGGAAACCATCGTGACCCATGCTTGGGCCTGGGAACAGAATCTCAAGCAATGACAACGCCTTTAGGAACCAACGCCAGTACCTTGAACAGCCTGCAAGCCTATGCATTGCTGATAGCGCGCATAGGCTTGCTCGGCATGGCGGTGAGCATGCCCATATCGCGTGCCGTATTCAATCTGAGCGCTGCGCTCATGATCACAGGCTGGCTGCTGTCGGGCAATTGGCAAATCAAGTATCAAATCGTTGCATCCAGCAGAGTTGCGTTAGCCAGCTTTGCCTTTTTCGCGTTGTGTGCTGCCAGCCTATTGTGGGTCCCGCACATTGGCCCTGATCAGTGGGATGCGCTGCGTGGCTATAGCCGGCTGCTGTATGTCCCCATCATATTGACTCTGCTCAACGATGCCACTTGGCTTCGTAGAGCATGGCGCGCACTGCTGGCGGGCATGCTGCTGGTACTCTCGGCATATGTGGTGGACATCTGGTTCGAGATTCCCGGCAGCGAGAGCTATGGCACACACACCGCAGGTCAAGGCGTCTTCTACCACCACATCGCCCAAGGTATGGTGCTGAGCTTTCTGGGGGCGTATGCGCTGCATCGCGGCTGGGAAAGCGCCCATCTTCCCAAGCAACGATGGCTCTGGTGGGCTGTGGCAGCAACAACGGCGGCCGGCATGCTGACAGTGGGGCAGAGCCGAACCGGCCAATTGAGCGTAGTGGTTGCCTATGTGGTCGTGGCGTTTGGCCACACCAATATGCAGACCCGTGTGTGGAGCGTTCTAGCGATCGCTTTGGCTGCATCGATCTTGGTGGCGGTGTCTCCCCGCACCCAGGACAGGCTGCATCTCGGACTCAAGGAAGCCTCTTCGTTCCAACAGGATGGACAACACACGTCGGTAGGCGCTCGGCTACAGGCATGGTCATTTTCGTGGCATCAGATCAAGCAGTCGCCTTGGCTGGGTCACGGCATTGGCACCTACCGTGAAAAAGCTTATGGCCAATTTGAGGGCTCACCGATTTGCCGGCTGGGTGTCTGCGAGCAACCGCACAACCAGTTTGTAGTGAGCGCTTTTGAAATGGGGCTTGTAGGACTGGTGGCACTCATGTGTCTGCTGGTGGCGCCCTTTCCACGCGACGCCAAACAAGCACACATGCCATCCAGAATGCTTGCAGCGGCATTTGTGGCAGTGGTAGCGACCACCGCCCTTTTCGACAGTTCGCTGAAGATACAAGCCCAGCTATTTTTTGTGGTGACTGCACTGGGCCTGTTAGGCTGCACAAGCCCTAGCGCTTGCCGACGTGGTCAAGCGACAACCCCACCATAACGCGCCCAATAATCCCTCATCCAACTGACAGAGCCAGACCCATAATGAGGGAAGCGATCCCAGTTTCCTTTAGGGGGACGGATGAGGTCTATCGGCCGAGGACGCCCATGAAATGCCACCACTTTTGCTTCTTTCGGGGGAGATGACGGCTCACGAAAACGATCAATGATGAGCGGCTGGCGCAAATGGTGCTTGAAGCTGACAATCCATTCATGAGGCCAATATCGAATGCCTTTGACTTCTCCGTGCATGTAGTTCTGGTCGTTCTTGTATTTGTTCACCATCGCATCCCTTTGAGTCCGAATACCCTCAACCAGAAAATCGAGGGATCCAATATCGAAAGACAGCATGGCACCCATAGTGAGTGGCCCGCCAGGTTCATTTTTCCAGGGCTGAAAGTCGATGGCCACTAGCTCACCGGGTGTATCGAACAACTCATTCAAGCTGCCACAAATAACCATATCAAGATCAAAATACAAAGCCCTTCCATGCAAACCATAAAGGTCCTTGAGAAAGATCCCCATTTTTGGCCAAGCCCCATCATAGTAATGCCAATCATCAAGACCAAACAGTGGGATCGGATAAGTCTCAATATCGGATAGAAGGCCATCAGCCTCATTGGTCAGACAAACAAAACGGAAGTCACCGGAGATATTTGCTCTGCAAGCGCGATAAAGCACGTTAACGTACTCGGGAGGGAACAGCGTTCCCCACTTCATACAAATGACTACCTTGGGTTGATTCATAACTTTATCCTTTCAGTGAATAACTGCCCTGTGCGCAACAAGTACACCTGCTTGGCCAGCAGGTCGCGCAGGCGGCGCCGGAAAGTGGGCATGCGTCGGTACCAAGGGTATTTGTTCACCCCTGAAAACGACTGGCCGGTGATGGTGCTTTGGTTGCCGTCGTCGACGTGGCTGGGGAACGGCTCCATGCCGTAGCGGCGAATGTGGTGCCGGTGCACGCGGTCGAGTTCAAGATCTATCGGCAAGGTGATGGGCAACATGCTGGGCAAAAGCCGTTGCGCTGTGTCGCGCGTGATCAGATAAGCCCCCATGCCGGTCAGTGGCCCCATGTAGGCGTTGAGCGAATAGGGGCCAAGCTGCGCCTGCCGCACCGGCTGCTTGGCGCGGATGTTGTTGAAATTCAACATATCCCAGCGGTCACGGTGAGCGAGAGCTTGTTGCAAGGCCAGCAAAAAATCGTCGCCAAACACCACGTCGTCTTCCAGCACCAGCAGGGTGTGGCAGTCGGACTCAAGCAAGCCACGCCAGGCGTGCAAATGCGAGTGGTAACACCCAATCTCGCCCTGCATGACATCGCGGCCTACATTGCGCTGAAAGGCATCGACATCGACCGACGGCGACAACTCGGCCCATCGGGCTTTGCCGTCGACGGCGGACAAACGGTTGTACGCCAAACCGATGTCCGCCAAGCGCCGCTCCATCTGGTGTCGACGTTGTTCGGATCGGTCCAGATTGATGAGTGTGACCAGCAAGCCGGGAAAGCTGTGTGTGCTCATGCCGGCGTCTCAGAAAACGCTTTTTGCCGGGACTGGTTCCAGTAAACGGCTTGCTGAAGCACGGCCACAAATTGCGTCGACGCCAAGCCTTGGCCGTAGGCTTGGTCGGTGCTGGCACGAGCGGCCCAGCGCTGTCGCAAGAAACCTGCTATGGCGTCTGTGTCAAAGGCCGAGCACACCGTGACAGAGGTGGCTTGCGCCCGGTTGTTCTGCCGCGTGCCCACGTCCAGGCTCGGCAAACCGAGGAACGGCGCCTCACGCACACCGGCGCTGCTGTTGCCCACCATCACCGCCGCGTTTTTCATCAACTCGCTGAAGTAGTTGAAGCGCATCGACGGAATCAGGCGAAAGCGCTCGGGAGGCAGTTTTTCGAGCACGGAAAAAATGCCTTCAGTGCCGGGGTCGTTGTTGGGGGCGATGACAACAAAACACTTGCCACTGGCCTCCAGCGCGCCAAACAAAGACTTGGCCTGCGCGCCGATCGTGTCTTGCTCGGACGTGACGGGGTGAAACACGGCGATGCCGTAGTCGTCAAACGGAATGGCGTAACGGGCTTTGACTTCTTCAATGCTCACACCCGACGGGCGGGCGTGGGTGTCCAGTTCGGGCGAGCCAATGTTGAACACCCGATCCGGCGATTCGCCGAGCGCCAGCACACGGGCTTTGGCCGATTCGCTGCTGACGAAGTGGGTGGCGCAGAGTTTGGTGTTGCAGTGGCGGATGCTCTCGTCGATGGTGCCCGAGACCTCGCCGCCTTCCACATGGGCCGAGCGGATGTAGCGCATGGCGCAGACGATGCTGGCGGCCAGGGCCTCGACCCGGTCGCCGTGGATGACCACTAGGTCAGGCCTGTGTTCATGCACAAAGTCGGAGAAGCCAAGAATGGTTTTGCTCAGGATGAAATCCAGCGCATCGCCTTCGCGCTGGTTCACAAACTCAAAAAACTCGGCCCCGGCAAAGCGTTTCACTTCCAGGCGGGTTTCGCCATAGCGCTTCATCATGTGCATGCCGGTGATGAAGAAGCTGATGTGAAAACCGGCGTCTTGCGCGGCTTTGGCCAGAGGTTCGAGCTTGCCGTAGTCGGCCCGGGTGCCGGTGACGAACAGGAGGCGTTTGCCGGTGACCACTTCGGCTGGCGCCACGCTCATGCTTGTGGCTCCACACCGTCCAGATCGGCCCACTTGAGCTGCTGGTTGCGCTTCAGGGCACCGCGGGTGCGCGCGCCAATTAGGCGGTCGAAGTGCTGCACCGAGATATCGCCCGAGCCGGGGCGACGCGCCCAGATGTCTTGCGCGGTGATGACGTGACCGGCCGGCAGGTCGCGGTCGGCCACGATAGAGCCACGCGCGAAGCGGTACACATCTTCCTCGGGCGCGGTGCGCACTTTGGGGTTGCGCAGCGCGGCGTGGATCTCTTTAGAACGGTCGACGATAAAACGCAGCTCGGCCGGGTCCATGGAGCAGCTGATGTCGGGGCCTTTGCGGTAGCGGGTGTCGGTGAAATGGCGCTCCAGAATACAAGCGCCCAAAGCCACCGCCGACAGCGCCATGCTTGAGCCAATGCTGTGGTCGGAGAAACCGATGACCGCACGCGGAAAGGCCTGGCGCAGCTCAGTGATGCCTTGCAGGCTCACGATCTCGGGCGGCGATGGATACAGGTTGGTGCACTCCAGCAACGCATAGTCCACGCCCGAGGCGTCGAGTGCCGCCACCGACGGCCGCAGGCTGTCGATGGTCTGCATGCCGGTGCTCATGATGATGGGCTTGCCAAAGCTCGCGATGTGGCGGATCAGCGGCACGTGGTTGCATTCGCCCGAGCCAATCTTGAAGCCCGCCACGCCAATGTCGGCCAAAAAGTCGGCCGCCGCACGAGAAAACGGGGTCGAGATGTAGATCAGCCCCAGGTCTTCGGCGTGCTTTTTGAGGGCGATTTCGTCGTCTTTGGACAGTGCGCATTCTTGCATCACGTCCCAAATGGATTTGTCGGCGTTGGGCGGGAAGATGCTTTTGGCCTCGTCGGTCATTTCGTCGTCGACGAAATGGGTCTGGTGCTTGACCATTTCGCAGCCGGCCAGGCGCGCGGCGGTGACCATGGCCTTGGCCACTTCCAGGCTGCCGCCGTGATTGATGCCGATTTCAGCGATGACCAGCGGCGGGTGTTCGGGGCCAATAGCGCGGTGGGCGATTTTCATGGGTGGGCTTTCTTCAAACGGTGTTTTGGGAGTCGTTGGGGCCGTAAAAGCGCAAGACGATGTCTTGCATGGGCCCCAAGGTGTGGCGGCTCCAGACCAATTTTCGGTTCTTTTCGTCGACGATCACATCGCCTTCAGACAAGGCCAGCAGGCGTTCGGGCTTGATCATGAGGCCGTTGAGGGTGACCGCCAGCTGCCCACGGCGCCGCGCGCGCACCCAAGGCAGGCGGGCTTTCACATACAGCCACCACGACCAATAAAACATGTATTCGCCCGGGAACTTGGCCACATGCGCTTTGGAGATGGCCTGCATGTGCGGCTGCGCCACCCAACTGATGAAGCGTTCGTCGGCGATCATGGGGCGAAAGCCAAAATCGGGAAAGCGCGCGTACAACTCGCGAAAGCGGCTGGCGATGTAATGGCAGTGCGCCGGGTGAAACACCACCACCGACGAGTTGCCCCGCGCGTATTTGCGTTGCTGTGTGCGCGCATACAACCAGCGGGCCAAGGCGCCAAACGGCAAGTTGGCACTGGGCAAAATGGCCACGCTCTGCGGCGCGCGCTGCAAGGGCAACAGGCGGCTCATGTCGCCCATGACGATGGTGTCTAGGTCGATGTAGATGGCGGGCAGGTCGGTGGGCAAGATGCCCTCTTCAAACATGACCAGCTTGGCTTGGCAACCGGAGCGCTTGAGGGCAGGATCAAGCCAGTGTTCAGGGAACGGCACACACTGCACATGGGCGTGCAAGCCGGGGCGCTCACGGTCGGTGATCAACACAAACCGAGGGCGACGCGGGCTGTGCCTCTCCACGCTGGCCACCAGCCGGTTGATGATGTCGACACCGTATTTGTCGCCCCAGCAAATGAGGACGCACTGCCATTCGGCTGGGACGGTGTGGGGCAGGTTCATGGTGTCAGCAAAGCTTCGCAGCGCTCAAAATCAGCGAGATTATCGATGTCGTGGCTGCGTTCAGGTGGCATGACGACTGTGCCCAGCCGGTCGGTGACAAATCCTTGGTTGGCGACAAACCATTCGGCTTGCATGGCGTAGACCGCGCCATTGGGCTTGACCACCGGCGGCAGGCTTTGGCGGTTGGCAAAACAGTGCTCGGGGCTGGACAGGGGCAGATAACGCCCATCGTCCCCCAGCCGCCCCCATTTGAGCACGCCCCGGTCGGCTTCGGTGACCGACATGACCAGATCAAACGCGCCACTGGCCAGTCGCTGCAGGGCGGCTTGCACATCGGCCACTTGGCGCAGCGGCGAGGTGGCCTGCAACAGCACCACCGGGCCACTCACCCGCCCTGCGGCCAAGGCGTGCAGCAGCACCGGGGCCATCGGCACGGTGTCGCCACACAGCTCGGGCGGGCGCGGCAAAGCCTGCACCCCCGGGGGCAGCGCGGCGCTGAGCACCTCGGCGATGTCGGTGCTGATCAGCACGCGCTGCGCGCCGGCGGCCAGCGCCAGGTCGACCGCGTGGCGGTAGAGCGGTTTGCCGGCCAGCGAGCGGGTGTTTTTACCGGGCAGGCCTTTGGAGCCGCCACGCAGGGGAATGACGGCGGTCCAGGGAGAAGAAAAAGGAAGCATAGGCCTCACTATACTGAAGGGTTGACCGCCCTCCCCCACCGCATGAACCCCAGCCACCGTCCCACATCGCCCGCGTTTCCGTCCCTTGGCCTGGGGGCGGTGATTCGGGCGTATGAGCTGTTGTGGCACCTGATGTTGCCGCTGGTGCTGCTGATGTTTTGGCGGCGCGGCGCCAAAGAGCCGCTGTACCGGCGCTTTTGGAGCGAACGTTTTGGCGCGGTGCGCTGCACGCTGCAGCGGCCGGTGTGGGTGCATTCGGCGTCGATGGGTGAAATGCGAGGCGCGGCGCCGTGGGTGCAGGGCCTGCTGGCCCAGGGGGTGCCGGTGTTTTTGACCACCTTGACCCCGGCTGGGCGGCAGACGGCCGACAAGCTGTTTGCCGACGCCATGCGCGCAGGCCAGTTGCAACTGGCCTACGCACCGCTGGAGCTGAGCTGGGCGGTGCGGCGCTTGCTGCGGCGGGTGCGCCCGCGCTGCGCGGTGATGACCGAGATCGACACCTGGCCGGTGCTGCTGGCCACGGTGCGCCGTGCGGGTGTGCCGCTGGCCATGGCCAATGCGCAATACCCCGCTGCCAGTTTTGAACGCGACCAAAGATGGGGTGGCTTTCGCGCGCGGCTGTTCAAAGCCTATGAGCTGGTGATGTGCAAATCGGAGCTGCAAGCCGAGCGCTTTCGCCATGTGGGCTGCCCGCGTGTGGCGGTGGTGGGCGAGACGCGCTTTGACCTGCCGGTGTCGCAGCCCCAACTGGCGGCGGCCGAGGCCACGGTGTTGGCTGGCCGGCTGCGCGAGCGGCCGGTGGTGTGTGTGGCCAGCGCCATTGAGGGCGAGGACGAGCTGTTGATTGCCGCGCTGCTGCGCATGCGGCGCAGCCTGGCTGCGGCCGGCCACCCCGCCCCGCTGTGGGTGTATGTGCCGCGCAGCCCACAGCGTTTTGACGCGGTGGCGCAGATGCTGCAAACCGCTGGCTTGCGCACCCTGCGGCGCAGCCAGGCGCTGAACGCCGAGCTGCAATGGACCAGCTCACCCGATTGGGCCCAGACCGACGTGCTGTTGGGCGATTCGATTGGGGAGATGTATTTCTATTTGGGCCTGGCGCAGGTGGTGGTGGTGGGTTCGTCGTTTGGCGAGCGGGCGGTGCACAACATCATCGAACCGCTGGCGATCCACAAACCGGTGTGGACGGGCCCCAGTGTGCGCGGCATTGAATACCCAGCCATGGAAGCGCTGCAAGCCGGTGTGCTGCACCACGCGCAGAACGGCGACGACCTGGCCGACCAACTGGGTGCGGTGTTGACAGACCCAGCAGCCTACGCGGCGCTGGTGGACAAAACAAGCCATTTCAACGCCGCCCACGCCGGGTCGGTGGACAAACACATGGCCGCTTTCTGGCCATGGCTGCAGGAGCGCGAAGCCCCATGAACACCCACAACCCCCGCGCCTTGCGGCTGTATGGCCGCGTGTTTGAAGCCCTGACGCCGCTGTGGCGGTGGTGGCTGGGCAGGCGCCTGCAGCGCGGCAAGGAAACGCTGGTGAGCCTGGACCAGCGCTGGGTGCGCTTGCCGCCCCCGCGCCCGGAGGGCACCCTGGTGTGGGGCCATGCGGTGGGTGTGGGCGAGGCGCTGGCGCTGGCCGGTTTGCTCAAGCGCCTGGCCGAGCAGCGCCCCGACCTGCACTTTTTGATCACCACCACCGCCCGCACATCGGGCCAGGCGCTGGCCCAACAGCGGCTCGGGCCGGCGTTTACCCACTGGTTTGCTCCGGTGGACACCCCCAGCAATGTGGCGCGTTTTCTGCACCACTGGAAGCCAGACCTGGCCCTGTGGTGCGAAATGGATTTGTGGCCGGCGCTGATCGACGCCACCGCCGCGCGCGGTGTGCCGCATGTGCTGGTGAACGCCCGGCTGAACGCCCGCAGCCTGGCCAAGCGGCGCTGGGGCCGCGCGCTGTACGCACCGCTGCTGGCCGGCTTTGACGCGATTTGGGCGCAAAACGCCGAAACCGCCGGCCACCTGCAGGCGCTGGGTGCGCGGCCTGAGCGCATCGACATCACCGGCACCATCAAAGCCATGGTGCCGCCCTTGGCCGCCGACAGCGCCGAGCTGGTGCGCTGGCGCGAGGCCTTGGGCGAGCGCCCGGTGTGGGTGCTGGCGTCCAGCCACCCGGGTGAAGAGGAGTTGGCCCTGGCCGCGCACCGGCTGCTGTTGGCCAAACGCCCCGACGCGCTGCTGCTGGTGGCGCCGCGCGATGCACAGCGAGGCGCCACGGTGGCGGCGCTGTGTGGCCCTGGCACCCCGCAGCGCAGCTTGGGCGCCAACTTGCCAGACAACAGCGCTTGCTACGTGGCCGACACCATGGGCGAACTGGGCCTGTGGTACCGGCTCAGCCGCGTGGCCATGGTGGGCGGTTCGTGGGCACCGGTGGGCGGGCACAACCCGTTTGAAGCCACCGCGCTGGGCAACACCGTGCTGCACGGGCCGCAAGTGGCGAATTTCAGTGAGAGTTACGCCGACCTGGACGCCCAAGGCCTGGGCGTGCTGGCGCACAGCGCCGAACAGATCGCTGCCACCGTGGCCGAGGTGTGGTCGGCCGCCGCAGCGCCCGACACCGGCGACGCCGGCCCCACCGAACGGGCGGCGGCGCACATCCAACAATTGCTTAAGCTGCTGCCACCGGCTGAGGTGGCCTGAGGCAGCCGCACCTCAGTGCGCGGCCGCGCCCAGCACCGCGTCGGGTTTGACCGCGCGCAAGAGGGCCAGCATCTCGCCTTCGATGCGCTGCAGGGCATCGGCCGTGTGGCCTTCAAAACGCAGCACCAGCACCGGCGTGGTGTTGCTGGCGCGGATCAGGCCAAAACCGTCCGGCCAATCGACGCGCAGGCCGTCGATGGTGGTGGTCTGCGCTGGCGCGTCGAAGCGCGCTTGAGCGACCATCTGCGCCACCAGCGCGTGGGGCTCGCCTTCTGCACACGCCACATTGATTTCGGGCGTGCTGTGGCTGGTGGGCAAGGCGTGCAGCACCGCGTTGGCGTCTGGGCTGCGGCTGACGATCTCCAGCAGGCGCGCCCCGGCGTAGCTGCCGTCGTCGAAACCGAACCAGCGCTCTTTGAAAAAGATGTGGCCGCTCATCTCGCCACCGAGCGGGCTGTTGAGCTCCTTCATGCGCGCCTTGATCAGGCTGTGGCCAGTTTTGTAGATGTGCGGCACACCGCCGGCTTGCGCAATCGCTGGCGCCAGGCGCTGCGAGCATTTCACGTCAAACAGGATGGCACCGCCCGGCACACGCGACAGCACGTCGCGCGCGAACAGCACCATTTGCCGGTCGGGATAGATGTTGGTGCCGTCGGCGGTGACGATGCCCAAGCGGTCGCCGTCGCCGTCGAACGCCAGCCCCAGTTCGGCACCGGTCTCGCGCAACGCGCGCTGCAGGTCTTGCAGGTTCTCGGGCTTGCTCGGGTCGGGGTGGTGGTTGGGAAAGTGGCCGTCGACCTCGCTGAAGAGTTCAACCACATCGCAGCCCAGCGCGCGGAACAGCGCGGGTGCGGTGGCACCGGCCACGCCGTTGCCGCAATCCACCACCACCTTGATGGGGCGCGCGAGCTGCACATCGCCCACGATGCGCTCGCGGTAAGCGGGCCAGACATCGGCCTCGCGGCGCTGACCGGGCGTGGCGGCGTCGGGCACACCGGCCTCCATGGCGCGGCGCAGCGCCTGGATCTCATCACCATAAATGGCGCGGCCCCCCAGTACCATCTTGAAGCCGTTGTAGTCCTTGGGGTTGTGGCTGCCGGTGACCTGGATACCGCTCTGGCACAGCGTCGCGGCCGCGAAATACAGCATGGGCGTGGTCACCATGCCCACATCGATCACGTCCACGCCGCCGGCCAACAGACCGCGCACCAAGGCCTGCGACAAGGCGGGGCCGCTCAGGCGCCCGTCGCGGCCCACCGCCACCGTGCGCTGGCCTTCGGCCAAGGCGGCTTGGGCAAAGGCGCGGCCCAGCGCTTCGGCCACCGCTTCGTTCAAGGTGCTGGGCACCACACCCCGGATGTCGTAGGCTTTAAAAATGGATGCGGCGAATGCGCTCATGGTTCTGTCTCTGTTCAATCGTCAAATGTCGTAAATCTGCAGCACGCCTTGCACCGCGCCGTCGGCACCCAGCACCACCAGCGCGCCGATCTTGCGCTCCAGCATCAGCGCTTCGGCGTCGGCGAGCTTCACCTCGGGCGCCACGGTTTTGGGTTGTGGGCTCATGATGTCGGCGGCGCACACGGCGGCCAGGGCCTCAAAGCGGTCTTCAAACCGGTCAAAGGCGCGGCGCACGTCGCCGTCGGTGATGATGCCGGCCAAGCGCGCGCCGTCCATCACCAGCACCAAGCCCAATCGCCCGCGGTTGATGGTGTGCACCACCTCACGAAACGGCGCCTGCGGCGCACACTGCGGCAATTCGTCGCGGCGCATCACATCGGCCACGCGGGTCAGCAGCTTGCGGCCCAGGCTGCCGCCCGGGTGAAAGCGCGCAAAGTCCTCGGGCTGAAAACCCTTGAGCGTCGACAGGGCCACCGCCAGCGCATCGCCCATCACCAGCGTGCAGGTGGTGGAACTGGTGGGCGCCAGGTTGTTGGCGCAGGCCTCGCGGGCCACGCCCACATCCAGCACGGTGTGCGCGTTGCGGCCCAAGGTGGAGTCGGGCTTGCCGGTCATGGCCACGACGGTGTTGCCCTGGTGCTGCAAAAACGGCAACAGGCGAATCACCTCTTCGGTCTCGCCCGAGTTGGAAATCAGCAGCGCCACGTCGATCGGTTTGATCATGCCCAGATCGCCGTGAAAGGCCTCGCCCGGGTGCACAAAAAACGCCGGTGTGCCGGTGGACGCCAATGTGGCCGCGATCTTTTGGCCCACGATACCGCTCTTGCCCATGCCCAGCACCACCACCCGCCCGCGCATGGCCAGCATGGGCTGCACCGCCGCGTCAAACGAGGGGTCCATGCGATCGAGCATGGCCTGTACCGCGGCCAGTTCGGCGCCGATCACCTCACGGGCGACCGCCAGAGACTGCGTCATGCGCCCTCCTGCATCAAACGCCGCACCGTGTCGAGGCACTCCGGCGTGTCCACACCGGGGCCGGTGGGCGCCACTTCCCACGCGCGGATGCGCACGCCTGCGTGCAGCAGGCGCAGCTGTTCAAGCTTTTCGGCGAGTTCTTCCATCGGCTGCGGCATGGTGCTGTAGCTGGCCAGCACCTCGCGCCGGTAGGCGTAGACGCCCACGTGCTTGAGGTAGCGCGCGGCCTCAGCCTCGCGCGGATACGGAATGGGGCTGCGGCTGAAGTACAGCGCGTCGCCGTTGCGGGCCAACACCACCTTCACCACATTGGGGTTTTGTGCTTCGGCGGCGTCGACGGGGTGGCACAAGGTGCCCACACCCACCGAGGCGTCGGTGCGCATGCCCAAGGCGAGGCGCGACACGTCGCCCGGGCGCACCAGCGGCTCGTCGCCCTGCAGGTTGATGTAAATGTCGGCCGAGAGCTGGCCCATGACCTCAACCAAACGGTCGGTGCCCGAGGGATGGTCGGACGAGGTCATGAGCACCTGGCCGCCAAAGGCGCGCACCGCATCGGCCACGCGGGCGTCGTCGGTGGCGACCACCACCGCGTCCATGCCAGGCACCTCGCGCGCACGCTCCACCACATGCTGGATCATGGGCTTGCCGGCGATGTCGGCCAGCGGCTTGCCGGGCAGACGGGTCGACGCGTAGCGCGCCGGGATCACGATGACACAACGGTCGTTCATGGTGTGGGGCTTTCAGTCGATCTGCAGGGGTGGGAAGGATTTGACGAGGTCGTCCAAGGCCTTGATCTGGGCGAGAAAGGGTTCGAGCTTGTCCAGCGGCAAGGCGCTGGGCCCGTCACATTTGGCCTGGGCAGGGTTGGGGTGGGCCTCCAGAAACAAACCCGCCAGCCCCACCGCCATGCCGGCGCGGGCCAGGTCCACCACCTGCTGGCGCCGCCCACCCGAGGCCGCGCCACCCGGATCGCGCTGCTGCAGCGCGTGGGTCACATCAAAAATGATGGGCAGGTTGCCGGTGACCTTCTTCATGACACCAAAGCCCAGCATATCGACCACCAGGTTGTCGTAGCCAAAGCAGGTGCCGCGGTCGCACAGGATCAGCTGCGGGTTGCCAGCTTCCTGAAACTTCTCCACGATGTTGAGCACCTGCGAGGGGCTCAAGAACTGCGGCTTTTTGATGTTGATCGGTTTGCCCGTTTTCGCCAGCGCCACCACCAAATCGGTCTGGCGCGCCAAAAATGCCGGCAACTGCAGCACATCGGCCACTTCGGCCACCGGTGCGGCCTGCCAGGGCTCGTGCACATCGGTGATGACCGGCACACCAAATTCGGCTTTCACCGCTTCGAAGATGCGCATGCCCTCTTCCAAGCCCGGGCCGCGGTAAGAGTGGATGGACGAGCGGTTGGCCTTGTCGAAACTGGCCTTGAACACATACGGAATGCCGAGCTTGTGCGTGACCCGCACATATTCGGCGCAGGTGGTGAGCGCCAAGTCTTTGGACTCCAGCACATTGATGCCGCCAAACAGGGTAAACGGCGCGTCATTGGACAGGGCCGACAAGTCGAGTGAAACAGCTGCCATGTGAGAACCTGGGTGACAAAACACAAGCTTCACATTGTCCCACGCGCGCCGCTGGCGCTTCGGTCCAGTGGCCGCCGGCGGCTATGCTCGACGGCTTATGCCAGTTGCTGTGTTGATCGAATTTGTGGTGTTGGCCGCCTTGTGGGGCGCGTCTTTTTTGTTCATGCGCGTGGGCGCCGCCGAGTTTGGCGCGGTGGCCACCGCTGGCCTGCGGGTGGGTCTGGCCGCACTGCTGCTGTTGCCGGTGTTTGCACGCGCCGGGGTGTGGGCCAGCTTTTGCAGCCGCTGGCGCGCAATTCTGTTGGTGGGACTGCTGAATTCGGGCATTCCGTTTGCGCTCTACGCCTTTGCGGTCATGCACATTCCCACCGGGCTCACGTCCATCCTGAACGCCACCGTGCCTTTGTCGGGTGCGGTGGTGGCGTGGTTGTGGCTGAACGACAAACCGAGCGCCAGCCGAGCGCTGGGTCTGGCGATTGGCTTTGCCGGTGTGTGCCTGTTGGTGCTGGGCAAAACCGGGGTGGACGCCAGCGGCCAGAGCACGGGCCAATGGCAGTGGACCACCTTGGCGGCCATGGGGGCGGCGCTGGCGGCCACGGTGTGTTACGGCCTGGCGGCGAGCTTCACCAAAAAATACCTGCAGGGTGTGCACCCCATGGCCACCGCCAGCGGCAGCCAATGGGGCGCCACCTTGGGCCTGGCACTGCCCACGCTGTGGTTCTGGCCCGAACAATCGCCCAGCGCACAGGCTTGGTGGGCGCTGCTGGCGGTGGCGTTGCTGTGCACATCGCTGGCCTACGTGCTGTTTTTCCGCATCATCGCGGCGCTGGGCCCATCCAAAGCCTTGACGGTGACGTTTCTGGTGCCGGTGTTTGCGCTGTTGTATGGCGCTCTGTTCTTGGGCGAGGTGATCAGCCTGTGGATGCTGGGCTGCGGCGCGGTGATTTTGTGTGGCACCGCCCTGGCCATGGGACTGGTCGGCGGCAAACGCTGAGGCAACACCCGTGTGGGCGTGGGCCACGCCCACCGCTTGGCGGACAGACAAAGAAAAATCCCGTTGATTTGCATCAACGGGATTTTGAAGAACTGGCGGAGTGGACGGGGCTCGAACCCGCGACCCCCGGCGTGACAGGCCGGTATTC
>CAZYUD010000042.1:0-14614 GCA_964650505.1 uncultured Hydrogenophaga sp.
TAAATTAACCCCCGGGCTCCAAAGTTCAGTGCTACTGAAAACGGGGGGACGTCGCAGGTGCAACCGTACCAAGGATTCCTGTGGGGTGCTGGGGGCGGGCGCCTGCACTGCAGGCGTGCGGCGATGGCGATGCTTGGTTTCCTCCAGCAGAGCACCTTGCTTCCAGATGGGTTCGTGGTGCGCAATGCGGTTGCGCAGATAGGTGCACAGCTCCAAGCGAGCTTGCAGGGCATCTCGGTTGGCTCGCTGTTTCCAGAAGGCTTCATGCGTGTGGCGATGGCCCGGCACCATGGTAGGCAATATGTGCTGCCAAGGCAGTCGCCGTCCGGCGGTGTCTCGCTCTACTTCCAGCAAGGCCGGCCAGAATCCTAAAGTCAGTTTGGCGATCACGTCATCTGGGCTGGGCGCCGGCCTGCGTGGCGTGCCGTTGGGCTTGTGGGTGATTTTGCGCACGCTGTCGACCGAGTGTTTCGACAGTTGGATGTGGTGATACCAATCGCGTGCTCCTGCTGAGCCCTTGTCGCCATATTGAGCACTCAGTGCCCTGTGAAAACTGTTGAGCATGGCCACCTCCACCCATTTCAGGATGCGGTTGAAGTGTGTGCAGACGTCTTCATGCCAGCGGTAGATGGCCAACAGCTCCTCATCGGTCTGCGGTTGGAAGAAGGCGCGGTAACTGTTGAGGCGCGGCGCAGAGATGGTCGCCATCAGCGCCGGAATGTCGGCAGAGTTCGGCATGTTATGGGGCTCCCGCCTTTGTTATCATCGCTCGGTAAGCGCTTGGGTAACACAGACTGACAGTTCTCTCTTCGGACAGACGTCACTCTCCAAGTCGCAAGAGAGGAAGCGGCCGCATAAGCGGCCGTTTTCCTTTGTGTCATCCATAGCGCTGCTCAAAAAACGACGTCATGTGCCGCCGCGATGACCAGCGTGTGCCCCGGCGTGACGGGATAAGCGTCGCGCACCACCCAGCCCACGGCGTTGGCCGCCACGATGCGCTCGGGCGGTAGGGTGCAAAAGGGGCATGGAACGGTCATGGTGTTGTTGGCTGGGGACTGTGGGCGTGTCAACGCTCTACAAAGATGACCAAAAGAGGCCAAAGTCGTACAATTCGAGGGTTTTGGGCCGCTTGCCTTGCCGCGCGGCCTTTTTTCCGTCAACTGGAGTTTGAATGGCGAAAGAAGAATTGATTGACATGATGGGGGTCGTCAACGAAGTGCTGCCCGACACGCGCTTTCGCGTGACCCTGGACAACGGGCATCAGCTCATTGCCTACTCGGCTGGCAAGATGAAGAAGAACCATATCCGCATTCTGGCGGGAGACCGTGTGTCGCTGGAGCTCTCGCCCTACGACCTGACCAAGGGTCGCATCAATTTCCGGCACATCGAAGGCCGCGGCCCCGGCCCGGCGCCGCGCAAGCCGCGCTGAATGTGCTGAGGGCGGCCGCCCGTAGGCCGCTGCTGTGGCCGCCGCCCGGGCGTGCTGCAGAAAAAACGCTGGCAGCTTGGCTTTGGGGCATTGGCCAATGGCTTGCAACACGGCGTGGTTGGGTTCTGCCAACCGGTATTGGGTGCGCAGCTCGTGCAGCATGCGCGCCAGCAACTCTGCAGTGACTTCGGCGTCGGCCAGGGCCCGGTGGGCGCGGCCCGCGCGCGGCAGCTGCAGCAGTGTGGCCAGTTCGCCGAGTTTGTGGCTTGGCGCTTGGGGAAACAGCCGGCGCGACAGCAGCACGGTGCAGGCAAAGGGGTGGGCGCTGTCGAGTCCCGCCATGGCCAATTCGGCTTGCCAAAATTTGCGGTCAAAGGCCGCGTTGTGTGCCACCAGCGGCAAGCCACCCACAAAACGCGCGGCCTCGGCCATGACCTGAGCAGCCGGTGGTGCGGCCTGCACCATGGCGTTGCTGATGCCGGTGAGCGCGGTGATAAAGCCGGGCACCCGCACGCCTGCGTTCATGAGACTGGAGAAGCGGTCGACCACCCGCTCGCCTTCCATCAGCACCAATGCCACTTCGGTGGCGCGGTCGCCCATGGCGGGCGAGATGCCGGTGGTTTCAAAGTCGATGATGGCCAATCGCTGGGGCATGGGGGCGCATGCTACCCGAGCGGGGGAAGCGCCGGCTTTTGTGGTGGCCGGATGCGGGAGGAAATGGCTCAGAAACTTCGTAAAAAACAGAATCTCAGTTCGTCAAACTGGGGTTTTTCCAGCCAAAAAAGTGGCGTATGGTCCTTGCCTGTGGTTTTGTCTTTAAGGAGACGTCTGTGAACAAATTTCTTTCTGGTTTGCTGGCTGTGGTGTTGAGCCTCGGCATGGGTACGGTGGCGTTGGACGCCGAAGCGAAGCGCATTGGTGGCGGCAAGTCGTTTGGCATGCAGCGCCAAGCAACCCCACAAAAAGCGCCCGACAACAACGCCACGCCGGCACAAACCCCGAGCGCAGCACCTGCGGCTGCGGGTGCAGCGGGCGCAGCCGGTGCTGCCGCCAAGAAAAGCTCGTGGATGGGGCCTATTGCGGGCATCGCTGCGGGCCTGGGTTTGGCCGCGCTGGCCTCGTACCTGGGCTTTGGTGAAGAGTTTGCCACGATGATGCTGATCATGTTGGCTGTGGTGGTGGTGTTGGCTGTGGTCGGCTTTATCATGCGCAAGCGCGCCGCCCAGCAAGGCGGTGGCATGGCTTACGCAGGTGCTGGCGCAGGTGCTGGTGCCGGTGGCTTTAACGCCCCGGGCGGCAACGACACCTTCACCCAGCGCCAGAGCCTGGGCCAGCAGGGCGGCTCGATGATTGGCGCCGGCATTGGTGCCAACGCGGGCGGCCACAGCGCTGGCGCCTCGACGGGCAAGGGCCATATTCCTGCCGACTTCGACGTCGCCGGGTTTGTGCGCAATGCCAAGGTCAATTACATCCGCCTGCAGGCCGCCAACGACGCGGGCAATCTGGACGACATCCGCGCGTTCACCACGCCGGAGATGTTTGCTGAGATCCAGATGGACATTGCCGAGCGCGGTGGCAAGAGCCAAACCACCGAGGTGGTGCAGTTGGACGCCGACGTGATTGATGTGGCCGAGGAGACCGCGCTCTACATCGTGAGCGTGCGCTTTACCGGCACGGTGCGCGAAGACGGCGAGTCGGTGCAGATCGACGAGGTCTGGCACCTGAGCAAGCCGCGCAACGGCGCCACTGGCTGGGTCATCGCGGGTATCCAACAGGTCCAGTAATCCCCCTATTCGCCCCGTGTCCACACGGCACGGGGCACCTTTTCCTCAGTGCTTTGGCCGCCTTCTGGCGGCCTTTTTTTGATCTGGCTCAATACCCCGTGGGGTAATCTGCCCTACAGTGTGCTCACCGTTTCACCAGTGAGTGCCCCCATGTTTGTGCGTTTTGACCGCCTGCTGCCCGCCTTGAGCGCGGCTTTGTTGGCCACCACCCTGACGGGCACCGCTGCGGCACAAACCGCCGACCAGATCGTGGCGGCCCAGTGCGCCACGTGCCACGGCCAGTATGGCCAAAGCACCAACAGCGAATTTCCGCAGCTCGCGGGCCAAAACGCCCAATACCTGCGCAAGCAGTTGGAGGACTTTCGCAGTGGCCAGCGGCAGCACAGCGCCATGAATGCCATTGCCCAGGCCCTGAGCGACGGCCAGATGGCGGCGCTGGCCACCCATTTCCAGGCCCAGCGCCCGCAGCCTCACCCCAGCGAGGACGCGCTGCTGGCTTCGATGGGCCGCTATATCTACGAGCGCGGCAACATTTACAGCCAAGTGCCCGCTTGTCTGTCGTGCCACAGCAATTCGGGTGTGGGCAGCGCCCGTTTGCCGCGTTTGGCTGGGCAGCACCCCGAATACATCGCCAATCAGCTGCGCCGTTTTCAGAGCAAGGAGCGCCGCAACGACTCGGGCGCCATGGCGTTTGTTACCCAGGGGCTCAACGAACTGGAGTTGCGCGCGGTGGCCGCTTATGTGGCTGGCCTCAACCCTGAGCCCTTGCCCGTGCGCACTTCGCCCATTCGCAACACTTCGGCACCACAACAACCATGAACACTCTAGCTACCCTGCGCTGTACCGCTTTGGCCCTGACCGTGCTGCTGGGCCCCTTGGGTCCATCCGCTTGGGCGTTTGATGCCGCCCAGGTGCCCGAGGCCAAGCGCACGCCTTTGGGCTTGTATTTGGACGCCCGCGAGGCCGCTCAGCTCAAGGCCGAACAAGGGGCGGCGGTGTTGTTGGTGGATGTGCGCTCGCGCGCTGAGGCGACTTTTTTGGGCATGTCGGTGGCGGCCGATGCCTTGGTGCCTTACCAAGAGTTTGGTGGTGAGTTTGCGGTGTGGGACGAGCGCGACAACGCGTTTGGTTTGCAGGCCAATCTGGACTTCTTGCCGCAGCTGGAGGCGCTGATCAAAGCCCGTGGCCTGAACAAAGACAGTCCGATTGTGGTGATGTGCCGTTCTGGCAACCGCAGCGCAACCGCTGTGACCTTGCTGGCCAAGTACGGCTACACGCGTGTCTACAGCGTGGTCGACGGCTACGAGGGCGACAAGGCCAAAACCGGCCCACAGGCGGGCCAGCGGGTGGTCAATGGTTGGCGCAACGCCGGCTTGCCCTGGAGCTACAAGCTCGACAAGACCAAAGTCATGGGGCAGTGACTGGTGCGCCTGTGTGGCGCACCATCTCAATGGCGTCAAAGGGGCAGCGCACCGCGCACAAGGCGCATCCGGTGCAGCCCGCTGCGTCGGCCAGGGTGCTGTGCTTGTGCCCGTCTTGGACGTGCAGGTGCAACACGTGGGGCGCACACACCGCCACACACCAACCACAGCCCGTGCAGCGCGCGGGGTTGATCAGGGGCAGGGCCTTGCGTGGGGCGGACATGGCGCACACTGTAAGCCGATCGCGTCCACGCCCGCCAGCCCATGCCTGAAACCACCTTGTATATCCCCACCTTGCACACCCAGGACGACGCCGACGCCGTGATGTTCGAGCTGCAAGATCTGCCCTGTGTGCACCAGGCCGATGTGGATTTGGCGCGGCGCACCGCTTGGGTCAGCCACAGCACCATGATTGCGCCCGAGGACATCGCGGCCAAACTGGCTGAGGCGGGGTACGAGACACAAGCGGTGTAGCCCTTTGCCGCGGCGCTTGGGGCCGGATGGCCGCCAAAAATCATGTAAGGCAATTTATATTTGCGCGCCGCTATTTTGTATTGAGCCGCCAAAAGCCCTCGTTTAGAGTGCCCTCCAGGGGTACCTGAGAGGCGGGTTGTTGTGACGGCCCATGCAGGTGCTCTACGCACAAGGAGACAGGGTGCTAGCGGCGCTCAAATACGACGTGGTGGTGGTCGGGGCCGGCATTGTGGGGGCTTCTGTGGCCTGGCATTTGGCCGGTCAAGGCCTGCGCGTGGCGGTGGTGGATGCCACAGGCCCGGCGGCGGCTGCCAGTGGGGCTTCCGATGGTGCGGTGTCGGTGGCTTCCAAAAAGCCGGGTGCCATGGCCGAGTTGGCCAGCGCGTCGCTGCTGTACACGCGCGAGCTGGCCGAGCCCGGCGGCGTGCTCAGCGGTGTGTTTGAGGCGCGGCCGGCGTTTATTGTGGGCACTGGGCCCATCGAAATGGCGGCCATGGACCAGCTGTGCACCAAGTTGTCCGCCTTGGACGGGCCGGTGCAGGTGGTGCACGACGGTTCGCCCAGCGCCTTGCCGGGTGTGGGGCCGGGTGTGGAGCGCCTGATCCGTTTGCAGGGCGAAGGCCATATGCTGGGTTACCAGGCGGTGGGCGCGTATTTGGCGCAGGCGGCGGACCATTTTTGGCCGTGTGCGGTGGAGTCGTGGCAGGCCGACGCGTCTTCGGTGACGCTGCAGATTCGGGGCGGGCCCACCTTGGTGGCAGCGCACATGGTGTGCGCGCTGGGGGTGTCTACGCCAGCGGTGTTCCCACAGCTGCCGGTGGTACCGCGCGCAGGACAACTGATCATCACCGACCGGGGTGATGCGCACGCTTTGCCGGGCGCCATCACGTCGGCGGCGTATTTGCGGGCCAAAACGGTGGACAAGGATGTGGCCGAGCAGGCGCCGGTGGTGATTGACCCCTTGGCCACCGGGCAGTTGTTGATCGGGTCTTCGCGCGAAGACCATGGCAACGCCCAACACAACGACTTTCGCACCTTGCGTGGTTTGGTGGCCAGGGCCACCAGCATTTGGCCGGGCTTGGGGCAGCGCCGCTTGTTGCGGGTGTTCACCGGGGTGCGCGCGGCGGTGGCGGATGGCTTGCCGATTGTGGGACCGTTGCCACACGCGCCCCGGGTGGTGGTGGCCACGGGTTTTGAGGGGGACGGCATTTGTTTGTCTGCCCTGATTGGCCGCGAGGTGGCGCAGTGGGTGGTGCACCAGCGCATGTCCAGCGTCTTGAGCACGGCCTTGCAAGCGCTGAGCCCCAGCCGATTTGTGGCGTCTGCCGGGGAGGCTGCGACATGAGCCGTTGCATCGATTGGCAAGGGCAGGCGGTGGCCTATCTGGAAGGCGAGACCGTTGGCAGTGCCTTGTGGCGCAGCGGTGTTGTGCGCTGGGCGGGCCGCAGCGGCGACCAAGCCCACGGGGTGTTTTGTGGCATTGGCCAATGCCAAGGATGTTTGGTCATGGTGGGTGAGCGTGTGGTCGAGGCTTGTCTGTTGCCGTGCAGCGAAGGCTTGCAGGTGCGTGCGTGCCCGCCGCCCAAGGGAGGTGGTGCGTGAGCCGCGCCGCACCCGTGTTGGTGGTGGGGGCTGGCTTGGCCGGGCTGTCGGCTGCGGTGACGCTGGCCAAGGCCGGTTGCTGGGTGCATGTGGTGGAGCAATCGCATGCACCAGGAGGCGCGGTGATGCGCCAGCCCTTGCCGGGTGTGCAGCCGGTGTATGCCAGTCCACACCAGGCCGCGTGGCAACAACTGATGGAGCAGGTGCGCGCGCACCGTGCGCAAATCACCCTGCAGACGAACACCCGTTTTGGGGGCTTGGACAGCGAAGGCGCGGTGTTGTTGACGGGCGATCAAGCGCAGTGGATGCGCCCTTGTGCGGTGGTGTTGGCGGTGGGCGCCAAAGAGCGTGTGCAGCCGCGCCCGGGATGGACCTTGCCCGGTGTGGTGACGGCAGGCGCCGTGCAGTTGGCGATCAAAACTGTTGGGCGTGCGCCGGCCCAGCGTGTGGTGCTGGCCGGCTCTGGCCCGCTGCTGATGGCGGTGGGGGCACAGCTGTGTGTAGCGGGCACCCCGCCGGTGGCGATTGTGGAGTCGGGCCGTCCGTTTGCGCGGCCTTGGCTGGCCTTGGGGCTGCCGCTGTCGTATTGGCGCGAGGCGGCGGCGTATGCGCTGACCTTGCGCGCAGCGCGGGTGCCTTTTTTCAGCGCCAGCGATGTGGTGGCGATCGAGCGGGGTGCGGCGGGCTTGGATGTGCAGGTGCGCACGCCGTCGGGCGTTCGCCGCTGGGAATGTGATGTGCTGGGCTTGCACGACGGCATCCGCCCCAACGACACCGGTTTGCCCGAGACGTCGGCCATTGAGGTGGTGCGTGTGGGCGATTGTCGCCACGCCTTGGGTGCGCGCGCTGCGCTGGAGGACGGGCGCCACGGTGCACAGGTGCTGTTGGCGCGCATGCAAGGCCGTGTGGCGCCACCGCCCGGGCGCGCGCTGGAGCGGGAGCGCCGCGCGCAGCACAAGCTCGACGTTTTGTACCGCAACAACGCCCATGCGCAATTGCAACAGTTGCCGGCCGAGACGGTGATTTGCCGTTGTGAAGGCCGAACGCTGGCGGATTTGCGCGCGCTTGGGGAGCAACCCACCGAGCGCCTGTTGCGGCTGCAAGGGCGTTTTGCCATGGGCGCGTGCCAAGGGCGTTTTTGCGCGGAGTGGGTGCGGGCCTTGGCCCACCCGCAGCCAGCGGCTGCCGCACCCCATGAGGCGGTGCCCGCCATCGGCGCCAACCGCTGGCCGGTGCATCCGATTGCGGTGGCCGATCTGTTGCAAGCCGAGTGGCCAGACGGCGCAGACACCCCACGATGAACACGCTGCCTTTGGGCAGCCCCGGCAGCAAGCCCACACCACCACCGGTATCACGATGAAAAACACCATGCATTCCCACCCCTTGGACGGGGTGTTCACCGCTTTGGTGACGCCCTTTACCGCCAGCGCAGAGATCGACTGGAGGGCCTTGGATCGCTTGCTGGACCAACAGTTGGCCGCGGGTGTGGCGGGCTTGGTGCCCGTGGGCACCACTGGGGAAGCCGCGACCCTGAGCGCCGACGAGGCGCTGGCGGTGATTGCCCATGTGGTGCGGCGCGCCGGTGACCAGGTGTATGTGCTGGCCGGAGCGGGACACAACGTCACCACCAAAACCACCGAGGCCACCCGGCGCGCTGTGGATGTGGGGGCGGATGGTGTGCTGCTGGTCACGCCCTACTACAACAAGCCGTCACAGCGCGGCTTGTTGGCACACTATGCAGCGGTGGCCGAGGCCTGCTCTGCCGATATCGTGCTCTATTCGGTACCGGGGCGCACGGGGGTGAGCATCGAAGCACCAACCGCGGCCGAGCTGGCGCGCAGCTATCCGCATGTGGTGGGCATCAAAGAGGCGGGAGGCCAGGTGCAGCGCGTGACCGAGCTGCGCGCGGCCTGTGGCACGGGTTTTGTGGTGCATTGTGGCGACGATGCCTTGGCTTTGCCGTTTTACGCCGTGGGCGCGCGCGGGCTGACATCGGTGTTGGCCAATGTGGAGCCCAAGGCGTGTGTGGCGCTGCACCAAGCCTGGGTGCGTGGCGACAGCGCCAAGGCGCTGCTGTTGCACGAGGCGTTGGCGCCCTTGGCCCATGCACTTTTTATCGAAAGCAATCCCAGCCCCGTCAAGCGGGCGCTGTGTTTGGACGGCGGGATGCAAGACACGGTGCGCTTGCCCATGGTGCCGGTGTCTGGTGCCACAGACGAGCGGCTACGACAGGCGATGACCGAGTGCCGCAGTGCTTTGTTGGCGCTGCTGGGCTAAGTGTGTACCGCAGGCTTAACTTGCAAAAATATTTGTATTTGGGCCGTGCTTATTTGTATTGAGGGCTTGCATACCCTCAGATAGAGTGACTTTCACCTTGTGACCCGTCTCAAGGACGCCCATGTGAATCACAACAGGCCCGGACATTGTCTTGGCCATTTCTGGAGGCATCTTCATGAACCTGAAAAAGACCCTCAAAAGTTTGGTGCTGGCACTGGGGTGCTTGGCCGCCACGGTCACCGCCACGGCCCAAACCAGCAAGATCGATGAAATCCGGCAGCGCGGCACCTTGCGCATGGCCGGCATCCTCAACGAAGACCCCTACTTTTCCAAAGACCCACGCACCGGCGAATGGCGTGGCTTTGCGGTAGAGATGGCCCGCGACATTGCCGAGAACATTGGCGTCAAGCTGGAGGTGGTGGAGTCCAGCTGGGCCAACTCCATTCTGGACGTGCAGTCGGGCAAGGTCGATCTGGCGCTGGCGCTCACCGCGCTGCCCAAGCGGGCGATGTCGGTGCACTTCAGCTCGCCCACGTACTACAACAGCTTTGTCATCATTTCGCCCAAGCCCGCCATGCAGAACAAGAGCTGGGCACAACTCAACGACCCGTCGGTGACGATTGCGGTGGACTTGGGTTCGGCGCAAGACCAGATCACCAAACAAGTGCTGCCCAAAGCCAAAATCCTGCGCTTCAAAACCCGCGATGAGGCGGTCATTGCGCTGACCTCTGGCAAGGCCGACGCGGTGATCAACACCGTGCTCAATGGCATGATCATGACCAAGAAGAATGCGGCGCTGGGCAAGGTGTATGTGCCCCAGCCCTTGCTGTCCTCGCCGTCGGTGATTGGCCTGAACCACAAGACCGACGACACTTGGAAACAGTTTGTGTCGGCTTGGGCCGACTACAACCGCCGCGTTGGCAACAACCAGACGTGGATCATCAAGGGGCTGGAGCCTTTTGGTGTGAGTCTTGACGATTTGCCCGACGGTTTCTCGTTCAACTGATCGCTCAGCCCTTGGGCTGAAAAGCCAGCATCCGCCCGGTTGAGGTTGTTCTGCGCCTGACCGGGCTTTTTCTTTTCTCTTGACTTGGAGCCTTTGCATGTACCAGTGGGACTTTTACACGGTGCTGCAATCCTTTGACCTGTTTGCTTTGGGCCTGTGGACCACGTTTTTGTACACGGTGGGCTCTATTGCAGCGGGTGTGGTGATTGGTCTACTGACGTGTTTTGCCCGCCTGTCCCCATGGTGGGCTTTGCGTTTTGTGGCGCGCTGTTACCAAGAGGTTTTTCGCTGCACCCCCTTGCTGGTGCAGATCATGTGGGCCTATTACGCCCTGCCCTTGCTCACCGGTTATTCCATATCCAACACCGCCGCCGGCTTGCTCACGCTGTCGCTGTATGTGGGCTCTTTTTACGCCGAGATCTTTCGCGCGGGCATCAACGCGGTCGACCGTGGACAAACGGAAGCCGGCCTGGCCACAGGCTTGTCGCGCATTCAGGTGATGCGGTACGTGGTGCTGCCGCAGTCGGTCAAAAAGATGCTGCCAGCGTTCATCAACCAGTCGGTCATTCAGGTCAAGAACACGTCCTTGCTCTACGCCATTTCGGTGGCTGAGTTGACCTATATGACATCGGTGGTCAACAGCGAAACCTATCGCCCCATGGAGGCTTACACCTTGGCGGCCATCATGTATTTCTGCATGTTGTTCCCGCTGACCAAAATGGCCGACCGGGTAGAAAAATCCTTGCGCCAAAGCGACTGAATATGAGCGTCAAACCCATTCTTGAAGTGCAAGGTCTGCACAAGAGCTACGGTCCGTTGCCGGTGCTCAAAGGCATCGACCTGTCGGTGGCGGCGGGCGAAGTGGTGGCCATCATTGGCCCGTCGGGATCGGGCAAGTCCACACTGATCCGCTGCATCAACCGCTTGGAGGAGCCCAGTGGCGGCACCATCCGTTTTGAGGGGCGAGAGGCGCTGTCGGCGTTTCGTGCCACCAAGCCGCACCAAATCGGCACGGGGGAACTGCGCCGCCATGTGGGCATGGTGTTTCAGCACTTCAATCTCTATCCCCACCGCAGTGTGCTCGACAACGTCACCATGGGCCCTGTGCTGGTGCAGCAAGTGGCCAAGCGTGAAGCCGAGGAGCGGGCACGCCAGATCCTGGCCTCCGTGGGCTTGCTCGACAAATGCAGCGAGTTTCCCAATCACCTCTCGGGCGGTCAGAAGCAGCGCGTGGCCATTGCCCGCGCATTGGCCATGCAGCCACGGGTGTTGTTGCTCGACGAAGTCACCAGTGCGCTGGATCCGGAATTGGTGGGTGAGGTGCTGCATGTGATCCGCGAGTTGGCCGAACAGGGCATGACCATGCTGTTGGTCACCCACGAAATGGGGTTTGCCGCCGATGTGGCCAACCGCATTGTGTTCATGGAAAACGGAGCGGTGGTGGAAAGTGGTCCGCCGGCGGAGTTGCTGAACAACCCGCAGTCGGAGCGTTTGCGGGCCTTTTTGGGCCGCCACCTGCGCCATACCGTCAGGAGCTGAGAGCGTGGAGCCCTTGCCAGACATGCCCTTGGTGGTGGTGGTGGGCGCCGGCCGGGTGGGCTTGGCGGTGGTCCACCGCTTGGTACAGACGGGCTGCTACCAGGTGGCTTTGGCGGACCCCCATATCCGCCGTGTTCCGGTGCAGCCCACGCCCCAGCTGCGGCTGATGGCGCTGGACTCGCAGCAATATGCCGAGCAACTGCGGCGGGCCATGAGCGGTGCGGCGGCGGTGGTGTGTGCGACCCCCGAATTTGCCACCTTGGAGGTGGCCGCCGTTGCCCGAGAGCTGGGTTGTCACTACATCGACCTCGCCGAGGGCGACCCCGGATCGCGCCGCTTGTGCGAACTGGCCAGCGGGGCCGCTGCGCACTTTGTGCCAGGTTGTGGGCTGGCGCCCGGCTTGGTGACCACCTGGATCGCCCACTGCGCTGAGCAATACGGCCCCCAGGCCAGCATCACCGCTTATGTGGGGGCCTTGCCGCAAGAGCCGCTGAACCGCTTGGGTTATGCCAATCTGTGGGGTCTCGATGGTTTGATTGCCGAATACACCACGGCGGCCAGAGTCATTCGCGGCCACGAGATGTGTGAACTCGAACCCCTGAGCGAACTGGAGTGTATGGAGGTCGACGGTCGGCTGTACGAGGCTTTCAACACCGCCGGCAGCCTGGACCCTTTGCTGGCGGCCTTGTCGGGCAAAGTCAAAAACCTGCAGTTCAAAACCTTGCGCTACCCGGGGCATTGGCAGCACATGCAGTTTCTCTTGCAAGACATGGGACTGCGCCATCGCCCCAGCGCCCTCAAAAACCTATTGGCCAACGCTTTGCCGACCGAATCTCCCGATCGCTTGATCATGGGCATTGAGGTCCGTGTGGACAAGCAGCGCACACCGGTGTACCGGCAAATGGTGCAGCTGGTGTCGTCCGACGCTGCGCAGGGCAATACCGTGTCGGCTCTCAGCGCCGACCATGTGTGTGCGGTGCTGGAGAGCTTGCTTACCACAGCGCACACCCATGCCCATGGTCTGTTGATGCCACACCAGCTCGGTTGGTCGGTGCTGCAGCGCAGCCCGTTTATGGCCCGCTTCTTTGCTGCGCTGGCCCAGAGCGCGCCCACCCCGGGTGATAGCATGGCGTATGCATGAGCCTGATCCGCTGCGAATCAATATTTCATTGCTCCAGACCTTCCATCTGGTGGCCAAGCACGGTTCATTTTCTGCAGCGGCGCGTGGCTTGAACATCACCTACCAGTCGGCCGCCAACCATGTGCGGCGGCTGGAGCAGCTGTACCGCGTCAAACTCATTCAGACCGACCAAGGTGCCCGCAAGGTCACCCTGACCTCACAAGGTCGGGCGCTGTTTGCCTCGCTCAGTGGCGAGCTCGACAACATCCTCTCGCGCATTTCACTGTTGTTGCAGAACCAGCGCTCCAGCTTGCGGGTGGGCGTTCCCCAGGCCTTGTTCCACCACTTTTTTCCCAGCATCTTGGTGTCGTTCAAACGAACCGCGCCGAGCATGGAGTTGGCTTTTTACGAGCGCGACACCATGCTGGAGAAGATGATCATCGAAGGCTCGCTGGACGCGGCCGTGAGCGAGAAGTCGTTTGCCCAGGAGGCCATCGTTCAGCACCTGCTGGGCAAATACCACCTCAGCCTGGTGTATCCACGCAGTTGGTTTAAGGGCTTGGGTCGGGCCCCGGGCTGGGCCGACTTTGCGGGACGCGAAATGATCTCGTACGAGTCGGGCCAACCCATTCGGCAGAAGGCTGTTGATTTTTTGTGTGAATGTTTTGGCGCCTTGCCCACCATTGCCCTGACGGCGTCCGGCAGCACCAGCTTGGTGCAGCTGGTGGATGCCGGACTGGGTTATGCCGTGGTACCGCAATGGATGGTGGGCCCCAGACACCCCCGGCTCGCACAGATGGTGCTGCACGAGATACCCCCCATGAGCGTGTACTTTGCGCACACCGCACTGCTGGAGTCCAACGACTACGTGCGGCAGTTGCACGCCGAATGCGCAGCAGTCATGTCACCGTCTTTGCAGGTGCCGTGAGCGCCGTTCTCAGAATACCTGCAAACATCCTACAGGCCCCTTTGGTTTTTCGGGGGGATTACCCAACGACCTAAGCACACGTATGGAACTGAGTTGGGACACATTCACCCGTGCATGGCTGCTTGGCTCATTGGTCACTGCTATGTTGCTGGGCCTAGTGCGCTGGCTAGATCGCGAGGACATTCAGTTTGCGAAGGGCATACGCGACAGCATGGGGCCACAGCTCACGCCGCGCCAAGCCTTCTGGCGGTGGAAGGTACTGCCGGTGCTCACCACTGTTGTTGGCATCGTGTTGTGGCCGATGGCCTTGGCCCCGTTGCTTTGGCATACACCGTATCGGCTGCAGATGTGGCACCGCCGCTGGTATTGGGGTCTTCACCGCTTTGCCCCCAAAGCCACCGACCTGGTGCGCCAAGTGTCAGAGGCCGAAGCCGCAGCCAATTTTTATTTTTTAAGCCCCGACGATCAACACTATGCTCGGCGACTGGCGGGCATGCCCAGCTCGTGGGCTCAATTTCTTGCCCGCAAGCCTGTTGGGGCCCAACTCTGGTGGTTTGAAGCCGACCGCAAGTGTGTCCCATCAAGCCCACCGAACGACCGGGTCATTCGCACTGGTTACGTCTGGGTGCTGGGTGAGGACATGTCCGTGTGGAGCATCCACCTGGCCACGCCTTATGCCAGCGGACGGAGGCCGTGGTGGCGAAAACGACACACTTAGGTGTCGCAGCCGCCAGTGTCTAACCTTAGACAAGACGATCTGTGGCCACCAGCATCTAACGGTTAGACAAGACGGCCTGTGTCACACCTATACCGCACTGGCCCGGGCTTGCTATAATCACTGCAAGACTTTCCCGAGCAAGTGCAAAAGGAAGCGCCGCCCAGTGACCCTGGGTCCCACCTGGAGTGGGAGTCCCGCAAGGGTAGAGAAACTTGCATGCAACGCCACCTTCGGGTGGCGTTTGTCTTTTCTGCCCTTTAGCAGGCCGTTGAAAAAATGCTCATCGAACGTGCTGCGACCGCTGATTTCGAAGACG
>CAZYUD010000043.1:0-12956 GCA_964650505.1 uncultured Hydrogenophaga sp.
TCACATTGCCTTGCGGGTCTTTGACGGTCACCACCGCGCCAGGCTCACCTTGGCCACTCACCTGGTTGCCATTGGAATTCACCACCAACCCGCTGGGCGCAGCCGCAGCGGTGGTGTCGGGTGCGACAACTGTCACCGAGGCACTCGTACCACCAGCATCGGAGGCAACCACACTCAGGCTCTCTCCATCCACCCGTGGCGGATTGAGTGGCACATTAAACGTGCCATCGGCGCCCACGGTGGTGCTGCCGATCACCTGACCCTGCGGGTCTTTGACGGTCACCACCGCGCCAGGCTCACCTTGGCCACTCACCTGGGTGCCATTGGGATTCACCACCAAACCGCTGGGCGCAGCCGCAGCGGTGGTGTCTGGCGCGGATATCTGCGCCACCAAGCTCTCGCCATTGGCGTTAGACGCAGTGACGCTAAGCACGCCGCCTCCGGTTTGAGGAGGGCTGAGCGGCACCAAAAAGCCACCGTCAGCGCCGACCGTGCTGCTGCCCAAAATCGTTCCATCCCGTCCCCTAACCGTCACCGTATCGCCCGGATTACCCGTGCCAGTCACTTGAGAACCATCGGCAGAAACAGACAGTTCGGCAGGTGCCACGAGAGCCACGCCCGCCCCGCCACCAATACCGGACGCAACCGCTGCTGCGCCACCCAAACCCACAGCACCCAGCAGCGGATTAAGGGCCAACACGCCCACAGCCGCACCAGAAGCCGTCGGCATATCCCCTAGCACATAGGCAATTTCGGCGCTGTCTGACCCGAGCGAGCCCAATGCCAAGAGGGGGTCGTCAGCAAGCGGAATGAAGCCAAAAACATCACCACTCTCCGCCACACCTGTGAGCTGATTGTCGGGGCTGTCAAAGTACCCCTCAATCAATACCTCTTGAGCGATTCGATCGCCCTCTTCCAACAGCAGCAGTAGGTCACTGCCGCTTCGCTTGACGCGCACCATGCCTGGCGCAAAACCAGTGTCGCTATCCACGAGTTGAAAGTTGGTCTTTGGGGACGCCTTGATCCGCATCAAACGCGCTTGTACTGGCGTGTGCTCCACCACCAAACCGTCGCTCTGAATAGCTTTGACAATGAGTTTCTTGGACATAAAAGACACCTGCAAATAAAAATGAAATTCAGAACTGCAGCGCAATGACTACTTCTACGCGACGATTAGGCGCATTACAGCCATCGCGCTGCGCCAAAGGCAACAGCGGACAATCAACAACCCGCAATTCCAAATCAGACCGAGACTCCACAGAAAACAACGAAGCAGGCAAACCCAACTCTGATTGGAGATAATTCGCCACCTCTTGAGCACGCTGCATGGACACCTGCGCCTTATGGCGTGGCGCTCCGACAGAATCGCTGTGTCCAATCACTCTGATGCCCGTGATCCGAGATACATCGCCCTCCGGCAGCACTGCACGCAGGCGCTCACGCAGCATGGCATCAGCCTGCTGTCGATTGATCGCAGCAGAGGCAAAAGGAAACAACAAATCAGAAGCCACCTCCACGGAGCGCATCACAGGGGGATTGGACACAGGAGCCTCACCACGCCCGAGCTCAAGCTCATCCAGCACCGGTACAGCAGCCGTGGGCACCACAACCATGGGCTCGCAGCGCGGAACAACGCGACTAGTGACACGGCCGTGTCGAGTCATGGCCGACCAATCCACTGCGTCTCGTGCTTGAGGGGAGGCCCAAATGCGCCCGGAAGGACTCACCTCCAACACCATTACCTGACGCACAGGATCAAAATCTGCCTGACCGCGAATACTCTGCGGCTGCGCCACTTGATCATCGGTCGCCCAAGCCACAACATCAAAGAACACGTCACCGGGACACACAGGCATAACCGTGTACTCGCCAGCAACCAACGCGGCCTGCAATTGCCCCTTGTGGCTGATATTGAGTTGTGAAGTCGCACCATCATTGGCTCGCAAAACTACCAACTCTTGCACACCAATGCTAGTCGATAACGCGTGGTGCGGCATACACAACAGCACGGCCAAACTCAACAAGAATTTGCGCACTACATCAAAACCACAATTCCATCGAGAAAGCGGCCTTAACATCACCTGATTCATAAAACCCCAAAAAACAATATCGCCATCAGCCATCAGCCATCAGCCATCAGCCAAAAACTGCGGCTCACTCGACCAAAAGTTCGCAGAAGC
Organism: uncultured Hydrogenophaga sp.; assembly: GCA_964650505.1. Lineage (GTDB taxonomy): Bacteria > Pseudomonadota > Gammaproteobacteria > Burkholderiales > Burkholderiaceae_C > Hydrogenophaga. Next base: position 2,181 of record CAZYUD010000043.1, read on the forward strand.
ATTGCAGCTACACGGAACTCCACAACATCACGCCCAAAGATGATGACCAAAAACTTGATGCAACATCGCTTTTTGTATCTGCACCACAAGTCAAACACAATATTTAGTTCGTTTCGCTGCCCCTGGTCACTTCTTAGTACGAAGATAATACAAATTCAAAAAACTACATGCGATAGCATGATTAAGCTTTTTTTCTATGGATATAGTTATTTTTTGGAACCCAATAACTTAAACAAGTCACCGATCCAGTTTGGATAGCGCTCCACGTTGAACAGACCTGTTTTTTGAGAAGGGAGGATGTGCAAGATTTTGTATAAACGGGCCATTGTTGAATCACATCCAAAACTGGGCCATTTTTTGGGGTGAATCACACTGAAAATTGAGCCACGTTGAAGGCTACGTTGCTGAATTTTTCGGCAAGGTGGTCAGGAGTGATGAACGTGAGCACATTGAATCAATTGCGCCGCCTCGTGCTGAGGGATGGCGTACAAGCGCGAGCGCCGCGGCATCAAGGCCATGTTCGAGGGGCTGCGAGCCATGGGCTAAGGCGGCAGCTGCGGGCCGGTGTACCGCGTTGCCAAGCAATGGCGTGTAGCGCAAGACCACAGCGCCCGCGGGGCGGGCTTTGTGCCGTTGTCGTTTGAGCTGGGCGAGGCGTTTCAGTTCGACTGGAGCACAGAGTACGCCTTTGTGGGCGGGCTGCGCCGGCGTCTGGAGGTGGCGCACACCAAGCTGGCGGCCAGCCGGGCGTTTGTGCTGTCGGCGTTTCACACCCAAACGCATGAGATGCTGTTCGAGGCACACGCACGGGCATTTGCTGTGCTGGGTGGGGTCACCAAGCGCGGCATCTACGACAACATGAGGACGGCCCTGGACAAGGTGGGCAAGGGCAAGCAGCGCAGCGTCAATACACGCGTTGAGGCCATGACAGGCCACTAACTCGTCGGCCCTGAAATATCCATTTCAGCCAGCAGCCAGTCGCTGCACTGGCACTCTGAGCCGGTTGAAGGCGAAGTTGCGCAGCATGCGAGCCCAGTGTGGCGCTAGGGTCGCTGCTTGGCACAGGCGCCATAAAAGCGCCGTCAAGAAGGTCACCCCCTTCTTGGCGATCATGCGCAGCAGCCAGCGGATGTTGTAGCCCGCCGCGCACAGCACCGCGTGCAGCCGGTCGCCGATCTTCCCTTTGAGGTGGCAGCGCTGCATGCGGTTGTCGCTCTTGAGGTGCCCGATGATCGGCTCAATGGCCTGGCGCCGCTTGAGCAACTCTCGCTCCTGCTCGCTGATGCGTTTGGATTTGCCCCGGTGCACGATGCGCACATCCGGGTTCTGCGCATCCACACCCCGGTAGCCCAGATCGACAAACGCTGTGACCGGTTTGGCCGCGCTGTCCTGCATCAGGATCGTGGCCTGCTCCAGTTGTTCGTGCAGGATGTGGCCGTCGTAAGGGTTGCCGTGAAAGGATTTGGCGCCCACGATCAAGTTACCTTTGAGCGTGCTGGCGATGCCCACCTTCACACCGAACTCGTAGGGCGTTCGGGCCTTGCCTTTGCTGATGCAGTCCACCTCGGGCGCGTGCCAGGCGTAGAGCTTGCGCTGCCCCTCCACCGCCTTGCGGCTGAGCTACCTTCTTTCGCATGCGTTTGCTTGAGCGCAATGCCCACGCCTTTGGCCGCATCCACCAGCTTGGCGCGGGCGATCTCCAGCAGACGGCTGTCGGTGGGGTGGGCAATCGCCTTGTGCTGCACCGTGCTGTCGACGATCACGCGGGAGAGTTCTTGCGGCTTGATCAGTTTGAGATCCACCGCCACGTTGATGGTCTGCGCCAACAACTCCTCCACGCCTTCTTCGCCCAGCAGCTGGCGAAACTTGACCAGGGTGGTGGCGTCGCAGGGCTGGCGGTCTTCGTAGTACGCACAGCCTGAGAAGAACTGCCAGCGCGGGGTGTCAGCCCAACGCTCAACCACGCCTTCGTCGGACTCGTTGAAAGCGTGTTTGAGGTACAGCAGCGCAATCATGATGCGCAGCGGCACGCGCGGGCGCCCGGCGTTGCTGGGCACGGCGGCACGTTGCACTTGTTCACCGAAGAGGTCCAAGTCGGGCATGGCCACACCGGCGCGGCCTTTGCGGGAGAAGACCTGGGCCACCCGCGCTTCGATCTCCTGCCAGGGCATGCGCGAGGCCAACACCGCCAGCGGATGGCGCAGGTCGATCATGTGGTCGATGCGCGAGCGAAAGAAATCGTCGGTCGCGGGGCAGGCAAACATCACGGCAGAACTCCCAGAAAACAGCCGCTATTGGATATCAAACTGGGAGTTCGCACCATCGGCAATCACCCTAGAAGTCAATGTCTATGCGGGGTCCAGGGGTTGTTCAGGGACGACTACATCTTCGCTGGCGGAAAATCCGTGCACGATCCGTGCACGATCCGTGCGCCACCTCCGCCGCCATGCCGCTGCTTTCGCCCAGCGTGGGGTGCGGGTGGATGGTTTTGCCAATGTCCACGGCGTCAGCGCCCATCTCGATGGCCAGCGCGATCTCGCCGATCATGTCGCCAGCGTGGGTGCCCACGATGTCGCCAATGGCGAAGATGTGCGGCACGTTGGTGCGCATCTGGATGTCGACGTTGATGAAGCCGCTGTCGGTCACCGCCACGCCGGCCTTGTCGGCGGCGATCTTTTCGCCAACAGGTCAGATTTCCCGACGACTTGCGTAGTCAAAGCATCTATGGCTCACTCAATACTGAATCGGCCTGGGAATCGTGGAGGCTGGTTGGTTTAAGTCAGGCCTCCACCGTGTGGGCCTTAGTGGCGAGTTGCCGGTAGTAGTTTGCCTCAGCTTCTGCGGGTGGGATGTATCCGATGGGTCCAAGCAGGCGTTGATGGTTGAACCAAGACACCCATTGCAGAGTTGCCAGTTCCACCGATTCACGGGTTGGCCATGACCGGCGGTGGATCACCTCTGCCTTGTACAGCCCGTTGATCGTCTCGGCCAGGGCGTTGTCGTAGCTGTCTCCCTTGCTGCCCACCGAGGGCTCGATACCGGCCTGGGCCAGCCGCTCGCTGTAGCGAATGGACACGTATTGCGACCCGCGATCAGAGTGGTGGATCAGTGCGCCATTGCGCTCTGGCTGGCGGGCATACAGCGCCTGCTCCAGAGCATCCAGAACGAACTGCGTGTGCATGGAGCTGCTGACCCGCCAGCCCACAATACGCCGGGCGTATACGTCGATCACAAAGGCCACATAGAGCCAGCCTTGCCAAGTGGACACGTAGGTGAAGTCCGATACCCATAGCTGATTGGACCGCTCGGCTTTGAAGACCCTATTGACCCTGTCCAGCGGGCACGGCAACTTGGCGTCGCTGATGGTGGTGCGCACCACCTTGCCACGGCGTACGCCCTGCAAACCCAGGTGTTTCATCAAGCGCTCAACCGTGCAACGGGCAGTGCAGAGTCCTTCTCGGGTCATCTGCCGCCACACTTTCTCGGCGCCGTACACCCGCATGTTGGCGTTCCAGATACGCTCAATGTGTGGCAACAGGGTGTCGTCGCGTTGGGCGCGTGCGCAGCGCAGTTGCGGGTTGCGTTGCTGGGCGGCATGGCACCAATATCCAGACGGGGCGATCTGCAGCACGCTGCACATCGGCTCGACCCCATAGGTTTGGCGGTGTTCATCGACCAGCCGGTACATCACTTGAGTCGGCGGCCTGGCTCCGCCTGGGCGAAAACAAGCGAAAGCGCAGTTTCATCAAAAACGCGCTGGCCAGCTTGAGGATCTCATTGGCTTTGTGCAGTTCGCGGTTCTCGCGCTCCAGTTCCTTGATGCGCTGGGCATCCGCCGTTGAGATGCCATCGCGCTGACCGGCGTCGATCTCATGCTGTTTGGTCCAGGCGTGCAGGGTCTGGGGAGCACAGCCAACTTTGGCGGCAATCGACTCTATGGCCGCCCACTGCGAGGGGTGCTCACTGCGGTGCTCCCGAGATGCGCACGGCGCGCTCGCGCATCTCGGGAGGAAACTTGGGTGACTTTCTCATGATGGCTCCATTCTGTAGTGAAGGAGCCTCCTCAAAAACCAGGCCGGTTCACTAGGCCACCATTGCCTAACTTGGCCGTTTCGCTCCTCACCAGTGGTTTTTCCTGGTAATCCTCGGTCAACCAGCGCTTAAGCGAAAAGAAAGAGATGCCCATCAAGAAAACCAGCGGCACGCCAACCACCAGCGAGGCGGTTTTCAGAGGCGCCAGCCCGCCGAGCTTCATCAGCACGATGGCGATCACGCCCAGCGACACAGCCCAAAACATGCGGTTACCGACAGAGGGCTCACCGGTGTGTGAGCTCTTGGAGGCCACAATGGCAATCGAGTACGCCGACGAGTCCACCGTGGTGGCGGAGTAGACAAAAGCTAGGAAGATGAACAATGGCATCACCAGCCATTGGAAAGGCAGGGTGTTGAGCAGGCCAATCACGCCGGCAGCTTCCCCGTTGGCCTTGATGGTTTCCAGCAGCGGGAAAATCCCGTTGAGTTCGCTGTGCATGCCCCAGTTGCCGAAGAGCGTGAAGAACAGGGCGCAGCCGCCGCTGCCGCCGAGGATGACGCCGGTGGTCATTTCGCGGAAGGTCCGACCGCGCGAGATGCGGGCGATGAAGATACCCATGTAAGGACCGTAGGCCACCCACCAAGCCAAGTAAAACACGGTCCAGTCCTGGGGGAAACCGCTCTTGCCGATCGAATCCGTGTAAAGCGCCAGGCGCGGAAACTCGCTCATCATCAGCCCAATGCTGTCGGTGAAGGTGAGCAGCATGAAGGTGGTGGGGCCGAAGACAAGAATCAGTCCGCACAAGGCAAGAATGGCCACGATGTTCATGTCACTCAGGACTTTGATCCCTCGCTTGAGACCCAGCGTCACCGAGGTTACGAACAGGGCTGTCCAGATCGAGACCACGACCAGATCCATGGTGGGTGTCCGCGCCAGGCCCAGATACTGACTCAAGGCTTCGGACAGCAGCGGCGTGCCCGCAGCCAGGCTGGTGCCGGTACCACCGATCAAGCCGACGATCATCATCACATCGATGATCCGTCCGACTAGGCCATTGGCGTGCCGTTCGCCAATGACGCCCTCGCAACCGGAGCTCAGCCGAAGGGAAGGCTTACCGCGGTTGTAGTAAGCGTAGCCGATGGGAAATGCGCAGAGCAGGTACAGCGCCCAGCCAATGGGACCCCAATGGAACATGCCGTACATGGCAGCGTATTCTGCAGCCGCCTGGCTGTTTGCCGCCAGGCCCAGAGGCGGAGAAGTGTAGTAATAGGTCCACTCGATCGCGGCCCAATAGATCAGCGACGTCCCGATGCCAGAGCAAAAGAACATCGCGATCCAGCTAACGCGCCGGAATTCGGGCTCGGCATCGGGTCCGCCGAGACGAATACCCGAATAGCGGCCAAAACCCAGCCAGAGCACGGCAGCGAGCGCCGCCACACCAGCCCATTGGTATACAAAACCGAATTGCTTTGTCACCAACGAGAATATCTGATCGATCATCACCTTTGCCTGGCTCTCGAACATGATCATGGCGGCCACGGCCACAATCACTATCCCCACGGTGGGCCAGAAAATCAGGGGCTCGATCGTGGCCTCCCGCTTGGTTGCATTCTGCGTCGTCATTTTTTGTCTCCTACATGAAAATATGTGAAATACCGCGAGGCGCGATAAATCCGGCCTGAAGCGGTAAGACCTCTAATCGGGTCCTGGTCGCCTCCGGCAATAGCAAGAAAATCAGTGAGAAATATCCAGCACCACAGCCCCGAGCAAGCCGCCGGCGTCCACCAGGTCGCTGGCCTCGGCCATTTGCGCCATGGGGAAGCGTGCGGCAACCCGGTGAATCAGCGTGCCCTTGGTCAGCGCCTCATCCAGCGCTGACATGGCCGCTTGCTTTGCGCTTTCGGGCATGGCGTAAACGATGACCATGCGCAGGGTCAGGTCCATGAACATCATCCGTTTGAACGGCAGCGCTGGTTCGGGCACCACCATTGAGGAATAGGTGGCGATCACACCACCGGTGCGGATGACGTCCAGCACCTTGGGCAGGTTCATGCCGAACTCGATCTCGACCACGCGGTCCACTCTGCGTCCGCCTGTGATAACCAATAGTTGCTGATGCCAGTCGGCATCGCGGTGGTTGACGATGTGATCGGCACCCGCACGCAGACAGTCCTGCCGATCGGCCTCGCTCTCTGCCGTTGTGATCACGGTCGCACCGCCCTGCTTGGCCCACTGGATGGCGTAGTTACCGACCCGGCCCGCACCCCCTGTGACCAGCACCAACTGTCCCTGCACCGGTCCGTCGGCAAAGACGCAGCGGTGGGCCACCATGGCGGGAATGCCCAACGATGCGCCGACGGCGAAATCAACACCATCGGGCAGGTGGACTGCTCGGCGCGCATCGATGGCGAGGTACTGCGCAGCGGTACCGAAACGGCGCTCGTACTGCGCCTGGTAAACCCAAACCCGCTCACCGATGCGGGCGTGGTTGACGCCTATACCGACCGCTTCGATGACTCCAGCCCCATCGCTGTTGGGAATCACGGGGCCGCCATCGAGCAGGTTGGGGAAGGCGCCTGCACGCTTTTTGGTGTCCGACGGATTGATGCCCGAAGTATGTACCCGTACCAGCACCTCGCCAGGTCCGGGCTGGGGCACCTCCATCTCAACCAGCTGCAAGACCTCGCTGGCGGGACCAAACGCTGAAAACTGTATGGCTTTCATTTCAATGTTCCTTTCTATGTGTCAATGCTTCAAATCAATTCAAACTCGGTATGGGTCGCACTGAACGTCTCGGGTGTACAACCGCGCCAGCGTGGCGTGGTACAGCGATGCGTCGGCGGAGACCAGGGGCAGGCCCAACTCGCCGCTCAGTTCGTCAATCCAGTCCAGTGTGCGCACGCCGGATCCTCCAATCAGCACGCCGGACAGCCCCGACACGCCGTTGGCGGCCGCGCGCACACAAGCCATCACCTCCTCAGGTGAAAACCGGTACTTGCGCTGGTTGACGGTGGCTTGATTCGGGAACAAACCGGTGTTGCAAAAGGTTGTGAATTTCGCCACCTCGTAGCCGCCCTGCTCCAAGTACTGCGTGATCCAGGTCTGCCAATGTTGGTCGTAGTACGGGCATGCAACGGCGATGCGGCGATGCGCCAGCGCGCCAAGTTCGCGCAACACAGCAGCGCCGTTTAGCACCACAGGGCATCCCAGTTCGCGACTGATGGCATCCTGCAGGCGTTGTGCCCCGGCCGCGTCGACGCCCATCTGGTATGCGAAAGCGGGCCCGGCCTGAACCACCACATCGCAGCCTTGTGCGACCAGTGCCTGGGCAGCAGCCCGCACCGGCACCTCGCAGAGTGCCATCTGCGCCAGGCTCCAGTCAAAGCCCTTCATAGGCAGCTCGTGGGTGAGCACGGTGACCCGCTGAGGGTGCCGACGGGTGAAGTCGTCGCCGGTGGGATCGGCCCAATCGGGTCCAGTGATCACGCCCAGGCGCAGCGCCTGGTCAAGGCGGGTGGCCTTCATGCCAGCAAACCGCCGTCCACCACCACCGTCTGCCCTGTCATGTAGGCGCCGGCGGCACACAGAAACAGGATCACCTCGGCAAAGTCTTCAGGCTCACCTACTCGGCCCAACGGCAAACGCTTGGCTGACACAGCGGCCTCCTCGTCGCTCCAGCCGCACATCCACTCGGTACCGCCCACCCAACCTGGCGCCACAGCGTTGACCCGGATGTCCGGCCCCAGGCCCTTGGCCAGTTCGCGCGTCATGAGCACCAAACCGGCCTTGGAAGATGCATAAGCCGTGCTGCTGCCGCCACCACCCAGCGCAGCAGTGGACGCCACATTGACGATTGCCCCTTGTGCCTCGCGCAGGTGAGGCAGTGCTGCCCTGGTGCAACGGAACGGTCCAATCAGGTTAACCGACAGCAACTGGGCCCAAAAGGCGTCATCTTGGCTATTCAGGTCCGAGGGGGGAATCTCTCGGCGGGTACCTGGCGTCGCGGCGTTGTTCACCAGGTAGTCCAGTCCACCCATCGCGGCTGCCGCCTCGGCGACCATGCGCACCACATCCTCGGCGCTGGACACATCGCCCGGCGCGGCGAGCACGTCCAAGCCCTCAGCCCGCAGGGTTTCAATCGCCCGCTGCAGCGACGCACTGTCGGCCAGATCGTTGAGGGTCACGCGGGCACCCTGGCGAGCCAGCATGCGCGCGGTGGCCAGCCCGATGCCAGCGCCAGCGCCTGTGACCAATGCACGCTTGCCGTGCAGGTTGGCCGAAATGCCGACCGTGTTTGCCATGTGTTGTCTCCGGATGCGTTTGTTAGGTAAGCGATGATGTCCGCGCTTTTTGCATATGTAAAATGAATAGTTAGGATCCCACAAATAAAATTTGTTCATGGAAAACACATCCACTTCGCCAATCACAAAGAACATCGAGATCGCCCTGTTGCGCAGCTTTGTGCATGTGGCCGAGACCGGTAGCTTCACCCACGCGGGCACCCGTGCCAACAAGACTCAGTCCGCCATCAGCGTGCAAATCCGAAATTTGGAGGAGCGCATCGGGCAGCGGCTTCTGGACCGCAGCGGGCGCGCGGTTTGCCTGACCGAGCAAGGCGAGGTCTTGCTGGGCTATGCCAAGCAGATGCTGCGCATCAACGACGAAGCGGTCTACCGTCTGGCCCAAGGCCAACACCGGGTGCAGATGCGCCTAGGTCTGGTCGAATACTTGGCGCCGCACCGACTCCCCAGCATCGTCTCCAACCTCACCCAAGCCTTCCCTCAGTACGACTTCAGCGTCAAGATTGACCTCAGCAAACGCCTGCGCGCCGACCTGCTCGAAGGCAAGCTCGATGTGGTGATTGCGGCACGCGATGAAGGCGATACCAGTGGCAAAGCGCTGTTTTCCGAGCCTCTCGTCTGGGCAACGCGCGGCGCCAACGTGGACACCGACCAGCCACTTGCCATGGCGTTTCTGCCACCACCATGCTTCTACCGGGAGGCCGCAACCAAGGCGCTGGATGCGGTTGGACGGGCCTGGGTGTGCTCGGTCACCACCATGAACATTTCCGGCGTGCAGATGGCGGTCAATGCCGGGCTGGCCGTGGGCGTGCTGGGCCAGACCTCAGTCCAAGCGGGCATGACTGTGCTGGGAGAAAAAAACGGCCTGCCGCCACTGCCAACCTTCCAGGTGGCCGTTTTCGCCTCCCAGGATCCGCACAGCGCTGGCACAGAGCCCCTGATTCGCTTTCTCACCGAAGCCATTCTTTCGCCATCCCGCGGGGCGCCGTAGCAGGCCACGCTGCAGGGCTATGACGTGTGTTACCTGGAAACCGATACCGAGTTTGCCCGTTACGCATTGGCCAGCGCTACAAGCTGCGCCGCGCTGTTCTCATCACGTCCAACCGCGTGGTGCAGGACTGGGGCAAATACCTCGGCGACGCCACCATGGCCAGCACCATCCTAGACCGGCTCATGTACCGCTGCGCGATGCTTGAGTTCGAGGGCAAGAGCTACCGGCTCAAGGAGGCCGCCGCTCGCATCGCCGTCAGCCCGGAATCGTCATAATCCGACCTGTCCTGCCTGGAGCAGTTTGACCGGCCATAAGTGGGGCAGTTTGGGGTGGCCATCGGGGGGCACACCACCTGGTTCGGGCTGTGCCGTGCCCGTGCCTGAGCCTGCGGTTTGGTCTGCGGCCAGTGCCACCGCCGCAGCCCTGTGCGGCGAATTGGGCGCGAGCACGCCATCATACCGGTGGCGGTGCGCGCGCGGCGGCGGCACCTGGCCCGCAATGCGATCGATCAGTTCCAGTCGCGTGAGGTGCAGCTCGTCGGCCTGTGCCCCGTGTTTTGCCCCGCGTTGGCTTGGCTGAGTACTGGCGCGCTCGCTGTGCTGCTTGGCGCAGCGGCAAACCAGCTCGCCAGCCACTTTGCGCAGCCGCTCCAGCGCAAACGGTGGCCGGGCGAAGGAACGCAGCAGGCGCTCCAGGCCCGCGCGGTCTTGTGCGGCGATGCAAACGCTGGTGTTGACCGAGAAGCCGCTGTGTGTTTGTAGCCCGACATCTCCCGTGCCTCAAAGCCTTCGAGCAGACCACGCCCGACAAAGCCGCGCAGGATGCGTTTGCGTATGCTGGCCTGCACTTGTCCCAAGGTATCCACGTTCACGCTGGTGGCCGGGCGGAAGATGACACCCGGCACAGGGGCTTGGGCGTCAGTATCAGCACCGCCATCGCCGGCCCCTGCGGCGACCGCCTCAAACACCCCGTCGTCAACGCAGACAAGGAAGTGCACATGCTCGTTGAGGCTGGAGCCGAAGCGGTGGATGAAGGCGACGGCGCCGATGTGCAGAGTGCTGCCTTGTCCACGCTCGCCGCACCAAGGCTGCCCGCTTGCAGAGGTTGCTCAATCACCCGTAGGAAGATACGCAGCATCATGCCCAGCACCGTGCCATCGCGCTGCATGAAGTAGCGCAACCGTTTGGGCAAAGACAGCACCCACTGACGTACCGGCAGGCGGGGAAAGACATGGTCGCAGAGGTGTGCCGTCGTCTCGGCCATTCGCCGGGTGTTGCATGAGGGGCAGACACCTCGGCCTTTGCAAGAGAAGGCCACCAGAGAGTCGTTTCCGCAGTCGTCGCAGCGGGCGCGGGCAAAGCCGTGGGAAAAGATGCCGCATTCCAGGTACTTCTCGGTATCCGTCCGGCAATCCCATCTTGAATCCAGGCGAAGTGGCGTGTAGGCCAGCG
>CAZYUD010000044.1:0-12498 GCA_964650505.1 uncultured Hydrogenophaga sp.
GTTGCCCACCGCGTCGGCCTGTACGTCGCTTGTCGCCACCGTGGACAACTCTGCACCATTTCAACCCGCCCGCTGTCTCTTTATCTCTTGGGGTAAAACTGTTCAGACAACCGGAGCCACTTCTGTCAACCACCGCCACCGATCCGTGGTGGATGTTTTCAGGATGACCGCCTCTGAAGGTCACGGTCATGGGCGTGTGTTGGGGCAGGGCATGGGGCATGGCAGGTCAGCGGCGTTGGAGCAGCCGGCATAATCCCAGCTTGTTTACCGTTTGTCATCCAGGAGCGCGTCGCCCATGAAACAGATCTCTGCCGTTATCAAGCCGTTCAAGCTCGAAGAGGTGCGCGAAGCGCTGGCGGAACAGGGCGTGACTGGCTTGACCGTCACCGAGGTCAAGGGCTTTGGCCGGCAAAAAGGCCATACCGAGTTGTACCGCGGGGCCGAATACGTGGTCGACTTTTTGCCCAAGGTCAAGTTGGAGGTGGTGGTCAAAGACGAGGATGTGGACCGCTGTGTGGACGCCATCATCCGCGCCGCGCGCACCGGCAAGATTGGCGATGGCAAGATTTTTGTCACGCCGGTCGAGCGGGTGGTGCGCATCCGCACTGGCGAGCAGGACGACTCGGCCGTCTGACGCCTCAGGTATTCACATCAGATCGGTGCGTGCGGCCGGCGCCAGCCCGGCGTCTTGCACCAGCGCTGGCAGCAGTTCGGCTGGAGAGAGGCCCACGCGCACCAAGTCGAGCTGCCAGTCGTTCATAAAACCCTGTTGTACCGTCTGCGCCAAAAAGGCCGTGAGTCCGTCGTAGTAGCCTGCGGTGTTGAGCAGTCCGACGGGTTTGTTGTGGTACCCCAGCTGGCGCCAAGTCCAAGCCTCAAAAAACTCCTCGAAGGTGCCAATGCCACCGGCCAGCGCCACAAAGGCGTCTGCCGCGTCGGCCATCAGCCGCTTGCGCTCGTGCATGGTCTGCACGACCACCAGATCCGAGCAGCCGGTGTGTGCCCACTCCCGTTCGACCATGGCCTCGGGAATGATGCCCAGCACGGTGCCGCCCGCGGCCAAGGTGGCGTCCGCCACCAGCCCCATCAGCCCATTGCGTCCGCCGCCGTACACCAGCCGGCCGCCGTGGGCACCAATCCACTCGCCGACCGCTTGTGCAGCATCGGCAAAACGCGGGTCTGATCCTGGCCGGGAACCGCAATAGACGCAGAGGGAAAAGGATGGATCGCGCATGGCTGGTGGCTCAAACGGTTTTCTTGAGGGACTTGGCCGCTGGACCACTGTCGGGTACCAAGCGGGTGCCGGCCCAGGCGTCGTGCCAGAACTGGCGCTGCGGATGAAAGCGCGCCAAGATGGCCCACACCGCGATCCACCCTAGGGTGATGACCGTGATCTCGCCGCCCGACAGATGCAACAGCATGCCCACTGCCAAGGGTGGCAAAAACCAGATCCAAGACAGGGCATAGCGCAACAGGGCGCGCGCTTGGCTGAGCCGCTGTCCTTTGCTGTCGACCACCCGGATGTGCCAGGTTTTCATGGCCAAGGTCTGTCCTTTGGCCCAAAACCAGGTGAAGTAAATGCCAAACACCAGGAACAAAAACGCCTGGTGCGCGTGCCGGTTGTCCAGCGCATGGCGGGTCTGGGTGAGCGCCGAGAACAAATAACCGGCAATAAACACCACGCCAAACAGCAGCATGCCTTCGTAGGTCCAGCAGGCCATGCGGCGTGGGAGGGTGGGCGCCACCAGCGCCGAGGAGTCTTGAGGGGGTGTTGGCATCACAAATCGGCAGAGAAACAGCAGCCAATTGTCGCATTCGTGCGAAATCGTTCGAGCGATGGGTAAAAAAGTTTTGTGCAGTGCGATAATGGCAGGCTGCAATCCAAAACAAGGCAAACGGATCCTGGTCCGGCTGGGGTACATCCCGCCCATGGCCTGTGGTCTCAAGTCTCGGCGTCGCTCCACAAGAGTGGGCAAAGAGGCACCCAAGGTTTTTCGCTTCCGAAATTCTCGAAAGGTTCATCATGGAAATCAACAAGGCCGAACTGGCCAGTGCCGCAGCTGCCGGCAACACCCCCCTCGAACTTCGCGGTTCTGAAATTCTCGTCAAGGCCCTGCAGGCCGAAAACGTGCAATACCTCTGGGGCTACCCTGGCGGTGCAGTGCTGCACATTTACGACGCGCTGTACAAACAAGACACCATTCAACACGTGCTGGTGCGCCACGAACAGGCCGCCGTGCACGCCGCCGACGGCTTTGCCCGCGCCACTGGTGAGGTGGGCGTGGCCCTGGTCACGTCCGGGCCCGGCCTGACCAACGCGGTCACCGGCATCGCTACTGCTTACATGGACAGCATCCCCATGGTGATCATCAGTGGGCAGGTGCCCACCGCCGCCATTGGTTTGGACGCTTTCCAAGAATGCGACACCGTGGGCATCACCCGCCCGATCGTTAAGCACAACTTCCTGGTGAAGGACGTGCGCGACATGGCCGAGGTGCTGAAAAAAGCCTTCCACATCGCGCGCAGCGGCCGACCAGGCCCAGTGGTGGTGGACATTCCCAAAGACGTGTCGTTCAACAAAACCGCGTACACCGGCTATCCCGAGTCCGTGGAAATGCGCTCGTACAACCCGGTGCGCAAAGGCCATGGCGGCCAGATCCGCAAGGCCTTGCAGCTCTTGCTCAGCGCCAAACGCCCTTACATCTACACCGGTGGCGGTGTGTTGCTGGGCAACGCGGTCAACGAGTTGCGCACCTTGGTGGACGTGCTGGGTTACCCGGTCACCAACACCCTGATGGGCTTGGGCGCTTACCCCGCCACCGATCGCAAATTCCTGGGCATGTTGGGCATGCACGGCACGGTGGAAGCCAACAACGCGATGCAAAACTGCGACGTGCTGCTGGCGGTGGGCGCGCGGTTCGACGACCGCGTGATTGGCAACCCCAAACACTTTGCGCAAAACGAACGCAAGATCATCCACATCGATATCGACCCGTCGAGCATCTCCAAGCGCGTCAAGGTGGACGTGCCCATCGTGGGCGATGTAAAAGACGTGTTGACCGAGCTGATCACCATGGTGCGCGAAGCCCAGCAAAAGCCCGACGCCCAAGCGCTGCAGGCTTGGTGGGACACCATCGAAGGCTGGCGCAGCCGCGACTGCCTGCGCTACGACCGCAGCAACACCAAAGTCATCAAGCCACAAATGGTCATCGAGACCTTGTGGAACATGACCAAGGACGTCGAGGCCTACATCACTTCTGACGTGGGCCAGCACCAGATGTGGGCCGCGCAGTTCTATAAGTTCGACCAGCCGCGCCGCTGGATCAACTCCGGCGGACTGGGCACCATGGGTGTGGGCATTCCCTACGCCATGGGCATCAAGCTGGCCAAGCCCGAGGCCGAGGTGTTCTGCGTCACCGGTGAAGGCTCGGTGCAGATGTGCATCCAAGAGCTGTCCACCTGCTTGCAATACAACACGCCGATCAAGGTGCTGTCGCTGAACAACCGTTACCTAGGCATGGTGCGCCAGTGGCAGGAACTCGATTACGAGGGCCGCTACAGCCACAGCTACATGGACGCCTTGCCCGATTTTGTGAAGTTGGCCGAGGCTTATGGTCACGTCGGCATGCGCATCGAACGTCCACAAGACGTCGAAGGCGCTTTGCGCGAGGCGCGCGCGCTGAAGGACCGTACGGTGTTCATCGACTTCCAAACCGACCCCACCGAGAACGTGTTCCCGATGGTGCAGGCTGGCAAGGGCATCACCGAAATGCTGCTGGGTTCAGAAGAGCTCTGAGTCAGCACCCTCCCTGCGGTCAGCCCTTGTGGGGTCTGGCCGTGTCTTTGAGTCGAATCTATTTGTCGCCAAGCCCACACATTACCGTGTGTGGGGGAGGGCGCAGAAAAGAGGAACCTGTATGAAACACATTATTGCGGTCTTGATCGAGAACGAGGCGGGCGCCCTGTCCCGCGTGGTGGGGCTGTTTTCGGCCCGTGGCTACAACATCGAATCGCTCACCGTGGCCCCCACCGAAGACCCCAGTCTGTCGCGCATGACCATCCAGACCACCGGGTCGGATGACATCATTGAGCAGATCACCAAACACCTGAACCGCCTCATTGAGGTGGTGAAGGTGGTGGACCTGACCGAGGGCGCCTACACCGAGCGCGAGCTGATGCTCGTCAAGGTGCGCGCGGTGGGCAAAGAGCGTGAGGAAATGAAGCGCATGGCCGACATCTTCCGTGGCCGCGTCATCGACGTGACCGAGAAGAGCTACACCATCGAACTCACCGGCGATCACAGCAAAAACGACGCTTTCTTGGAAGCCATCGACCGCACCGCCATTTTGGAGACGGTGCGCACCGGCGCCTGTGGCATTGGGCGCGGCGAGCGCATTCTGAGGGTCTGACGACCACCCCTGCGCCGCTGCGCGGCTTCCCCTCAAGGGGACTGCGCCAGCGGACCGGCTGAGCCGGATACGCGGTGCCCTGACTCGAAACACCAACCTCGCACCGCTGTTGGTTACCATTGGCGGTTTTTTCAAATTTCAACCGGAGCAACCTCATGAAAGTTTTCTACGACAAAGACTGTGACCTGAGCCTGATCAAAGGCAAGACCGTGGCCATCATCGGCTACGGCAGCCAAGGCCACGCCCACGCCCAAAACCTGAACGACAGCGGCGTGAAGGTCGTTGTTGGCCTGCGCAAGGGTGGCGCCTCTTGGGACAAAGTCGGCAAAGCCGGCCTGACCGTGATGGAAGTCAACGACGCCGTCAAGGCCGCCGATGTGGTCATGATCCTGTTGCCCGACGAGCAGATCGCCGAGGTCTACAACAACAACGTCGCCCCCAACATCAAGCAAGGCGCTTCGCTGGCCTTTGCCCACGGCTTCAACGTGCATTACAACCAAGTCGTGCCGCGCGCCGACCTGGACGTGTGGATGGTCGCCCCCAAGGCCCCGGGCCACACCGTACGCAACACCTACACCCAGGGTGGCGGCGTGCCCCACCTGGTGGCCGTGCACCAGGACAAGAGCGGCAAGGCCCGTGACCTGGCCCTGTCGTATGCCATGGCCAACGGTGGCGGCAAGGCCGGCATCATCGAAACCAACTTCAAAGAAGAGACCGAGACCGACCTGTTCGGCGAGCAAGCCGTGCTGTGCGGCGGTGCCGTCGAGCTGATCAAGATGGGTTACGAAACCCTGACCGAAGCCGGCTACGCCCCCGAAATGGCCTACTTCGAGTGCCTGCACGAACTGAAGCTCATCGTTGACCTGATCTACGAAGGCGGCATCGCTAACATGAACTACTCGATCTCCAACAACGCGGAGTTCGGCGAGTACGTGACCGGTCCCGAGGTCATCAACGAGCAGTCGCGCGCCGCCATGCGCCATGCCCTCAAGCGCATCCAGAACGGCGACTACGCCAAGATGTTCATCCAGGAAGGCCGCCTGAACTACCCGAGCATGACCGCTCGCCGCCGCAACACCGCCGACCACAGCATCGAGGTGGTGGGTGCCCAGCTGCGCGCCATGATGCCTTGGATCGCCAAGAACAAGCTGGTCGACCAGACCCGCAACTGATCCAGCGCGCCCCAGACGCCAAGCCACCCCTCGGGGTGGCTTTTTTGTGTTCTTGCGGCGCAGCCACGCCCTGTCTGGCGTCTGGCTTACACTTGCCACTCTCCAACGGACACCTTTTTCATGCACGACGGATCAGAACAGTTTCCCTCCAGCACCACCGAGCCTCGCCGCTCCAAGGGCATCTATATGTTGCCCAATATGGTGACCTTGGCCGCCTTGTTTGGCGGTTTTTATGCGGTGGTGATGGCCATGAACGGCCGCTATGACTTGGCCACGGTGGCGATTTTTGCATCCATGGTGCTTGACAGCTTGGATGGTCGTATTGCTCGCATGACCAACACCCAAAGCGCCTTCGGTGAGCAGATGGACTCGCTCTCTGACATGGTGTCGTTTGGTGCCGCACCAGCGCTGATTGCGTACGAATGGACCTTGCGTGGGCTTGGACGCTGGGGTTGGATCGCGGCTTTTGTGTATTGCGCCTGCGCGGCCTTGCGTCTGGCCCGTTTTAATGTGAACACCGGGGTGGTGGACAAGCGTTACTTTCAGGGCTTGCCGTCGCCCGCTGCGGCGGCCTTGGTGGCGGGTTTCATTTGGTTGATGACCGAGACCGGGGTCAAACCCGAAGACGTGTCGTGGCTCATGTTTGCGCTCACGCTCTACGCTGGATTGACCATGGTCACCAACGTGCCTTTCTACAGCTTCAAAGACCTGAGCCTCAAGCGCAGCGTGCCGTTTGCGGCACTGGTGCTGGTGGCCTTGGGCATTGCCATCATCAACATCGACCCGCCAACCGTGCTGTTTTTGCTGTTTGTGGTGTACGGCCTGTCGGGCTACGGCGTCTACGCTTGGCGCCGCGTCAAAGGCAAGCCGACCAGCGTGATCAGCACCTCAACGGATGAGCCCGATGAGCGTGGTTTGCACCAGTGATCTCTCAGTCGGTGTGAACGCTATCAAACCCATGGGTGTTTCCTATGTTGGGCCATTGGTGGTTTGTGATACATTGCTTTGCATGAGTACACGCCACAACGTCCTACTAGCTTGGCCCCACGGGTCGGTGGACTAGCGCGCGCTTATTCCAGTCAACGGCCCGTTTGCACCCGCAGCGGGCCGTTTGTTTTGGAACTGTGGGTTTTTGTTTTTGGCCATGAGCCAGCACCCTTTGGAGATTTGCCATGAGCGATCAATTGATCATTTTTGACACCACCTTGCGCGACGGCGAGCAGTCGCCCGGCGCTTCGATGACCAAGGACGAGAAGCTGCGCATTGCCCGCCAGTTGGAGCGTCTGCGTGTCGATGTGATCGAGGCCGGTTTTGCCGCCAGCTCCAACGGCGATTTTGAATGTGTGCAGGCCATTGCCAACACCATCAAAGACTCCACAGTGTGCTCTTTGGCGCGCGCCAACGACCGCGACATTTCCCGCGCGGCCGAGGCCCTCAAAGGCGCAGCGCGCGGACGCATCCACACCTTTATTGCGACCAGCCCGCTGCACATGGAGAAAAAACTCCGCATGACACCCGAGCAGGTGCTGGAGCAGGCCAAGCAGTCGGTGCGGTTCGCCCGCAATTTGTGCGCCGATATTGAGTTCAGCCCAGAAGACGGCTACCGCAGTGAAGTCGATTTCCTGTGTCGGGTGCTCGAAGCGGTGATCGCCGAGGGGGCCACCACCATCAACATTCCTGACACCGTGGGTTATGCGGTGCCCGAGCTGTATGGCAATTTCATCAAGACCCTGCGCGAGCGTGTGCCCAACGCCGACAAAGCGGTCTGGTCGGTGCATTGCCACAACGATTTGGGCATGGCGGTGGCCAATTCCTTGGCGGGTGTGAAGATTGGCGGCGCCCGTCAGGTGGAGTGCACCATCAACGGTTTGGGCGAACGCGCTGGCAATTGCTCGCTGGAAGAAATTGTCATGGCGGTGCGCACCCGCAAAGACTATTTTGACCTGGCGCTGAACATCGACACGACCCAAATTGTGCCGGCCTCGCGCATGGTGAGCCAGACCACCGGGTTTGTGGTGCAGCCCAACAAAGCGGTGGTGGGTGCCAACGCCTTTGCCCATGCTTCGGGCATTCACCAAGACGGTGTGCTCAAGGCCCGCGACACCTATGAAATCATGCGCGCCGAAGATGTGGGCTGGAGCGCCAACAAAATTGTGCTGGGCAAATTGTCAGGACGCAATGCGTTCAAGCAACGCATCCAAGAACTCGGCATCGAAATGGAGTCCGAGTCCGAAATCAACACCGCGTTCGCCAAATTCAAAGAACTGGCCGATCGCAAAAGCGAGATCTTTGACGAAGACATTTTGGCCTTGTGCAGCGACGAGAGTGTGACGGCTGAAAAAGAGCAATATGGATTGGTGTCGCTGTCGCAGCGCAGCGAAACCGGTGAGCGTCCGCAGGCGGATGTGGTCTTTACCGTGGCCGGCAAAGAGTTCAAAGGCTCGTCGGATGGCAATGGACCCGTCGACGCCTCGCTAAAGGCGATCGAAAGCCATGTCAAAAGCGGTGCCGAATTGGTGCTGTATTCGGTCAATGCCATCACCAGTGGCTCCACAGAAAGCCAAGGCGAGGTGACGGTGCGCTTGCAACACGGTGGCCGGGTGGTCAATGGTGTGGGTGCCGATCCGGACATTGTGGTGGCCTCCGCCAAAGCCTATTTGAGCGCTTTGAACAAGCTGCACAGCAAGGCCGATCGGGTGGCCGCTCAAGGCTGATGTTCAACGGGGTTTCTGGGTGAATGCCTAAGTGCGCGTTTACCCAGACCCAGCATCAAATAGCGCGTACAAGTTTTTGATATTGCTAGTCTTTTCCCTGGAGACTATACTGCGAGCTCCCACAGAAGAACCGTTGGAGTGTCCCGTATGACTGTTTTGCGCCACACAGCCGCATATTTCCCCAAAACCTTGGGAGCGTTGCTGTTGGCTGTGGGCTTGTTGTTGCAAGCGCCGGTGGTTGACGCAGGGCAGAAAGACAAGCGCACGAAAGCCACCCAAACGGCGCAGAAAAAAACAGCCGCCAAGCGCGGCGATACCAAACGGGTGGCAGACAAGCGCCGCGAAGGCAAAACCGCCAAGGCGGTGAGCCGATCTAAGCCGAGTGCACAGGCAGCTCGCCAAGGTGGCAAAGTAGCGAAGAAAGCCGAACAGCTATCGCGACAAGCCAAAAAGCGGTCTGCGCGGGTGGTGGCCAAATCCCGTGGTGTACGGGTCGCGGCGCAGGCCAGCGCGGTTTCCCGTCCTGTGGCCCGTGCCTCTTTGGGTCAACAATTGGGTTTGCGTGAGCGCGATGACCCTTTGGAGCTCAGCGCCAGTGTGGCGCTTGTGATGGACCAGGACACCCGTGAGATCTTGTTCAGCAAGAACGAGTCTGCCGTATTGCCGATCGCCTCGATCACCAAGCTCATGACGGGCTTGGTGGTGGCAGATGCCCAGTTGTCGCCCTATGACAGCATCACCATCAGCCAAGACGATGTGGACACCCTCAAGGGCAGCTCGTCTAGGCTGGCGGTGGGCACCAGCCTGACGCGGGAGGAGTTGCTGCATTTGGCGCTGATGTCCAGCGAAAACCGGGCAGCCCATGCGCTGGGTCGCACTTTCCCGGGTGGCGTGCGTGAGTTTGTGGCGCAGATGAATCGCAAGGCGCGCGATTTGGGCATGGGTGATACCCGCTTCGTGGATCCGACCGGTTTGTCCAGCGCCAACCAATCGAGTGCCAGAGATTTGGCCACCTTGGTGGCTGCGGCCTATGAGCGCCCCATTTTGCGTGAACTCTCCACCACACCGAACCACAAATTGGGCGTGGGCAGCCGTATTCTGCGTTTTAACAACTCCAACCGTTTGGTACACAACCCCGATTGGCAGATTGGTTTGCAGAAGACCGGCTACATCTCTGAGGCCGGACGCTGTTTGGTGATGCAGGCGCGCATTGCTGGCCGCAAGACCATCATGGTGTTGCTGGACTCTACCGGCAAAACCACACGTGCAGACGATGCCGAGCGCATGCGCAAGTGGGTTGAAGCCACCACATTGATGCAGTGGCCCGAGCGGCCGCGCATCTGATTCAGCGCGGTGACTGGGTATATGGTGCCTTCAGCTCGTGGGCAGCTGATGGTCAGGGTCTGGACACCCTAAGGCCGCTGAAATTTGGGCCGCAGTGGTTTTGAGCTTGCCCAACCAGCTTTCATCGATCCGGTCGGCTGGCGCTGATATCGATAGGCCCGCGACCAATTTGCGCTGGTCATCGTAGACGCCTGCGGCCATGCACCGAACCCCCAGCTCTAGTTCCTCATTGTCGCGAGCCACCCCATTCAAGCGGCATTGGCTCAATTCCCGCTCCAATAAGGGCAATTGGGTCAGGCTGTTGCGGGTGTTGCCTGCCAAGCCTGTGCGGGTGGCATAAGAGCGCACCCGCGCCGGATCGTCGACCGCAAGGAACAGTTTGCCCACCGAGGTGAGGTGCAGCGGTGCACGGCCCCCAATGGCCCGGACCACCTGCATGCCCGAGCGCTCACTGTAGGCGCGCTCCACATAAACAATTTCGTCGCCTTGGCGCACACTCAGATTCACGGGTTGTTGAATCAGTTTGTGCAGCTCGCGCATGGGGCCCAATGCCGCGTCGCGCACATTGAGCCTGGCTTTGACCAAGTTGCCCAACTCCAGCAAGCGCATGCCCAGCCGGTAGCTGCCTGCTTCAGGACGCTCAACAAAGCGCCCGATGGTCAGGTCGTTAAGGATGCGGTGGGCGGTGGAGGGGTGTAGGCCGGTGCGCTCGCTGATTTCCTTGAGTGAGACCGCATCTTCTTTGGCGGCCAGCACTTCCAGCAGGGTGAACATGCGTTCGATGACTTGCACCGTGGGTGTGGCGGGCAGAGAGTCGTTGCTTTTTGTCATAGGTCTATAAAGTGGCATGCAATTTTATAGGGTGAAATTGCAGCCTGTCCAGCCCTGGGTGTCACCTCAGTGTGGCATCCAACGTCCCTGCACCAAGACTTCACAAGGGCGAAAGCCCACCTTGTAGTTCATCTTGGGACTGGCTTCGATCCAGTAGCCCAGATACACATGCGCCAATCCCAATTGCCGCGCTTGCTCGATCTGCCATAACACGCTGTAGGTGCCGTAGCTGCTGTGCGGCTCGTCGGGCTCGTAGAAGGTGTACACGGCCGACAGACCGTCATTGAGCACGTCCACGATAGACACCATCTTCAGACATCCCGCCTCTCGAAACTCCACCAGTCGGGAGTTGACACGGCTTTGCAGCAGAAATTGGCTGTACTGATCCACACTGTCTTTGTCCATGCCCCCGCCGCTGTGGCGCCGGCCTTGATAGCGCAGATAGAGCGCGTAGTGCTCGTCGCTCAAGCCAAGGCGCGTGGTACGCACTTCCAAGGCCGCATGGCGTTTCCAGCAGCGGCGCTGGCTCCGGCTCATGACAAACTGCTCGACCTTGACCCGCAGCGGCACACAGGCGTGGCAGCCTTCGCAATAGGGCCGGTAGGTGAATACACCGCTGCGCCGAAAACCCTGGGCAACCAGCTCGGAATACACCTCGTTTTGGATCAGATGGCTGGGGGTGGCGACTTGGGAACGCGCTTGCCGGCCTGGCAGATAGCTGCAAGGGTAGGGAGCCGTTGCATAAAACTGCAGGGCCGCCAAAGGCAATTCGTCGTGCTGGTTCACGTGGAATGGATTGAAGGTGGCAACAACCTACACCAGTATAGGGGGTCAAATTGCCACGTAGGGGGCTTGGCAAGCAAGCCCCGTTGCAGGTGCCGGACAAATTCTGCGCGCGGGATAGGGGATGCCCCCATGCTGGCCAGGTGCTCGGTTTCTTGCTGGCAGTCTATGTGGGTCAAGCCGTGTTGGCGACAAAACGCCACCAGGGCGGCCAGCGCAATTTTGGAGGCGTCGGTGCGCCAGGCAAACATCGACTCGCCAAACACCGCCTGCCCCAAATTGACCACATACAAGCCTCCAGCGAGTTCACCGTCGATCCACGTTTCCACCGAGTGCGCCATGTCCGCTTGGTGCAGCCGTGTGTACGCCTCAACCATTTGGTTGTTGATCCAGCTGCCTTTTTGGCCTGGCCTTGGCGTGCTCGCACAGGCCTGTATCACCCGCTGGAAATTGTGGTCCATGCGCACCTGCAGGCGACCCTGTTGGAGCAAGGACTGAATGGTTTTGCGCAAAGAACGGTGCAGGCGGAAATGCGCCACTTGCAGCACCATGCGGGGATCGGTGCTCCACCAAAGTACCGGCTGGCCTTCGCTGAACCAAGGAAAGATCCCTCGGCAATACGCCTTGATCAGTGTAGGCACATCCAGCACACCGCCGGCCGCCAGCAGTCCGGGAGCGGGGCTGTGGGGTCCCCAAGCCGACTCCACCGGCGGAAAGTCTTCGTCTGTGGCCAGCCAGGGTAGTGGTGGAGCCGTGGGGCGGGACGTGGTCATGGTGACATCCTACCTTTGCGCAAGCAAAGGCGGTAAGCCCCGTAGGCGATGGCAATCCCAAGCACATCGGCCAGCCAGTCGGCCAGATCGGCGTGGCGCCATGGGGTGAGTGCCTGCAGGCACTCCACCGCTACGCCCAACAGCACAAGTCCCAGGACGCTTCGCCCAGCAGGGTAAGCCGCTACCAAGGCCAAAGCGGTGAGTAATGCAAATCCCAGCGCGTGTTGGGCTTTGTCCCAGAACATCAGGCCAGACGGAATGCCCGAGGGCGGCAGCAAGGAGAGCACCAGCAGCGCCGCACAGGCGAGCCAGAACAACACCCGAGCCCCGTTTGTGATGTGGTGTGCACGCATCCAAAAATTCACCAAGGCATGGCCAAAGAAAAAGCCCTTGCATTGCTGCAAGGGCTTATCTTATTTGGCTCCCCGACCTGGGCTCGAACCAGGGACCTACGGATTAACAGTCCGGCGCT
>CAZYUD010000045.1:0-9470 GCA_964650505.1 uncultured Hydrogenophaga sp.
AAACTGGCTCCATTACGCCGAACATCCCTGGCTCCATTACGGCGATCCGTGACAGCCGGTACAAGGGCTGGTGATCGGCGTACTTGGCCACCAGCACCTGGGCCAGCAGGCCGGCGGTTGGGATGCCTTTGTCGATGACGTGTGCGGCCACCGGTGCCTGTGTGATGCTCTGGCACTGGGCGCAGGCCCACTTGCCTCGCACATGCCGCTCTACCGTGAAGACGCCGGGGACGTAGTCCAGTTTCTCGGCCACGTCCTCGCCGATGCGTTTGAGTTGGCAGCCGCACTGGCATGTCGTGGACACGGGTTCGTGGCGGATCTCGCGCCGTGGCAGGTTCACCGGCAGCGGCGCGCGCTTGGGCTGCTGCTTCTCGCTCGCAGCGGGTGTCGGCCGCAGTGGCTCAATCTCGTGCTCGACGGCCGCCAGATCGCTGTCAAGCTCTTCTTCCAGCAGGCTGCGCTGATCAAGGCTGTGGCGCTCGGACTTGGCGGCGAACTTCAGCCGTTTGAGCAGCGCGCACTCGTAGGTGAGCTTCTCGTTGAGGGCGCGCTGGTGACGCAGTGCGAGCAGCAGACGCTGGCTGACCTGGCGCAGTTGCTCTGCGTCCAGTTCGCTCAGGGCTTGCTCGTCGATCTCCATGGGCCGCAGTGTGCCGGTGCGTGCCGGGCAAGACCATTGGCGCATCTCCCAATTGCCATTGGCCGCCCCTCACATCGAAGATTCAGACCACGGTAATGGCGCCTTGCGAGCCCATGCGCTGCCAGGGCAGGCCCAGCACCAGCGCATGGAGCTGGGCGTGTTCCAGCGCCACGTTCGGGCTACCCGCTGGCGCCCAGACGAACTTGCCCTGGTGCAGCCGGCGCGCGGCCAGCCACAGGCCCACGCCGTCGTGCACCAACACCTTCAGGCGGTTGGCTCGCTGGTTGGCAAACACGTAGGCGTGGTGGGGGTGGGCCGCGCCGAAGGTGGCGATCACCCGGGCCAGGGCACTGTCGGTGCCCGCGCGCATGTCCAATGGCGCCGTGGCCAGCCAGGCTGCATCGATTCGGATCACCGCAACAACTCGCGCAGCATCTGGGCACACTGGTCCGCAGCAGACAAGGGCCAGTGCACGGTCACGGACATGCCGGGACGTTGACATTCGATACGGATGTCGGTCGCTGGCGTCGAGGCGGCAAAGGACGACTGCTCGCTGGCGGTTATTGACGCTGCGGTGCCCAGCTCGATGGGGACGAAGGCCGGGCTCTGAGGTGTTGCGACTGCGGTGATGATGCCACCTTCGAGGCGGTGCAGGCCCTGCGCCCACTCCTTACGCCAGCGGTGCAGCAAGTTGGCATTCATGCCATGTTGCAGAGCCACCGCAGCGATCGATGAGCCGGGCTTCTGGCACATGGCCACCAGCTCGGCCTTGAACTGCGGAGTGTAGGTGCGGTGCGTGCGGCGCTGCGCATATCGCGGGGTCTGAGGGTCTTTGAGCATCGTGTCCACGTTCAGGTTGCGTGCACACGATCTTGCTCAGACCGACCAGGTCATTCAAGATGGGTTTGCCATCCGCTTACCTTTAACCACCCAAGGCGCTGTAGCGCAAAGGCAAGCCCACCCCAGATCAGCGGCCCACCAGAACGGGAAAAACCGAACCAGCCTGAACACGCGAGCGCAGTGCATCCAACAGCCTGTGGTACACCCCACCAGCGGGCTCAAAAGCCGCCAAACACTCAATATCCGCTTGGCTGAGCTCGATCACGTCCACCTGCTCCAAAAATGAGCTCGGGCTTGGCACATCCGCCACCGGCTGGCGATCCAAGAAGTTCAAAGGGGCGTCCGAATAGGTCAACATGGTGCTTCTCCTGTGGCGCGCCGAGACAGTGAGCGCGATGCACCAAATCATCAGCCAGTTGGGCGCCCCAAGGTATCGCGTCTTTTTGTGTACTTTTTTCCACTTTCACTTGTTTATGTGACCACCCCTCTAAAACCAGGTAGCCATCCGATCCTCTCAGTGGGACGGCATCAACGCCGACGTGGTGCACCAGTGGCATGGGCTCGCCCATGACAAACGCGCGGTGAACCCACGTTCACCGCGCGTTTGTCCATGTGTGCCGAAGCACCCCAAATCACCTCACCGCACTTTGGCGGCTCCGGTGTGTGCAGCCCCTTCAGATGACCATATACGCATGATGGAGGTTTTCATGCATGGATGCGCCGCTGGCTGCTGGTTCAAACACAAACGCCGCATCCGCCACCACCATGGTTTCGCCATTGATCAGCTCGGCCGTGGTGCGCCCGAACTCGGTCACGCCTTCAGCAGGCTGGGCAAGCACACCGTCGCTCGTGAGCTTGATCGACACAATGCCCAATTGCTCCAGCGTCATGACCTCGCCAGCGTTGCTGACGCCGTCCTGATTGGCGTCCTGCCACACCGCAAACTGGTGGAACAGCGCATCGCTGGCATCGAACACGCCGTCGTTGTTCGAATCGAACCCCGCGCGCAGCCCCTGCAAATCGGTCTCGCCACCGTACAGCGTAAATGCGTACTGCGATTGGTCGTGCACCACACCGTCGCCCCACTTGTCCCACACCAGCACACCATCTGACGCGCCCACCCAGGCGGTCCGGTCGAGCACACCGTCGCTGTTCACATCCATCACAACAGCGCCGTACTCGATCTCACCGTCAAGGTTGACATCGATGGCAATGGGGGCCACCGATGCGCTGCGGCCGGCATTGATCACGCGAATGGTCTCTGGGTTGGGACTGCTCAAATTGCCCGAGGCATCCGCCAAGTAGAGCTGGTAATCACCTGTAGCAAGACCGTCCAAAGACAGCGCGTCCATGGTGCCTGTAATCGATACCCTCACGTTGTCAATGCCCCACGACTCATTGTCTATGCCCTCGTCAAGCGTGGAGTCAAAACCCAGCGTGAAGCGGCCATTGGCGTCCAATGTGGCGCGGAGAACGTACTTGTGCAACGATTCATTGGTCGGTGAAACCGGGTATCCGTTATGAATATTGCCCAATCCAATGCCACCGTTGTAGAGGGAACGCGGATCGTTTGAATTCCAGTACGACTGCGCACTCACAACCGTGGCCACACTGTGGTGATTATCGGTCAGCCAGACCCTGAAAAGCTCGCCGTCCCAAGAGTCAAACTTGAGAAAGTCGAACTCAATCTGGACAGTTTGGTGCTTAAATTCCTTGCCAAAATCGTACGTCTTATGAGCCCGGTGATTGGCCGCAAATCTCCCAAGGAATGTAGTGGTGTTATTGGTATTCAGCCACGTTGCCTTGAATCCATTCCAGCCGTAACTATGGAGCAATTGAAAGTCATCAAATGCCAGCTCTTTGGTGGCCATGCTACCCAACGACACCGAGTTCCACTGGTCGCCGGCCAGTGCCTTGATCTGCGCATCATTGCCAACCTTGTGCGCGGTATTCACCAAGTAGGCGGTGTTTCCGCTGCCGGTTGCGCTACTGGTCACAACCAGCCTTTCGGAAGAAAGTAATGAGCTGTCGTTGAGCACCGCTGATCCGGTCCATTCAACAACGTAGCCCTGGGCGGCAGTGGAGTGTGCCGACGTGTCGTCCCATCCGCCGTGCCTGGCCCAATTGCCCAAGAGATAGTTGCTGCCTGTCCCACCGTTGGGCTCGCCCGCATTCCAGTTGACGTAAGCACCATTGCTGGCTTGGGCCCCATGAGAAAACTGTGCACCATGCAAGGTCGGATAAGCGCCCGAAGAGCCACCGTCGTACGTCCACCTCCAGACTCCCTCTTGTGCATCCGAACCACCAGTCCAAAAAGTTCTGCCGTTGGCGACACGGGATCCACTCACAAAGCTGTTTTCAGCCTCCGAATTGATGTGCACCAAATGACCCCTGATCCCATCCAGAGTTTTGTTCTCATCGGTAGCTTCCTGCCAACCGATACGGCCATCGACGTAGCGATAAAAAGAGCCGGTGGCGTAGCTGTAGTCGAGGCCAGGCACATCGGCATTCGCCAACTTTGTAAACACTCTGTCCAACATCACCGCCGCCGTCGGGCGTTTGGTGTCGATGCTGTAATTACCCGAACTGACAGCGCCGCTGTTCCAGTTGCCGGCCGTATCGTGGACGGCACCACTTCTGAGCGTGATGACGTTGGTCGTGTCTTGGAGGTTGGCCGTGGGCGTGAAGGTCGCCGTCCAGGTCTTGCCGCCGTCCTTGCTGCTGACCGCACTGAGGCTGCCGCCTTGCACCGTCAGGTCGTGGTTGTTGAAACCGTCGACTTTCTCTGAGAAGGTAAACGTCACCGTGGCCGTCTCACCGGCCTTGAGCGCGGTGTCGCTCATGGCAATGGTGGCTGTCGGCGCTGTCGTGTCGACCGTGGCCATGAACTGGCCGGTATACGCTGAGGCGTTGCCCGCTGCATCAACCACCCGAGCGGCAAAGCTGTAGGTCCCCTCGGCCAGCGCCGGCATCTGGTTGCCGTCGAGCGTCCAGGTGCTCTGGCCGCCGGCCACCGGATTGACCGTGGCCACCCCCACCGGCATGTAGCCATCGACCCACTGCTTGAGCCCCGCGTCGTACACAAAGTACCGGGTCTCGCCCCGGCCGATGGACGGCGCCACGACCGTCCCGTTGAACTGCACGCTGCTGTCCCAGTCCGCCGTGCGCGTGACCGAGACCACATCGCCCGCACTGGGTTTGGTCGGCAGCTTGATCACGCTCACCCAGTTGGCGTTAGCGGTGGTGAAGTGCACTTTGTCACCCACAATCTGGCCGCCACTGACCGTCTTGGGCGAGGCCTGAATGGCCCCGCTCATGTCGGGGCTGCGGTAAACCACCAAGGTCTCACCTGCGGCCAGCGTGGCACCCTCCTTGGCGCCACCGAGGTTGCCCACCACCGAAGGTCGGGTGTCGTTGGTCACGCCATTGGCGCCAACATTGCCTGTGAAACTCTGCCGGTCGTCCACCAGGTGCGTGAGCGACAGGGCCACGCTGGGTGCGGTGCTGTCGACGGTGATGGTGTCCGTATCGGCGGCGCTGAGGTTGCCGGCCGCGTCCGCCGTATAGAGCCGGTACTCACCGTCGGCCAAGCCCGCCAGCGAGAGGCTGGTGCTCGTGGCAACGGTTGTGATCTGCACGTTGTCGATGCCCCAGGATTCGTTGTTTTTGGCCTGGTCGAGCGTGGAGCCAAAGCCCAGCGTGAAGCGCCCATTGGCGTCCAGCGTGGCCTGCAGGCTGTAGTGGTGCTTGTGCTCCGAATAGGCCGCGCCCGAATGGCCGCCGTTGCTGCCCGTCGAGAGGTTGCCCAGGGCCTGCCCGCCGTTGTAGTGGTGGCGCGCATCGGCCGCGTGCCAGTACGACTGCACACTCACCGCCGTGGCGCTGGTGTGGTTCTTGTCGGTCAGGAACACCTTGAAGAGCTCGCCGTCCCAGCTGTCGATCTTGTAGAGGTCAAAGTCGATGTTGACCACCTTGCCCGCCATGGCCTTGCCAAAGTCGTAGGTCTTGCTGACCGCCTGCTCGCCGGTGCTCGAAGCGAAGCGCCCCAAAAAGGTCCCCATGGCCCCACCCAGGTTGGTGCGGGTGGTGTTGCTCCAACCGCTGGCGCCGCTGGAGAAGTCTTCTGAAGACAGCACCTGGGCGGCGGTGCCGCCCAGCGCCACCGCGTTCCACTGGTTGTTGGCCAGGGCCTTGATCTGCGCCTCGGTGCTGACCTGTTTGGAGCTGTGGACCAGGTAGGCGGTGTGGCCGCTGCCGGTCTCGCTGCTGGCGACCTTGATGGTGTCGCCGCTGTTGTAGCTCTGGCGGTTGAGCACCGCCGAGCCGGTCCATTCGATCAGGTAGCCGCGGGTCCAAGAGGCATTGACATCATTCCAGTCGCCTCGGGCGCCGATGACGCCGATGATTTCGAACGCGTCCTCGCCAGTGCCCGAGTCACTGGGATTGCCCGAATGCCATTGGGTATAGGCGCCCTTGACGGCGGTGGCCTTTGATGAGAAAGCCGCGCCCATGCTCGGGCCGTAGTACCAATGCCAGTTGCCCTCGGAGGCGGCATCGGAGCCACCGCCGTAGGTGGCCAAGCCTTTGGTCAAACCGGCGGCAAAAGCCGTCTCGGCTTTGCTGTTGAGGTGCACCAGATGGCCCCGCACGCCGCCGAGCAAGGTGCCCGCCGCCAGGGCGTTGGCGGTCTCCCACGATGTGCCAGCGCTCACATAGCGGTAGAACGAGCCCGCCGTGTGGCTGTAGGCCAGGCCCGAATGATTGGCCAGCACCGTTCCCACCAGATCGATGATGGCCGTCGGCGCCTTGGTGTCGATGCTGTAGTTGGCCGAGCTGGTGGTGCCGCTGTTGGCGTTGCCCGCCGCGTCGGTCACGCTCGCGCTCTTGAGCGTGATGGCGTTGCTGGTGGCTTCCAGATTGGCCGTGGGCGTGAAGGTCGCCGTCCAGGTCTTGCCGCCGTCCTTGCTGCTGACCGCACTGAGGCTGCCGCCTTGCACCGTCAGGTCGTCGTTGGTGAAGCCACTGACGGCTTCCGAGAAGGTGATGGTCACCGTGGCCGTCTCACCGGCCTTGAGCGCGGTGTCGCTCAAGGCAATCGTGGCCGTGGGAGCGGTGGTATCCACCGTTAAGGCTTTGTCAATCTTAGTCTCTGCCGAGATGTTGCCCGCCTTGTCCACCTGCCGCAGCCGCACGGCACCCGCCGCATAACTGCCTGGCTTGAGTGTGAAGTAAGAGCCGCTGCCACTGACCCAGCTGGCGCCGCTGTTGGTGGTGTACTGCCAAGTGGTTCCACTTTCCTGGCGATCAACGAGGATGTTACCGTTGTTGGTAACACCATCGTTTCCCTTGGGACCAGAATCCACCGCCAACCGAATTTCGGGGGTGACTGGCGCCTTGGTGTCAACGTTGATGGTTCGCGTGGCTGCAGCACTGACATTGCCTGCCGCATCGTAGGCCAGCACGGTCAGCTTTTCCGAGCCCTGCCCCATTTTTTCCTCGACCTCTTTGTCGAGCAGGTTCACCCACCACGACGTGCCACTGACGGCTGCGGCGCGTGTATGCCCACCTTCAAACTGCAGCACGACCTTGGTGCCTGCCTCCGTCGTCCCGCGGATCTGCGTTGAAACCTCACCTGCATTGATGATGTCATCGCCCGCCACGGTACTGATGGTGGGTGCATTCGGCGCCTTGGTGTCGATGCTGTAGTTGGCCGAGGTAACAGCACCGCTGTTCCAGTTGCCGGCCGTATCGTGGACGGCACCACTTCTGAGCGTGATGACGTTGGTCGTGTCTTGGAGGTTGGCCGTGGGCGTGAAGGTCGCCGTCCAGGTCTTGCCGCCGTCCTTGCTGCTGACCGCACTGAGGCTGCCGCCTTGCACCGTCAGGTCGTGGTTGTTGAAACCGTCGACTTTCTCTGAGAAGGTAAACGTCACCGTGGCCGTCTCACCGGCCTTGAGCGCGGTGTCGCTCAAGGCGATCGTGGCTGTCGGCGCCTTGGTGTCGATGCTGTAGTTGGCCGAGCTGGTGGTGCCGCTGTTGGCGTTGCCCGCCGCGTCGGTCACGCTCGCGCTCTTGAGCGTGATGGCGTTGCTGGTGGCTTCCAGATTGGCCGTGGGCGTGAAGGTCGCCGTCCAGGTCTTGCCGCCGTCCTTGCTGCTGACCGCACTGAGGCTGCCGCCTTGCACCGTCAGGTCGTGGTTGTTGAAACCGTCGACTTTCTCTGAGAAGGTAAACGTCACCGTGGCCGTCTCACCGGCCTTGAGCGCGGTGTCGCTCAGGGCGATCGTGGCTGTCGGGCGTTTGGTGTCGATGCTGTAGTTGGGCGAACTGGTGCTGCCGCTGCCGGTGTTGCCGGCCAAGTCGCTCACACCCGCGTTGTTCAGGGTGATGAGGTTGGTCGTGTCTTCAACATTGGCGCTGGGCGTGAAAGTCGCCCTCCAGGTCAGCCCGTTGTCGGTACTCGCCACGTTAGACAGGCTGCCGTTGGCCACGCTCAAGTCCGCGTTGGTAAAGCCCGTCACCCGCTCGCTGAAGGTGAACGTCACCACAGACGTCTCTCCCACCTTCAAAGCGGTGTCGGACATCGTAATGGTGGGAGCATCCAAAGGCTCGTCACCCGTTAAAAGCTGTGTTGCGCCTGGAGCAGTCAGCCACAGATCCGGACGCACCCAGGCTTCACCCTGATTGCCTGCCAGGTCATAGACCTGCGGAGTACCTGCAGAAATTAGCCGAACTTCATCCAAGTCCTGGAGGGGTGCAGGCGCAGTCAAGGCACTGAAATCCAGCTTATACCAAACGTTGTTCCCCTCCACAGAGGAAAATTCCGCGTAACGGTGCATCCAGTCCCACCACCAGCTAGAACTCGTACTCGACCCTCTCGACAAATCCAACCTGAGACCAATTGACCCTGATACCCGGGACGCATCTATGGCCTCGTCATACGTCAGGCGAACAGAGATATCGTTGGTCTTTTCATCCCACTCCAGCCGCGTCTGTACGACTTCGGGCCGTTTGGTGTCGACGCTGTAGTTGGCCGAGGTAACAGCACCGCTGTTCCAGTTGCCGGCCGTATCGTGGACGGCACCACTTCTGAGCGTGATGACGTTGGTCGTGTCTTGGAGGTTGGCCGTGGGCGTGAAGGTCGCCGTCCAGGTCTTGCCGCCGTCCTTGCTGCTGACCGCACTGAGGCTGCCGCCTTGCACCGTCAGGTCGTCGTTGGTGAAGCCACTGACGGCTTCCGAGAAGGTGATGGTCACCGTGGCCGTCTCACCGGCCTTGAGCGCGGTGTCGCTCAAGGCGATCGTGGCTGTCGGCGCCTTGGTGTCGATGCTGTAGTTGGCCGAGCTGGTGGTGCCGCTGTTGGCGTTGCCCGCCGCGTCGGTCACGCTCGCGCTCTTGAGCGTGATGGCGTTGCTGGTGGCTTCCAGATTGGCCGTGGGCGTGAAGGTCGCCGTCCAGGTCTTGCCGCCGTCCTTGCTGCTGACCGCACTGAGGCTGCCGCCTTGCACCGTCAGGTCGTCGTTGGTGAAGCCACTGACGGCTTCCGAGAAGGTGATGGTCACCGTGGCCGTCTCACCGGCCTTGAGCGCGGTGTCGCTCAGGGCAATCGTGGCCGTGGGGGGAATAGCGTCCACAGTAGCGGTGCGTGTAACGGTGGTGGTGTTGCCTGCCGCGTCTACGCTGGAAATATTGAATGTCACATCGCCGTTGGTCGGCAGGTTTGCCGCTGGTACGGTGGCACTCCACTTACCAGTGGCTGGGTCGGCGATCACCGTGATTGGGACGCCAATACCTGTGGCTATGTACACCATGCAACCACGCTCTGTTGTACCCGACAGCTCCACCCCCGCATTGCGCTCTTCGGCATTGATCACACCATCCCCGGCGATGTTCGCGTCGCTCTGCATGACGGTCAAATCCGGTGCTGTGGTGTCGGGCGCGCTCACCACCACAGGGGCGCTCTCTCCGCCAGCATCTTCCGCTGTGACGC
>CAZYUD010000046.1:0-9183 GCA_964650505.1 uncultured Hydrogenophaga sp.
AGACCGACCCAGCGGGCAACGAAAGCGAAGCCAGCCCGCTGTTCCCCATCACCGTGGACAGCACAGCGCCGACGGCGACGGCGGCGATCACGGCGATCAGCGAAGACAGGGGAGAGCCTGGGGACTTCGAGACCAACGACAACCGGCTGGTGATCAGCGGCACGAACACAGCGCTGGGCGTGGGTGAGCGTGTGCAGGTGAGCATCGACGGGGTGAACTGGGTGGATGCGGCCGCACCGACGGCCACCACCTGGAGCCTGGACAACAGCGCCAACGCGCTGCCCGATGGCAACTACACCCTGCGGGTACGGGTGGTTGACGCCGCCGGCAACCCGGGGGTTGTCTCCGAGCAAGCGCTGCGCATCGACACCCAGGCGCCCCAAATCTCGGTGAGCATCGAGAGCTACACAGACAACGTGGCGCCCGCAGAAGGCCGATTTGAAAGCAACAGCACCACCAACGACCCCAGCCCGGTGCTCAACGGCAAGCTCACCGCAGGGCTGGCAGAGGGAGAGCGGGTGGTGGTGCTCAGAGACGGCGTGGTCATTGGCTCGGCAGTGATCGACGCCAACGGCACAAGCTGGAGCTACCAAGACAGCGGCCTGGTCAACGGCAGCAGCTACATCTACAGCGCGCGGGTGGTGGACAAGGCGGGCAACAACGGGGCGACCTCGACAGACTTTGTGGTGCGCGTAGACACCGCGCAGCCCACCCAGACCGTGACCATCACTGGGATAGACGACAACACAGCGCCGGGACAGGGCAATGTGGACAACGGAGGCGTCACCAACGACAGCCAACCCGAGGTGATCGGAGCGGTGACCTCTGCGCTGGCGCCCAACGAAGTGCTGGTGGTCTACCGCAACGGCCAGAAAGTGGGAGAGGCCAGCGTCAATGGCAACAGCTGGAGCTTTGTGGACACCACCGGGGGCTTGAGCAACGGCAACAGCTACACCTACAGCGCGCGGGTGGAAGACGCGGCGGGCAACAACGGCGATTTCTCTGCGGGCTACAGCGTGAGCTACCAGACCAACGGTCCGAACATCACAGCGACCATTGATCGGGCCAAAGACGACCAAGCGCCGGTGCTGGCGGACGTGCTCAACAACGGCCAGACCAACGACAGCAGCCCGCTGCTCGAAGGCAGCCTGAGCCAGACCCTGAGCGCAGGGCAAGTGCTGCGGGTGGTGCGAGGCGGCGTGGACCTGGGCACAGCCAACGTCGACGGCCTGCGCTGGACCTTCCAAGACACCGGACTGCAAGACGGGAGCAGCTACACCTACACCGTGTGGGTGGAAGACGCTGCCCAGAACGCGGGGCCGAGCTCGAACAACTTCAACATCACCATCGACACCAGCGCGCCGTCACAGACGGTGGAGATTGAGCAAGTCATCGACAACGTAGACCCCGAGTCCGGGCCACTCGAAGAAGGTGCGAGCACCAACGACGACAAGCCCCAACTGCTGGGCAAAATCTCACAAGCGCTCAGCGGCACCGAACAAGTGGTGATCTGGCGCAACGGCGAGCGTGTGGGCGTGGCCACAATGAAGGCCAACGGGCTGAACTGGGAATACACCGACGGCAGCCTCTCCAGCGGCAGCACCTACACCTACACGGCGCGGGTGATGGACGCAGCGGGCAACCAAAGCGAAGCCTCCAACAGCCGCAGCCTCACCCTCAACACCTCGGGCGTGAGCCAGACCGTGGCGATCCTGCGGGCAGAAGACGAGCAAGCCGGACAAGCCACCGTGGCGGTAGAGAACAACGGCTTTACCAACGACACCACACCACTGCTGCGCGGCAGCGTCAGCAGCGTCCTCAACGCAGGGGATCGGGTGCAAGTGCTGCGCGACGGCGTGGTCATTGGCACGGCCGTGATCGAGGCCAACGGCACCGCCTGGAGCTACCAAGACAGCGGACTGAGCGACGGCAACAGCTACCGCTACAGCGCGCGGGTGGTCAACAGCGGAGGCAACCAAGGCGCGCTCAGCGACGCCTTTGTCATCAACCTCGACACCAGTGAGCCCCAAGCCACGGTGAGCATCGACAACTACCGCGACGACCTGGCGCCGGCCGAAGGCACATTTGTCAGCGGCAGCAGCACCAACGACAGCTCGCCGCTGCTCAACGGCAGCATCATTGGCAACCTCGCACAAGGCGAGCGGGTCGCGGTGCTCAGAGACGGCGTGCTCATCGGATACGCCGATGTGCAGGGCAACAACTGGAGCTTCCAAGACAGCGGACTGTCCAACGGCAGCACCTACCGCTACACCGCACAAGTGGTGGACCGTGCGGGCAACCCTGGAGCGCTGAGCACAGCGTTTAGCCTGAGCATCGACAGCACAGCGCCGACGGCGACGGCGGCGATCACGGCGATCAGCGAAGACAGGGGAGAGCCTGGGGACTTCGAGACCAACGACAACCGGCTGGTGATCAGCGGCACGAACACAGCGCTGGGCGTGGGTGAGCGTGTGCAGGTGAGCATCGACGGGGTGAACTGGGTGGATGCGGCCGCACCGACGGCCACCACCTGGAGCCTGGACAACAGCGCCAACGCGCTGCCCGATGGCAACTACACCCTGCGGGTGCGGGTGGTTGACGCCGCCGGCAACCCGGGGGCTGTCTCCGAGCAAGCGCTGCGCATCGACACCCAGGCGCCTAACGAGCAGTCCACCACACTCCAGGTCGATGTGGTCACGACCGACAACATCCTCAACGCCAACGAGTGGGGCAACGATGTGCCAGTCACTGGCACGGTCTCTGGCACTTTCCGCGAAGGGGATGTGGTCACCTTGGTGGTCAACACCCAATCGTTCAGCGACGCTGTCGATGCCAACGGCAAGTTCAGCATTCTGGTGACAGGCACTGATTTGCGCGACGACAGCGACCGCACCATCGATGCCAGTGTCGTGGCCACGGATGTGGCCGGCAATCAGGGCACCGTCAATGGCAGCCGCAGCTATCAGGTGAACCAGTCACCGACAGACGACGACGAGAGCCTTCAGGCGACCGAGGACTTGGACTTCAAAGCCGTGGACCTGCTGGCCAATGCGGATGACGCAGAGAAAAACCTGTTGACAGTGACGGTCGACAACATCTCCGGCCCGCTGGCGGGTGTGGTTTCTGTCAGCAACGGCTTGTTGAGCGTGGACACCGCAGACGCCCGGGTTGATGCCTTGGGGCTCAACCAGACCTCTGACGTGACGGTCAATTACACCGTGAGCGATGGCCGGGGTGGCAGCACCTCCTCAACGGCCACCGTGACCATCACGGGTACCAATGACGCTCCAACGGTGTCGACCACGGTGATCAGCAACAACGCGGGCTTGTACGCCACACGCACAAGCCAAGCATTGAGCGTCACAGACATCGACGGTCTCAACGGCCAAACCAGCCGGGCCCGCGTGCCGCAGGGCTGGACGGCACCGCCGACGGCCAACTTGGCGCCCAACGCCGAAGAGCCCAACTCGCCGGATATCAACAATTACGACAACGGTGCTTGGCGCAGGTACAACGTCATCACAGAACAGTTTGAGACGGTCTATGACTTGGGCGATCTCACGGGGGTGTCTACGGACGGTGGAGAGTTTGTGGGTTTGGTCAGCCGAGGCAGCGACAATTTGCGGGAGACGATGTACACCGACATGACGGGGCTGACCGCGGGGACACAGTACTCCGTGGCTTTCCAATGGCAGCAAATCAGTTTGCAACCCAACACCGCAAACGACGGCTTCTACGGTGGCGAGCTGAGCATTTCGCTTGACCTGAACCGGACGGGGGAAGTGATTTACCAATCGTCGGGTTTGGGTGATGCGTGGCAAACCGCGATCTACACCTTCACCGCCACCAGTTCTACCCAGCGGGTGGTGGTGTCGATCAATGGCTTGAACGGCACAGATTCCACCGGTGAGGCGTATTTGGGGGGCGCCATTGCTGTCGACGCCTTGGGGGCTGCGGCGTTCGAGCGGCAAACCTACAGCAACTCGGGCGGGGTCACGCTGGCCACCTTGTTCCCCACAGCCAATGTGGGCGATGTGGACAATGGCGATGTCGTGCGGGGCTACGCCGTGACGTCTGCGGCGAGCAGCGGCGAAGACATGTGGCAATACAGCACCGATGGCGGCACCACCTGGATCAGCCTGGCAGCAGCCAGTATGACGCAAGCGATTTACCTCGCACAGACCGATTTGGTGCGCTTCACCGGCCTGCGGGGCGGCAACACCAAGCTCGATTTGGTGGTGGTGGACAGCACAGGGCCAGCGCTGCATGCGGCCAACCAAGCGGCCAACACCATTGATGTGAGCGTCCGCGGTGGCAACACCGCATTCAGCGAGCAGGTGGTCAGCCTCTCGGCCAATGCGGCTCCGGTGTTGCTGGACCTCGACGGCGACGGCCGCATCAGCTACAGCAGCATCGACGGCGACATCAACGTCGATGGCCTGGCCGACAAGGCCCACTGGGTGGCGGGCAACGACGGCATCTTGTTCCACGACAAGTTCGCTGATGGCCAGCTGCACAGCATGGACCAGTACGCCTTTGCGCAGCACGGTGGCAACACCGACCTGGAAGGCCTGGCCATCGCCTTCGACGGCAACCAAGACGGTATGTTCAACGCGCAAGACGCGGCTTTCGAAGCCTTTAAGGTCTGGCAAGACCTGAACCAAGACGGCAAGGTCGGCGGTGGTGAGTTGCATTCGCTGCTGTCGCTGGGCATCACATCCATCGCGCTGACCAGCGACGGCGTTGAGCGCAGCCCGGTGGCGGGTGTGACCGAACATGGCCACAGCCAGGCTACGCTGGCCAACTGCGGTACGCTGTTGGTGGTGGACGCTTCGCTGGACTACCAGCATGGTGTTGACCTGCAGGCCCAGGCCGCCGAGGCCGAGCGCCTAAAGGCCGCGATGGTGATTTGAACCAGCGCCCCTAGGAGGCCACCTTGCCAGGGGTAGGCCTCCCAGGCTTTGTGCGCAGCGTCGGGCCAAGTCAAGAGACCGCCATCCCTATCGGGCTGGCGGTCTCTTGCTTCTTCCTACATATGTCACATGGGCCTTGGTGTTTGTGGTGACCGGTACGCCGAATCGGTGTCGTTTTGGTGATAATTTGGTAACTTGTCGTATTAATGTCAATGTAATTAAAAGCCGTGTTTTACCCATCAAATTCTCGCGCTCACTGCCTGCCATTGCGGTCCAGTGCGCGCGGAGCGTCTTTGCTGGAATTGATGGTGGGTTTGACCATCGGTTTGCTGGTCAGTATTGCCGCAGCTGGCAGTTTGGTGTACCTGCACACCAGCGGTCGCACCGTAGGGGAAGCCACTCGGATCAGCAAGATGCCAGCCTGGCATTTGAGACCCTGGGCCGTTTTGTGCGCCCTGCGCGTTCTGTGGGCTTGGTGCCGGCCAGCAGCGACTCGGTGATGTTCACTCCGCAGGCGGTGTACTCTGCCTTGGATGCGTCCGGCTTGGCGCTGCGGGCCGACAGTCCCCAGCGCTTCGATATTGCCTTGCCCGCCGGGCCAAATGGGGTGCTGACCGACTGTGTGGGCAATGGCCCCCTGGCAGCAGGCACTTTGATCATGGTGTTTGAGTGGCGCAACCAGCAGCTGGTTTGCCGCAGCAACGGTGCCGAACAGGTCTTGCTCGATGGGGTGGCGCAATGGGTGGTGGATTATGGTGTGCGCGATGCCGCTGGTGCAGTGCAATACCGCGCATTTGCCAGCGATATCCCCTGGGCCAATGTGGACGCGCTGCGGATTTGTGTGGTGTTGGTCAGCCAAGCGCCGGTGCCCGAATTTGCCGAGATCTTTCGCGCCGCCCCCGGCTTGGCTTGGCCAGACTGTGAAGGCGGCGATCTGGCGCCAGACGTGCTCGCCGATCAGCGCTTGCGCCGGCGCTATGCCCATGTGTTTGCGCTGCGACCGGGCCAGCCATGATGCTAGGCGCGCGCATCACAACCCCGCCATCGCGACAAGCCGGTGTGGCTTTGCTGGTAGCGATGATGGTGCTTTTGCTCAGTGCGCTGGTGGCGGTGGGGGCGGCCAGAACCTCTGGGCTCAATGAGTCCCTCACCGGCAATTTGAGCGATCAGCAGCGTGCGTTTCAGGCCGCTGAAGCCTTGTTGCGCGATGCGCAGGACACGGTGGTGGCCCATTTGCAACTCAGCAATGCGGATTTGGCTGGAGATCGACTGCCCAACCGCAACGGACAGCGCTTTCTGCCCCAAAGCGCCCAAGAATACAGCGAGTGGGTGAGCGCCCTGCAAGCCCGAGGCCAAAATGGCATGCCTTGTGTGGGCGGGTATTGTGCGTTTGAGCCCAACCCCACCGAGCCCCTGGGCAATTGGTGGGCGTCGGAAGCGGACTTGGCCGCGATCTGGGACAGCGGTGCCACATATGGTCTCTACACCACTGCTGTAGCGCCTGCCGGGCAGGTGACACTGGCCAACGGGCGTTTTTGGGTGGAGGTGTACCACTACAGCCAATCCCTGGGATCACAAGCCAATCCCCCAGACGACCGCCACCCCTTTGTGTACCAGTTGACCGCGGTGGTCCGCGGACTCAAGCCGGGTACCCAGGTGGTCTTGCGATCGGTGTTTGTGCCGGCTTCTTCTCTTTGACTCCAAGCGCTGTATGTTTTTTGTGCCCCTGCGATTGCATTCCTTGGCTCTGGCATGCGCTGTGTGTGCCGCAACGGTGGCCTGGCACGGCACCGCGTTGGCCCAACTGAATCTGATGAGCGAGCCGCAAGGCGCGCGCGTCAGTGCCCCGGCGCCCAACATCATCATTTCGGTGGACGACTCGGGCAGCATGAGCGGCACGGGCATGAGCACGCTGCGCGAGTCTTTGCGGATCACCTTCAGCGACCGCAATTTGTTGCCTGATGGGCGCATCCGTTTGGCCTGGCAGTCGATGACCTTGTGCCCAGGTTTTGCTGGTTGGCGTGGGGGGTGTGGCAACAACATGATGCGGGAGCTCAATACCACCCACCGCAACAACTTCCTCAACTGGGTCAACGGTTTGAGTGCGGTCGGCATGACGCCGTCGTTCAGCATGTTTGTCAACGCGGGCGAATACTTGCGCGCCACCAACCTCGGCGCGAATAGCCCTTGGGCCTACCGACCGGGTATCGAGGCAGCGCCGGTGTTGTCCTGTCGCAAGAGCTTCCACATTTTCCTGTCCGATGGAGGCTATAACGACGCTTACTCCATTGGCAATGTGGACAACGGCGCGCGCCAATTGCCCGACGGCACTTGGTACGCGCCCAACACGCCCAACACCAATTTGTACTCCGACGCGCACACCGACAAATTGGCCGATGTGGCTTTCTATTACTGGGCCAACGACCTGCAGCCCAGTATCGCCAACGAGGTGCCTCCACGTTGGGCCGATTTCAGCGGACAAAAGAAGTTCTACCAGACCAATGATGAGAACTTCGGTACCGCAAGCGCACCTGCCATCCTGCCGCCCTATTGGAACCCGCGCAACAACCCTGCCACCTGGCAGAACATGGTGAACTACACCATTGGCTTTATGGCCGCAGCCACTTGGAGCGGCGCACCGGTGTGGCGCGGTGAGTCCAACACCGGGCTGGCACCCTTGATTCGCCGGGAGGCGGTTTGGCCCAATGCCTACTACCCGGACCACTGGCACGCCGCCCTCAACAGCCGAGGGCGTTTTGTGCCGGTGCAAAACCCGAGCGACTTGACCGCCGCCTTCCGCGACATCCTGTCCGAGATCAGTGACCAGTCGGCGGCCGCGCCGGCCGCAGCGGCGGGCAGTAATCTGCGCGTGGGATCCCCGGGCTTTGCTTATCTGAGCAAATTTGATGCAAGCGACTGGACCGGATCGGTCGAAGCATTTGCCGTATCGGGTGCTGGCCGCCAAGCGGACACCAGCAGCTGGGACGCGGCCAAACTGTTGGCCAGTCGCACCGATGCGCGCCGGCTGTTGACCCAGCACAGCGACAACGGACAGGGCATCTTGTTCGATTGGAACAGCCTGAGTGCCACGCAGAAGTCGCTGCTCAATGGCGGCGACACCTTGGGGCCGCAGCGGCTGCAGTTTGTGGCCGGTCAGCTCAACGCCCACAGCAGTTTTCGGGTGCGCAGCGGCCCCATGGGCAGTGTTGTGAATTCTGTGCCCTTGTATGTCGGGGCCCCCGGCAGCGCCTTGAGCCGTTCGGCGGGCTATCAAAGTTTTGTGAGCCAGCACCGGCGACGGCCTGCCGTCACCTATGTGGGCACCAGCGGCGGCATGCTCCACGGCTTTGATGCGACCACTGGCCGCGAACTCATGGCCTATGTGCCACAAGGGGTTTACACCAAACTGCGGGCTTACACCGACCCCAATTACCAGCACCAATTTATGGTCGACGGCAGCCCCTTCAGTGCCGATGCCGATTTGCGCAGCCAACCCGGTGGCGGGGACGCCAACTGGCGCACCGTGCTGGTGGGCACCTTGGGTCTGGGTGGCCGTGGTTACTTTGCGCTCGACGTGACACAAGCAGGGGACTTTGCCACCACAGCGCCTCAAGATGTGCTGCTGTTGGACCGCAGTGCACCGGGCAGCACGGGGGCCGATGCCGACATTGGGCACATCGCCAGCCCACCCGTCACCGACAACCAAGGTGATGGCCGATCTGAGCAAATTGTGCGGCTCAACAACCAGCGGTGGGCTGTGTTGCTGGGCAATGGCGTAAACAGTCCCAACCAGCGCCCCGTTTTGTTGTTGCAATACCTCGACGGCGCGCGTGAATTACAGACCCTGGTGGCCAATGCCAGCACTGGACAAGGCAATGGCTTGGGTACCCCGCGCGCGGTGGATTTGGATGGCAATGGCACCACCGACTTGGTGTACGCGGGTGATCAACGTGGTCAGATTTGGCGCTTTGACCTGCTGGACGCCAATGCGGCCAACTGGCGCGTTGGGCTCGACGGTCAGCCCTTGGTGCGTGGGGTCACGACCCTGCCCATCACCGCAGCGCCGTTTTGGATGCCCCACCCCCAGGGTGGGGTGCAGATCGCCTTTGGTACCGGCCGCGAACTGGCCACCACTGACCGCACCGACATGAGCACCCAAACCTTGTTTGGCGTGCGCGACAACTTCACCTTTGCTGTCAACCAAGGCGCCATTCGCCTAGGGAATGTCTGCAAAACCTCGGCCGTTCTGGCCGGATGTGAGACAGTGACG
>CAZYUD010000047.1:0-8333 GCA_964650505.1 uncultured Hydrogenophaga sp.
AACAGGTCGGCCGCCATGCCGGCGCAGTCGCCCACGTTGTCGCCCACGTTGTCGGCGATCACCGCGGGGTTGCGCGGGTCGTCTTCGGGGATACCGGCTTCGACCTTGCCCACCAGGTCGGCGCCAACGTCAGCGCCCTTGGTGAAGATGCCGCCGCCCAGGCGCGCAAAGATCGAGATCAGCGAAGAGCCAAAGGCAAAGCCGATCAGCGGGTTGAGCAGACTCGCCAGACTTTTGTCGGGCGTCAGGTTGCCGTTGCCGACCAGAAACCAGTAAAAGCCGGTGACGCCCAAGAGACCCAGGCCCACCACCAGCATGCCGGTGATGGCGCCGCCACGGAAGGCCACATCGAGCGCCGGGCCGATGCCCTGGGTGGCCGCCTGCGCCGTGCGCACATTGGCGCGCACCGAGATATTCATGCCGATAAAGCCACAGGCGCCAGAGAGCACGGCGCCCACCACAAAGCCCACGGCCGTGGTGCTGTCCAAGAAGATACCCATCAGCACCGCGAGCACGGCGCCGACGATGGCAATGGTTTTGTATTGGCGGGCCAGGTAGGCGGACGCTCCTGCCTGGATGGCGGCGGCGATTTCCTGCATGCGGGCGTTGCCTGCGTCTTGCGCCAAGATCCAACTGCGCGACCAGAATCCGTAAACCACCGCCAACAGGCCACAGGCCAGGGCAAAAAAGAGTATGGGCTGTTCAGCCAT
The DNA here is from genome assembly GCA_964650505.1 of uncultured Hydrogenophaga sp. GTDB lineage: Bacteria > Pseudomonadota > Gammaproteobacteria > Burkholderiales > Burkholderiaceae_C > Hydrogenophaga. Next base: position 711 of record CAZYUD010000047.1, read on the forward strand.
GTTGTAGCCTCCTGCATTCGGACCAGAGAACAAGGGGCAACGCCGTTGGGAGAGCCCCGCTGCGTTGCTTCCTCGCGCCCGGTGTTGCAGACCGATGCCCCGATTGGCCAACGCCTGCAATTTAATGCGGCCGCTGAAGCTGCGCAATGCCCACCAAGGCCGCTGAGCGCGGCTTGTAAGGGCTGCATCAGTAAAATCAGGGTAAATCCCGACGCATCACACCGCCTACAGTGGCGTGTGGCTACCGATTTTTTGTTCAACTTTTTTGACCCCCATCATGTCCCTCGACAACGTCACCCCTGGCAGCAAAGCTCCCGAAGTCTTCAATGTCGTCATCGAAATTCCCATGAACGGTGACCCGATCAAATACGAGGTGGACAAGGAAACTGGGGCCATTTTTGTGGACCGTTTTATGAGCACGGCCATGCACTACCCGACCAACTACGGCTACGTGCCGCGCACCATCGCCGGTGATGGCGATCCGGTGGATGTGCTGGTGGTGACCCCGGTGCCGCTGATGCCTGGCGTGGTGGTGCCCTGCCGCGCTATTGGTATTTTGAAAATGACCGATGAGGCCGGTGAAGACGGCAAAGTGCTGGCGGTGCCCACCAACAAGATCCTCTCGCTCTACAGCCGTTGGAACAAACCCGAAGATCTCAACCCGATGCGTTTAAAGGCCATCGAGCACTTCTTTGAACACTACAAAGATCTTGAGCAGGGCAAGTGGGTCAAGGTGCAAGGTTGGGAAGGCCCAGAAGCGGCCCACCAAGAAATTGTGGACGGCATGGCCGCCTACGAAAAGAACAAAGCCTGAACCCGAGTGCAGGGTGCAGCAAAAAGCCCGGCTTAGGCCGGGCTTTTTTTGTGTGCCGTGGCAGCTGCGTTCAGCGCCCGCTGGCGTCCATATCGCCGCGGTATTCGAGTTGGCCACGCACCTTGGCGCGCGGATGCATGTCGATCAGTTCGTCGTAGGCCGCATCGCCCAACAAGGTGCCAGAGCCGCTGATTTCGAGTGCCTTGCGCGCCACCACATTGCCCACCACCTTGCCTTCGATGAGGATGTGGTCGGCTTCCAGTCGCGTGTTCTCCACCACGCCGGTGGGGCCGATGTGGATGGTGCCACCCTGCTCGAAGGTGATGCCGCCCTTGAGCAGTCCATCGACTTTGATGCCCAGGTCGCGCTGGCTTTTGAAGTCGCCCTCGAACACGGCGCCTTCGGCAATCAGGCTGCCGATCGAGGCCAGTCGGTCCGAAGGAATCAAGCGGGTGGTCGGGGGGGAAGAGGTGGTCATTGTGGCTCCTTGTGGCTAAGTTGTGTGGCAAATTGCAGTGCGATCGGTGTATCTGGCGCCGCTGGTGGGAGCAGGCCTGTGGGTGTTGGTGGTCGCGCGGACAACGTGGTCCAGCGCAGCGGTAGGCCACCTTCGTTGAGCAGCACGGTGGGGGCCTCCATGTCGGACGCCACCACACCAGCATCCGGTGGCGCTTGCGTGGTGCCGAGCGCATCCGCTGGTGGTGAAGCGCCGCCTTGCAAGGCCCACCACAGCACGGCCAAGCCGATCACCACCAGGCCGCTCCAGACGGCCGGCTTTTGGCCATACCACAGGACCCAGCGCCAAGCCAAGCGCCGGCCAGCGACCCAGCGCCCGCGCCGCCAACTGGCCTGCAGGGCCCGCAGGCGCAGCGCCTCCGAATCGGGAGATGCGAGCATGGTGTTCGGTGGGGGGAACGGGAGGGCGCTCAAGTGTTGGTCACGCGTTCTAGGGTGGCGTTGAGGTTGGCACCATTGACCTGAATGCGGCCATAACGCACGCTGCCCAGCACCGTTGCGGTGTCGTGCAGCGACACTTCACCCATGCCGGCGTCGAGCTTGCCCTCGGTATGGCCCAGCACCGAAATTTTGTGGGCGCTGATGTTGCCGCGCACACGGCCCGTTTCACTGACCACCACAGAGGACGTGCCCACTTGGACTGGCGCAATATTGCCCTCCAGTTCGCCCGCGACACCAAAAGAGTCGCTGATCAACGCCTGGCCACAGAAGCGCATGCCATGCTCCAACTGGCTGTGGCGCGCGGCCGATGGGGGAGTGCCGTTGTCCACCACAGGCTCTTCGTTGGCGAGCATCGGGATGTCCTCGCTGGCGCTGGCTGGCAAGGGTTTGCCCAGACCCACAGTCAACGAGGTGAGCGAGGAGGGCGAGGGAATTTTCATGATGAGACCACTTGGGCTTGGGGTTGCAGGATGTCGTGCAGCACGGGCACATCGCGGCGCCGGCGCAACATGCGAAAGGGGCCACGCAGATCAGCGCCTTCATAAATCTGCAGGCGGCGCGCCAGCAGTGTGCCCGTGCTCAATCCGCTGTGCGCAATAAATGCAGTGCCGTTGCAGCTGAGCTGGCTGTCGATTGGGCGGCCATGGTCGGTGCCGAATTGGCCAAACAGGTAAACGTCGCCATAGACCTTAATGCGGCCGTGCAGCAGCGCACCGGCCCACACAATCAATGGCCCTTTGACCCGAACCTGTCCAGAAATCTCGCCTTGCAGCAGCAGACCGCCTTGATACACCAGTTCGCCGCTCAGACGGCAACCGGCCGCAACACGGTTGACCACCTGCATGGCCACCGGGTCGATGGTCAGAGTGTCTTGCACACCGTTTACCGGCTCCATTGCCATCCCCAAAACACGGCCGTCGCGCTCCACGCCAGCAAGCCGCTGCACGCCAGCCACAGCGCGTGGCGCTCCAGCCAGCGCCGCAGCGCACCCGCTGTGGGCTGGGGCTGGCCGAGCCGGTCTTGCGCTCCAGCCAGCAGCACCCGTTCTCGCCACAGGCGTGTGAGAGTGCTGTCGTGTGAGGACAGCGCGATGCGCAGTCCTTCGGTGGGGACTTCGGACGGACGCATGCGCCGGCCCATGAGCACTTGTTGCACGGGGCCCACGATGCTGAGCGTAAAAAATGTGTCGTGATCAGACATCGCCCGAGTGTAGCGAACCGTGGAGGCTTTTCGGTTACACCGCCAGCCCCTGCGGACCAGGCGCGGTTTTTAACGGGCTGTGGCGCACCAGCTCGCTCTGGTAGGCCGTGAGGCCCTGCTGTTCGCGCTGCAAAAAGCGGGCAATCGCGGCCTTAAAGTCGGGCTGGGCAATCCAGTGTGCGCTGGCTGTTGGTGTGGGCAACAGGGCTCGCGCCATCTTGTGCTCGCCCTGTGCGCCGCCCTCAAAACGTTGGTAGCCTTGGGCAATACACCATTGCAGGGGCTGGTAGTAGCACGTTTCGAAATGCAGGCAGTCCAGGTGCTTCAATGTGCCCCAATAGCGGCCAAACGCCGCGCGGCGCAGAGGGTCCAGCGCAACCAAGCTGGCCGCCAGCGGCGCGCCGTCTAACTCAGCTTGCACCATTAGCCAATGTTCGGGTATGTGCTGGCGCATGGCAGCAAAAAAGGCTGGGCTCAAGTAGGGCCGGTTGCCGTGTTCCAGATAGGTGCGCTCATAGCACCGGTAGAAAAACGCCCAGTCCTCTGCGCTGATGGCGCTGCCCGTACGCAAACGGTAGTGCACACCGGCGTCCGCCACTTTGCGCCGCTCTTGGCGGATTTTTTTGCGCTTGTCTTGCTGCATGTGGGCCAATAGGTCACCAAAGTCGGCATAGGGCAGGCCATCAGGGCGGCGGTTGTGGAAATGGAACTGCACACCACCACGCGCCAGCCAAGCGCGCTCTGCAGCACAGTGCAGGTCGGCCGCACTGCCCAGCAGCAGGTGCACCGACGACCAGCCCTCGGCCTGAGCCAAGGCCTGGACCTGGGCCAGCAGTGCCCGCCGGTCGGCATCGCTGGCGGCCAACAGCCGACTGCCTGGCACGGGCGTAAAAGGTACGGCAATCACCGCCTTGGGGTAGTAAGCCAGGCCGTGTTGTTCGTAGGCCTGGGCCCAACTCCAGTCGAACACGTATTCCCCGTAGGAATGGTCTTTGACATACAGCGGGCAAGCCGCCATCAACCGCTGGCCTGTGCTGTCCCATAAGGTCACAAAATGGGGCGTCCAGCCCGTGGCCGTGGTGGCGCTGCCGCTGTTGTGCAAGGCTGCCAAATAAGCGTGGCTCAGAAACGGGGTAGGGTGGTCGCTTTGGGCGAGCAAGGCGTCCCACTGCGTACTGGGCAACTGGTTCGGATCGGCAAAAACCCGGGTGACATAATCGCTCGCATTCATTTTGTAAGACTCCTGCGCCTGGTGCGCAAACACACCATGACTTTGCACGTGCGCGTGGCCCAGCTCAATCTCACGGTGGGTGACCTTGAGGGCAACACCGATCGTATTGCCGTGGCCGCTCGGCAGGCCCATGCCCAGGGCGCCCAACTGCTGCTTACCCCCGAGCAATCTATTTGTGGCTATCCCGCCGAAGATCTGTTGCTGCGCCCTGCTTTTGTGGCGGGGTGTGATGATGCCTTGCAACGCTTGATGGCGCAGACGGCAGACCTCAAAGGCCTGTTCTTGGTGGTGGGCCATCCGGTCGCGGCGCCGGCTGAGCGGCACGAGCAAGGCGCGCCGTTGCCGTCGCTGCACAACGCCGTGAGTGTGCTCAGCGAAGGCCGGGTGCTGGCACGCTATGCCAAGCGCTGCTTGCCAAACTACCGGGTGTTCGATGAGCGCCGCTACTTTGTGCCGGGCGATGCCGCTGTGTGTGTGGATGTGCCCGATGCCCAGGGTCAGCCCGTGCGTGTTGGCCTGCTCATCTGTGAGGACGCCTGGTTTGCCGAGCCAGCGGCCGACTGTGTGGCCCAGGGTGCGGAGCTGCTGGTGGTGCTCAACGCGTCGCCGTTTCACACCGGCAAAGGTTATGTGCGCGAGGCCACCATGCGCGAGCGGGTACAGCAGACCGGCTTGCCGCTCATTTATGCCCATGGTGTGGGCGGCCAAGACGAGCTGGTGTTCGAAGGCCGCTCTTTTGTGTTGGACGCCGACGGTGGCGTGGCGGGCAGAGCGGTGAGTTTTGCGGAAGCACTCTGGCCGCTCGAGGTGCGGCGCGAGCCACAGGGCCTTCGGTTGGCTGCCGAGATCGACCGGACCCACAGCACCGACGCCGATCTCTGGCACGCGCTGGTGTTGGGTGTGCGCGATTACGTGGGCAAAAACGGCTTCCCCTCGGTGGTGCTGGGCTTGTCGGGTGGCATCGATTCGGCCTTGGTGCTGGCGATTGCGGTCGACGCCTTGGGCAAAGACCGGGTGCGCACGGTCATGATGCCCTCGCCCTACACCGCCGATATTTCGTGGATCGACGCGCGTGACATGGCGTCGCGACTGGGGGTGCGTTACGACGAGATCGCCATCGCGCCCGAGTTCGACGCCTTCAAGGCCTCGTTGGCGCCCTTGTTTGAAGGGCGCGCCGAAGACACCACCGAAGAGAACCTGCAAGCGCGCATCCGGGGCACTTTGCTGATGGCGCTGTCGAACAAGTTTGGCAGCCTGGTGCTGACCACCGGCAACAAAAGCGAAATGGCCACTGGGTATTGCACCTTGTACGGCGACATGGCCGGCGGGTTTGCGGTCATCAAAGATGTGCTCAAAACCCGGGTGTTTGCGCTGGCGCGCTGGCGCAACGCACACGACCCGTTTGGCACCGGCAGCAACCCCATTCCCGAGCGCATCATCACCCGGCCACCGAGCGCCGAGCTGCGCCCGGACCAAACCGATCAAGACAGCCTGCCACCGTACGAGGTGCTTGACGCCATCATTGAGCGCTACATGGAGAACGACGACAGCCTCGAGGCCATCAAGGCGGCGGGTTTTGCCGCGTCCGATGTGGACAAGGTGGTGCGGCTGATCCGCATCAACGAATACAAACGCCGCCAAGCGCCCATCGGTGTGCGGGTCAGCCACCGCAGCTTTGGCAAAGACTGGCGTTACCCCATCACCAACCGCTACCGGGGCTGAGGCAATCTGCTTTTGGCGGTGATGTTTTTGCCATTTTTCATGTAAATTTGGCAACATCAACAACCTCAAGGGGCTGGTATGCGTGGAATGTGGCAACGGAGTCGGTCGTGGGTGTTGGCGTGGTTGGCGGGGGCGTCCATAGCAGCCCTGGCACAAACGCCGCGCGGCATTGAGATGGACAGCCTCCTTCAGCTGGTGCTGATTCCCTCAGGTGCGTCGTACAACGTGGGCGATTGGCGCGCAGGGTCCGACGCCAAAAGTCCCATCAACTGGCTGCACGCGGGCATCGAAGAGGCCGGTCAGCGCGGAAAGACGGACTACGGCACCGAGTATCCGTTTGTGCGCCGTGGCGAGGCCGTGGTGCTGATGAACCGCCAACCCTCGCACGAGGTGCTTGGCCGCCGCGTAGAACCGGGCAAGTGGAACGTTCAGCTGCTGGGCGCACGCGCTGGCACCATGGCACTCAAGCTCAGCCCGCAGACGGGATCCCACGACATGCCCCACGTGTTGGATTACCTGCGCAAGAAAGGTGTGGCGCTCAAACACCTCAAGTGCTTCAAAGAGGCCGCCAGCGATGGCGTTGAAGTGCACCGCATGGCGATGAAGGGCTTTCAGCCCACCTACGTGGTGTACGGCTGGAGCTATGGCTCGGGCGGTGGCACCCAAGACCTGTTGGTCACGTCCGATGCGGCGGTGATGCAGACGCGGTGCTGGGGCGATTGATCACGGCGCCACCAGGCGCCACACTGCGCGCTGTTCGCCCACCTCGCGCCCAGCGGCGTTTTTCATGGGCGGCGGCACAAAATCCGCCAAGGCGTCGCGCGCCGCATTGTCCAGCCATCCCAGCTGTTCCAACACCGAGACCAGGCCTAGCATCAGCGGAGCGAGTTGTCCGTCTGCGCATTTGGCGGCGATGCCAACGCCCCGGCTGAAGCTGGCCATGGCCTGCACGCCATCGGCGCCGACTTTGCTGACCCAATCGCCACGGCCGGCGTGCATCAGGGTCCAGTCGTTGCGGCCTTCGCCGCTCACCAGCGCCGGGTGGCGGCTCATGGCGCGCGCCGCTTGGTGTGGGGCGTTGCCGTACACCGGGTCGGCTTGGGTGTCGGTCAGGCGCGCAAAAGCGCCGGCCAGGTGGCGCAGCGGCACCGCAAAGTTGGGCGCACTGCAACCGTCCACCCCTTGCACCAGCTGGTCGGCGGGCCAGCCGGTGAAATGGGCCACGCTGCGGCGGATGGCTTGTTGCACTGGGTGGTCGGGCTGGACATAGCCCTCGGCGCTGGCGCCCAGGGCGTGCGCGAGCAACAACATGCCGCTGTGCTTGCCCGAACAGTTGTGGTGCAGCCGCCCGAAGCGCGCGCCTTCGGGCACCGGGCGCTGGTGCATGCTGTAGAAATAAGGCACATGGCTGCCGCACAGCAGGTCGGCTTCGGCCGCGCCGGCGCGGGCCAACAAGCTGGCCGCGCGCTCGGTGTGTATGGGTTCGCCGTTGTGGCTGGCGCACAGCAAGGCCTTGTCTTCTTCGCTCAGCGCATAGCGCTCGCCTTGGGCCAACAAGGGCATGGCCTGAAACGGTTTGAGCGCCGAGCGGGTGAACATGGGGGAGTCCACATCGCCGGCACAAGCGAGCAAGCGGCCCGCGCTGTCAGAAGTGGCTCCGGAAATCTGAACAGGTGAGATAAAGCAAACTTCGGGCAAT
>CAZYUD010000048.1:0-7010 GCA_964650505.1 uncultured Hydrogenophaga sp.
CTTCGAAATCAGCGTCTCCCGCACGTTCAATGAGCATTTTTTCAACGGCCTGTTAAGTTGCATCAAGTGATCGTGTCCTCGGTTACTCCATCTGTCCTTAGCGAAGGACTTCCAACAGAGGTCTTTGGCCTCAAATACGCTGCTGTTGCATGGGATTACAAACAGCAAGGTATCGACGGCAAGAACGTTGGAAACTCTAGCGGCAAATGGAGCTTGTCCAAGAACAACAACTCGACCACCGTTTAACCCAGTTTCTTGTCTTTGGATTGGGGCATTCGTGCCCCTTTTTTTTGAGATATCCAAAATGGCCATTTCGATGCGATTCAGACGAAGCTTGTTAGACAGGCTTCTGACTGCTCAGGGCGACGAGGTCGATGGCTTAACATTGACTTATTCGCTAGAGCAGTTGCGTGAATCGGTGGCTCGCGATGTCGAGGCATTGTTAAATTCGCGATCAGCCATTGATTTTGATGATTTGGCTAATATGCCGCATGCTCGAAAGTCTGTCTACTGTTTTGGAATTCGCGACTTTGTTGGGCTACTGCTTAAAAACGGCGAGGAGCAACGTCAAATCGCTGCTAGCCTGTCCCATGCGATTGGTGCGTTTGAGCCAAGATTACGTGACGTCCAAGTAGACTTCTACGAAAGGCCTGGAACCATTAGCTCGCTTTCGTTCACTATTCGAGCCATGTTGTTGGCATACCCGTCGGCGGAACCAGTGGCATTCGACGCCGTGCTTCAACCAACTCTGTCCCGGTTTTCTGTCGCGCCTTCGCGATTCGCTTCTACTCCTGCCAAGTGAGCGCATAAGGTGAATTGACGACATGGACGACCTGCTGCCCCATTACGAACGCGAACTCGCTTTTTTGCGGGGGCATTCAGCCGACTTCGCCAAGCGCTACCCCAAAATCGCGGGGCGCTTGCAGCTGACTGGCGACGTGGGCGAAGACCCGCACGTCGAGCGCTTGATCGAGTCCTTTGCCCTGCTGGCGTCGCGCGTGCACAAGCGGCTCGACGACGACTTTCCGCTGTTCACCGAGTCGCTGTTGCAAGTGCTGTACCCGCATTACCTGCGGCCGTTTCCGTCGTGTGCCATTGCCAGTGTGGCCTTGGGCGGCACCGCTGCGCAGCTCACCAAGGCACAGCGTATCGACCGCCACACCCTGCTGCGCAGCCGCCCCGTGCGGGGTGTGCCCTGCACCTTCCGCACCGCCTACGAAGTAGACCTGGTGCCGGTGGCGGTCGACGCTGTGCGCTACCAACACGTCATCCAAGCACCCACCGGCACCGTCCTGCCCAAAGGGGCTGGCAGCGTCTTGTCGGTGTCGCTGCGCTTGCTGTCGCCCCAGGCCCAATGGGACAAGCTCAACCTCACCAAAATGCGCGTCTATCTGGACGGCGAGGCCTCACAGGTCAGCGCGCTGCGCGACACCTTGCTGGGCTCGGTGATCGGTGTGCAGGTGCAAACCCACGAATACCGCCCCTGGCAGGTGCTGTCCCAATGCCAGCCACAGGTCGTGGGCTTTGGAGACAACGAAAGTCTGATCGACCCCGAACCGCGGGGCCAAGAGGCCTACCGGCACCTGACCGAGTACTTTGCGTTCCCGGACAAATACAACTTTCTAGACCTGCCCTTGCCGATGCAAGTGCTCGCTGGGGCCAGCCAGACCATCACGCTGCACTACCTGATCGGCGATATCCGCAGCGATTCGGACGTGGCCGCGCTGCTGGAAACCGTGAGCGAAAAAACTCTGCGTCTGTTTTGCACGCCGGTGGTCAACCTGTTTGCCCAGCGCGCCGACCCGATCCGCTGGACGCGCCGCGAGCAAAGCGCGCCTGTGCTGCCCGATGCGCGCCGCGCCTTTGGCTTTGAGGTCTATGCCATCGACAAGGTCTACCGTGTGCGCCAAGACAAACAAGGCGAGCACATCGACGAGTTTCTGCCGTTTTATTCGCTGCAGCACGACGAGCTGGTGACCCGGGGCGAAGAAGGCAGGCGTTATTGGTCGCTGCACTGCAACGAGGAAGTGGCCCAGCACAGCCCGGGCTACGAATACGAGCTGAGCATTGTGGATGTGGACTTTGACCCGGCCGAGCCCCAGGCCGAAACCCTGTCGATTGAGGTGCGCGCCACCAACCGCAATCTGCCCAATCTGCTGGCCGCTGGCAGCGTCGGTGGTGACTTGTTTGCGCCCGGTGGCACCATCGCCAACGACATCACTCTGCTGCGCAAGCCCACACCATCGGTGCGTTTTGAGCGCAACAAAGGGGTGTTGTGGCGGCTGATTTCGCACCTCTCGCTCAACCACCTGTCGCTGGCCGACGGCGGCATCGACGCCATCAAAGAAATGCTGCGGCTCTACGACCTGCCGCGCAGCCCCACCAACCGCACATTGCTCGACGGCCTGATCGGGGTGGAATACCGCCCAGCCACCGCTTACCTGCCGGGCAAACCCTTTCCTTCGTTTGTGCGCGGCACCGACATCCGGCTGCAGGTCGACGAGAGCTGTTTTGTGGGCTCGGGTCTGCAGCTGTTTGCACAAGTCATGGAGCGCTTTTTTGCGCTGTACGCCCACATCAACAGCTTCACCCAACTCACTCTGGTGTCGTCGCGCACCGGCGAAGAGCTGCTCGCATGTTCACGCCAAAACGGTCGGCACCCACTGCTGTAATCGACGAACTGTCGAGTGAGCCACACCGCTTTGATTTTTTTCAAGCGGTGCGTTGGCTGGAGCGCTGGTACGCAAAGCGCGACCGCCTGTCGGCCAACGACATCATGGCGCGGCGCATCGCCTTTCGCAATTCGCTGAGCCTGTCGTTTCCGCCGAGCGAAATTGAGCGGCTCGAAGCCCAGGTGTTCGACGGCAACACCGCCAGAAAAGTAGCAAGTGGCTCGCTGCGCGAGGCCCAAAGGGTCGAGATCACCCCGGCGTTTATGAGCCTGCTGGGCATTCAAGGCACGCTGCCCATCACCTACACCGAAACCTTTTTGCGCCAAGAAGGCCCTGGCCGCGACGATTCGGCGCGCGCCTTTTTGGACATTTTTTTGCACCGCGCGGTGGTGCTGTTCTACCAAGGCTGGCGCAAGCACCGCTTGGCCATCCGCTACGAGAGCGATCGCCGCCACCAATACCTGCCCTTGGTGCTGGCCCTGATGGGTGCCGGGCAAAAGCCGCTGCGCAACCGGCTGAAACCGGGCCAGGGCGGTGTGTCGGACGAAGTGATGGCTTTCTTCTCTGGCTTTTTGCAGCAGCGCAGCGTGTCGGCCCACGCCATGCAACAAATGCTCTCGCTGTACTTCCGCGTGCCGGTGCGTGTCACCCCCTTTATGGGCCGTTGGTTTGATCTGCCGCGCAGCCAGCAAACACGGCTGGGTCAACACAACGCCCGCTTGGGTGTGGACACCCTGGCTGGCGAACGGGTGTGGCAGCGCGACCTGCGGGTGGGCCTGCACATTGGCCCGCTGCCCCTGCACCTGTACCAGCGTTTTTTGCCCGGCGGCAGTGCCGCGCTGGCGCTCAAAGAATTCACCCTGCTGATGACCGGCGTCAGCCTTGAATACGAGGTGCGGCTGCAACTGCGCGCCAGCGATGTGCCGCCGCTGCGCCTGGGCAGCGGCGCTGGCCCGCGCTTGGGGCTTGAGACTTTTATCACCACCCTGCCCAATGGGCCCGACCGCTGCGACGCTGGCTACGTGCTGCACGCCGCTTGATCTGTTTTTTTACCTCCCTATCTCCCATGAGCACCACCCTCAAAACCCTGATCAGCAAACTCAACGACGAGTGCCGCCAAGCCGCCGAACGCGCCGCCAGCCTGTGCATGTCGCGCGGGCATTTTGAGGTGGACATCGAACACCTCTTGCTCGCGCTGCTGGAGCAGCCGCGTGGCGACTTCAGCCTGCTGTGCCAGCGCTTTGACATGGCGCCCAGCGCGCTCAGTCGCGACCTGGAAGCCCAGCTCGCCACCTTCAAAACCGGCAACACCCGCACCCCGGTGTTCAGCGCCCACCTGCCCACCTTGTTGGAGCACGCTTGGCTGATCGCCTCGCTGGACACCGCGCTGCCGCGCATCCGCAGCGGCCACCTGCTGCTGGCGCTGATGACCGAGTCGGGCCTGCAACAAATGGCGCTGCGCGCCAGCCGCCTGTTCGCCAAAGTGCGGGTCGACGAACTCAAACACAAGCTCGACACCTTGGCACAAGGCAGCACCGAAGCGCGCCAAGCCAATTCAGCCAACGCCACCAGCGGCGACGGCGCCCAAGACGCCGAGGCCCAAGCCAGCACCGCAGCGGGCGGCGGCAAAACCCCGGCGCTTGACCAGTTCACCACCAACCTGACCCAGCGCGCGCGCGACGGCAAGCTCGACCCGGTGATCGGGCGTGAAACCGAAATCCGCCAGACCATCGACATCCTGATGCGCCGCCGGCAAAACAACCCCATCCTCACCGGCGAGGCCGGCGTGGGCAAAACCGCCGTGGTCGAAGGCCTGGCCCTGGCCATCGCCGAAGGCGACGTGCCGCCACCGCTGCAAGGCGTGGAGCTGCATGTGCTCGACATGGGCTTGCTGCAAGCCGGCGCCAGCGTCAAAGGCGAATTTGAAAACCGCCTGAAAAACGTGATCGACGAGGTCAAGAAAAGCCCGCACCCGATCATCCTGTTCATCGACGAAGCCCACACCATGATCGGCGCCGGCGGCCAGGCTGGCCAAAACGACGCCGCCAACCTGCTCAAGCCCGCGCTGGCCCGTGGCGAGCTGCGCACCGTGGCCGCCACCACCTGGGGCGAATACAAAAAGTACTTTGAGAAAGACGCCGCGCTGGCGCGCCGCTTCCAGGTCGTCAAGGTCGAAGAGCCGAGCGAGCCGATTGCCGCCGCCATGCTGCGCGGCATGGCGCCGCTGATGGAGAAACACTTCAATGTGCGCGTCATGGACGAGGCCATCACCGAGGCGGTGCGCCTCTCGGCGCGCTACATCAGCGGCCGCCAACTGCCCGACAAAGCCATCAGCGTGCTCGACACCGCCTGCGCCAAAGTGGCGCTGGGCCAAAGCGCCACCCCCGCTGCCATGGACAACGCCAACAAACAGCTGCAGCGCCTGCAGGCCGAAATGCAAGCCCTGCAACGCGAAGCCGCCGCCGGCAGCCAGCACAGCAGCCGCCTGGCCGAACTGCAAGCCCAACAAACCGAGCTGCAACAACGCCTGGCCACCCTGGCGGCGCGCTACGAACAAGAAAAACAGCTCGTCAACGACATCGCCGCCCTGCGCGCCCAGCTTGAAGCCGAACAAGCCACCCAGGCCGCCATCGCACACGCCGCCGAGCCCGACGCGGCCGACGACGGCGACGTGGCCGTGGCCACCCCGGTGAAAAAGAAGGCTGGCAAAAAAGCCAAAGACGACGCCCCCGCGCTCAGCCCCGCCCAGGCCGAATTGCAAGCCAAGCTCGACGCCCTGGCCTCCCTGCAAGGCGAACAACCCATGGTTCCGATGCAGGTCGATGGCCATGTGGTGGCCGATATCATCTCCGCCTGGACCGGCATTCCCCTGGGCAAGATGGTCAAAGACGACATCCGCAACGTGCTGAATCTGCAGCCCACGCTGCAGGCCCGCGTCATTGGCCAAGACCACGCGCTGCAAGCCATCGCCCAGCGGGTGCGCACCGCGCGCGCCAACCTGGAAGACCCCAACAAACCCAAAGGCGTGTTTCTGTTTGCCGGCCCCAGCGGCGTGGGCAAAACCGAAACCGCGCTGGCCCTGGCCGAGGCGCTCTACGGCGGTGAGAAAAAACTCATCACCATCAACATGAGCGAATACCAAGAGGCCCACAGCGTCAGTGGCCTCAAAGGCTCGCCGCCCGGTTATGTGGGCTATGGCGAAGGTGGTGTGCTCACCGAGGCGGTGCGTCGCAACCCCTACAGCGTGGTGCTGCTCGACGAGGTGGAAAAAGCCCACCCCGACGTGCTCGAACTCTTTTTCCAGGTGTTCGACAAAGGCGTGATGGACGACGCCGAAGGCCGCGAAATCGACTTCCGCAACACCGTCATCATCCTCACCAGCAACGTCGGCTCGCAGCAAATCATGCAGGCCTGCTTGAACAAAACGCCTGAGGAACTGCCGCCCGCCGACGCCCTGGCCGAGGCGCTGCGCCCGGTCCTGTTCAAGAGCTTCAAGCCCGCCTTCTTGGGCCGCATGAAGGTGGTGCCCTTCTACCCCATCAGCGACGAGGTGCTGGAGCAAATCATCCGCCTCAAGCTCGACCGCATTGGTGCGCGCGTGGCCGCCAACCACAAAGCCAGCTTCGAATGCGACGACAAACTGGTCGAAGCCGTGCTGGCGCGCTGCACCGAAGTCGACAGCGGCGCGCGCAATGTCGACCACATCTTGAGCGGCACCCTGCTGCCCGAAATCGCCGAATCGGTGCTCGGCCAAATGGCCGACGGCAAAACCATCACCCGTATCAAGGTCAGCGCCGCCAAAAACGGCGACTTCAAATACACCATCCAGTGAGCCACTGAACCCGCCCGCCCGTCCCACCCTGTTCAAGGAGCCGCGCCATGAGCACCACCGACGCCACCCACCCCACCGCCCCGCTGCCCAGCGCGGCGGCCTCGCTGTGCGCACCCAGCACCTGGCCCATGCTGACGCCGGCCCTGCTGCAGCGGCGCTTGCCGCTCAACAACGGGCCGGAGTTGCTGCAACAGTGGTTGAGCGAGGGCATGCCCCGGGTGGGCGCGCCCGCGCGCGACGCGCTGCGCCTCATGGGTGGCCAGCTCTGGACGCTGCAAGCCCTGCCCGCCGACCGCGAACAACACCCCGGGCTGGAAGGCTGGCTGCTGCAAGTGGGCAGCCAGCGCTGGACGCTGTGGTGCATGCCTGCGCCCCACACCCAGCTCATGGCCATGGACACACTGGCCTAAGGTCACTGCACCTCTTCATCCGTTTTCAGGGAACACAAGAACATGAGCCTCTTCACCGCCATCGCCCAGCACATCGCCTCGCTGGGCGCTGCTTTG
>CAZYUD010000049.1:0-6918 GCA_964650505.1 uncultured Hydrogenophaga sp.
AGATCGTAGCGCCCCAAACGGGCGCCGGCGGGGGATTTTTCAACGGCCTGCTAAAGAATGAGATGTTCTACCCGTGGGATTGGAGGTCGACCACCATTGAAGTGTTCATCCAAGCAGTGCACGAGTACATCCTCTGGTACAACGAAAAACGGATCAAGATGTCGCTGGGTTCCCTCAGCCCCATCGAGTACCGCGAAAGTCTGGGCTTAATCAACTGAAACCAGTCCAAGAATTGCGCTGCACCCCCATATGGGGAGTATTCATCCGGCGGTGACAGAAGGTGCGCAAACGCATCGAAGAGGCCTTTGGCTGGGCCAAGACAGTGGGCGGTCTGGCCAAGACCAAACTCATTGGCCATGCCAAGCTCACGGGCCAGGCGCTGCTGTGCTTTGCCACCTACAACTTGGTGCGCCTTGGGGCCATCAGCGGCTGGTGGGACGCGCATCATGCGTAAGCCGTGGGATACGTGCGCCCGAAATGGGCAAAAGAGCCTGCAATCGGGCCGAAACGCCCCTCGAAATCGCTTCGCAGGCGCGTCGAGGTGGCTCGCGGCTTCGAAATCAGCGTCTCCCGCACGTTCAATGAGCATTTTTTCAACGGCCTGCTAGGGGGGGGCGATCTTCGATCCCAGCCGGTGGAGCACGGCAATGGTAGCTGTGGACTTGCTGGCCGTGATCGTTGTTCTCGCGCCGAGCAGGTAATTGACCTGATTGGTTCGGGGCAATCTCTTCGGTCGACGCGGTGCTGCCCAGATAATCGCTGCGAATATTGGAGTTCAGCCATATTTGCAATAGCACGATCGTGTATTTTTGTCGCGATTGCTTGTTCATTTGAGTGTTTTTGGTAAATTTAAGTCACGGAATACCTCTGATGCATTCTGATTGTCTGTGGTTGACAATGACAAGCACAAGTGAAAGCACCTGAAAACGGGATAAGCAGCGGAGGTTTCTGTGCGCCCCTTGTACTTCTGGTTGACATTGAAATCTAAAGCTGAAAGGAAACGGACGTGGTACTGCTGAGCAAGAACTCTCCCCCAAGCGATACGTCGAAACGAGGTGCTAAATCGCACCCAACTATTGCTGCCCCAATGAACGGAATAATTTCGCCGCACCGCATAGGTACGGCTGTGGCTACCTGTGCCGCATTGTTATCTCCTTGTGCTTCGTCGATGGAAATCACAGGCCAGACACGGGAGCAGCTGGATTACAACTATGTCAAGAGTCTGGTGCAAGCCCATAGCAACATGGCGCATGCCTTGGGATTTGCCTGGGTGGGGGGCAATAGAAATGGCAATAACTTGGTTGGCAAGGAAATGGATGTTTGGCGCGATCAGAATGGAAATTGGAATATACGCGGCAATCGGGGGGCATGCAGTGGTTACCGCTGCCATGACCAGACAAGCATCTATGTGAGCAAAATCAATGGATCACAAGTGGGGCCGCTAACAGTAGTTGGCAATCCCAAAATTGAGGATTTGGGGATTGGTCATGTATATACTATTTATGCAATGAATTACAGCGATCAGCCCCAGGCATTTTGGTTGAGGAGTGAAGTGGCTAACGAGGTGAGTTATACCGCCACGAAGACTCGCACAATGGGGCTAGAAAATACTATCACTTCGGGAGTCACTTTTCCGCTGTTTGGGGCAGGTATCTCTGGTCAAACATCACTTACCACCTATTTTGAGCAGGGCAGCTCCACCTCTTCGGGGACGTTGGAGAGGCGCACGGATGCGGCTCAGTGCAATCCGATCATACCCCCTGGGATGGCTATGTCTTGTACCATCACCCTCCGCAAAGCGAATACATCTTACGAGTATAAAATGCCGGTGGAGTTAACCGCCAATATTGGGTATCATGGATTCTTGCGATGGAGTGGCAATGCGTACCACGGTCATCCTAAGCATCGTCCCACGGTTCTTTACAACTTTGGCAACAGTCCGACGGAGCCTAGTGAAAGAAATTTAAGAACGCAATACCTTAATCGCAACGTGCCAATCCATAAAACGTGGGATTTTAATTGGATGGTGTCGCAATATGGTGTGAAAGGTACCGAGCAGCTTTTGAATGGTGTGTACAGTCCACGTACTGCTAATATGTTGGGGGTGTTCCGGGCTTCCACGTCCACTGTAGGGCAGGCTGTTGTGAGCAAGGCTATTCCCATTTCGCAGGTTCCACCAGAACACCGGAAGTACGACCTCGGTACCAAGGATGGAATCGCCTTTGCCGGGTCGCACGATTTCAGGGGCAGGTTTGAGGTTAGCCGTACCAAACCGGATTCTGTCGAGCAGGGCGAGAAAGATGGAGTCGAGGGAGGATTCGGAACGGGACAGCAGCCAAAGTCACCGATCTTTGTAAGCATTGATCGGGTCGCGGGTGATGATGTCCTCAGTCAAGGCGAATACCGGCCGCGTTACACCAAGATCACAGGCAAGCACAGGGGTGCTGATAAGGTCGTATTGCGCTACGAAAGCAGGTATTCGCATCGTTCACGCACAGCTGCAGTCTACAAAAATGGTACGTGGGCTGTGTGGCTCAATGATGACGACCTGCGAGCAATGCAGACGGGGACGGAGCGTTTGACTGTAACGGCAACACGCCGGCACCGGTTGGGAGCGGATACAAAAACCGCGACTAGGAACATTCGGGTAGATGCGATTCCTGAGATGATGGTTTCCATTGATCGGGTGGCCGGTGATGACGTGATCAGTGGAAGTGAATACAAGCCTCACCATCTCAGAATCTCGGGCAAGTATTCGGGCGCTCCAGGCGACCGGGTATTTCTGCGATTCAACAATGGGCGTGATTTCACAGTCGCCCAGAACCCAACTGGAGGATGGTGGCAGTTTTACCCTAGTGATACAGAAATGAAAATCATGGGCAAAGGTGCGGCAAGCGTTACAGTGGCTGTAAAAAGAGGCAATGTAGCGGTGGTCGCACAAAGGAAAGTTCGTGTGGCATCAGATGTCAAGTTGCCGTCCGACCCCAAGTGGTAAAAACGACCTCTTCTTGACAAATGGGCCCGCATCTGCATTGACTGTGGAGCTGGTCCATTCCAAAAATGAACAGGTACGCTCCACACATTTGATTGATTTTTAAATTTTCAGGAATCACCACCATGAATTGCTCGATTTCTAACAAGGGTGTCCATTTGGCATGCGTCGCAGCGCTACTCTGCGGCATTGCAGTTGAATCCCGCGCCTTGGGAGGTGCCCCACCGCCGCCTTCGAATGAGGGGGCGGAGTATACAAAAACACGCTACCCCATCGTTTTAGCGCATGGCTTGTGGGGTTTTGAATCGATTGGGCCAGTGGAATACTTTTACCGTATTCCAGGTGCACTGATGAAAGATGGGGCTGTTGTGTACACATCGAAGGTGTCTGCCGCAAACAGCAGTGAGGTGCGAGGGGAGCAACTTTTGACAGAGCTCAGGCGCCTGCGAGCAGTCCATGGGCACCAGAAATTCAATTTGATCGGTCACAGCCATGGCTCACACAGCGTGCGGTATGTGGCTGCGATGGCCCCTGACTTGGTGGCTTCCGTATTGGTTGTGGCGGGTCCGAATCAGGGGTCGGTGGTGGCCGATGTGGCGCAGAAAGTGCTCGACGGTACTGGCAGCACCGCAATCGCTGATCGCGTGTTCAACGTGCTTGGACGATTGATCGACGCATTGGGTGGTGGCGTAAAACGGCCGCAGAGTGCGGATGGTGCCATGCGATCACTCACCACTGCAGGCTCGGCGAGCTTCAACCAGCGCTTTCCACAAGGCGCACCGACTTCCCCATGTGGATCGGGGGCTGCCATGGTGAACGGTATTCGTTATTACTCTGCCAGTGGCACCCGGGTGGTCACCAATATGTTGGACCCGGACACGGCCATGTCTGCGACTCAGGTGTTGTTTCGCGGTCGGGCCAATGACGGGCTGGTGGAGCGTTGCTCTTCTCGTTGGGGCGTGGTGTTGCGCGACAACTATCCTTGGAATCACACGGATATAGTCAACTTGACATTTGGCTTGCGAGGTCCCGGCACCCCCGATCCCTTGGCGTTTTATCGCACCCACGCCAATCGGCTAAAGCTGGCAGGGCTGTGAGTATGCGTCGTCCTTACAGCCTTATCGCTTCGATTGCTGTAGTGGGCGCGATCTTGTGGTGGTGGGGATCGCTGCCCACCACCACAACCGAGCCCATGGAGGGCGACAGCACATCGCAGTCGCAGCCCGTTAGCACGTTGTCCAAATCCCCAGCACTGGAACGAGTCGCTGGCTGGGTCGGCGGCAGCACGCGCCGCACCGCCCAGCAGTGGGACAGTTGGCTGCACCACCACAGCTCACTGCGCGGCAGCAGTCTGGATGGCGACTGGGGTGAGATCGGACCTCAGGGGCTCGCGCCCAGTTTGGCCCTGCGGCTGCGCTTTGACCAACTCATGACGACTCTGGGTGAACTTAGCGCTACGGAATTGCGCGCCTTGGTGAGCAGTTTGGCAGAGCGGGATCTGGGATCCGATGCCTCACAGGTGATGGCGGTGTGGGACCGCTACGTGGCTTTGGTCAATACGCCGCTGAGCAGCCGTCTCGATCTGAACGACCCGCAACAATGGCTGATGCTACTGCGGGAGCAGCAAGCCCAACGGCACCAAATGTTGGGCCCCGATTGGGCGGCCGCTTTCTTTTCCGAAGAAGAAGCCGACTTGATAGCGACCGTGCAACGGCTCATGGAGTACAGGGCATCGCCCCAGACAGCAGAGACGCCGCATTGGCAGGCCGCCCCTGTCGGCGTCAGCGCTGAAACATGGCAGCAGCAACGCGAGCAAGTGTTAGGCGCTGAGACCGCAGCTCGCCTTGCGGCTCTGGACCAGGAAGAGTCCCTGTGGAATCAGCGCTTACAGATGGCTCGGCGTACATGGGCGGACTTGGAGTCACGTGCTGAGCTGTCACAACTGCAGCGTGATCAGGCCATGCGCACGTGGATCGACGAGCACTTCGAGCCACAAGAGCGGGTGCGAGCAAAAGCGCTGCTGGGTATGTGAATCAACAATAGGGTGTGCTCTCCTTGAAAGTTAAGCGTCCGGACGCCCCAGTGTTGAGGTCGGCGGCGCAAGCGACCACGTGGTGTCCACCAAACGAAATAGGCGGACACTATCACTGAAGCCAATATCAAGACCCGGCGGTGCTACAGCGCCGAGCCCAAGCCGCGGGTCCTGGCAGAGTGCGAGCTGCCCGTCCACCGCCTTGCGCCCAGCGCTTTGGGCCCAGATGCGTTTGGCCTTGTTCAGCGTCTCGCCCAGAGCCGCTTGCACCGCCGCCCCGATGGCGCTGGCCTTGCGCTCAATCTCGCGCTGCAGCCGACCCACGATGGTGCGCTGGCGTTTGATCGCGCCCTTCATGCGCTTGAACTGGCGCGCGTGGGCGTAGCGCCCCGCCTTGCGGCTGAGCTGGGCCCCTTCCTTGGCATGCGTTTGCTTGAGCGCAAGGCCCACGCCTTTGGCCGTATCCACCAGCTTGGCGCGGGCGATCTCCAGCAGACGGCTGTCGGTGGGGTGGGCAATCGCCTTGTGCTGCACTGAACCGGCCCGGGAATCGTGGAGGCTGGTTGGTTTAAGTCAGGCCTCCACCGTGTGGGCCTGAGTGGCGAGTTGCCGGTAGTAGTTTGCCTCAGCTTCTGCGGGTGGGATGTATCCGATGGGTCCAAGCAGGCGTTGATGGTTGAACCAAGACACCCATTGCAGAGTTGCCAGTTCCACCGATTCACGGGTTGGCCATGACCGGCGGTGGATCACCTCTGCCTTGTACAGCCCGTTGATCGTCTCGGCCAGGGCGTTGTCGTAGCTGTCTCCCTTGCTGCCCACCGAGGGCTCGATACCGGCCTGGGCCAGCCGCTCGCTGTAGCGAATGGACACGTATTGCGACCCGCGATCAGAGTGGTGGATCAGTGCGCCATTGCGCTCTGGCTGGCGGGCATACAGCGCCTGCTCCAGAGCATCCAGAACGAACTGCGTGTGCATGGAGCTGCTGACCCGCCAGCCCACAATACGCCGGGCGTATACGTCGATCACAAAGGCCACATAGAGCCAGCCTTGCCAAGTGGACACGTAGGTGAAGTCCGATACCCATAGCTGATTGGACCGCTCGGCTTTGAAGACCCTATTGACCCTGTCCAGCGGGCACGGCAACTTGGCGTCGCTGATGGTGGTGCGCACCACCTTGCCACGGCGTACGCCCTGCAAACCCAGGTGTTTCATCAAGCGCTCAACCGTGCAACGGGCAGTGCAGAGTCCTTCTCGGGTCATCTGCCGCCACACTTTCTCGGCGCCGTACACCCGCATGTTGGCGTTCCAGATACGCTCAATGTGTGGCAACAGGGTGTCGTCGCGTTGGGCGCGTGCGCAGCGCAGTTGCGGGTTGCGTTGCTGGGCGGCATGGCACCAATATCCAGACGGGGCGATCTGCAGCACGCTGCACATCGGCTCGGTAATCCCCCCGATTTGCATCGGGCTGAGAAGTAGATTTAAGCGGCCATGGCCAACCGCTGCTTGGGTGTGATCCCGCCCAAGGCCATGTTTGGGCGTTCGTGGTTGTACATCCACATCCAGTTCGTGGCGTACAGCCGAACCTCTTCCAAGTCGCTCCAATGATATTGCGACAGCCATTCGTAACGCACCGTTCGATTGAACCGCTCCACATACGCGTTTTGCTGCGGCTTGCCCGGCTGGATGTATTCGAACCGAATGCCCCATTCATCGGCCCAGCGGCGCACTGTCTCACTGATGTTTTCCGGGCCGTTGTCGCAACGGATGACCTCTGGCTTGCCCCGCCAGCCAATGATCTGTTTCAAAGCCCGTATCACCCGCTCGGACGGCAGTGAGAAGAGAAGTGGCTCCGGAAATCTGAACAGGTGAGATAAAGCAAACTTCGGGCAATGAG
>CAZYUD010000050.1:0-6215 GCA_964650505.1 uncultured Hydrogenophaga sp.
CCCCAGAACCACCGCCGGCAGTGTCAAATCTGCCCCCACAAAAGCGGCAAAATAACCCTATCCCTTAACCCCCTCGGGAGCCCTGTTCAGCAGCCAGAGACTGGCTCCATTACGCCGAACATCCCTGGCTCCATTACGGCGATCCGTGACAGATGGCCACAAGGCCAGTCAGAAGGTGCGCAAACGCATCGAAGAGGCCTTTGGCTGGACCAAGACAGTGGGCGGTCTGGCCAAGACCAAACTCATTGGCCATGCCAAGCTCACGGGGCAGGCGCTGCTGTGCTTTGCCGCTTACAACCTGGTGCGCATGGGCAGCCTGGGCGGCTGGTGGGACGCGCATCATGCGTGAGCTGCAGGATACCTGCGCCCGAAATGGGCAAAAGGGCCTGCAATCGGGCCGAAATAGCCGTCGCAATCGCTGCCCAGATGCATCTGTGTGGCCCGCGTCTTCGAAATCAGCGGTCGCAGCACGTTCGATGAGCACTTTTTCAACGGCCTGCTAAGTCAGAGTGCATGTCGGTCAACCGTCCGCTGGACCAGCGACTGCAGCCACTGCCCCATCGATTGCACCAGCAGGTTTTGGGCACGGTTTTCAGGGTAGACAAAATAATAGGCTTGTGGGCTTATCAGGTGCTGAGGGCTGACCACCACCAAGGCGCCGCTGGTCAGTTCAGATTCAATCAGGATGCGGGGGAGCAAGGCAGCGCCCAGTCCCGCCACTGCGGCTTGCGCCATCATTGAAAAATGTTCGTGATTCGGCCCCCGCAAAGCATGCAGACATTCGACTCCGACACACTCGAACCATTGCGCCCACTGGGTCGGACGGGTACTTTGCTGCAACAGCACCACGCGCCGCAAGTCCTCGGCCTGGTAGACCGCATGGCGCCGCCGGAAATCTTCGCTGCACACGGCCACAACCTCTTCATGCATCAGAAACTCGCAGATCGCGCCAGCCCAGAGGGGCTCTCCGAAATGGATCGCAGCATCAAAGGGTGTCCCGGTGAACGCAAACGGCTCGGTGCGTGCCGCGAAGTTGACCGTCACGTCTGGATACTTTTCCGTGAAACTGCCCAGATGAGGGATCAGCCAGCGTGAAGCCAAGGTCGGCAACACGGCTAGGTTGAGCATGCCGCCACCCGTGTTTTGCGCCATGGCCGTTTGGGTGGCATGACTGATTTGCTGGAGCCCATTTTGAACCTGCGCCGCATAGACACGGCCTGCATCGGTGAGCACCAGGCGCTGGCGCACGCGATGAAAAAGGGCCAGACCAAGCTGGGCCTCCAGATGCCGGATCTGACGTGACACCGCACTCTGGGTCAAGGCCAGTTCATCGGCTGCACGCGAGACATTGAGATGCCTGGCCACGGCCTCAAAGGCCATCAGTTCGGCAACAGCAGGTAGGAAGGCGCGACGGAACAAAGGCAGGACTCCAGGTGATCGACCTGCGCGCAAAGTGCGCAAATCCGGAACAAAAAGCAGCTGCAGTACCGACCCATTATCGACAGCTTCAGTCCGTTTCGGAATGAACCTGCACCTATTTTTTGCTTTACAAGGATGAGCAAACCTGTGAGAGTGAGGACTTTAATATTGAATCTATGTCTCAAAGTCACCATGCACAACAAACGTCATTTCCTTTTTTTGGCGGCTTCGACCCGCGAGCCTGGTGACAGCGGCAACACAGAGTGGCTGGCCCGGCAGGCGGCGCAGGCCCTGCCCGCAGGCACTGTGCAAAGCTGGCAGCACCTGGCGCATCTGCAGCTGCCCGCCTTCACCGACCAGCGCCACACCGTGGGCACCTACCCGGTGCCCCAGGGCGATCTCTACCGGCTGCTCCAGCACACGCTCGAAGCCACCGATCTGGTGCTGTTCGCGCCGGTGTACTGGTACAGCTTCCCGAGTCCGCTGAAAACCTACCTTGACCACTGGAGCGCCTGGCTGCGTGTACCCGGTCTGGACTTCAAGACGAAGATGTCCAGCAAACGCCTGTGGCTGGTCACCACCAGTGGCGACCGTCCCACCGCCCAACCCATGATCGACAGCACCGCCTTATGCGCGCAATTCCTCTCGATGACGATGGCTGGAGTGCTCTGGGGCAAAGGGGGGCCGCCCGAAGCAGTGCAGAGCGACACCGGAGCCGTTGCTGCGGCCGAGCGCTTTTTTCTCGAGGGTCTGTGATGCCACCTCGTCAGCGCCCGTTCCGGCAAATCGATGTTTTCACAGACGTGCCGTGCATGGGCAACCCCCTGGCCGTGGTGCTCGATGGACTTGATTTGTCGACCGAGACGATGCAGCGATTCACCGACTGGACACAGCTGTCCGAATGCACATTTGTTCTGCCAGTGTCGGCACAAGGCGCACAGGCGGGTGCAGATTACCGCGTTCGCATCTTTCGCCCGGGCCGTGAACTCGGATTCGCCGGGCATCCCACTTTGGGCACCTGTCATGTTTGGCTGGCTGCGGGCGGCCAGCCACACTCTGCCGATGGTTCGATTTTGCAGGAATGTGCGTTGGGCCTGATCCGAATACGGCCCAGCGGACAAGGTCTGGCCTTTGCGGCCCCGGCCTGGCGCCAGGGCGGTCCGCTGGACAACGACGAACTGGCCCGCATGTCAAAAGGTCTGGGGCTGTGCCGTGAGGACATCGTGGCCCATGTCGGGTTCGATAACGGACCCCACTGGCGCTGCGTGATGTTGCGCAGTGCCGAGCAACTGCTCTCGATCAAGCCCAATGCAGCTGTGCTGGAGGGCTGGAATGTGGGTCTGCTCGCTCCCCATCAGCCCTCAGCCGATGCCCCCATCTTTGAAGTTCGGGCATTTGTAGCGCGTCCCCATGGACTGGCCGAGGACCCGGCAACCGGCAGCCTGAATGCGGGGTTGGCGCAGTGGCTCATGGTGTCGAAGCGGGCTCCATCCCGGTACAAGGTCATCCAGGGAGCCGCGCTGGGACGTGCCGGCCAGGTGAACCTGGCTCAAGACCCGGACGGCACCGTCTGGGTGGGCGGCGACTGCGCGATGGCCATTGAGGGCAGCCTCTGGCTTTAAACCATCTTCAACCCAGGATTCCATCATGAACACCCAAGTCCCCAATGACGTTTCCATCGCCACTCAGGTCGACACCCTGCTGCAGTCCCTGGGCGTACCCCGCATGGCCTACACCGACGGTGAAATGGGGGTGCACTCACCCATCACCGGCGAGGCCATTGGATGGGTCAAGCCAAGCACGCCGGCGCAGGCCGAGCAAGTCATTGCAAAAGCGCAGAAAGCCTTCCTGGCCTGGAGCCAGGTGCCCGCCCCACGGCGTGGCGAACTGGTGCGCTTGCTGGGCGAGGAATTGCGTGCATCCAAGTCCACACTGGGTCTGCTGGTGACGCTCGAAGCCGGTAAAAGCCTGGCCGAAGGCCTGGGCGAAGTGCAGGAAATGATCGACATCTGCGACTTTGCCGTAGGCCTCTCGCGCCAGCTGCACGGTCTGACCATGACCAGCGAACGCCCTGGCCACCGCATGATGGAGACCTGGCACCCGCTGGGGGTGTGTGGCGTGATCTCCGCTTTCAACTTTCCAGTCGCGGTGTGGTCCTGGAATACCGCGCTGGCCCTGGTCTGCGGCGATCCGGTGGTTTGGAAACCCTCTGAAAAGACGCCGCTCTGCGCTTTGGCCACCGAAGCCATCGCGCAACGCGCCCTGGAGCGCTTCGGTGCCCAAGCCCCGGAGGGCTTGCTGTCCATGATTCTGGGCGGGCGCGAGATCGGGGAGCAGCTGGTCGATGACCCACGCGTGGCCGTACTCTCGGCTACCGGATCGACTGCCATGGGCCGGGTGGTTGGCCAGCGCCTAGCCGCCCGCTTTGGGCGGGCCATTCTGGAGCTGGGCGGCAACAACGCGGCCATCGTGACGCCCTCGGCAGACCTTGAGCTGGCGCTGCGCGCCATCGCTTTTGCTGCCATGGGCACAGCCGGCCAGCGCTGCACCACATTGCGGCGCCTGCTCGTGCATGACGGCCTTTATGACAAGTTCGTAGCGCGCCTCAAACAAGCCTATGACCGCGTGCGCGTGGGCGACCCGCGCCAGACAGATACGCTGGTGGGTCCCCTCATCGATGCCCAGGCTTTTGACAACATGCAAAGTGCGCTGGCACAAAGCCGCGCCCTGGGCGCAGTGGTGCATGGCGGTACGCGGGTCAATCTGGAAGGCTTTGCGCAAGCGGTTTATGTGCGCCCCGCTCTGGTCGAACTGGCGCGGCACGAGGGACCGGTGCTGCACGAAACCTTTGCGCCCATTCTCTACGTCATGCGCTACCGCGACCTTGATGAAGCCATCGCAATCAACAATGCCGCTGGCGCCGGTTTGTCCTCGTCGATCTTCACCCTGGACATGCGCGAAGCCGAACGCTTCCTTTCGGCCACCGGTTCGGACTGCGGCATCGCCAACGTCAACCTCGGGCCCAGCGGCTCGGAAATTGGCGGTGCCTTCGGCGGTGAGAAGGAAACCGGCGGCGGTCGCGAGGCCGGCTCGGACAGCTGGAAGGCCTATATGCGCCGGGCCACCAACACGCTCAACTACTCCCACGACTTGCCCCTGGCACAGGGCGTGACCTTTGATATCGACTGAAAGGATCGTCCCATGAAAGCCCTGACCTTCAGCCGGTTTGGTGACCCTTCGGTGCTCGAATACACCGACGTGCCTACACCCGTGCTGCAGACCGGTGAAGTGCTGGTCGAGATGCGGGCCATCGGCCTGAACTATGCCGACATCTACCGCCGCAAGGGCGACTACCATCTGCTCGGACAAGCCCCCTACATCGCCGGCTATGAAGGCAGCGGTGTGGTGGTCGACAGCAACGCAGTGCCGAGTCTGTCCAGGGGCGACCGCGTGGCCTTTGCCGATGTGCCCTTTGCACACGCCCAGTACGTGGCCGTACCCTTGGCAAAGGCGATCCCACTGCCCGAGGACATCGGCTTTGAAACGGCGGCCGCCTTGCTGCTGCAGGGCATGACCGCGCATTACCTGTGCCATGACAGCCACCGGGTGCAGGCTGGCGAATTCGTGGTGGTCCATGCGGCCTCCGGTGGTGTGGGTCAATTGTTGACCCAGCTGTGCAGCGCCCAAGGGGCTCTGGTCATCGGCTTGACCTCCTCTCCCGCCAAGCAAGAAATCATCCGCCAGCTCGGCGCCCAAGCGGTTTTCACTCTGCAGGACAACTGGGTCAAGCAGATTCAGGACCTGACAGGTGGCGGTGCCGATGTGGTGTACGACAGTGTGGGTTCAACCTTGATGGACAGCCTTGCCGCCGCCCGCGAATGCGGTCATGTTGTCTTCTACGGCATGAGTGGCGGCAACCCGCCGGCGGTCAACCCCCGCATGCTGATGGACAGCAGCAAGACCCTCACTGGCGGCGACCTCTGGAGTTATCTCAAAACCCGCGAGCAACGCATGGCCCGTACCTATGCCCTCTTCGACTCGGTGCGAAAAGGACAGCTGGTACTGGCCGAGCCCGCACGCTATGCATTGGAACAAGGTCAAGCGGCCCATGAGCACCTCGAAAGCGGTCGCAGCGTGGGCAAAGTGCTGCTTATGCCCTGACCCATTCTTCATCTTTTTCTTCAACTCTTTTCCTTGCAAGAGACACCATGAAAGACGAACTTCAAACCCGCACCCACCAACAACTCGAACTGCTTGAGCGTTTTTGCCAGGCCTGGAACGCACACGATGTGGACGCCTTGCTGACCATGGTGACGCCCGACTGTGTGTACGACGGATCGACCGGTCCCGAGCTTTACGGCGTGCGTTTTCAGGGCCATGAGGAACTGCGACGGGCTTTTGCTGGGGTCTGGCAGGCCATCCCCGATGCGCGCTGGGAAGAAGCTCGCCATGTCGCTTGGGGGGGTGAGCGCGCTCTGACCGAATGGGTCTTTCGCGGTACCCGTCAGTCAGATGGTTCGAAAGTAGACTCTCAGGGAGTTGATCTGTTCGAGTTTCGTGACGGGCTGATCGCCCACAAAAACACATTCCGCAAAATGGTTACGAACTGAGCAGCGAGAGAGGCGGGACGTTTTCCAGTCTGATGGACACACAAGACATGAACACGCAACTGGCGGGCCACCTGCTGGTGCAATGCCTGATCGAGCAAGGCGTGACCCACGCCTTTGGCGTGCCGGGCGAAAGTTATTTGGCGGTGCTCGACGGCTTTCACGCCCACCGCGATCGCATCCGTTTTG
>CAZYUD010000051.1:0-5851 GCA_964650505.1 uncultured Hydrogenophaga sp.
CCTCGAAATCGCTTCGCAGGCGCGTCGAGGTGGCTCGCGGCTTCGAAATCAGCGGTCGCAGCACGTTCGATGAGCATTTTTTCAACGGCCTGTTAAGCCAACCAGCCTCCTTGAAACCCGGGGCCGTTCAGACGGCTTGATAACTCAAATAAGTCAAATTTGATTATTAGAACATCGTTTATCAATAATTTTTTACTCAAAAAAGTCACGGGAAAGTCTGAGGTTGTAAATGTTGGGTACTTTAGTCACCATCTCGGGCACTTGATGGCGCGCTTGTAAAAGGCAAAGCCATTCAAGATGTTGCATCTGCATTGAAGATGTGGTTGGTGTTCAGCAGTGGGCGCCAGTGATTATTTGTTTCTGGAGTAAGAAATGAAACTGAGGTTCAAAGAAATGACGCGAGTCGGAGCCGCTGTGGCTGTGCTTGCCGGCGGTGTTTCGGGTGTGCAGTCGGCATGGGCTATGGCTGAGCTGGAGAATGCCAAGCCACATGTTTTGAAAGGGGGAACGGTACACGAAGTGACCGGTGATTTCTACACCTACAAAATGCCGCGGCTTGGGGCATTGGCGGAGGTGCTTGGCTGGAATATTGGCGATAAGACAGGGAAAGGGCAAGATGGGCGTTGCAAGGTATCTGGAAATTGGTGGCTCCAATCGGATGGATCTGCTATCTGCACAACGGGGCGGCTTGGCGACAACCGTGTTGTAAGTAAGCAACGCTTGAAGCTCGGAGCAATGGAGGGGGTGGGTTTAGAGCTTGGTCAAGCACAAACACTCGGTGCAAAGGAGGAAATTGCACATGAGGCTTGGCTGGTAAATAGCACCGGGCTGGATCAGCAAGTCTGGGTGCGACTTGAGAGATCTCAGTCTGTTACAGTGACAAAGACGGAGACCACCAGTTTGGGAACGTCGACGACCATAACAAAAGATTTGCAAGGGTCTGTTTTTGGTTTCGGTGGTGGTGGAAGTTCTTTGTCGTTCACTGTGACGGCAGGCAAATCATGGGCCGACTCAAAGGCCACAGCTGATGTGATTACAGGGGCCACGCAGCCTGTCGTGACGGTTCCAGCGTACAGCGCGATGCGAGTTCTGATCAAAATGTCCACCGGTAAGGTTCGCGTGCCTTACACGGTGGACGCGGACTTGAATTGGATAGGCGAAACCGAAGGGTGTCACAGCCCTTGGACTCGTGGCAAAGGTTTCTTCTATGGACACAACTCGCAAAAGCCGTATATCGACGTTTGCGGGTGGGAAAACACGGGTTATCAAAAGATATCAAATGGTGGCGATTTGACTGGTGGTGCTGTCCCTATCAATGAAGATTTATTGGGGCAATGGGCGGTGCGTGATCGGCCATCGCATCAACGTCCCTCAACCAATTTGCAGCTTGGTAAACTGGAAAAATGGCACGGCGGCAATATTGTGAAGTCGGCCATCGTCAACTACTACCAGCCGGTAAGAGCCCATGTGAAAGGATTCTTTGAATTCAACCACGCTTTTCAGTCTGATGTGGTCCTCTCTGAGGTTGATGCACCCCCTGGCGACAGTCGCCTGATTGCACAAGACTCAAGGACAGGTGTTTCGATGAGGATGCGGCCGCAAGATTTGAAAGAATTTTCTAATTTCGGCAAAATTGGATTTGAGAAAAATCCTCCGACCATTACCCCCCCGCCACCACCTGTGCAACCCTTGAAGGTGGGCATTAATCGGGTAGCCGGTGACGATGTCCTCAGTCAAGGTGAATACCGTGCACGTTACACCATGATCACGGGTACACACTCGGGTGCAGACAAGGTGGTGTTGCGCTACCAAAACGGGTATTCGCGCGGTGCTGCAGTCTACAAAAATGGCACATGGGCGGTGTGGCTCAATGACGCCGATTTGAAGGCGATGGGCAAGGGGACTGAACGCCTTACCGTGACGGCAACGGCGCCCAACAAATCTGGGACTGCGACCAGAAATATCCGGGTGGATGCCGTTCCGCCGGTGCAACCCTTGAAGGTGGGCATTAATCGGGTAGCCGGTGACGATGTCCTCAGTCAAGGTGAATACCGTGCACGTTACACCATGATCACGGGTACACACTCGGGTGCAGACAAGGTGGTGTTGCGCTACCAAAACGGGTATTCGCGCGGTGCTGCAGTCTACAAAAATGGCACATGGGCGGTATGGCTCAATGACGCCGATTTGAGGGCGATGGGCAAGGGGGCTGAACGCTTGACGGTGACGGCAACGGCGCCCAGCAAACTTGGGACTGCGACCAGGAATATCCGGGTGGATGCCGTTCCATCTGGGCTGACGCTCATGCCCGCTTCCGCTGGAGTTCGACGCTAAGGTGTGGCGAGTGTTCTGCCCTTGCTTTGAAGGCAAGGGCGGAACACTCGCCCTTGTCACGTCCAAA
Source organism: uncultured Hydrogenophaga sp. (assembly GCA_964650505.1). Lineage (GTDB taxonomy): Bacteria > Pseudomonadota > Gammaproteobacteria > Burkholderiales > Burkholderiaceae_C > Hydrogenophaga. Next base: position 2,402 of record CAZYUD010000051.1, read on the forward strand.
GTACTAAGCGGTTTGGTATGTGTGGCCCAGCAGCCGCCGTCGCAGCGGCTTTACCCTCTTTATGGGGTTCTGCGGCTTATTTTGTATAGACTATCTAAATGCCAACTCTTGCAGTTTCGCCGCTTTTAAATGGTTCGCATCTGTCTTTTGAGTGGGTGCGAACTGCGGACGGCGTGCACGGTTTGGATCATGGCTCGGGCGATGTGTCGTCCCTGCCGAAGGAGCGGGACGTTGTGCTGGTTCTGCCTGCGCGCTGGGTGTCGTGGCACCGGGTGAGTCTGCCCAAACTGGCGGCGCCTCGCTTGCGCGCTGTGCTAGAAGGCGTGATGGAAGATCGCCTGTTGCAAGATGTCGAGCATGTCCACTTTGCTTTGCCATCGGGAGGGCCCACGCAAGGGCTTGTTTGGATCGCTTGTTGCGAACGATGGCGGCTGCGGCAGTGCTTTGAGGCTCTGCAAGCGTCTGGCTTGCCGCCTGCGCGGATCATCCCCAGCCAGTGGCCCATCGAGCCTGACCAGGCAGTGGTGCGTGTGGACGCCGACCCTGATGATCATGCGTGGGTGTCGTTAAGCACCGCCCGTGGTGTCGGTCACTGGCCGTTGAACGCGGTGGAGCCTTTGCTTGGCGGTTTGGGTTTGGGTGGTCGGGTATTGTCGGCTTCCGTCCCTGCCCACTTGGTGGAGCAGGTAGAGGCGGTGCTGGGTGTGCATTGCAGCCGCGAAGCACGCCCCATGTGGCTGTTGCACGCGCTCAAGAGTCCTTGGAATCTGGCGCAATTCGAATTCAAGCCAAGCTCTCACTGGCGCGAACGGCAACGCTGGCAGAAGGTGTGGCGCGCCGTGTGTCATGAGCGTGCGGGCCGGCCCCTGCGTTGGTCCGTTTCGGCTTTTCTGCTCGTCCAATTGCTAGGGCTGAATCTATACGCTTGGCAGCTGCGCCAGCAATTGCAAGACACCCGGACTCAGCAGCGACAAGCCCTGCAAACGGCATTTCCCACTGTCAAATTGGTCATCGACCCGGTCATCCAGATGCAGCGTGAGCTCGACGGTCTGCGCCAGCGCAGTGGCACCGCGGAGGCGGCCGACCTGGAGGCTCTGTTGGCTTCCATGGGGCGCGCTGCGGTCAGCGCCTCTTGGTCTGGGCTGGCCGCTATTGAGCACGACGCCAGCAGCACCCGCCTGACGGCAAACTCCTTGGGTGAGGCGCTTTTAAGGGGGTGGCAGGGCCAACTCAGTGCTGCCGGCTTGCAGGCGCAGACCGAGGATCAGTCTGTGGTGGTGCGCCGATGACGCCTCCCGTGTCCTTCCGTTCTTGGGCGCAGCGCTGGCGGCATTTGGGTGCGCGCGACCGGCGTGCCATGGTGTGGGGTGGCATTGTGCTGGTGCTGGCGCTCCTTTGGGGTGTCGCGCTGGGGCCTGCTGTTGCTACCCTGCGCGAAGCCCCGGCCCAGATTGCTGCGGAGCGCGCCACACTCGAGCGCATCAAAGCGATGGCGCACGAGGCCCGGGCTTTGCAGCCAACGACCTCCAGTGGCAGTGGCTCGGCCATGGATCGGCTGCGCGAGGCCAGTGATGCGCTTGCAGAGCAAGTCCAAATCAGCACCCAAGGTAACCTCTTGGTGGTGAATGTGTCTGATGTTCAACCCGAAGCATTGGGCGCTTGGTTGGCTGGAGTGCGAAAGACTGCCCACCTTAAGCCCAGTGAAGCCAGCCTGCGCGTGTCCGCATCAGGGGGCTGGAGCGGCACAGTGACGTTCCAGGTCGTAGACCCGGTAGTTGAGAATTGATCACACCCTATGAACATGTTTTTTAGACGAATATTTCTGCACCGTCCAGGCGCTCTGTTGGCTTTGGCTGCAGCGGTGTGTGTGGTGTGCGCTGCGCCTTCCCATGCGCAGCAACGAGCGGGGGGCCCTATCGTGCTCAAGTTCGTGGACGCTGATATTGAAGCGGTGGCACGCATGATGGCCACCATCAGCGGGCGCAGTGTGGTGGTGGATCCGCGTGTCCAAGGGACCATTACCCTTGCCAGCGATCGCCCGGTGTCGCCGGCGCAGGCCTTGCGCCAATTCGGCACCGCGCTGCAGCTGCAGGGCTTTGCGCTGATCGACAGCGACGGTCTGTACAAAATTGTGCCCGACGCCGACGCCAAGCTGCAGAGCGGCACCGTCAATGCTGGCACCACCAGCGCCCTGCCGGTGGCCAACCAGGTGGTGACCCAGATTTTCACGCTCAACCACGAGAATGCCAACAACCTGGTGCCCATCCTGCGGCCGCTGATCTCGCCCAACAACACCATCAACGTCAACCCGGGCACCAACGCGCTGGTCATCACCGACTACGCCGACAACTTGCGTCGGTTAGGCCGCATCGTCTCTGCCTTGGATGTGGCCAACGCCACCGACATCGAGGTGATTCCCCTGCGCCATGCGGTGGCCGCCGACCTGGTGCCGCTGCTGCAACGGCTGGTCGACCCAGGCAACACCGGAACCGCGCCAACCGCCCAAGGCCAGACCGATACCAGCACACGCAACACCCTGCTGGCCGAGCCCCGCAGCAACAGCTTGGTGATCCGCGCAGCCAACCCGGCGCGCTTGGCGCTGATGCGATCGCTCATCGCACGACTGGACGTGCCCAGCTCGGACAACGCCAGCGGCAATATCCATGTGGTGTACCTGAAAAACGCCGACGCGGTGGCGCTGGCCACCACCTTGCGCGCCGCACTCGCCGGGGAGAGCGGCGGGTCGGCCAGTGGCGCAGGCAACACCGGCCGCCCGGCCTCTGGCGGCACCGGCACAGGCGCCAGCGCCCCGGTGTCACCCAGCGCGCAGCCGTCCACTGGCGGTCAAATCCAAGCCGATCCGGCAACCAACGCGCTCATCATCACCGCGCCCGAACCGCAATACCGCCAACTGCGCGCGGTGATCGACCAGCTCGACGCACGCCGCGCCCAAGTCTATGTGGAGAGCCTGATCGCCGAGGTCAACGCCGACAAAGCGGCCGAGTTTGGCATTCAATGGCAAGGCGCCATCGGCAACAGCGGAGACCGCCTGATTGGACTGCTGGGCACCAACTTTGGTCTGGGTGGCAACAACATCGTCAACCTCGCGCGCGGCACCAATCTGCCCAGTCCAGGCCTGAACCTGGGCGCGGCCCGCCAAACCAACGGCGTGTACGTGCTTGGCGCGCTGGCGCGCTTTCTGCAGACCAACGGGGAGGGCAACATCCTGTCCACACCCAATCTGCTGACGCTCGACAACGAAGAAGCCAAAATCGTCATTGGCCAAAACGTGCCGTTTGTGACCGGCCAGTACACCAATACAGGCTCGGCCAATGGCAGCAGCAGCTCCGTCAACCCCTTTCAAACCATCGAGCGCAAAGACGTGGGCCTGACCTTGCGGGTCAAGCCGCAAATCAGCGAGAACGGCACCATCAAGATGACCATCTTCCA
>CAZYUD010000052.1:0-5579 GCA_964650505.1 uncultured Hydrogenophaga sp.
TCGACCTGCACATCAGCGGCTGCATCAACAGCTGCGGCCACCACCACAGCGGCCATATCGGCATTCTGGGCGTCGACAAAGACGGCCAAGAGTGGTACCAGGTCACGCTCGGCGGCTCAGACGGCACCCGCCTGTCGGGCGCGGCCACACCGGGCAAGGTGATTGGCCCCTCGTTTGCCGCCGCCGAAATGCCCGATGTGATCGAAGCGCTGCTGGGCGTCTACCGCCGCGAGCGCAGCGAAGGCGAGACCTTCACCCAAGCGGTCAAGCGCCTAGGCATCGACCCCTTCAAACACGCCGCCAACGCGGTGCGCACCCAGACCGCCCGCCCCGTTGAAACCGCTGAGGCCTGAACCATGAGCACCTCCATCACCCTTTTCCAAGCTGGCCATTTCAACGCTCCCGAATCCGACCGTCAGCGCTTGACACTCGACAACACAGCCGACCCGCGCGAGCACGATCTCAGCGGCGTCACCGTGGTTGAGCTGCAGTTCCCCAAATTCGCCGATGGACGCGCCTTCAGCCAAGCCCGGCTGTTGCGCCAGCGCCTGGGTTTTGCCGGCGACATCCGCGCCACCGGCGACGTCTTGATCGACCAGCTGCAAATGCTGCAGCGCTGCGGCTTTACCCAGGCGGTGTTGCGCGCCGACCAGTCGCTGGAAGCAGCGCAGCGCCAACTGGCGCGCTACGGCGCGGGCTTTTACCAAGGCGACGCCGTCTTGGCTGCGCCGCGTTTTGCCCAAGCGGCGGAGGCCTTGGCATGAGCGAGGCCAGCGTTTCCTCTTTGCGCGCCGCGCCGGCCGCAGGCAGCGCCCTGGCGCTGTACAACCGCCCCTCGTCCGACTTCGCCGCCAAACTGACCCGCAGCATGCGCCTGCTGCGCGCCTTGGCCGCCCAGCACCCGCGCCTGGTGCAAGGCTCGAGCCTGGGCGTCGAAGACATGGTGGTGACCGAGCTGATCCAGCAGGCCGGCGTGCCGGTGTCGGTGTTTGTGCTCGACACCGGCAAGCTGCACGCCGAAACCTTGGCCCTGGTGCCGACCATCGAGCGGCGTTATGGCATCAGCGTGAAGGTGTACCGCCCCATACAGGAACAGGTGGTCCAGTTTGTGCGCGCGCACGGTGAAGAGGCCATGTACCAGAGCGTGGACCTGCGCAAGCAATGCTGCGGCATCCGCAAACTCGAACCGCTGAAACGCGCGCTCCAAGACGTCAGCGGCTGGGTCACCGGCCTTCGGCGCGAGCAATCGAACGCCCGCGCCGAGGTGCCCGACTTTGTCGAGGAAGACGGCCGCGTCAAGATCAACCCGCTGGCCGACTGGACCTGGGGCGACGTCTGGCACTTTGTAGCCGAACACCAAGTGCCCTACAACCCGCTGCACGACGCCTTTTTCCCCAGCATCGGCTGCGCGCCCTGCACCCGCGCCATCAGCGTCGGCGAAGACTTTCGCGCCGGCCGTTGGTGGTGGGAGGATGCATCCGCCAAAGAGTGCGGCTTGCACGTCAAAGCCGCCCACACAACAGAGGTCAACGCATGAACGCCCGCACCGAACACGATTTGCTGTCACACCACGCCCTGTCCAACGCCCACCTCGACGCGCTGGAGGAAGAAACCATCTTTATCCTGCGCGAAGTGGCTGGGGCGTTTGAGCGCCCCAGCCTGCTGTTCTCGGGCGGCAAGGACTCACTGGTCATGCTCAAGTGCGCCGAAAAGGCCTTTGGCGCCGGGCGCATTCCCTACCCGCTGCTGATGATCGACACCGGCCACAACTTCCCCGAAGTGACCGATTTCCGCGACCAACGCGCCCGCGAACTGGGTGCCGAGCTGATTGTGCGCAGTGTGGAGGATTCCATGGCGCGCGGCACGGTGCGCCTGGCCCACCCGGGCGAAAGCCGCAACGCCCACCAGTCGGTGACTTTGCTCGAAGCGATTGAAGAATTCCGCTTTGACGCGCTGATCGGTGGCGCCCGCCGCGACGAGGAAAAAGCGCGCGCCAAAGAGCGCATCTTCAGCCACCGCGACAGCTTCGGTCAGTGGCAACCCAAAGCGCAACGGCCCGAGCTGTGGACCCTGTTCAACACCCGCATCCACCCGGGTGAACATTTCCGGGTCTTTCCCATCAGCAACTGGACTGAGCTGGACGTGTGGCAATACATCGCACGCGAAGACATTGCCCTGCCCTCGATTTATTACACCCACCCGCGCCAGGTGGTGGAGCGCCGCGGCCTGCTGGTGCCGGTGACACCGCTGACGCCGCCGCGCGAGGGCGAACAGGTGGTGGTGCGCGATGTGCGCTTTCGCACCGTGGGCGACATCACCTGTACCTGCCCGGTGCCGAGTCTGGCCGCTAAGCCCGACGACATCGTGATCGAGACACTGGCGGCCGATGTGAGCGAGCGTGGCGCCACCCGCATGGACGACAAGACGTCGGACGCTTCGATGGAGAAGCGCAAGAAAGACGGGTACTTTTGACGCCCCCGCGCCGCGCCTGTGGCGCGTCACCCCCCACTGGGGGGCAACACCGACCGACCGGCGAAGCCGGATCGGTGGTGTTCTGGATCAAGACACTTCTCTCGGGATTTTTGTGATGAACGCTTCTGTTGTTTTTCCCGCTCCGGCTTCTGTGCCCGACACCCAAACCGCTTTGCGGTTTATCACTTGCGGGTCGGTCGACGACGGCAAAAGCACGCTGATCGGTCGGCTGTTGGTCGACACCAAAGCGGTGCTGCAAGACCATTTGGCCGGTGTGCAGCGCCAAGGTGAAACCGATTTGGCGCTGCTGACCGATGGCCTGAGCGCTGAACGCGAACAAGGCATCACCATCGACGTGGCCTACCGCTACTTCAGCACCGAGCGCCGCAAATTCATCATCGGCGACGCGCCGGGCCACGAGCAATACACCCGCAACATGGTGACGGCCGCATCGGGTGCCGACGCGGCCATGGTGCTGGTGGATGCCATCAAGCTCGACTGGCGCCAGCCCCATCTGCAGTTGCTGCCACAAACCCGCCGCCATGCGCTGCTGGTGCAACTGCTGCGTGTGCCCTCCATTGTGTTTGCCATCAACAAGCTCGATGCGGTGGACGACCCAGCCTTGGCTTACCGCCACATTGAGGCGGCGCTGCGCGGCTTTGCCGCCCAAGCCGGCATCGATGTGCACGCGGTGGTGCCGGTCTCGGCGCTGACCGGGTGGAACGTGGTGCAGGCCCAGCCAGCCTGGTGTGGCTACAGCGGCCCCAGCCTGCTCGACATCTTGCAAGACCTGCCGGTCACACCGGCCGACCAACAAGCGGCCTTTGCCCTGCCAGTGCAATGGGTGGAAAAGTTCCACGACTCGGGCGTCACCAGCCAGGGGCGCCGGGTGTTCTGGGGCCGTGTGGCGGCCGGACTTGCCGAGGCCGGCCAAGCGGTGCGTGTGTTGCCCAGTGGCCACCGCGCGGTGGTGGCGCAGGTGCTCAACCATGTGCGGCAAGACGGCGCGGTGGGCGCCGGCCGCAGCGCGGGCCTGGTGCTGGACCGAGAGGTGGATGTGTCGCGCGGCGACTGGTTGGTGGCCGACGCCACCGCCGACACCCCGGCGGGTGACGATTGGGACGACAGCCCCAGCACACACCACGCCAACGGCCTGCGCGAACTGCAAGGCACCCTGGCGTGGTTGGACGACGAGCCACTGCTCCCGGGCCGGGTGTACTGGGCGCTGCACGGTCACCGCTGGGTCAAAGCCAAGGTCAAAGCCATCGACCACCAGCTCGACATCCACACCCTGCAAGCCACAGCGGCGAGCCAGCTCGCGGCCAACACCATCGCCCGAGTCACGCTGTCGCTGCAAGAACCCATCGCCGCCCGCCCGTACGCGCAGGTGCGCTCCCAAGGCGCGCTGGTGTTGGTCGACACTGCATCGCACCGCACCGCAGGCGCGCTGATGGTGGCCTGAGCCAGCACCGCCACGCCAGCCAGCGCTGGCGCAACGCCCGCACCTGGATTGCGGACATGCGCTGCGCCGTGCGGGCAAGCCACTAAAATCCCGTGTTTACCGCATTCACCCACGCCACACCATGACCCACGTTGTCACCGAAGCCTGTATCCGTTGCAAGTACACCGACTGCGTCGATGTCTGCCCTGTGGACTGCTTCCGCGAAGGCCCGAACTTCCTGACCATCGACCCGGACGAGTGCATCGACTGCGCGGTGTGCATCCCCGAATGCCCGGTCAGCGCCATCTACGCCGAAGAAGACCTGCCCAAAGACCAGGTCCACATGACGGCTATCAACGCCGAGCTGGCCCAATTGCCCAACTGGAAAAGCATCACCAAGCGCAAGGAGGCCTTGCCCGACGCCGACGACTGGAAAGACAAAACCGGCAAGCTCGGCGAACTCATCCGCTGAACGCGCTTGGCCGTGACCGCCGAGCCGTCCCACCCGCACACGCACGAACACAGCACCGATGTGCTGGTGATCGGTGCTGGCCCGGTGGGCCTGTACCAAGCCTTTCAGCTGGGGTTGCTGGGCCTGCGGTGTGCGGTGGTCGACGCCCTGCCCCACGTCGGCGGCCAAGCCGCCGAGCTCTACCCCGACAAGCCGATTTACGACATTCCCGGTGTGCCTTTTTGCACCGGTCGCAGCTTGGTCGATGCGTTGATGGCGCAATTGCGGCCCTTGAACGTGCCCTTGTTTTTGGGACACACCATCACCCAGCTGCGGCACGACGAGGCCACGTCCACTTTTGAACTGCGCAGCGCCGCCGGGCAGGCGTTTCGCGCGCGTGCGGTGGTCATCGCCGCTGGTGTTGGCGCTTTTGAGCCGCGCCGCATCAACCTGCCCGAGTTGCGCACCCTTGAAGGTCAACAGGTGTTTTTCTTTGACGACGCGCTGCCGCTCTTACAAGACAAACAGGTGCTGGTCAGCGGCGGCGAAGAGCCCGCCATCGCATCGGCCTTGGCCCTTGAACAGATCGCGGCCAGCGTGACCGTGCTACACCGCCGCGACGCAGTGTCGGCGCCCGAACCCATGTTGCAAGCGTGGCAAGCCGCCCTCGCGCGCGGCAAAGTGCGGTTGGTGGCGGGTCTGCCCACCCAGGCCTTGCTCAACGTCGGTGCGCTCACCGGCCTGCAAATCACAGAGCCCAGTGGCGCCCAACGCGACCTGCCATGCGACGCGGTGCTGGTGCGCCAAGGCCTGTCGCCCAAGCTTGGTGCCTTGGCCGATTGGGGCCTGGCCCTGGAAAAAAAGCTGCTGCCGGTCGACATGTCCACCTTCGCCACCGAGCAAGAGGGGATCTGTGCGGTCGGTGATGTGGTGAGCTACCGCGGCAAAAAACGCTTGATCGCTTGCGGCTTTCACGAAGCGGTGATGTGCGCCTACGCCTTGCTTGAATCGCTCACCCCCGCTGCCGCGGGCCCCCTGCAATACACCACCACCAGCGCGCTGCTACAAGGCCGTTTGGGGGTGTGGCAAGAAAAAGTTTCGGAAAATACAGAGCCCGACAAAAATGCCGAAAAATGACGCTATAATATGAGTCTGTTCCCCGATAGCTCAGTCGGTAGAGCGCCGGACTGTTAATCCGTAGGTCCCTGGTTCGAG
>CAZYUD010000053.1:0-5389 GCA_964650505.1 uncultured Hydrogenophaga sp.
GCGCCGCGCTGAAGAGCGCGCGAAGTGCGAGGGGGCATGATGGACCGCCTGTGGACGGCCGTAGCGGGCGCTGTAGCCGTTTTGCTGGCCGTGGCGACCCTGTACCTCTACCTCGACCGAGAAAAGGCCCTGAGGGCCGCTGTAGAGGCTCAGCGGGCCCTGGCTGAGCAGAGCGCGCAGTGGGCCACGCAGCGCGAGGAGTTGACCGCCGCGGCGTTGCGGGAGTCCGAGCGCGCGCGGGAGATCGAGGCGCAGTGGCGCGCCAAGCACGAGGAGATCCAGACCCATGCCCAGACTCAAGTCCGTGCAGCGCAAGCTGATGCTGCTCGTGCCCGCACTGCTGCTGACGTCCTGCGCAGTCGTGCCGAAGCCCTCGCCTCCCAATGCACCCCCTATCGTGACCAAGCCGCCGGAAATCCCGGCGCTGCCGCAGGAGGCTCGGCAGCCGGCAACGCCGGAACTGTGCTCGCCGACCTGCTCAGCCGGGTTGCGCAGACGGCTGGAGAGCTTGCTGCAATAGCTGACGCGCGCGGTGCTGCTGGGGCGGCCTGCGAGCGGGCCTATGGGAGCCTGAAATGAGCGCGACGAAGACAGACCCGGCGAAGTGGAAGCGCATCGTCTCCCAGGTGAAGGCCTCGGGGAAAGGGGGCTCTCCGGGCCAGTGGAGCGCCCGCAAAGCGCAGTTGGCCACGCAGAAGTACCAGAAGGCCGGCGGGGGATACAAGGGCCCCAAGAGTCCGGATAATTCGCTGTCGAAGTGGACGCGCGAGGACTGGGGCACGCGCTCGGGGAAACCGTCCACTCAGGGGTCGCAAGCGACCGGAGAGCGGTATCTGCCCAAGGCGGCGCGCGAGAAGCTGACACCTTCGGAATACGCGGCCACCACCCGGGCCAAGCGCGAGGGAACCAAGCGCGGGCAGCAGTATGTCCCGCAGCCTGAATCCATCAAGAAGAAGGTGTGGTGATGCCTGCGGTGGTGATGACCTACGACAGTCTGGTGGCGGACATCCGGAGTTATCTGGAGCGCACAGACGCGTCTACGCTGGACAAGATCCCGACCTTCATCATGCTGGCCGAGCAGGTGATCGCGTCGGAGTTGAAGTTCCTCGGGAACCTGACCGTGGCCACGAGCCAGATGGTGCAGGGGAACGCGGTGATCGACAAGCCTGCCCGCTGGCGCAAGACGGTCTCCATCAACGTCACCGTGAACGGAGAGCGCCGGCCGGTGCTCCTGAGGAAATACGAGTACCTGCGGGAATACTGGCCGGACCCGGCGCAGGAGGATTCCCCCCTGTACTACTGCGACTACGACTACACGCACTGGTTGGTGGCGCCGACTCCGGACGCGGACTACAACTACGAGGTGCTGTACTACGAGCGGTCGCAGCCGCTGGACGAGTCGAACCAGTCGAACTGGTTCACCCAGTACGCGCCCCAGGCTCTGCTGTACGGGTCCTTGTTGCAGGCCATGCCGTTCCTGAAGAACGACGAGCGGATTCCCTTGTGGAAGGCCCAGTACGACCAAGTCATGCAGATCCTGAAGGTCGAGGACGTCGCCCGGATCGGTGACCGGCAAACCATCGCGAGGGACGCATGAGCTTCAACAGCCCCTTCACCGGGAACGTGATCGTCCCGACGGACGTTTCCTACCGCAGCGTGACCCTGGCGTCGAACACGACGCTGGAGTGGCCGATCAACGGCAACGCCACGCCCAACTACGCCGCGCGGATCATGAACGTGACGGCCTCCTCCGGGGGGCTGGTCCTGCGGATGCCGCCGGCCAATCAGGCCTCGGTGGGCCAGGACGCGCTGATCCGCAACGTGGGGGCCAACTCCTTCACGGTGGCGGACTACGACGGCAACGTGATTGTGGTGGTGGCCGCCAGCGAGGCGCGCTACATCTACATCACCGCCAACCCGGACGAAGCAGGCACCTGGGGTGTGATCGCTTTCGGGGTGGGGTCTTCTGCTGCTGATGCGGGAAGCCTGGACGGCCTGGGGCTGACGGTGATCGGGCCGACGCTGAACACCGCGCACCCGGTGCAGACGATCTCTTCAAACTACACCGCGGTGGCGGGGGATCGGGCGAAGACCTACGTCTGGACCGGCGGGGCCGGGACGCTGACCCTGACGTCCTCCGGGACCCTGGGGGACAACTGGTTCATGCTGCTGCGCAACGGCGGCACCGGGACGCTGACGGTCTCCCCGTCGGGTGGAGATCAGATCGACAGCGCGGCCAGCATCACGCTGCAGCCGGCGGACTCGGCCATCATCTGCTGCTCGGGCACGGCGTTCTTCACGGTGGGCATCGGCAAGAGCGCCGACTTCAACTTCACGCAGAACACCAAGGCGGTCACCTCGGGGCCCTACACCCTGAGCGCCTCGGAGGCGGCCAACCCGATCCAGAAGTTCACCGGCACGCTGTCGGGCAACGTCACGGTGACGGTGCCGCAGACGATCGCGGTCTACTACATCACGAACCAGACGGATGGCACCGGCGCGGGGTACACGATCACCTTCACCACCGGAGCCCCGGGAAGTGCTTCAGCAGTGGTGCCTGCGGGCCAGCAGGTGATCCTGCTGTGCGACTCCTCGAACCTCTACAACGCCTCGACCATCGCGGCCGGGGCTTCGAACATCTCCCTGGCGGACGGCTCGGTCTCGACGCCGTCGCTGAACTTCGCCACCGAGCTCACCACTGGTGTCTACCGGCCGGGTTCTGCGGAGTGGGGCATCGCCATCCTGGGCATCCAGCGGCTGCTGTTGCAGGCCACGGGCCTGACGATCATCGGTGACGTGGCGGGCGTGAACGGGGTGTTCTCCGGCAATGTCTCGGGGGTGGACGGAATCTTCACGGGTGACGTCTCAGGTGTGGACGGAACCTTCACCGGGCCGGTGTCGGGAACGACGGGCACCTTCACCTCGGGCGTGAGCGGCGGGACGTTCTGATGACGCAGAAGGTCTTCGCCCTCGACACCCAGGCTGGCATCCAGCGGGACGGCACGATCTTCGACCGGCAGTTCTACGTGGACGGCCGGTGGGTGCGCTTCCAGCGCGGGCGGCCGAGGAAGATGTTCGGCTACCGCTCGATCTCCGGCAAGCTGCAGGGCCCGTCCCGGGGGCTGTGGGTCAACGCGCAGAACGGCTTCAACTACGTCTTCAACGGCTACGCCTCTGGTCTTCAGGTGCTGACGATCGACGACTTCGGCGTCGGCGCGGGGATCTCGAACTTCACCCTGTCGGGCTTCACGGCCGACCCGAAGAACCTGTGGCAGTTCGACGGGTTCTACGACGTCACGGGTGGTGTCCCCTCTCTGGTGGCGCACCCAGGCCAGAACCTGGACGCGATCGACAGCACGACCAACACGCCGGTGCTGATCGGCGACATCAACGGCACGACGATGGGCCCCATCGGGGTGTTCTCGGCCACGGGCATCCTGAACTCGACGGTGAACGTCACCTTCGCGACGGCCCAGGTCAAGATCGGCGCTGGGCAGTCGGTCAGCGGCACGAACATCCCGTCGGGGACGACGGTGGTCTCTGCTGGCTCGCAGAACACCCAACTGTCCACGGTGGCGGTCACCGGCACCTCGGGGACGTTCTCCTGCGCCGCGACGGATGGCCTGTTCGTCGGGCAGAGCGTGACGATCGGCGGCACGGCCACGACGGGCACCCTGCTGAACGTGACCATCACCGGGACGTCGGGGACGTTCTCCTGCACGGCCGGCAATGGGCTGTACCAGAACCAGCCGGTGACGGTGTCCGGGACGCTGACCCCCACCACGCTGACGAACGTGCAGGTCACAGGAACGGCCGGAGAGTGCTCCTGCGACGCGGTGGATGGGATCTACGTCGGGATGCCCGTGATCGTCTCTGGGACGCTCACAGGCACCGCCACGGGCATCACGAGCGGGGTGACCTACTACGTGATCGGCACGCCCACCACGACGACCTTCCAGTTGTCGGCCTCGCCTGGAGGTGGGGGCATCACGACGACCGTGGGCACCACCACCGGGCTGGTGTTTGATGCTCCCTTGCAGACGGGCGTGGCGAGCGGTACGACCTACTTCATCACGACCACGAACGGCTCGACGACCTTCACGCTGTCGGCGACCCCCGGGGGTGCAGCGCTGACCACGGTGGTCAACACCCTGGCGGGTTTGACCTTCACGGTTCCCTTGGACATCGGATTGACGTCGGGGCAGACCTACTACATCACCGCGACCAACAACTCGACCACCTTCACCCTGTCGGCCACCCCGGGGGGCTCTGCTGTCCCCACGGTGGTGAACCCCACGACCCTGTACACGTTCACCCTTGGGGTGTACTACCGCGTGGTGCTCTCGGCTGCTGCGACCGCCTCGGGCTCGCAGAGCCTGACCTTCGACAACAACATCTCGGTGTCCGGTGGTGTGGTGGTGCTGCACCCGTACGTCTTCGTCTACGGCGACAGTGGGCTGATCCAGAACTGCTCGGCCGGGGATTCCGAGGACTGGATCTCTGCGGACGCCAATGCCACGAACGTGGCCACCGGGAAGATTGTCAAGGGCCTGCCGGTGCGCGGCGGCTCCAACAGCCCGTCGGGCCTGTTCTGGAGCCTGGACAGCCTGATCCGCGTGTCCTACACACCGCAGAGCCTGGGGGTGGCGGGGACGTCGAACTTCGCCACGCCGACGTTCTGGCGGTACGACATCATCTCCTCGCAGTCCTCGATCATGTCGTCGTCCAGCGTGATCGAGTACGACGGGATCTACTACTGGTGCGGGGTAGACCGCTTCCTCCTGTACAACGGGGTGGTGAAGGAAATCCCCAACCCGATGAACCAGAACTGGTTCTTCGACAACCTGAACTACAGCCAGCGCCAGAAGGTGTGGGCCACCAAGGTGCCCAGGTTCGGCGAGATCTGGTGGTTCTACCCTCGGGGGGATTCCGTCGAGTGCAACGACGCGGTGATCTTCAACGTGCGCGAACAGACGTGGTACGACGCCGGGCAGGCCATCGGTGCCCGGCGCTCTGCCGGCTACTTCTCCCAGGTCTTCGCCTACCCGGTGCAGGCTGACTGGGTGACCAGCGTCAAGACCGAGGTGACCTCGATCGCCACGACGGTGACCTCCGGCAGCGATGTCCTGCTGCTGGACACCTACGACCCGCACGTGGAGGTCGACCAACTGGCCGAGGCGGTGGAGTTCCCGGCGGGCACCACGGTGCTGGCGATCCGCAGCAGCGGCATCAAGACCCTGGGAGCCATCACAGCGGGCTCTGGCTACGTCGACAACACCTACCCTGGCGTACCCCTTACCGGCGGCTCTGGATTCACTGCAGAGGCCTCTGTGACCGTTGCAGGGGGTGTCGTGACGGCGGTGGTGATCACGGACGTCGGCTCGGGCTA
>CAZYUD010000054.1:0-5006 GCA_964650505.1 uncultured Hydrogenophaga sp.
TCGGCGTAGTTGATCGCGATCTCGCCGTATTCGAGCGACGAGGGCGTAGCGGTCGCGGTGCCGCTACGCTTGAGCTTCATCGGGATGGCCATGCGTCAAAATGTCCCGCCGTCGATCTCGTTCACCCACGCGATCGTGTCGCTGCTCGCTGTATACAGCAGCAGTCCATCCGACGAGCCACCGCCGTCGAGCGCGGTGATCGTGTTCGTGGCGTTTGCCACGAGCACCGTCCCCTTCGCCACCGACGTGAGCCCGGTGCCGCCCTTCGTCACGGCGATCTCGGTGGCAGACCACGTGCCGGTGGCGATCGTGCCTACGCTGGTGAGCGATGAGTTGACGACGCCCGATCCGAGCGTGTTCGCCGACAGCACCGACGCCCCGTTGATGCGGTAGGCGTACCCGCTCCCGAGCTCGACGTTCTGGTTGAACGTCCAGCTATCGGTCGCGTTGATCCACAGGATCGTCTTGTCGGTCGCGCCTTTCAGCGTGATGCCGCCGCCATCGGCGGTCGTGTCGGTCGGGCTGTACGTCACCCCGAGCTCGATGTTTTTGTCCTCGACGCTCACGGTGCTCGTCGAGAGCGTGGTCGTGTTGCCGTTGATCGTCAGATTGCCGCTCACCGTCAGGTTGCCGGTGACCGTGCCGCCCGCGATCGGCAGGTAGGTGCCCGAGATGTCGGGAATGTCTGCGGCGACAAGCGCCCGAAACGTCGGCGCAGCAGCCGAGCCGGTCGTCGGGCCGGCGAGTACCGTGTTCGCCGTGCGAGTCTCTGAGATCGACACGAACGCACCCGACCCGCCGATCGCGATAACCTGCGTGGCCGATCCGCCAGCGCCGCCGGTGCCCGTGCCGTAGTAGAGGATGTTCGAGTTCTCGTTGAACGCGAGCTCGGCGTTGGCGAGCGATGACGGTGCCCCGGCACCGCTGGACGACGCACGACGCTTGATGCGGATCGTGTTGGGCATGGCTAGAAGTTACCTCCATCGGTCAGGTTGATCTCGGCATAGTCGGCCCACTTCGAGCCGTTGAATCGCAGCACGTCGCCCTCGGCGGCGGCGGTGATCTCCACATCCGTGAGCTCGGCGAGCGTCGTCGCGCCGCCCGTTTCGCCCGTGCTGCCCGACGGCCCCTGCGGGCCGATGCCGCCTGTGATGTTCGCTGCGATCGTGGCCGCACTGACCGAGACGCTCGCACCGCTCTCAGTGACGCTCGCCGTGATCGGCGTGCTACTGCTCACCGTCGCCGTGATGCTCATGTCACCTCCAGCACGCCCGCGAGAGCCGTTCGTGTGACCGCACCCGGTGCGATCCATCGCAACGACCAAGCATAGGAGCCCGCCGCAAGTGCGGTCGTCTCGTTCTCCTGCAGCGAGATGCTTACCTCTCCCGCCGTCGCCGACACGACCGACACGGTGAATTCATCGACTGCCGCTCCATCGACGAGGCTGGTGATGCTCGCCGTGACCGTGTATCCGGTCAGGCCGAACGGTGACGCACCCTCGGTCAGCGTGACGGTCGCCGAGAACTCGTCGCCCTGGCGAGTCTTCAGGTTTAGTTGTCCTGGTGTCAGCGAGTATTCGGCCACGTCACTGCTCCTCGACGTCTACGCGGTAGTGCTGGGCCTTCGGCTGGAGCGCATAGAGCAGGCGGGTCTGCTCCTGCACGGCGGTCGCGATCTCACGCTGCGTCTCGCCGAGTTGAGTGAGAAACTGTCGGTGAGCCTCGACCAGCGGCAGCAGGACATCCTGCCGCATCACGTATCCAACGGCGATCGCGACGAGCACCGGGAAGCCCCACCGCTCCATGATCGAGTGCAGGCTGTTCACGACCTCCTCCTTCGTCATCGCGTGAGCTCCTGTTGCCAGCCCGCCATCAGCACGCGGTGCGATTGCTTCTCAAACCACCAGCGGATCAACACCTGCACGACGCCGCTCACGACCGCACCCAGCAGCACGAGCCAGACCATGCTGTACTCCTGCGGGTCTTTGCCGCTTTGCCACTGGTGAGCACGCTTCACCTTCGCGGCGATCGACATCGCGACGATCTCGCGGGCCTCCTCCGTGTCGGCGTGCCCGAGGTACTCGGCCTCCCAGTTTTCGACTGCGAGCGTCACCATGTCGTTGACGACGGCGCGACCGACCATGTACCGCCGCATCGGCAGCCGTCGCCACACGTACTCGCGGAGGTCGTCGAGGCTCATCGCTTGCCCGTGCCTCCGCACGTCATGCAGTCGTGCATGATCCGCCCGTCGCCGACCTTGCCCGTGCCGTTGCAGTTCTCGCAGTTCTCGCCAATCGGGCTCGGCGGGATCTCGTGCCGCATCTGCACCGCCATCCTCGCCGCCTCGGCCGCGAGATCGGCTGTGACCGTCACGTCATCCGGTGGCAGCGACGCCACGCAGCCCGCGAACACGATCGTGAAGGCGACGATCCATCGCATCACAAGATCCCCTTGAGCCAATCGGAGGGCAGGCTCGTCGGCTGAAATCCCGAGAACCCCGCGAGAGTGTAGGAGTCGCCGCCGGCACACATCGAGTCGATCACGTCGGCATCCACCCAACCGCTTGTGCGTTGAAACGCAGCCGGGAGCCGCTCATCGACCTTTCCTGAGTAGCAGTCGCCCCACGAGTTCGGCACGAGCAGGGCAGGGCGGTCATGCCGCAAGCCGCACGCCATCATGCAGTGAGCCCACGAGCCCGCCGGCGTGAGCCATCCGCCGCCGTGCGACCCGCGATCGGCGAACCGCATCGAGAACCCACGCATCGAGCAGAGAGCGACCGGGTAGCCGTTCGCGATCGCCTTGGCGCAGTCGGCAAACGACCGCACCAGCGTCACCTCGGAGCACCGCCGCAGTTTCGCAAACGGTTCGAGCTCGTCGGGCATGCCACTGCGACCCCACGACTTCTCCTGCGTGCCCGTGAACTGCCGGTCGAACCGCACGTTGCCGTACTGCTGGCCGTAGTGCAGCGTGCCCCAGTCGCGGACGGTCTTCGCGGCGTGAAACCCGGTCGACCCGTCGCCGCCGAGGTTCTGCGTTTTGCCGCGAGCCTCGACGCGGCTGACGCCGTAGATGCCCGCCTCGATGCACCGGCCGCCCCACACCTCACGCTCCTTGCGGGCGTGGATGTCGCACGCCGCAAGCACGTCGATGCACATCGCGAAGCCCCAGCCGACGCACGAGCCGATCGGCTGGCTGCCACGACGCCACGCCGGGAACGACCGCAGCAGAAACTCGCCGAGGAACACGTCCTCGCCGGGATCGGTGAGCAGCGGCCCGGCTTCGGCGAGCGTCGGTCGCGGCAGCGACGACACGAACGCCTCGGCCCCGGCGGGATCCGGGTCGTAGCCGAACAGCGGCACGAATGCGAGATCGTCGCCCACGTCACCCTCCCGGCATCGCGGCCCACGCCATCGCTCGCGCGAGGTCGACATACCGTGTGCGGATCGCGTCGGTCATCGCCACGTCCTCGTCGCCCACCGCCGAGGCATACGCCGACTCGACCGCCTTCCTGAGCGTGTCGTTGACCGGCTTGTTGCCGCCGACGCGACGCCACGCGATGTCGAGCGAGATCGCGGTGAACATCCGGAGGGCACGGGTGTCGCTGAACACGACCTCGACCGACTCGACATCGCCGGCTACGACAGCAGCGACCTTGCTCCAGGTCGCCGCCCACAGCATCCGGTCGCCCACCGGCATCGACGCCACCGCTGCCCGCACCGGCTCGACTGCACGCTGCATCGCTGCCTCCGGCGTGGTGATGACGAGCCCGGGAGCGACGGTGCCGCCACCCGCTGGCAGTGTCGGTATCGGGATCTTGCCCCACGCCGCCGCGAGGATGAGCCCGGCACCGATCAGCCGCGTCAGGAGGCTGCCGTGCTGCCGGATGGCTTCGGTGGCTGCGGAGGCCGCATCTCGGATTTGCCCCGCATACGGCGCAGACAGGAGAGCAACCGCAGCAGCGACGGCGACGGTGCGAATGATGTCATCGGATGTCATTTCACGCCCACTTGATACAGGCAGAACCGCACGAGGGCTTCGCCCTCCTTGGTCTTGAGCACCTCGGCGACGTGTCGCACGAGCTCGTCGTCGAGCGTGGCGTCGGTCTGCTGGGCGACCCACTCGCACGCATCGGAGACGATCAGCGTCTTCTTGTACGGGTCGACTTGCGAGACGAACTCGCGGGCGTACTGCACCAACGGCGACCACCGCTGCAGGAGACGCAACGCGTCCCAGAAAGACAGCGCGGCACCGTACTCCTGCACCTCGGGATCGGTCGCACCCAGTTCGCGGGCGTCCATGGCATATCTCCTCGGGATATCCCGAGTCTGCCACCCTGCACGGTGCCCCTTGCAGTTTCAGTCGATCTCGACCGGCGGCTCTTCGGGCTCGTCGAGAAACCGCTCGATCACGTCGCTCGCGTTGATCCACCGCAGTTGCATCGGCGAAGACTGCGCCACCTGCCGGGCCCGGCGGATGTCCTCGGTCCACAGCGCCTGCACCGCCGTCACGCGGGCCGCGATCATCGGCGCGAGCGCGAGGCTCGCGCGGCTCGCACGGATCTCCTCGGCCGGGATCTTGCCCGGTCGGGGTGGCTTGTAGCGGAGACTGCGGTCGTGCCGCTTCGGCAACTCGAAGACATCGCGCAGGCGGATGAGTTGATCCTTCGCGATCGTCCAGTGAGTGCAGATCGCCGCCATCGGCATCTGCGAGTCCCACTGGATGCGGAGAATAGCGACGTCAATCGCCGCAGTGTTGCCCGGCATCGTGAGGCACCCAGAAGGACACGCACCGCGAGCTCGGGTTCAGATACAACCGCCCCGGCATCGTTCGATGCGCACAAACATGCTCGCAATCCTCGCCGCTGTATCGCATGGCGAGGTACGCGTCCCTCTTGTAGAGCGCCAGCTGCCCGAAGGCTGAATTGAATCGCAGAGGCAGCGAGCCGACCGGCGGATGCCACAGATGAAACCACTGCTGGTCGCGGCGATGCCAGTGATTCCATCGAGC
>CAZYUD010000055.1:0-4931 GCA_964650505.1 uncultured Hydrogenophaga sp.
AAGGCCACGCCCTGCCCGCCTTGGACAATGTGCCGGCAGCGGCCATTGCCGGGCGATTCAAGACCCTGGCGGCGAGCCTGGCCCCGCTGAGCGAGCTGCACCAAAGCGGCACGCTGGCCATGCACGCCGGAAGCGGTCAAGCAAGTGCGAGTGCGCTGGCCCCCCAAGGCAGCGCCAAAGCCGAGGCACCCGCCGCCGCCTGGCACACCGCGCTCAAAGGCATGGTCAACGCCGACGCGTTCGACGCCGCCCAGAGCGACGCCGGCCAAAAGAGCAACAGCACCGACGCCAGCAAACTGCCCAGCCCCACCGACGCGGCCATCAGCCTGCACGCCAAGGCCGGCTGGGCGCAGGTGGCCGGCGCCGACCTGCACCTGAGCGCCGCACAGCACATCACCCTGGCCAGCGGCCAAGACAGCCACTGGGCCGCAGGCGGCACCTACCGCCTGCACACCGGCCAAGCGATTGGTGTGCTGGCCGGCGCGGTCAAAAAAGGCACCGGCGCCCAAGGCACCGGCATCACCGCCATCGCTGCCAAAGGCGACACCGAACTACAGGCCCAAGCCGGGCCGCTGGAGATCGCCGCCAAAAACGCCGTCACCATCCAAAGCGAAAAAGCCCAGATCGACTGGGCTGCGGCCAAGAAGATCACCTTGGCCACGGCGGGGGGCGCGAGCGTGACGATTGAGGGTGGCAACATCACGTTTGAATGCCCGGGGACGATCACGGTCAGGGCGGGGACGAAGAGTTTCTCGGGTGGGGGACGGGTGGCATACCCATTGCCAGCTTTTGTGCGCCCTGTTTGTACCGAGTGCATGAAGCAGGCTGCGGCTCAGGGCTCCATCGCAGCGAAGCGATAACAGGACTGGGGCATGACGCAAACTGAACTCCTTCTGCAAGACATCCAGTGGCGTGAGTGGCAACACAGCAGTCACCTGTACGCCATCTTGGACTCCACCCATCTTGACGACAAAAACGAGCGGCTGTTTCGTCAGAGATACGCCGATCGCTTTGTTCCTTTGTTCGAAGGTACCCCCGATGAAGGGCTCTCCAGGATCGAGCCCCTGTTGATCGGTCCGTTCAGCGATGACTCGCGCGAACTGTTTGAATGGCTACAACAACAAAAAGAACATCAGCTCATGCTGATTTGGCTCAAATCTCCGCAACCTATTAAGAGCTTAACAAGACAACTTCAATTTTTGCTCAGCGTTGACTTGCCTGACTCACCTAATGCCTTACTACGATATTACGACCCTCGAGTCTTCTCGAAACTCATGATCGTTCTTGAGGAAGAACAAAAAACACCCTTTTTTACCGATGTTGAGACTTGGTGGATATGGCGACCGTCGATAAATGAAATACAAGACCACACAAGCCTCCCTCAAAGAAACGTACTACCAGTCGACACGTTATCTCTCAACCATGTTCAAATGGAGCAACTGCGGCAGATGGACATCGACGAATTCATCAAAAATACAGCATTGAAATTTATATACGATAAAAATAAATACAGTTTCACAATATCACTTGACGACGAAACAATCAAACAGCACGTGAAACACCATATCGAGGAAGCAATGAAATTCGACTTAGAAATGGAAGATAACATTTGCGACTACCTTGAGTGCACGGCCAACTTCTTCGGCTGGAATCATCTCGATAATGCCAACTCAAACATCGTCACTATTCTAAGCGACTCAAGTCTTACAGAAGACGACAAACTACAGCACATAAAAAAATGTGTATTAGTGCTTAAACCAGGGAGAAGATATTTTGTCAACACAAAAGAAAAAAGCGGGCGAATGCACCGTCAGCTGCAACGAAGAGGTTTTACATTTGGTGGTACTGGTAGCGGGGACATCTGACCCGATCAACGCTTTTAACACGCCAGACCACAAAGCGGTAAGCTACCCCAGCGAGAAGAAGGCCGACACGTCACCCGGTCAATATTGGGATAAGGCGTTCTATGACGATCTCAAGCAACTGATCAAAAGCAATCGCAACGCATTGGAATTGTTTGATTTTCATGGGTGGTCGGGTGACAACAGTGTTGGCAATCGCCAAACAGCGGGTGCATACTTGGTCAATCGTTTGATCGGCGCTAACAAAGAGAAAGCCTTTTACAGCAAGTCTTATCAAAGCAAAACGGTTCACATTCACTTGATTGGGCACTCCCACGGCGGCAACGTCATCAATGAGATGACTCAACAGATGGCCAAACTGGGTGGGCAGTGGCCGGCCAAATGGAAGATCAAGAGCTTCACTTATCTGTCCACTCCATTTTTTCAAGAGCTACACCAAGTCAAGCTGGGCGGCTTTGTGCACCCGCAAGCTGAAGTGCTCAACGTCTATAACGACTACGACCTGACACAGCGCATGCTGGCGGACTTTTCGATGTATACGCTGCACGATGCCATCCAGGTCAACGGACTGACCGAGACGATCGGGAGCAATGTCGCACAGTTGATGGCGGCATTCAATGCGATTCCCTTGGATTTGGCCACACCCACCGGCAATCTGTGGCTGAGTAAGAGCGAAGGCAGCAGGCTGTACACGGCGGCGCGGGATTTTTTGGGGGACTTTGAAAGCAATGACAAAACCCGCAAAGGTGTAATCAGGTTTCTGAAAAAAATCCAAGAAATCGCCGAAGGTCTGAACCAACCTGTGCAGTACAAAGCCAACGCCGAACTGAGCGTCAATAACAAGGTCACCCAATCGTACAAGCTACTCAGTGATGCCAACTTGTCCAATCTGAAGCGGGTGATTGCAGCGTTGACAGCGAGTATCAACGTGTCGGTGGTCGCCCTCAATAGAGCCATTGAGAGCAACAGCTACTCCCGTGCAGGCTTTGTCGGTGCCGTTTATGACGGCGCGCTCCCCCTAGCCAACAACATCGCTGCGTTCTTGAACCTGCCCGCAGGCGCGCCCAATGTGGCGGCCTCTGGCGTCATCTGGCAAACCCTAGTGGGCGTGTTGGGCGACGCGATTGAAGTGTTTGATGACACTGTCACCAAGCCTGATATGCAGTTCAACGGCGCTCGTGCCATAGTGCCGCTCAATGTGACAGCCCGCGATGTTTACAACGGCAAACCGCAAACTGCAAGTTACCGCAAGCTCATAGTCAAAATCGAAGCCTTGGAAAAGCGCTACGCAACCAGCCCCAGCCCCAACTTGCTACTCGACTTGTTGCTGACATTGGCGGTGCACAACCCTCAGTGTAGGCAATTGGGAACGATGTTTGAAGGTTGGGCCAGCTACGGGGCCGCTGCCCACAAGCTGCTGACCTATGACCCTGTGCTACGCCTGAGCACATCAGAACTCAGGCCAGCCGTGGGGTCGGTTACGAGCACACTCAGGAACGTGGCCACTGCACTGAACAGCCGTTTTGAGGGTGCGCTTGAAGACCCCACAGACACGGCACCCGACCCCAAGAAAGGCGGCCCACGCGGTAGCCTGCCTTACTTATTGATCGAATCGCACTCCACCAGCCGCCGGGTGCTTCACCCCGAGGTGAAGAGCTTTCTGCAACGGATGATGGGGTGAAGACCATGATGAACACATACATACAAGCTGCCATTAAGGCAATGAGCCTCGTGGCTTTGACCTTGTTGGTAGACGTGGGCCATGCACAAGCCCAGAGCAAACCTAGCCAAACGCAAAGCAGCAGCGCAAAAAGCAGCCTCGCCGACCACGAAGCCCGCCGCGAGAAATTCAAGCAGCTGTGTGCCAATCCCACGCCGTCGCAGCGGGAGACGTTGGAGATATGGGCACAGGCTGAAGGGACAACGTTAGGCATAGAGTTTTGCACCCGAGTTGAGCGAGAGTATTTTGGAACACCGCAAAGGCCCCGAACAGCCGATTCAGCTGGGTTTAAAGGAGCGGACGAGGCACGTGATATAAGCCCAATCCAATATTTTGGAGGAATACGTAGTTTTTCGGTCGGAAAAAACGTTCGGAGCATTTCTTCGATTAGTGGCTATACATCACTCGAAAATTTTGCCATCGAGGGCAACAAAAATACCCTAGATATAAGCGTCATTGCCAATTTCAAAAATCTAAAAACCTTGAGTCTACGAGACACCCAAGTCGTCAGCCTTGAGCCCTTGGCGGCGTTGAGCAACTTGGAAACCTTGAACCTCATGATGGACCGCAATCATCTGGGCCTGCCCGGGCGAACAGGCTTGGAGCCGCTGCGGCATTTGAAGAATTTGACTAAGCTGGACATTACCCTTAAAGAACCACTAGGCGATCAATTTAAGGACTTACATAAGCTAGAAAGCCTAGTGATTTACGGCCCTGTAAAAGATGTGTGCAGCCTTCGAAATCTGAAAAAATTGACTCTTTTGTATTTAATCAATAGTGGGGTTTCAGATGTTGCCTGCCTCAAAGATCTTAAAGAGCTTGTCGTTATGGACCTAGGTGGCAACCCAATCAAAAGCATTTCCGAATTGGCACCTATGCCTGCGTTAACACACCTTCGAGTCGACAACACCTTAATCGAAGACCTTTCGGCGTTTACTGGCAAGCAGGACATGTTCGACGTTAATGCCAAGGGCGCCCCTCTGCGCTGGTGCTCACCCAAAACAGCCCGTGATATCAAAAAAGGGGTTTCTTGCCTCAACCCCGACGGCACAGAGAAGCCTTGGTGGAAGCGCGCACTTCGAATGTGACGACTCAGAACGAGCTGCCATCGGATAGCCGACATGATTCGCGCAGCTACGTGGTGCAACACCGCGAAACCGATCTGGCCTTTGTGCAGCGCCTGCTGGCCCATGAGGGCCTGGTGCTGCGCCTCGAAGAACACCCCGACGCGCCCAGCGGCCAGCGCGCCGTCATCTTGGCCGACACGCCCTCTTCCGAGTCTTGCCCGCTGGACGCCACCAGCGCCGCCGACGGCGGCATCCGCTTTCACCGCGCCAGCTCGCAAGAGC
>CAZYUD010000056.1:0-4070 GCA_964650505.1 uncultured Hydrogenophaga sp.
CGTCGGGCTCTGGCGATCGACGAGGTCGAGTCTGCGGTGCCGCTGCTCGCGGTCGAGAGCCGCAGCGAGGACGACACCGAGCGCGAGTACATCGTGGGCTACGCCGCGAAGTTCGGCGTGAACTCGCTTGAACTCGAAGGGTCGTTCATCGAGCGGATCGACCCATCCGCCTTCGGCATCGTCAGCGAGCGTCGCGGTCGCAAGAAACCGCTTGAGACGCGGGCGCTGTGGAACCACGACCCGAACTATCCGCTCGCCCGCTACCCCGGCACGCTGTCGATGAGCGTGGACGATGTCGGGCTGCGGTACGAGTTCCCCGTGCCCGATACGTCCTACGGTCGCGACCTAGCCGCGAACATCCGGGCGGGCATCGTGCGTGGCTCGTCGTTTTCGTTCACGGTGCCGAGCGGCGGCGACTCGTGGGCGGTCGAGGACGGTCGCAGCGTGCGGACGATCACGAAGGTCGACACGCTCCTGGATGTCGGGCCGGTGACGTTCCCGGCGTACCCTGACGCCGACGTGAAAGTGGCCCAGCGTTCATACGATGCGTTCGTTCGCGAGCGAGATGAGTACGTCGCTCGGTGTGCCGCTGCGGCTGCGAAGGCGAACGAGCTCCGCGAGTATCTGAGGCAGCATGGCCGCTAAGTCGGGCGACGTGTGCGAACGCTGTAAGGCGGCGCGACTGAACGTCGCATCGAGCCAAGCGCGAGGCGAGTATCAGACTCGCTATCTGCGGTGCCCACGCTGCGGGCACACCGACAAGCACGTTGTTCATTCTGAGCACGTGCGTCGTCGGGCTTTTACTGATTAGTAAAAGACCCGCCTCTGTAACTGCAAGGGACCGGGGTTGGCTCCATAGGTTCGGGATAGGTGACGCGTCCGTCGCCGCATCCCGATCACAGGAGCCGCCACCGTGGACAAGATCAAGGCACTGCTCGACGAGCTCGCCGCTGTCGTCGCCGAGATGGAGGCGATGAGCGAGGCTCCCGCCGAGGAAGGCGAGACGATGCCCGAGGAGCAGGAAGCGTCGCTCCGCTCGCTGTCCGAGCGAGCAGAGAAGCTCCGCAGCCAGATCGAGTTCCTGCGGTCGGTCGAGGCCAAGTCTCTCGAACTGCGTGCGGTGCTGGAGCGTGGCGCTCCCGCCAAGGTGGTCGAGGCCAAGCAGGAGGAGCCCGCCGTGGAGAAGCGCACCGTCCCCGCGATCCCGAAGGGTCACAACAACCTCCGAGCGTTCCGCGACGCCGAGACGGCGTACCGTGCCGGGATGCACATCAAGGCCCACGTGTTCGGCGACGCCGAGGCTCGTCGGTGGTGTGCTGACCACGGCGTCGAGAGCCGCGCCCAGGCCGGCGGCGTCAACTCGCTCGGCGGCGTGCTCGTCTCGCCCGAGATGAGCAACGAGATCGTGCGGCTCGTCGAGGAGTTCGGTGCGTTCCCTGCGAACGCTCGCCGCGTCCCGATGAACAGCGACACGCTCGTGATCGCCCGTCGCACCGGCGGGCTCACCGCCCAGCCGGTCGGCGAGAACAGCGAGGTCGCCGCGAGCGACGTGACGTTCGACAACGTCGAGCTCACCGCGAAGATCTGGGGCGTGGCGAACCGCGTCCCGAATTCGCTGCTCGAAGACTCGGTGATCGACCTCGCCGACCTCATGGCGGTCGAGGTGGCCCAGGCGTATGCCGAGGCGTTCGACAACGCCGGGTTCATTGGCGACGGCACGAACACCTACCACGGCGTGGAGGGCATCACGAAGAAGATCGTGAAGTCTGCCCACTCGGCGTCGGTGGTGACCGCGACGAGCAAGACGACCTTCGCGGATCTCATCATGTCGAACTTCACCGACATGGTCGCGAAGCTCCCGCTGTACAGTCGTCGTAACGCGGCGTTTTATATCAGTGCTGCAGGGTGGGGCTCGGCGATGCTGCGGCTCGCGATGCTGCCCGGCGGTGCCAGCGGCCCCGGCGGCAACAGCACGAGCGACGTGGCGGCCGGGTTCGGCGAGCGGTTCCTTGGCTACCCGGTGCGGCTGGTTCACAGCATGCACTCCAGCCTCTCGACCTCGACCGGCGAGGTGGCTTGCCTCTTCGGCGACCTGTCGCAGGCTGCGGTGTTCGGCGAGCGGCGTGCGATCTCGATCCGCACGGCCAGCGAGCGGTACATCGAGTACGACCAGACCCTCACGTTCGCGACGACCCGCAACGCGATCGTCGTGCATGACGTGGGCAGCACGACCAAGGCTGGCCCGGTCGTGGCTCTCAAGTTCGGCTGATCCGACTCTCAACCCTCCGAGGAGAACTGACCCGTGAATCATCTCGAAGCGACGAAGTCGGTCGCCGACATGACCGAGAACCTGACGACGGCGCAGACGCACAGCATGGTGGTCGACCGGCTCGGCTACGAGTACGTGAGCCTCGATGTCGTGCAGGAGCCGTGGAGCGACGCCGAGTACACCGCCCAGGCGGTGTTCACCGTGCTGAAGCTTCAGGAGTCGGACGACAACGCCAGCTACGCCGACGTGACCGCGTTCGTGGGCGGCGGCACGGGCGGGTTCACCGTCCCGAGCCCGAGCAACACCAACTCCGACGTGATCGTGCGGATGGACGTGGACTGCCGTGGTCGCAAGCGCTACCTCAAGGTGCTCGCCACGCCGTACACGACCGGCACGGTCTACACCGTCGCCCGGCTCGGCAAGGGTCACGACGGCCCGGTGACCGCCTCGGCGAAGGGTGTCGACGGCACGGTCAGCGGCTGAGTCGAGTTGACACGACCGACAAAGTGAACGGCGGGGCGGCGTGTGCCGTGCCCGCCGTTTTCTTTGGAGTCGCCACATGATCGTGCAGGTCGGCGGTACATCGGTCGAGGTGCGAGCCGAGGCGGTGCTGTCCGCTCCGCGATTCGGCCCGCTCACGAACGTGTTCGCGTTCATCGAGTCGCTCATGCCGCTGCACATCCAGCCCACGCTTGGGCAGGGTGCGTTCTGGTCGCAGGTGCTGACACGGATGCTCGAGCAGTTCGCGCCGACCACAGAGTTCATAATTACCCTGGACTACGACAGCTTCTGCACCCGGTCAGATATCGAACGTCTCTTCGCCCTGGCGATGACGATGCAGTGCGACGCCCTGGCTCCGATGCAGTGCAAACGCGAGGACGGGCGGCCGATGATGACGCTGCTCGACACGATGGACGATCCGCCAGACGGCGGTCGCACCGAACTGCCGATGTCGTGGTTCGCCGAGCCTGTGCAGCAGGTCGACTCGGCTCACTTCGGCTGCACGATCATCTCGACGCGTGCCCTGCGTCGCACGCTCAAGCCGTGGTTCTGGTCGAAGCCCGACGCCGATGGCTCGTGGGGCGACGGCCGCATAGACGATGACCTGTGGTTCTGGCGGCAGTTCAAGGCGAGCGGGAATCGCCTGTGCATCACGCCCCGCGTCGTCATCGGGCACGGCGAGTACGTGATCACGTGGCCCGGCGAGGATCTCCAACGCCCCGTGTTTCAGCACACGACTCACTGGCAGCGTACGAAGAGCCCGCCCGAAACTGCATGGAGGCTGCCTCAGTGACGACAATCAGAGTGCGGATGAAGCGTGCCTATGGCGCTTACAAGCAGGGTGAGGTGGTCGAGGTCGACGAGGGTCTGGCATCTCGCCTGTTCGCGTGGGACTACGCCACTCGTGACACGCAACAGACGCTCATCGAGACGGCGGCACTCGAGCCGGATGCCGAGCGTGCGGACGTGACGCCACGACGACGAGGCAGGCGGCAATGATCAACGACGGCAAACGATACCGCAGCCTGAAGGTCGTGACGAAGCCGGTCGTCGAGCCGGTGAGCGTCACCGACGCGAAGGCACACTGCCGCATCGACACGACCACCGACGATGACTACATCGCCGCGCTGATCTCGGCGGCCCGCGAGTACGTCGAGGCGTACATCGACGAGAGCCTCGTCGACCAGCAGCTCGTGATGCGGCTCGATGCGTTTCCTGCGGTCATCGAACTCCCGCGCCCGCCGATGTCGCAGACCGCCGGCCGCACGGCGGTCGAGGTGGTCTACACCGCGAGCGACGT
>CAZYUD010000057.1:0-4012 GCA_964650505.1 uncultured Hydrogenophaga sp.
GCTCTTCAAGGCTGATGTAGCTGAACATCTCCCCCTGGAAGTCTTGGTTGCCTCTAATCGTCCTCGTCGTCGTTGTTCTGGGGTGGCTTCAGATCGTAGCGGCCCAAACGGGCGCTGGCAGGAATTTTTCAACGGCCTGCTAACCCTCAAACTGGCAGTTGACCTGTACTTTTCACCTTGCGTAGTGAAAAGCTGGTGGACACTTCCCGCACCCCCTGCAAAGAGCGAATGCGTGTTCGAACGTACTCCGCAAAGCTCTCGAGGTCCTTGCCCACCACTTCTAGTTGATAGTCGTATCGCCCTGACAGGTTGTGGCAAGACAGAACCCGATCGAGTCCGAGAATCTCACGCTCGAATCGGTCCGTGGCTTCCAGGGTGTGACACTCCATTTGCAAGAGCACAAAACCGGTGACCCCGAAACCCAAATGTCTGCGGGAGAGTTGCGCCCTGTAAGCCTCGATCAGGCCGGATGTTTCTAGGCGCTTGACACGGCGCCAACAGGGCGACATCGACAGGTGTACCCGCTCGGCCAGTTCCCCCATGGTGATCCGGCAGTCTTGCTGCAGGGCAGTCAGGATTTTTTGGTCAATGGCATCAAGCGAAGGAGATTGCATAAAAAAACCCTCTATCCAGTTTAAATCGGAAATTATTATCTTAGAGCATAAATATCAAGGTTAATTTCGGCAATTTTAACCTGCTTGATCAGCATAAAGTTAGGCTCTTCGTCAACATCAGGACTGAACATGCGAGACATCCACACAGCCCATGCGCAGCAGGTCTGCGGCACAAAAGGCTTCAACACCCTTGCCATTCATCACGGATACAACCCGGCCGAGCACCAGGGTGCACTGGTGCCTCCCATTTACACGAGCAGCACATTTGCTTTTCCGGACACCGCCTACGGTGGCCGTTGCTTCGCGGGTGAAGAGGACGGTTTCTTCTACACCCGCATCGGCAACCCGACCCTGGCCTTACTGGAGTCGCGACTGGCCTGCCTGGAAGACGGCAGCGCTGCACTGGTGTTCGGCTCTGGCATGGGCGCCATTACCTCGGTTCTTTGGACTTTGCTCGAACCAGGTGATGAGATCCTGGTCGACACCACGCTGTATGGCTGTACCTTCGCCTTCATGCACCACGGGCTGGCCCGTTATGGAGTAACCATTCGACATGTGGACATGGGTAATCCGGCGCAAGTGGCCCAGGCCCTGTCCACCCGTACCCGTTTGGTATATTTTGAAACGCCTGCTAATCCCAATATGCATATGGCCGACATTGCGCAGATCGCAGTGTTGGCCCACCAGGTCAATGCCTTGGTGGTGGTGGATAACACCTACTGCACCCCCTATTTACAACAGCCGCTGACGCTGGGCGCGGACGTTTCGGTGCACTCCATGACCAAATACCTGGGCGGTCACGGTGATCTGACGGCTGGAGCCGCCATTTTTTCTGATCCGGAGTTGGCAAAGCGTGTGCGTTTACAAGGACTTAAAGACATGACTGGCGCCGTCATGTCGGCCCAGGATGCCCACTTGGTCATGCGTGGCCTCAAAACGCTTTCGCTTCGCATGGACCGTCATTGCCAGAGTGCGATGGCCATCGCAGAGCTGCTCCAAGATGACCCCCGTACGGCCGTCGTTCATTTTCCGGGGCTGCCCTCTTTTCCGCAGCATGCGCTGGCCAGACGGCAGATGAAGCAGTTTGGCGGGATGATCGCTTTTGAACTCAAAGGGGGGTTGGAGGCCGGCGTCCGTTTTATGGATTCCCTGTCCCTGGTGACCCGGGCGGTCAGCTTGGGAGATGCGGAAACGCTGGCACAGCACCCGGCCAGTATGACCCACTCGTCCTACACACCAGAGCAACGCAAGGCGCACGGTATCGAGGACGGGCTTGTCCGCCTCTCGATCGGTTTGGAGGATTTGTCCGATATCGTGGAAGACATTTCTCAGGCCCTTGACCGCAGCGAACAGGTTCGCTGATTGGGAGAAAAACCATGCAAGATAAGCAAAACAGTGAGTCCGTCGATACCGATCCAAAGGAGACCTGTTGGCGGCACGAGGCTTTCCTGGCCTTGCTGGAGAGTCAGGGTATGGCGCGGGTCAGCTTCATGCTTGATCAGTTAGTGTGCCTGGTTGATCTTGCCCCCGTATTCCCGGACCTGTCCTATTCGCAACGTAACGCCGCGTCTGTGACGGTTGAGCGGCGTGCCTGGGCGGCCTGATGCCGCCGGGACTCCCCTCCACGTCAGAATAGTTGTCGCCTCCACAAATTTCAAAGAATGGGGGTGATGATGGAAAGGCGCGATGGCTCGATACGGATAAGCTTTCAAGAACAAGGTGCTGGCCTGTTGACGCCGACCGAAAACTGACCATCTGCAGGCGGGAGTGCCGCTTCAAAACTGACCAGGGTGTATCACGCGACTGCTGAATTTTTTGGCGGGAGCAAACAAGGCGATCACCATGGACATGATTGGCAAGGTCAGGCGCATGAAGATGCGCGACGGGGTCTCGATCAGCGAGATCGCGAGGAAGACGGGTTTGTCGAGGAACACCGTCAAGAAGTGGCTGAAGGCGCCGGCAGCGATTGAGCCACGGTATGAGCGGGCGCAGAAGGTGGGCAAGCTCTAGGCGTTCGAGGCGACGCTGGTGGCGGCGCTCAAGACCGATGCCCACCGGGCTCGGGATCAGCGGCGCACGGCGCGGGCGCTGTTTGTGCAGATCCAGGCCCAAGGCAACCGGGGCGGCTATAGCTCGGTGACGGACTTCATCCGGGCGTGGCGAGAGGACTCGGGCAAGGACACCACGAAGGCGTTTG
Organism: uncultured Hydrogenophaga sp.; assembly: GCA_964650505.1. Lineage (GTDB taxonomy): Bacteria > Pseudomonadota > Gammaproteobacteria > Burkholderiales > Burkholderiaceae_C > Hydrogenophaga. Next base: position 2,812 of record CAZYUD010000057.1, read on the forward strand.
TGCCGCTGAGCTTCGAGCTGGGCGAGGCGTTCCAGTTTGACTGGAGCGAGGAAGACATCGTGGTAGGTGGGGTGTACCACCAGGCGCAGGTGGCGCACCTGAAGCTGTGCGCCTCGCGCGCGTTCTGGCTGGTGGCGTACGCCAGCCAGGGGCACGAGATGCTGTTTGACGCGCACACGAGATCGTTTGCGGCGCTCGGCGGCGTGGCCCGCCGGGGCATCTACGACAACATGAAGACCGCAGTGGACTTGGGTCTTGAAGGGCAAGGGCCGGGTGGTCAACGCCCGGTTTGCGGCCATGTGCAGCCACTACCCGTTTGATGCGGACTTCTGCAACGTGGCCTCGGGCTGGGAGAAGGGAGTGGTGGAGAAGAACGTGCAGGACAGCCGGCGGCGGGTGTGGCTGGAGGCGCGAGAGCGCAAGTTCAGCAACTTTGCCGAACTCAACGCGTGGCTGGCCGAGCGCTGCAAGGCGGTGTGGGCGGACACGCCGCACCCGCAGCACCGGGAGCTGAGCATCGCCAAGGTGCTGCAACGCGAGCGTGAGCGCCTCATGGACATGCCGGCGCCGTTTGACGGCTACGTGGAGCGCCCTGCGCGGGTCAGCAGCACTGCCTGGTGACGGTGGCGCGCAACCGCTATTCGGTGCCCTGCGAGTGGGCCGGGCACATGGTGAGCACGTGGCTGTACCCCGGCCGCGTGGACGTGGTCGCCGGGGACGCGCTGGTGGCCCGCCACGAGCGTGTGCTCAACCGGGGGCAGACGGTGTTCGACTGGCAGCACTACATCGAGCTGGTGCAGCGCAAGCCCGGCGCCCTGAGGAACGGCGCACCGTTTGCCGACATGCCCCGGCCGCTGGCGCAACTGCGTCATGCCCTGATGCGTCACGCCGGAGACGACCGGGTGCTCTCCGAAGTGCTGGCCCTGGTGTCAACGGCCGGGCTGGATGCGCTGCTGGTGGCGGTGGAACTGGTGCTGGAACACGCCACACCCAGTGGGCACATCAGCATGGAGCACGTGCGCAACGTGCTGGCGCGCCTGAGTGATCCGCAGCGTCCGCCACCGGCGGAAACGGCCCTGGCGCTGCGCGAGGCGCCACGCGCTGACACCCATCGCTACGGGCAGTTGCACACCGCCGTTGGCCACGTCGGTATTGGCCAGGTAGTCGGCGTGGCAGGCCTCGGCCCAGTCGCGCCAAGGCA
>CAZYUD010000058.1:0-3913 GCA_964650505.1 uncultured Hydrogenophaga sp.
GCTCTTGCGAGCTGGCGCGGTGAAAGCGGATGCCGCCGTCGGCGGCGCTGGTGGCCACTTTACTAAGGGCCACCCATCGCCGATGCCGACACGCCTTCATGGCAGATGCGTCTTAAAACGCCCCGGGTCGAGGACGCAATGTTGCCGTGATTTTGTCCCAGATGGCCACGGACTCGGCCTCAGTGAATGTATTCTTTGTGAGTGGTGGGCGGGTGGCTGCTTCTTCGTTGCTCTTGGCTCGCGTCCGATAACCTCCACCCGCGTTCAGATTAAAAACGACCACTGGCGTAGCTGCGGAGCCGATCTTGGAGTTGGCCTCCAGTGTCATCGCGTGCAACATCAGATCTGAATCTCGGCCCTTCTTGGTCATCAGCCATTCTTGTGCACCAGGAATCTGTGCCAAAGACTTGCCTTTGCGCAGGGTTCGCCCTGATCGTTCCTTGAGATCAGCCTCAATAGCAGCACCCCGATCAAGCAACTCGGTCTCTTCTGTGATGTCGCTCAGACTGTGGAACGTCGATCCCACGTCAGGGGCGTTTTCTAGGTTGTGTCGGATGAACAGAACCTCTTCATCTGTTGCAGGGCCTTTCACGAAGCCGTTGGCAAAGCACACGCCCTGTTCGGTCGGGATTTCAGTGTCCTTGCGACCGCTGATGCGCTCAAAGACCTTGAGCAGGTGAGCGAGTTTTTCGGGAGTGTCGTTCCCCAACTGTTTGGCGATGGAGTCGTTGGCATCTTCAGGGAACGTGTTGTCGGTGGCATTGATGTGTGCCTTTATCTCGTATCCATCTTTCCAGCCGAGAGCTTCAAGTGTGCGTCCAAGGCGGCCTGCTCCCACTGCTTCCCCTCTGTCGAATATCCTGCCAATAAAGGAGTCAGGGAGAGAGTGCGTCTGCCGTAAATATGGAAACTCTTTTTGGCTGCCGACAAATTTCGTTCTCTCCAGTTCAGCCAGTCTTGCTTCCAATGTCTGCTCAAACAACATCCTGTTTATCGGTCGTACCTCTATCTTGACTCCTTCAATCTCGGTATTGGACTCGCTGTGAAGCACGAAGCTTGGTGGCATGTCGATTAGGTAGCGGCCTACGCAGCGCGTGGTCATATTGGCCGTCAAGGTTTCAACGCGTTGGGTTTCTTCGGGAGTCATGGAAAGGGCTTTCGGTTGGCAGCCTGTCGACAGCGCCAGCAGCGCTACCGCAGCGACGCTGAACATGTGCTTGCAAGCGGCTCGCATCAGTCGTACTTCAACGAGGTTTTTTGTACGTCCTGCGCGATCTTGACAATGGCGCGCAGAGCGAAACGACAGGCTCGCGCGTATTCGGCGCCTTCAGTAAACTTGTAGGCAGGCTCATGCCCAACGCGCATTTCGGCATATGAGCTACAAGCTTTGCGTACCGCGCGCCCGGAACGTTGGGGAACGGTTCCATCTCCGTCTTCGTCAGGCTCACTGATCGTGTACGTTTGCTTGTCGCTTGTGTACCAGCCCGAACCTGAAAGCGCCGCTGCCACGGTCCGCTCTTTTTTAGTTTCTCTGAGGTCCAAAGGTTTGGCCTCCAAAACATCCGCCGAGCGGTCGCCGCGCCTCCAACTGCCTCCATCACCGGTCCAGGTGACGTTGCCGTACGCTCTGGAGTTGGCATCCACGCCGGTAAAAGCGTGGGTGTTGGGATGGTATTGCTGCTTGATGTTGTCGTGAAATAGCTTAACTTCATTCTTCACCAACTTTGCAAACGCACTCCAATCCTTATCCACCCGCGCCTGCCGCTTTTTCGGATTGCGTTCTTCGTTGAGCGGGTTGATCAAATGGTCCTCACACATGCTCCACCACTTGCTCCGCACGGTGTAAATCTCGCTATAAGGGTCAACATCGCCATTTGGGTTGGGCTTGGGCAAGCTGTATTCGGTCTTTCCGTCTTTAATCTTGAGCCAGCCGCTGCCGTACTCGGGTGTCGGCAGCAGTTGCAAGGGACCTGGTGCGCCGGAGAGCACGGCGGTCATTTCAGCAGCGTCGTTGCCCAGTGCGGAGGCGACGACCGCCCCTTCGACGTCGTACCATGCGGTCGTGTCTTCTGTCCCGGCTTTGAAGCGACGGTATACCGCTGCGGCGCCAATAGCGGGCATCACGCCATGCACGATGCCCAGAATCTTGTCTTTATATCCATCTACTTCCGAACAGTGCCGCGCGACCAGACCGCCCATGCTGTGGGTGACGACGATCACCTTATCGCACTTTTTCTTTTCTTGCTGGTATCGCAAGCGGATTTCATCGATTCGATCCCCCAATCGCTTCGCTGCTACCGCATTGCTGTCAAGCCAGTTGTAGCCGCATGCATGCACCGGGAATCGGTACCGATAGGTTAAACCGATTTCCTCCTTGGTGAGGTTGGTGGCATCGACCAGCAATTGCAAGCCAGCATTGTTCAGCCCCATTCTCTCACCGGAATGCGGCGTGGCGTAGTCGTGCAAGGCGTTCTCCAGCCAAACCAGCCATGGCCCATAGCTCAAGGCTCCCACTTCACCCCAGCCGCGACGCCGCAGCTCTTCGTCTGGGATCAGCGTGCCTTGAGGGATGGCGCCACCGTTGTCAACTTCCATCACTTGGGGTTGCAAGTACCGTTTACGGAAACTGGCTCCTCGGGTTGGCGATGCCCATGTGCCCGCAGATCCTGGGCCATCCAGCCGCCACGTTATGGCCTCGTCTTTTTCCTTGCCTTTTTCGATCAAATTGCTTCCCATCACCCCTGGTACAAAGATGATCGGAATGACGCGGTCTGGCACCATCGACATCACGCCGATGGAGTTATCGGGAGCCGACATGCGGGCTTTGCCCACGGGATTGCCCCGTTTGTCGTATTCAACCGGGATGATGCGTTCAATGGTGGTTGCCATGGTCTTCTTTTCGCGTTGGATGGCCAGGTCCAAAATCACATTTCTGGCAACAGCTTGATGTCCATGGACTCCATGAACTGGCTCTTCTGTAAACCCGTTCGGCCTGCTGCATCGGTGACGCCTCGGACGACAGAGCCGTCTCCACGGACTATTTCGAACTTACGTCCACCCACTGGACGCCCGTCGAAAGGCCAGCGGATCACCACCTCCTCATCAAAGTCCGCCTGCTTGGGCATTTTGTTCATCTCATAGGCCATGTTGCTGGCCCCACTGAAACTCTTCGTCCCCGCCCGCACGGTAATCGTCCCCGGGCATTCAAAGGTGATATTCCCACCCTCAATCGTCACACTCGCCCCGCCCGCCGTGGCCAAGGTGATCTTCTTGGCCGCAGCCCAGTCGATCTGGGCTTTTTCGCTTTGGATGGTGACGGCGTTTTTGGCGGCGATCTCCAGCGGCCCGGCTTGGGCCTGTAGTTCGGTGTCGCCTTTGGCAGCGATGGCGGTGATGCCGGTGCCTTGGGCGCCGGTGCCTTTTTTGACCGCGCCGGCCAGCACACCAATCGCTTGGCCGGTGTGCAGGCGGTAGGTGCCGCCTGCGGCCCAGTGGCTGTCTTGGCCGCTGGCCAGGGTGATGTGCTGTGCGGCGCTCAGGTGCAGGTCGGCGCCGGCCACCTGCGCCCAGCCGGCCTTGGCGTGCAGGCTGATGGCCGCGTCGGTGGGGCTGGGCAGTTTGCTGGCTTCTGTGCTGTTGCTCTTTTGGCTGGCGTCCGATTGCGCGGCGTCGAACGCATCCGCGTCGACCATGCCTTTGAGCGCGGTGTGCCAGGCGGCGGCCGGCGCTTCGGCTTTGGCGCTGCCTTGGGGGGCCAGCGCACTCGCACTTGCTTGACCGCTGCCCGCGTGCATGGCCAGCGTGCCGCTTTGGTGCAGCTCGCTCAGTGGGGCCAGGCTGGCCGCCAGGGTCTTGAAGCGCCCGGCAATGGCCGCTGCCGGCACATTGTCCAAGGCGGGCAGGGCGTGGCCTT
>CAZYUD010000059.1:0-3872 GCA_964650505.1 uncultured Hydrogenophaga sp.
GCATGGGCTTGGTGGTCATGGCCATTGTGCTGGCGGTGCTGCTGCCCATCATCGAACTCAACCAGCTTGTTAGCAACTGACATTCAATCCAAAGCACTCCTTTATGCTGCTTATCACCCCCCAAAAAACGCATGTTTTGCCGAGGCTTGTTGGTCTGCTGATCGCTGGACTGACGCTGCTTTCTGCAATCGCTTGGTGGCAGTTGATGGATAGAAGGGCATCCCCTCCCGCGACAGTCTCCGCCGAGAGCGCTGCCCCGTTGGTACCTGAGATTAGCACCGAGGACGTGGCGCGAGCGCTCTCCGGCAGTGAACCCGCCAAGGTTTCGGCGGTGGATGAGGACTGGCGTCTTATCGGTGTACTCAAGGAAAAGCGAGGTGTGGATGTGGTGTTGATGAGCCTGAATGGCGAGCGGCCAGTCATCGCGACAATCGGTGAACGTCTTGGAGACAGCCAATGGAAGTTGAAAGAGGTTCGTCAATCCAAAGCTCTATTTGTCGATGTGGCAGACAGCAACACCAAGCTCGAATTGGAGTTGCCATCGACCGAGGCAAGCAATGACCCCTCCGCTGCAGGCACGCCCTCAATGCCCAGCTCGCCACCTATTGACTCCCAAGCATTCATTTCTCAGCCATGACCATGCGAAATCCTGTCTTGAAGCGTTCCCTGCGCCACACAAACTATGGTTTTACTCTGATTGAGTTGATGGTGGTGTTGGTCATCATTGGGGTGCTGGGCGCACTGATCGTGCCCAACGTGCTCAACCGCACCGACGACGCGCGCACCACCGCCGCCCGCACCGACGTCAACAACTTGATGCAGGCGCTCAAGCTCTACAAGCTCGACAACCAGCGCTTTCCCACCACCGAGCAAGGCCTCAATGCGCTGCTGGCCAAACCGGCCGCCGCACCGGTGCCGGCCAACTGGCGGCCCTATGTGGAAAAGCTGCCCACCGACCCCTGGGGCCGGCCTTACCAGTACCTCAATCCTGGTCTCAAGGGCGAAGTGGATGTGATGTCGCTCGGCGCCGATGGACAGGCTGGGGGCGAGGGCCCCAATGCCGACATCGGAAGTTGGCAGTAGTGGTTTATCCCCATGATTGAACGAGCTTTGCGTGACTCATTGGCTCTTCGCACCCAGGCGGGCTTCACTCTGTTGGAGCTGCTGGTGGTGGTGTCGTTGATCGCCCTGTCCACTGCAGCCGTGTCGCTGGCCCTGCGCGACAACGACAGCCAAGCGCTGGAGCGCGAGGCGCAGCGCCTGGTGGCCTTGCTCGAAGCCGGCCGGGTGCAATCGCGGCTGCAAGGTGTGGCGGTGAACTGGGAACCCACCGCTGGCGGCTTTCGGTTGGTGGGCATCCCGGCCAGCACGGGCGCTCCAGACGCGCTGGATCAGCCGCGCCAATGGCTGAGCCCTGGCCTGAACGCCCGCATCACCGAACCACCCAACGCCCAGCGCCTGACGCTTGGGCCAGAGCCGCTGATCGGCGCCCAGCGCCTGCTGCTGCAGCAAGGCGACGCGCGGCTGTGGATCACCACCGATGGCCTGGGCGCCTTCGCTTGGCAGCGCGAGGCGCCATGACACATCGCCGCCGCGCGCACGGCTTCACACTGCTGGAGGTGCTGGTGGCGCTGGCCATTTTGGCGCTCGCCTTGGGCGCGGGCATCCAGGCCTCGGGCGCGTTGACGCGCCAGACCGAGCGGCAAAGCGAACAATGGCTGGCCCAGCTGTGTGTGGAAAACGCGCTGGCCGAGCTGCGGCTGCTGCGCCAGCTGCCCGACACCGGCGACACGGTGCGCAACTGCGAGCAAATGGGGCGCACCTTTGCCGTACGGCTGCAGGTGCGGCCCACACCCAACCCGAACTTCCGCCGCGTCGACGCCAGCGCCAGCCGCAGCGGCGACGACAACGCGCCGCGCCTGCTCAGCTTTGCCACCATCGTGGGGCGGTTCTGATGCGTGCGGTCCGGGGCTTCACGTTGATTGAGGTGCTGGTGGCGCTGACTATCATGGCCATCATGGCAGCGCTGGGCTGGCAGTCGATCGACACCATGGTGCGCACCCAGACCTTAACGAGTGAACAGGCGCGTGCCACCCAGCGCCTTTCTGCAGGTCTAGAGCAATGGAAGCGCGATTTGAATGGGCTGCAAACAGATCCATCGTTGCCACCTCGATTGCGACTCGCATACGATGGACTGGTGCTGCGAATGGTGCGCGTTGCAGATGGTGCCTCCAGCATGCCGAGAGAGGCCCATAAACTTGTCGTTGTGGCGTGGACACTGCGTCCCAATACGGGATTGTCGCGTTGGCAATCTGCGGCTAGCACTGATTTGAATAAGCTGGTGCAGGCTTGGGAGCGAGCTGGTGTGTGGGCGCGCAATGGAGCGCTTGCCAAAAATAATGGTGATGGGTTTGTGAGTGTTTATCCGGTAGGAGAATGGAAAATTTATTTTCATGTGGATGGGGGCTGGGTAAATCCACAATCCGAGGCCAGTATGCCTGCTGGACAGATGGCCCCAGACGGTGTTCGTCTCGTTCTGGTTAATTTAAGTGCACATAGTTTAAAGGGTAGTCTTACTTACGACTGGGTGGGGATGCGTAAATTCTGTATTTCCTGCAATATATCCTCTGATAGTACCAGCAGCAACTTATGATGCCCACGATTAAGGCAAAGAGACACTGTGCGGGTGGTGCACTATTGGTCGCCATGCTGGTAGTTGCTTTGGTGGCGACACTTGCTGCATCTGCATTGTCGCAGAGTCGCTCCTTTATCGAGGCTGAAACTGCTCAGCGTCAATGGACTCAAAGGATGCTGATTTTCAGCGGTGCGGCGTCTTTGGCCAAAGGCTTGGCGCAAGCAGTCTTTGAGGAGCGGTCTAAGTCAGAGGCTGCCTTGCACTCTTATCTTTATTCGGTAGATGAGTTTGGCCGAATTGAGGAGAGTTCAGAGGGGGGGGGAGGTGATAGAATCAAACTGAAAATAACCATTCAGGATATGAATGCCTGTATCAATTTGAGAAATCTATCGACCCCCAAAAAGGAAAATGGACTAGATGTGATTGGTGCAGTGGCTGTAGATGGTTTGTCGTTGCTTTATGTGGAGGAGGCAGTCAATTCCACCTATGTTGATGCTCTGCATGAAATTTCCAAGGCTGGCAGCATGAACATCCATCAATTGGCTCAAGACTTGAATGAGGCGGCAAACCACGGAGAGAATGGCAGTATGCTTTACATGAAGCAAGCAGACTTTTTTAAAAAGATGAAAATTCGAGGAGATTTGGCGGCTAGTAGTGATGTGTGTTATCTGAGTACGCCTACAAAAATCAATATTAACAAAGCGTCAGAGCGCGTACTCGCATCATTGCTTAATTCGGAAATTGCGCAGGAAATTATTCAGCTTCGCTCTAATGGGCGAATTCAGAGTGTGTCTGATGTGGTTGGTCTAAAAGAGTTTTTGGAGGCTTTTTCGAATCAGGATTTTGTAGCATTCGATAGCAGCACGTATCGTGCAACAATTGGGCTAATGGGGCGGGATTTTTTCATTGAGGATCAGGTGGTTTTGCAATTTGGAAGGAATTGAACCTGTCCTGAATTTTGTATTTGAGGCATAACCATGATTCATAGGGTAATCCCCCCGAAAAGCCAGAGTGCTGAGAAGTAGAAGTTTTCGAAGGAGAATTTCTACATGAAGAAGTCAAGGTTTTCAGACAGCCAGATCATGGACGCGCTCAAGCGGGTGGAGGCTGGGCTTTCGGTGCCCGATGTTTGCCGGGAGCTGGGCATCAGCTCTGCCACTTTTTACATATATGGACTCCCGGCTTAGCAGGCCGTTGAAAAATCCCCCGCCGGCGCCCGTTTGGGGCGCTACGATCT
>CAZYUD010000060.1:0-3731 GCA_964650505.1 uncultured Hydrogenophaga sp.
TGAAATCACGCGCATCAACTCACGCCACGTCGTGTGTTGTGCAGACCTTCCCTAGAAAAGCTTTAGCAGGCCGTTGAAAAAGTCCTGAGGAACGAAACACCGCCAAAGCCCGACCTCCCAGAACGGCCTACAAGCGATTTTTCTGGAGTGGGCAAGGGGTGAAGCCCCCCAGAAATCGGCATTTTTTGAGCCCTCGCCGACTTTTTCAACAGCCTGTTAGAAATTTCGTAAATCATTAAAATGACTTCCAAAATTAAAGACAACTTTTCTAGGAGAAAAAAGAATTTCTCCATAAAATCTCCCAATTTTATTCTTGGGGGCGCAGTAAGAGTGTCTAATTAAGATGACACTAGGTTCGGACGTATAAATATACCTAAAAGATCTTCTATTTTTTAAATAAGATAGATAAGTAAAAGATAATTTATTCGACATGCACGCTACAAAACCCCAACCTCGTACATGTATTTATTATTATACTGTGAATTAGCATAAAAATCAAGTATTTCTACAATGGCATTGATCATTGTGATCAAAAATATCCTAAAATGTAGCTCTGAAAGTTACGGGATCTAGGTTGCAGTGAGAGTCGAGCTCACCTTTAAGCGAAAACATGCGTGGCGTTTGCCTAAACTCGAATAATCTACACAAGTGAAACTGCTCTTTGGCGTCTTTGGATAAGTTAAGCTCGGTTTTGGTCACAAAAAACGGCGTATCTTTTCCGAAGCTTGTAGTCTTAACCTCAATAAATCGCTCACGGCCATTGGCTTCGAAAGATAAAACGTCATATCCTAGACCATCGCCTTTGCTCTGGGACACATGATCTACTCGGTCGGCTAAGTGCATCAGGCCTTGCTCTACCAAGCGCCAGTGCTCATATTGAACAACAAACTCTTCACCTGCCAGTCCAAGTGACATATTGTGTGCCTCACGGGCCAAGTAATCACGCTTTACGGGTGTGTAGGATGCCACTACATCGGAGGCGACATGTTTACGGCCAGGTGCATCAACCACAAGCGTTTCAAAATTTTGAATTAAAGGACTTATGGCGGGTTGCTGTACGGCAGCAAGTGCCAACGAATCCAGCTCAGTGAATCGACTAACTTGTGATTCAACTACATCCCGCAATAGGCTCTGATAGTTGAACCGAGGCTGATAGCCTTTGATGTACGGGAATCCAAGATCAATCATCACAGCGCTGATGTTGCAGTGCTTGAACTCTACGGAGCCAGCGCTGCGATCAGCCAGTTTCTCTAGCAACGCCCGCCTGTGAGCAGTTTTATTAAAGCTTTGTCCAGCAAGTTCAAGGCCCAGCATACGCAGATAGTCCGCGACGATGGCCTCAACTTCAACACGTGTCCAGTCGTTGGTAGTCATGCTGTTATTGTCGATTCAATTTACCCGAAACGCCGCGCTTCCCGCTTGAACACATTCGTCCAGTTCCACTGCAAATACGCTGGCGCTGGCAGCGCGCCTGGCTCCACCGGGCGCAGCAGGTCTTTGCCGTGGTGTTGCAGTTCACCGCTCATGCCGCGTGCGCCGGCCAGCGCATGTTCGCTGAACACCACCTTGAGGGTGGGCACGTCCAGCGTGAACGCGCCCAAGTCAAACAGCTTGTGGTGCAGCGCGCACAGCGCCAGTCCGTTGGTTTCAATGTCGGGGCCACCCACGTTGTGCCACTGGATGTGCGCCGCCTCCAGCCCCACCGGCACATGGCCCAGCCGCAGGTCAAAGCCGCACACGCAGCAGCGGTATTCATAGGCCCGCAGCACTTTGTCGCGAAAGGCCTTGTCGCGCCGCCGCCGGGTGCCCACTTCGTAGTCGGCACTGGCGTATTCGGCTTTGGGTTCGGGCGGTGTCAGGTCCAGCCCAATCGCGTTGGCGATGTCGGCGTGCAGGCTGTCGGGAAAGGTGTTGTCCAGCAGCCTTTGGGCCACGTCCACCAACAGGGCCGGGTCGCGTTGCAGCGCCTGTTCCACCGCTGGGTGCAGTCCGCCGCTCACGTCGGCGCGGCGCAGGGCCGTGACGCCGGGCGCCGTGCCTTTGGGGTGCTGGGCCAAGGCGTCGGGCAGTTGCAGTTGCCACAGCTGGCCGGCGCTGTCCGATTGCAAATGCCAGTACGGCAAGTGCCGTGTGTTGGGCGCGTTGGACGGGCCAAACTCGGTCAGCAGTTGGCGCATGGGCTCTTCGACTTCGGCAAAGCCAAATGGCCCGCGTTGGCCGTGTTGCAAGCGGGCCAAGGCCAGCAAGAGCAGCAGCGGTTTGTGAGGGGCGTAGCGCCCTGCGGTGCTGGGCGCGCGCTTCAAGCTGTCAAAGAGCTGGCGCACAGCGGCGCCGTCGGCATGTGTCATGGCCAGTACTTCGCCTTCTCGGGGATCACCCAGCGCACGCCGCCGCGCGGGTCGGGCTGGTCGCCGCTGTAGCGCGGCATCAGGTGGATGTGCAAGTGCGGCACGGTCTGGCCGGCGGCGGGCCCGTCGTTGATGCCGATGTTGAAGCCCTGCGGCGCGTGGCTGGCCAGCAGCTCGGCGCGGGCCTGGTCGAGCAGCGCCAGCAGGCCTTGGCGTTCGTCGGCGCACAGCTCAAAAAACGACGCCATGTGCCGCCGGGGGATGACGAGCGTGTGCCCCGGCGTGACGGGATAAGCGTCGCGCACCACCCAGCCCACGGCGTTGGCCGCCACGATGCGTTCGGGCGGCAGGGTGCAAAAGGGGCAGCTGGGGGTGTGCATGCGTCTAAGCGCGGAGGGTCCAATCAACGGTCTGCAAGGACGTGGATTGGGCAAAGGCTTTGTCGCTGCTGACGAGCGTGGCCTGTAGGTGCAAGGCATGTGCCGCGATTTGCATGTCCAGCGCCGACAGGCCGATGCCTTGGCTTTGCAGCTGGGCCCGCAGTGCGCCGTAGGTCTGGGCCACGGCGTCGTCCCACGGCAGCACGTCCACACGGCGCAAAAACTCGTTCACGGCGGCTTTCAGCGCAACAGCTTCTGGGCGTTTGGCCAAGCCAAAGGCCAGCTCACCGGCGGTGATGGCTGAGATGCACACGCTGTGCATGGGCACGGCCAGCAAGTGCTGCGTCACTTGTGGGTGGCGTTTGATCAAGTGGCTGACGGTGTTGGTGTCCAGCAAATAAAGCTGTGTCATGGGTGGGCTCAGTGACCTGTGGCCTGGGGCGTCGACTCAAAAGGGTCGCGTTCTGGGGTGTCGGTGTGGCCTTGTGTGAGCCGTTCGGTGGTGCTCAAAAAGTCTTCTGGCACTTGGGCTTGGTCGGCCGCTGCCAAAAACCCAGCCCAGTCGTCTGGGCGCCGGGACAGGATGACGTCACCGGTGACGGGGTCTTTGCGGATAAAGACTTCGTCCGTGTCAAACCTGTAGGCGGCGGGCAGGCGCACCGCTTGGCTGCGCCCGTTGAGGAATAGTTTGGCGGTGTGGGACATGCTGGGCTCCCATGGTGAAATGGTAGATACCAGAGTATATGCAAATCACACTTTTTCTGTGATGTGCACGCCGCTGCGCGGGTCGGGTTGGTCGAGCAGCGCCAGCAGGCCTTGGCGGTAGGCTTGGAGTGTGGCTGCTTGCAGCAGCGCCTGGCCGGGTTGGAATGCGGGGTCTCGGCTAACCAGTCGGGCTGCGGCTGGAGAGAGCCAATGCAGCCGTTCCATCACCCGGGTGTGCTGCAGGCGACGTCCCCCCGGATTTGAGTAGCGGCTGACTCTGGAGTCCAATCCCGAAGAC
>CAZYUD010000061.1:0-3103 GCA_964650505.1 uncultured Hydrogenophaga sp.
AAACTGCGCGACCGTGTGTATGAAATCAGCGGCACTGATCCGGTAAAGGTCGCCATTATGGGTGCCGAACTGCAAATCAGCGGCACCAATGCCTGACAAGATTACACAGATACCGGCACCTCGCGTGCCGTTTGTGGATGCCCAGACCGGACTCGTTAACCGCGAGTGGTATCGGTTTTTGTACAACTTGTACAACATCACGGGCAGCGGCACGAGCGACATATCAACGGTTGACTTGGCGTTAGCGCCAGTCGTGCAGCCGACCATCGAGTCGCAAACTCAGGTTATTTCGGAAGCGCTTGATACGCTGCCGCAGCCGCAGTTAGGTACGTTTGCTGGGTTGCAGCAGGCTAACTTGCCGTGGACAACCTTTGCTCGTAATCCCAGCCCTTACCCGTCTACCGTGCCGGGTACGGTGTATTGGGATAACGAGGATCGCTCAAAAACGCTGGCCGTGGTCATGGAAGACTCCGGCGACATCGTGCAGGACATCGGCGAAGAGACGTTCTATCGCGTCAAAGCGACGGCGACGATTACCAAAGGCCAAGTGGTCATGTTTACCGGGTCTGTGGGCGCATCTGGTGGCCTTAAAGCGGCGCCCGCTACGGGTCTTACTGCCGCCCAAACTGAATACATTATGGGCGTAGCAACCCAAAACATTGCCAACAACGGATGGGGGTACATTACTTGGTTTGGCGAGATCAAAGGCGTTGACACCACAGGTGGCGCTGAAGCCTGGGTAGACGGCGAAATTCTGTATTACGACCCCGCCGTCACGGGCGGTTTGACCAAGATTCGCCCTGCCCCGCCAAACCCTATCGTTATTGTCGCTGCGGTCGTTAATGCGGCGTCTAATGGCATTTTGTTTGTCCGGCCCACTTACTTTGAAAGCGGTGGCGCCATCATCAATTCGCCGCCGGTCACAAAGACGGCGGACTTCTCGGTATCCGTTACCGACAGTTGGATTATTAACAACAAGTCAGGCTCGTCCTGCACCGTAACCTTGCCGTCGGCCTCTGCCAACGTGGGGCGGGTTTTGCACTTTATTAACCACCAAGCACAGACCTTGGTGTCCGCCTCCAGCAACGTTATCCCACAGTCTGGCGGGGCGGCTGGAACGGCGATCTTGGCGGCTACCAGCGGGGACTGGGCAACGCTCGTCTCCGATGGCACAAATTGGGTTATTATGCAAGCGGCCAAGTACAACAACTTGCTGCTCGAATGAGGACTTGATCCATGACCGTTTACCTTTCAGCAGTCGCAGGCGCAGGTGCCCAGTTCTTTACGGACGACGGGGAGGTTCTCGCAGGCGGCAAGATTTACACCTACGCTGCTGGCACGACCACACCGCAGACAACGTATACGTCGTCTTTGGGTACATCTGCCAACGCCAATCCGATCATTCTGGACTCTGCCGGACGCACCCCGGAGGACATCTGGCTAACCCAAGGCGTGAACTACCGCCTTGTGTTGAAAGACTCCAACGACGTGCAGTTGGGCGAGTACGACAACATTCCGGGCGTTAACGACCTGTCGCTGGGTTCTGTGCCGTTTGCGAACGTCACGGGCAAGCCGACTACGTTGGCTGGCTATGGCATTACAGACGGCATCACAGCCGCTACGGCAGCCGCCACGTATGCCCCCAAGGCGTCCCCTACCTTTACCGGAACGCCGCTAATACCGGACAACGATACGGTTAGCGCGAACTACGCGGTGGGCTATCGAGAAGCCCCGCAAGTCAGCAAAACTGATGACTACACCTTGGTGCTGGCCGACCGTGGCAAGTCCATTTTGATGAACGGCACTAGCAAGACGCTGACCATCCCGGCTAACGGTGCAGTTGCGTTTCCGGTAGGTACGGTCGTTATTATCATCAACGTCAACTCGTCAGCCCTGTCGATTGCGATTACGACCGACACGCTGACGCTGGCTAACAGCACGACGACCGGCACCCGTACGCTCGCGCAGAACGGCTTGGCGACCTGCGTCAAGATCGCCTCGACCTCGTGGCTGATCAGCGGAGCAGGGTTGACCTAATGGGCGGCGCTACCCTAGCAGCAGCGATTGCAGGCACGACCGGCGGGGCTGGGGCGGGCGTTAATGACTATTCGTCTGGGTCGGGAACGGTTGTGATTCCGACTGGCGCCACGGGCGTTACCATTGAGGTATGGGGCGGTGGTGGCGGTGGTGGTTTTGGAACCGTAACCAACATTTTCGGCGAGTTTGCCTACGAGCCGCAGGACAATCCCGGCGGTGGCGGTGGTAGTGGCGGATACGCCAAGACCATATTGGTGTTGTCGGGCGGAGATGCGCTAAAGACGATTGCCTATTCCGTTGGTGCTGCTGGAACCGCTGGCACGTCTGGCGACCCGCTGGGCGGCAACGGCGGTATTTCGACGGCCTACGCCGGAACCTACTCGCTTGCAGAAATGATCTGCACAGGCGGTGGTGGTGGTTTCGGCGGCATCGGCATTAACGGCGGCAAGCAGGGCGCAGGCGGTACGGCTTCTGGCGGCAACACGACCAACACACCGGGTAACGGCGGTGCAGCCTTTACGCAAACCGGCGGTGCGCCGATTGCCGGTGTCGGCAGTTTAGTGGGTGGTGCTGGCGGAGATGGTGGCGATCCGTTCCCCGGCGGTGATGACGGCAAGGTCGGCAGCAATGGCCGCGTGCGTTTTGTATTTACCTTTTAGGTGACACATGGCAGTTAACGTCAGAGTTCTGATTCCGGCCAAGATTGCCGAGAACACCCAGACAACCCAGTACACGGCGTCGGGTGTCACGACCATTATCGACAAGTTCACGGCGACTAATTACAGCGCTACGGCGGCTACCCTGTCGGTCAACTTGGTGACGGCGCTAGATGGCGCAGGCAACCAGAACTTGGTTGTTAAAACCAAGTCCTTGCAGCCGTCCGAAACGTATACGTTCCCCGAGATTGTGGGTGCTGCCTTGGCTCCGGGTGGGTTTATTTCCACGCTGGCCTCGGCTGCCTCGTCCATCAACATTCGCTCGTCTGGTCGAGAGATTTCGTGACGACTGCCGAATACTGGCTGACGGAGAACTTCAGGGAACTCGGGCTACCGCCTGACGCGGCGGC
>CAZYUD010000062.1:0-3055 GCA_964650505.1 uncultured Hydrogenophaga sp.
CGCTCTGAGCGAGCCAGTCGAGCACAAAATTTGCGCCAATAAAGCCGGCGCCGCCGGTGACAACAATGGTCATAAGGAATTTGTTTTTTGCATGCTACCGCCCTCCCATGTCGCTTTGGGTAAGCGGGCGCTGGTACATTCGAGTCAAACTGTCTATGGTATCAGTGACAGCTTGTGTATTACCTGACTTGCGTGTCAGCCCGCAACAGTCAACAAATGGGGTTATTGACATGTCAACACCTTGCATCACCAAAGCCGTCTTTCCCATCGCGGGCCTGGGCACCCGCTTTTTGCCCGCCACCAAGGCCAGCGCCAAAGAGATGCTGCCGGTGGTGGACAAGCCGCTGATCCAGTACGCGGTGGAAGAGGCCTACGCCGCTGGCGTGCGGCACATGATCTTCGTTACCGGCCGCACCAAGCGCAGTGTCGAGGACCACTTTGACACCGCTTACGAGCTGGAAACCGAGCTGGAGCTGGCGGGCAAGGCGCACTTGCTGAAGGTGGCGCGCAGCATTGCGCCCGACGACATGGTGTGCAGCTATGTGCGCCAGCCGCGCGCGCTGGGCTTGGGCCACGCGGTGCTGTGCGCCAAGCCGCTGGTGGGCACTGACCCGTTTGCGGTGCTGCTGGCCGACGACCTGATGGTGGGCCAGCCGCCGGTGATGCAGCAAATGGTGGCGCAGTTTGCCCAGTGGCGCGCCAGCATTTTGGCGGTGCAAGACGTGCCGCGCGAGCACACCAACCGCTACGGCATTGTGAGCGGCCAGCCGGTGGCCGATGGCTTGGTGGATGTGAGCGGCCTGGTGGAAAAACCCGCCCCGGCCGATGCGCCGAGCACGCTGGCGGTGGCCGGCCGCTACATCTTGACCGCCGGCATTTTTGCCGAGCTGGAGAGCCTGCCGCGCGGCGTGGGCGGCGAGATTCAGCTGACCGATGGCATTGCCCGCCTGCTGCGCCGCGAAAAGGTATTTGCCTACCGCTACGCCGGCCAGCGCTACGACTGCGGCAGCAAGCTGGGCTTTTTGCAAGCCACGGTGGACTTGGCCGAGCAGCACGCCGAGGTGGGGGACGAGTTCAGGGCTTGGCTGGCGCAGCGGGCGGGGGTGGTGGGGTGAAGAATCACATTGGCGTTGACCTTGTCTCCTCAAGCATGGACAAACCATAAAATGAGTGTCCATGGCCGTATCGCTCCACCCCGCCCTTGCCACCGTCCTGCGCCAGCAACCCCTGCTGTCTTTTGGTGTACTGGTGGGCAGCCGCGCCAACAACACCGCACATGCCGCCAGCGACTGGGATATTGCACTGCAATGGCGCCACGATGCAGACCCTTGGACGGTGCTGGGTGCCACCGAACGCCTGCGCAGCGAGTTGGCTCGCGCGCTGCAGGTGGACGCATCACGCATTGATCTGATCGACCTGCGCCGAGCCAATCTGGCCATGAAAGCCAGTGCAGCAGAAGAGGGTTTGCTGTTGCAGGCCGCAGACCCAATGGCTTGGGAACATTTTCTGCGCCGCACTTGGCGAGAGCTGGAAGACCACCAGTGGGAACAACAACATGCGGCTTGATCTTTACCAGCAGGAGACTGCCCGAATTGCAGCGGCACAAAGTGCACTGCTCGGTCAGGCTCGTGAGGTGTTGCAGCAAGGTGGCGTTTTGAGGCCATTGGAAGAAGCCGGCGTGCTGCATGCGCTTCAAGTGCTGATTGAAAACGCGATTGGCAAGGCCAAGCGCCTGCTCAAAGCGGCGGGCCATCCCGTACCGGTTTCGGCTTACGACGCATTTGAAGCCTTGGCGACCCATGGCTTGCTGGCCAAGGAAACTGTGCCCACCTGGGGAGCATTGGTCGGTCTGCGCAATCGCATCGTCCACGACTACATGAATATCGATATGGCTCAAGTACGGGCCTGGGTGCTCGCCGGCAAAGACAGTTTTGTCAGCGACTTCCTTCTTCAACCTTGGCCGTCTGCATGGACGGACCCGACATGATTTTGGTCACAGGCGGCGCCGGCTTTATTGGCGCAAATTTTGTGCTCAACTGGCTCGCTCAGAGCGACGAGCTGGTCATCAGCTGACCTATGCCGGCAACCGAGCCAACCTGGGCTTTTTTGCAAGCCACGGTGGACCTGGCCGAGCAGCACGCCGAGGTGGGCGATGAGTTCACCGCTTGGCTGGCTCAGCGGGCGGGGGTGGTGGGGTAACAGCTTACGGGTGATCGGCAACCCAATTCTCAGTGGCGAGGGCGGGCACCCGCTCAAACTCCGACACATTGTTGGTCACCAAAACCAAGCCTTCACTGCGGGCATGTGCTGCGATGTGCAGATCATTCACTCCGATGGGTTGTCCGAGCTTTTCAAGAGCGGCTCGGATGGAACCATAGTGCTGCGCGGCTTTGGCGCCATAGGGAAGCACGTCAAGGCGGCTGCAAAAGTCTTCGACGGCCGAGAGGTTCTCGTTCACACGCTGGCTTTTCTCGGCGCCGTGCAGCAATTCCGCCAGGGTAATGGACGAGATGGCCATGCGACTGGCGTTGGCGTTGAAAGTGGCAAGCACTTCGACAGGGCGGCGTTTCAACACATAAATGACGATGTTGGTGTCCAGCAGGTAGCGGAGCATCACAGCCCTTCCCGATCCGCTTGTTGCTGGGGGGCTCGTTCGGGCAAAAAGTCTTCGCTCACAGATGGACCGCCCAAAAAGAAGCTGTCCCAGCACCGCCCCAGAGGCGCGATGATGCGTTCATGGCCTTTGACACGTATGTCGACCTTGTGAACGCCCTCGGGCAAGCGCACGTCCAACGGAAGGCGAACGGCCTGGGTGCGGTTGTTCACAAAAACGGTGCCGATGGACATATGAGCCTCCAAATACGCTATATGGCAATTGTATAGAGCCACATACAGCCGTCAACCTTGTGCACCGCCGCAGCACATTGGCGCGCACTGAGCTGGCACCGAGTTCGAGTACCGACTGCCCGGCTTTACACTTGCCGCATGATTTTGGTCACAGGCGGCGCCGGCTTTATTGGCGCAAATTTTGTGCTCGACTGGCTCGCTCAGAGCG
>CAZYUD010000063.1:0-2759 GCA_964650505.1 uncultured Hydrogenophaga sp.
GAAGAACTGCCAAGTGGGTGTCTCACCCCAACGCTCAACCACGCCCTCGTCGGACGCGTTGAAAGCGTGTTTGAGGTACAGCAGCGCAATCATGATGCGCAGCGGCACGCGCGGGCGCCCGGCGTTGCTGGGCACGGCGGCACGTTGCACTTGTTCACCGAAGAGGTCCAAGTCGGGCATGGCCACACCGGCGCGGCCTTTGCGGGAGAAGACCTGGGCCACCCGCGCTTCGATCTCCTGCCAGGGCATGCGCGAGGCCAACACCGCCAGCGGATGGCGCAGGTCGATCATGTGGTCGATGCGCGAACGGAAGAAATCGTCGGTGGCGGGGCAGGCAAACATCACGGCAAAACTCCCAGAAAACAGCCGCTATTGGATATCAAACTGGGAGTTCTGCGCCTCAGCGATCACCCTAAAAGTCAGTGTTTATGCGGGGTCTGGGGATTCTTCAGGGACGACTAAGTCTCGCCTGTGCCACATGGGCCACATCCTCATGGAGAACCGCAACGGGTTGATCGTGGACGTGCAGATCACCCACGCCAGTGGCACCGCCGAGCGTGAGGCGGCGCTGGCCATGCTGGAGCGCCGGGGCAACAGGAACAAGCGGGCCACGGTCGGGGCCGATAAAGGCTACGACGCCAAGGCCTTCATCAAAGGCTGCCGACAACTCAAGGTCACGCCGCATGTTGCGGCCAAGGACAAGCACACGGCGGTGGACGGGCGCATCCAGCGACACGATGGCTACAAGGCCAGTCAGAAGGTGTCAACGCCGGTCGAAATTTCCCCACTTGGGGGTGCTGCTAAAAACTTGGACTACTTGGAGGTAGTTCATGTATTCCTACGAAGACCGAATCCGAGCCGTCAAGCTCTACATCAAGCTTGGCAAGCGCCTTGGGGCCACCATCCGCCAGTTGGGCTATCCGACCAAGAAGTCCCTCATTGGCTGGCACCGTGAGTACGAGCGTAGGCAGGACCTGCGAGTCGGATATTCACGATCAGGACCGAAGTATTCTGATGAGCAGAAGCATGCGGCGGTGAAGTACTACCTTGATCACGATAGGTGCGTTGCTTCGACCATACGGGCATTGGGATATCCCGGTCGGGAGCTACTGACCAAGTGGATTGACGATCTGCATCCCGAAGTTCGCCACCGAATGGTGGGTCGGGCACCGAACACTTTGCACAGCGACACGCTCAAAAGTGCCGCGGTGATTGAGCTTTGCACCCGAAAGACCAGCGCACAAGAGGTTGCCCAGAAGCTGGCAGTGTGTCGGCCTACGCTGTACAACTGGAAGAACCAGTTGCTCGGCCGCGAGGTACCCGCATCCATGAAACGTCAAAACAATTCATTGCCAGTGCCTGATGCTGCCGAACTGCAGCGCCAAGTCGAGGCGCTTCAACAGAGCATTCACCGTCTTCAGCTCGAACATGACATCTTGAAGAAGGCCAATGAACTGCTAAAAAAAGACCAGGGCGTCAACCCTGAGCTCCTGAGCAATCGGGAGAAGACCCTGTTGGTTGACGCCCTGAAGCCCATCTACTCGCTCACAGAGCTACTTGGCGAACTTGGCCTGGCGCGCAGTTCCTACTTCTATCATTGCGCCCGTAAGCGAAGGCCTGACAAATACGCTGACGCCCGCGTTGCCGCTGCCGATGTGTTTCATAGCAACCACCACAGCTATGGTTATCGGCGCATGCGTGCGGCGCTCGGCAGACGCCAGTTGTACCTGTCTGAAAAAGTCGTGCAGCGTCTGATGAAGCAGGAGGGCTTGATTGTTCCTGTGCGCAAAAAGCGTCGATACGGGTCCTACCTCGGAGAAATCAGCCCTGCGCCAGACAACCTCCTCAATCGTGACTTCCGGGCGGCAACACCGAATGAGAAGTGGCTCACCGACATTACGGAGTTCCAGATACCGGCAGGAAAGGTCTACCTCTCGCCTGTGATCGACTGCTTCGACGGCATGGTGGTGAGCTGGACGCTTGGTACCAGACCGGACTCCGAGTTGGTGAATGCGATGCTCGATGCGGCCATTGACACGGTGCAATCGTGTGACAGCAAGCCGATCATTCACTCCGACCGTGGTGCCCATTACCGCTGGTCGGGCTGGCTTGATCGGATGCATAGTGCGAAGCTGACACGGTCGATGTCGCGAAAGGGTTGCTCACCAGACAACGCGGCCTGTGAAGGTTTCTTTGGGCGCCTAACAGGCCGTTGAAAAAATGCTCATCGAACGTGCTGCGACCGCTGATTTCGAAGACGCGGGCCACACAGATGCATCTGGGCAGCGATTGCGACGGCTATTTCGGCCCGATTGCAGGCCCTTTTGCCCATTTCGGGCGCAGGTATCCTGCAGCTCACGCATGATGCGCGTCCCACCAGCCGCCCAGGCTGCCCATGCGCACCAGGTTGTAAGCGGCAAAGCACAGCAGCGCCTGCCCCGTGAGCTTGGCATGGCCAATGAGTTTGGTCTTGGCCAGACCGCCCACTGTCTTGGTCCAGCCAAAGGCCTCTTCGATGCGTTTGCGCACCTTCTGACTGGCCTTGTAGCCATCGTGTCGCTGGATGCGCCCGTCCACCGCCGTGTGCTTGTCCTTGGCCGCAACATGCGGCGTGACCTTGAGTTGTCGGCAGCCTTTGATGAAGGCCTTGGCGTCGTAGCCTTTATCGGCCCCGACCGTGGCCCGCTTGTTCCTGTTGCCCCGGCGGCGCTCCAGCATGGTCAGCGCCGCCTCACGCTCGGCGGTGCCACTGGCGTGGG
>CAZYUD010000064.1:0-2606 GCA_964650505.1 uncultured Hydrogenophaga sp.
CACGATCTTGCTCAGACCGACCAGGTCATTCAAGATGGGTTTGCCATCCGCTTACACTTCTCGAACGCTTTGCGCACGTAGGGCTTGGGTGTGTGGTGGTCGCCTTGTTCGATCGCGTGATGCACAAAGCCCGAACTGTTGCCAGTTCGGGCTTTGTGTAAGGGCTCCGAGAAGCTGAGGTTTTACCTCTTCGACGGCGGCAGGTCCGTACACGACCCATGCGCCACCTCCGCCGCCATGCCGATGCTTTCGCCCAGCGTGGGGTGCGGGTGGATGGTCTTGCCGATGTCCACGGCGTCTGCGCCCATTTCGATGGCCAGCGCGATCTCGCCGATCATGTCGCCCGCGTGGGTGCCCACCATGCCGCCGCCGAGGATCTTGCCGTGGCCGTGCGCCTCGGGGCTGTCGTCGAACAGCAGCTTGGTGAAGCCCTCGTCGCGGCCGTTGGCAATGGCGCGGCCCGAAGCTGTCCACGGGAACAAGCCCTTCTTGACCTTGATGCCCTGGGCCTTGGCTTGGTCCTCGGTCAGGCCCACCCAGGCCACCTCTGGGTCGGTGTAGGCCACGCTCGGGATCACGCGGGCGTTGAAGGCGGCTGCGGCCAGCTCTTTGTTGCCCTGCAGTTCACCGGCAATCACTTCCGCCGCTACGTGCGCTTCGTGCACCGCCTTGTGCGCCAGCATGGGCTGGCCCACGATGTCGCCAATGGCGAAGATGTGCGGCACGTTGGTGCGCATCTGGATATCGACGTTGATGAAGCCACGGTCGGTCACGGCCACGCCGGCTTTGTCAGCCGCGATCTTCTTGCCGTTGGGCGTGCGGCCCACGGCTTGCAGCACGAGGTCGTAGGTGCCTTCGCTCTTGGTGCCGTCCAGCCCTTCGAACTGCACTTTGATGCCCTCGGGCGTGACTTCGGCTCCGACCGTTTTGGTCTTGAGCATGATGTTGTCGAAGCGGCCTTTGTTCATCTTTTCCCACACCTTGACCAGGTCGCGGTCGGCGCCTTGCATCAGGCCATCCATCATCTCCACCACGTCCAGGCGCGCGCCCAGCGTGCTGTAGACCGTGCCCATTTCCAGGCCAATGATGCCGCCACCCACGATCAGCATCTTCTTGGGCACACTCTGCAGCGCTAGCGCGCCAGTGGAGTCGACCACGCGCGGGTCGTTGGGCATAAAAGGCAAGCGCACCGCTTGTGAACCGGCGGCGATGATGCACTTTTTGAAGGCCACGACCTTTTTGCTGCCGGTTTTGTCTTGGCCGGTGCCGGTGGTCTCTTCCACTTCCACATGGTTGGGGCCGACAAAAGCGCCATAGCCGCGCACCGTGGTCACCTTGCGCATCTTGGCCATGGCGGCCAGGCCACCGGTGAGCTTGCCGATCACTTTTTCTTTGTGGCCGCGCAGCTTGTCGATGTTGACGCTGGGCGCGCCAAAGTCCACGCCCAGATCGGCCATGTGGCTGACCTCGTCCATGACCGCGGCCACGTGCAGCAGCGCCTTGGACGGGATGCAGCCCACGTTCAGGCACACGCCGCCCAAGGTGGCGTAGCGCTCGACGATCACGACCTTGAGGCCCAGATCGGCGGCGCGGAAGGCGGCCGAGTAGCCGCCGGGACCGGCGCCCAGCACCAGCAGGTCGCAGTCGATGTCGACCGCGCCGCCAAAGCTGGCGGCCGCGGGGGCAAGGGTCTCGCTCCCTCGCCCGCTGGCGGGAGAGGGAGCGGAACCCGCGCCCTCCGCTTCCAGCACCAAAACAACCGAGCCTTCGCTGACCTTGTCGCCCAGCTTGACCTTGAGCTCTTTCACCACGCCCGCGTGGCTCGACGGAATCTCCATCGAAGCCTTGTCGGACTCGACCGTGATGAGGCTCTGCTCGGCCTTGACGGTGTCGCCTGGTTTGACCAGCAGCTCAATGACCGCGACCTCGTCGAAGTCGCCAATATCGGGAACCTTGATATCCAGCAATGCCATCACGCGCTCCTTACAGCAACACGCGACGGAAGTCGCTCAAGATCTGACCCAAATACGCGTTGAAGCGCGCCGCAGCAGCACCGTCGATCACCCGGTGGTCCCAAGTCAGCGACAGCGGCAGCATCAGGCGCGGCACAAACTGCTTGCCGTCCCACACCGGTTCCATCTGGCTCTTGCACACGCCCAGAATGGCGACTTCGGGCGCATTGATGATGGGCGTGAAGTAACGGCCACCGATGCCACCCAGGCTGGAGATGGTGAAGGTCGCGCCCGACATGTCGGCGGGGCCGAGCTTGCCGTCGCGGGCCTTCTTGGCCAGCTCACCCATTTCTTGGCTGATCTGCAGCACGCCCTTTTTGTCGGCGTCTTTGATGACGGGCACCACCAGGCCGTTGGGCGTGTCAGCGGCAAAACCGATGTGGTAGTACCGCTTGTAGATCAGCGCATCGCCGTCGAGCGAGCTATTGAACTCGGGGAACTTCTTGAGCGCGGCCACACAGGCCTTGATCAGGAAAGCCAACATGGTGACCTTGACGCCGCTCTTCTCGTTCTCTTTGTTGGTCAAGACGCGGAAGGCTTCGAGCTCGGTGATGTCGGCGTCGTCGTGGTTGGTGACGGCCGGGATCATCACCG
>CAZYUD010000065.1:0-2312 GCA_964650505.1 uncultured Hydrogenophaga sp.
GGATGGCTCCAATATGCCGATCACGAAGTGGCTCCATTACGCCGGTCGGTGACAGCGCCAGGGCAGCATGCGCTCGGCGTCCGCCGTGAGCGCCCCCACCCGGGCGGTGAAGCCGTCGCTGATCACCAGCGCCGCGTTGCAGTTGAACAAGTCGGCCGCTTCGTCCTTGTAGGTCTGCAGCTGGTTGAACGCATCCCAAATGTCAGTCTGCTCGTTGGACGGGTTTTTCAGCTCCAGCACCGCCAGCGGCAGGCCATTGACAAACACCACCAGGTCCGGCCGGCGCGGCTGCTTGCTGCCCGCCACGGTGAACTGGTTGACCACCAGAAACTCGTTGTTCGACGGCTGGGCAAAGTCGATCAGGCTGACCAGGTCGCTCTTCTTGCCTTCACCGGCAGGGTTGGCAAAGCTCACCTCCACCCCGCCCAGCAGCAGCCGGTGCACCGCCCGGTTGCGCACCACCAGCAGCGGCTCGCTCACCGTCTGCAGCGTGTGCGCCGCTTGCTCCAGCGCGGCGGGCGGAATCTGCGGGTTGATGCGCGCCAGCGCCGCCAGCAGCCGCTCGCGCAGGACCACCTGGCAGAAGTCTGCCCGCTCTGGCCGGCTGCCTTCGGGCGCCATGTCGGGCCCGTGGGCAAACTGCCAGCCCGTCTCTTGGAACCAGCCGATGCACAGGTCTTCGAGTTGTTGTTCGTTCAGCATCTCAAGGCTCCAATACTTCCCAATGGCCACCCTTGTTGGGGCCTACCCGCCTCAGACGGCCCTGCTCCTTGAGCTTGGCCAGTTGTTTTTCAATGGCTCGGGGTGTCAGGCCCAGGCGCTGGGCCAAGGCTGGCGCTGTCAATTTCGGGTCTTGCACCAAGAGCGACAGAATCTGCTCGGCGGTTTCTCCCGAACTTTCTCCCGAACTTTCTCCCGAACTTGACGGGACAAGTTCATCACGCCAGATCATCTCCAGCACCGCATGCTCCTGCGGCTCGAAATGCTCCGCCAGCCGCACCGTGTGCCCCAGGTCCTGCCAACCGTGCAGGATGCGCGACATGCCTGAGCCCGCCCGCTCACCCAGCCCAATCATCAAAAACATCTGCTGCATGGTGCGGTTGCGGCAGTCGCTCACGCCGCCTTGCAAGGCCAGCGCCGCCGGCACCCGCAGGCCGCCCGGGTTGCGAAAGCTGAAGCCTGCCGGCTCCTTCACCACCAGCACCGACAGGCGCCCGGTGAAGTCCGCGTGCACCAGCGTGTTCACCAGCGCCTCGCGCAGCGCCTTGTGCGTGGGCGTGTCGTCCTGCCGCACGCCGTCTTTCAGCACAAACGGCACCTTCAAGTCCGCCGTCAGCCGCGTCACCACCCGGCGGTAAAAGTCAAACACATTGCCCGACCAGTTGCCGTCGGGCACCACGCGGTCCAGCCAGCGCACGCTGCTGGCGTAGTCCGCCGGGCGCTCTTGGTAGTCCAGAAAGTAAAACGGCAGCGCCTCGCTGATCGACGGCCATTGCCCAAACATCAGCAGCCCGGCCACCGTCAGCCCCGCTTCGCCGGTGGCGCGGTCATCGCGCCAGCCACCCAGCATGCGCAGAAAACCCTCGTCGTCCAGCGCCAGCCAAGGGTGGTCGGGCTTGTCGGCGCGGAAGATGTTGCGGTAGGCCTTCAGGCTGTCGGCGTCCAGGTCTTGCAGGCCAAAGCGGGGCAGGATGCGGCTGTCCCGGCTGTCCTCCACCTGCTCGGCCAGCATGCGCTTGACGTCTTCGTCCGCCAGCGGCCGGTCGCCCTCGTGCAAGCGCCGGTAGGTGTTGCCGCCCAAGGGGTTGGTGGTCAGGTACACCGGGCGCTGCTGCCGCCCGGCGCGCGGAATCTCCACCACCAGCAAGGTCTTGCCGTCCACCACCCACTCGCGCAGGTGGGCGTCGGTCAACAGATTGACGCTGACCTTCTGGCGGTTGTTGAGGTTGTTGAGGTTGTTGAACAGCTCGGCCCGCACCTTTTCGGCGTTGGCAATGCCCGCCGGCTCAAAGCGTCCCTGGCGCTCGCGCAGGCCTAGGATGACCAGCCCGCCCTCGGCATTGGCCATGGCGCTGTAGGTGGGCCAGAAGTCGTCCGGCAAGGCGCCCTGGCCATCGCGGCCATTGGCCAGCTTGCATTCGAGCGAAACGGATTCGCGCAACAGCGACAAGTCTTCGAGTGAATGAAGGTCGATCATCCGCGCACCACCTTCTGCTGAAACCAGCCGATGCACAGATCTTCGAGTTGTTGTTCGTTCGTATGCGTCCGGCAAACCCATCTTGAATCGAGCGCGGTAATCGAGGATCGTCCCC
>CAZYUD010000066.1:0-2206 GCA_964650505.1 uncultured Hydrogenophaga sp.
CTGTCGACGCCTGATCATCGGTCTCAGTCGACCTGGGTTTGCCGGACGCTTACGTCTTGGTTGCCTCTCATCGTCCTCGTCGTCGTTGTTCTGGGGTGGCTTCAGATCGTAGCGCCCCAAACGGGCGCCGGCGGGGGATTTTTCAACGGCCTGTTAAATAGGAGTGGGATATGAAATCCAATCGTTTCTCAAAGAAATCTTTAATTGATAGATATTTTAAAAATAAGTATGGCTATTTGCTGATGGCAACGTCGCTTGTTGCCATCCATGCCTTTTTCGATGGGCCGTATGACATGTCTGGGCCAAGTAGGCGGGGATATTTACTACTTGCAAGATCGCTGGTTCCGATCTTCGGAGGCCACTCATACGCTGCATTTTTTTTAATTATTTCAGTGCTGCTCATTTTTTACATTGAAATGGTGGTTTTCAATCAAAGTTCAACCAAGGAGAATCGGAAATGAGCGGCAAAGCAACAATGACTGTGATTGGTAATGGACTGGCTGTTTATGACAACGGTGCGGGAGTCCGTGGGATTGTAAATATGAGCTCTCCCTCGGTTGAGGTGATGAGGGACTCCGTGAGGGTCGGTGCTGGCGTTGCTGGGGCTGCACAAAATGTCTATGATGCCACGCAAGCGGCACAGTCCAGTGATTCGGCTAAAGCTGGTAGTAAATTGGCTTTGAGTGTCGCAGTTGGCTCTTTATTTGGAGGAGTTCCCGGGTTGATTGGGGGCGCATTATTTGAGTTTGTTGCATTCGAAAATGATGGCTTCGGCCTTGGCCTATTGGAGCCCAATCCAAAAGCCAACCTCAATTACGCACACGAATTCAATTTCGTCGGATCGCCGTATTACGAAAATTCAAATACCAAAACCCCGACACAGACGACCCCTGGGTACCGTGGCGCGGGCTTTAACGATCCACGGTTGGGGATGAACAGCACTGCGCCAACCAACGCAGCGCAGGTTGCTGCCCAACAAGCAGAAGCAGCTGCTAAAGCAGAGGCAGCTGCCAAAGCAAAGGCAGAGGCCGATGCAAAAGCACGCGCAAAAGCCGCCACCAAGGTTGATACGTCAGATAGCGGTGGCAGCTCTTACGATTTCGGAGGTTACAACGGTTTTGCCGGGAACACGACCGAGGGCAGCGGTTATGGGCTGAGCATGGATGGCTATCACATGGCCCCCATCGTCATCGACTTGGACGGCGATGGCGTAGAGATTCGCCCCTTGAGCAGCAGCGCGACGTTCTTTGACGCCGACACTGACAGCTACCAAGAGCGCACGGCGTGGGCCGGTGCTGACGACGGCCTGTTGGTTATCGACTTGGACGGTGACGGTCAAGTCACCCAGGCCAAAGAGATCGCCTTTGCCGAATGGACCAGCGAACAAGACAGCGACTTGCAAGCACTGGCCAAGGTCTTTGACAGCAACCAGGACGGCACGTTTGACAGCCGAGATGAGCGCTTTGCTGAGTTCCGCATCTGGAAAGATGCCAACAGCAACGGCGTGGTCGACGACGGCGAGATGATGACGCTGCAAGAAGCGGGCATTCGGAGCATGGCGCTCAAAACCAAGGACGGCACAGCGGTGGATTTGGGGGATGGCAACGCTGCAAATGACCGCTGGTTTTACTTATTGGCTTGACCAGCAACCCAATTAAAGGATGGCTATTATGCTTAAAACCAAAACTACTTTGTGGTTATTTCCGTCATTGACAATATTTATATTTGTGTTGATGCCAATTTTCGCCGACCAATTAATTGCCATGTCAAAACTATTTTTTTGGATCATTCTTTTTGTGACTTTGAGTTGGTTTGCGTACGCAATCAGTCTAATGATGAGTTTTGGCATTATGATGAAGTTTATGGATCGAAATCACTGGCACACCCCAAGCTTTTTGGGAACGGTGTATTGGCTTCTGACAAAAGAGGCAAGGGCAGTGGTAAATGATTATTATCAATTCAACCCCAATAAAGGAGTTTCAAAATGAGTCAACCCAATCAAGCCGGACAAGGCAATATCGGTGCTTATGGCGCACTTGTTGGCTATAACTTGAGCGTTTCATTGTCTTTCGATGATGTCGTTCAAATTTCATCAATGCCACAGGTTTCTGCATCGACTACAACAGCGGTTAATGCGCCAGTAGCCAAGGGTTAAGGAAGGTCTGCACAACACCCGCCGCGGCGTGAGTTGATGCGCGTGATTTCA
>CAZYUD010000067.1:0-2169 GCA_964650505.1 uncultured Hydrogenophaga sp.
CTGCAGCCTCGGCCGCTTCCGTGGCCGGCACAACGGCGTCCACCGATCCGACCGAGACCGTCACTTCGTCGGTGTTTTCTGCGGCGGCAGCGGCTTCGCCACTGTCGCCACCCACCACACCCAGGCCCACCTGGGGCACAAAACCACCAGCACCGCCGCCCACCAAGGAGCTGCCGAACACACCGCCCACATAGGCCAGCGGGCTTGCGCCCAGACCCTGTGCGGCACTGCCGGCTTCGCCCAGCACAAACGCCAGGTCTTGCTCGCTGGCGCTGCCGGTGTCGGTGGCATGCTGCTGCTCTTCGGCTGCGGCTGCGGTCAGCTGCTCTTCTTCGGCTGGCGCAGCGGCGGTTTCGGCGGTCTGGGCCTCAGGCACAGCTGCTGCTTGAGCAGCACCTGTCTTGGCGCTTTTGCGCAGCATCTCGGACAGCGCCGCCACCTCGGCAGGCTGCTGCTGGCTGTGGTCATGGTTGGGCTGTTGCATAGGACACCTTTTGGTCAATGTGGAAGGGACTCTCGCCCGGTGCGGGGTCTGCGACTTTGGCACCGATGGGTACAAATTATGTATTAATAAGCCAATTTTATAAGTACCTTAACATGACATTTTGCTCAAAAACAAAAACTTAAATACACAACTAAATGACTATTCATGACAATCAATGGCTGTTGCTATTGATTGGCCTGAACAGAGGGACGCGCACAAAAAAAGCCGCTGTCTTGAAGGACAGCGGCTGTTGCAGAACGGCGGTCTGGGTGCTCAGATCACCAAGTAGCGGTGGTTTTCATCGCTGGTGGTGTTGAGCCACACATCCACCACTTCCGATGTGCGGCCATCGGCCCAGGTGAAGCTCGACGTCAGGGCATAGTGGTTGTCGTTCTCAATACGCTCCAGTGTCGACGCTGGGTTGAGCTGGATCGCCGCAATGCCCAGCTGCTCCAGACCCAACAGTTCGTCGGCACTGCTGACGCCGTCGTGGTTGGCGTCAACCCAGACTTGCACTTGTTGGAACAAATCGTCTTGGGCGTTGAACACGTTGTCGCCATTGCTGTCCAAATCGCGCAGCGCTGCAAAGCCATCGCGCGCCACTTGGCCGTTGGCCATCACGGTGTGATCGCCAAACAACTCGGCGCCGCTGTTGATGGTGCCATCGCCATTGCGATCGAACACCAACAAACCGTCCACGCCATCGGTCCAGGCCACTTGGTGGGCCACACCATCGGCGTTCAAGTCGAATTCCACACCGTTCTCCAGCGTGGTGGTTTGCACACCGTTGCCATCCAGATCCAGAATCAGCGGCGACGGGTTGGAGAAGGACTTGCGCACGATGTCTGTGCTCCGCTCGGCCAGCACTTCACCCTGCGCATTCAGCTCACGGAACACGCCCCGGTATTCGATACCAGATACCCCACCCACGTTTTCACTGGCGGAACTCACAATGACCGACTGGCCGGGCTTGATCCATACCCACCCTTGGTTGTCGGGCGTCAGCCGCGTGTAGCTGCCGTTGTCGTTGACCAGGGCGATGGGAGAGCCTGCCAAGGATTTCCAAGCCCGCACGGCCACCAGTTCCACCTCGCTGCCGTCGGTGTCGACCCTGGCACCGCTGCCGTAGAAGGTCCATTTGTGCAGACGATTTGATGCCGCCCCAAACAGGCTGCGCCACCCGATGGTGGTCCCGTAGTC
Source organism: uncultured Hydrogenophaga sp. (assembly GCA_964650505.1). Classification (GTDB taxonomy): domain Bacteria; phylum Pseudomonadota; class Gammaproteobacteria; order Burkholderiales; family Burkholderiaceae_C; genus Hydrogenophaga. The sequence goes on from CAZYUD010000067.1 coordinate 1,685, forward strand.
CGACAAAGAAAGTACGTTGTCGACCACTGGGTTGATCGCCATTTGCATCTTGACATCGGCGATGGCATCGCTGTCGCCCACCGCCCGCAGATCGATTTCGGCGTACACATTCTTTTGGTTGCCCACACCGGCTACCTTGTACGCGGCTGAGCCCGACTCATTGGCATCGGGCACAAAGCGCAAGCGGCCATCTGTGATGTCCTGCTCCTCAATGCGCTGCCCCAGCGTGACCGCCGTCCACTGCCCGTTGGCAGCGCGGAATTGCAAAGCCCCATCGGCCGGCAGCTTGTTGACCGTAAAGTGGCTCAAGGAGCCAATGCCCGTGGTGGCCGTCAGACTGGCGATATCGCTGTCGCCAAATACGTAGCTGGTGTCTTCGGTCCCCGTGCGTTGCCATTCGACCGGGGCCGCCTGGGTGCGCAGGCTCTCGCCGGTGCTCAGGTCTTTGGAGAGCAGCACCACGCCGTCGCTGCTGACCTCTTGGC
>CAZYUD010000068.1:0-2121 GCA_964650505.1 uncultured Hydrogenophaga sp.
CTTCCGCTGTCACGCTCAGGACTTCTCCGTCGGTCTGTGCCGGGCTCAGGGCCACCACAAAGCGGCCGTCCACGCCCACGGTGGCGCTGCCGATCACTTGGCCTTGCGGGTCTTTGACCGTCACCACCGCGCCAGGCTCACCCTGGCCGCTCAGCTGGGTGCCATCGGGATTCACCGCCAGGTCGCTCGGGGCCGCTGCTGCCGTGGTGTCCACACGTGCGGTGCGTATGACGGTGGCAACGTTGCCCGCAGCGTCTGCGCTTGTGATGCTGAAGGTCACATCGCCATTGATGGGTAGATTACCCGCCGGCACGGTGGCACTCCACTCGCCGGTAGCGGCGTCGGCGATCACCGTGATTGGAACACCTGTGCCGGTGGCAATGGTGACCTCGCGCCCAGCCTCGGTGGTACCCGAGAGCAAAACCCCAGATTCGCGCTCAGCGGCGCTGATCACACCGTCTATCGCTATGTCGGTGTTGCTCTGGGTGACTACCAGGTCGGGGGCCTCTGTATCCACACTGACCGTACGTGAGAAGGTGGCGGTGTTGCCCACGATATTGACAACAGTCGCGATAAACGTCACGTTCCCGCTAGTGGGCAGGTTGCCTGCTGGCACCGTGAGGCCCCAAGCGCCAGTGGTGGCGTCCGCCTTGGTCATCAGCGGTGAACCAATCCCAGTGTCGATGGTGACGGTTGCTCCTGGGTCTGTCGTACCCGACAGCTGCACGCCAGCGCTGCGCTCAGCGGCGTTGATGACACCGTCTTGCAGCGGGTGTGCAGTGGACGCCACAGAAGCCTCGACAGACGGATCTGCTTCCTCTGTCGCAACCATCACGGGCTCAGCCATGCGACTCAGCAAGACTTGTCGCGCCATACGGGTCGGCACCACACTGGCCACTTCGGCTTGGTTGACGACCGCGGAGCCAGTGAGCCATTGGAAGGTAGGGTCATCGGTGTCCACACGGACGGTGCGTGTGACGGTGGCGGTGTTGCCTGCAGCGTCAGTGCTGGTAACCGTGAAGATCACATCACCATTGGCAGGCAGGTTGTCTGCGGGTACGGTGGCACTCCACTCGCCGGTGGAAGCGTCGGCAATCACAGTGATTGGGGTACCGGTGCCGGTGGCAATGGTGACTGTGCGACCAGCCTCTGTCGCGCCCGACAGAACCACCCCGTCGTCACGTTCTTCCTTATTAATCACCCCGTCCCCAGCGAGATCGGCGTTGCTCTCCCTGACGATCAAATTCGGCGCGCTGGTGTCCACACGGGCGGTGCGTGTGACGGTGGCGGTGTTGCCTGCAGCGTCAGTGCTGGTAACCGTGAAGATCACATCACCATTGGCAGGCAGGTTGTCTGCGGGTACGGTGGCACTCCACTCGCCGGTGGAAGCGTCGGCAATCACAGTGATTGGGGTACCGGTGCCGGTGGCAATGGTGACTGTACGCCCCGCATCGGTTGTTCCCGACAGACCAACCCCCACATTGCGCTCTGCCGCGTTGATCACGCCGTCCACAGCGATGTTGCTATCGCTCTGCGTGACGATCAAATTCGGCGCCGTGGTATCGGGGGCAATAGTGGTTACTGGCGCACTTTTGCCACCCGCGTCTTCTGCGGTCACGCTCAGGATTTCTCCGCCGGTCTGTGCCGGACTCAGCGGCAGGCTGAAGCTGCCATCGGCGTCCACCGTGGTGCTGCCAATCACATTGCCTTTCGGGTCTTTGACGGTCACCACCGCGCCAGGCTCACCTTGGCCACTCACCTGGGTGCCATTGGGATTGATCACCAAACCGCTGGGCGCAGCCGCAGCCGTGGTATCGGGTGCGCTCACCACCACAGGCGCGCTTTGGCCACCGGCGTCTGCTGCGGTCACACTCAGCCGCTCCCCGTCCACTTGCGGCGGATTAAGTGTCACGTTAAACGTACCGCCCGTGCCCACCGTGGCACTACCGATCACATTGCCTTTCGGGTCTTTGACGGTCACCACCGCGCCAGGCTCACCTTGGCCACTCACCTGGGTGCCATTGGGATTGATCACCAAACCGCTGGGCGCAGCCGCAGCCGTGGTATCGGGTGCGCTCACCACCACAGGCGCGCTCTCGCCACCGGCGTCTGCTGCGGTCA
>CAZYUD010000069.1:0-2094 GCA_964650505.1 uncultured Hydrogenophaga sp.
ACCAGGCTAAACGACCTGACCAAATGGCTACCTGGTGGCGAGGTCAAGCCTTCGGAAGGCAACCCGTCGCAGACGCTTCGGTTCTAGTCCACGGGCATTGGCACCACCTACGCGTAACCGAACTCGGATCTACGCCGAGGGGAACTTCCCGATTCCTAATTATGGCCCCGACTATGGACAACGGTTCGGGCTGGTGGAAGAAGGTCACGGGCGAAGATTCCGTCCCAGGACTTGCCACGTTCGTCCTGGAAAAGGGCGTGGACTTCACGGGAACGGTCTATAAGCTCTAATGCCAACCTATGAATACAAATGCCAAAGCTGCCCGCATAGGGAAAACTTGAAAACCAGTATTCACGAAAACCTAAAAATACCAACCTGCCCAAAGTGCAAGACCGAAATGGTTAGAAGCTATAGCCATACACCAGTAATCTTCAAGGGCAAAGGCTTCTACTCGACAGGGGACTAAATGAAGAACCTAGTCTTATCACCGTTCAACGTCATACCGCCTCACTTCGGCGGAGCAGAGCGGATCTATAACCTAATGACGCGTATCGGGGAAGCTACCGTAATCGCGCTCAACTGGGAGGGTATAGACCAGGAGGGTAGACACGGCGACATAAACTACCGACTTATCTCCGCAGAACCCGAAGCCGTCGAGCAAGCCCGCAAGTTATCTAACCTAGGCATAAGAACCTATGACGGGATGCCAGCGCTTACCAAGAACAACCTAAAGAAACTATGGCGAGCGATAGAAGAAGAAAACCCAGACCAGATAATCCTTGAACATCCCTGGTTAGTTCCCTTCGTAGGTGACGTTCCATTCCTCCTGGACTGCCACAACGCCGAGCATTACCTAACCTACTCACGCTGGCCGCAATCCTACGACGAGCAGATCGTAGAGAACCTAGAGCGGGAAGCCCTAACCAAAGCTAAGAAGGTTACAGTCTGCTCCGAGGTAGATGCCCTACTTATGAAGAAGCACTACGGCATTGAGAAGGATATGGTTTACATCCCTAACGGCACGGACATCCCTAGCAAGGTGAGCGAAGGAAAAACAAAGAACCTAATCTTCATCGGATCTATGTATGGCCCGAACGTTAGAGCAGCCCAAGAGTTAGCTAACCTAGCTAACCAACTACCCGAATACACCATCCAGATACTAGGAGCGTGCGCCAAGGGAGTCCGCAAGACTTCAGACAACGTAGAGCTAGTAGGAGTCGTGACGGAAGAACAAAAGAACCAATACTTCCTAAACGCCTATGCGATGGTAAACCTAGTCCTACAAGGCTCAGGAACTAACCTTAAGAACGCTAGGGCTATGGCTTATGGTCTACCAGTCATTACCACAAAAGTAGGCAGCCGAGGATTCCCTACTGCCCTAGTTGCAGAGAACCTAAGCGACGTGCCACAAATGATACGCGGGCTGGACTTCCGAAAGGAACAAGAAAAGAACAGGGCATACGCCGAGAGTATTAGCTGGGACGTAGTAGGTAAAGCTTTCAAAGATTACGTATACCAGGGGTATAGTGCCTAAGTTTGCGCGTCCGTGTTTGAAGTGCGGGGGGGTTTCAAAAAACGGGGGGAGCTATTGCCCGCCACACCAAGCAGAGATAGACACGGCACGGGAAGCCAAGCGAACGCAAGATCCGCGAAGGCAAGAAAAGAAAAGACTTCTATACAACTCGGATTACCGTAAGCAGAGAGAAGCCATCACCGCACACGTCCGCCAATACGGTGCGACCTGTCACATATGCAAGAAACAAATAGATCCACATCAGGCCATAGACATAGACCACCTAGCCCCTGGTCAGGTTAATTCGCAACTCGCGCCAACGCATCGCTACTGCAATCGCTCGCGAGGAAATCGACGATAGCCACATACCCACCGATACCCCTATACGGCTTCAAGAGGGGAGGGGTAAATCATAGAAAAGCAGTCGAGATGAACCCCCAGCGCCACCTCTTTTTACAGAGTCGCAAAAAAAGACCACAACATCTGGTACTTGTTGTAGCCTATAACCACTACATCTAGGGGATTGAAACGATGGGCAGACCGAGCCGACCAATCGAACAAAAGCTAAAACTAGGAAACCC
>CAZYUD010000070.1:0-2066 GCA_964650505.1 uncultured Hydrogenophaga sp.
CTTTGAGCGTTACTTCTTCAGTTACTTTAGACACAACAGAGGGAGACTCAGCAGGCACTAATATCGCAGGCACCACGGCTCAGTACAGAACGCTTCTGGTTCCAGCATCAGGCCCTTCGGCAAACATCGTCATTACCGCCCCGGCTTCAAACAGGACATATCACGTCGTAAACCTCAACGCTACGTATACGGTTCAGGTTCGCGCAGGCGCAGGTACAGGGGTAACGATAGGAGTCAACCAGTCTGCAACAGTGTCTTTCGATGGAACAGACTATGTTTTAGTTGGGCCAATTGGCCCTATTGTGCCTCCCGCTAATGGCGGCACCGGTGTAAACAACTCTACTAGAACGCTGACGGTCAACAGCAACTCTGGCACATTGAACTTCACTGCTGCGAGTAAGACGCTTGGTATTAGTAACAACCTGACCTTAGCGGGTACAGATGCCACTACAATGACCTTTCCGACTACGAGTGCAACTGTTGCTCGTACAGATGCAGCCCAAACATTTACTGGAAATCAGACAATTACCGGTAATGTTATATTTGGCACACAAACCAACAAAGCTACTCTCACTTACGTTACCAATACAGCAAGGACGCTTACCGTACCCAATGTAGGTGGAAACCGCACATTTGCTTTTATTGATGAAGCTCAAACATTTTCAGCAAATCAAATTTTTTCTGGCAATGTCACGGTCAACGGAAACACAACTTTAGGCGATGCTACTTCTGACACGATCACAGCAACGGGAAGATTTAACACAGACTTAGTGCCCTCTACAGACAATGCTCGTGATCTTGGAACTTCAGCATTAAAGTGGAAAGATGTTTACGCTACGACATTCACAGAAAACGCATTCCCTGTAGTAAGCCAGACGGACATTGGTTCTGCGCCAAACCAGATTCCTTTGAACCAGTATCTTGGTGATTTGGCGTACCAGGATGCTTCTAGTATTGCTGGGCCTGTTGTTGTAGGCGGAGATATAACTCTTAACGCTCAAAGTGACCTTAGATTTGCAGATGCGGACTCAAGCAATTATGTAGCCTTTCAAGCCCCCGCAACAGTTTCTAGCAATGTCACCTGGACGCTACCTAATGCTGATGGCACGACTGGTCAAGTCTTGTCTACGAACGGTTCTGGAACGCTGTCGTGGGCTTCTGGTGGAGGCGGTGGTTCTAGTATATCTGCGGGTGATTCCAAAGTAGAAGTCACGGATGCTGGCACAGGCAAGGTTGAGGTCACAGTAGACAATGTGGAGGTTGCTGACTTTACGACTGGTGAGATTGTCTTTAACGAGACAGGTGCGAATCAGGACTTTAGGGTAGAAGGCGACGGTAACGCTAACCTAATCTTCGCAGATGCAAGTGCGGATAAGGTTGGGTTTGGCACAAATACTTTTAATACCAACGGTGGCGTAATTCAGGTATCCAACGGCATCTCTTTTCCAGCTACGCAGTCTGCATCCTCAGACGCAAACACGCTGGATGATTATGAAGAAGGTACTTGGACACCGACTGTTACTGCAACAGGCGGGACATATACACCAACCAATGTTGTTGCTAGGTATACAAAAATAGGAAAGATGGTAACTCTCCAAGCATTTTTTGGTTTTTCTGCGGCATCTGGTGGCACTTCAAATGTTGAATTTGCTAATTTGCCTTTTAGTTACGCTTCTTCTCAATTTCCTCATGTTGGGTGTGTGGGTGGAAGCTATATGAATTTTGCAACTGGAAGCACTTCTTTGGGAATAACAATAGGAAGTAATAACCCGGGCGGTGGCACAACTTTATTTATAGTTAACACTAGAAACAATGATGCAGATGAAATTCTTCAGGCAAGCCAGATCTCTACAAGCACGGTTATAAGATTTACCATCACATACTTCACCGCATAATTATCCCCGCCAGACTAGCGTGGACGGACTCTAACGAAAGGAATTAAAAATGGCAATCGAAAAGCAAGTAGTCGTAGACCAAATTACCGTAACCGAAAACGGCATCATCCTGTATCGGGAAGCAACTAAGATCATCGAGGACGGTGTAGAACTCACCAAGACTTACCATCG
>CAZYUD010000071.1:0-2046 GCA_964650505.1 uncultured Hydrogenophaga sp.
GGCGACGGTGTGGGCGGTGAAGCCCTGGCCGACATCAAGCTGCAGATGTCCATCACCCCGGTGGTGGACAACGTGTTGACGGTGTCGCACTCCGCGAGCTATATCGGTCGCATTGCAGGTATCGACAACGGTGCCCGCATCTGGCACCGCTGGAACTTCAGCTTCAGTGGCAACGCCACCGATACCGACGGCAGCGAAATTAATGCGGTGGCCGTCAAGTCTTGGTACGGCTGGGGCGCTCCCAACCAGCCGCAGGAGTTTGCCGTGCTGCAAAACGGTGTGTACACCAAGCTGACGCCCGACAACAACGGTGTGGTCTGGGTCAAGCCGGGACAGGTGTTGTTTGTGGCCGAGTACGGCACTGCAAGCCATCCCTTGCCCTTTACCACCATCAATTACCAGGCTTTCCGCCAAGAGGTCGACGGCGCTGGCGACATGCTGGCCCAGCGTGCAGGCAACAACACCAATGCTTTACTGTGCCCACCATCGCCGCTGGTTCTGGATCTGGACGGCAACGGTGTGCAAACCACCACGCTGGAGCACGGTGTGGAGTTCGACCTGAACGCCGATGGTGTGGCCCACCAAGTGGCCTGGACCGATGGCGTGGACGGTTTGTTGGTGTTCGATCGCAATGGCGACGGCACCATCAACAGCGGCGCTGAGCTGTTTGGCGACCACACCGTGATGGCCAACGGCCAGGTGGCGCGCGATGGCTTTGAGGCGCTGCGCGATTTGGACAGCAATGGCGACAACGTGTTCAACGCGCAAGACGATTTGTTCCAGCAAGTGCAAGTCTGGGTCGACGCCAACCGCGACGGCATCAGTGGCACGGCCGAGCTGTTTGGCTTGGACGCCTTGGGTATCTCCGCCATCGAGTTGACCCCACAAGCCACGCCCGATCGCTTCGAGAACGGCAACTTCTACGGCCTGAGCGCGAGCTTTGCCCGCACCGATGGCAGCGTCGCGGAGATTGTGGACGTGTGGCTCAACACCACCAGCGATGAAAACCACCGCTACTTGAGCCAGTTGGTGATCTGAGCGCCCAGTGCGCCCTCTGCCCAAAGCCGCTGTCCGCCAAGACAGCGGCTTTTTTTATCGTGCTTGGGCCGTTTTTTGCTCGTCACAAAAAATCATTTTTATACCAAATTGTGCCTATAAATAGTTAAAAAATCTCATTTATTGGTATTTGTTTGATTATAAAATTAACAATTTGATGCAGAATGTAGGTAAGTGTCTTGGTGCTTTTGTGTATCACGCACCGGGCAAGAGTCCCTTCCACATTGACCCAAAGGTGTCCTATGCAACAGCCCAACCATGACCACAGCCAGCAGCAGCCTGCCGAGGTGGCGGCGCTGTCCGAGATGCTGCGCAAAAGCGCCAAGACAGGTGCTGCTCAAGCAGCAGCTGTGCCAGAGGCCCAGATCGCCGAAACCACCGCTGCGCCAGCCGACGAAGAGCAGCTGGCCCAAGCCGCAGCCGAAGAGCAGCATGCCGTCGACACCGGCAGCGCCAGCGAGCAAGACCTGGCGTTTGTGCTGGGAGAAGCCGGCAGTGCCGCACAGGGTCTGGGCGCAAGCCCGCTGGCCTATGTGGGCGGTGTGTTCGGCAGCTCCTTGGTGGGTGGCAGTGCAGGGGGCTTTGTGCCGCAAGTGGGTGTGGCCAGTCTGAGCGAAGCCGAAGGCACCTCTGTGCGCTTGGCCGAGATCAGCAACTGCCCGCCAATGCCCGCGCCTGAACCCGAGCCAGAGCCGGAGATCAGCAATTGCCCCCCCATGCCCGCGCCGGGCGAATCGGGTCTCGCCCCAACACAAGCTGCCCCAGAGCATCCCGTTGAGGTGCCCGCTGCAGTGGTGCCAGAAACAGCCCCGTTGATCGAAGAGCAGCCTGCGCCTGTCGAGGCTTCGGCCGAGCCGACCTCGGAAAACACCGACGAAGTGATGGTTTCGGTCGGATCGGTGGACGCCGTTGTGCCGGCCACGGAAGCGGCCGAGGCTGCAGAAGCATCTGCCAGCGAAGCAGTGGTGTTTGAAGCCACGCCAGAAGGCG
>CAZYUD010000072.1:0-1677 GCA_964650505.1 uncultured Hydrogenophaga sp.
CATAATATCCCTCTCACGCTGCCAAATCTGGTCAAGCGTAGTCTGAGACATATTGTTAAGCACCTGAGCAAACTGCCTGTTAGACTCGTTCTGTGCTGCAGTGTTAAGCGTAGTCAGGTTCTGCCGCCATTGAGCATTAGCCTGTGCAATCACAAGACCATTCTGTGCGTTAAACAGGTCACGCTGCTGCTGTATCTCAGAGTTGAACCTACGAAGGCTGTTGACCTGATCAATGTTATACTGATCAATAGCGTTACGCTGAGCAGCATTGAACTGCGACACTTGCGAAGACAGAGATGCAAAGAACTGCTTCGTCTGGTTTTCACTTGTAGCATTGAACTGACGCGAAGCATTCTCTGCAGCCTGATCTGTAAAAAGTGCCTGAGCAGTCTGCTGAGCACGGAACAGTGCAGTCTGCTGCTCATTGGACAGATTAGCCATATCCATCTGCAGGAAGTTCTGAGCGTTCTGTACTGCAGCCTGTTGGCGATTATTAAGATTAGCCATGTCAAGGTTAGACAGGGCTGCAGCCTCAGCCATAACCATAGCCTGCCTATTTCCGAGATTGGCAAGGTTCATGGTGTTAGCAGCACGGCTATTCTCAAGTGCCACTTGTTGTTCAGCAGTGAAGTTCATATTGGCTACATCAGCAATACGAGCAGCATTCTGAACACGGGCTTGGAAGCCTTGATCAAACTCCATCTGCATGAATGCAGCACGCTGTTGTGCAGCAAACATGGCAACCTGTTGCCTGTTACTCAGGTTCTGAGACTCAAAGGAAGCACGGGTCTGAGCATCAATCTGTGCAATAGGAAGCGCAGACTCCATAGCAGCCTGAATGACAGCTTGTCCTGCAAGAGAAGATGCACCAAGGCCACGAGCAGAGAGTGTAGCCATAGCATTACGCATGGCACCCGCAGCCCAAGCAGGAGTTGCACCACCTTCAAACTGCTGCATCAGCCCTTCAAGTTGACCTTGAACGGTAGCCTGCTTTGTAGGAGTAGCCTCTGCAGCTTGAACCTGCTCTACAAACTGAGCAGCCTTTGCAGCATCAGCAGCACCAGTAATCAATTCACCCGCTTGAATCTCACGCTGCACAGGATTGTTCATCATGTGTGCTTGGCCTTGTGCGGCCTGAAGTTGAGACACAGATGTTTCAGCCTGTTGTGCAGCTTGCACTTGAGCCTGCTGTGATACTTGTCCTGTAGCAGGAGCAACACCAGCCATAGCCTGAGTTACAGCAGGAGTAGCCGTAGCAGCCTGCATAAGCGAAGCAGGAGTCATAACAGGCATCATGGCTTGCTCTGCTTGCTGCATAGTAGCAGCTTCAGCAAAGGGTGCCTGAGGCACAGTCATGCCAGCATCAGACGGAATAAATTGTGCAGCCTCAGGCTGGATCATAGATACAGGAGCAGCAATAGGCTGCTGAGCACCCGTCTGTTGCAGGGCTGCGACATTAGCTGTAAATTGAGGATTGGTCTGAAGGCCACCCTCTTGATAGCCTTTGACTACACCACCCTTAGCCATACCCATACGCTTAGTAGCAGCACGGCTGAGTTTACCAAATCTAGCAGAGGCTGCAGGGTTAGCTGCAATGAATTGATCCATCTGTGCATCAGATGCAGGACCACGATACCCCATGCGCTGCAGGAGTTGAAACTTCTGTTGAGTATTGAA
>CAZYUD010000073.1:0-1548 GCA_964650505.1 uncultured Hydrogenophaga sp.
TGAGCGGCGGGTTTTGTAGTTGTTCCAAGTTTGTTCCACTTGTTCCATGTTGTTCCAAATTTGAAACTTGACTAATAACAACAGGATCGGGTGAAGGAGGCTGTGGATAAGTGCGGTAAGTGATTGATTTGTAAGAAGAAGAAGATAGATATATATGTTAGTAAGTAGTAGTTGTTCCATTTGTTCCATGTTTTTGAAAATAGGGGTGTGGTTCCCCTTTTTGGAATTGAAGTTTTACACACTGCGCGACCTCCTCGGTCGAACCGGTTTTGTTCCGAGTCCCTCCCTGCCTACCTCAAAAAACTTGGAACAAATGGAACAGACCTCGTAAATGCTTGATTCACAAGGCAAAATCTTGTTCCAAGTTGTTGGAACAAGTTGGAACAAAACGGGACAGAGTTGGAACAAACTTTTTGCTTGACCGGCGAAAACCGTTCAGGTAGCCTCGGTACCCGAGGCCGGTTGGACAAATTCGGCCGATGGCGAGAATCTTAATTTATCGCAACTTTTTATCTCGCCAGTCTGGGAATTTCCCAGACTCACGTTGCAACGTGGTTCGGCCGCGCCCATGCGCGCGCACACATATGGAACTGGTATCACTGCGCCCACCGGGCGCAAAAAAGCCTCGGTAACCTTTCGGCTACCGAGGCTCGTGTAACGTGGTGTGTTACTTGCTCAGGCTATCCTTGAGCACCTTGGCAAAGGCGGCGGCCGCCTTGTCCATCACGTCGGGCGAGTATGACGACGTGTCACCACGTTCAAACGCCGCTTTATTGGCCGTGACGATACGTTCGACATAGGTAGGCAATCGGTCGCCGAAGGGCTTGAGGTGACTAGCCGCCTTTTTGCCAGACTCGCCCGCCTCATCCTTGAGTAGCCGGGCGTACGATTCGGCCATGTTGCGCCACGCGTCGGCGTAGACCGCCTGATATTTGGTTTTCTGAGTGTCGACTAGTGCGCCAAGTGTCGGGTTGTCCCGCTTCAGTTTGGTCAACGCGTTGCCCTGATAGCCCATGACGAACTCCGGAGTTAGCGACGTGCCGGTTCCCTCTGCGACGGTCTCGCCCTCGACGGCAAGGTGATACTCGCCCATTTTGCGGACAGCGATGGGAATGCGGTCGCGGTTCTTGTCTAGCCACGCGGCTAAGACTCCCGCGTTGAATTCCTGACGTTCGACTGACTTAGGCTTAAGTGTCGGCCAGTCTGCACCCCACAATGTCCGGGCTTGATCGGCGGCGACCTTGCCGCCTTGTGACGCGGCGAATGCGAGTGCGCCCACGTTCTTGGCGTTGACGATAGTTGTGTTCGCGACGGCGGCCGCGATGGTGTTACGTTTGCTCATGCTATTACTCCACGTGCGCGGCCATCGGGGAATCCTCTGTAACCGGCACGATTCAAGTAGAACATGGCGCGGGCTTGGTGTCAACATTTCTTTCACTATTCCCACGTTTTAGGGCCAGTCTGGGAATTTCCCAGACTCGTCACCCTACCCCATCCGGCCCCCCCGTTGCGGCTTGGGACTCCGCGCCCTCCCCTCCCCCCTCGAAT
>CAZYUD010000074.1:0-1498 GCA_964650505.1 uncultured Hydrogenophaga sp.
GCGTCGAAGGTGACGGCCTCCACGATCTTGTTCTTCGCAACGTCACCGAGGATCGCACCGTTGCTGCACACCACGTAGCCGTCGATACCGGCTTCACGAGCAACCGGGCTGGTGGTGTCGAAGGCGCGGCCGGTGGCCAGGACTACGTCGATCCCCTTGGCCTGGACTGCACCGATCGCCTCGATCACGCGCGGCTTCATCTCACCGAGGTGCACGGTGAGGGTGTCGTCGATGTCCAACGCGATGAGTTGCGGAGTCCAATCGATGGGCAGGCCGTCGTCGATGTGGGGGATGTTGTTGTGGGGAATGTGGGCAGTGCTCACAGGGTGACTCGACCTCCGAGATAGGGGCGAAGCGCGACGGGGATGCTCACGCTGCCGTCGGATTGCTGGTGGTTCTCCAGCAGCGCGACGATGATGCGCGGCATCGCGCACAGCGTTCCGTTCAGCGTTGCCAGCGGCGCGGTGTTGCCGTCCTTGCGCATGCGGATCTTCAGGCGACGTGCTTGGAACTCGGTGGTGTTCGAGGTGCTGGTGATTTCGCGGTAGGCGTCCTGAGTGGGGATCCAGGCTTCGATGTCGAACTTGCGGGCGGCGCTGGAGCCGAGGTCGCCGGTGGCGACGTCGATGACGCGATAAGGAATCTCGAGAGCGTCGACGAATTCCTTCTCCCAGGCGAGCAGGTTTGCGTGTTCCTCCTCGACCTTGTCCGGTTCGCAGAACACGAACATCTCGACCTTGTCGAACTGGTGCACGCGGATGATGCCGCGGGTGTCCTTGCCGTAGGAGCCGGCTTCGCGTCGGAAGCAACTCGACCAGCCGGCGTAACGCAAGGGGAGTTCATCGGCGTCGATGATTTCGTCCGAGTGGAACGCGGCGAGCGGAACTTCACTGGTGCCCACGAGATACATGTCATCGGATTCGATTCGGTACACGTTCTCCGCGGCCTGGCCGAGGAAACCGGTGCCCTCCATCGCGCTGGGCAGCACGAGCGCGGGGGTGATCACCGGAATAAGCCCGTGCCGGCGCGCGTGCTCCATCGCCAGATTGAGCAGCGCGAACTCAAGCTCCGCGCCCGGCCCAGTGAGATAGAAGAAACGTGAACCGGAGACCTTCGCGCCGCGCTCGACGTCGATCGCCTTGATTGCTTCACCGATCTCCAAGTGGTCTTTGGGCTTGAAACCCTCCGCTGCGAAATTGCGCGGGGTGCCAACAGTCTCGAGAACACGGAAGTCCTCCTCGCCACCTACGGGTGAATCGAGGTTGACGAGATTGGAAACTTCCAACCACAGGGCGATGTTGCGCTCAGCGGCCTCGTCGGCTGCATGTTCGGCTTCCTTGACTTTGGCAGCAAGGTCGCTGGCGGCGGACATGAGTTCATCGACCTGCTGTTGAAGCGCGGGTTTGGCGTCGTCGTCGGCTTTTTTCAACTGACCCTGCAAAGGACCGATCTGCTTGCCGAGGTTCTTCTGCTCGTTGCGCAACTCATCGAAACGCTG
>CAZYUD010000075.1:0-1488 GCA_964650505.1 uncultured Hydrogenophaga sp.
GAGAAGGTCGCGGTCATTCGCGCGGTCAAGGAGGCCGTGGGTGATCGAGCGCGCGTCATCGCCGGGGTGGGCACGTACGACACGGCGCACTCCGTGCACCTGGCCCGGCAGGCGGCGGGCGCCGGAGCCGACGGTCTGCTCGTCGTGACCCCTTACTACAGCCGCCCCCCTCAGGCGGGGCTCCTTCACCACTTCCGCACCGTGGCGGACGCAACCGACCTACCCGTGGTCACCTACGACATCCCGAAGCGCACCGGTGTCGCCATCGAAGTAGAGACCCTCGTGCGGTTGGCCGAGCATCCGCGGATCGTGGCCAACAAGGACGCCAAGGGAGACCTGGAGGCCGCGCAGTGGGCCATGGCGCGCTGCGACCTCGGGTGGTACTCCGGCGATGACATCCTGAACCTTCCGCTGCTCGCCCTCGGAGCCAATGGCTTCATCTCCGTCGTCGGCCACCTGGTCGCGGATCGCATCCGCGCGATGGCGGAGGCCTTCCACTCTGGCGATGTGTGCGCAGCGATCGCCGCCAATCGCGCGCTGCTGCCGGTCTACACCGGCATCTTCCGGACCCAGGGCGTGATTCTCACCAAAGCGGCACTCAGCCTGCAGGGCCTGCCTGCTGGCCCGGTGCGCTCTCCGCTCGTGGATGCGACGGCCGACCAGATGGAGCAGTTGGAACGCGATCTGCGCGAGGGCGGGGTGGATCTGTCATGAGCCACGCGCATCCGGAATTGCCCACGCCCCCGCCCCTGCCGGAGGGCGCACTGCGCGTCGTCGCGCTCGGCGGCCTTGGCGAGATCGGGCGCAACATGACGGTGTTCGAGTTCGCCGGTCGCCTGCTTATCGTCGACTGCGGGGTGCTCTTCCCCGAGGAGTCCCAGCCCGGCATCGATCTCATCCTGCCCGACTTCTCCTCCATCGAGGATCGACTCGATGATGTCGACGCGATCGTGCTCACCCACGGGCACGAGGATCACATCGGAGCGCTGCCCTTCCTCCTGCGCCAGCGCTCCGACATCCCCCTCTATGGATCCCGGCTGACCCTGGCCTTCGTCGAGGCCAAGCTCCGCGAGGCACGTATCAAGCCGGACGTCCACGTCGTTCGAGAGGGTGAGCGCATTACGGTCGGTCCCTTCGATCTGGAGTTCCTCGCGGTCAATCACTCCATCCCCGACGCCCTCGCCGTCGCTATCCGCACTCCCGCGGGTCTGGTGCTGCACACCGGCGACTTCAAGATGGATCAGCTTCCCCTCGATGGTCGCGTCACGGACCTCAACGGCTTCGCCCGGCTCGGTGATGAGGGAGTCGACCTCTTCCTCGTCGACTCGACCAATGCGGAGGTGCCCGGATTCATCCCGAGCGAGCGCGATATCGCCCCCGTCCTCGACAAGGTCTTCGATCGGGCGCGAGGCCGCGTCATCGTCGCGTCGTTCGCCTCGCACGTGCATCGCATTCAGCAGATCATCGATGCCGCAGCCGAGCATGGCC
>CAZYUD010000076.1:0-1476 GCA_964650505.1 uncultured Hydrogenophaga sp.
CTTGGCCTTGCGGGTCTTTGACCGTCACCACCGCGCCAGGCTCACCCTGGCCGCTGAGTTCGCTGCCGCTGTTGTTGACCACCAGGTCGCTCGGGGCCGCCGCTGCCGTGGTGTCCGGCGCGCTCACCACCACAGGGGCGCTCTCTCCGCCAGCATCTTCCGCTGTGACGCTCAGGACTTCTCCGTCGGTCTGTGCCGGGCTCAGGGCCACCACAAAGCGGCCGTCCACGCCCACGGTGGCGCTGCCGATCACCTGACCTTGCGGGTCTTTGACGGTCACGGTTGAACCAGGCTCACCCTGGCCGCTCAGCTGGGTGCCATCGGGATTCACCGCCAGGTCGCTCGGGGCCGCCGCTGCCGTGGTGTCGGGCGCAGTGGCGCTCACCGGCGCGCTTGTGCCGCCAGCGTCTTCCGCTGTCACGCTCAGGACTTCTCCGTCGGTCTGTGCTGGGCTCAGGGCCACCACAAAGCGGCCGTCCACGCCCACGGTGGCGCTGCCGATCACTTGGCCTTGCGGGTCTTTGACCGTCACCACCGCGCCAGGCTCACCCTGGCCGCTGAGTTCGCTGCCGTTGTTGTTGACCACCAGGTCGCTGGGCTCTGCCGCTGCCGTGGTGTCCGGCGCGCTCACCACCACAGGGGCGCTCTCTCCGCCAGCGTCTTCCGCTGTCACGCTCAGGACTTCTCCGTCGGTCTGTGCTGGGCTCAGGGCCACCACAAAGCGGCCGTCCACGCCCACGGTGGCGCTGCCGATCACCTGACCTTGCGGGTCTTTGACGGTCACGGTTGAACCAGGCTCACCCTGGCCGCTCAGCTGGGTGCCATCGGGATTCACCGCCAGGTCGCTCGGGGCCGCTGCTGCTGTGGTGTCGGGCGCAGTGGCGCTCACCGGCGCGCTCTCTCCGCCTGCGTCTGCCGCTGTGACGCTCAGGACTTCTCCGTCGGTCTGTGCCGGGCTCAGGGCCACCACAAAGCGGCCGTCCACGCCCACGGTGGCGCTGCCGATCACTTGGCCTTGCGGGTCTTTGACGGTCACAGTTGAACCAGGCTCACCTTGGCCGCTGAGTTCGCTGCCGCTGTTGTTGACCACCAGGTCGCTCGGGGCCGCCGCTGCCGTGGTGTCCGGCGCGCTCACCACCACAGGGGCGCTCTCTCCGCCAGCATCTTCCGCTGTGACGCTCAGGACTTCTCCGTCGGTCTGTGCCGGGCTCAGGGCCACGGTGAAGTTGCCATCGGTGCCCACGGTGGCGCTGCCGATCACCTGACCTTGCGGGTCTTTGACCGTCACCACCGCGCCAGGCTCACCTTGGCCGCTGAGTTCGCTGCCGCTGTTGTTGACCACCAGGTCGCTGGGCTCTGCCGCTGCCGTGGTGTCCGGCGCGCTCACCACCACAGGGGCGCTCTCTCCGCCTGCGTCTTCTGCTGTCACGCTCAGGACTTCTCCGTCGGTCTGTGCCGGGCTCAGGGCCACCACAA
>CAZYUD010000077.1:0-1462 GCA_964650505.1 uncultured Hydrogenophaga sp.
ACGTAGACGGCGTACTCGAAGTCCGGCCGCAGCGGCCAGCGCGATGTGCCTGCGCTCAGGTCTGCCTCCACTCCGACGAGCTCGGTGTCGGTGCGGGCAGTGCTCGCGGCCCCGGCGTACTCCCCGATGAAGACCGTCGCGGTGCCGGGACCGACATCGATCCGAGGCAGATGCGCGTGGTGAGCGAAGTCGGACGGACCATCGCGGGTGACGGACGGCTGCGCGATCCACAGTTGGACGCCGTGCAGGGTGCCCGTGGCGCGCACCGACTCCTCGGCGTGGGCGATGCCACGGCCCGCCGTCATGAGATTGAGCTGACCGGGGCGGATGAGCTGCTCCGAGCCGAGGGAGTCGGTGTGGAGGACCGCGCCGTCGATGAGCCAGGTGACGGTCTGCAGCCCGATGTGGGGGTGCGGACCGACGTCGAGTCCGGAGGTCTCGGTGACGACCTCAGGCCCCATGTGGTCGGCGAAGCACCAGGCGCCCACGGTGCGCAGGCCGCGCCGCGGCAATGCGCGACGCACGCGGAAGCCACTGACCTCCGCGTCCTTCGCATCGTGGACGAGCGCCCCAGTCGGTTTTGTCATCTCACGCCGCGCTCCGGGGGGCAGGAAGCGCGGGGGAGGATGACAAACGCGGGATGGGTCGCATTATGCGTCGGGTGTGCTCGCGTTGACCGCTCCATGCGCTGCAGGGATGGAGCCGAGGCGACCGGCCTGGTAGTCCTCGAATGCCTGCATGAGCTCGGCCTTGGTGTTCATGACGAAGGGTCCGTACGCCGCGACAGGCTCGCGGATGGGCTGGCCGCCGAGGATGAAGACATCGAAGCCACCGAGGCGCGACTCCTGCACCGGGTCGGCCGCGATGGTGATCGTGTCGCCGGAGCCGAAGACAGCGGTCTGGCCGGACTTCAGCGAGCGCCGACCCGTGCCGGAGCCGACCTGGCCGTCACCGGAGAGGGCGTAGACGAGGGCGTTGTAGTCCTGGCGCCACGGGAGCGTGACCTCGGCGCCGGGGGCGATGGTGGCGTGGATGAGTGTCGCGGGGGTGTAGGTCTCGCCCGGACCCTGCACGCCGGCGATCTCCCCGGAGATGATGCGCAGGAGTGCACCGCCATCGGGGGAGGTGGCCAGGCCGACCTGGCCGGAGCGCAGGTCCTGGTAGCGCGGCTCGGCCATCTTGAGCTTGCTGGGCAGATTGACCCAGAGTTGCAGACCGTGGAAGAGCCCGCCGCTGACGACGAGGTGCTCCGGTGGCTTCTCGATGTGCAGGATGCCTGCCCCCGCGGTCATCCACTGGGTGTCGCCGTTGGTGATCACGCCTCCGCCGCCGTGGGAGTCGGCGTGCTCGAAGATCCCATCGATGATGTACGTGACGGTCTCGAAGCCACGGTGCGGATGCCACGGGGTGCCCTTGGGCTCACCGGGTGCGTACTCCACCTCACCCATCTGGTCCATCATGA
>CAZYUD010000078.1:0-1356 GCA_964650505.1 uncultured Hydrogenophaga sp.
GACCGCAGTGGCCTTTTTCTCGACCGGCATGGCCACGCAGGCCGACAAGGCCATGGCGGCCGATGGAATGAGGATTTGAATCAGATGACGCTTCATGGTGTTGGCTTCCCTAGTATCATGCCTATGGCTTAGTTTCGACCCCAATCTCGAGGGCTTTAGCCACCACAGACTTTTGAACGCACTCAATAGCATCATCGGCAGCAGCCCGCCGACTTTAAGCCTCAAGCGACTGATCGAATCGGTGGCGCACTCCGACGCCACCGTGTTGATTATTGGGGAAAGTGGCACCGGAAAGGAACTGGTGGCCAAGTCCCTGCACGACTGCTCGCCGCGCGCCGAGAAGAACCTGGTGCCCGTGAACTGCGGGGCCATTCCCCGGGAACTCATTGAGAGCGAACTCTTTGGCCACAAACGCGGTTCTTTCACCGGTGCGGTGGCCGACCGGGTCGGCCGCTTCGAGCTCGCCCACGGCGGCACCCTCTTCTTGGACGAAATCGGCGACCTGGCCCTGGACATGCAGGTCAAGCTGCTGCGGGCCATCCAAGAGCGGGTGGTCGAGCCCGTGGGCGGTGGCAAGCCGATCAAAGTGGATGTCCGGGTGGTAGCGGCCACCCACAAAGACCTCGAGCACGAGGTGGAGGCTGGCCGGTTCCGGGAAGACCTCTATTACCGGCTCAATGTACTGCCGCTCACCACGCCCCCCTTGCGGGAGCGCCGAGAGGACATCCCCGCCCTGATGCGCCACTTCTCGAAGCTGCATGCCAGCAAGGGCCTGCCCCCCATTGAGCCCACCCCTGCCCTCATCGAGGCCCTCATGGGCTACCAATGGCCGGGGAACATTCGTGAACTCTCCAATCTGATGGCCCGATTCAGCGCCTTGTTTGCAGGCCGAAAGGTCTGCCTGGGGGACATTCCCCGCGAGATGCTGCCCAAAGGCCTGCGCAATGCACCGGGCGTGCAAGACATTTCAGTGCCCCGGTCGGCGCCAGCAGCAGCTCCCTCAGCCGCCCGCGCGGCCGCAGCGTCCGCGGTCGACGAGCAAGACGCCCTGCTGGGCATCACTGCGCCAGCAGAGCCCATTGTGGCGAGCCCTGCTCGCCCACTGGTGGCCCCGGGCGATTACAACCCGGTGGAAGACCTCATCTCATTGGCACAAGGAACACCGCTGGTGGTTCTGGATGGCGTGCCCTTGAAGAAACGGCTCACGGACATCGAGCGCGCCTTGATTGAGCAG
This sequence comes from uncultured Hydrogenophaga sp., assembly GCA_964650505.1. Lineage (GTDB taxonomy): Bacteria > Pseudomonadota > Gammaproteobacteria > Burkholderiales > Burkholderiaceae_C > Hydrogenophaga. The sequence continues at coordinate 1,235 of CAZYUD010000078.1, forward strand.
GCCTTGGAGCAGGCCGATGGAAATGTGTCGAAGACCGCCCGGCTGCTGAGTGTTCAGCGCACCACCCTCATTGAGAAGATCAACAAGTACGACCTGAAGTGCAGGCCCGAGGCGGACGCCAC
>CAZYUD010000079.1:0-1344 GCA_964650505.1 uncultured Hydrogenophaga sp.
GGTCGCGGCGTCCTCGGCGCAGGCCGACGCCACCGACGAGGCGGTCGAGGAAGCCGCGCACCTGCCAGAGGAAGGTGGCGGAGTAGTAGCCGTGCTCGCCGCCGATGCCCTCGACTGCATGCCACAGCGTCTCCGGGCTCACGGTGCAGTCGACGACGCGCACATCGGTGTAGAGAGTGCCGCCCGACCACTCGGGATCGGACGGGAGGGGATCACTCGGTGCGCCGGGCGTGGAGGCGTCGGACCAGCGCGTGGTGACGTCGGCATCGCGCACACGCGCGAGTGCGAGCTCGACCGCGGTGTCGAAGGGCAGCAGGCCCTCGGGGGGATCCGGGATGTAGCGCGAAATGTCATGCTCGCCGCACACGGCGGGATGGCGAAGCGACTCGACGAGTGGGCGCGCCAGTCGGCGCGGGACCGGCGTGACCAGGCCGACCCAGTGGCTCGATAGCCCGGGCGAGAGAAGGTTGATCGGGAGGATGAGCCGCTTGGGCAGGCCGGCGACGGCGGCGTAGCGCTGCATCATGTCCTGGTAGGTCATCACCTCGGGTCCGCCGATGTCGAAGGCGCGGTTGACCTCGGGTGGGAGGTCCGCGGCCAGCACGAGGTAGCGGAGCACGTCGCGGATGGCGATCGGCTGGGTCTTTTGCCGGACCCAGCGTGGCGTGATCATGGCGGGCAGTCGCTCGGTGAGGTAGCGCAACATCTCGAAGGAGGCCGATCCCGAGCCGATGACGACTGCTGCGCGCAACTCGCACGTGGGCACGCCCGACGAGCGGAGAATCTCGCCGACCTGAGAGCGCGAACGCATGTGGCGGCTCATCTTGTCGACGGGTGTTTCGGGGGCGAGTCCACCGAGATAGACGATGCGCCCGACATGCTGGGCGCCAGCTGCCTCGGCGAAGGTGCGGGCGACGCGTGCCTCCTCGGTCTCCAGCGCCGATCCCTGCTGGATGGAGTGGAGGAGGTAGTACGCGACATCGACTCCCTCGAGTGCCGCGGAGATAGCCGCCGGGTCGCCGCCGTCGCCCACGGCGACTTCGACCTGTCCGGCCCAGGGCAGATCCCGGATCCGCTCGGGATTGCGCACCAGGACTCGCACGCGCAAGCCCGCGTCGAGCAGGCGCGGCACAAGGCGGCCACCGACGTACCCTGTCGCGCCGGTCACCAGGCAGAGCCGATCCATGGCCCCAGTCTCCCGCGGGTCGAGGAATCCCGCAGTTCCGGAGGGAGGGGTTGGTCGAGCGTTGACCGCGTTTGCGGCACCGATTACGCAGGGATCGGGCGTCAGGGTCCCCGCGAACGGCGGGTGTACCGGGAACTATGGGCCGATAGCGCCGTCCA
>CAZYUD010000080.1:0-1289 GCA_964650505.1 uncultured Hydrogenophaga sp.
TCGCTGATGGCATCGAGCTCTGCCGTGAACGCCTCACGCATCACGCACCTCCTGACCGCCCATAGTGGTGAGCGTACGTGAATCGATAGTGACGGGAAGGTGAACGCCGGGCCCAGGGGGATGAACGGTCGGACAATCCTGGCGCGGGGGCCCTGCGCCCCGGGTGCGACGCGGGGCGTGGCCCCTATCGTGGCCCCATGGTCGGCCGACCCGCCCGCGCATCGCGCCCCGCGGAATTCACCCCCGGGTCGGGCCGTGCCGTGTCCGAGGAGGTGGCCGGGCTCCTGGCGATCTTGCCGATGGCCTCCGTGGTGGTCGACGCCGACGGCAATGTGCTGCGCACGACCCCTCGGGCGGAGGCCCTCGGCCTCGTTCGCCGCGATGCTCTGGCGGTGTCCGCTGTGCACGAATTGATCCACGCCTGCGCCGAGCGCGGGGTGCCCCAGGACCGCGAGATCCGGGTACGCCGACCTCCTCTTGGGCGCGGCATGCTCGACCTTCGGGCCACAGTCGCGGGCCTGTCCAATGGCACCTACGTCGTGCTCGTGGAGGACCTCGCCGAGGAGCGACGCGTCGACGCTGTGCGCCGTGACTTCGTGGCGAACGTCAGTCATGAGCTGAAGACGCCCGTCGGCGCCCTCGCCCTGCTGGCCGAGGCGATTCTCAGCTCGGCAGATGACACCGAGAGTGTGCAGCGCTTCGCTCAGCGCATGATCGTCGAGTCCTCGCGACTGTCTTCGCTCATCAACGACATCATCGAGCTCTCGCGACTGCAGGGCGACGATCCGCTAGCACGCGCCGCGGTCTTCGAGATCGATCCGGTCATCGTGCAGGCCGTTGACGAGGTCCGGCCCTTCGCGGATGCGCGCGGCATCGAGCTCGTCGTCATGGGCGCTCCCGGCGCTGAGATGGTGGGCGACCGCCAGCAGGTGCTCACGGCCCTGCGCAATCTCGTGAGCAATGCCGTGACCTATTCGCCCGACGAGACCCGCGTCGCCGTCGCCGCGCGCACCGACTCGGGCATGGTCGAGATCGACGTCAAGGACCAGGGGATCGGCATCGCCTCGCACGATCAGGATCGGATCTTCGAGCGCTTCTATCGAGCTGATCCGGCGCGCAGCCGCGCGACGGGTGGCACGGGGCTCGGCCTGTCGATCGTCAAGCATGTCTGCGAGAACCACGGCGGAGACGTCGCCGTCTGGTCCGAGCTCGGTGTCGGCTCGACGTTCACGCTGCGACTGCCCCTTGCCAGCGGAACCGAGTCGGCGGAACTCATGTCATTGGCAGGT
>CAZYUD010000081.1:0-1245 GCA_964650505.1 uncultured Hydrogenophaga sp.
ACTTCGTGTCGGCGTGGGTCAAGGTGATGGAACTCGACCGCTTCGACCTGAAGCGTTAACCGCGGAGCAGGACCCTCCGTTAACCGCGGAGGGCTTGCAGCACCTCTTCCTGCCACGATCCTTTGATCGTGGCGCCATTCGGGAAGTCGGTCGGCATGTCGAGAAGGAACACGCCATTCTCGGCGCCGTTCCAGTTGTCGATCAGTTTCTCGAGGCAGGGTCGCGCCGATGCATCGGTGGCTTGTGTGGCACCAAGCTCGCTGATGTACACGCGAGTGATGCCTTGTGCGGCTGCAGCGTCAACGTAGAAGTCGGCTGATGAAAGCGAGATTCCAGGCGGCAGCTTGTCGTCCTCGCATTCGTACGAAATCCACGAGATGCCGAGAGCGTCCACGCCACCGAGGTCGGGTTCGATGTTCTGCACGACGAAGCCGTCACGCTGCAGGATGTTGGGTTGTACGTACATGGTTCCGGTGAAGTGCGGTCGTCCGGCATCAACGAATCGGGGGAAGTACGTATTGTGGTTCGCCACGCCAGCGAATCGTTCCAGCTCGGATACCGGCGCCCAGTATTCCACCTGGAGTTCTTCCAGCAGCATGCCCACCTCGGGCATGAGGGCGAGTGCACCATCGAGCACCTTGGTTTGCACTGCTGGTGCAACTTCGCCGGGTTCACCGCGGCGTCCGGCTTCCACGAATTGTCCCCACACTGCCACGACGAGTCCGGCTTGTTTCGCGTCGATTACCGAGCACCGCAGGGAGTTCTTCCAACGTTCCTTTGCATTGTCGTCGCCATTGCCGTTGAAGTCGAACACGATGTCGCCGGCTGCAGTGAAGTAGAACTCGAATCCCAACGACACGGCGTTGAGTCCTGCTGCAGCCACTTCGGCGCCGGACGTGTACGACTGGCGTTGCAGCGATCCCGCCGGCATCAGCACACCGATTGGCACATCGTTTCGTCGCGCGAGGTCGTTGGGCAACTCGCACTGCTGAGACTGCGGCCCACCCGCCGCCTGCTCGCCACCAGTGCCGCCATTCGCGCTGTCATCTCCCGAGGATCCACACCCCGCAATCGTCAGTACTGCGCCAACCACCACTGTGCCTGCCAAGGTGCGAATCCGAGCATGTCTCATGGGTACCTCTTTCGCGCAGCAAGAGTACTTGCCCGTATTGCGATGTTCCGTGCACGCGTCAGTCGTACAAGCCGTGTTCTTCGGCTTGTCGAACCATGTTGTCGAGGGCTGCG
>CAZYUD010000082.1:0-1211 GCA_964650505.1 uncultured Hydrogenophaga sp.
CTCCCGTCCACCGCCCCGCAGCGATGGCCTGCACCTGATCCTTTAGATCCCATACCCCAGAGAAGTTCGGCATTCTAGACTACTCCTAGCAGGGCGACGGAAAAGTTGGTATTCCCCGCCTCGGCTTGATACCAATTCGTAAGCCCGCCAATCTGAACAGGACTGGACTTGCTGGCAACAGTGCCGTCCCCCAAACATCCGACCGAATTATCGCCCCACGCCCACAGTGTGCCGTCGGTTTTTACAGCGAGAGCGAACGGCTGCTGCCCCATAGAAACGCGAGACCAGTTTGTGAGGGCACCGATCTGGACAGGGCTGGATCTCTTTACGGTTGTCCCATCACCAACCTGACCCGCAGCATTAGAGCCCCACGCCCAAAGAGTGCCGTCGGTCTTTACAGCGGCACAAGTGCTATCTCCGGCGTCAACTTGAGCCCAATCGGTGAGGGCTCCGATCTGGACAGGGCTAGATTTATTAACAACAGTGTTGTCACCAAACTGGCCATCTGCATTTCTTCCCCACGCCCAAAGAGTACTGTCGGTCTTGACCGCAACACAAAACCTGCGACCTACGGAGGGTTGCGCCCAATTTGTAAGAGACCCGATTTGAACAGGGCTAGAGCGGTTAACAGTCTGTCCGTCGCCAACAGTACCAAAAAAATCGCCATAGCCCCAGCACCAAAGGGTGCCATCGGTTTTGACGGAAGCGCTATTAAACGAGCCTGCCGCAACTTTGTCCCAGTTTGTAAGCGCGCCAATTTGAACAGGGCTGGATTTGTCAACCGTTGTGTTGTCTCCTAACATGCCCCTAGCGTTGTAGCCCCAAGTCCAAAGGGTGCCGTCTGTTTTGGTAGAAACATTGTGGTAGTCTCCTCCAGAGGAAATTGCATACCACGTCGTTAAAGCCCCAACTTGCACAGGGCTAGATCTAGCAATGGTTGTGCCGTTGCCAAGCTGGCCAAAGTTGTTGTAGCCCCAAGTCCAAAGAGTGCCGTCGGTTTTGATGGCGATGCCATGCCGCTTTGTTGCGCCTATCTGTAGCCATGTTGTTAAAGAACCAACTTGTACCGGAGATGACCGAGGAGTCGTGGATTGGCTTCCAAGCTGCCCCGCGTCATTACCTCCCCAAGTGTAAAGGGCTGTTCCAGAAAAAATCGCATTCCCCGTATCATACTCCGTCAACCGCCCCGGCCCGTAGGCGTTCAGCGCCTG
>CAZYUD010000083.1:0-1185 GCA_964650505.1 uncultured Hydrogenophaga sp.
GTTCTGCTGCCGCCCGTGTGAAGCGGTTGGCACCGGCATAGGCTGCTGGGGTGTGGCTGTTCGTTGGAGCGCCCTGCAAATCCGCCTTGGTGCTCAAGATGGTCTTGACGGTGCGGTAGTGCGGCGAGTCGTGCGCCAGGGCGCGCGCGCAGGCGGCCTCCAGCCGCTTGGCACCGTAGGGTTTGAGCAGCCCCAGCACGCCCTGGGCGGCACGCAGCCGCTCCAGAATGTTGTCTGCCAACAGCCGTTCGATGAGCGTTCGGCACAGGGGGCCGACTTCAGCCGCCTGGCTGGCGCACCACTGGCGGTCCTTGGCGAAGAAGGCCTGGGCTTCGGGCGGTAGGTGCGCCTTGCTCGTGACACGCTGGCCGGGGCGTTGCCCGCGGGGGTGCGTGGCCACATGCCGGTAGTCCTCGTACAGGGCCACGGCTGCGTCGGTGGCGCGCAGCCACAGTGTCTTGCCCACCAGCGCGAAGGGGGCCGAGTACAAGATGCGCTCAAGTTGCACATGGCAGTCCTTGTGCACACTCACCCGGTGCCAGGTGCCCAGGTCCGGCGCGATGGCCGGCAGCGGCTTCAAGAGGGGCTGCTCCAGGGCAAACAGCGCCAGGGGTGGCTGGCGCGTGGTGCCGTGGATGCGCTGGCCGGCCGTCTGCATCACCCACGCCTTGGCCTGGGCGTTGAGGTCGGCGAGGTCACGGAACTCGCGCAGCGGCAGGAAGTTGCCCTTGACGTACTTGACGCCAGCTTCGACGATGCCCTTCTTCTGGGGGTCGTGCGGCGGGCACGGGTCGATCTTGAAGCCGTAGCCTTCGGCGCACTCGGCATACGCCCGCTGCACGACCGGGTCCTGGGCGCAAGCTCGGGTGATGGCGCACTTGGCGTTGTCTATGACGACGCGCTCGGGCACGCCAGCGAACCACTCGAAGGCTCGGCGGTGGCAGCCCAGCCAGGTGGCCGCGGTCTGGTCCCAGACGAACTCCAGGTACTGGTGGCGGCTGTGCGCCAGGGTCATCACGAAGGCCCAAGTGCGCCGGGGCTTGCCATCGGGGTGCAGCAGGATGGGACCGGCACCAAAATCCACCTGGGCGGCCTCGCCCGGGGCGAACTCCAGGCGGCAGGTGACTTCTGGCGGCAACGCGGCGCGGATACCGGCGACCATGCGGCGCACGGCCGAGTAACTGC
>CAZYUD010000084.1:0-1184 GCA_964650505.1 uncultured Hydrogenophaga sp.
TAGACGGCATCGTCGCCCTGGTCATGGCTCTCGGCGTTCACGCGTCGCAAGAGGTGAAGGGTGCAGCCGTCGAGCCCTCCATCCTCATCCTATGATTGCCAACTCCAACCGCATCCTCTGGCTCCCTGAAGGCGACTCCCGCAACTGGGATTACGAGTCTGGCGGCTGGGCATCCAGCGGCCGCAACCCGTCTGGCGTGCGGATCGACGCGGAGAGTGCCCTGCGGGCGACGGTCGTGCTCGCCTGTGTACGGGTGCTCTCGGCATCGGTGGCAGGGCTGCCGTTGCATCTCTACCGCCGGCTCCCGGGTGGCGGCAAGGAACTCGCCCGCGATGTGCCGCTCTATCGGGTGCTGCACACCACGCCGAATGATTGGCAGACGAGCTACGAGTGGCGTGAGACGCTGATGCTCCATCTGCTCTTGCATGGCAACGCGTACTGCGAGATTCGTGGGGCAGGCCCGACGCAACAGCTGATTCCGCTGCACCCTTCTCGAATGAAAACCGAGAGGCTTGAGAACGGGCGGCTGCGATACACGTACCGCGAGGACAAGGGCTCGAGCACGGTCTATTCGCAGGACGCCATCATGGCGTTGCGGTGGCTGTCGGATGACGGCGTGAACGGGTTGGTGCCGGTCGAGATTGCAGCGGATGCCATCGGGCTGGCACGGGCGTGCGAGATTCACGGTGCGAGTTTCTTCGGGAATGGTGCCAGACCGGGAGTCATCCTGTCCACCGATCAGATGCTTTCGCCCGAGGCGGCAGAGAACACGCGGAACCAGTGGGAGAGGGCGCATCGCGGCCCGTCACGAAGTCAGCGAACGGCGGTCTTGCAGGGCGGGCTGAAAATCAACGAGCTCGGCGGCAACAACCAAGAGAGCCAGTTCCTTGAGAGTCGCCGCTTTCAGGTCGAGGAGGTATGCCGCATCTATGGCGTGCCGCCGCATCTGGTGGGCGACCTCTCGCGTTCGTCGTTCAGTAACATTGAGCAGCAATCGCTCGACTACGTGCAGAACGGGTTGATGCCGTGGCTGCGGCGATTCGAGAGTGCTATCACCCGCGACCTCCTGACCGATGACGAGACGTTCGCCGAGTTCGACGTTCGCGGGGCGTTGCGTGCTGACGCTGCTGGTCGGTCGGCGTTCTACAACACGATGGCGGCGTTGGGCGTTTTCAGCGTCAACG
>CAZYUD010000085.1:0-1167 GCA_964650505.1 uncultured Hydrogenophaga sp.
ACCTGCCACAGGAAAGTGGCGGAGTAGTAGCCGTGCTCGCCGCCGATGCCCTCGACCGCGTGCCACAGCGTCTCTGGGCTCGCGGTGCAGTCGACGACGCGCACATCGGTATAGAGGGAGCCACCCGACCACTCAGGATCAGACGGGAGCGGATCGCTCGGTGCGCCGGGCGTGGAGGCGTCTGACCAGCGCGTGGTCACGTCGGCATCGCGCACGCGCGCGAGAGCGAGCTCAACAGCGGTGTCGAAGGGGAGCAGGCCCTCGGGGGGATCGGGGATGTAGCGCGAGATGTCGTGCTCGCCGCACACGGCGGGATGCCGGAGCGACTCGACGAGCGGGCGCGCGAGTCGGCGCGGGACCGGCGTGACCAGGCCGACCCAGTGGCTCGATAGCCCGGGCGAGAGAAGGTTGATCGGGAGGATGAGCCGCTTGGGCAGGCCGGCGACGGCGGCGTAGCGCTGCATCATGTCCTGGTAGGTCATCACCTCGGGTCCGCCGATGTCGAAGGCGCGGTTGACCTCGGGCGGGAGGTCGGCGGCCTTGACGAGATAGCGGAGCACGTCGCGGATCGCGATCGGCTGGGTGCGCTGGCGGACCCAGCGTGGCGTGATCATGGCGGGCAGTCGCTCGGTGAGATAGCGCAACATCTCGAAGGAGGCCGAGCCGGAGCCGATCACGACTGCGGCGCGCAACTCGCACGTGGGCACGCCCGACGAGCGGAGGATCTCACCTACTTGAGAGCGCGAACGCATGTGGCGGCTCATCTTGTCGACGGGCGTCTCGGGTGCGAGTCCACCCAGATAGACAATGCGCCCGACATGCTGGGCGCGCGCTGCCTCAGCGAAGGTCCGGGCAACGCGTGCCTCCTCGCTCTCCAGCGCCGATCCCTGCTGGATGGAGTGGAGGAGGTAGTAGGCGACATCGACTCCTTCGAGGGCCGCGGAGATGGCCGCCGGGTCGCCGCCGTCGCCCACGGCGACCTGGACCTGGTCGGCCCAGGGCAGGTCGCGGATGCGCTCGGGATTGCGGACCAGGACCCGCACGCGCAAGCCCGCGTCAAGCAGGCGCGGCACAAGGCGGCCACCGACGTACCCCGTCGCGCCGGTCACCAGGCAGAGCCGTTCCATGGCCTCAGTCTCTCGCGGGTCGAGGGATCCTGCAGGTCCG
>CAZYUD010000086.1:0-1136 GCA_964650505.1 uncultured Hydrogenophaga sp.
TGATGCGGCCCGGCCGGGGGGACATGACGACGACGCGATTGGACAGGTAGACCGCCTCCGGGATGGAGTGGGTGACGAAGATGACCGACGTACCCGTCTCCTTGGCGATGCGCAGGAGCTCGTTTTGCATCCGCTCGCGGGTCATTTCGTCGAGGGCGCCGAAGGGCTCGTCCATGAGCAGGATCTCGGGGTCGGTTGCGAGCGAGCGCGCGATGGCGACGCGCTGCTGCATACCGCCGGAGAGTTCCCAGGGTCGATGGTCCACGAAGTCGTGCAACTGCACCATGTCGAGGAGCTCGAGCGCCCGGCCCTTGCGCTTTGCCTTATCCCAGCCGGCGAGTTCGAGTGGCAACTCGACGTTGCGGCATACCGTGCGCCAGTCGAGCAGGGCTGCCTGCTGGAAGGCCATGCCGTACCGGTGCTGCTCGCGTGCCTGCTGCGGAGTGACGCCAGCGACGGTCACGGCGCCGCGCGTGGCGGGGATGAGATCGGCGATAACGCGAAGCAGCGTGCTCTTGCCGCAGCCCGACGGCCCGATCAGGGAGACGAACTCGCCCTTGCGGACGTCGATGCTGACGTCGGACAGGGCCGTGACCTCGTTGGTCGCCCCTTCGTTGAAGATCTTCCAGACGCCCTCGGCATGGACAGCGAGCTCGCTCACGTGAGTCTCTCCTTCGGCAGGTTGCGCGTGAGGTACAGGTCAAGCAGGGCGACGAGTCCCGCGGCGATCAGGCCGACGATGACGGCGCCGATAACGGCGACGTAGACCTTGGCGGGCTGCGAGGACGCCTCGCGGGCGTACTCGATGATGAGGCGGCCAACGCCGCCCCGGTCACCCGTGGAGATCTGGGCGACGACGGTGCCGACGACGGCGGCAGCCGCGGAGACCTTGAGTGCGGGGACCAGGTAGGGCACCGAGGCGGGAAAGCGCAACTTCCAGAGCGTGGCTCGGGGAGTAGCGGCGTAGGAGCGCATGAGCTCCAGTTGGGTCGGGGTGGCTGCCTGCAGTCCGCGAAGCGCCCCGACGGAGAGGGGGAAGAACGCGAGGTACGCCGCGATGAACATGATCGACTGGGTTTGGCCCCATTGGAAGGGACCGAAGCTGATGCGGTTGCCGATGCCCACGATGAGCGGCG
>CAZYUD010000087.1:0-1129 GCA_964650505.1 uncultured Hydrogenophaga sp.
GCTGTCTCTTTATCTCTTGGGGTAAAACTGTTCAGACAAGCGGAACCACTTCTGGCGCTTGATGCGCTGGAGCGTATTGAGACATCTGTGCGTGTGGACATTGCTCACTTGTTGGGAAGCAAGAGCGCCCGTGCCCATGAAGATCCTTCTTGCTTACATGGCAACTTCACCAAGAAGCGAATCGCTAGCGGCCCAGATGCAGGCAAGACACCACATCAGGTTTGGCTCGACAAGTACCAGTCACTGGTCAACCGAGCTCGTCGGGAGCCTTTCGTTTCGCACCACCTACAGGTCTATGGTCGCTTGCCCATCTGGGCCGCCATTGAGGTGTGGGACTTCGGCCTGATGTCAAAGCTGTTTGCGGGCATGCAGTTTACCGATCAGCAAGCGGTGGCTGCTCTGTACGGCGCGCCAGACGGTCAGACCTTTGGCAAGTGGCTTCGGAGCCTGAACTTCATTCGTAACGTCTCGGCGCACCACAGCCGGCTGTGGAACATCAACGTGCTGGAATGGTCACCCGCACCCAAGTCGTGGCCTGCTGGCTTGAACAGTGGGCGCCCGTTCTTCTACTTCTGTCTGATGCAGCACCTTCTCCAAGTCATCTGCCCCAATTCAAGGTGGGGACAGCGGGTCAAAGACTTGCTTGAGAACGGGTTTCCCGATGTGCAGAACCAAACCGTGTCATTGAACGACTTGGGCGCCGTCCCAGGATGGGAAACATGGGCTTTTTGACCGCAGAACCGGCGGCACAAATGAAAACCGACGCGTACACAGAGTGCAGAGGCGTCGGCCGTATTGCAGCTGATGGTACCGAAGCCAACCGAATTTGGTCAAGACTTATTTCACGCGAACCCGGGAAATGGGTGGTGGGAGGAGGTTAAGTGTTTGATATTGTTGGATTTTCTCATTTCATCGCAAACCGAAGCAGGTGGCTGCTAGCCTCTTTGAACCGTCAGGGGTGACGATGCTGAACGAACGTAAGCGTCCGGCAAACCCAGGTCGACTGAGACCGATGATCAGGCGTCGACAGGTTTCCAGTGGTGCGGCAAGAGCTCTTCAATCCGGCTGGCCCTTTGCGTGGGCAGCCGCGTGAGCACATCCTTGAGGTAGGCATACGGGTCGTGCCCGT
>CAZYUD010000088.1:0-1083 GCA_964650505.1 uncultured Hydrogenophaga sp.
GTCACCCCCTTCTTGGCGATCATGCGCAGCAGCCAGCGGATGTTGTAGCCCGTCGCGCACAGCACCGCATGCAGCCGGTCGCCGATCTCTCCTTTGAGGTGGCAGCGCTGCATGCGGTTGTCGCTCTTGAGGTGCCCGATGATCGGCTCAATCGCCTGGCGCCGCTTGAGCAGCTCTCGCTCCTGCTCGCTGATCCGCTTGGCCTTGCCCCGGTGCACGATGTGCACATCCGGGTTGTCTGCATCCACGCCCCGGTAGCCCAGATCCACAAACGCCGTTGTCGGTTTGACCGCGCTGTCCTGCATCAGGATCGAGGCCTGCTCCAGTTGTTCGTGCAAGGTATGGCCGTCGTAGGGGTTGCCGTGAAAGGATTTGGCGCCCACGATCAAGTTGCCTTTGAGCGTGCTGGCGATGCCCACCTTCACACCGAACTCGTAAGGCGTTCGGGCCTTGCCCTTGCTGATGCAGTCCACCTCGGGCGCGTGCCAGGCGTAGAGCTTGCGCTGCCCGTCCACCGCCTTGCGTCCAGCGCTTTGGGCCCAGATGCGTTTGGCCTTGTTCAACGCATCGCCCAAGGCCGCTTGCACCGCCGCCCCGATGGCGCTGGCCTTGCGCTCGATCTCGTGCTGCAGCCGGCCGACGATGGTGCGCTGGCGTTTGATCGCGTGCTTCATGCGCTTGAACTGGCGCGCGTGGGCGTAGCGGCCCGCCTTGCGGCTGAGCTGGGTCCCTTCTTTGGCATGCGTTTGCTTGAGCGCAATGCCCACGCCTTTGGCCGCATCCACCAGCTTGGCGCGGGCGATCTCCAGCAGACGGCTGTCGGTGGGGTGGGCAATCGCCTTGTGCTGCACCGTGCTGTCGACGATCACGCGGGAGAGTTCTTGCGGCTTGATCAGTTTGAGATCCACCGCCACGTTGATGGTCTGCGCCAACAACTCCTCCACGCCTTCCTCGCCCAGCAGCTGGCGGAACTTGACCAGGGTGGTGGCGTCGCAGGGGCGGTGGTGTTCAAAGTACGCTTGGCCCGAGAAGAACTGCCAAGTGGGTGTCTCACCCCAACGCTCAACCACGCCCTCGTCGGAC
>CAZYUD010000089.1:0-1038 GCA_964650505.1 uncultured Hydrogenophaga sp.
TCGGATTGCAGGATCGCGGCGTGTCGATTGTCGGCGCGATCCCGCAGGGCCTGCCACCCTTTGCCTTGCCTTCCACCGACCTTGCGCTGATCGAGGCACTGTGGGTGCCCGCGCTGCTGATCTCGGTGATCGGTTTCGTCGAGAGCGTCTCGGTCGCCCAGACGCTGGCCGCCAAGCGCCGCCAGCGGATTTCGCCGGATCAGGAACTGATCGGGCTGGGCGCGTCGAACATCGCATCGGCGCTGTCGGGCGGCTATCCGGTGACGGGCGGCTTTGCGCGCTCGGTCGTGAATTTCGACGCCGGCGCGCAGACCCCGGCGGCGGGGGCCTTCACCGCCATCGGCATCGCGCTCGCCAGCCTGTTTCTCACCCCGCTGCTCTTCAACCTGCCCAACGCGACGCTGGCGGCCACCATCATCGTTGCGGTGCTGAGCCTTGTCGATTTCAAGACCCCGCGCCTGCTGTGGGCCTATTCCAGGGCCGATTTCGCCGCCCATGCCGCCACCATCGGCGTGACATTGCTGGCGGGCGTAGAGTTGGGGGTGATCGCCGGTGTGGCTGTGGGACTGCTGCTTTACCTGTGGCGCGCCAGCCGGCCGCACGCGGCTATCGTCGGGCGGGTGCCGGGGACCGGGCATTTCCGCAATGTCGAGCGCCACACTGTGCTGACCCTGCCGCACCTGCTGACCATCCGCGTGGATGAAAGCCTGACCTATCTCAACGCCCGCTGGCTGGAGGAATATGTCCTCGAACAGGTCGCCGAGCGGCCCGATCTGCGCCACGTGGTGCTGATGGCAAGCGCGGTGAACGCGATCGATGCTTCAGGGCTCGAAAGCCTCGAAGCGATCAACCACCGGCTCGCTGACGGCGGCATCCGCCTGCACCTTTCCGAAGTGAAGGGGCCGGTGATGGATCGGCTCAAGCGGAGCCATTTCCTCGAAGAGCTCTCGGGCAAGGTGTTCCTGTCGCAGGACCAGGCCTTTGCCGAGCTTGCGAATGAAACCGGCGAGGATCCCCCATCGCCTGTTCCCGACGAGG